>NZ_JAKGAK010000001.1 GCF_023061185.1 Chromohalobacter beijerinckii
CTTTCAAGCAAGCGAAGCGACTTTATCAGGTCTCACCTTCAAAGCAGCATGCCCATTTAAAGCCACATTGCCGCTAGCCAGCCGAAGACGATGAGCGGGATATTGTAATGAATGAAGGTGGGGACGACCGAGTCCCAGATATGGTCGTGTTGGCGATCGACGTTGAGTCCCGAAGTCGGCCCCAACGTCGAGTCGGAGGCCGGCGAGCCGGCATCCCCCAACGCCGCGGCGGTGCCTACCAGTGCCACCGTGGCCATGGGCGAGAAGCCGAATTGCACGGCTAGTGGGACATAGATCGCGGCAATGATGGGAATCGTCGAGAACGACGAGCCGATTCCCAGCGTAATGAACAGGCCGACCAGCAGCATGATCAATGCGGCAAGGCCTTGATGATCGCCGATAATGGCAAAGGCGTTTTCGACCAGCGTGTCGATCTCACCCGTGGCTTGCATGACCGAGGCAAACCCCGCCGCCGTAATCATGATGAAGCCAATTAGCGCCATCATGCGCATTCCACTGGTGAAGAGGTCATCGGCTTCACGCCATTTGAAGATGCCGCCCAGCGAGAGCAAGGCAAAGCCAACGAGCCCGCCCATGATCATCGAGCCACTATACAATTGAATCGATAAGGCGGCGACGATGGCCACGACGGCCATTACTAACCCGCGAGTGTGGAGGCTAACCTCTCCGGAATGATGCGGGACGTTACTCGTCACGACATCGCGCGCTTCATAATCACGCGGCTTGCGATAAGAATAGAGCACAGCCACCAAGAGCCCCAGCGCCATACCCGCGACAGGAATGCCCATGGCTAGCGGTACCATGCCACGCGTTACCTCGAGCCCCACGGCCTCGCCCGCCGAGTTGATATTGGCCAACAGAATATCGTTGAGGAAGATCGCCCCGAAGCCGACCGGTAACAACATATAAGGCGCCGTTAGGCCGAAGGTCAGCACGCAGGCCACCATGCGTCGATCCAGACGCAGGGGGTTCATGATCTTGAGCAGCGGCGGGACCAAAATGGGAATGAAGGCAATATGCACGGGAATCAGGTTCTGCGAGGAAATTGCTACTAATAGCAACGCCACGAGCAGGATGTATTTCACCACCGATTGACGTTTATATGACGCTTCGTGGCCGAGCAGACGAATCAACCGCTGAGCCAATAAGTCGGGAAGTCCTGAGCGTGAAATCGCCACTGCGAACGCCCCTAGCGTTGCGTAGGCCAGCGCTACCTTGGCGCCGCCTCCCACGCCATCGTTAAACGCGGCCAGCGTATCCTCGAGTCCCAGACCGCCGACCAAACCGCCCACCAAGGCGCCCACGATAAGCGCAAACACTACCGATACTCGCGCCAATGCGAGCCCCACCATGACCAGAACGGCCAAAATAACCGCATTCATTGCCGTGTTCCCGTTGAGTGTGTTGTATCAAAAGTGCGAAATACTAACAGAAGTGACTATTAGAAGCGGCCATCAAAAAGTGACCATGTAAACGTCACATCCGTGACGCGACATTGTCACAGAGACTGGGTACAACAGGCAGTGGCGATGCATGGCTCAGCAGGCCATTGCTCGTCAGACAAGGGACACTGTCGTTAAGCGCGTTAGGGAAGCATGTTGAGCTAGGAGGCTCACGGGAACCGGTAAAGTACCGGTGCGTCAGGAAGACGCCAAGGGAGCGCGGAATCTTACGCCATGGTCGGAATAACCGACCATGGCGTTTTTATGATGCTGAAAACGGTCACCACGAAACGACCACGCGGGAGCTGCTATAACGAGCTTTAGATGGCCGCCCACAATACATCGCGCTTCAGCAGTTGCCTTTCTTGGCTTGTCCGGGCGGACAGAAATCACCGCCATGCCCATGTTCATGTCGCTCATCGTGGTCATGGTGTCCATCACCGACTTCAACAACGGGCTCGGGGTCGATACGCGCGGGCGTGTAACTGCACGCCGACACGCTTGCTCCGATACCGCCTACTAGAATCGCCATTAGCCATACTTGGCGCATCTCGTTCTCCTTGTCCATGTTGTCTGCTTGCTTCCTCACCACACTCGCCCTTCTGTTCATCAGGCGTGGGTTGGTGAGGCATTATCGTCAATCGAGCGCTCAGCGTCATCTCACGATCGTTTGCCCCCCTGCGAAATGCTTTTAGGGCCCTTCATAAGCGCTCATACGGGGAATCCCCTGCCATTCCATAACACCTATTTATGTAACGGCAAGATTTAGGTATGATGCTGCTCATAACGAAAATAAAGGCAATCAAGGGAACGCCTGAATCATATCCAACGCATGGCTCGCGAAGCATGGGAACCGCCCTCGTTTTCTGGGGCGCGTCTTCGTGCATGGCATGGCGTTGTGTGCTCATCTAGAGCAAGCGATTCAGCGTTTCCCTGGCGTCAGTTCGCAAGGGCTACCCAGCCCATCCGACGACTCACGACCCTAAGCAGGAAACGGAGAAAAAAAGTGGCACAACTATCATTCAAGGCAGCCGGCCTCGCCATGGGCGTTACCGGCACACTGGCTTTTGCTGCGCCGGCATTGGCACAACAAGACACCGAGGCCATGCAGCGCCAGTTGGATGCCCTACGCGCGCAAGTCGAGCGTATGGAGCAGCAACTCGACGCTCAGCAGTCGACCACGACCGCCGACAGCAGCCAGGCGACCTCAGAGACGCGTGACCTCGCCGAGGAAAACCGCTCACTGATCGATTCGATCCAGAATTCCCAGATCAGCGGTACGCTCCAGCTCAACGCGAGCTACAACGACTGGAGTGAGCCCAGCAAGGACACCGCTGGCGACATGGATTTCGGCAAGTTCGTCCTCGCCCTCAACGGTGAGCACGGCAACTTCCTCTACGGGTTCGATTACCGATTCTACGACGGTTACCAGTTCCTGAAGAGTGGCTGGATGGGCTATCAGGCCAGCGACAACGACACCGTCAAGGTGGGCCTGGTCCAGACGCCGTTCGGCAACATGGATTACGGCTACCTGGGTTGGTATGGCAACCTGCCGTATCTCGCCGGCTTCAATGACAACCAGAACGCCGGTATCAAGTGGGATCATAGCCAGGGCGCCTGGGATACCTCGCTGGCCTTCTTCAAGAGCGACCAGTTGGGTGACGGCAACGAGCACTACGGTGCCAACCCCATTGGCGAAACTCCGGTAGATGAGGATGGCAACCCCACACGCCAAGGTAATACGGCAGAAAACCAGCTCGCCGGCCGTGTCGCCTATACCTTCGGCCAGGGCACTGACTACACCACCGAGATCAACTTCTCGGCCAAGGGCGGTCAGCTCTACAACAATTACACTCACGACAGCGGCAGCAACTGGCAGGCCGCCGTGGGCTTGAACGGTAGCTACGGCTCCTGGCTCACACAACTGCAGGCCACCGCTTACGAATACGACGCCGAGAATCCTGCCAATAGCGGTATCTCCGATGATGTTATGCAAATTGGTGCATTCGGCTTCAACTACCTGATCCCCGCCGAAGGCCAGATGTATTCCGCCAGCCTAGGCTACAGCATGAACGTCAACTGGGGTGACATCGATAACCTCTACTTCTACAACGACTTCAGCTATATCAGCCCGGCAGACGATTACTCGCCAGTCAATGGCGGTTACGGTAACGTCGATGATCCGATGCTCAACGATCTGGGTATGAAGGTCACGGCCGGGCCCTACTATGCCTGGTTCAGTGTCGTTTCCAACAAGAACGCACTCAACTACTTCGGCTCACCGATCGATGATGGCTGGCACACCAGCGTGCAGACCAACTTCGGTCTCAACTTCTAAGAGCTCTTTCTTGACTAGCTGACGTTTTATCGCCCCGCTCACCAGCAGCGGGGCTTTTTTATGCGCCATGCTTCACGCCAAGTGGACCCGAGCATGTCAGACATGCCTTATCATGTATCCACTCCACTCCTTCCTCCCCCACAAATTGAACCGATACTTTAAAAGTGAAACGCAACTTCAATGTCATAGTTGATATAACGCTTTTATTAAACGTCTGTTTAAAATGATCCACATCAACTCATGAAAATTAATTTTGCTTTACTTATATGATACCTTTATTTACATCGATTGACTGTTTAGACTGACCGCTTCATAAAAAACGGCATGGATACTAATGTCTATAATATCGATGCAGGGAAAACAACCACTTATCTTCAAGGGGCGATGGGCCCGCCTGAGTGTGTTGGCCTTCATGGGCAGCGGCCTGTTCGGCTGGGGAGTCGGTGGGGCGCACTGGCCCTGGCCCATACAGGTCATCGCGCTGCTACTGCTGGTATCGCTGACTTCAGGCTGGGTGCTACTGAGAATCGAAAGGGACCTTTTGCACCCCATGCGGCGGCTCTCGGAGCATGCTCGTCGACTGCATGAAGGTGACAATACCCATCTCATGATGACGACCTACCTCACCGAACGCCGCGATGAAGTCGGCGAGCTGGCACGCCAGTTCCAGCACTTGGTCGAGGACCTCAAAACACACAATGCCCAGTTGCTGGAACAATCGCTGGTCGATCCGCTCACGAAACTGGGCAATCGCCGCATGCTGGAAAATCGGCTCGATGTCGCTCTGCCCCTCACACGACGTCTCGACTGTACGGTTTCAGTACTGATGATGGATGTCGACCATTTCAAACCTTATAACGACTACTACGGTCACCCAGCCGGCGACGAATGTCTGGTGCAGATCTCGGGCGTATTGCGCGATACCTTCCGTCGTGAAACGGACATCGTCGTTCGCTTGGGAGGTGAGGAGTTTCTCGTCTTACTCATCGACACCCCTAGTCAAGAGGCCTGGCGCTTGGCCGATGCCATGCGTGGCATGATCCAGGCCATGGGCATCCCGCATGAGTACTCGCCCACCGCCAACGTCGTGACCGTCAGCGTGGGAGTCGTGACGAGTCCTCCCGGCGTCGGCGCAGACATCGACGACATGATTGCCTGCGCCGATGAAGCCCTGTATGCCTGCAAAGCCCAGGGCCGCAATACCACCCAGGCGCGTATGCTCTCGTCACCCGTCGAAGCGCTTGAGACCCACGCCGGATAGCAGCCCCCCTGATTACAACCTCGCTCCACCGACACGGTGGCCCCTTGCGGGGTTGGCATGCCCAAAATACTGTATATAATTACAGTATACAGGATATCGCTCTAGCTTAGTTCAATAATCGATTCATTTTACGAGTAGCTAGACTTATATAATTATTCTACTATTATTGCCAAATATCGTATTAAAAGGCGATAAAATATGGATGAAATCCCACTCAGCGTACTGACCGGCGACATCGTCGGGTCACGCCGCATCAATGACCAAACGCGGCTCGATCAAGCGCTCGAAAGCGCACTAGGGCTCCTCGAATCGCAATACGGGGCATGCGTGGACCGCTATCGAGGCGATGGCTTTCAAGTCGCCTTGCGTTCGCCCGTGCAGACCATGACCGCCGCCGTGCTGACTCGTGCCGCGTTGATACGGCATTCCCCTTCGCGGCGCGAGACCTGGGACGCCCGCATCGCAGTGGCCATCGGCTCGGGGCATTTACCCAAAACGGGACGTTTCGCCTCAGCCAATGGCGAGGTCTACGTGCGCTCCGGCCAGGCCCTGGATGCCTTGAGCGAGGGCGATACGCGCTTTGCGCTGTCATTGCCCGAACCCGATGACACCCTGGCCCTGTTAACGCGTTTCGCCGATGCCACCCTCCAGGGCTGGACCCATAACGCCGCTGAAGTAATGTACTGGCAACTGCAGCATGCCGAAACCCAGAAAGCCTTGGCCAAACGCCTCGGGCGTGCGCAATCGACTATCCACCAACGCTTGCACGCCGCACGTTGGCCGCTGATCGAGGAGTATCTCGCGCATGTCGAGCAACGTATTGCCGCCATCATGGAGGCTTCACGATGATTGGCTCTTCCTTGACCACGCTGTTGCTGTTGCTGATCGCGCACCTGGCCGGTGACTTTCTGCTCCAGAGCGCTGCCTGGGTTCGCGACAAGAACGCTCGACGCCAACGTTCCCGAGCCCTTTACTTGCATGCCGGCGTGCATGGCGCATTGACTTGGCTGGTATTCATCAGCTCTCAATCCCTTGCCACCGCCTCGTTGGGAGCGGCTTTCATCGCCGTCACGCATCTCGTCATCGATGCCTTCAAGAGCCACGCCCCGGCCGAGTACGTGCGTTATTTCGTCGTCGACCAAGCCCTACATGTCAGCGTGCTCGTCATCGCCTGGGCATGGCTGGTCGGTGACGGCGCTTGGCTCGGCCACGCCGTCGCATGGCTATTGCATCCTCGAACCCTGCTGGTGGCCTTGGCGTATTTGATCGTCATGCGACCGTTCTCGATTCTCATCGCCCTGATCATGCGGCGCTGGAGCCATGGCGTGGACAACAGCGGTACGCTCGCCGATGCGGGCGCGCGGATCGGCATGCTCGAGCGGTTTCTAGTGCTAACCTTCGTGCTGGCCGATCAACTCGTGCCCATTGGCTTCCTGCTGGCCGCCAAATCGGTATTGCGTTTCGGCGATCTGCGTGAGGATCGCGACCGCAAGCTCACCGAGTACGTTTTGCTGGGCACCATGCTGAGCTTCTCGTTGACGCTTACCCTGGGCATATTGATCGCCCACTGGTATGCCGCACTGTAATGAGTTAACGCCGGAGACGCCGCCATGCCGACGCCATGCTTCCATTCGCACCCAGCGCGCTGGCGGCTACCCATACCTTGCCTTCCATTGGCCTGCCTCGTTGTCGTCGGCCTGTTCACGCTGACGGCGTGCAGCGGCACACCGACAACCGAGTCGCGTGACGGCTACCGAGTCGATCATTCTTATCAGTCCACGGCACAGAGCAGTCGCGTGCACCACTTGGTACTGCATTACACCGACAGCAATGCACGGCGTTCGCTCCGCACTCTGACGGGACCGCGCGTAAGCTCACACTATTTGGTGACGCGCGAGGCAACGCCGAGGGTTTATCAACTAGTCGATGAATCACGACGCGCCTGGCATGCCGGGGCTAGCGCCTGGGGGTCGCGTTCGAACCTCAATGACACCTCCATCGGCATCGAGATCGTCAACCGAGGGCCACGCGACACGCCCCGTGGACGTACCTGGACGCCCTACCCCGCGCAACAGATCGACACGCTCATTGCCCTGGCGCGCGATATAATCGAACGCCACGACATCGATCCCGTGGATGTCGTGGGACACGCCGATATTGCCCCGCAACGCAAGATCGACCCGGGCCCGCGTTTCCCTTGGTATCGCCTGTATCGGGCCGGCATCGGCGCCTGGCCGGAGACAGAGCGCGTGATGGCCTACCAGAGGCGCTTCATGACGTCGCCGCCCTCGCTGACCCAGTGGCAGCGCGCGCTGGCGGCGTACGGTTATCCCGTGGATGTCACCGGCCGCTTCGACGCGCTCACACGCGATACCTTGCGCGCCTTTCAGATGCACTTTCGCCCCATGCGCCATGACGGCTATCCGGATGCGCACAGCGCAGCCATCCTCTGGGCATTGCTGGAGAAATACCGGCCCGAGGCTAAACCTGCGGGTAATGAATGATGTCGTGAAAGCGCACCGCATGATCGCCAAGGTTACGATAGCCATGCTCACGGTCGGCGGCAAAACGGCGCGCCTCGCCAATGCCGAGCGCGTCCCACGTCCCATCGAGGCCCAAATCCAGCACGCCTTCGAGTACCACGACGTGCTCGACAACACCACGCTCGTGGGGCGATGACTCGCTACACGCGCCCGGCGCCAGCTCGATCAAGAACATCTCGAAGCACAGGTCCGGATCGAAAGCGAAGAGCGGTGTCACCGTCATGCCGGCGGCGGCGTCTTCCAATATCGTCGTCGCGGCGTTACCCGGCGGGCCTCCCTCGACCGAGGCCTGTTCGAAGAAAAGCGAGAACGACACTCGGAACCCGCCCGAGATTTTCCACAACGTCGCCACGGTCGGGCTCGACTCGCCACGTTCGATCTGCCCCAGCATCGCCTTGCTGACCCCCGTAGCGCGAGATGCCCGATCCAGACTCCAGCCTTGCGCGGCGCGCAGCGTCTTGAGTGTCGCGGCAATGTGCGGTGTCGGTTCCTGCATATCCCTGACCTCCGAAAAACCATCCTTGGAATGACTAGGCACTGTCCGAAAAGTGTCTGCGCTCGACCATGCTGTGTTAAAAATTGGCTCAAAGTACTCATTTACCATTGTAAACTCCGTCTTTTCGCCGATTTTTGCCTTGCCTGATCATCGCTCGTCGACTTTTCAGACAAGGCCTACACCGTGGATTAATGCACTGCGGGTTAATGCACTGCAGATTAATTGTACGTCATCGTCGGCGCTGCTATCGTGCGTTATAACGCACAGAACGCCAAAATCAGACCATCGCCTGGGCAAGGAGCCACCATGCGTCAGCCTTTTTTCGTACGCGATCTTTCCGTCTCGGCGACCGTGGCGGGGTTCGTGGCCGTGCTGGTGAGCTACGCCAGTTCGGCAGTGATCGTCTTTCAGGCGGCCGAGGCTGCCGGCGCCAGCCCTGCGCAGATCGGCGGCTGGCTGAGCACTCTAGGGCTGGGCATGGGCGTCACTTCACTGGGGCTGTCGCTTTACTATCGCGTGCCGGTGCTTACTGCCTGGTCAACACCCGGCGCAGCGTTACTGGCGACGAGCCTCGGCGACTATACGCTTGCCGAGGCCATTGGCGTTTTTCTGTTCTCGGGCGCACTGATGGTGTTATGCGGCATCACGGGGATTTTCGCGCGGCTCATGGAGCGCATTCCTTATGCCCTTGCCGCTGCCATGCTGGGCGGGGTGTTGCTGCGCTTCGGGCTCGAGGCCTTCGCTTCCCTCGAGGATAATCTCACCCTGGTGGGCGCCATGTGCATCGCGTATCTGTTGGGGCGACGCTATTGCCCCCGCTACGCGGTGCTCGGTGTCCTCCTGGCGGGGTTGGCCGTCGCCGGACTGCAAGGCGGCATCGACACGACACGTGTCACGCTGGCCATCGACATGCCTGAACCGATTGCGCCGCGCTTCACACTGTCATCGTTGATCGGCGTGGGCATTCCGCTGTTCGTGGTCAGCATGGCGTCCCAGAATGCGCCAGGCGTGGCGACTTTGCGAGCGGCCGGTTATACGCCACCGCTATCGCCGCTGATCGCCTGCACCGGGTTGGCGACGCTGATATTGGCGCCACTGGGCGGCTTCTCGATCTGCCTGGCGGCGATCACCGCCGCCATCTGCATGGGACCCGAGGCGCATCCCGACCCCGAACGACGCTACATGGCCGCCGCTTGCGCGGGGGCGTTCTACTTGCTGGCGGGGGTATTCGGCGGTTCCATCGGCACGCTGTTTGCCGCCCTGCCCGGCCCTCTGGTACTGGCCATCGCGGGGTTGGCGCTATTGACCACCATCGGCGGTAGCCTGCATAACGCCCTGCACGACGCGACCCAACGCGATGCGGCGCTGGTCACCTTTCTCATCACCGCCTCGGGGGTGACGCTACTCGGTGTCGGCGCCGCGTTCTGGGGTCTCGTCGGCGGCATACTGACCCGGGCGCTGCTCACGCCCGCCAAGCGTGATTAGCCAGTATTGCGCAGGCCTGCCGCAATCCCCGCCATGGTCACCATCAGCGCCCGCGACAGCTCGGGGCTGATGGCGCCGTCGGCGTCACGGTTACGCTGCAAGAGCTCTGCCTGCAAGCCATGCAAGGGGTCGATATAGGGGTTGCGCACCTCGATGGCCTGGCGAATCAACGGCGTGTGCTCGAGCAGTTCATCCTGGTCGAGGATATCCAGCAGCGCCGTTTCCAGATGCGACAAGCGCTGGCGCAGCGACTTGCCCAAGGCTTGCAGCGCCGGCTCGTCGACCAGACGGCGCTCGTAATAGGCGGCGATGTCTGGATCGGCCTTGGCCAGCAGCATCTCGAGCATATCCAGGTAAGTACCGAAGAACGGCCAGCGTTCGCGCATGTCGCGCAGGCGATCGCGGCCATCCGGTTCGGCGAGACGCGTGGCGAAGGCTTCGCCGCTGCCCAGCCAGGCCGGCAGCATCAGCCGCGTTTGTGTCCAGGCGAAGATCCAGGGAATCGCGCGCAGCGATTCTACGCCGCCCTCCTGGCGCCGTTTCGCGGGACGCGAGCCTAACGGCAGGCGGCCCAGCGCGCTTTCGGGCGTCACCGAGCGGAAATACGGCACGAAGTCGGGATCCTCACGCACGACACCGACGTAGGCACGGTGCGCGACATCGGACAGCCGATCCATTTCCTCGCGCCATACCGGTTCGGGATCGGGTGGTGGCAGCAGCGTGGCTTCGAGCACCGCGCACGCGTAGATCTCCATGGAGCGCAGGGCGATATCCGGTTGGCCGAACTTGAAGCGGATCATTTCGCCCTGCTCGGTGACGCGCAGGCTACCATTCACCGACCCCGGCGGCTGCGAAAGAATCGCCGCATGCGCCGGACCGCCACCGCGTCCCACGGTACCGCCACGCCCATGGAACAGCGTCAACGCGACGCCGTGCTCGCGGCAAATGCCGACCAATTGTTCCTGGGCGCGGTACTGAGCCCAGGCGGCAGCTAGCTGACCGGCGTCCTTGGCCGAGTCCGAATAGCCGATCATGACTTCCTGGCCATCGCCTGCCATGCGTCGATAACCGGGCAACGACAGCAATCGCGCGATGACATCGCCGGCGCGATTGAGATCATCGAGCGTCTCGAACAGCGGCGCGATAGGGAGATGCATGTCGCCGCCGACTTCCTTCATCAACAGCGCTACCGCCAGCACATCGGACGGCTGCCCCGCCATGGAAATGACGTAAGTGCCCAGCGCCTCGCGATGTTCTCGAGCGATAACGCTAAAGGTATCGATTACCTCGCGGGTTTCCGCCGAGCAGTCCCAGCGCCGGGGGATCAACGGACGCGGCGATTCCAGCTCCTCGAGCAGGAAGGCCTGGCGCTGCTCTTCATCCCACTCGCGGTAGCGGCCCAGGCCGAGGCATTCGCTCAACTCGTCGAAGACCTGGGCATGACGACTGGATTCCTGGCGGATATCCAGTTTGGTCAGCGAGACACCGAACACCGCCACGCGCCGCAGGGTATCCAGCAGGCTACCATTGGCGATGGTATCCAGGCCCATGTCGCACAACGAGCGATAGCAGGACAACAGCGGCGCATAGAGCTGATCGCGCGTTTCGATGATCGGGATATCGCTATCGAACGGGCGCCCGTCGAGACGCGCCTTGGCCCAATCGCGTGTCGCCTCGACCCTTGCCAGCAAGCGTTTGAGCAAGGCCCGATACGGTTCGGGGTCACTACCAACCTCGGCGCGCAACGCGCCGTTGGCCTTCCACATCGAGAGCTCGGACTTGAGGCGCAGCAGGTCACGCGCGTAGAGATCGGCGGCCATCCAGCGTCCCAGCAGCAAGACTTCCTCGGTGACCCGCCCGGTGACGTTGGGATTGCCGTCACGATCACCGCCCATCCACGACGCGAAACGCAGCGGCGCGGCGTCCAGCGGTAAGCGTTCACCAGCGGAGGCCAACAAGAGATCATCGAGCTCACGGTGGAAATCAGGCACCGCTTGCCACAGCGAGTTTTCGATCACCGCGAAGCCCCATTTGGCTTCGTCCACCGGGGTTGGGCGCTCGTGGCGAATCTCGTCGGTGTGCCAGGCTTGGCTGATCAGCTCCTCGAGCCGTCCTCGGGCACGACCGGCGATCTCCTCGCGCTCGGTGGCGCCTTCCATGGTAGTCAGACACTCGTCTATGGCGTCGTACTTGCGAATCAGGGTGCGCCGGATGACCTCGGTGGGATGCGCGGTGAGCACCAGTTCCACACGCATGGCGGCCAGCGTCTCGACCAGCTTGCGCGGCGCATGACCAGCGCTTCGAATGCGTCCGAATAGCTCGCCGAGATCGGGCTGGGTGCCGGGCTTGTAGTCCTCGACACGACGAAAACGCGCACGGTAATGCTGCTCGGCGATATTGGAGAAATTGAGAAACTGGTTGAAGGCACGCGTCACCGGCAGTAAATCCTGCTCGGGCAGCGCGCGCAGGTATTCGATCAATTCACGGCGGCCTTCGCTGTCTTCCTGGCGCCCTTGCTTGGCCAGGCTGCGAATGGTCTCGATCTTATCGACGAAGCCATCGCCCAGGTCATCGGCAATGGTGCGCCCTAGGCTATCGCCGAGGATGCGGACGTTGTCGCGCAGCGATTCATGCAAGTCGTGACTCATGATGCCCTCCGTGGTGGATGTGCCGGTCACCGCAATGACCGACATGGCAAGTTATTGTCTTGACTACATTACCCGGGCACGCCGACACCCACAACGGATGTTGCCTCTCACGACACAGAGGTTTCGCGGCGCTTGGCGGCTTGCCAGTGACGCTCCATTTCGTCGAGGGAGGAGGCCTCGAGAGAATAGCCCCGCTCCGCCAGCGCACTTTCTACATGACGAAAGCGGCGCTCGAACTTGCCGTTGGCTTCGCGTAGCGCGCGCTCGGGATCGACATCGAAGCGCCTTGCCAGATTGGTGACGGCGAACAGCAAGTCGCCGATTTCCTCGCGTACATGATCGGCATCTTGATGAACCGCGGCTTCCTCGACTTCCGCCAGCTCCTCGCGAATCTTGTCATACACGCCTTGGGCATCGGGCCACTCGAAGCCGACCCGCGCGGCGCGCTTGGAGAGCTTGGCGCCACGCGACAGAGCGGGCAGCGTGCGCGGCACATCATCGAGTACCGATACCGCCTGGCGCGTCTCGCGCTCCTGCGCCTTGAGGGCCTCCCAGCGGGTCTTGACGCCCGCCGTCTCGACCTCGTCGGCCGACACGCCGACCGGACGCCGCGATTCAAGCGTTCCCTCGGGGAAAACATGCGGATGGCGCGCCACCATCTTGGCGGTCAGCACGTCGACGACATCGTGAAAATCGAAGCGCCCTTCTTCTCGCGCAAACTGGCTGTAGTAGACGACCTGAAACAGTAAATCGCCCAACTCGCCGGGCAGCTCGTCGAAGGCGCGGCGCTCGATGGCATCGGCCACCTCGTAGGCTTCTTCCAGGGTGTGCGGGACGATGCTGTCCCAGTCCTGCTTGACGTCCCAGGGGCAACCTTGATCGGTGTCCCGCAACACCGCCATCAACGTCAAAAGATCGTCGAGCCCGTAACGCGCGGATGCCTCGCTCATGCCGTCTTGCCTCCTCCACTGCGCAGCCGCTTGACGTCGATGACGTTGGGCAGCTGCTGAATCCGCGAAAAGATGCGTTCCAGGGCCTCGAGGCCATCGACTTCCAAGGTGATTTTCATACGCGCCAGGTTGTCATGCTTGTCGGTCAGCGTATTGACCGATAGCACATTGATGCGGTCACCGGTGAGAATATGCGTGACGTCGCGTAACAGTCCCGAGCGATCCCAGGCTTCGATCTCGATATCCACCGGGTACTGAGCGCTGGCATTGCCCCACTCGACATCGACGATGCGGCGCGGCTCCTCGGCACGCAGCTGCAGAATATTGGGGCAATCCTGGCGATGGATGGTGACCCCGCGCCCCTGGGTGATATAGCCGACGATCTGATCGCCGGGCACCGGGTGGCAGCAATTGGCCATCGAGGTCTTGAGGTTGCCGACACCCAGCACGGTGATATCGTCCACGGCCGCCTTGGCCGTCCGACGCGGCTTGGCCAACAGGCGGTCGAGTTGCTCTTGATCGTCGGTGTCGCCGAAGAGTTGCTGCGCTTGGTGCAGCACTTGCCCGATGCGCAGATCGCCGCCACCGATGGCGGCATACATGTCGTCGACCGTCTGGTAATTGACGGCTTGCGCCAGAGCGTCGAAATCCACACCCTCGATATCCAGGCGCCGAAACGCCTTCTCGAACAGGGTGCGACCTTCTTCGATGTTCTGGCTGCGCGCCTGATACTTGAACCATGCCTGGATCTTGGCCCGCGCCCGCGAGGTCTTGACGAAGCCCAGGTTGGGATTGAGCCAGTCGCGGCTCGGCCCGCCCTTGGTCGCGGTGAGAATCTCGACCTGCTGACCGGTCTCCAGCTGATAGGTCAACGGCACGATACGGCCGTCGACCTTGGCGCCCCGGCACAGATGGCCGACCTCGGTATGCACGCGATAGGCGAAGTCGATGGGCGTGGCGATCTTGGGCATGTCGATGACATGGCCATCCGGGGTGAAGACGTAGATACGATCCGGCGCCACATCGCTGGAAAGCCCCTCGCGCAGGTCGCCCAGCTCGCCGACTTCTTCCTGCCATTCGAGCACCTGGCGCAGCCAGGCGATCTTCTCCTCGTAGCTGCGGCTTTTCGAGTCGACATCGTGACCTTTATAACGCCAGTGGGCACAGACACCGAGTTCGGCCTCCTCGTGCATGGCGAAGGTACGTATCTGGATCTCCAGCACCTTGTTCTCGGGGCCTATCACCGCCGTATGCAGCGACTGGTACCCGTTGCGCTTGGGATTGGCGATGTAATCGTCGAACTCATTCGGCACGTGATGCCAGCTCGAGTGCACGATGCCCAGCGCGGTGTAGCAGTCGGCGACTTCCGGCACCAGAATGCGCACCGCGCGCACGTCGTAGACCTGCGAGAAGTCGATGTGCTTGCGCTGCATTTTGCGCCAGATCGAGTAAATATGCTTGGCACGGCCATCGACATCGTATTGCTTGATGCCTTGCTGATCGAGCAACCCTTTAAGGGTTTCCACCACGTCATGGATGTAGCGGTCGCGGTCGAGGCGTTTCTCGGCCAACTGCTTGGCGATAGCCTTGTAGTCACTCTCTTGAAGATAGCGAAACGATAGGTCTTCGAGCTCCCACTTGAGTTGCCCGATGCCCAGACGATGGGCCAGCGGCGCGTAGATATCGAAGACCTCACGCGCCACTCGCAGTCGCTTGTCACGCGGGGCATCGCGCACCATGCGCAGCGCACAGGTGCGCTCGGCGATCTTGATCAAGGCCACGCGCACGTCGTCGACCATCGCCACCAGCATCTTGCGCAGGTTTTCCTGCTGATTGTGCTGCGATAATCCCTGACGCGGCGCTTGCAGTTGGCTGATCGCCGCCATGTGCAACACGCCGTCGATCAGTGAGGCCACTTCAGAACCGAAGCGCTTCTCGATGGCCTCCAGCGTGATCAGCCCCTCGCGCACCGCGCGATAGAGTACCGCCGCCTCGAGAATCGACTGATCGAGCTTGAGTTCGCCAAGGATATCGGCCATTTCCAGGCCGGTGCGAAAGCTCGAGGCCGGTTCGGCCCAGTTGTGGTGCGGTTTCTCGGCGTTATAGGCCAGATGTCGGGCAAGCTCGCAGGCCTCGCGCATCTCCTCGGTGTCGCGCAGCACGACGTCATCCTCGAGACGCTTCAACCACAATGCGATATCGACCTCACCGGTCTGCGTCAGCGGCTGGTCTTCACGGACCTTGACCATGATCTTCCCTTTCTGCGGACATGGACCGACCGCGCGATCTCTCGCGGGTCAGTAACAGCATGGACTCCAAGTGCGCGGTGTGCGGAAACATGTCGACCACCGCGGCACGTTCGATGCGGTAGCCACCTTGCACAAGATATGCCGTATCCCGCGCCAGCGCGGCGGGATCGCACGAGACATACAGCACTTTTTCCACCGGATGCTCGACAAGCCCCCGGCACAGCGCTTCGGCACCGCCACGCGGTGGGTCGAGCACGACCCAGTCGACATCGTCGACATCTGGCATACGCGTGGCCAGATCGGCCTGATGTGCCTCGACATGGTGCAAACCGACACGGCGCGCGTTGTCGGCAAGGCGCTCGACCATCGCCGGACTGCCTTCGATGCCACTGATCGCGGCCACATGCGGCGATAGCGCCAGGGTGAAGTTGCCCACACCGGCGAACAGGTCGAGCACCCGCTCGTGCCCTTGAGGTGCAAGCCAGCGTAACGCCGTACGCACCAACTGAGCATTAACCTCGGTGTTGATCTGCAGGAAATCGCCCGGCGCACATCCTAGTTGCAAGGTGGTGTCGTCCAGCGCCAGCGTGACGTGCAGCGTCTCGCCAAACGGCGCATGCAGCCAGCGCTGCGTGGGCGAATCGCGCCCCACCTGCCAGACCAAGGTGATGTCGCGTTCGGCGGCGAAACGTTGCCAGCGAGTTTCGTCCCCGGGGACATCGCGCAATTGACGGATGACCACGCAGGCGCCTTCGGCAGTGGCAAGCAGCTCGATGTGGCCGACGCGTCGCGGCGCCTCCAGCGTGGTCAGGCATTCGCGCAGCGGGGCGATCAAGTCCGCGAGGACGGGCTCGAGCACCATGCAGTCGTAGATGTCGACCAAGTGTTCACTGCCACGGGCACGAAAGCCGAGATGCGGCGTTCCCAGGGCATCGCATTTGACGCCCAGGCGAGCGCGACGCCGATAGCCCAGCCCCTCGCCAGCCAAACGTTGCACCTCGGGGAGGCCGAGCCCCTGACGCGCGAACAGTTCCTCGAGCGTGCGCTGCTTATGGGTACGCTGCTCCTCGAGCGCCAGGTGCTGCAAGTCACAACCGCCGCAACGCCCGTAATACATGCAAGGCGGTGTCACCCGCTGCGGAGAAGGTTCGAGACACTCGACGACATGCGCCTCGTCGAAGCGCTTGCGCTGACGATGAATAGCGATGCGCACGCGCTCGCCGGGGAGTGCCTGATCGACGAACACCGTCTTGCCATGCGGGTCGCGTGCCACGCCTCGCCCATCATGTGCCAAGCGCTCGATGGTCAACGTATCTGCCGCTTCGCCACTACGCGGTGCATGCGTCCCACTTTCCCGACGTACGCGGCTTGTGGCGGCGCGCGGTGGGCGCCGTTTGCCCAGCATCGCCATCCTCAACGCTCCGGGGCAAACAGACCGGTGGACAAATAACGATCGCCCCGGTCGCAGACGATGAACACGATCACCGCGTTCTCGACCTGCTCGGCGATGCGCAACGCGCCGGCGAGCGCACCACCGGAAGAGACGCCCGCCAGAATGCCTTCTTCGCGGGCGAGCAAGCGCATATGTTTCTCGGCTTCCTGCTGACCGATATCCAGGGTGACGTCGACCCTTGAGGCATCGAAAATGCTCGGCAGGTACTCGCGCGGCCAGCGACGAATACCGGCAATGCTGGCGCCATCGGCGGGCTGCAGGCCGACGATCTGAATATCGGAACGCTGCTCCTTGAGATACTGCGAGACGCCCATGATGGTGCCGGTGGTGCCCATCGAACTGACGAAATGGGTGATTTGCCCGTCGGTCTGCTCCCAGAGCTCCGGCCCAGTGGTGCGATAATGCGACAATGGATTGTCGGTATTGGCGAACTGGTTGAGCGGCTTACCCTCGCCCCGCGCGATCATCTCATCAGCCAGGTCGCGCGCACCTTCCATGCCCGCGTCCTTGCTGACCTCGATCAACGTCGCGCCATAAGCGGCCATTGCCTGCTTGCGCTCGCTGGAAGCGCTCTCGGGCATGATCAAGGTCATGCGGTATCCCTTGATCGCCGCCGCCATGGCAAGCGCAATGCCGGTGTTGCCCGAGGTCGCTTCGATCAGAGTGTCGCCGGGGCTGATCTCGCCACGCGCCTCGGCTTCTCCGAGCATCGATAATGCCGGGCGGTCCTTGACCGAGCCCGCCGGGTTGTTGCCCTCGAGCTTGGCCAATAATGTGTTGTTACGACCTGCGTGCAGCCGGGTCAAACGGACCAACGGCGTGTGGCCAACCACATCCGCGAGAGTGGGAAATTGCATGGTTCATCCTTTGCAATGCGCGTCGCGTCAAAACGCATTCGTCGGTTATTCGATACGTCCAATTATATCCGGGACAGCCCGTCGGCGACAGGCGAACCCGCTGAGTGTGGCATACTGCCAACGAGGAAGACGAAGGGAACGGTCGGAATGTCACTAAGGCTGCGCTTGCTGCTTTTATTGCTGGGTTTGCCCTTGGGCGTGGGAATCATCTATGGGGCGTATGACATCTATGCCGGTCGCCAAGAGGCGCGTCAGGCACTCGCCACACGCGTCGCCGATGTCACCACGACGCTGGCGCCGGCCTTCACGCTGGCGCTCGATGAAGAGCGTGACGAGCATCTCCGCCAGCTAGCCCAACGCCTGCTGGATATCGATGAGATCGACGCCGTCAGCGTTCGTGACGGCGACGGCGACGCCGTGCTCAGCCTCGGCGAAACACAACAGGCCCCTGCTCGCCCGATGCCGACCCAGGGCACATTGCAGGAGCACGCGCAACGCTGGCGCTGGCTGCAACCCTTGGGTACGGTCACGGATCAAGATGCGCCGGATGAAACCACGACCTACTGGCTCGATGTCGATCTGGGTACCACGACGCTGACGCTGGCTTTTTATCGCCAGCTAGCTAGCCACGGCATGGCCGGATTGGTGCTGGGCCTGTTGCTGTTCCTGCTTGCCTACCCCTTGAGCCGTCGCCTTACCAGGCCTCTGCAACATCAGATCGATCTGCTCGAACGCCTCAATGGCGGCGATTACAGCGCCCGTCTGAAGCCTCGTGGTGCGCGTGAACTGGCAACGTTAGGGCATCAGCTCAATGACCTGGGCGATCACATGATGCGCTTGCGCGAGGATACCCAGGCGCAGATCGACCAGACGACCTTCGACCTGCGCGAGTCGATGGAAACCATCGAGGTCAAGAACATCGAACTCGATATGGCTCACCGCCGCGCGTTGGAAGCCAACCGCATCAAGTCGCAGTTTCTCGCCAATATCAGCCATGAAATTCGTACGCCACTCAACGGCATCATCGGGTTCTGCCAACTGCTCGGGCGCAGCGCCCTGGACAGTCGCCAACGCGAATGGCTCGAGCAGGTACAAACCGCCTCGGACAACCTGCTTTCGCTGATCAGCGATGTGCTGGATTTCTCCAAGATCGAGGCCGGTAAGCTCGAACTGGAAACCGTGCCGGTGGACATGGTGGCCCTCGTCGATGAAGTGCTTGGCCTTCAGGCCCCCAACGCGCAGCGCAAGAGCCTGCACCTGCTGGGCCTGGTCTACGACGATGTGCCCGACCAACTGCTCGGCGATCCGTTACGCATCAAGCAGGTGCTCACCAACCTGGTCAACAACGCCGTCAAGTTCACCGAGCGCGGCGAGATTGTGGTCCGCGTGATGCTCGACGATCTCAGCGCCACCAGCACCAAGCTGCGTATCAGCGTCCGCGATACCGGCATCGGCCTCGACCTAGCGAGTCGCGAGCGGCTGTTCCAGGCCTTCAGCCAGGGCGATGCCAGCCGCTCACGCAAATACGGCGGCACCGGACTGGGGCTGATGATCAGCAAGCGCTTGGTCGAGCAGATGGGCGGCGAGATCGATGTCGAAAGCGAAAGCGGCGAAGGCACGACCTTCACGTTTTCGCTGACGCTGATCGCCACGCAACAGCGCGAACGCCTTCCCGAATTGAACCTGGGCGGCTACCGCGTCGGCTTGTTCGAAGCTCATACCGCCAGTCGGCACGCGTTCACGCATCTGCTCGAGCGCTGGAACGCTCACGTCGTGCCGCTACCCTCGCGGGACGCCTGCACGGCCCAGCCGCCGGGAATCGACCTGTTGCTGTTGGGGCTGACCCAGGATGACCTGCGCCCCCGGGAGATCACTGCCTGGCGCGAGGCGCTGGATCGTTGCGCCTGCCCGGGACTACTGCTGGTCAATGCCGATCCCTTCGAGCTCCCCGACCTGACACTTCCCCACGGCGGCGATATCACCACCAAGCCTGTCTCGCGACGCGGGTTAGGTAATGCCATCAACACCTTGCTGACGAGCGAGCCCGAGGCGGCGCACGCAGCGGTAGAGGCGCCATCCTCCACGCCGGCCGGCAAGGTGCTGGTCGTCGATGACACCCCCTCCAACCGCTTGCTGGTCAAGGAGCTGTTGCAGGACCGCGGCTTGACGCCGCTACTCGCGGGAAGCGGCGAAGAAGCGCTGGCAATGGCGCATGGTGAGTCCATTGCCTTGGTATTGATGGACATCCAGATGCCCGGCATGAACGGCGTGGACGCCATGAAAGCGCTCCGCGCGCTTGGCGGGGATTGGCAGCGGCGGCCCATTGTGGCGCTGACTGCGCACGCGCTCGAAGAGGAACGCCAGCAGTTGCTGCGCGATGGCATGAGCGACTGCTTGATCAAGCCGATCCGCGAGTCGGCGCTAGACACCCTGCTCAAGCGCCACCTGGGCGAGGCCGTCAACTCCACAGCCGACGTTCGCCCCACGGCACTCCCCTCGCCACCGCCCGATGAGACACCGTCGCAAGACGCCCAGGACGATACCGCTGGAGATGAATTGCCGGTGGTCGACATGCAACTGGGCATGCGTATGGCCGGAGGGCGCGAAGCGCTGGCACACGACATGCTCACCCTGCTTTTCGAGCATTTGGATGAATCCGAGCAGGCGATTCACGCCGCCTGGGTTGCCCAGGACGCCGAGGCTTTCCATGAGCAGGTCCATCGTCTCAATGGCGCCTGTCGCTACTGCGGCGTGCCGCAACTGGCCTTGTTGGCGGAGACGCTGGAAACACGCTTCAAGGCCGAGGGGCTGGAGGCCTGCCAAGGGCTCTACGCTTCGCTTCAGACCGCGATCACGCGGCTACGCGAGTGGCAGGCCAAGCACTGGCAGACCGAGCACTGAGCAACGCAGGATCAATCGCCGCAACACTCGCCGTTATCGTCATGATCGTGGTCGTGGTCATGACCGTGTTCGTGGGCATCGAGCTGCGCCATGACCCCGGCTTCCTGCCCGGCAATCGCGAGACGCTTCATGTCCGCCACGGCCTCTTTGAGGCCCACGAACAACGCCCGCGCGATTATGGCATGTCCGATGTTCAGCTCGTGGATACCGGGAATCGCAGCAATCGCCTCGACGTTGTGGTAATGCAGGCCGTGGCCGGCATTGACCGTCAGCCCCAGCTCGAACGCCATCTCAGCCGCCGCCACCAGGCGCTGGTACTCGATACGCTGTGCTTCACCGCTGGCCTCGGCATACGCTCCGGTATGCAGCTCGACGGTCGGCGCGCCCAGCTCGAACGCGGCCTGGATCTGGGCCGGCTCGGGGTCGATGAACAGCGAGACTTCGCTGCCCGTTGCGGCTAGCCGGCGGCAAGCCTCACCCACACGCTCGCAAGCGCCCACGACATCGAGCCCGCCTTCAGTGGTGAGTTCTTCGCGCTGCTCGGGCACCAGGCAGACGTTGGCGGGACGCAACGCCTCGGCGAAGGCGATCATCTCGTCGGTCACGGCCATTTCCAGGTTCATGCGCGTGGCCAGCGTTTCGGCCAGCACACGCACGTCGCGTTCCTGGATATGACGGCGGTCCTCGCGCAGATGCAGGGTGATGCCATCGGCGCCGGCTTCTTCGGCCAGCATGGCCGCCTGCACGGGGTCGGGATAGCGTGTCCCACGGGCCTGGCGCAGCGTGGCGATATGGTCGATGTTGACGCCCAATAGGATGCGTGGCGGATGCATGGCGATGTCCTTTCGATAAGAAGTTGAAATAATAAGATGAAATGATCGTTAGGAGGTGCGTCGACGCTCGGCCAGTCGCCGCATCAATTCTCGTGAACGCAGGGGGCGTTCACCCAACAAGGGCGCCAATGCCGCACGCGTGACATGCTTGGCAACGCCGGCCAGACCCGGTGCTTCCCAGTCGCCCCGTGCCAACCACTTGAGACTACGACCGTCGATGCCGCCCTGTCCGGGCGCTATGGCGCGAAAACAATGACGCTCGGCGTGATACAGATAATGCGTGTAGGCGTCCAGCGGAGCATCGTGCTCATCGACGAAACGGGGCGCCATGTCGAGACTCTCCAGCAGGGTGATTTCCAGGCGTCTCAACGCGCCCGCTCGCTTGGCCGGCGATGGCAAGGCCTCGAGCGTCAGCGCGTAAAGCGAGAATACCTCGCCCACTGGATACTCCAGCGGCAATACCCGCGCCATGAGTTCGTTGGCGTAAAATCCGCACAGCAACCCTTCGCCGGCCAGCAAGGCCGTACTGCCCTGGCTTTCAAGCAGTCGCAAGCGCTTGAGTTCGCCATTGCCGCTCCAGGTGACGTGCAGGGGGGAATACGGCTGCAGAATACCGCGCGCCTTGCTGCCACCGCGTTGTACGCCTTGAGCAACGGCACGCACACGCCCCTGAGTAAGCGTCAGCAACTCGACGATGGCGCTGGTCTCACGGTAGGGACGTTTGTGCAATAAAAAGGCCGGTTCAGGCGTCATCGCGGCATCCATGCGCCTTGGCAAGCGCCATCAGTCGAGATCGTAACCCAAGCTTTTCAGGGCGCGATCGTCGTCGGACCACCCTCGCTTGACCTTCACCCACAGGTTGAGCATGACCTTGGCATCGAAGGCACGCTCCATCTCCAGACGCGCTTCGCGGCCGATGTTCTTGATACGCTCCCCTTGGTCGCCGATCAGAATCTTCTTCTGACCCTGGCGCTCGACCAGAATCAAGGCGCTGATATGCAGCGTCTTGCCGTCGTCCTTGAACTCTTCGATTTCGACGGTCATCTGATACGGCAGTTCGTCGCCTAGCTGGCGCATGACTTTCTCACGCACCAACTCGGCGGCCAGGAAGCGCTGACTCTTGTTGGTGATCTGGTCTTCCGAGAAGTAATGCACGCTTTCCGGCAAGCGTTGGGCGACTTCGGCTTCAAGCTCAGGCACGTTAGTGCCGTTCTTGGCCGAAAGCGGGACCACGGCCGCGAACTCGCGCTTCTTGCTCACGCTATCCAGCCAAGGCAGCAGACTGCTCTTGTCCTCGAGCCAATCGACCTTGTTGACGGCCAGAATCACCGGGGCCGGCACGTTGCTGAGCTTCTCGAGCACTACGTCGTCTTCCTCGGTCCACTTGGTGCGGTCGACGATGAAGATCACGCAGTCGATATCGCGCAGGGCGTGCGTAGCAGCTTGATTCATGAAGCGGTTGATCGCCTTGTTGCGATCCCGCGACTGAATGTGCATGCCGGGGGTATCGACATAGATGAACTGGGTGTCTTCCTCGGTCTTGATGCCCATCACCTGATGGCGCGTCGTTTGCGGACGACGCGAGGTGATGGAGATTTTCTGCCCGAGAATTCGGTTCATCAGCGTCGACTTACCGACATTGGGGCGGCCAACGATGGCCACGAAACCACAGTGTTGCGTCATGCGTGCCTGCTCTGGGAAGGTTCGAGTATTTCCAGCGCCTTTTCGGCGGCTTGCTGTTCGGCGTGGCGGCGACTGGACCCAACGCCTAGCGTATGATCCTCGAGCATCTCGACATGACACTCGATGGTAAAGACCTGCGCGTGCGCTTCGCCTTCGACCGAGACCACGTCATAGCGTGGCAACGCCGACTGCCGCGACTGCAAGAATTCCTGCAGTCGCGTCTTGGGATCTTTCTGATTGTCCTGTAGGTCGAGCGCTTCCAGACGCGTCGCGTACCACGACAGCACCCGCGCCTTGGCGACGTCCATGCCCGCATCGAGATAGATGGCGCCGATCAGCGCTTCCACGCCATCGGCGAGGATCGAATCGCGCCGGTAACCGCCGCTTTTCATCTCGCCGGAGCCGAGTCGCAGGCATTCGCCCAGCTCGAACTCGCGCGCCAGTTCGGCCAGGGTCTGCCCTTTCACCAGGCGCGCGCGCAAACGCGACAACTGGCCTTCTCGGGCTTGAGGGAAGCGCTGGAAAAGCGCTTCACCGATCACGAAGTTGACGATCGAGTCACCCAAAAATTCCAGGCGCTCGTTATTCTTGCCCCCATAGCTACGATGGGTCACCGCCAACTCAAGCCGCGCGGCATCGCGAAACTGGTAACCAATTCGTTTACTGAGGGCGTACAAAGGGCTACTCACGACACTGCCTTTTTCATCTGTTCTGGGTGAAGCGGCGGAGAGCGTTGCTCTCCCCCAGTATGAGTCATACAAGAGTATGGTTCATTCGATGACTCTGACACTAGAGAAACTCGGCAAGCCGCTATCCCAGTGCATCCACACCGCGAACGCCTTGCCCACGATATTCTCTTCCGGTACGAAGCCCCAGTAGCGGCTATCGTTGGAATGATCGCGGTTGTCGCCCATCATGAAGTATTGGCCTTCCGGCACCACGACTTCACGCATTTGCGGACCGGGATCGTCGGGATTGTTATATATGGCGTGCGACACGCCACCCAACTGCTCTTCGAGCTGTTGCTCACCGGGCGCTGCCTTGATCTCGTCATCCGTCACCGATTTGCCGACCGGCTCATCGTTGACGTAAAGCTGCTTGTCTTCATAACGAATGCGGTCCCCCGGCAAGCCGATGACACGCTTGATGAAGTCGACCGAGGGGTCGTCCGGGAAGCGAAATACCATGACATCGCCGCGCTCAGGCTCGCCGAAATCGACGACCTTGGTGTTGATGACGGGTAACCGCAGCCCGTAGGTGAACTTGTTGACCAAGATGAAGTCTCCGACCTTGAGTGTCGGACGCATCGAGCCGGAGGGAATCTGAAATGGCTCGACCACGAAACTCCGCAGCACTAGCACGATCAGCAACACTGGGAAGAATGAACGCGCATAATCCACCGCCCAGGGTTCTTTGCTCAACTTGTTCCGCGTGGCGGTATCCAGCCCACCGTCTACTTGCGATTCGGCCTTTTCCAGGCGAGCGCGGCGGGCGCGCCGCCACCATACGATATCAACCAGCCAGACAACGCCGGTGATGGCCACCGCCAACACCAGCAACAACGAAAAATCCATGGCTCTGATTCCTAATCATTCATCTTGAGGACAGCAAGGAAGGCATCCTGGGGAATTTCGACTTTACCCACCTGCTTCATGCGCTTTTTGCCTGCCTTTTGCTTTTCGAGCAATTTCCGCTTGCGGGTCACATCGCCCCCGTAACACTTGGCGGTCACGTTCTTGCGCAACGCCTTGACGGTCGAGCGCGATACGACCTGGCCGCCCAACGTCGCCTGGATGGCAACATCGAACATTTGTCGCGGGATCAGCTCTTTCATCTTTTCCACTAGCGCACGACCACGCGGATGGGCATGATCGCGGTGCACGATGGTAGCGAGCGCATCGACGCGGTCACCGTTGATCAATACGTCGAGACGCACGAGATTGGCGGCTTCGAAACGCTCGAAGTTGTATTCGAGCGACGCATAGCCCTTGGAGATCGACTTCAGACGATCGAAGAAGTCCATCACCACTTCGCTCATCGGCAATTCGTAGGTGAGCTGAATCTGACTGCCCAGGAACAGCATGTCGAGCTGTGTCCCGCGACGCTGCTCGCACTCGGTAATGACATTGCCGACGTATTCCTGCGGCACCAAAATGCTGGCACGTACGATAGGCTCGCGCATCTCTTCGATGTCGGCCATGTCCGGCAATTTGGACGGATTGGATACGTAACGTATCTCACCGTCCTTCATGACCAACTCGTAGATGACCGTCGGCGCCGTGGTCAAAAGGTCCAGGTCGTACTCACGCTCGAGACGTTCCTGGATGATCTCCATGTGCAAGGTGCCGAGGAAGCCGACGCGGAAACCGAAGCCCAATGCATCGGAGTTCTCCGGCTCGTAATCCAGCGACGCATCGTTGAGAGCCAGCTTCTCCAGCGCATCGCGGAAGTCTTCGTAATCGTCGGAGCTGACCGGAAACATGCCCGCATAGACCTGGGGCTTGACCTTCTGGAACCCGGGCAGGCGCGCGACGTCATCGCCGCCCTTGGCATGCACGATGGTGTCGCCCACCGGCGCGCCGTGAATGTCCTTGATACCCGCCACGACGAAACCGACTTCACCGGCACGCAGAACACCGGTTTGCTTGCGCTTGGGCGTGAAGATACCGACTTCACTGACCTCCCAGGCCCGCTCGGTGGACTTCATGCGGATCTTGTCACCCTTCTTGATCGTGCCGTCGAAGAGGCGCACCAGGGAAATCACGCCCAGGTAATTGTCGAACCACGAGTCGACGATCAACGCCTGCAACGGCGCCTCGGGATCGCCCTTGGGTGGCGGCACATCACGCACTAGACGCTCGAGCAAGGCTTCCATGCCCAGGCCACTCTTCGCGGAGACCTGACAGGCATCGGAAGCATCGATGCCGATGATCTCCTCTACCTCATGGGCAACGCGATCGGGGTCGGCCTGAGGCAGGTCGATCTTGTTGAGGACCGGCAAGACTTCGAGCCCTTGCTCCACCGCCGTGTAGCAATTGGCCACCGATTGCGCTTCGACGCCTTGCGCCGCATCGACCACCAACAACGCGCCCTCGCAGGCATAAAGCGAGCGCGACACTTCGTAGGAAAAGTCGACGTGGCCCGGCGTATCGATGAAGTTGAGCTGATAGACCTGACCATCCTCGGCCTTGTAGTCCAGCGTCACGGACTGAGCCTTGATGGTGATGCCTCGCTCACGCTCGAGATCCATGGAGTCGAGCACCTGCTCCTTCGTCTCGCGCTCGGTCAAGCCACCGCAGATCTGGATGATGCGGTCGGAAAGCGTCGACTTGCCGTGGTCGATGTGGGCAATGATGGAAAAATTGCGAATGAGTGGAAGCGTTGCGTTATTTTCGTCGCGGCTCATCAAGTCCTACCTGAGTCAGAAACACGATCCGGCCAAGCAATACCGCGAGGCAAGCGTACGCGGACCGACGGGCATTCAATTGAAAGGCATTGTACCGGCAAGCACCCTCCATGGACAGCGAGGGCGCGTGATCGACATGACGAGGCCCCGGCGGAGCGGGGCCTCGATTCCTAGCGTCGGCACGCCGACCCGGCGTCATTCATCGGCAGACTGCAGCCGCAGCGCCACGAACAGCGAACGCCCCTCGCGAACGATACGCACCGGGATGGCACGGTCGGTCGGCGCGTTCTCCACCGCCTCGATCAAGGCATCGGTGTCCTCGATGGCGGTGCTATCGAAGCTGACGATGACGTCACCGCGCGCGATCCCGGCGGCGGCCGCGGCACCGCGTGGATCGAGCTGACGCACCACGACGCCGTTGTCAACGTCGAGTTGACTGCGCATCTGATCGTCAAGGTCACTGACCGCGACACCCAGGCGCGATTGGCTATCGTTTTCAGACTGCTGTTGGCTGGAAGCCATTTTGCCCTCTTTCGGCCAATTGCCTACGGTGACTTCGATCTTCTGAGGCTCGCCATCACGCAGGATGCTCAGCGTTACTTCATCGCCTGGCGACACACGCCCCACCAAACGCGGCAAGGTGGAGGAATCTTCGACTTCGTCGTCGTCGACCGAGAGCACCACATCGCCGGCCTTGAGCCCAGCCTCACTGGCAGGGCTGTCGTCGGTGACATCGGCAATCAATGCACCCCGCGTATCGTCCAGGCCAAAGGATTCCGCCAAATCGTTCGACACGGGCTGGATCACTACCCCGAGCCACCCACGGCTAACGTGGCCGGAGTCTTTCAACTGATCGGCGATATCCATCGCCACGTTGATCGGAATGGCGAAGGACACGCCCATGAATCCACCGCTACGGGTATAGATTTGGGAGTTGATACCCACGACTTCGCCATCGAGATTGAACAAGGGGCCGCCGGAATTGCCGGGGTTGATCGCCACGTCGGTCTGGATGAAAGGGACGTAAGCGTCGCTCGGCAAG
Organism: Chromohalobacter beijerinckii; assembly: GCF_023061185.1. Taxonomy (GTDB): domain Bacteria; phylum Pseudomonadota; class Gammaproteobacteria; order Pseudomonadales; family Halomonadaceae; genus Chromohalobacter; species Chromohalobacter beijerinckii. The sequence continues at coordinate 27,609 of NZ_JAKGAK010000001.1, forward strand.
GTGCGGTTGATAGCACTGACAATGCCCGACGTCACCGAGTGATCGAATCCGAAGGGCGAGCCGATGGCAGCGACCCATTCACCAACCTGCAGGTCGTCGGAATCCCCCATGTCGAGTGTCGGCAAATCGTCGGCATCGACCTTGAGTACGGCGACATCGGTTTTCTTGTCGGCCCCCACCAGAGTGGCCTCGAGCTCGCGGCGATCGTTGAGTCGCACCACGATTTCGTCGGCTCCGTCCACCACATGGGCGTTGGTCATGATGTAACCGTCATGACTGATTACGAACCCCGAACCCAATGAATGGCGCTCTTGACTACCCTGACCGGGTGCCCCCGGCGTCATGGGCGGCATCTGATCGCCGAAGAAGTGGCGAAAGATGTCGGGGACGCCCTGCTCACCGAACGGCGAGCCCTGCATGGCCCGTGTATCGACCGTACTGGTAGTGGAAATGTTGACGACGCCCGGCGCAGCGTCTTCGACCAATTGAGTGAAGTCCGGCAATTCTCGCGCCTGAGCGAACTGCGCAGCGCATAGCGCAACGAACGCCAATAACAGTGGGGTGACATAACGAGAGAGACGTTGCATAAAAGACTCCTGATAAAAAGCGTGAACTCGTTAACCAAAACGAGGAGTCACATTGACGAGGTGCCGGTTCGCATTACCGGCTTACCATGGGACGGTGGCTAAGAAATCTAGCACCGCCAACTCCATTGATACACTAACGGGACAAGAGTTCACTGAACAACGTAATTAGTTCAACGCCACTAGCTCAATGCGCGGCCCAGTTGCCTGGCAACCGTGCCTAGCCCCTGCCACCCAGTGCATCGGCAAAGCGCAAAACGACAAAAGGCGCGCCCCTGACAACAGGTGACGCGCCTTGGCACGGATTCGACGGTGTCGTCACACGGGGGCGACAGACGCCATGGAATTAACGCTGACTCGACACCTCGGCACCCGAGCCATTGGCTGTGCGAGAAGACGACATCCACGCCTCGTCCGAACCACCGGCCTGCTGCTGATTCAGGTACGCCTGCAGCAGGCGTGCCTGTTCATGGTCGCTGCGTGTCGCCTGACGCGGAGAGTCGGAAAAGAGCGACGCGTCCATGCTGGCTTCCATGGCACCGCTAGGGCTCGAAGGCGCGAGGCTGGGAAATACTGGGTTCGCGCCGGGCGACGACGTCAAGAACCCGGTGCCGTCACCACCGAAGCTCGCTAGCCTGGCGCCGATACCGTTCCCCGAAGGTGCGCTCTGCAATGATGCAGGCTGCACACTGGCACCACCCTCGGCGGAGGGCGTCTCGACGGAAGAGGCGTTACCGCTGGCGAATTCGGCACCATCACCGCTGGCACCGCTTGGTGAATTGGCGTTATACACCTGGACGCCGGTGATGACCATCAGCGACACCGCAGCCGCAATGGCGGCACTTCCCGCAAAGGAAAACGGCACCGCGCGACGCGTGCCGGGTGTCGTCGCTTCCTGCAGCCCAGGTTCATCGGCAAGGCGTGCCATTATGCCAGCGGAAAGATCCGCGCTGACATCCACACCACGATCACGCTGCATCATGCTGCGCGCCAAGTGATAACGTCGCCAAGTTTCGGCGTCTTCTGGCGCGTCTTGCAACGACCTCATGACACGACGTATCTCAAGTTCGTCGCCCTCATTATCCATCAGCGCGGACAAGGACTCTCGCACGTTCTGATTCATACCTACACCCTCACATTCGAGAAGACGAATGCCCATCGTCTACTGGGCGCTACGCAGCGGTTCACGTGTGGCAACACCTTTTCTTGATATCTTGCACGAGCGTCCTGCCCACCTGACGCGGTAGCGTCCACTCATTCCACTGGTACTCGTTGAGACGTCAAAGTCGCCGGACAGTTCAATTTTGCATGCGATGAGCGACACTTTTTTATCACCCGATTCGATCACTCGACCGTGGCATCGGCCTGACGCGGCGCGTTGAGCATCGGCTCGATGGCTTTGTCCACCGCCTCACGCGCCCTGAAGATACGCGAACGTACCGTACCCACCGGGCACTGCATGATATTGGCGATGTCTTCATAGGCGAGCCCGTCCATCTCGCGCAAGGTGATTGCGGTCCGTAGATCTTCCGGCAGGTTCTCGATAGCCTCGAACACCACTGCTTCGAGCTGATCGCGCTGCATGGCAGCTTCCGGGGTTTCAATATCGGAAAGGCGACCGCTATGGTCGAGTACCTCGGCATCCGCGATATCCATGTCACTGCCCGGCGGTCGGCGACCGCGAGAAACCAGATGATTCTTGGCGGTGTTGATGGCGATGCGATACATCCACGTATAAAAGGCACTATCGGAGCGAAACTTGCTCAAGGCGCGGTACGCCTTGATGAAGGCTTCTTGAGCGACATCCTGCACTTCGGCGGGATCATGCACATAACGCCCAATCAAGCCGAGAATCTTGTGCTGGTACTTTTTGACCAGAAGATCGAAAGCTCGGGTGTCTCCCTTTTGGGCACGCTCGACGAGCTGGTGGTCGGTTTCCCTAGTGCCCATTCATTTCTCCCCCATGCCGGAGGCACTATAAAGCGAAGCGCCGACAACGGCGCCAGCGCAGGAAGATTGTATCTGCTGTGTGGTCATCATGTTCCAGTCGAGCCCGCGGGGCGCTGAATAATCAAGGTAATAGACGAAATTGGGCGAAGACCTAGGGTCATGTGGCCGATCCACTTGCTTAACTTAAGTAGTGCCTAGTGTTCCTTTTTCTGCCCGCCCCATCAAGACGATAAAGCGGCGGATGCGCTGATGGCATCCGAGCATTGACCGCCATCATGGCGAGAAGTTCGGCCATGACATTGATTTTCCCAGCGCCGACAAGCGATAGTAACGCTTCTTCGCAAGCGAAACCGATGCCCTTCGCGACACATATCTACAGGTAGCGGAATGTCAGAACAGCAGGTCAATAACATTAACGTCCTTTCACAGGACGTACTGGTCACACCCGAAGCGCTCAAGCGTGAAATCCCCCTTTCCGAGGAGGCCGAGCGCACGGTACTCGAAGGACGCCGAACCGTTCAACGGATTCTCGACGGCGACGACCCACGTCTCGTCGTCGTCATCGGCCCCTGCTCGATCCACGATGTGGACGCGGCACGCGATTATGCCCGCCGCCTACGTCAGTTGGCCGACGAGGTGAGCGATAGCCTGTACGTGGTCATGCGCGTGTATTTCGAGAAACCGCGCACCACCGTCGGCTGGAAGGGGCTGATCAACGACCCGCACCTCGACGACACCTTCGACATCCAGGAAGGGCTGCGAACCGCCCGGCGCCTTCTGGTAGAGCTCACCGAAATGGGTCTGCCATTGGCAACCGAGGCGCTCGATCCCATCTCGCCACAGTATTTGCAGGATTGCATCAGTTGGTCGGCCATCGGGGCACGCACCACGGAGTCCCAGACACACCGCGAGATGGCGTCCGGCCTCTCGTCTCCGGTAGGTTTCAAGAACGGTACCGACGGCAGTCTCGACGTCGCAGTCAACGCGCTCAAGTCCGTTGCCCACCCGCACAATTTCCTGGGTATCGACCAGGGCGGACAGGTCGCCGTCATTCGTACGCGCGGCAATCCCTACGGCCATATCGTGCTGCGCGGCGGCAATGGCAAGCCCAATTACGACAGCGTCAGCGTTACCCTCGCCGACAAGGAACTGCGCAAGGCGGGCGTGATACCTAACATCATGGTCGACTGCTCGCACGCCAATTCCAATAAGGATCCGTCCTTGCAGCCCTTGGTGATGGATAACATCGCCAACCAGATCCTCGAGGGCAATACCTCGATCATGGGGCTGATGGTCGAGTCGCATATCGGCTGGGGCAACCAGAAGATCCCGGAAGATCGCTCGCAACTGCAGTACGGCGTTTCGATCACCGACGCTTGCATTGACTGGCCAACCACCGAAACGGCCATGCACGAGATGAACGAGAAGTTGAAGCCGGTGCTGGCACAGCGCCAGCGCGGCGAGTAAAGCTCTCTCCCCGACCCCGCTTTACCGGCGGGGTCGACTATCGCTCAAGAGACCAGGCATTGCTCGAAACAGGCTGTCCGAAAAGTGCCTAAGCTCTGTCTACGAAGCGCTTTACTGCGCCACGCCGTCTATTTCACGCCGGAAAGGCGGTAACGAATCGAGCAGCGCCCTTCCATAACGACGCGTCAGGACACGGCGATCGAGTAATGTGATGCGTCCCTGATCGGCTTCCTTACGGATCAATCGACCGCAGGCCTGGACCAGACGAATCGAGGCATCCGGCACCGAGATGCGCATGAACGGATTGCCGCCACGACTCTCGATCCATTCCGCCAGGGTCGCTCCCACCGGGTCATCGGGCACCGAAAACGGCAAGCGGGTGATCACCACATGCGTGAGATACTCACCCGGCAGATCGATCCCCTCGGCGAAACTCGCCAGCCCGAAGATGATACTGCCCTCTCCGGCATCGACGCGCGCGCGATGGCGCTGCAGCAATTCGCGCTTGGGTAGGTGATTCTGCGCTAGCACCCGCTGACGCACCGCCTCTGGCAACGCATCGAGCACGGCGCGCATCTGCTTGCGCGACGAAAACAGCATGAGCACGGCTTCGCGCTCACCCAGCGCTTGGGTGAAGTCGATCAGCGCACGCTCGTGAGCCTCGCGATTGCTGGGGTCGACGGCTTCCGGCGGCACGCTAAGCACCGCTCGCGAATAATCGAAAGGGCTCGGCAGGCGTTGATAGCGATAGCGATTGGCAAGCCCGGCGCGCTCTTGCAAACGCTCGAAGCGATTGAGCGCAGTCAGCGTCGCCGAGGTCACCACCGCACCATAGCATGTGCCCCACAAATGCCGGGCCAAGGTCTCGGCGGCCGAGACGGGGCTGGCCGAAAACGTCAACTCTGCCTCGCCGGCGACACGCTCGAAGGTCAGCCAACGTGCCTGCGGCACGCCGTCCTCGGGGTCCGTCGTGGCCAATGCCTGCCACAGGGCATGCGCTTCCAGAGTCCGACCGTGCAGCAGGGCGATCAACGGCAGCCAGGCCTCGGCCTGTTCGCGCGGCAAGCCCGTGGCCTTTTCCGGATCGAGGCTCTCGCGCAGGATGTCGGCCATGCTCTCGAGCGTACGCGACAACTCGGCGAAGGCCGTGACCATCGCCCCAGCCTGCTCGGAAAGTGCTTCGGGCACCCGCCCCATGGAGAAGCGGTGATGCACGGCATCACTGGCTTCTTCAGGCAGCCCGTGTTCCAACTCGGCGATGCTATGCCCCATGGCGAACGCCTCGCCGAGGCGCGGTTCCAGCGCGGCGATGGCTTCCGGCAAGCTCGACAACAAGCGAGCCAGGGTCGGCTGCACGGTCAGCGCGGTATTGAGCTCGGTCAGCGACTTCTTCAGCGTGCGCAGCCAGCGTAGCGTACCGTTGACCGGCAATCGGTGATAAAAGTGGTCGAGAGCCTTATCGGGCAGATGGTGCCCTTCATCGAAGACGTAGATGCACTCCTTGGGCGATGGCAATACCAACCCGCCCCCCAAGGAAAGATCCGCCAGCACGAGATCGTGGTTGGCGACGATGATATCGGCCTGATCGAGCCCACGGCGGGCACGAAAGAAGGCGCAGGCGCCGAAGTGGCCACAGCGACGATTGGTGCACTGTCGATGATCGATGGTCAGGCGGCGCCAATCGGCATCGTCGATCCCCGTCGGCCAGCTATCGCGATCCCCTTCCCAGCGCCCTGCCGAGTAGGCCTCAGCCATCTCGTGCGCCAGGGCCTGGAAGTCGTCGCCGTCGCGGGACGTCATCGCCTCTTCGAAAAGCGACAGCGTGGGATTGTCTTCCCCGCCTTCCAAGGCTTGATCGAGTCGCGCCACGCACAAATAGCGCCCCCGGCCCTTGGCCAGAGCGTATTCGAAATCGAGGCCGCTATGCGCCTTGAGGGCCGGCAGGTCGTGATGCAGTACCTGCTCTTGCAGCGCCACCGTGGCGGTGGAGATCACTAGGCGCTTACCTCGCGCCTGGGCGATGGGCAGCGCAGCAAGCAGGTAGGCCAGCGTCTTGCCAGTGCCGGTCCCCGCTTCCAGCACGCAGACATGCTCGTTGGAGAGACGTCGACCAGCGTCATCCGCCTCGATGCCGCCCAAGGTCCGCGCGATCTCGGCGATCATCAGGCGCTGACCATAACGCGGCGTCAGCTCGAGCCCGTCGAGCACCTGCCGGTAGGCCGCCTGAATGGTCGCCTTGAGCTCGGGATCGAGCGCCTGGGATGCCGTTTCCGCCAAGGGTCAGAGCAACCCTTCGGGAGGATGCTGACAGGGCAGCTTGGCGTCGATGTAGGACTCGATTCCCGGCAGCGCAAAAGCATCTTCTTCGCCGACGAAACTGATCGACACGCCCTCGGCGCCGGCACGGCCCGTGCGGCCGATACGGTGAACGTAATCCTCGGGATCTTCCGGCAGGGTGTAATTCACCACATGGCTGACATCGTCGATATGAATGCCCCGCCCTGCCACATCGGTGGCAACCAGCACATCCACCTCGCCGTTGCGGAAACGGTCGAGCGTTTCGATACGTGCTTTTTGCGGCACATCACCGGAGAGCATCGCCACATTGATCCCCGCCTGGCGCAGTTCGCTGTCGAGGTTGCGCACCAGATCACGGCGGTTACCGAACACGATCACGCGTTCCATGCTCTCTTGGTTGAGCAAGTTGATCAGCAAGCGCTGCTTGTCGCTATCACCCACCAGATAGACACGCTGGTCGATGTTGGCGGCATTCTCGAGACTGGCCTCGATCTCGACGTGCGTGGCGTCATGCGTCCACTGGCGGGCCAAGTTGAGAATGTCCGGACTGAACGTCGCCGAGAACAGGAAGGTCTGGCGCTCTTCGGCCTTGGGCGTATGTTGGATGATGCGCTTGACGTCGGGAATGAAGCCCATCGACAGCATGCGATCCGCTTCGTCGAGGACCAGCACCTCGGTTTGCGTCAAATCGACATCGCGCTTCTCGTGGAAGTCGAGCAAGCGCCCCGGCGTCGCGACCAGTACATCGAGCTTGCGCGACAACTGATCGCGCTGCTTCTGATAGTCCATGCCGCCGACGACGCTGGCCACATTGAGCGACGTGAAGCGTGCCAGTGCCTTGGCGTCTTTCTCGATCTGCAGTGCCAGCTCACGCGTCGGCGCGACGATCAACGCACGCGGCGCACCAGGCTTCTGGCCGTCGGGGGCCTTCTCTTCCAGGAAATACGCCAGAATCGAAATCAGGAAAGCAGCGGTCTTGCCGGTGCCCGTCTGCGCCTTACCGACCACATCGCCACCAAGCAGCGTATGCGTCAAGGCTTCCGCCTGGATCGGCGTGCAGTATTCGAATCCCAGGGCGTGAATCGCGCGCATAAGCGGCACAGGAAGATCGAAATCGTGAAAACGCCACTTGCCCGCCACCGGTGTCACCTGAAACTGCTTGATATCCCACTGGGACTGCGACCGACGCGGCTTGCGACGCCGACGCTTGGGCTTGCGGTTCTGGGCCGGTGCTGGGGTTTTATCCGACTCACTCATAGGCTTCTATGTCTGTCCATATTCGTACGCAAATGCATGAATCCAGCGCGCTTGTCCGCCTTTCCGGAGCGCGCCACGGCCATCGCGACAGCCAAGCTGGATCACGACGCAAGCGGGCATTGTATCAGTCATTGCCGAGCGTCGCGCGTGCATCGCGCTCAAGCACGGATGTCGCCCGGCAACGCGGCTGGTAGAATGTTCCTCAAGTCAATACGACACAGGGTCACGACATGACACGCAGCAAAAAAACACGCTCGATCGCCAGCAAGGTGACGATTCGCACCGGGCGTCGCAAGGACTTTCGTAAATGGCGCCACGACAACCCCGATCAGGTCAAATCGTCGCCGCGCTACGTGCAGAAGAAACGTCAGCAACGCAAACTGCAGGCAGCTCGTCGCCAGGCACGTCAACAGCAAGCGCCAACCCTTGACGTGCATGGCACGCCGACACGCGACGACGACTCACGGGGTGATCGCTGATGCGCCTAGTCTCCTTCAACATCAACGGAATCCGCGCTCGCCTTCACCAGTTGGAGGCGCTCATCAAGTCGCACCGTCCTGATATCATCGGTCTCCAGGAAACCAAGGTGCAGGACAGCGAGTTCCCGCGCGAGGCCGTCGAGGCGCTCGGCTATCACGTCGCTTTTCACGGCCAGAAAGGCCATTACGGCGTCGCGTTACTCACCCGACAGCCCCCCGAGGCCGTGCATTATGGCCTGCCCGACGATGGCGAAGAAGCCCAGCGACGCTTGATCGGCGTCCGCGTCAGCTGTGACGACGGCGAGAGCATGACCGTGTACAACGGTTACTTCCCCCAGGGTGAAAATGTCGAACACCCCACCAAGTTTCCCAACAAACGCGATTTCTATGCCCGGCTCACGGCATTGCTGCAAGAGCGGCATACGCCCAGCGAACGGCTCGCGGTCATGGGGGACTTCAATATCTCGCCCGCCGACATCGACATCGGTATCGGCGAGTCCAACCGCAAGCGCTGGCTGCGCGAAGGCAAAACCAGTTTCCAACCCGTCGAGCGTGAATGGCTCACACGCCTTGCCGACTGGGGGCTGAGCGATTGCTACCGTCTGCGCTATCCCGAAGTCGACGATCGCTTCAGCTGGTTCGACTACCGTTCTCGGGGCTTCGAGCGCGAGCCCAAGCGCGGCTTGCGGATCGACTACATCATGGTCACCCCCACGCTGTGCGAGCGGGTGGAAGACGCAGGCATCGATTACGAACTACGCGGCATCCAGCGTCCTTCGGATCACGCCCCGGTATGGGCACAGCTAGCGTTGTAAGACCCATCAACGTCCGTATAACGCGGGGGCAATGCGTCATTGCGTATCGGAGGGCGCCTCGGGTGTCGTCTCATTGAGTGATGCGTCGACGTCGGGCGCTTTCCCGACACCCTCTTCGTCGAGCGATGCCAGCCATGCTTCGGCCTGCGAGGCACCGGCATCGCGCGCCGCTTCGAACGCCGCGCGCGCCGCTTCTTCATCCGACGACGCCAGTTGCGATACCCCTTCCAGCAACCAGGTTCGCGCGGGATCGGCCCCCTGCTCACGCGCCTGGCGCAGCGCTTCTATCGCCGTCGACCACTCACCCCAGCCATAGGCCAGCTCACCGAGCTGACGCCAGTCCTCGGCGGCTTGGGTCTCGTCGACCAGCGCGCGCCACGCCGACAACGCCTTTTGGTGCGCGCGCGCCGACGTCCAGGCCTCGGCCAGAAGACGCAGATGCTCGCGATCGCGTGGCAGCGTGCCCTTCTCGAATGCCGTTTCCAGATGCTCGGCAGCGCGCGCCGGGGTCCCGCCAGCCAGATGCAGCCGAATCAAACGCTCGAGGTCGTCCTTGCCCACGAGTACGCCCCGCCGCCAGCCGGCTTCCCATAATGCCGCTGCCAAACCAGGTTGCTGCATGCGCTGTGCCAGCGCCGCGGCACGTCGCCAGGACTGGGGGTCGTCACTCTCACTTTGCAGCTGATCGTCAAGCAGTTCCAGCGCTGCGTCGTAACGCTCGGCGTGCTGATAAACGCTGGCCGCCAAACGACGTCTTTCGGCATCCATGTCACCCGCGCGCCGCGCACGGTCGACCCACTGCGCCGCCTGCGACCACTGTTTTTGCGTTGCCTTGGCATGCACCATCAGCCACAAGGTGTCGCGATCACCGCCATGACGCTCGATCCACTCGCCGAGCAATTCGGTGCCTTGCGCAGTCTGCCCCGCGCGCAGCCTCAAACGCGCCTCTTGATTGAGCCAGCGCCGGCGCGAATCGCTGCCCACACCGTCAATGCGCCGCGCTTGATAGAACAAGTCCGCAGCGGCGGCATCCCGTCCTCGCTGCGCCTCTCCGGTGGCCGCCAGTTGCAGAAACAAGGCACGCGCCCAGCGATCCGCCCGATTACCGCCTTGTAGCCGCGCAGCGGCCGCCTTGGCGTCCTCGATGGCGCTCTCGCTGGCGTTATCCTGCATGCGCTGCTGCAGTGACTCCAACGCCTGCACCATGTCCGGCGCCAGTGCCGGCCCGGCCGCACTGGCACTCGTGCTGGCCATTCCCAGGCCCAGACAGAGCATCGCTACACATCCCCAATGACGCCACTGCATGCGTTACCTCTTGAGACGAAATTCCAGCCGCTGACGCGCTTCACGCGGGTGATCGCTTCGCGGAAACTGCCAGTCGGCGACGGCCTTGAGCGCCGCACGTTCGAACATGCTACGCGGCTCGGCATCGGTGACGCGCAAGGAATCGCCATCGACCTGGCCATTGGGCAGGATCGTGAAGCTCACCTCCACGAATCCCTCGATACCTCGCCGCTGCGCCCGCGACGGATATTCCGGCGGCACGCGCTGGGTCGGCTGAGGTGAGCCGACTTGTTCAGCGTCCTGCTCGCTCGTTTCGCCGCTCGCCGAGGCTTCGGTGTCCGCGGCCTCATCGCTGTCGCCTTGCGACGTCGCCTCCGAAGGTGACGTTTCTTCTGCAGGCTCAGGGTCGGGCTGCGGTTCGGGATCGGGCTGCGGTTCAGGCTCGGGCTCAGGCGTGGGCTCGATTTCCTCGAGCTCGGGCAACGACTCCTCCGGCACTTCCGGCGAGGGAGGCGCCGATGTTTCCGGCTCGGGCAACGTCAGCGCGCTATCACTCTGGCTCGCGGGCACTGGCGAGGGCGGCGGTGGCGGTGGCGTTTGAGTCGGTGGCGTCGGCGCATCCGGTGCAGCCGCTTCCGGCGCCGACGCCTGTTGTGTCTCGGGCGCCTCGACGCGTGACATCGACATCGGCTGCTCGACCGGTTCACGGTTATCTTCCGGCGGCGCCACCAGCAGGGCCAATAGGTAAAAAAGCCCCAACGCCATCAAGATGCCGCCTACAGCGCCTGCAATCGTCCTCATCCGTCGGCGCCTCGATCCGCCGCCACGGCGACGTTTTCAACGCCGGCATCGCGAATGGCATCCATGACTTCAATGAGAAGCCCGGTGGTCGATTGGCGGTCGGCCTGAATCACGACGCCACCTTCGTCGCTCACCAGACTGGCTACTTCATTGCCCACACGATGCGCATCCACCGGCTGTCCATCGACCCACACGGCGTCCTCGGCGGTGATCGCCACCATGACTTGCGCTTCGGGGCGTGCGGTCGCGGAGGACGACTCGGGGCGGTCGATTTCCACGCCACTCTCCTTGATGAAGCTGGTCGTCACGATGAAGAAGATCAACATGATGAAGACCACATCCAGCATCGGCGTGAGATTGATTTCCTGGGCGTCGTCGTTGACGTCCTGTAGTCGACGCCTACGCATTGGCATCCTCCACGGCACGTGCCATGCGGTCATGTAGCCGCTGATCCTCGCGCCGAATCACGTGTTCAAGACGGGTGGTGAACAATAGTCCCACCACGGCGACCGCCATGCCGGTCAATGTCGGTAACGTCGCGCGGGCCACGCCATCGGCCATGGCCCGTGCCTGGTTGACGTCGGTCAAGGAGAGGCTATCGAAGACCTGGATCATCCCGGTGACCGTCCCCAGCAACCCCAGCAGCGGGCACAACCCCACCAGTAGCTTGAGCCACGGCAGGGGGCGCCGCAGTTGGCCGATGAGCTCCGACGTCCAGACCTCGCGCAGCGTCAACGCGCTCCAACTGGCGTGATCATGGCGCGCGACCCAGCGCGCCACCAGTGCCCGACGACGGCGGCTATGCACGAACTGCCAGTACAAGCCGCGCTCCAGTCCCATGGCGAAAAGCGCCATGGCCACCACGGCAATCATCACCAGTACCGGGCCACCGGCCTTGACCAGCCAGACGATGGGCTCAGCGAGCGTGGACATCGGCCTGCGTCCTCGTATGCCCGTGTGAGGCCTCGAGATGCTCGGCCAGCACGGCACTCGCCCGTCCCTCGAGTGTGCCGAGCAATTCGCGGCTGCGACTACTCAAGGCGGTATGCACGAATAGAAGCGGCACAGCGGTGATCAGGCCTAGCACGGTGGTCACCAACGCCTGGCTAATCCCGCCTGCCATGAGCTGCGGGTCCCCGGTGCCAAACACGGTGATCGACTGGAAAGTGCCGATCATTCCGGTCACGGTCCCCAGAAGGCCCAACAGAGGCGCGACGGCCGCCATGAGCTTGACCAGGGGCTGGCCACGCTCGAGACGCGGTTTTTCAGCCAGCAGCGCTTCGTCGAGGCGTGCCTCCAGCGCTTCCGGTGCGTGATCGTGTCCGAGCGCCGCGAAGCGACCCAGCACCCGTCCCAGCGGATTATCGTTGCGCAGGGTTTCGGGAGTGCGGAGTTGACGACGCAGACGCAGGCTGACCATCAGCAAATACGCGTATTGCGCCAGCGCCACCAACAAGCCCGCGATGCCCAGCACCACGATGACATAGCCAACCGCTCCGCCCTGCTGAAAACGTTCCCACAGCGAAGGTTGCTGCGCCAGGGCATCGAGCACATTGCCCTGAGTGGGGTCGAAGATCACGCGTTCCCCTTCGCCATGCTGAAAGGCCTGCAGCGCATCGCTGGCATCCTCGGGCGTATGCGACACCATACGCAGGCCAGCCTCATCCGCTTGATTTCCCGTGTCACGCGTCAAGAGCTTGCCACCACTGAAGGCGAGAAAGTCGCCCAACCGCACCGCCTCACGCTTTTCGACGTTACCTTCGGCATCGGCGATGGGCGCCTCGAAGCGTACGCCGCGCCCGGTTTCCGCCGTCAGCTCGGCGAACGTCCGCCCCAAGTTTTCCAGTGTCTGGGTATCGATGATGGCATCATCGTCGAGCCGTTCCGGCAGTGTCGTCCGCGTCCCCACGGTCAACCAGCCGTCGCCCAGCGCATCACGCAATTCGCCGATTTGCCCTTGCGCCACATCGAATACGCCATCGAGATCGCCCGCTTCATCGCGACGCCGCTGATTGACATCGTCGAGCGCTTCACGCTGGCTCGTTTGCGTTGCCTCCAGCTCATCGCGCCGTTGCCGCGCATCATCGCGTTCGGCTTCCGCTTCTTCCACCGCGTCGCGCAGTGCAGTGCGGTCATCCACCAGCGCATTCAAGCGCTCCCGGTCTCGCGCCTCGGCAGCCTCACTATCCGTACGCAGACTTTCCAACATTTGTCCCAGCGAGGGGCTTGAATCGCCCTCCTGGGCCAACGCCGATGGCACGATGCCCGGCAGTGCCAGCGTCAATACCAGCGCCGGGGCCAATACCCATGCCCGGGACCACAGAGACTTCCTTGTGCTCATGACGACTCCTCGTCCGCGGCTGGAGAATTCGCGTCGTCGGCCGATTGCGTCTCGACCGCCACCGAGACCGGGAGGTCAAGCAATGCCGGCGCCCGCTGATCGCGCGCAATACGCAACCCCTTGCGCAGTTCATCGAGCGCATCGCCCTCAAGGGCTTGCCACTCCTGGGCATCGGCGCGCCAGACACCGCCCGAACGGCCATCCGGCGTGGCGTAATAAAGCCCAATACGCCCCACGCGGAGATAGTCGACCTGGCGGTCGTCATCGCCTACCAGCGGGCCTTGCCAGGCATCCATCTCACGGCCGTAGTCGAGTTCCGTGCGCCAGGCGGAGAGCACGCGGTCGAGTTTGTCACCCGCGCTCATTTCGCTGTCATCGAGCATCGAATCGAGACTCTCGACGCGCGCCAGGCGCTCCTCGCGCAAGAAAGGTAAGTCGGCTTCGATCAGGGTGCGCAATTGCGACACCATGTCACGCAACTGCCCCGGCAAAGCTTCACGCGTCACCGAGAGTTGATCGATGGCCTCGCGGCGCTTCTCGATCAAGGCCTGCTGCGTCTGATTGCGGCGGGCAAGTTCGTCGTTATAGCGCTCGAGACGCGAGGCTTCGCGGCTGGCATCGCGCAAGCGCGTCAGTAATTCACGCGTTTCATCGTCGGCGGCGTCTATCTTGTCCTGCAACGCCGCCTGCTCTTGCTGCGCCTGCGCACTGGCGTCTCGCAATGACGCCTGCTGCGCCGAGGCCATTGCGGAAATACCCATCAATAACGCCATACCGGCGCAAGCCGCACGCCGGCATGTCCGTGTTCGGCTTCGCGTGTCGTTAGGCACCACGCTTTCTCCCGTTGCTTGATCTTGTCGGTCGCTCATTAGCGCCGACGAAAGGACGGCTAGTACGCTAATACAAACAAGAATAATTATCAATCATGCGTCATGATACAGAAAACCGGCCACGAAGGCCGGTTTGGCAATGCATCGCGGCCTAACGCTACTCGGCAGGCCGCGTTGGGACTTCGACTTACAATTTGGACTCGAGTTCGGGAAGTACTTCGAACAGATCGCCCACCAGGCCGTAATCGGCGACCTGGAAGATCGGCGCTTCCTCATCCTTGTTGATCGCCACGATGACCTTGGCGTCCTTCATCCCCGCCAGGTGCTGAATGGCGCCACTGATCCCCACGGCGATGTACAGCTCCGGTGCGACGATTTTGCCGGTCTGCCCGACCTGCATATCGTTGGGAACGAAGCCGGCGTCCACGGCCGCTCGCGAAGCGCCAATCGCCGCGCCCAGCTTGTCGGCGATACCGTCGAGCAGCTTGAAGTTCTCACCGTTGCCCATGCCGCGACCGCCGGAGACGACCACGCGGGCACTGCCAAGCTCAGGCCGATCACTGCTGGCCAGTTCCTCACTGACGAACTGCGATAGGGTGTTTTCGACCGTGGCGTTGACCGACTCGACCTCGGCGCTCCCCGTCGCATCGACAGCATCGAAGGCCGTGGTACGCACGGTGATGACCTTGAGAGCATCGCTCGACTGCACGGTGGCAATCGCGTTGCCCGCATAGATCGGGCGCAGGAAGGTATCGGGGCTTTCCACACCGATCACTTCCGACAGTGCGGCCACGTCCTTGAGGGCGGCGACGCGCGGCATCACGTTCTTGCCTTGGGTGGAGGCAGCGGCCAGCACATGGCTGTAGTCGTCGGCGAGTCCGGCGATGAGCTCGGCCGTCGGCTCTGCAAGCTGGTGGGCGTAGACGCCGTCGTCAGCGACCCTTACCTTACTGACACCGGTCAGTTTGGCGGCCGACTCGGCAACGCCCGCGACGCTCTCGCCCGCCACCAGGATCTCGATGTCTCCGCCGATGGCCTGAGCCGCGGCGACCACGTGGGCGGTGCTTTCCGCCAGTTGGCCGTTATGATGTTCGGCGATAACCAGAATGCTCATGCGATCACCTTGGCTTCGTTCTTGAGTTTGTCGACGAGTTCATCCACAGAGGCCACTTTGGTGCCGCCCTGGCGTTCCGCCGGCGATTCTACCTTGAGCACGCTCAGGCTGGAGGCTACGGCGACGCCCATATCGTCGGGGCTCTTGACGTCGATGGGCTTCTTCTTGGCCTTCATGATGTCGGGCAGCTTGGCATAGCGTGGCTCGTTGAGGCGCAGGTCGGTGGTAATTACCGCCGGCAGCTTGAGCGCGACGGTCTGCAGACCACCGTCGATTTCACGGGTTACCTGGACTTCGTCACCCTCGACCTGTACCTCGGAGGCGAACGTGCCCTGTCCCATGCCTGCCAAGGCGGCCAGCATCTGGCCGGTCTGATTGTTGTCGGTGTCGATGGACTGCTTGCCGAGAATCGTCAGGCCGGGCTGTTCGTCGTCGACGACCCGCTTGAGGAGCTTCGCAGCGGTCAGCGACTCGACCTTGTCGTCGGTCTCGACGTGGATCGCGCGATCGGCACCCAACGCCAAAGCGGTACGCAGTTGCTCCTGCGCGGCCTTGGGACCGATAGTCACGGCGACCACCTCGCTGGCCACGCCCTTTTCCTTGAGGCGCACCGCTTCTTCCACGGCGATCTCGCAGAACGGGTTCATGGCCATTTTGACGTTGGTGAGATCGACGTCGGAGTGATCCGGCTTGACCCGAATCTTGACGTTATAATCGATGACGCGTTTGACCGCGACGAGTACTTTCATGGTGTCCTCGCTTGGTTAGAACCGGCAGGCATGCCCTTAGAATAAATTCATTCAAGCGTTTGATAGGGGGCGTGTCCCGTAAAAATGTCGCCCGTTAAACACTTGGCGACCCTGTATAATATTGCGTGATCTCGTCCAACCTGGTCAAACCCTGAAGCGCCGTCATGGCAGTGCTACAGGACAAACCACGCGGAAAATGACATCATGCGGGCCGGTCGCTCAGGGTGGAATCAAACGGCCGTTTAAAATACAATCCTTAGAATACAACCAAGAAAAACGCGACTTGTCCATGCACCATTGCTCGAAAGACACTGTGCATGCTCGGGCGCGTCGACCGCCCAACGCGAAGATGGAGGAGATCAAGCCGTGGAACGCGAATACATGGATTTCGACGTCGTCATCGTCGGCGCCGGCCCATCCGGGCTATCGGCGGCGTGTCGCCTGATGCAGCAGGCCCATGAGGCCCAGCGCGAACTCAGCGTCTGCGTGGTCGAAAAAGGCTCCGAAGTGGGCGCGCATATCCTTTCCGGCGCCGTGCTCGAGACGCGAGCCCTTCGCGAGCTCTTCCCCGACTGGGAATCGCGTGGCGCGCCGTTGAATACCCCTGTAATCAGCGACGACCTCTACCTGCTCAAGGACGCCGAAAGCGCCCAGAAACTACCCAATGCCCTGGTGCCCAAGAGCATGCACAACACCGGCGGCGCGCATGACAATTACGTCATCAGCGCTGGTAACCTGTGCCGTTGGCTGGCCGAGCAGGCCGAAGAACTCGGCGTGGAAATTTTCCCCGGCTTCGCCGCCCAGGAAAGCCTGCATGATGACGATGGCACGGTACGCGGCATCCTCGTCGGCGACATGGGCGTGGCCGCCGATGGCAGCGAAAAACCTGGCCATATGCCGGGCATGGAACTACGCGCCAAGTACACGTTGTTCGCCGAGGGCGCACGCGGGCATCTCGGCAAGCGCCTGATCGAGCGCTTCGACCTCGACGAAGGCCGTGATCCCCAACACTATGCCCTGGGTTTCAAGGAACTCTGGGACGTACCCGCCGATCAGCACGCCCCCGGACGCGTCTTGCATGGTTCGGGCTGGCCATTGCCCAGCGACACCCATGGTGGCTGGTTTCTCTACCATGCCGAGAACCAGCAGGTAGTAGTGGGATTGATCGTCGACCTTTCCTACGACAACCCGTATCTCTCGCCTTTCGATGAATTTCAGCGCATGAAGCACCACCCGGTGCTCAAGCAACATCTCGAAGGCGGCTCCCGCGTTTCCTATGGAGCGCGCGCTATCACCAAGGGCGGCGCCAACAGCCTACCCAAGATGACGTTTCCCGGTGGCCTGTTGATCGGCTGCGATGCCGGCACGCTCAACTTCGCCAAGATCAAGGGCATCCACATGGCGATGAAATCCGGCTTGGTCGCCGCAGAGGCCGTGTTCGAGGCCTTCGTCGCGGGTGACGAAGGCGGCGCAGAGCTGACTGCGTTCACCTCGAAATGGCAAAACAGCTGGGCCTGGGCGGAGTTGACCGAAAGCCGCAGCTTCGGACCGGCGATTCACAAATACGGTACCGTCAAAGGTGGCGCCTACAACTTCCTCGACCAACTGCTGGGCGGCAAGTTGCCCACCGTGCACGACACCACCGCCGATCATGCGCGCATGCGCCATGCCAACGAAGTGACCCCCATCGACTATCCCAAGCCGGACGGCAAGCTCTCGTTCGACAAGTCATCGTCGGTGTTCCTCTCCAATACCAATCACGAAGAGGATCAACCCTGTCACTTGCGGCTCACCGACCCCGAGATTCCGGTACGCGTCAACTTACCGGAATACGCCGAGCCCGCGCAGCGCTACTGCCCTGCAGGGGTTTACGAAATCGTCGAAGAAGACGGCGAACCCAAGTTCCAGATCAACTTCCAGAACTGCGTGCACTGCAAGACCTGTGACATCAAGGATCCTGCCCAGAACATTACCTGGGTGGCGCCGGAAGGCGGTGGCGGTCCCAACTATCCCAACATGTAGCCATGCTCACGATGTCCTCGCCGACGGGAGGGGACATCTTAGTGATGTGTTTACAAGAGGGATATACGCGACTCAGCTCGGTACCGCCCGATCCGCCACATGCTCAAGCGGCGCGCGCGCGGCGATCAACCGCCGGCGCCCCGCCTGGGTGAAGCGCACCTCGATGACTGGATTGGCGGGGTCGCCCTCGAGCACCACGATCTCGCCATCGCCGAAGACCTCATGCCGCACCCATTCCCCCACTGACCATGTCGCAGACGTTGATTCAGCGACTGGTTCTGACGCACGAGTGACGGTTAGATTCAGGCCACAACGTTCGAGATAACGCCCGACCACCTCTGGCGCACGCACCGCCAGCGTGTCAGATGGTGTCTCGCCGAGCGCGGCGGCGGCGCGATGGCAGTCGTCCCAGGCGGTCTCGTCGAGGAAGCGACTGGGACGATGATCGCCGCCATCATGCAGGACCAGCAAACGCTCGCGCGCCCGGGTGATCGCTACATAGTAGAGACGCCGCTCCTCCTCCAGGCGCTCGGCGTCCAGAGGCGTCTCACGCGTGTAGTGCGGAAAGTCTTCCTCGTTGACCCCCCACAGCGCGACCATCGGCCATTCGAGTCCCTTGGCGCCATGCACCGTGGTCACCAACACGCCATCCTCGCGCGCTTCCACCGGTTGGCTGAGTAGCTCGATGAAGCCTTCGGGATCGTTAGCCAGTTCGCCGGCCTGTTCGATCAACACATCGAGCAGACGCACATCATCCTCGGCCTTGGCGCGTCTCGAAGCGGCGCGTTTGAGGGCCTTGTCCGCCTCGGTGGCCTCGACGACATGTTCAAGCAACTTGGCCGGCGGCCAATTCGACATGCGTGGTAGTTCGCATAACAACTGCCAGCGACGCTTGAGGTTGCGCCGCTGAAGAGGCTTCAATGCATTCAACAAAGGGTCGTGCCGCTCAGGCCATTGCTGAGTCTGGGCCAGTTGGTGCGCCAAGGCGGTCAACGTCTCGCGAGGCACGAAAACCGTCGGCTGCGACAGCAGCAGGTTGAGCTGCTCGGGGTCCTGCAAACGGCGCCCATCACGCGCCAGGGCCAGATACCCCGCCAACGCCTGCACCAGCGGCAGACGAAACACGAAGCGATCCTCACGCGCGAGCCGGAACGGGATGCCGGCACGCAACAGCTGCAACTGCACGGAGACGGACAACGCCCAACTGCGCACCAGCACGCAGGCCTCGCCCAAGGCTCGCCCGTCGCCGCGCCACTGCTGAAGGGCCTCGAGCAACGCACTGCTGCCTACCGCCACGTCGGCACGGGTCGCCGGCGTCCCGGGTGCGGCCAGGCATAGTTGATCGGGACGCCGACGGTTGGCGCGAATGGCATGGTTAGCCGCCAATGCCAACACATGGCCATGCCGAAAGGTATACGACAGCGGATAATCGTGAGCAGTACCGAACAAGGTGGTAAAGCGTTCGAACATCGCATCGGGGCGCGCACCGCGCCACTCGTAGATGCACTGATTGGCATCGCCCACCGCCATCACCTGGGCAGAAGACCCCGCAAGAATCGCCAATAAGCGCTGCTGCACCTCGTTGATGTCCTGATACTCGTCAACGATCACATGATCGAGAAAGCCCTGCACCCGCGAACGCGCTTCGGGAGTCGCTTCCAGGCAGCGCAGCGGCCGATAGAGCAGATCGGCGTAGGTCATCAAGGCGTTATCCTCGAGCAACTCCTCGAAGACCGCATACGCTTCACAGAAATGCTGGGTACCGTCACCGAAATCCAAACGTTCGTGAAGCAGCTCCGGGGCGCACATCTCAGCCTTGACCAGCTCGCAGAACTGCGCCAGCGCTTCGAGACGATCAGACTCCAGCGCGGCGTGGCGCTGACTGTCGTCGGCGTGTTCCAGGCTCATCTGCACCGCCTGGCGCAGCAGACGCTCACGTTGCCAATCGGCAGCGATCAACTGGCGCGATGACAGATACCCCCAGCGCGTCAGGGTCTGGGTCAAGCGATGGCCGATGGAGTGAAAGGTGCGCACATCGGGCAGGCGCTGCCCCGCCGCCTCGTGAGCCAGCTTGTGGGTAAAGTCCTCGCGCGCGGCGCGATTGAACATAAGCACCAGCATACGTTGCGGTGGCACGCGGTTGGCCAGCAGGTGCAAGACGCGCTGCACGAGCGTGGTGGTCTTGCCCGCACCGGCGACCGCCGACACGCGCGCATGCCCCTCAATATGCGCGACCACGGCGCGCTGTTCGGGCGTCGCCTCGCTCACGGTGTCTCCTCGGGCAACCGGCCGAGGGGCTGCCAGGCGCCGTCGCTATATATCCCGAGTTCGCTACCGTTGAACGTCTCATGCATCTCGGCGGTATCGATCAGGCGATAATAAACATTGCGGTTGAGTCGTGCCGACAGCCCGAAGCGAATAGCGACCTCGGGCACCGGATCGCCGCCCGGCATAGCGCTGACCATGAGGCGGCGTTCCGCGCCCAGAGTGACGCTATCACCGAGGTTGGTGGTCAGCGTCCACACTCCGTCGCGACAATCGGCATCGGCGATCAAAAACGGGCGATCCTCAACCTGGATACGCAGCTTTTCGACCGGCGTGACCAGGTAATAATCGCCATCTTCTTCCCGACGTAGCAGACGCGACAGCAAACGTACCAAGCGTGCGCGCCCCATCGGCGTACCTTCATGCCACCAGCGGCCATCAGCGGCAATGGTCAACGCCATGTCACCGCAG
Organism: Chromohalobacter beijerinckii; assembly: GCF_023061185.1. Classification (GTDB taxonomy): domain Bacteria; phylum Pseudomonadota; class Gammaproteobacteria; order Pseudomonadales; family Halomonadaceae; genus Chromohalobacter; species Chromohalobacter beijerinckii. The sequence continues at coordinate 48,336 of NZ_JAKGAK010000001.1, forward strand.
AAAGGCGGGTTCCAGGTATCGACCGGCGGCAACGCTGCCGTGGGTGATGCGTCGAGATGTGCCGTCAACGACTCTAGTGGCATGCTCGCTCCTCGCTGGACGTTACTGGCCGCTCATCTGTGACAATGCCTCGCGCACATCGTCGGGCGCCTCAGGCAATGCGGCGCGGAACAGCCGGTAGAAATTGGCGCTCGTCTGCATCGCGACTTCGTCGACACTGATACCCCGCTCGGCGGCAATGCATTCCGCCACCTCCACGACCCACTGCGGCTCATTGGGCTTGCCACGATGCGGCACCGGCGCCAGATAAGGGCTATCTGTTTCGATCAATAGCCGGTCAAGGGGCACGAGGCGCGCCAGTTCACGAACCGAGGTGGCGTTACGGAAGGTCACGATGCCGGAAAGCGAAACGTAGAAACCCAGTCTCACCGCTTCCCGTGCCATGTCGAGATCTTCGGTGAAACAATGCAAGACGCCCCCCACCGCGGGATCGGTATGCTCACGAATCAACGCCAAGGTATCTTCCTTGGCATCACGGGTATGCACGATCACCGGCAATTCGAGTTCACGCGCGGCGCGCAGGTGGTGAGCGAAACGCTGACGCTGCACATCGTGAGCCACTTCATCGTAGTGATAGTCCAACCCTGTCTCGCCTATCGCCACCGCGTCATGACGCTGGGCACAGTCGACGATAGCTTGCACGTCGGGCTCGCGCTCGACTCGATGCAGCGGGTGCACGCCGGCGGACAGTGACACGTCATCATGGGCGCGCGCGATATCGACCAGATTAGGCACGTCATCCAGCGTGACGGCAATCGCCAGGAAGTGACGCACGCCACGCTGGCGGGCGGCTTCCAGAGCGCTATCGAGCTTGCCGTCATGGGCAGTGAGGTCGAGGCGATCGAGATGGCAGTGGGAATCAACGAACATGCGGTACCTAAAGAATCGAAAAGGTTGTGGCCCAGCCCATGGCATCAGGCACTTTTCAGACGAGGCCTAAAGGGTATAGCTGGGGCGTGTGGCGGTAATGCCTGCGAGCTGAGCTTCGATCAGCTCCCTTACACGCTGATCGGCATCGCTGAAATGCACGCCGATCCCCGGAACGCGTCGCCCGCCGACACCCGGCGGCGACAGCCAGGCAACCGTGCCCGAGACTGGCAGACGCTCGGCGTCCTCCGGCAAGGTGACCAACAGATACACCGCATCGCCGAGCGCATAACGCTCCTGCGTGGGAACGAAGATACCGCCCCGTTCCAGCCAGGGCATATAAGCTGCCTGCAGGGTCTGCGTATCGTGAAACGTCAGGGATAAGGCTTTTTGCGCCACGCCGTGTACTCCTCGGTCAGGGTGCACGTCTAGCTGCATGCACAATGTTGATGCCTCGCCAGCGTGGCGTGATCACGAGCGCAACAGCGACGCCCATCGCACCAGCCAGGCTTCCAGCACCAACTGTGCATTGGGATTGCCCCCGGCAGCGATCAAACGACGCTGTTCGCGCGCGTAGTCGAGCAGACGAAACCAATCGCGAACCCGCGCATTCTTGGCGGCCTGGCGATACAGCGGCAGAAGGTCCGGGTTGCGCACGTGCTGTGCTTCACCGGAGACACCCAGGCGAATCAAGTCTTCGAGCCAGACGATACCGTACCACAGCACGCGGTCCAACGACTGAGGATCGAGACGCGCCGCCTCGGCGACCGGCTCCGCGCCACGCACCAAGGCATCGAAGAGTTCACGCAACTCCTGGCGCAAGCCTCGCCCCTCGGCCAGCTCGACAGCAAACTGAGGCAAACCACCGGCCACGCGCAACCAGAAACGCGCTTGCTCGGGGTCTTCGAAACGTTCGTTCAGCCACTCCAGGGCGCTGTGTGGCTCGGGCACGCCCAAGCTCCAATGCTGACACCGCGAACGGATGGTCGGCAGCATGCGCGAGGGAATATCCGCCAGGAGCACGAACAGGGTCTTCGCGCCCGGCTCTTCGAGACTCTTGAGGAGAGCATTGGAAGCCGCCACATTCATGGCTTCCGCGGGATGCAGGCGAATCACGCGATAGCCGCCTTGTTGCGCGGTCTGCGACACGAAGGCATTGACCTGTCGAATCGGATCGATACGTATCTGGCGACGTTTTTCTGCCGGGGTGATATCGAGCAGATCGGGATGGTATCCCGACGCCAGCATGTGACAGGCATGGCACTCGCCACAAGCGGTGTCACCCGGTGCATGACACAGCGTACGGGCTATCAGGGCATCGGCGAGATCGTGCTTGCCGACCCCATGCGGGCCCGAGATCAATAGTGCATGCGCCAAACGGCCCGCGTCCTGTTGGCGAATCAGGCGCTGCCACAAGTCACGCTGCCAAGGCAGTGGCGTCACGACCATAATGCGTTTCTCGCTGCCAGATGATCGGCGATCGACGCCTGGACTGCATCCAGCTCTTGGTCGGCATCGATCACTGCGAACCGCGCCGGTGCATGGGCGGCGCGGGCAAGATAACTGTCACGCACGGCAGTGAAGAAGTGCTGCCGTTCGCGCTCGAAACGGTCACGCGTGGTGCCACGATGTTCGACACGGTGCTGGGCGGCCTCGACCGGCATATCCAGTAACAGCGTCAGATCGGGTTGCAGATCATCCTGCACCAAGGCTTCGAGTGTCGCGATACGCGACTCGTCCAACCCACGTCCGCCACCCTGATAGGCGAAAGTCGCATCGGTAAAACGGTCGCAGACGACCCACACGCCCCGCGCCAACGCAGGACGAATCTTGGCCGCCAGATGCTGGGCACGCGCCGCGAACATCAGCAGTAATTCGGCCGTGTCATCGAGCGGCTCCTGCGGTGCCGGGTCGAGCAGCAGCGCACGAATCGCCTCGGCACGTGGGGTTCCGCCCGGCTCACGCGTACGCAGCACTTCGATACCGCGAGCGCTCAGCCAGTCGCACACGAAATCCACGTTGGTGGACTTCCCCACCCCTTCGCCCCCCTCGAGGGTGATGAAACGTCCTGGCGTCATGGCGATGGTCTACCCCGCTCAGCGATTGAGAATGTAACGACGTACCGCGGCATTGTGCTCGGCCAGCGTACTGGAAAAGTGATGCGAGCCGTCGCCTTGAGAGACGAAATACAAGGCATCACCCGGGGCCGGATCCACGGCAGCTTGCAACGATCCCGCCCCCGGCATGGCAATCGGTGTCGGCGGTAGTCCGTCGATCACGTAGGTGTTATAGGGCGTCTCTCGACGCAGATCGGCCCGCGTGATATTGCCATCGTATTCGTCTCCCATGCCGTAAATCACCGTGGGATCGGTCTGCAATCGCATGCCGCTTTCGAGGCGCCGCGTGAAGACGCCGGCAATCTGGCGTCGCTCTTCCGGAACGCCCGTCTCGCGTTCGATCAATGAAGCCAGTATGAGTGCCTCGTAGGCGCTATCGAGGGGCAAGTCGTCATGCCGCTTTGCCCAGACATCTTCCAGAGTGGTCGCCATGCGTTCGTAGGCGCGACGCAATACCTCGAGGTCCGTCATTCCCTTGTGATAACGATACGTATCGGGAAAGAAACGTCCTTCAGGATATTCGTTCTCGTGCCCCAACGCCGCCATGACCTCGTCATCGCTCATGTCTCGAGTACGGTGCTCGAGTTTGGAAGCGGCATCCAATTCGCGGCGCATCTGCGCGAACGTCCACCCTTCGGGAATGGTAAACCGATAGGACACGACATTATCGCTGGACAATCGCGCCACCATATCGTTGCCGCTCATCCCGGGGTCGAGTTCGAACTCGCCGGAACGCAATCCATTGACCTCGTCGGGCGAGAGCCGTGCCAGCACGCGATACGGCCAGGCAGCGTCGATAATACCGCGCTCTTCGAGTTCACCGATGACACGCAAGAACCCCGCACCACGCTGCACTTCGTAAATCGCCGTCTGATCGAGGGCCAGCGGAGCCGCCAGGCGGGATTGCCAGTACTGATAGGCGCCCAACACGGCCACGCCAGCCAATATCGCAATCCCTATGAAAACCTTCACCACTCGCATGTCGATACCTTGTCTCACGCCTCATCGAAGGCGTCATGGGGGTAGCCCAGCAATGGGTGGGCATGCTGTTGAAGCTGTCGATGCGCAGTGTGTACCGCCCACCGCTTCAGGCAGGTACCGTCGGTATCGTCCAGCTGTTTCAGGGGCCAAACCCCTTGAACCGAATTGATGACCCAGGCTGCATCCGCCTCCATCAACGCCTCGATTCCAACGTCGCGTGCATGAATCGGCAAGCGCTGGCGTAACGCCGCCAGCAGCGTACCTTCCACGCCACATGCCGTCAGGTCGGGGGTCTCGAGAATGCCGTGCCGCCGCCACACCAGGTTCATGCTAGTCGCCTCGACGAGACGATCGTACTGATCGCACAACACGCCTTCGGCAACATCGGGATCACACCACTCACGACGCGCCATGACGTTCTCGAGACGGTTGAGATGCTTGATTCCTGCCAAGAAAGGTTGGTGTCCCAAGCGCAACCGACACAGGCGAACGCGTACCCCATCGCGCCAATACGCAGACTGCGGTGTGAATGGCATACACCGCCAACGCAGGCGCGGTGCGGGCGATTCGGGAGATGCATAACCACGCCCGCCGCTGCCACGGGTCACGAGCAGCTTGAGCACGCACAATCCGGCCCCCGCCTGCCCTGGCAAGCTCGCCAAGGTCTGTGTATCCGGCAATGGAATTTCCAGCCGCTCGGCACCGCGTGCCAGTCGCCGTAAATGCGCGTCCCACAATAAAGGACGCCCATCACGCACGAGGACGGTCTCAAAGAGACCGTCCCCATAAGCGAAGCCGCGATCGTCGAACGGTACTGCCTCGTCAGCCATGGCGCCTAAACGCGGCCGAAGATCAGTGACCCATTGGTGCCGCCGAAGCCGAAGGAATTCGACAGGCTGTACGCTACCGACTTCTCGCGCGCCTCGTTCGGCACGTAATCTAGCGTGCACCCCTCGTCGGGATCTTCGAGGTTGATGGTTGGCGGCACAACGCTATCGCGGATGGCAAGCACACTGAAAATCGCCTCGACAGCACCGGCGGCTCCCAGCAAGTGACCGATCATCGATTTCGTGGAGCTGACCGCTACGGACTGGGCTGCGTCGCCCATGACGCGCTCCACGGCCTGACTCTCGGCGACATCCCCCGCCTGGGTCGAGGTTCCGTGCGCGTTGATGTAATCCAGTTGACCGGCATCGATAGCGGCGTCCTTGACGGCATTGCGCATGGCCATTTCCGCCCCACTGCCATTGGGTGCGGTCATATGGTAAGCATCGTCACTCATGCCGAAGCCCAGAAGCTCGGCATAGATGGGCGCGCCACGCTGCTTGGCATGCTCGTACTCTTCGAGCACCAGTACCCCGGCGCCATCGGAGAGCACGAAGCCATCCCGTTCGCGGTCCCAGGGGCGGCTTGCTGCGGCGGGGTCGTCATTACGCGTGGACAACGCACGCGCCGAAGAAAAGCCACCCAGGCCCAGCGGCGTGGTAGCCATTTCGGCGCCCCCGCAGACCATGGCATCTGCATCGCCATAGGCGATGGTGCGGGCCGCGTAGCCGATATTATGCGTCCCCGTGGTACAAGCCGTGGTAATGGCGATGTTGGGGCCGCGAAAGCCATGCTGGATCGCCAGATTGCCGGAGATCATATTGATGATCGACCCGGGGACGAAAAACGGCGAGATCTTGCGCGGGCCACCACGATTCAAGGCATTGTGGTTATGCTCGATCATCGGCAGCCCCCCGATGCCCGAACCGATCGCCACACCGATACGATCGGCATTCTCGCTATTGCCTTCCAGCCCAGCATCGGCGATGGCCTGACCCGCCGCCGCGATCCCGTACTGAATGAACAGATCCATCTTGCGCGCTTCCTTGGGGTTCAGGTAAGGACTAATGTCGAAGTCCTTCACCGAACCGCCGAAACGCGTATTGAATCCTGTGGTATCGAAGTGGTCGATCGGTGCGATGCCGCTCTTGCCTGCCAGGATGTTATCCCAGCTTTCCTTGACATTGTTACCGACCGGGGTCACCAGACCCAGTCCGGTTACCACGACCCTTTTACGAGGCATCAGCTCTCCTCCAGACTTGCGAGTTGGCACGGCAGTGCCGTGTTTGGCGCGCATTATACCCGAAACACCGACGGGATGGAGACCGCACGCATGCACAAACGACGAAGGCCGCCCTGATGGCAGAGCGGCCTTCGCGAGTCGATGTCGAACCGGGCGACCCGGTACCGCTCTACTTACTGGTGAGCGACGACGTAATCGATCGCTTCCTGAACGGTCGTGATCTTCTCGGCTTCTTCGTCGGGAATCTCGGTGTCGAATTCTTCTTCGAGCGCCATCACCAGCTCGACAGTGTCCAGCGAGTCGGCGCCGAGATCCTCGGTGAAGGAAGACGTGTTCTGGATGTCTTCTTCCTTGACGTTCAGGCGCTCAGCCACAACCTTCTTCACGCGCTCTTCGATGGTGCTCATTCTCTTGTTACTCCTAGTGGTACGAATCCGCTAGCTCTGAAAAGCTGCGGCTAGTTTATAGACCGCTCCCAGACGACGCAACAGCGCCTTGGAGAGCGTCAACGCATATTCATGCCGCCGTTGACCTGCAGCGTCTCACCGGTAATGTAGCCGGCATTGTCGCTGGTGAGAAAGCCCACGGCAGCGGCAATTTCCTCGGGGGCGCCCAGACGCGACACAGGAATCTGTCCCAGTAACGCTTCGTGCTGGGCCTCGGGTAGCGCCTGTGTCATGTCGGTGGCAATGAACCCCGGCGCGACACTATTGACGGTAATGCCACGCGAGGCGACTTCACGCGCCAGGGAACGAGAAAACCCTTCCATGCCAGCCTTGGCCGCCGCATAGTTGGTCTGTCCCAGATTGCCCATGCTGGCGACTACCGAGCTGATACTGACGATACGCCCGAAACGCGCCTTGGTCATGCCACGCACGCACGCTTTGGTGACGCGATAAAGCGACTTGAGATTGGTGTCGAGCACCGCATCCCATTCGTCTTCTTTCATGCGCATCAGCAGATTGTCGCGCGTAATGCCGGCATTGTTGACCAGTATGGTCGGTGCACCGAACTCGTCGCCAATCGCTTTGATCAGGCTCTCGACGCTAGCCTGGTCAGTGACGTCGAGCACGCGACCAGCGCCCTCGACATCGTGCGCCTTTAGATCGGCATCGATCTTGTCGGCACCGGATTGGCTGGTGGCAGTACCGATCACCACACGTCCTTGACGGCCCAGCTCACGGGCGATCGCCTGTCCAATGCCACGACTGGCACCGGTGACCAGGGCTATCCTGCGTTCGCTTGTCATCTGGTTTCCCGCATTCATCACTAAGACTGCTCCCCTTCGCTACGCGCCAATTCCAGTGCGCTCTCGAGCGATTCGGGGTCGTTGACGGCAAGCCCCTTGGCTTGGCGTTGAATTCGCTTATTGAGTCCGGTCAGAACCTTACCCGGGCCACATTCGACAAAGACCCGAGCGCCACGTTCATACATGGCGTTGATGCAATCCGTCCAACGTACCGGTCGATAAAGCTGCTCGACGAGACGCTGACTGAGCGTTTGAACATCTTCATGCGCAAGCGCATCGACATTCTGTACCACCGTATAGCGTGGCGTTCTGAGATCGAGTCGATCGATTTCCGCTGCGAGGCGCTCGGCAGCCGGCTGCATCAAGTTGCAATGCGAGGGCACCGACACCGGCAGTTGCAAGGCCCGCTTGGCGCCAGCTTCCTGGCACAAGCCAATGGCCCGTTCAACGGCGGCCTTGTCGCCCGCAATCACGACCTGCCCCGGGGCATTATAGTTGACCGCCGCGACCACTTCACCTTGCGCTGCCTCACGACATGCCGTCTCGACCGTCGCATCATCGAGACCCAGCACCGCCGCCATCGCGCCACGGCCTTCCGGTACCGCTGCCTGCATCGCCTCACCGCGCAGACGCACCAGGCGCACGCCTTCCGCAAAGCTGATGACACCGGCACATACCATGGCGCTGTATTCACCCAGACTATGCCCCGCCATCACCAGAGGGCGAGGGCCCTCAAGCTCTTGCCAGACGCGCCAGATCGCGACGCTAGAGGTCAGCAGTGCAGGTTGCGTGCAGGCGGTAGCGTTCAAGGCGCTCTCGGGGCCTTCTTGCACGACTTTCCAGAGGTCGTAACCTAACGCACCGGACGCTTCGTCGAACGTGGTCCGCACGACGCTGTAACGCTCGGCCAGCTCCCTCAGCATGCCGACCTGCTGGGAGCCCTGCCCCGGAAAGACGAGGGCGAGGGATTGTGTCATGACAGTCACCTTTGAGGATGGGAGTCGTCGGGTTGAGCATCGCTCGCTAACCCACTATCCGCTCGACCGCTATCGGAGTCGACCGAGAGGATAGAAGGCTCAGGGCGCACCGTATCGCTCAACTCCCGTGCCAGATGCGAAGGTAAATCCATGTCTACCTCGCGCACCGCGCGTGAAATCGCATAGGCAAAGCCTTTGGCGTCTGCCCCACCGTGACTCTTGACGACAATACCCGACAGCCCCAGAAGACTCGCGCCATTATAGCGTACCGGGTCGAGTCGCCGCTTGAGACGAAGTAACGCAGGCCTTGCCATGGCACGCACCAAGCGCGTGGTCAGATGCGCCTCGAACGTCTCCTGCAAACGCGACAGCAACATCGTCGCCAAGCCTTCGCTGGCCTTTAAAACCGCGTTGCCTACGAAACCGTCGCACACCACGACATCCGCCGCCCCCGAGAAGACGCCATCGCCTTCTAGGTAACCGATATAATCGAAGCTATAACCATCTCGATGGCACGCCACACCTTGGCGCAGATACTCATCCGCTTCGCGTACGCTGGGCACGCCTTTATTGGCTTCGACACCGATATTCAAGAGCGCCACACGGGGCGTCGCCACATCATCGATCACCCGCGCCATGATCGCGCCCATGCGCGCAAAATCGACCAGATGATGAGCCTGAACACCGACGTTGGCACCCAGGTCGAGCAGATAACACTGCCCGCCGCCCTGAGTTGGCACCGCCGTGCTGATGGCAGGCCGGGCAATGCCCTTGACCGTGCCCAACTCACGTCTTGATAGCGCCATCAACGCCCCGGTATTCCCCGCGCTGACACAGGCATCCGCGTGGCCGTCGCGAACGCTCGCGATGGCACCGAGCATGCTCGACCCGCTGGCCTCACGTACGGCATTCGCTACCCGCATGGCCTGCGAAATGACACGCGGCGCGTGCTGCAGGACGAGACGGGGGCGATAGCCGGAAAGGCGTTTGGGAAGGGACTCTAGCTCGGCTTCCAAGGCGTCGCGAGGGCCGTGCATCTGAATCTCGAGATTCGAGTGCATGGCGAGCGCCTGGAGAGAGCCGTTGACGGTGGCGCGGGGACCCAGGTCCCCGCCCATCGCATCGATAGCGATTCGCACGGTCACGTGCGCGTCAACGACGTCTTAAACGTCGAAGACCTTGCGGCCACGATAGAAACCATCGGACGCCACGTGGTGACGGCGATGCGTAGTGCCGGTTTCCTTGTCCTGAGACAGGGTCGGTGCGCTCAACGCATCGTGACTACGACGCATGCCACGCTTGGAACGGCTCTTGCGGACTTTTTGAACTGCCATGGGTTACACTCCAGAGTGTCAACGATGATTCAAAGTTTGCCTTTCAAATTACGCAGCGCTTCGAAAGGGCTTGCAGGACGCTGTTCCGACACCTCGGCATCAGCGCCGCTTTCCAGCTGGTCGCGCGAAACGGCGCAATCCGCCTCGTCATGATAAACCACCTGCGGCAGGCTAAGGATGAGCTCATCCTCGACGACCGGCAGAAGATTCAGCTGTTCGTTTTCCACCAAGACCGGCTCGTAATCGCTCGGTAAATCGCCCGCCAGGCTATCGTCAGTGACAAGACCCAACAGAAAGCGACTCTCCAACGTCACCGGCATGAACTCTAGACAGCGCCTGCAAGGTATCTGCACATGCGCCAAGAGATGACCGTCCATGAGGCGCCGCCCTTGCGTATCGATATCGAAACTCAGGCGTACCTCGCAGTCGCCCTGCTGCTTGCCGATCTCTTCGCCTAGACGCTGCATCGCATCAAGCGCTACCAGCCCTTCGAGACGTTCGCGATTGGCAGCGAGCTTATAAGGCTCGACCTGCTTGGGGAGTCGTGTGGTTAACATAGGCGCGCAATAATAGGGACTCACCCCGACGCTGTCAAAACAAGCGCACTGTACAGAACCGACTGGACGCGACAGACTGCGAATTGACACGCCACCCCGCCATCGTTTTTCCAGGAGACGCCATGACTCGCCTTGTCCTCGCTTCCGGCTCCCGTTGGCGCCGCCAGCTTCTCGATCGTCTCGAACTGCCCTATGCGTGGGCCTCGCCGGATATCGACGAAACCCCTCACCCCCGCGAATCCCCCCAGGCTCTGGTGCATCGCCTCGCCCTAGGCAAGGCCACGACACTCGCCGGCGAATATCCCGAACACTTGATCATCGGCTCGGATCAGGTCTGCCTTTTCGAGGGTGAGGTACTCGGCAAACCCGGCGACATGGCCACCGCCCGCGCTAATTTGCGCCGCTTTTCAGGCCGGCACGTTCGCTTTCTAACCGGCATCGCCCTGATCGATACCGCCCACGCGCGTCATTGGGTCGATCATGAACGTTACGATGTCGTATTTCGCGAACTCAGCGACACCCAGATCGAGCGTTACGTCGAAAAGGAGCGCCCACTGGATAGTGCCGGCAGCTTTCGCATGGAAGGGTTGGGCATCACGCTCTTCGAACGCCTCGAAGGGCGTGACCCCAACACCTTGATCGGCCTGCCGCTGATACGCCTGTGTGAAATGCTGCGCGATGCCGGCCTCGACCCGCTGGGGTGATAACCGGCCTGGCGCCGTCATTGCACCTGGCCATCATTGTACTTGATAGCGCACGGGCGACGCATTGCTGGAGATCCCGGCCCACTCGGCCGCGACACGCCCTAGCTGGCGTGACAAGCGACTCAAGGGGTCGAGCGCTGGCGTATAATCATGCAGTTGCACATTATCGAAGCGCTCCCGAGACAATCCATCGAGACTCTCCAAGCCATCGATCAGCCCCAGATCGAGCGCTTGCTCCCCGGTCCAGACCAGGCCGGAAAAGAGCCTGGGGTCGTCGGCCAGGCGTTCGCCGCGCCCATCCTCGACGTCCTCGATGAATTGACGATGAGTGGTATCCAGCACGTTCTGCCAGAATTCACGTTGCTCATCGCGCATCGGGGAGAAAGGATCGAGAAACGCCTTATTCTCACCAGAGGTGAAGACCCGGCGTTCGATACCCAGCTTATCGATGGCCTCCTGCGCCCCGAAGCCGGAATAAATGACACCGATGGACCCCACCAGGCTCGCCGGGGCGGCATAGATATCGTCCGCCGCCGACGCCATGTAGTAGGCGCCGCTCGCGCCGATATCCTCGATCACCGCGACGACCGGTTTGTCGCCCTTTTCCGTCAAACGGCGCACTTCATCATATACGCGCTGTGACTGCACCGGGCTGCCACCGGGGCTATTGATATGCAGCACCACCGCCCGCGACGACGGCGCCTCCCAGGCGGCACGCAGCCCCTTGATGATGCGTTCGGCACTGGCCTCGCCATCGGCATCGATGACACCGTCGACCTCGACGACGCCCAGATGGGGCGCACCGACACCACCGGCCATGTCGCGATCGGCGAAGAATAACGCATACGCCGTCATCGCCAGCGATGACGCAATCAGCAGCACGACCACTAGACGAAAGAATAGCTTCCAGCGCCGTGAACGCCGCTGCTCGACGAGCACGCCATCGATCCAGCGATCGAGCATGCGCTGTTCGCGCAGGCGCCGAAGCTCACGCAAGCGCTCGGGATCGCTTGTCGCCTCTTCGTCAGACTCGTCGGCGGTGCGTCCGCGCGACGCACGCTCGACCTCAGGGCCCTGCGTCCAAGCGTCTTCGCGGTTATCGTCACTCATGAGATTTCACTCCGCCTCACTGTACCCAGCTCTGTATCACGTACGTCATCGTGGTGATCCACATACAGCCAATCCATCAACGCCGAGAACGTATCGGCCATCAGCACCGGCTCGCTACGCGCCAAGCGCTCGCGGGCATGAACGCCATAGGTCACCGCCACGCGATCCATGCCCAGTGCCCGCGCCATTTCCATGTCGTACTCGGTATCGCCGACCATCAATGCCTCTTCCGGCGCCAAACGCATCTCGGCCAACAATTCTTCCAGCATGCGAGGGTGCGGCTTGGACAGCGTTTCATCGGCCGTACGGCTAGCGTGAAACCATTCGCCACTGCCGGTGCTCTTGAAAATGCGCTCCAACCCACGGCGACTCTTGCCGGTCGCCACTGCCAGTCGCAGGCTCGACTCACCCCGTAGGCGCGCCATACCGGACGCCACCCCATCAAAGAAGTGCATCGGTTCTCGCTCGGCGGCGACGAAATGCGCTGCGTAATGCTCACGCAATCGCTCGCGTTGATCTGCCGCCATGTCCGGACATAGCTTGGCGATGGCCTCCGGCAACCCCAGCCCAATAATGTCACGTACCGCCGCATCCGACAGCGGCGCCCAGCCGATATCGTGCGCGGCGGCTTGCATGCAGGCGACAATCCGCGCCGCGGAATCCATCAAGGTGCCATCCCAGTCGAAGATCACTAAACGATAGCGCAAACCACTTTCCCCTCATCGGCGTTATTCGATGCCGCACTCTCGCGACTCATGAGCCAATCAATTGGCACGACGCGCTCTCGCCAGCACCGCTTCGAGCGTTTCCCCCAGCGGCGCCTTGACATGCACCGGGCGACCGCTCGTGGGCTCGGGAAAGGTCAAGGCATGGGAATGCAGGAACAAGCGATCGAGTTTCAACTCACGCGCCAAACGGGCGCCCTCGCGAGTACCGTACTTGTCGTCACCCAGCAGTGCATGCCCAGCATGCCCAGCATGTACGCGAATCTGGTGGGTGCGTCCGGTCACCGGCTCGGCCTCGATCAGCGTGACGCGTGAGAATGCCTCGCGCACGGCGAAACGCGTGCGCGACACCTTGCCTTGGTTATCGACACGTACACGTCGCTCGCCGTTACCTGCATTGAAGCGATCGAGCCGGGCGCTGACGAACTCGCGCCTAGCCGGCCAGCGCCCCTGAACCAAGGCCAGGTACTGCTTATCCATCTGGTGCGCCTTGAGCGCCTGATTCAAAGTCACCAACGCCTCTCGAGACTTGGCCAGCAACAGACAACCGGAGGTATCACGGTCCAGGCGATGCACCAGCTCCAGAAAATCGAGATCGTCACGGACCTGGCGCAACGCCTCGATCAACCCGATCTTCACGCCACTGCCCCCATGCACAGCGAGCCCGGCCGGCTTGTTGAGCACTAACCAGTCTGGGCCCTCGACCAGCACGCTGCCCGCCAGAAGATTGCGCAGCCCATCGCTGACTTCGCGCACGGCTTCTTCGGGCGCCAGGCGTAACGGCGGTATACGCACCATGTCGCCCAGCACCAGTCGGTAGTCCGCCTTGACCCGCTTCTTGTTGACGCGAATTTCACCCTTGCGCACGATGCGATAGATCAAGGATTTGGGCGCCCCCTTGAGCCGCGTACGCAAGAAATTGTCGATACGTTGTCCGACCTGCCCTTCGCTTATTTCCACCCACTGTACGTCGCGGCCTTCGGCCATGCGCACCCTCTCCTTTACAAATCGCCACCGAATTGTCGCCGACCGACATTCTACCGCAGCGAGACCGACTTGACGCCAATTGCTGCGTTATCGCTTTACTGTTATATTCGAGGTTCGTTCAAATGGGCATCAAGCGCCCGTCAGTTGCGCCTGCTTTGCAGACACGCAGGCCCGAACGAAGAACATGACATCCCCGCTGGCGACGACATCATCGTCGCACTAGGGGAAACGAACGTTTGGAACGCCATGCCCGCCAGTGGCGCATGATATGTTCTGCGCCACCACACGGGGTGACATAAACACCGTGCCGGGGCAGGCGTCGCCGAATCGACTGATTGCTAGCTGTCTGGCGGATGACCGCAGGGCCGGACGGGCACACTCCCGCCGGGACACGTCCTGCCTCCGCCGCGTACTCAACATGCTCTTACAGTGTTCAGGGATGTATACGACAGGATCGATACGAACGGGATAACGAAGTTGAACACCCCTCGAAGCGCTGGCGGGCCCCCTCGTCCACCGCATTCGGCGGCCATCATCAAGCGCATCGTCCCCGCCGGACGATGACGACCGTTGGTATGCCTGTCTTGTCGCCCACGGCCTTCCGGGTCGCCAAGACATCGTCACGACATGCACTGAGCACAAGCATGCAAGCAAACGATTCGACGCGCCGTTGCCACGCCTTGTCGTTAGACCGGCACGCCTAGTCAGTGAGACTTGCATGAAACGAATGCTCATCAATGCGACACAGCCCGAAGAGCTGCGCGTCGCACTCGTCGATGGACAACGCCTGTACGACCTAGACATCGAATCCGGTGCTCGGGAACAGAAAAAAGCCAACATCTACCGTGGCCGCATTACGCGTATCGAGCCCAGTCTCGAGGCCGCCTTCGTCGATTTCGGTGCCGAGCGCCATGGTTTCCTCCCGTTCAAGGAAATTTCGCGGGAATACTTCACCAAAGAACCTTCCGGGCGCCCCAACATCAAGGAAGTCCTCAAGGAAGGTCAGGAAGTCATCGTTCAGGTCGACAAGGAAGAACGCGGCAATAAAGGCGCCGCGCTGACCACCTTCATCAGCCTGGCCGGGCGCTTCCTCGTACTGATGCCCAACAACCCCCGCGCCGGCGGCATCTCACGGCGCATCGAGGGTGACGACCGCGCGCAGCTCAAGGACGCCATGGGCCAGCTCACCGTTCCCGATAAGATGGGCGTCATCGTGCGCACCGCCGGGATCGGGCGTTCCCCCGAGGAACTCCAGTGGGACATGGATTACCTCGTGCAGGTATGGGAAGCGATTACCGAGGAGGCTGGCAAACGTAGCGCGCCCTTCCTCATCTATCGCGAGTCCAACGTCATCATTCGCGCCATGCGCGATTACCTGCGCCATGATATCGGCGAAGTCTTGATCGACAGCCCCGAGGTACACGAGGAAGCCCTGCATTTCATCCGCCAGGTCATGCCCTCCTACCAGAACAAGATCAAGCTCTACGCCGACGACGTTCCGCTGTTCTCGCGCTTCCAGATCGAATCGCAGATCGAGACCGCCTATCAGCGCGAGGTCAAGCTGCCCTCCGGCGGCGCCGTGGTCATCGACCACACCGAAGCTCTGGTGTCCATCGACATCAACTCGGCACGCGCCACGCGCGGCAGCGACATCGAGGAAACTGCGCTACAGACCAATCTCGAAGCCTCCGACGAAATCGCACGGCAACTGCGGCTTCGCGACATCGGCGGCCTAGTAGTCATCGACTTCATCGACATGACGCCGGCCAAGAATCAGCGCGAAGTGGAAAACCGTGTCCGCGATGCGCTCAAGCTCGATCGCGCCCGCGTGCAGATCGGACGCATCTCGCGTTTTGGTCTGATGGAAATGTCACGCCAGCGCCTGCGGCCCTCGCTCGGCGAAACCAGTGGCGTGGTCTGCCCGCGCTGCAACGGTCAAGGCACCATCCGCGATGTACGCTCCATCTCGCTGTCCATCATGCGCCTCATCGAAGAAGAGGCCATGAAGGAGCGCAGCTCGCAGATTCGTGCGGTCCTCCCGGTGCCGGTGGCGACTTATCTGCTCAACGAAAAGCGCAGCGTGCTCAACGACATCGAGCAGCGGCAAGGCGTCCAGGTCGTGCTCTTGCCCAACCCTGACATGGATACGCCGCATTACGACATGCAGCGTCTGCGCGACGATCAAGTCAATGAAGAAGACGGCCAGCGTTCGAGCTTCGAACTGCCCACCGAGACCGAACTGACGCAGGAACCCGACCCGGCGCTCGAAAAGCCGGTGCAGCGCGCGGAAGCGGCGGTCAAGAGCATCGCACACAACGCCCCGGCACCTACCTCGCTGCAGACCGATGCCGAACCCCAAGGCAAGTCGAGCGCAGACTCTTAGCCGAGCTCCGTCACGACGCCTGCAACAGCCCCCGAAGGTGGGCTTTTCTCACGCATGGTGAAGGGGCTCGGCAAGCTGCTCAATGGCGATGACAGCGCCGCCTCGTCACAAGGCGCCTCGTCACAGAGTGCCGTGTCCGTCGCCGAGTCGCCCAAGCGCGCGGCCAGCAAGTCTACGACGGACTCCTCGCAGCAGCGCAACCGTAACGGCAACAACCAAGCGGGACGTTCTGGCGACAAGAAAACCGCCGACAAGCAGCAGCGTCAGACGTCACGCGACACCGACGAGACGCGCCGCGATACAGCGTCCAGCAATAGCAACAACGCTGGTAACAACGCCCGCAATGGCAATAATAACCGCCGGCGTCGCAATGGCGAGGAATCGCAAGAGCACCAGGCATCGCGCAACGAAGGCCGTCGCGAGGAGAGCAACAACTCGCAATCCAACCGCAATTCGCGGCCTTCGCGTGGCTCCGGCAAGTCGAACAATGCCGAACGTAGCGAAAACGCCAGTAATGGCGACAACGCGAAGCAGGACACGCGTAACGACGGTCGCAACGAAGCGCGTAACGCCGGTAAATCCAATAAGTCCCGCGCAGACAACAAGGACGCCAAGGCCAATAAGCCCAAGTCGGAGTCTGCAGCACAAGCGACGCCTGATGACAAGGCCTCGGCCTCTCCGGCACAAGACGAAACGCCGAAAGCAGACAGCAAGCCGAAGCGCACGCGCAATAACCCGCGCCGTCGCAGCCGCAAGCATGCCGTGAATCCGCAATCCGTCGCCGAGCAGGAAAAGCTGCAAGCCCAGCAGCAAGAAGCGGCAAGCGAACCAGCGCAAGACGTCCAAGGTGAAACCGCCAGCGCCGCGCCCTCGCCCGCCAAGCCGGCAGAAGACAAAGCGAGTGCCACGCCGAGCGAGACGGCATCATCCACCGTGACCGAAACGACGTCCGAGGCGACGACATCGCCCAGCGAGACGCAGCCGCGCACGGATTCGGATGATAGCGCTCAAGCGGACGAATCGCGCAAGAATGCGGCAACGCCATCGCGCCCGACCGAAGCACCGGCGGAAGGCAGCACGACCGAGGCGACGCAGACGCCTGCAGCGGATAGCGCCAAGCGTCCCGCCGCCCAGGCGACGTCGAAAGATGCTCCCGCTGATGACGCTTCACAAACGTCCGCTGACGACTCTCCGGCACAGGCACCGACGCAAGCCGCTACTGAGGATGCCGACGAAACCGTCGAAGCAGCCCCCAAGGAGGCAGATCTCACAGAGGCAGATCTCACAGAGAAAAGTGGCACAGCTTCTCCGGCCGAGAAGCACGCCCCGCAGGCTAGCGACGCGCCGGCCACAAACGAGAAATCCGAGCCGTCTACGCCCACCGAGCCCCTTGCGGCTCAGGCGAGCGATGACAAGCCGGCCAACGATGACGTGACGCCGTCCTCGCAGACAGAAGACGATAACGTCGCAGTCACCGATACGACCGACGCGACAACGCCCAAGGGCAGCGCCGAAGCGCAGGTCAGCTCGGCTTCGACCCCGACGCCCACACCGGCGCCCGAGGTTGAAACGCCAGCTGCGACCGACGCACCGGCCAGCACCGAGGAAACACCTGCGACGCCGGCCGAGGCTCCGGCACCGACGACCACACCGCGTGCCGAGGAAACATCCGCTCCGGCAGCCACTACTGCGGTAGCGTCGCAAGCGCCCCAGGAAACGGCCACGCCGCGTCCGCGTCGTCGTGCCCACAACGACCCACGCGAACAGCGTCATCGTCTCCAGGAAAACCTCTTCCGCGGCGACGACAACGCCTAAGCCCCAAGGCGGCCGACTCGGTCGCCTTCCAGACATAAAAAACGCCTGAAGGAGCGCTCCTTCAGGCGTTTTTTTATGGTCGGCTCACCGTTGGCGAGCGCAGGCGGCCCCAGCTACCCCATCAGGCGCGGCTCTCGCTCCAACGCCACTCCAAATGTCTGATACACGGTATCGCGAATATGATCGGCCAATGCCAACAGTTCCTGCCTGTCGCCACCACCTAAGTGCACCAGCACCAAGGCCTGGCGTTCATGCACGCCAAAGGCGCCCCAGCGAGTCCCTTTGAAGCCACAGCGTTCGATCAACCAGCCCGCGGCCAATTTGACGCTTCCATCCGGTTGCGGGAAATGCGGCATCACGGGATATTCCTGCAGAAGACGTTCGGCTTGGGTCGCCTCGAGCACGGGGTTGGTAAAGAAGCTGCCGGCGTTGCCCAACACGGTGGGATCGGGCAACTTCTCTCGCCTCACGGCACACACGGCATCAAAGATCTCCCGCACTTCGGGATGCACCGAGACACGCTGGGCGAGATCACCGTAGCCCACGCGCGGCGAAGGACTCCGCGACAACCTCAGCACCACCTGCGTCACCACGACACGCCCCGCCAAGGCGCGTTTGAAAATACTGTCACGGTAGGCGAATTCACAATCATCGCGTGTAAAAACGGCTTCGCGGCCATCATCGCAGTGCATGACATGGACCGCCTCCAGCACGTCGGCAAGCTCGACGCCGTAGGCGCCGATATTCTGGATCGGTGCGGCACCTACATGACCGGGAATCAACGCCAGGTTTTCAATTCCCCACCAACCGCGCTCGACACATGCCGTGGCAAGAGCGTGCCAGGACAACCCCGCCTGGGCGTATACGAGAACCGTCTGGTCATCGCTTTCTTCCCACCACCAGTCGTCACACGCCACCTGCAAGGTGATCCCGGGGAGATGGGGAGCCAAGATCAGATTACTGGCACCGCCCACGATGTTGAGCGGCACCGCATCATCCGCTGCCATGACTAACGCGGTGCGTATCTCCTCATGCGTGGTGGCCGCGATGAAACGCTCCGCACGACAGGGCAACCCCATCGTATTATCGAGTGTCGCGGCCTTAGCGAGCGCCATCGCCACGCTCCGAACGCTGCACTTCAAGGCGCTGACAACAAGTTTCAATCAGACCGTCGGCAGCCTGCTCGATCAAGGCGAACACATTGGCAAAACCATCACCCGGCCCGTAATACGGGTCCGGCACCGAGCGTCCTGGGGGCCCTGCAAAATCCAGCAGCAGGCCGAGATGCGCCTGACAGTCGGCAGGCGCCATACGCCGCATATGAGCCAGGTTGTCTGCATCCATGGCCAGCAGGTAATCGAACGCATGGAAGTCATCGACACGGAGCTGGCGCGCGCATAGTGAGGCAATGTCGATGCCTCGTGCTCGTGCTTCCTCCTGAGCACGCGGATCAGGCGATTCCCCCACATGCCAGCGCCCGGTACCGCAAGAATCGAGCGCTACGGCCTCCGCGAGGCCCGCCGCGTGCAAACGCGCCCTGACGATGCCTTCGGCAGTGGGCGAGCGGCATATATTCCCCAGACACACGAAAAGAATACGGATCATGTCGCCCCTCCCTCCTCGGCGATCAGGCGACGCACCCGTTCGAGATCCTCCTGTGTGTCGACCCCCGCCGGATGGGCCTCGCAGGCCAGCGCCACCTGAATGCGATGCCCATGATGCATGGCCCGCAATTGCTCGAGCTGCTCCAACTGCTCGAGCGGCGACGGTAGCCAGTCGACATACTCAGCCAGGAAACCGGCACGATACGCATAGAGCCCGATATGGCGCAGCCAGGCATCGGTCTCGAGATGCTCGGGACGCTGGGCGAAGCCCTCTCGGTCCCAGGGCACCGGCGCCCGGGAAAAATACAGGGCGCGCCCGTATAGATCGCGCACTACCTTGACCACGTTGGGATTGAACAAGGTTTCGACGTTGCCGATGGGCTCCGCCAGAGTGGCGATCGAGGCACTCGCATCGTCGGCGAGACGTCGTGCCACCTGGTCGATCAGCGACGCCGGAATGAGCGGCTCATCGCCTTGCACGTTGACCACGATGGTATCGGCATCCAAGCCAAGGCGTACCGCGACTTCGGCGAGACGGTCGGTACCGGAGGGATGATCGCGCTCAGTCAGCATGACCTCGGCCTCATAGGGCCGCATGGCCGACTCGATACGCTCATCATCGGTGGCCACTACTACACGCGTGGCCCCGCTTTGGCAGGCGCGTCGCCATACGCGCGCGATCATGGGCTCGCCGTGGATATCCAACAGGGGCTTGCCCGGTAGACGCGACGAGTCATAGCGCGCCGGTATCACCACGACCACCTCATTCATGTCGCGTCATCCCGTGCTTCTCCGGCGCTGCTACGGGTCTTGGCCAGCTTCTCGTCAGCGTCCATGCGGCGCGCTTGTTCTGCCAGCATCACCGGGATTTCGTCTTCCACGGGATATGCCAGGCCATCGAAGTAACACTTGAGCTCACCGCGCTCGCGGTCGTACTTGAGCTTGCCCTGACAGTGTGGGCACACCAGCATTGCCAGCATTTGCTTATCCATGGTTCACCTCTCGGTCAGCGCCGCCAAGCGGCCTTCTAGCCAGGTCATCAGCGCCGGATCGGGATGCGCTTCGACATCCAGTACCCAGCACCGTTCGTGCGCGAAAGGACGACATTTGACCGCATCCTTGGCCGTCATGACCACCGGACGATTGTCGGAAAATTGCAGGTCGGCGGCGTCGAAACGATGATGATCGGCCAACGGACAAGGATCGAATTCGACGTTCAGTCCCGCTAGCGTCTCGAAGAAACGCGATGGATGACCGATCCCCGCCAGCGCATGCACGCGCCCATTGAACGGCCGCCCCTCGATGGGGTAGCAAACGTCATCGATCAAATGACGCCAACGCGACGGCTTCAGATGCATGCTGTAGTGAGGCACCGGCAAGTCCTGCTGCAGGGGGCCATTGCCGATGACTGCGTCCACGTCTTCCAACCGAGAAAGCGGTTCGCGCAGCGGTCCCGCGGGCAGACAGCGACCATTGCCGAAGCCGCGCGCGCCATCCACCACCACGAGTTCGATATCGCGTCCCATGGCCAGATGCTGCAGCCCATCATCGGACAGCAGGATGTCACAACCGGCGGCGACCAGCTTGCGCGCGGCGCGCGGGCGGTCGGGGTCGACCGCGACGGGCAGTCCTGTCTGCGCCGCGAGCATGACCGGTTCGTCACCTGCTTCCGCAGGCGATGTTTCCGGCGTCACGTACAGCGGATAGCGACGTGCGTGCCCACCATAGCCACGCGACACGATGCCCGGATGCCAGCCACGTTCGGCTAGCCAGCGTGCCATCCATGCCACCAGGGGTGACTTGCCGGTTCCTCCCACGGAAAGATTGCCGATCACGATCAATGGCACCGGAGGTGCCCAGACCGTCTTCGTGCCACGCTGGTAGGCCCTGCGTCGCGCTCCCATGGCTGAAGCATACAGCCCCGCCAAAGGACGCAACGGCATGAGCCAGGCCGCGTCACGGTACCAGGCATCCTGCAAGCGACTCACTCGGCCTCCTGGAATTGCAGTTGGTGAAGCGCGGCATAGGCGCCATCCTGCGCCAGCAATTCGGTGTGCGTACCGCTTTCGATGATCTCGCCCTGCTCCATGACCAGAATACGGTCGGCACGCTCGATGGTCGACAAGCGGTGGGCAATGACAAAGGTCGTGCGTCCACGGCACACCGTTTCCAACGCTTGCTGAATATAACGCTCGGACTCGGTATCCAGCGCCGAGGTGGCCTCGTCGAGCACCAGCACAGGGGCATCCTTGAAAATCGCCCGCGCGATGGCTAGACGCTGCCGCTGGCCGCCGGACAGCATCACCCCGTTATCGCCGACGACGGTTTCATAGCCATTGGGCAAACGCTCGATGAACTCATGCGCATAGGCGGCGCGGGCAGCGCGCTCGACGGCTTCCCGGTCGGATTCGGGGTGTCCGTAGGCAATATTGGCACCGATGGTAGTGTTGAAAAGCGTTACCTGCTGGGAGACCAGCGCGATGCGCTGACGCAGCGGCGATAGCGAGTAGCTCTGGATGTCCACGTCATCCAACATCACTCGTCCCTCAGTGGGGCGATAAAAGCGTGGCAACAAGCTCACCAGGGTCGACTTGCCACTGCCGGAACGGCCCACGATAGCGACCATCTCTCCAGCGGGGATATCCAGATCGATGCCTTTGAGCACCTCGCCCTGGTCCTCGCCATAGTGAAAGCGAACACCCTCGAAACGCACACGTCCGTCGATGCGCGTCGGCACATAGGTGCCCTCGTCGACTTCGGGCGGTTGCTCGAGAAGGCCGAACAACTCCTGCGAGGCCGATAGCCCCTTCTGGATCGTGCTATTGACCTCGGTGAGCTGCCGCACCGGCTTGGCCATCAGCGACGCAGCGGTGATGAAGGCCACGAACTCGCCCGGCGTCATCGAGGCCATCAAGGCCGGCGACATCGCCAGCCATACCAATCCCGCCAGCGAAAGCGCCACCAATAACTGGATGACCGGCGTGCTGACGGCCTTGGTCAACGCCACCTTCATACTCTGTTCGCGGTTGTAATCACTGGCCTTAGCGAAACGCGCCTTTTCATAGCCTTCGGCGCCGTGAGTACGTACCACACGATAACCCGATAGCGCCTCGGAAGCGACGTGGGTGACATCGCCCATCGAGTTCTGAATACGCCGAGACAAGCGCCGGAAGCGCTTGCTAGTGTAACTGACCACAAGGCCAATCAACGGTGTAACGGCCAAGAAGATCAACGTCAGCATCCAGTTGGTCCAGAGGAGGTAACTGACCAGGCCGATCACGAACAGGCCTTCACGCAGAATGATGGTAATGGCGTTGGTCGCCGCACCGGTCACCTGTTCGACATGATAAGTGACGCGTGACAGCAGATGGCCGCTGGAGTGCATGTCGAAAAAACGCCCCGGCAGGCTCAACATGTGGTTGAACACTTCGCAGCGCAACGCATGGACCACATTACGGGCCACATCGCTCATATAATAGGTGCCCAGGAATGTCCCCACGCCCCGTGCCGCGAACATGCCGATCACGAACAGAGGCAGCATGAAACGAAACGCAGCATCGGGATTCTGGATGCCGTCGATCAGGCGCTTCATCATTTCCGCCAAGGCGGTGCTCGAGGCCGCATAGATGGCGTACCCCACCACGGCGGCCATGAATGCTTTCCAATGCGGCTTAACGTATCCCAGCAAGCGACGGTAAAGGGACCAACTGGTAGCGTTTCTCACGGCGTCTCCGCTGGTTGAGAGGCTTGCTCACCCCCCTCAAGGGGCAACTGCTGAAGTAGGCAATACGATACACACGTATCAACCGCCGGATTCTACCCCAATGCACGCCCCTTCGACACCGCCGGGCGGGCGCGCCGGATGCATGCGCACCGCCGGCACGCCCAGCGTGAAACGCAACGCGCCGTCCGTGGCAGTATTCCATAAGCAACTGCCGGCGCGACGAAAACGGCGCACCACCTCGGGATGCGGATGCCCATGCGTATTGTCCCGGCCGGCACTGAAGATGACTTGCTCCGGCCGAGTACGGGCCACAAATGCTGACGAGGAACTGGTACGACTGCCATGATGACCCGCCACCAGGACCGCCAACGGGGACTCGAGCCCTGCAAGCAAGCGCTTTTCGATAAAGCCTCCCGCGTCCCCCATGATCAACAAACGCTGATCGCCAGCCGTCACCTGCAACACGCACGAACGGTCATTGTCGGAGCGCGTTACGTCACCCGCCACGGGCGATAGAAATCGGTAGTCGACGCCATCTCGCTGCCACCCCACGCCTCGGCGACACGCCCGTGTGGCGATACCCACGGGCATCTCCGGTGGCCCCCACCAGCGCGTAACATGATGCATCTCGTCAATCGTCGCCACCCCGCCGGCATGATCGCGATCGCTATGGCTGACAATGACATCGTCGAAGTGCCGCCCTGGTGGCCATAGCGACTCTGCGGGTGTAAATCCCGAGCCATAACGCGGCCCAGTGTCGAATAGCAAATGCTGAGTGGCACTACGCAACTCGACTAACTGGCCTTGCCCTACATCGTGCACGGTAACCACGACCCGACCCGGCGCAATACCGGGCGGACGCAGGACAACCGCCAGGGCGATCAGGCTCACCGAGGCCCACAGGCGTAGATACCCTACCAATCCGGGGATTAGCCACACCATGCCCAGTGCAGCCAAGATCAGCGCCAGCGGCCATGTCTCCCATATCGGCGGCGACCACACAGGCAGCCACGTGGCAGCCACCGTCAGCCCTTTCCAAACGCCTTGAGCGAGTCCATCGAACATCCCCCACGGGATCATCGCCAGACTCGGTGACCAGGCCAGCGCCCAGCCCAGCAGGCCCAGCGGCACCATGATGCTGCCGACGAGCGGCACCGCCAGCAAGTTGACCAACGGCCCCACCGGCGCCAGCCGCTCGAAACCGATCAGCACGGCGGCAGCCATGAAAGGTGCCAACAAGCATTGCGAGCGTCCCAATGCCCATAGCCATCCCTTCACCCCACGTGGGGCGGGGCGTCCCTGCCATGCCGAGATCAGCACGCCCACCGCCAGAAACGATAGCCACAGCCCGGGGCGCCACACCGTGAGTGGATCACTCACTACGATCACTAGCAACGCCAGCCACCAGGCCTGCCAAGGCCCTGGTGCATGACGTCCGCTGGCCACCCATAGCCCCAGCAAGGCCATCACCGTGGCGCGTAACGCAGGCGGTTCGAACCCCGCCATACCCGCATATGCCAGTGTCGCAACCCCCGCTAACCACCATGGCCAGGTCGCAAGACGCCAATGCCCTGGTGTCACGCCTCGTGCGAGCAAGCGCAGCAATACTAGCGTTACGCTTGCCACCAAGCCGACATGCAACCCGGATATGACCATCAAGTGCGTGGTGCCGGTCGCGTTGAGCAAGTCCCAGTCATCTTGCGTCAGACGCTCGCTAGCGCCCAGGGTAAGCGCCGCCAACCAGCGAGTAGCAAGCTCGGACAATCCCTGTGTATCCAGAAATGCCAAGCCGGCATCGCGCATGTTCGAAGACGCGGCACTCAAACGCTGTGTCACGGACGAATCACGCACATAGCCCGTCGCCTGAATGCCCTCGCGCCATAGCCAGGCCGCGTAATCGAAGCCGTAATCATTGGCGAACCCCTGCGGTGGGCGCATACGCACGCGCCATCGCCAACGATCACCGACATGCAAGGGCGGCGCGTCGTACCAGGACAACCGCACCCGTGAAAGCGCTTCGCATGATGGTAAACCGGCCTCTCGAGGTGCGCAGTGCGTGACCGCGACGCGCATGCGCGTCAGCCCTTGATCTTCACTTACCTGCGTCACCTTCCCGGCGAGCGTGACGTCCTGCCGCGACAAGCCCTCCGGCAACGTGCCTACGCGCTGCTCGGTAACCTGCCACGCGCATAGTCCGGCCACGACGAGCATCGCAAGCCATCGCCATCGTCCACACGCCACAGCCAACAGAGTGGCCATACCCCACACGCAGGCAGCACCAGTCAGTCCCCAACAGCCCCAGACGCTGCCGACAAGCGCCGCCAGAGCCAGCGGCATCGCCCACCCCAGATTCATTCATCATCCTTTACTTAGCTAATGACGATATATGATCGTCTGCTGCGCGCTCGCGCGCAACGATAGCGAGAGCCCAGGGTTGTATGGATAATGAATCGACACTTCGATAGCTCGTGGACCATGCCCCGCCGACTTCTGCAGCGTTACATGCCCCGGCCGGAAACGCTGAAACGCCAAAGATCGCTGCGTTTCATGCATCACCTGCTGGGCGACCCGTCCCTATGGATGCTGTCGCGCCGTAGCGTAGGCAATGCTTTCATGGTGGGTCTTTTCGTTGCATTACTGCCCATCCCATTACAGATGGTCGTCGCGGCCTTCGGCGCTTGGCTGCTGCGCTGCAACCTGCCATTGTCGGTTAGCCTCGTCTGGCTGACCAACCCACTCACCATACCGGTGATTTTCTATTTTAATTACCGTGTCGGTGCATGGCTGCTCGACTCGCCCGCACGCCACATGCCCGACCGGCTGTCGACGGCGTGGATTGCCGAGAAAATGGCGGATATCTTACCCGCCTTGCTGACAGGCTCGCTCGTGGTGGCGATCATCGTGGGCTTGCTCAGCAACCTGATCATTCGGTTGATCTGGCGTTGGCAGGTGTCCCGAAGCTGGAAGCGCCGCGCACGACGGCGCCGCCAGCGTCAGACGTAACGTCCTCACTCAATCCGCGCTCAGACGTCCCTGATCGAGGCGCATCACGCGGTCTTGATGGGCGGCGAGGCCGGTGTCGTGAGTGACGATGATGAAGGCACAGGCGCTACGCGCGGCAAGACTATCCATCAGCGACAGAATATTGCCCGCCGTGGTCTGATCAAGATTACCGGTCGGCTCATCCATCAGCACCAGACTGGGATCGGTCACCAAGGCACGGGCTATCGCTACGCGCTGCCGCTCCCCTCCCGAGAGTTCACCCGGCTTGTGCTCGCAACGCTCCGCCATGCCCACCCGGGACAGAATGTCACGCGCCTTTTCCTGCGCTTCCTGCCGCTTTTGCCCGCGAATGAGCAATGGCATGGCGACATTTTCCAGCGCCGAAAACTCTGCCAGCAAATGGTGGAACTGATACACAAAACCGATATGGCGATTGCGAAAGCCGCCTAATGCGCCTTCCCCCATTTCGGTCAGCGACTGACCGGCAACACGTACATGCCCCGCGCTAGGGCGGTCCAGGCCACCCAAGAGGTTGAGCAATGTGGTCTTGCCTGATCCTGAGCTACCCACTACGGCAACGCGCTCACCGGCACGTACTTCCAACTCCAGCGCATCAAGCACGGTGACATCCTGCGGGCCCTCGCGGTAAATACGCGTCAAGCCATTGCACTGCAGCATGATCTCATTGTTGGCGTACGTGGAATTGCCATTCGATGTCATCGCGGTTTCCTCATTCATAACGCAATACCTCGGCCGGTTGAATACGCGCCGCACGCCAAGCGGGATACAGCGTCGACAGGAATGTCAGTACGAAGGCCGAGCCCGCGATGATGCCCACGTCGCCCCACTGAAGTTGCGAGGGCAGATAGCTGATGAAATAGACATTGGGATCCAGGAATTGGATACCCGTCAGCGCCTCGAACCAGGCAATCAAGTCCGATACCGACAACGCCAACACCACGCCGAGCGCTATCCCCACGACGGTGCCAATGGTGCCGATCGCCATACCCTGGACCATGAAGATGCGCATGATGGTCCCCGGCTTGGCACCGATGGTCCGCAAAATCGCGATGTCGGCGTGCTTGTCCGTCACCACCATGACCAGCGTCGAGACGATGTTGAATGCCGCCACGGCGATGATCACCATCAGCAACAACCCGATCATGCGTTTTTCCATCTGGATCGCCTGAAACAGATTGCCGTGGGTATAGGTCCAATCGATCCCTCGGTAGCCACTGCCCAGATCGTCCACGATCGCATTGGTGACCGGCCCCGCCTGAAAGAGGTCATCAAGCTCCAGGCGTAATCCACCGATCGAGTCCCCCAGGCGACCCAGCTTCTGCATGTCTTTGATGTTGGCATAGGCCAGGTTGGCGTCGAGATCAGCGCCTATCTTGAAGATGCCGCTGACGGTGAAACGCTTGAGGCGTGGGAAGACGCCCCCCGGCGTGATCGACGCCTCGGGCACCAGCAATGTCACGCGATCCCCCACGCCCACGCCAAGGTTACGTGCCAGCAAGTCACCCAGCACCACATGCCACTCGCCGGGCGCCAGATCGTCTAGCGAGCCTTGCGTCATGTGCTCGTCGATGATCGATACCTTGCTTTCATAGCTCGGCTCGATCCCGTTGACCATGGCTCCCTGGGTGCGACCCTCGGAAGAAAACATGCCTTGCTGTTGAACGAACGGCGCCGCGCCGATGACGTGGTCACGCTTCTCCAGGCGTTCGGCGAGTGTCTTCCAGTCCGTCATGCCCCCCTGGGCTTCGATCTTGGTATGCGGCACCATGCCCAATATTCGTGTTCGCAATTCATGATCGAAACCGTTCATGACCGATAACACGAGGATCAATACCGCCACGCCCAGCATCAAGCCCAGCATGGAAGTCAGAGATATGAATGAAATGAAATGGTTGCGACGTTTTGCGCGTACATAGCGCAATCCGATAAGAAACGGCAAGCGATCCAGCATCGACATCGATTCCTTGGTATGAGCCGGGCTCATGGTACGTGTTTTTGCGTGCTCCTGCATGAGCCAATGACGGCGAAAAAACCATTCGATGGCCGCATCATGGGCAGCGCCTGGTGATATTTGCATCCGTGCCGGCGAAGGCTAAAATGCCGCAGCCGCCGTCATCATCGACATGACACCGAGATCCTGCCACGGCGTCTTGCTTCAATCTCATAGGAGACCGCAATGCTCCCACGCCTGTTCCCCGAATGGCATCCCCAAGATGCCATTCAACTCACTTGGCCCAGTGCAGAAAGCGATTGGGAGCCCCTGCTCGAGCGTATTGAAGCCTCTCTGGAAGCCTTGGTCGTGGCTATCACACGATACCAGCCCGTCTTGGTCGTCGTCGCCGATGACGCAACACGCCAACGCCTCGATTCACGCTTTTCCCGCTTGGGCATTCATCCCAAACAATGGCATCTCATCGAAGCGCCATCGGACGACACTTGGACCCGCGACCACGGGCCGATTGCCATTGAACGCGACGGCCAGGTCGTGCTGCTCGATTATTGTTTCACGGGCTGGGGCGGCAAGTTCGCCGCCGAGCGCGATAACGCCCTGACCGCAGCCCTCTCGAGCGTCGGCATTTATGCCGCCCCTCGGGAGGCACGCGAGATGGTCCTGGAAGGTGGCGCCATCGACGGCGATGGCGACGGCACGTTACTGCTCACCGAAGCCTGTCTGCTCAATCCCAACCGCAACCCACACCTGACGCGTGAAGGCATCGAGGCCACCTTGCGTGACGACATGGGCATCGAACGTTGCCTGTGGCTGACGCAGGGCTACCTCGAAGGTGACGATACCGATAGCCACATCGACACCCTGGCCCGCTTTTGCGATGCCGAGACCATTGCATATGTGCGCTGCGAGGACCCTGATGACCCGCACTTCACGGCGTTGGCGCAGATGGAAAGCGAGCTCAAGGCTTTTCAGCGGGCCGATGGCGAGCCTTATCGCCTTATCCCCCTACCCTTGCCCCGCGCATGCTATGACCCCGATGATGGCCACCGCCTGCCCGCCACCTATGCCAACTTTCTGATCATCAACGGTGCGGTACTCGTGCCCACCTATGCCGATGCTGCCGATGGCGTGGCCCTGACGGCACTCGCCAGTGCATTCCCCGGACGCGATATCATTCCCATCGACTGTCGCACCGTGATCCGCCAACATGGCAGCCTCCACTGTCTGACCATGCAGTTGCCACGCGGCGCTTTCTTCACCGCGTCCACCGACAGGACCAATGACAGCGGTGCCAATGATCGTAGTGCCAACGATCGCAGTGCCAATGACAAGGAGTGACGCCATGTCCTCGACGCTCAAGGTAGGACTCGTTCAGCAACAAGCCTGGCCCGACAAGGCCCGTAGCCTGCAGGAAAGCGACGCTGGCATTCGTGAACTGGCGGGGAAAGGCGCCGAGTTGATTCTGCTTCAGGAACTGCATGCCACGCATTACTTCTGCCAGACCGAAGACGATAGCCTGTTCGATCTGGCCGAACCGCTCGACGGCCCCAGCGCCAAGCATCTGGCGGACCTAGCCGTCGAGCTCGATATCGTGCTCGTCGGTTCGCTTTTCGAGCGCCGCGCCGCCGGGCTCTATCACAACACGGCCGTGGTCTTCGATCGTCAGCGCGGTCGTGTTGGCCACTATCGCAAGATGCATATACCCGACGACCCGGGCTTCTATGAAAAATTCTATTTCACGCCCGGCGATGCCGAAGAGGACGCCGGATTCGAGCCCATCGAGACGTCCGTCGGCCGGCTCGGCGTCTTGGTTTGTTGGGATCAGTGGTATCCAGAAGCTGCACGCTTGATGGCCTTGGCCGGCGCCGACCTGCTGCTCTACCCCACCGCCATCGGCTGGCACCCGCCCGACGACGATCCCGAGAAGCAACGGCAAAAGGACGCCTGGACGTTGATTCAGCGCTCGCACGGGGTGGCCAATGGTCTACCGGTCATGGTCGCCAATCGCGTAGGCCATGAAGCCGACCCATCGAATGCGACGTCGGGCATCGACTTCTGGGGTGGCAGCTTCATCTGCGGCCCACAAGGCGAGATATTGGCCCAGGCCGGCGATGACACGACGCAACTACTGGTCGAACTCGACATGACACGTAGCGAACGAGTACGGCGGGCCTGGCCCTACCTGCGTGACCGACGCGTCGATGCCTACGCCGATCTCACCAAGCGTTACCGCGATCGTTGAATAGCGGGCCGCACTGGCCCGCCATCCATGGGCGGGCGCTGCCCATCTACCACTACTGACATTGAACGCTAGGTATACTTGCCAAGACGCACCAAGCTTGCCACCATGTATCCATTAGAATTTAGATAACGGTATAAGTATGGAGCGGCAATATCACCTCCTGGCCAGACTCGAGCACGACTTCGATCATGTAATCGAAACCTGCGAGGCACTCATCGGCCATGTCGAACACGCGCCACCGAAGGGCTGGGTACTGGGCGATACCCCCTTCGACATCGCATGGCTACGCCATGCCCTGCTCGACTTTTGGTATCAAGACGGCCAGGACGGTCGCGCGACGCGCAATTACATCGGCCTGATTGCTGCCGACTCCACATTGCTGGCGTACGTCGCCGACATCAATCACGCCAAGCAAACTTTCGCGGCGACACTCGCCGAGATTCGTCAGGACGCACCGAGCCTGCTCCCCGAGATCAAAGCCGTACTGCCCTTTCGTCATCCCACACTGCACGACCATCTACGTGGCCAGGGTCTGGCGCGCCTGCATCTCAAGCAATGCTGGCGTCACCTGCCCGTGGCAGACGCCCCGCTTTCGCGCGTACGTCTCGCCTGGTATAGCAGCGGGCGCTCCATCAAGCGACTGAGCGTGCGCGATGCCGAACGGCGGCTTTTGGAAATGGATACGGAAAGCCCACACATTCGCATCCAGCTACGCCATTTGGCAGACATCCCCGATGGCGAGCCATTGGCACAGGTACAAACCCAGGCCCCCGTCATGCGCGCCAATCTTTTCTTTCGCGAAGCGCTCTCGGATGGGCGCATGCGGCGTGCCATGAACCTGCCCTTGCCTCTATTCATTCCAAGCGAAGACGGTCGCTTGCCTTCGCACAATACCCCGAAGGCAACACCGCCCAACACGCGCACCCGCGCCAAACGCGCCGACACTAAGCTCGAAGACGCTCCCTTCCTGCCCAGCTTGCGGGTCTATCGCTACCGGTAGCTGTCTCAGAATTCCTGACTGCTGGAAGGCAACTGCTTGAGCGTAAGCTGACGGTGCAAACGGATCACCGGGCGAATCAGCAATTGCACACTGCCCAATACGAACAACCAGATACCCGCTTCCTTGACGCTGCCCTGATAGAAGAAACAGATGCTACCGATCGTGAACCACAGGCCCAGCAAGAGATCGTTCACAGTACTGGCCAATTCATGACGGCGGTGGATGATCAATTCTTCGCGCCCCAGTGTGAACGTCGTTTCGTCGCTATGTTGTTTGTCTTCCCGATACATAAAACCTCCTTTTACTCATGTGACGATGGATACCCCAACGCAACGAGCCGGCAAAAGTGCCGGCTCGTCGAATGCCGATCCACGCCGGCGAACACTCAAGGCTCTTGAACTACGAGCCCATGTCGGCCCGTATCAGAATATACGATTCAGGCCGTTTTGAGCCGCGACGCGATACGCCTCGGCCATGGTCGGATAATTGAAGGTGGTATTGATGAAATACTTCAGGGTATTCGCCTCACCCTTCTGCTGCATGATGGCCTGGCCGATATGCACGATCTCGGAGGCCTGGTCGCCGAAGCAGTGAATGCCCAGAATCTCTAGTGTCTCGCGGTGGAAAAGGATCTTGAGCATGCCCACCGTGTCCCCGGTGATCTGCGCACGCGCGGTGTCCTTGAAGAACGCCTGCGCTATCTCGTAGGGCACCTTGGCTTCGGTCAACTCGCGCTCGTTCTTGCCCACCGAGCTGATCTCGGGAATCGTGTAGATGCCAGTGGGGATATCCTCGACGAAACGAAAGTCTTCTTCCAGGAAGTCATCGCTGGCACTACGTCCCTGGTCGTAGGCGGCACTGGCCAGGCTCGGCCAACCGATGACATCCCCCACGGCATAGATATGCGGCACCATGGTGCGATAGTGCTCATCGACCTGTAGCTGACCGCGCCCATTGGGTTCGAGGCCGATGTTCTCCAGTCCCAACTGATCGGTATTGCCGGTCCGCCCATTGGCCCACAGAAACGCATCCGCGCGCAGACGCTTGCCAGACTTGAGTTTGACGACCACACCGGACTCATCGCCCTCGATGCTTTCGTAATCTTCGTTATGGCGCACCAACACGCCATTCTGGCGCAGATGGTAGGAAAGCGCGTCGCTGATCTCGTCGTCGAGGAACGACAAAAGCCGCTCGCGCATGTCGATCAAGTCAACCTTGACGCCGAGTCCTGAGAAGATCGAAGCATACTCGGACCCGATGACCCCGGCCCCGAAGATGATCAAAGTGCGGGGCGTATGGGAAAGCCCCAGGACGGTATCCGAGCAATAAATGCGTGGATGCCGGAAGTTGATATCGGCAGGACGATAAGGCCGAGAACCCGTGGCGATCACAAACTGCTGAGCGCACAACTCCTCGACGCCTTCCTGATTGTCCCGCACGATCAGGGTGTGCTCGTCACGGAAGTTCGCCACCCCGAAGAAAAGATCGATGCGATTGCGTGAATAGAACTGAGTGCGCATCTCGACCTGCTGGTCGATGGTCACCTTGGAACGTTCAAGCACACGAGGAAAGGAAAACCAACGCGGTTCGCCGATGTCGCGGAACATGCGGTTGGTATTGAACTGCATGATCTGCTTGACCTGGTGGCGTAGCGCCTTGGACGGGATCGTCCCCCAGTGAGTGCAGTTGCCACCCACCGCTTGCTGCTTCTCGACGATGGCCACGCGTTTGCCGTGCTTGGCCGCGTTGATCGCAGCGCTTTCTCCTGCGGGCCCCGAGCCAATCACCACCACATCATAATTGTGAACTGCCATTAGGTTCGCCTGCTCCTCTCGATGCATGAGGAACCGCTGCGATAAGCCTCAACGCAAGACTGGCCACGGCAAGCGGGGATGACGAGGCATGCTGCCTTCAGGGCGCAGCTCGGATTTCCCGCGATAACATGTCGGGACACGCCCTCGGGCGCCTTGGACTCAACCAACGATTCCAGCGTCAGTATTGATTGACGAGTGCGCTCAGCGTCGAACGGCGTCGTAGCCGAGGTCGGCGCCCCGGTTCTCGTCGCTGGAACGACGTGCACTCTTGCGGCGCTTTTGATTCTCTTCTTCGCAGACCTTGTCGTTCCCACCGCAGATATCGCATCCCTCCTTGAGACCCAACTGATTGAGCCCCCCGCACGAGCCTGCAATGGGCTTACGGCCGAGAATGACGCCGATGGCCATGCCGGCCAACAGCAATAGCATCAATGCGAATACCAAAAGCCATACTGTCATTGCTTTTCCCCTTCGGACGGCTCATCCGCAAGATAGGTATGAAACGCCTCGCTGAGCTCTGTCTTGAAACCCTCATCGGTTTTGACGATGAAATACGCCGCAATATCCTCACGGTTCGCCAACGCCATGCCTTTCTCGGGTCCCAGTACCTCCAATGCCGTCGCTAGTCCATCGGCCGTCGCGCTACGCTCGGAGACGACCGTCACTGAGGCAAGGTGATGCGTGATCGGGCGACCGGTACGCGGATCGATGGTATGCGAGAAACGCTGGCCATCTTCCTCGTAATAATTGCGGTAATCTCCCGATGTCGCCACCGCCACGTCTTCGAGTTCGAGCACGCGTTGTACGCTACGCTCCCGAGACACCGGCTTTTCCACGGCGATGCGCCAAGGTTCGCCATTGGGTTTTTCACCCCGCGTGCGGATCTCGCCACCGACCTCCACGAGATAAGACGTCACGCCCAGTGCATCCAGACGAGCCGCTACTTGGTCGACCCCGAACCCCTTGGCGATGCCCGAAAGATCGACATACACCGGCTTGGTCTTGGTCAGACGATTGCCATTCAATTTCAGCGCTTGGTAGCCGACCTTGTCCAGCGCCTGGGCGATTTCGTCATCGTCGGGCACTTCATCCGGACGCATCTCGGGGCCGAAGCCCCACAGGTTGACCGCGCTGCCGATGGTGACATCGAATGCGCCATTCGAGAGATCGCCGATGTCGATAGCTTCCCCGATCACGTTCGCCGTGGGCGAGGATAATTCGAACGGCTCATCTACCGGCGCGGCATTGAATCGAGACAGCTCGGAATCGGACTTATAGGTCGACATCAGGTGGTCGACCTCGTCGAGCGATTCCTTGATGCCATCCTCCAGCGAGGCAAGTTGCTTATCGCTGAAGTCGCCATAGACAGTCACATGGTAGCCCGTGCCGAAGATGGGGCCCTCGAAGCGATGCGCTTGCGGCGGTTGATCGCAACCGACCAGCGCCAATAATGCAAACAGGACCAGCCCTCTCCAGGCCGGTCCTGCACAGTATGCTGCCAGTCTCATCCGCCGAAGTCGTCCAACATGATGTTTTCAGGCTCTACACCCATATCGGTCAACATCTTGATGACGGATGCGTTCATGATGGGCGGGCCGCACATGTAATATTCGCAGTCTTCCGGCGCCGGGTGATCCTTGAGGTACTTCTCGTAAAGCACGTTATGGATGAAGCCAGTGTCACCTTCCCAATTATCTTCCGGCAAGGGATCGGAAAGCGCGAGGTGCCACTCGAAGTTATCGAACTCCTCGGCCAACTGGTCGTATTCTTCATTATAGAAGGTCTCACGCCAGGAGCGGGCGCCATACCAGAACGAGATCTTGCGCGTCGATTCGAGGCGCTTGAGCTGATCGAAGATATGGCTGCGCATGGGTGCCATGCCCGCACCACCACCAATGAAGATCATTTCCGCATCGGAGTCCTTGGCAAAGAACTCACCGAAGGGCCCCATCACCGTTACCTTGTCACCCGGCTTGAGCGAGAAGGCGTACGTCGACATCAGCCCCGGTGGATGTCCGGTATTGGGTGGCGGCGTAGCGATACGGATGTTGAACTTGAGAATACCCTTTTCATCCGGGTAGTTAGCCATCGAGTACGCGCGGATGATCTCCTCATCGTTCTTGTGGGAGATATCGAAGAGATTGAACTTGTCCCAATCGCCGCGATATTCGTCTTCGATATCGAAGTCCGAGAACTTGATGTCGTAAGGTGGCGCCACCAGCTGGACATAGCCCCCGGCCCGGAAAGCCACATCCTCGCCTTCGGGCAGCTTGAGGTTGAGCTCCTTGATGAAGGTGGCGACGTTGGGATTTTCGGTAACCTCGCATTCCCACTTCTTGACGCCGAAGACCTCCTCGGGAACCTCGACCTTCATGTCCTGCTTGACCGGCACCTGACACGACAGCCGCCAGCCTTCCTTCTTCTCACGCAGGGTGAAGTGAGACTCCTCGGTGGGCAGAATCGAGCCCCCGCCGTCGACCACACGACATCTGCACTGGGCGCAAGAGCCGCCGCCACCGCATGCGGAAGAAAGAAAGATGCCATTGGCAGCCAGCGTTTGCAGCAACTTGCCACCCGCCTGGGTCGTCAAGGTGTTCTCGGGATCGCCGTTGATCTCGATGGAGACGTCGCCACTGCTGACTAGACGGCTGCGCGCCGTCAGGATCACGGCCACCAGACCGAGCACGATCACGGTGAACATGACGACGCCGATCACGATGATGGATGTATCAACCATGTCGGTTTCCTATTTCCGTTGCTTAGAGCTGGATGCCGGAGAAGGACATGAAGCCCAATGACATCAGTCCGACGGTAATGAACGTAATCCCCAGCCCTTGGAGGCTGGCCGGCACGTCACTGTACTTGAGCTTTTCACGAATACCCGCCAATGCAGCGATCGCCAGCGCCCAGCCGAAGCCAGCCCCGGCACCGTAGATCACCGATTCGCCGAAGTTGTAGCTACGTTCGACCATGAACAGTGAAGCGCCGAGAATCGCGCAATTCACCGTGATCAACGGCAGGAAAACCCCCAACGCGTTATAGAGCGAGGGGACGAACTTATCGAGAAACATCTCGAGGATCTGAACCAGTGCCGCGATGACACCGATATAACTCAAAAGTCCCAGGAACGACAGGTCGATATTTTCGGCGCCTTCAAGGCCCGTCCAGGTCAGTGCCCCTTCCTTCAACAGATACGTCAGGATCAGGTTGTTGACCGGCACGGTAATGGTCAGCACCACCACGACCGCGATCCCCAGCCCGATGGCCGAGGACACCTTTTTGGAAACGGCAAGAAAGGTACACATGCCGAGGAAGAAAGCCAGTGCCATGTTCTCCACGAACACTGCCTTGACGAAGAGGCTCAGGTAATGCTCGAACATCACACGGACTCCTTAATCTTGGCCTTGCTGTTAGCCACGATCCGGTACTCGGCTTTTTCAACCTGCTCGGTACGAATGCTCCGCAGGACCCAGATGATCAAACCGATGACGAAGAATGCCGAGGGCGGCAACAGCATCAGGCCGTTGGGCACGTACCAGCCGCCATCCTGCACCGGCGTCAGCACCGTGAAGCCGAAGACGCTGCCGGAACCGAAAAGCTCACGGAAGAAGCCGACGATCAGCAGGATCACGGCATATCCCAGACCATTACCGACCCCATCGAGAAAGCTCATGACGGGGCCGTTTTGCATGGCATAGGCCTCGGCACGGCCCATGACGATGCAGTTGGTGATGATCAGCCCGACGAAGACCGACAGCTGCTTGGACATCTCGTAGGCATACGCCTTGAGCACCTGATCGACCACGATGACCAGCGAGGCAATGATGGTCATCTGCACGATGATGCGGATCGACGATGGAATATGCTGACGAATCAATGAAACGAACAGGTTGGAACACGCCGTGACCGCGATAACGGCCAGGCCCATGACCAACGACACACTCATGGAGTTGGTCACCGCCAGTGCCGAACAAATCCCCAGCACCTGCAGCGCGATCGGATTGTTCTTGAAGACCGGCGAGAGAACAACGTCTTTTACGGACTCAGCAGCCATGTTCACGCTCCTTCGGAATTGCCGTGGAAGCGGGCGAGATAGGGGCCGAAGCCACTCTCGCTCAGCCAGAAATGCAGCATGTTGGTAACGCCGCGGCTCGTCAGCGTCGCCCCCGACAAGGCATCGACTTCATACTTGCTGTCGGCGCCGCCCTTGACCAGAGAGATGTCGGGACTCATGCCATCTTCCGCATAAATCTCCTTACCTTTCCACTTCGACTTCCAACGAGGATTGTCGACCTCGCCGCCAAGCCCCGGTGTTTCGGAGTGAGAATAGTAGGACAACCCGATAATGGTATTGCCATCGCCTTCAATGGCGAAGAAGCCACGCATCAGCCCCCACAGGCCCTGCCCTCGAATCGGCAGAATAATCTGCTCGGGGTCATCGGGATTGTCACCTACCAGATAAACCGTCGAGTACATCTCTTCGCGCCCAATCCCCGCACTGTCCTCTTCACCGGACAGGGTGCGTGATGTCGCAGGGTCTCTCGCGGCATCGAACTGATCGTAACTTTGCGGATCGAATCGGTCGCTGTACTCACCAGTCTCGAGATTGATCACACGCGAGGTAATCAGCTCATCGAACGCATCGTCGACGTCCATCCCCGGCTCGTAGAGGTCGGCCACCTGCAGGATGTTGCTCTTGCGGTCGAGCTCCTGGTTCTTCTGCTGAGTAGGCTGCAGGACCACGGCGGCGGTCGATACCACCACCGAGCACACGATGCAAAGCGCGAGTGCGACCGTTAGCGTCTTCTTGATGGAATTGTTGCTGGCCATCAGGTGGTCTCCTCGGTCGTCGCGGTGGAATACGCGGCATCACGCTTCTGGCGGCGCTTGATGTTGGCCTGCACGAAGAAGTGATCGATCATCGGTGCGAACAGGTTGGCGAAAAGAATCGCTAGCATGATGCCTTCCGGAAACGCGGGATTGACCACTCGGATCAATACCGTCATCACCCCGATCAAGAGGCCGAACAGCAACTTGCCACGGTCCGTCATCGACGCCGATACCGGATCGGTGGCCATGAACACCATCCCGAAGGCGAAGCCGCCGAGCACGAAATGCCAATACCATGGCATGCCGAACATCGGGTTGCTGTCCGAGCCAATGGTGGTGAACAGCATCGCGGTCAGCGCCATGCCTACGAACACGCCCAGCATGATGCGCCACGAGGCGATACGCGTAATCAGCAAGACCACCGCGCCGATGAGGATCGCCAATGTCGAGGTTTCCCCCACCGAGCCGGGAATGAAGCCCAGAAAAGCGTCCCACCAGCTATATGCCTGCTGCACGGCGCCCATGCCGTTCTGTGCCGCCGTGGAGAGCGCGGTGGCCCCTGTATAGCCGTCGGCGGGGACCCACACGCTATCACCGGAGATCTGCGCCGGGTAGGCGAAATACAAGAAGGCGCGCCCAGTCAGCGCCGGGTTGAGGAAGTTCTTGCCGGTGCCACCGAAGATTTCCTTGCCGATCACGACCCCGAAGGTAATCCCCAAGGCCACCTGCCACAACGGAATAGTCGCCGGCAGGATCAGCGCATAGAGCACGGAAGTGACGAAGAAGCCTTCATTGACCTCATGGCCGCGCTTGACGGCGAACAGTACTTCCCAGAACCCACCGACGACGAAGGTCACCAGATAGATAGGCAGGAAGTAAGTGGCGCCGAGCACGAAGTTGGCCCAGATGCTGCTGGGGTCGTGGCTCCCCGCCAGTGCCATGGTGATGGCTTCACGCCATCCGCTCATCGCACCGAAGCCGTCGCCAATTGCCATGTTGGCCTGCAGGCCGGCGTTGTACATGCCGAAGAACATCGCCGGAAAGGTACACAGCCATACCGTGATCATGATGCGCTTGAGGTCGATGCCATCACGCACGTGCGCCGTGCTCTTGGTCACATCCGGGGGGGTATAGAAGATCGTATCGACCGCTTCGTACAGCGCGTAGAACTTCTCGTATTTACCACCCTGGTGAAAATGCGGCTCGAGTTTGTCGAGCGTATTACGAATTCCCATCGTCAGACCTCTTTCTCGATCATGGTGAGGTTATCACGCAGGATGGGGCCGTACTCGTACTTGCCGGGGCAAACGTAGGTACAAAGCGCGAGATCTTCTTCATCCAGCTCCAGACAGCCGAGTTCCATCGAGCTCTCGATGTCGCCCACGATCAATGAGCGCAGCAGCTGCGTGGGCATGATATCCAGCGGCATCACGCGCTCGTAGGCGCCCACTGGCACCATGGCACGTTCGGAACCGTTGGTGGACGTATTTGGCGAATACCGATTGAGTCCCAGAAACTGAGAGACATAGATGCCCATCACCGAATGACGCCGCAACCCGAGTGACAGCCAGCCCAGGAAGGCGCGTTTATTGCCCTCTTCGAGCAGCGAGAACTGGCGATGGAAACGCCCCAGGAAACGCCGCGAGCCTTCAGCGATATCACCACCGAAGACCGAGCCTGAAATCACGCGAGTATCTTCGGGCGATTCGATCTCGCCTTCCAGCAGCTCACTGCTGCTCGCCCCGAGGCGCGTCCGCAACAAGCGCGGCTGCTTGGCGCGCGGACCGCCGATGGCCACTACGCGCTGTGTCTCAAGGCGCCCTTCGGCAAACAGCTTGCCAAAGGCGATGACATCCTGATAGCCGAGATGCCATACCTGACGCGCAAGGCTCACCGGCGAAAGATAATGGATGTGGGTGCCCACCAGGCCAGCGGGATGCCGGCCGGCAAAGGCCTCGAAACGCACGCCTTCGAGCTCGCGGCCCGGCAGCTCGGCACCTTGTCCATGGCATACGAACACTTGGCCCGGAGTGAGATGCTTGAGCACTTTGAGCCCCTGCTCGAACGCAGCGGCGTCCTCGCCGATCACCACGCTGGGGTCGGCAGAAAGGGGGTGCGTATCGATGGCGGTAACGAAAATATCGGCGGGGGTGGCATCGGGTGCGGGCGTGCGAGAATAAGGGCGAGTTCTGAATGCGGTCCAGAGCCCTGAATCGACCAGCTGATCGACGACCGTCTGGCGCTCCAACCGGTCCAGCGCATCCGCGCCATGCGCCGTGAAGGGTACGGCCTCTTCGTGATCATCGAGCTTGATGACGACCGACAGCAGGCGCCGCTTCTCGCCACGATTGATCGCCACCACCTCACCTGCGCCTGGTGCCGTGAACCGTACGCCCGGGATCTTCTTGTCGGTGAACAGTAGCTGGCCCAGTTTTACCTTGTCCCCCTCTCGGACCTCCATCGTCGGCTTCATGCCCACGTAGTCGGTGCCAAGAATCGCCACCTGCCGCACGGGCGGCGCATCGTATATGCGCTGCTCGGGCGACCCGGCGATGGGGAGATCCAGGCCTCGTTTGACTTCGATCATAGTCTCGCCCAGTTGTCGGATCTGATGTTTCGAAAGGAAAGGGGTCCATGAACGCCCACACGCTCGCCACGCGTCTTTTAAGCATGCTGAACAGCGCGGGCAACCTTCACGGTAGTCGGATTCTTTTCTTATCAGACGATTGCTTCTTTCGGCCCATGGCCAAGGGCCGTCCCCAAAATCGGGCACCATTATAGAGAGACAAGTGCCGAATGACTACATAACCTTAGGAAGTATGGGGCTTACGATGGCGCATGCGAGAAACGACAGCGCCCCGGGATCGGGGCGCAGGTGAGAAGAGGCGAGTAATACTCAGCGCGTTTCGCGCGGCAAGTACACAAAACGCACGTTGGACATGTGCTGCAGGATACGCACGACCTGACAGCTATAGCCGAATTCGTTGTCATACCACACATAGAGCACGACCTGACGATCATCGGCGATCGTCGCCTGAGCATCGATGATGCCGGCATGGCGATTGCCCACGAAATCGGACGACACCACCTCCGGTGAGTCGACGTAATCGATCTGCTTTTGCATGCGTGAATGCAAAGCCATATCGCGCAGGTACTCGTTCAACGCCTCGCGGTCGGTGGCCTTGTCCAGCGTAAGATTGAGAATGGCCATGGACACATCAGGCGTAGGCACGCGAATGGCATTCCCGGAGAGCTTGCCCGACAGCTCGGGCAGCGCCTTGGCCACGGCCTTGGCGGCGCCGGTTTCGGTCAACACCATGTTCAGCGCGGCACTGCGCCCCCGCCGGTCGCCCTTGTGGTAGTTATCGATCAGGTTCTGGTCGTTGGTATAGGCATGCACCGTCTCGACATGCCCGTGTGCGATACCGAACTCGTCGTTGACCGCCTTGAGGATAGGCACGATCGCATTGGTGGTGCACGACGCCGCCGAAAGTACACGGTCGTCGTCGGTAATCTCGTCGTGGTTGATGCCGTGCACGATATTCTTGACGTCGCCCTTGCCAGGCGCGGTCAGCAACACCTTCGCCGCGCCCTTGGACGCTAGATGCTGGGACAGGCCTTCCGCATCACGCCACTTGCCGGTGTTATCGACGACCAGGGCACTCTGGATGCCATACGCGGTGTAATCGATCTCGCTGGGTGAATCGGCATGAATGATCTGGATATAGTTACCGTTGGCGATGATCGCCTCGTTTTCATGATCGACGCGGATCGTGCCGGCGAACGGCCCATGCACGCTATCGCGACGCAAAAGACTGGCACGCTTCTCGAGGTCATCGCCGCCGCCACGCACCACGATGGCACGCAGCCGAAGCAGGTTACCGCCCCCCGCCTTCTCGATCAGGATACGCGCCAGCAGACGACCGATGCGCCCGAAGCCGTAGAGCACGACATCCTTGGGCTCGCCACCCATGCCGGTATCGGCGTGACGCCCCACGATATCGGCCAGTTCCGTTTCGAGGAAGGCCTTGATGTCGTCTTGCTCGGAGCGCTTGAAGGCTACCCCCAGCTTGCCGATATCGATGTGCGCCGGCCCTAGCTCAAGCTCGGTCATGGCCTTGACCATCGGCAACGTATCGCGCACCGAGAGCTCGATACCCTCGACCTTCTTGACGTAGCGATGATTCTTGAGAATGCGAATGACCGAGCGATTGATCAACGAACGCCCGTACAGGGATGGCACGACATTGTACTTGCGGTAGAGACGTCCCAGCAGGGGGATCATCTCCTCGGCCAATGCTTCGTTTTCTTGCCAATCCTGAAAATAGGTCTCGAGTTTTTCTTGACTCACGGCGGGCCTCGTCACGGCAGCAGGGAACGAAATAAAATGCATTATCCGTAGCCTTTCATGCCCTTAGCAATGCTTGCTTGGTCGCATGCGGTGTAATTCCACTACACCAATAGGCCCTTGACTACAGGGCAAAAAAAAGGCAATGAACATCGATTTATGCGACCGTTTTTGACTACAAGAGCGGTAACGGACTTGGCTTTAAATCCCCGCGTATCGCCCCCAACCCTTGTTTTGCCTGCTATCATCGTCTCGACTTAGAAAATGAAGCGCACCATGTCGTATTTTTCACCGCTCGATCCGCCGCATCCTCAGGGCCTGCGTGACACTGTCTATTGGCAACGTCCGCACGCTGCCGCTGGCGCCCTGGCGCTGGCACGCCTCGCCGACGACGCTCCGCTGATGGTCGTGACTCCCGATACCTCCAGCGCTCAACGGCTCGAAGGCGCGCTGCAGTTCTTTGCCGATCATCCCATCTTATCGTTCCCTGATTGGGAAACGCTGCCCTACGATAGCTTTTCGCCGCACCAGGACATCGCCTCCACACGCCTCAAGACACTGCGGCAACTGCAAGAAGGGACACGCGGCATCGTCGTGGTGCCCATCAATACCCTTATGCAACGGCTCCCACCCACCGACTACATCGCCGGTCGCGTGCTTACATTGCACACCGGCATGCAGCTCGACCGGGAAGGCTTCCGGGAACGCCTCTCGCGGGCTGGCTACCGCGCTGTGGAGACCGTTTACGAACCTGGCGAATACGCGCTTCGTGGTGCCTTGATCGACCTTTACCCGATGGGCAGCGATCATCCTCTGCGTATCGATCTGTTCGATGATGAAGTCGATACCTTGCGGTACTTCAACCCCGACACTCAGCGCTCTCTGGATAAGGTCGAACGCGTGGAGTTGCTGCCGGCACACGAATATTCGCTGTCGCGCTCGGCAATCGCCTGCTTCCGCGAAGGGTTCGAGACATTGTTCGACGTCGACCCACGCCAATGCCCGCTGTACAACGACGCACTCAAGGGCATTCCGTCTCCCGGACTGGAGCAGTACCTGCCGCTTTTCTTCGAGGAGACCGCCAGCCTGTTCGAGCATCTGAATGCGCATACGCGC
Organism: Chromohalobacter beijerinckii; assembly: GCF_023061185.1. Taxonomy (GTDB): domain Bacteria; phylum Pseudomonadota; class Gammaproteobacteria; order Pseudomonadales; family Halomonadaceae; genus Chromohalobacter; species Chromohalobacter beijerinckii. The sequence goes on from NZ_JAKGAK010000001.1 coordinate 91,923, forward strand.
ATTGCGCTGATGCCCGGCGTCCACGACGCGGCCGAGCACCACTGGAGCGCCATCGAAAGTCGCTACGACAATCTTGGCGTCGACCCCACGCGGCCCTTGCTGCCGCCGGCACATGCTTTCGTGCCCGTGCCCGAGGTATTCGCTTCCATCAAGCAGCACCCGCGCGTGGCACTGGTTAACGACGACGAATCACACCCGCATGCCAAGGTACCGGCCACGCACCCTCTCCCGGATGTGGCCATTCATGCGCGCGGTCATCACCCGCTCGCCAAATTGGAGGCGTTTCTCGGTGCCCCCGACGCCCCGCGCGTTCTATTGGTTGCCGAGTCGAGTGGGCGCCGCGAAGCACTGGAAGAAACCCTCGCTCCGTTGGGGCGTCCTCTGGCCGTGGCCGATGGCTGGCAACACTTCCTGGATGGCAGTGCACCGCTGGCGATTTGCGCGGGCGGCCTAGATGAAGGGCTATGGCTCGACAATCCTGCCACCTGCGTCATCACCGAAACCGAGCTGTACGGCGATGTCGTTCGCCAGGCACGCCGCCGTGGTCGGGTGACCGATGACAACGAACTCGCCGTACGACACTTGGCGGAATTGCGCCCCGGCTCTCCGGTGGTCCACCAGAGCCACGGCGTAGGCCGTTACCAAGGGCTCGAGACGTTGGAAGCCGGCGGTCAGGCCGCTGAATTCCTGGCGCTTGAATACGCCGGCGGCGCCAAGCTCTACGTTCCGGTAGACAGCCTGCATCTGATCTCGCGTTATGCCGGCGCCACCGATGAACTGGCTCCGCTGCATAAACTCGGCTCGGAAACCTGGGACAAGGCCAAGCGCAAGGCGGCCGAAAAGGTACGCGATACCGCCGCCGAGCTGCTGGATACCTACGCCCGACGCGAGGCGCGCGAAGGCTTCGCCTGCGACGCGCCCGGCGAGGAATACGCACGCTTCACGGCCAGCTTCCCCTTCGAAGAAACGCCCGATCAACACGCTGCCATCGATGCGGTCATCAACGACATGACCGCACCGCGTCCGATGGACCGCGTGGTCTGCGGCGACGTGGGCTTCGGCAAGACCGAAGTCGCCATGCGCGCGGCATTTCTCGCCGTGCACTCCGGTCGCCAAGTCGTGGTACTGGTTCCCACTACCCTGCTTGCCCAACAACACTATGACAATTTCCGCGACCGTTTCGCGGACACTGCGGTCCAGATCGAGCTGCTCTCGCGCTTCACTGCCGGCAAGGGGCAACAAGCGTCGCTGGAGCGCATTAACGAAGGCCGCGCCGATATCGTCATCGGCACCCACAAGCTGCTCTCCAAGACGATGTCGCTCCCCAACATGGGGCTGTTGATCATCGACGAGGAACACCGCTTCGGTGTCTCGCAGAAGGAAAAGCTCAAGAGCTTACGGGCCGAGATCGATATTCTCACGCTCACCGCGACGCCGATTCCCCGTACCTTGAACATGGCGATGAGCGGCATTCGCGATCTCTCGATCATCGCCACTCCTCCGGCACGACGTCTATCGGTCAAAACCTTCGTCCAGCAGCGCAACGAAGGCGTCCTGAAGGAAGCCTTGCTACGTGAAATTCTGCGCGGCGGCCAAGTCTACTTCCTCCACAACGAAGTCAAGACGATAGAAACCACTGCCGAGCGCGTTGCCGAGTTGGTACCCGAAGCGCGCGTGGCCGTCGCCCACGGTCAGCTACCCGAGCGTGCGCTGGAACGCGTGATGTCGGACTTCTATCACAAGCGTTTCAACGTGCTGGTATGCTCGACGATCATCGAGACCGGCATCGACGTACCTAGCGCCAACACCATCATCATCGAACGCGCCGATAAGTTCGGACTCGCTCAATTGCACCAGCTCCGCGGGCGTGTCGGTCGTAGCCACCATCAGGCCTATGCTTATCTCCTCACGCCACCGCCCAAGGCGATGACCCAAGATGCGCTCAAGCGCCTCGAGGCGATCGGCCTGGCGGAAGATCTCGGGGCCGGTTTCACCCTCGCCAGTCATGACATGGAGATTCGCGGCGCCGGCGAACTACTGGGCGATGAACAAAGCGGGCAGATGGAGACGGTTGGCTACAGCCTTTACATGCAAATGCTCGACCGCGCGGTCAAGGCCATCAAGAGTGGCAAGACACCCAATATCGAGTCTCCGTTGGACGATGGCGTAGAAATCAGCCTCAACTTGCCGTCATTGATTCCCAACGATTACCTACCCGACGTGCAACAGCGCCTGATCATGTACAAGCGCATCGCCAACGCCGAGGATGAAGCCGAGCTCAAGGAATTGCAGGTCGAGATGATCGACCGCTTCGGCCTGCTACCAGGGCCGCTCAAGACACTTTTCCGCCAGACCCGGCTACGCCAACGTGCCGAACGCCTGGGCATCGTGCGCCTCGAAGCTGGCGCCGAGCGTGGCCGCCTCACTTTCGGCACGCAAACCGCCGTCGACCCCATGACGCTGGTCCAGATGATCCAGCAAAACCCAGCGCACTACCGGCTGGACGGCGCGGACACGTTACGTTTTGAAGGCGATATGAGCGACGAGGATAAGCGCTTTTCCCTGCTCGAGGCGTTACTCGGACAACTCAACCGCAAGACGGAAGCAGCGTAACGGGCAGCACCCGCCATGCGGGTGCCCTGCCAGATCACTCGCACAGATGCACGGATGCGCGCCATAAGCCTGCTGAAGGCTTGTGTCGGCATGAAAATACGCCAGAATGCAGGTGACCGTGGCGTCCGCCACTTGCCTGAACGAAAAAGAGTCCATATCCATGCCGGTTACTTCCCGCGGCCTATCGCCTTTCCTGCTGGCCCCGTTGCTCTCTCTCTCCACGATGGCGCTTGCCGATTCCGCCCCGGGCCCTGTCATCGATCCTGAGGCAACCAGCTTGCCGAAAACCCAAGCGGGGCCCCACGACCAGCGTGTCACGCGCTTCGAGATCGACGAAGAAAGCAACATCGTCGGCGAAGCACGCGTCGTCGAAGCCGAAAAGGAAGACACGCTGCTCGACATCGGTCGCTACTACGGGATCGGCTACGAGGAAATGCGCCGCGCCAATCCTGGCGTCAGTGTCTGGTATCCCGGCGAAGGCACCGAAGTCACGGTCCCCACGCGCTTCATTCTCCCCGATGCCGACCATGAAGGCGTCGTGGTCAACATCCCCGAAATGCGCCTCTATTACTATCCCGAGCAAAAGGAGGGAGAACCAGCACAGGTGGAGACCTACGCCATCAGCGTCGGGCGCATGGACTGGTCGACGCCGCTGGGAGAGACGAAGATTACCGAAAAGCAGAAAAATCCGCCCTGGTATCCGCCCCAGTCAATCATCGATGAGCACGCAGAGGACGGCCGAGAACTCCCCGACGTGGTGCCGCCCGGCCCCGACAATCCGCTGGGCAAGTACAAGATGCGCTTGGGCATCCCCGGCTACCTGATCCATGGTACCAATCGCCCGCAAGGTGTCGGCATGCGCGTAACGCATGGCTGCATTCGCATGTTCCCGGAGGACGTAGAGCATCTCTTCGGCAAGCTCCCGGTGGGTACCCAGGTGAACCTGGTCAGCGAACCGACCAAGTTCGGCTGGCGCGACGAGACACTCTACGTACAGTCTTTCCCTCTGCTCGAGGAAGACCGTCGGTCGCCGGTGCTCAAGCGTGTGCTCGACGCCGATGAAGCGCTCGTTGCCACCTTGAAACGCCACGATATCGACACCGACATCGATCACCGGCGCCTGGCAGACGCGGTGTTGATTCCCGATGGTGCGGCGGTCGCACTCAACGTCGAGCCGGAAGAAAAAGCGCCGCGTGAACCGCTGCCTGGCAGCCTGTACGACGCTTTGCCGATGCCGCCGCATCTGCTCTATCAGTCGGTCAGGGTTCTAGAGTCGACCTGAGGCTTGTCATGTAAGGCCGCGATCGGCGCATCGTCGTCCCCTCGGATCACGACGCGTGTGCCGATCGAGACCAGGCGCGTCAATTTTTCGATCTGATCGTTGGTGACGGCCACGCATCCTTCCGTCCAGTTAAAGCGCCGATGGATCTCGGGATCGCTACTACCCAAGCCATGAATACCAATATAGCCGCCCAGCACCGTATCCTGCGGCGGCGCTCCATCACGATAATAGGCATCCTGGAAATCGGCGTATTCAGTGGGTGACATCAACCCGGCTCGCATCGCTTCACGTGCAGTATCGAGCTTGGGGTAATCCAGCCCCAGGAAGATATTGAATTTGCTGTCGCGGTTGATGCGATTGATATGAAATTCACCGGTAGGCGTCATCCTGCTGCCTCGCTGGCGCACGCGCGCTGTTCCACCCCGCCCCAACGCCACCGGCTCGAAGTGCTCGATACGGGTGTCACCGCGATAGATATCCAGGGTGGAATCATTGTCGTCGATCAAGATCCAAATTTCGTCATCGGCGTTCGCCAGCGCACATGACCCACACCAAACCGCTAACGACAAAACACTCAAGGTCATTACCAAAGCACGCGCCCATCGCCTCATGTTCCACTCCGAATGATCGTGACAAGGCGTTAGCGTACACCGAAAGCCCCCGGGGGCGTCATCCCCGTCAGCTGCAAACGAAAAGGGCCCCGCCGATGGCGGGGCCCTTTTCTGGACCAGGCGTCGAAACGCCGGCCCTATACTGCCTACGCATTACTTGCGCATGGACTTCTCGAACATACGGTCCATCTCGGCACGATTACGCTGAGTCGCTTCGAGAGCGGCATTCGCATCGCGCTGCGCTTTCTCGGCAGCATTCATTGCCTGCTGAGACATGCTCTTGGCTTCAGACGCGTCAGCCTGCGCCTGATCGATATCGCTCTTCATCTGTTCCTGGCCAGAGGCACAACCTGCCAACACGGCCAGAGAGCCAGCGGCGACCAGAAGCTTGAGCGTGTTCTTGCTGTTGGACAACATCTGCGTTCTCCTTGAAAACCTTTCTGTGTGTGGTGATGAAGCCCTGATACATCAGGTCCCTCATGTACCGCCCACAGGATAATACGAATACCGCTAATATCGCCAATATCAATTGCCTGAGAAACGGTAAATTTTCCTGCGCTGCCCATGATCAAGGGGTTCAGAGATTCCTATTCGTCGCCGAATGGACACACCACCGACGCCGATAAGCGTCATAATCCCCCTCGTGGAAGCGATGACTTACCGTTACACGGCAGGGTGAGTCAGCGATTAACGTTCCATCAGCATCGTCTTCATTGATATGCAACGCGGCCCCACCTAATAAAACGCCCCCACATACGAGCATGTGAGGGCGACGATCAGACAGGCGCAGCAGAGCTCAGTCTTGCCAGACGGCCTTGGCGATATCCACGACGTGGCGCAGCTTGTCCCACTGCTGCGTTTCGCTGAGCAAATTGCCCTCCTCGGTCGAGGCAAAACCGCACTGCGGGCTCAGGCAAAGCTGAGAGAGCGGCGCATAGCGCGACGCTTCGGCAATGCGGGCGCTAACCGTATCGGCGGGCTCCAGCTCGCCACTCTTGCTGGTGATAAGCCCCAGGACAGCTTGCTTGTGACCTTCAGGCAGAAAGCGCAGTGGCTCGAAACCGCCCGCGCGCTCGGTGTCGTATTCGAGGAAGTAGGCATCGACATCGACGCGCCCCAGCAGGGTCTCGGCTACCGGTTCATAACCTCCTTCGCTGATCCATGTCGAGCGGAAGTTACCCCGGCAGACGTGCAGACTGACATGCAGATCGTCGGGACGATCGGCCAACGCGTGGTTGAGCACCTCGGCATAGATGTGTTGCAGACGATCGGCGTCCTCGCCACGCTCACGCGCCGCCGCCAGCTCCTTCTCGGAGCACAGATACGCCCACACCGTGTCATCGAGCTGAAGGTAACGACAGCCCGCCGCGTAGAAATGCTTGACCACGTCACGGTAAGTATCGGCCAAGTCGGCGAAGAAGGTATCCAAGGAGGGATAGACACTACTATCGATATTGCGGCGACCGCCACGGAAGTGCAGCACGCTGGGGCTCGGCAGCGTCATCTTCGGCGTCGCTTTATCGACCGTGCCCGCCAGGAAACGGAAGTGACCGAGCATCGGGTGCTCGGGATCGAAGCCCAGCTTGTCGGTCACGCGCACGCTACGCGCCTGCGTCTGCCGCCCCTGAAACTGGATCCCTTGATCCGAGCTATAGCCTTCTACGCCCTTGAGGTCTTCGAGAAAATCGAAATGCCACCAAGCGCGGCGGAACTCGCCATCGGTGACCGCTTTGAGTCCCAGCGCTTCCTGCTTGGCGACGACACGTCGAATCTCGGCGTCTTCAACGGCACGCAGCGCCGCGTAGTCACTTTCACCGGCTTGAAAAAGGCGTCTCGCCTGCTTGAGCTCGTCGCTACGCAACAGGCTGCCCACGGTGTCGGCACGAAATGGAGGCTGATACTGGCTCATAGCGTTTCTCGACTCTCGGCTCGAAGATTAGGGCGCTCACTTTGCCGTGCCACAGCGGCCATGACCACTGCATATCCTTCAAGTGAACATGAAAGAAATTCATGATGCCATGCATGATAACGTCCGGCGCTTTATCGGTCGCCGGACGTCATGGCAACAACACTATCATCGACCCTTAGGCCAAGCGCATCAATGTACCGTTTCCGGGACCTCTTGCGACTCTTCCTCATTGCCTTCCCACAGGCGCGTGCGCGTGATCGCATGATCGATCATCTGACGCGCCACCTCGAAGCGGCTCTGACGCAATAAATCCAGGGCTTCTTCCGAGAAGCGAATACTTACCAATGGCTCACCCTCGGCTTCGGAAGGCCGAAGCACGACTTCACCATCGGCAAGCTCGACGATTTCCAGAATCGCGGTATCGGACACGCTATATTCTCCCGTTTGTTCCAATAAAAAACGACCAAGGCGAACGCCATGGTCGTTTCTTTTCATTACCTACAGGATACCACCGCATGCATGCGGCGTCACCACTCCTCACTGGTCTCACGCAGCTCGTCAAGCTGAGCTTTGAATCCCGCGATACATGCATCGAGCTCGTCGGACAAGGCCATGCCCGAGGCGCTGGCAATCATGCTCGAGCCGCCGGCACGGCGGCGCGATGCGCCTTCGATGTCATGCAGAGACTCGAGGTGCGCCAGTATGCGCTCCAGCCAGCTGCCCTCTCGTCGCGCCAGCTCTCGCAACTGCACGACACCCGCTAAGGACGGGCCTTGATCGGCCAGCAGCTCGCGCCAATCGTGCCGCGAGAGTTGCGCGTGCTCGGTCAACTCACGCAGCGCCGCGTTGAGCGCCAGCTCCAGCGTGGCCAGAGCGCCTTCTTCATGCGCCATACGCCGAGCATCGGTATGCTCGTCGTCGGCCCAGGCGGTATCCAATAACAACTGAGCATGGTAGAGCAGCTGATTGGTACGACCTCTCGGCGTCATTTGCGCTTATCCTCGATCCGCCATTTTCCGTCTTCGTACTCGGCACGCCAGCCACTGGCCTTGCCGTCACGCTCGCTCATCACGTACTGGCTCTTGGTCTTGCGCGAGAAACGAATCTGCGCGTCGCGCCCCTCAGGATCTTCCCCCGGTGCATCGAGCAGGAAATGGTACTTTTCGGGTAGCTCGTCGCGGTGCGCCTTGAGCTCCTTGACCAAAGGGGGACGCGTTTCACGGTTCTTGGGAAATTGACTCGCCGCCAGAAACAGGCCGCTGGCGCCATCGCGCAAGACGTAATGATCTTCTACCTTCTGGCAGGCCAACTCGGGCATGGGGATCGGATCCATCTTGGGTGGCGCAACTTCGCCGCTCTTGAGCAGTTTGCGGGTATTCTTGCAATTCTCGTTGGTACAGCCGAAGTACTTACCGAAACGCCCGGACTTGAGCTGCATCTCGCTGCCGCATTTGTCGCACTCGATGACTGGACCGTCGTACCCCTTGATACGAAACTTGCCCTGCTCGATTTCATGCCCGCTGCAATCGGGACTATTGCCGCAGATATGCAGCTTGCGCGTCTCGTCGATCAGGTAGCTATCCATCGCCGTGCCACATTCCGGGCAGCGGTGCTTGGCTCGCAAGGCTTCGGTTTCGGCCTCCTCATCGGCATCCGACGCTACGGCTTCGTCACCCGCGATAAGATCGATGGTCGTCTTGCAACGCTCCTTGGGCGGCAGATTGTATCCCGAGCACCCCAGGAAGACACCGGTCGATGCCGTGCGAATCTGCATCTTGCGGCCACAAGTAGGACAGTCGATGTCCGTCGGCACTGGCTGATTCGGTCGCATACCCTCTTCGGCCTCGGCATGCTCGAGCTTGGTCTTGAACTCGGCGTAGAAGGCATCCAGAAGCTCACGCCATTCCCGGTTGCCGGTGGCGATCTCGTCGAGATGATCTTCCATACGTGCGGTGAAGCCGTAATCCATCAGGTCGCTGAACGATTCGGCTAAACGGTCGGTGACGATATCACCCAACTTCTCGGCATAGAAACGACGGCTCTCAAGCTTGACGTAACCGCGATCCTGAATCGTGGAGATGATCGAAGCATAGGTGGAAGGCCGCCCGATCCCCCGCTTTTCGAGCTCCTTGACCAGGCTCGCCTCGGTATAACGCGCCGTCGGCTTGGTAAAATGCTGCTGAGGATCGAGGGCCTGCAGGCTCATCGATTGCCCTTTCTCGAGATCCGGAAGTGCCTGATCCTCTTCCTTCTTGCCTGCCGGCTTCATCACCCGCGTGTAACCGTCGAATTTGAGCACTCGACCACGCGCTTTGAGCTCGAACTCCTCGGCCTCGACGGTAAGCGTCGTCGCCAAGTATTCCGCCGGCACCATCTGGCAGGCCACGAACTGGCGCCAGATAAGCTCATAGAGGCGCTGGGCGTCGCGCTCCACCGCAAGCTCGTCGCCGTTTTGCGCCACCTCGGTGGGGCGAATCGCCTCGTGCGCTTCCTGCGCCCCCTCCTTGCTGGCATAACGGTTGGGCGATTCGGGCAGGTACGCTTGGCCGAAACGCTCGTCGATATAAGCCCGGGCACTCTCCACCGCGTCTTGCGACAGGTTGGTCGAGTCGGTACGCATATAGGTGATGTAACCTGCCTCATAGAGACGCTGCGCCAGGGTCATGGTCTTCTTCACCGAGAACCCGAGGCGCCCGCTGGCGGCTTGCTGCAGGGTCGAGGTAATGAACGGGGCGTTGGGCTTGGAGCGTGTCGGCTTGGTTTCGCGATCGGTGATCACCAGCGCCGCCTCGCGCAACGGCGCGATTCGCTCTAGCGTTTCTTGTTCGGAGGTGGGGCGAAACGCCTGGCCTTTATGACGTGCCACCTCGAAGCGAACTGGCGCCGCATCGCCCTTCTCAGGCACGAGATCGGCGTGAACATCCCAGAACTCCTCGGGTACGAAAGCGCGAATCTCACGCTCACGCTCGACGATCAAACGCACCGCCACGGATTGCACCCGGCCCGCCGACAGCCCCCGGGCGATCTTGCTCCACAGCAATGGCGACAGCATGAAACCTACGACACGATCCAGAAAGCGCCGTGCCTGTTGTGCCTCGACGCGTGACAGATCCAGTTCGCCGGGGGTCTTGAACGCCTCCTGAATGGCATTCTTGGTGATCTCATTGAAGACCACGCGACGATAGCGTGACGCATCGCCACCAATGGTTTCCTGCAGGTGCCAGGCGATAGCCTCTCCCTCGCGGTCCAAGTCGGTCGCGAGATAGACGGCATCGGCCTTCTCGGCGTGCTTTTTGAGCTCGGCGACGACCTTTTCCTTCCCCGGAAGGATCTCGTAGTTGGCGTCCCAGCCATGCTCGGGATCGATCCCCATGCGGCGCACCAACTGAGTCCACTGCTTATGCTTTTTATAGGTGGCCTTTTCATCAGGCGACATCTTGCGTGTCGCCGCTGCTTGGCGGGCTCGCTCCTTGGGATCGGTGGCGTTCTTGCCGCTGCCACTTGTCGGCAAGTCACGGATGTGCCCGACACTCGACTTCACCACGAAATCGTTGCCGAGATACTTGTTGATCGTCTTGGCCTTGGCCGGTGACTCCACGATGACCAGTGACTTGCCCATAACGCTCCGCTCGAATGGCCAACGCGCCCTGTCAGGGCGTCGGCAGTGATGTCGTGGCCGGGGGACTCTCCCGGCGAAAAATGCGCCTACCCTACCTTAGCGCCTCGTTGCGCGCCAGCCCGTCGCAACACGGGCCTTCAAGCCAGGTCCATGACGATCTTTACGCCACTGGCTTGAAAAACACTAGACGCGACGCCTTGCCACCGGCAAGCAAAACCAGCATCCAAATCGACATGCTTTCCCTAGCGGTGCGACTGGCAAGCACCTCCAGAGTCATCCAACCTTGAGACATGTCCATCATGCAAAAAGTGATAATCTAATGTTCACGACCTGGGGGTCATCGCACCTGTCGAGACGATGAGGCACAATGTAGTAAAATAACGACATGGCTCGCACGGAGCCGTTACTACCTTTCATGAGGCCAAGGAGAATTCCATGCAGAATGCGTTTCACGGTCCGATTCGCCGCACCAAGATCGTCGCGACCCTGGGCCCGGCCAGCGACCGCGACGGGGTCCTCGAAGACATGATCTCCGCGGGCGTCGACGTGGTACGACTCAACTTCTCCCACGGCTCCGCGGACGATCATCGGCGGCGGCTAAAGGCGGTACGCGATGCTGCCGCACGCGTCGGACGCACTGTCGCCGCGCTGGGCGACTTACAAGGCCCCAAGATCCGCATCGCACGCTTCAAGGACGAAGCGGTCACGCTCGAGAAAGGCCAGACCTTCGTCATCGACGTTTCCCTTGATCGTGATGCCGGCGATGCCCAGCGGGTAGGCTGCGATTATCAGGACCTGGCCGACGATGTTGCCCCGGGCGATGTCCTGCTGCTTGACGATGGTCGACTGGAACTGCAGGTCGAGCGCGTTGACGCCCCGGCTATTCACACCACGGTCAAGGTGGGTGGCAAGCTCTCCAATAACAAGGGCATCAACAAGCAAGGCGGCGGCCTGTCTGCGGCCGCACTGACCGACAAGGATCGCGAGGATCTCAAGACCGCTATTGATATCGGTGTCGACTACCTGGCTGTGTCCTTCCCACGCCATGGCGACGACATGCGCCTGGCCCGCGACCTGCTCGGCGAAGCGGGTAGCGAGATCGGCCTGGTCGCCAAGGTCGAGCGCGCCGAGGCAGTCGCCGACAACGACACTCTAGATGACATCATCCGCGCCAGCGAAGCGGTCATGGTCGCGCGTGGCGACCTTGGCGTGGAAATCGGCGACGCCCAACTGATCGGCGTGCAAAAGCGCATCATCCAGCATGCACGTAGTCTTAATAAAGTGGTGATCACCGCAACGCAGATGATGGAGTCGATGATCGACTCGCCGCTACCGACCCGCGCCGAGGTCTTCGACGTCGCCAATGCAGTGCTCGATGGCACCGACGCCGTCATGCTCTCCGCCGAGACCGCCGCCGGCGATTATCCCGTGGAGACCATCAAGGCCATGGAGCGCCTCTGTCTGGGCGCCGAACGTGAGCGTGCCGCACAGCAATCGCAGCATCGTATTCATGAAGGCTTTACCCGGGTCGATGAAACCGTGGCGCTGTCGGCCATGTACGCCGCCAACCATCTCGACGGGGTCTCCGCCATCGTCTGCATGACCGCCACCGGTTATACGCCATTGATCGCCTCGCGCATTCGTTCCGGCCTGCCGATCGTGGCCTTGGCGCATACCGAAATCGCGCAGCGCCGCATGGCATTGTATCGCGGGGTCGTCTCGCTGCCCTTCGACACACAAAGCCTCAAACCCACTGAGTTCAATAACCACGCCGTCGATAACCTCGTCTCGCTAGGCATCGTCAAACAGGGCGATCACGTTATCCTGACACGCGGCGATCATATGAATGCGCATGGCGGCACCAACACCATGAAGATCATTCAAGTTGGCGACGATATTGATTGATCAGCACCTTTTGCCGGCAAGCTGCCCATAGCTTGCTACTTTGAAGCACCGCGACGCATGCCTAGTCTTGGCGGCATGCGTCGATTTCACATGCCAGATACGCGTTTTCGGGTTACGCTCAATATTGCAGTGCAGCAATTCGTGACCAGGAGCGCCCTTCATGTTTTCCATGCACGCCGCTTGGCTGGAAGCCGCCAGCCCCATTCTCGATCCCTTCGGCCTGATTCGCGCCACCCAGGACTACTGGCAGGATACCTTCGAACGCAGCGTGCTCTACTGGGACGTCATGCGTCAGCGTGGCAACCAGTATCTTGAGCACATGGCGCAGACTAAACCCAACGTGCTAGGGTTCGAGGCCGAAGTGCTCATGGATGGCCGCGACCTGCCGCGCCCGGTCAACTACGAATTGATGCGCATCCTGCCCCCGCCCGGTATAACGATCGACCCGCTCCAGCGCCCTTTCGTCATCGTCGATCCGCGAGCCGGCCATGGGCCCGGCATTGGTGGCTTCAAGCCCGATAGCGAGATCGGCGTCGCCATGCGCGCCGGTCATCCATGTTACTTCATCGGCTTTCTGCCGTTTCCGGTGCCGGGACAGCACGTCGAAGATGTCGTCGATGCTGAAATTGCCTTTATACGCGAGGTCGGCGCTCGTCATGGCGAGGCCAATGAAAAACCCGTGGTGATCGGCAACTGCCAGGCAGGCTGGCAGTTGATGATGGCTGCCGCCCTTGAACCGGAGGCCTTCGGACCGATTCTCGTCGCTGGCGCACCGCTGTCCTATTGGGCCGGCGAGCGTGGCCGCTACCCCATGCGCTATAGCGGGGGCCTGCTCGGCGGTAGCTGGTTGACCGCTTTTGCCGGTGACCTGGGTGCAGGGCTCTTCGACGGGGCCTGGTTGGTGCAGAACTTCGAACGCCTCAACCCCGCCAATACGCTGTGGAGCAAGCAATATCGGCTTTACGCCGACGTCGATCACGAAAGCGAGCGTTATCTCCAATTCGAGCGCTGGTGGGGTGGGCACATCGTGCTCAATGCCGAGGAAATACAGTACATCGTCGACAACCTCTTCATCGGCAATCGTTTGAGCACTGCCCAACTGATCACCCGCGACGGACGGCGCATCGACCTACGCAACGTCCGCTCGCCTATCGTGGTGTTCTGCTCGCAAGGCGACAACATCACGCCACCGCCCCAAGCGCTCGGCTGGGTGTCCGATCTCTACGATGGCGTGGACGACATCATCGCCAACGAGCAGACCATCGTGTATTGCGTACACGACTCGACCGGGCATCTGGGAATTTTCGTCTCGGGCAGCATCTCGCGCCGCGAACATGCCGAATTTACCGCCAACATGGACTATATCGACGTCCTGCCCCCCGGCTTGTACGAAACCGCCATCACGCCACGCGATGCGACCGGGGATGCCACCGATGGTGACTATCTGCTCGAATTTCGCCCGCGTGGCGTCGACGACCTGCAACCGCTAGTGCAACGACGCGATGACGACGAGCGCCGCTTCGCCACCGTAGCGCGTCTGTCTGAAAGCGGACTAGCGCTGTATCAACAATACACGCAGCCGTGGATACAAGCCGTCATGACCCCCGAAGCAGGGCGCTGGCTACGCCGACTGCACCCCATTCGGCTGGGCTACAAGCTACTCTCCGACCGCAATCCATTGATGTCTACCGTGCCGGTGCTGGCCGAGCGTATTCGTCACCAGCGCCAACCGCTTTCGCCGGACAATCCTCTGACGCAATGGGAGCGCAGCATAGCCACCCGTATCGAAGAAAACCTCGAGGCCTATGGCGAATGGCGTGACCGCATCAGTGAAGCGCTTTTCATGAACATTTATGGCCAACCCTGGCTACAAGCGCTTGCCGGCATCGGCCCGGACATGGCGCGCATGCGCCCCCATCCCGGACGCGCACCGGAGCATCAACACTTCCTGCGGACGCGACGTGCCGCCTTGCGGGAACGCATCGCCAGTGGTGGCGCACGCGAGGCGGTGGTGCGAGCCTTGATCTACATACTGGGTGGGGCGCCGACGACCGATGAGCGCAATTTCCAGCGCCTCAAGGCCACGCGCGAGGAACTCGGCAAGAGCCTGGACCTTCAGCAGTTCAAGATGCTGGTCCGCGAGCAGTTCTTCATTCTCAAGCTCGACGTGCGCGAGGCGCTCGAGGCGCTTCCCACGCTCATCGCACGTAGCGACGCCACGCAGGTCGATGACTACTTGACCCACATCACCCACATCCTCGACGCCAGCGGGCCACAAAGCGAGCATGTGCAGAAGCGCCTGGAGCGCGTTCGCACCCTGTTCGAGAAAGCCAGGCCTGCAGCGCCGAATCACGAGGCGCCGCAGGCATGAGCAACGTTCCCGTTAGGTGATCTCGATCAATACCTCGCCCGGCGTCACGCGGTCGCCCTTGGCGACGTGGACGGCTTCGACGGTGCCCGAGACCCGCGCCTGGACCTCGGTTTCCATCTTCATCGCCTCGGTGATCAAGACCGCCTGACCCTCTTCGACGCGGTCGCCCTTGGCGACCAGCACATCGACGATATTGCCAGGCATGGAGGTCGTGACATGCCCAGGCTGCGAGGCGCGCGCACGGCCCGAGGTCTCGCCGCCGACGAAGGCATCCTTGGCTTCGAACACGACCTCTTCCGGCATGCCATCGAGCGTCAGATAAACCTGGCGCTTGCCGCCACTATTACCGCCCACGCCGGTGATTTGCACTTCGTAGGATTCGCCGTGCACGTCGATGACGAACTCGGTGGGCACGCCTTCGGTCACCGGTCGGTTGGCGTCTCCCGCATCGGGAGCGGGAATCGGCTCCGAGACCAACGATCCATCGCGTCGTCCCTGCAGGTAATCGCGCCCCAGCTCGGAGAACATCGCATAGGTCAGAACGTCTTCCTCACCCTCGGCCAATTCGCCGATGTCCTTCGTCAAACGCGCCATCTCGGGATTCAGCCGATCGGCGGGGCGCCCTTCTTCCACCGGGGAATTACCGATGGCCTGACGACGAACGTCGTCATCCACCGGTGCTGGCGGATGACCATAGCCGCCCTGAAGATAACGTTTCACCTCGTTGGTGATGGTCTTGTAGCGCTCACCGGTAAGCACATTCATCACCGCCTGGGTACCGACGATCTGCGAGGTCGGTGTCACCAGGGGCGGATAACCGAGATCGGCGCGCACGCGAGGTATCTCGTTGAACACGTCGCGGATCTTGGACAGCGCGTTCTGTTCTTTGAGCTGATTGGCGAGGTTGGACATCATGCCGCCCGGGACCTGGTTGATCTGTACCGAGACATCCTCGCGGGTGAACTCACTTTCAAAGGCCGCGTATTTCTGGCGCACGCCGCGGAAATAGTCGCCGATCTCCTTGAGCGCTTCGAGATCCAGGCCACTGTCGTAGTCCGTACCTTGAAAGGCAGCCACCATGGCTTCCGTCGACGGATGGCTGGTACCGCCGGCAAACGCCGATATGCAGGTATCGATATGCCGGCATCCCGCTTCCACGGCCTTGAGATGGCACATCGGCGCCAGCCCGGACGTCGCGTGGGCATGCAAGTGGACCGGCACGTCCACGGCCTCGACCAATGCCGCCACCAGCTCGCCCGTGGCATACGGCGTCAAAAGCCCCGCCATGTCTTTGATGGCGATCGAGTCAGCGCCCATGTCGACTAGCCGCTTGGCCTGATCCACATACATCGCCAGGGTATGCACCGGGCTCACCGTGTAGCAGATCGTGCCCTGAGCGTGCTTACCACTGGCCTTGACCGCGCGCATGGCGGTTTCCAGGTTGCGCAGATCGTTGAGCGCATCGAAGACGCGGAACACATCGACGCCGTTATCCGCCGACTTGGCGACGAAGCGCTCGACGACATCGTCGGCATAATGGCGATATCCCAGTAAGTTCTGGCCACGCAGCAGCATCTGCAGCGGCGTGTTGGGCATCGCATCCTTGAAGGCGCGCAGGCGCTCCCACGGGTCTTCCTTCAAAAAGCGCACGCAGGCATCGAAGGTTGCCCCGCCCCATACCTCGAGCGAGTGATAGCCGATGGCGTCCAGCTTGGCACAGGCGGGCAGCATGTCCTCGGTGCGCAGGCGCGTGGCGATCAGCGATTGATGGCCGTCACGCAACACGACGTCGGTGATATTGACTTGGGAAGATGATACGGCATTCATGATGGGTATCTCCTTATAGACCGGCGTGGGCGGCGATGGCGGCGGCAATCGCTAGAGCGACTTCCTCGGGATTGCGCTTGACCGAATAATTGAGCAGTTCGGGATGGCTGGGCACGAAGCCGGTATCGAAGTGCCCGCTGCGGAAATCGGGGTGACGCAGAATTTCCTGATAGTAAGGCGCGGTCGTCTTGACCCCCTGCAGACGCATGTCGTTGAGGGCGCGAATGCCACGATCGAGGGTTTCTTCCCAACTCATGCCCCACACGATCAGCTTCAGGCACATGGAGTCGAAATACGGCGGAATCGTATAGCCGGTGTAGATCGCGGTATCGGTGCGCACCCCTGGCCCCCCGGGGGCGTAATAACGCGTGATGCGCCCGAACGACGGCAGGAAATCGTTCTTGGGATCCTCGGCATTGATGCGGAACTGGATGGCGTAGCCGTGGTGGCGTATATCCTCCTGGCGGTAGGCGAGCTTTAGCCCCGCGGCGATACGCAATTGCTCGCGCACGATATCCACACCGGTGATCGCTTCGGAAATAGTGTGCTCGACTTGCACGCGGGTATTCATCTCCATGAAGTAGACCTCGTTGCCCTTGACGAGGAACTCCACGGTACCGGCGTTTTCGTAGCCCACCGCACTGGCCGCACGGACCGCCATTTCGCCGACGTAGGCACGTTGTTCAGGTGTCAGTTGGGGGCTGGGCGCGATTTCGATGAGCTTCTGATTGCGACGCTGGATCGAACAGTCCCGCTCGAAGAGATGGATCACGTTGCCGATGCTGTCGGCGAGGATCTGCACCTCGATGTGATGCGGCTCGACGACGCATTTCTCCATGAACACATCGGCACTGCCGAACGCCTTGGTCGCCTCGGAGATCACGCGTTCCCAGGCCTGCTCGAGCTGCGCCGGCGTGTCGCAACGGCGAATCCCGCGCCCACCGCCCCCGGACGTGGCCTTGAGCATGACCGGATAGCCGATGGTATCGGCCAGCGACAAGGCTTCGTCGCAGGTCTCGAGATTGCCCTCCGAGCCCGGCGTCACCGGCACGCCGGCGTCACGCATGGCCGCGCGCGCCGCCGTCTTGTCGCCCATCCGCGCGATCACCTCGGCGTCCGGCCCCACAAAGGCCAACCCGGCGTCCTCGCAGATGCGCGCGAAGTCGGCGTTTTCCGAGAGGAAGCCGTAGCCGGGGTGAATCGCGTCACAGCCGGTCTCGCGCGCCAGGTCAACGATACGCCGCGGATCGAGATAGCCCGCCAGCGGGTCCTCACCGACGAAATGCGCCTCATCGGCACGCTTGACGTGCAGCGCGAAGCGATCGGGCTCGGTGTAGATCGCTACCGAGCGGATGCCCATCTCAGCGCAGGCGCGTACAATGCGTACAGCAATTTCGCCACGATTGGCGATGAGAAGTTTCTTGAACACCGTCTGCCCTCCGGTTATGGACGTCGCGTTGACACAGCGTGTCATCGTGGCGCCCTCTGGGTCGCTGAGTGCTTGTCGTTATCGTACTCTCACGCTACCCACCGAAGGATCAATAGAAAAATTGATATTTTTTTGCCAAGCTATAAGTAATAGCTTATGACCACGCCGGGGGCGTCATGTCACGACCCAATCTGCTCAATCGTCTGACCTTTCGCCAATTGCAGGTTTTCCAGGCCGTGCACCGGCAACAGTCCTATTCGCGGGCGGCCGAACAGCTCGGCCTCACACAGCCAGCGGTCAGCGCCCAGATCCGCCAACTCGAACAGGCACTCGAGCAGCCACTCTTCAAGTACGCGGGCAAGACGCTGCATGTTCTGCCCGCCGCGGATGCACTGGCCGCCTCGGTACAGTCGATCTTCGGTCAGGTCTCGAGCCTGCAGATGGAGCTTTCCGAGCTGGCGGGCACCATCAGAGGCGAACTCAATCTCGCCGCGGTCAGTACTGCACAGTACGTGGTGCCCCATATCCTGGCCCGCTTTCGCGCCCGTTACCCGGAGGTGCAGGTGCGCCTGCGCGTCTGCAATCGCGGCCAGGCGCTGGAGCGTCTCGCCGAGCGCCGCGACGACCTGGTGATTATGGGCATGGTCCCCGAGGACGCCAACCTCGCCTTCATGCCGATTCTCGACAATGAAATGATCCCCGTGGTGTGGCCCGGGCACCCGCTGTTGACGGCCGACGCGCCCACGCTCGAGGATTTCACACGCTATTACGTGCTGATGCGCGAACCCGGCTCAGGGACGCGCACCGCGTTCGAGGACTTCGTCGCTCGCGAGCGAGTATCGCTGCGCCATACCCTGGAGCTTGGCACCAACGAGGCGATCAAGCAGGGGGTCATGGCGCATCTCGGAGTCGCCGTGCTGCCGCGCCTGGCGGTACAGCTCGAGCTCGCCTCGGGATTGCTGGCCTCACCGACATTGCCGGGCTTTCCGCTACGTCGTTCGTGGTGCACCGTGCATCCTAAGGATCGTTATCCCACTCCCGTGACCGAGCTCTTCCTGCGCTTCGTCCGGGAATTGCTGCCGGAACTGAACGCCCACTTCAAGGCACCGCTGGTCCCCGCTCCCGGCCCCAGCTTCGCGTGCACGCCCTGATCCATCGCCATCGACCTTGACTCCATCGAGGACGGCCCTCATCTAGGAGGGCAACGTCATTTCGTTTCGACTTTCCTACGGAGTCAATCATGCAAGCGATCACCACCACCGGTCAGCCCCAGGCCGCCCCCGAGGAGGCCTTCGAAACTCGCCAACGCGAGACGCCCACACCCGGCGACTGGGATCTGCTGGTGCGCATTGAGGCGGTCTCGGTCAACCCGGTGGATACCAAGATACGCCAGGGTGCCTTCCTGCCCAGCGATCAGCACAATGTGCTCGGCTGGGACGCCGCGGGCCGGGTGGAGAGCGTCGGCGCCAACGTCGAGCACTTCGCCCCGGGAGATCGCGTGTACTATGCCGGCGAGGTCGAGCGTCCCGGCTGCAACGCCGAATATCAACTCGTCGATGCGCGCCTGGCCGCCAAGGCACCGAGCAAATTGAGCGCCGAGGAAGCGGCCGCCATGCCGTTGACTGCCCTGACCGCCTGGGAGGCCCTGTTCGACAAGCTCAAACTGACACAGGGCGAAGATACCCATCGCGAGCAGACCCTGCTGATCATCAACGGTGCCGGCGGTGTCGGCTCGATCGCAACGCAAATGGCCCGCCAACTCACTGGCATCAAAGTCATCGCCACGGCGTCGCGCGATACGTCCATAGAATGGTGTCGGCGCATGGGCGCGCATGAGGTCGTCGATCACCACGACCTCGTGGCGAACATGCAACACGCCGGCCACGAGCAGGTCGACTACATCTTCAATTGCCATGATATTGGCGACCACTGGGAGAACATGACCACGCTCATTCGGCCCTTGGGCCACATCGTGGCCATCGCCGAGACCCAGAAACCCGTCGATCTCAATGCTCTGCAAGGCAAGGCGGTGACGTTTAGTTGGGAATTCATGTTCGCGCGGCCATTGCATGGCGCCGACATCGCTCACCAGGGCAAGATCCTGGCCACGCTCGCCGAGCATTTTGATGCCGGCCATCTGCGCAGCACGCTCAGCGATATCGTCGGCCCATTGACCCCAGCCAATCTCGGGGAAGCCCATCGTCGCCTCGAAACCGGACATACCACGGGCAAGCTGGTGTTGAGTGCCATGCCCGAGGCATGACATTCCCATAACCGACACAGTCCTGTGCAAGACGACATGCCCGGCATCGGCCGGGCATGGTATCGCATGCGGCCAGGCGCTCTCCTTGACACTGAAGCGCCATTGCCAGCCTGTCCAGCACTACGCCTTTTGTGGTATGTTGGACGTATCAATTCACGCATCATCAGACGTGCCAGGCCCCCCGGAAACGTCGACCGACGCCCTTCCCCTCTTTCTGTGGTAGCGTCGCCTCGGCGCCGTCGGCCGGCTTGCAGAGAGGCTCACGCTATGAGCGACACTCCTACCCAACGCGTCACCAGCGGCAAGAAATACCGCAACGACCAGGGCATCGCCGCCATCAAGGATGGCATGAAGTCACGCGAGCAATCCGCAGGCGATGGCGTCGGCGGTCGCAAGCCCTCATGGTTACGCGTCCAGATGCCCGGCGGTGAACGCTTCGAGGCGGTCAAGCGCAACGTCAAGGAACACCGGCTCAGCACCGTCTGTGCCGAGTCCCACTGTCCGAACATGGGTGAGTGCTGGAGCAACGGTACTGCCACCATCATGTTGATGGGGTCGGTCTGCACCCGGGCTTGTCGCTTCTGCGCCGTCGATACCGGCAACCCGCGAGGCTGGCTGGACCCCGAGGAACCGGCGAATACCGCCGAGTCGGTTGAGTTGATGGGGTTACGTTACGTGGTACTGACCTCGGTGGACCGTGACGACCTGCCCGATGCGGGCGCTGGCCACTACGCCGACTGCATTCGCGCGATCAAGGCGCGCACGCCCCAGGTGGCGGTGGAAGCACTGACGCCGGATTTCGATGGCATACCCAGTGCCGTCGAGCGAGTCGTCGATTCCGGCTTGGAAGTATTCGCTCAAAACGTCGAAACCGTGGAGCGCCTGACACAACGCGTGCGCGATCCGCGTGCCGGTTATCGCAAAACGCTCGATGTGCTGGCGCATGCCAAGCGCCACCGCCCTGAGATCATTACCAAGACCAGTATCATGCTGGGGCTCGGCGAAACCGAAGAAGAGATCCTCCAGACCTTCGATGACCTTCGCGACATCGGCGTCGACATCGTGACACTGGGTCAGTACCTGCAACCGACTCGGAACCACCTACCGGTGGAACGCTGGGTGACGCCCGACGAATTCGAGCACTACCGCCAGCAGGGCTTGGCAAAAGGCTTCATGGAAGTGCCGTCGGGGCCGTTGGTGCGCTCCAGCTATCGCGCCGACCGAGTGTTCGAGAAGAATAACCTAGGACTGGCAGAGCCCGCTGAGGTGCCTGGTCAATCGCCCGATCCCGACCGCATTGCGGTCGTCAACGTCGGCTGAAGACCGCACTTTTCAAGCCTTAGTGATGCAATGAAACCGGCCCGCCGTAGACTAAGTCCACGGCGGGCCGGTTTCATTGGGACGCGCCGCTCGATGTTGGATGACGCTGAACGACGGTGCGTCAGGCGCCGACGGTAGCAACTGGCACGAGCGTTCGCTCCAGCGTTCGCGCCAGACGCTCGGCCAGCTCGACGGCGACCGTATCGCTATCCGGACAATCGTCAACCAGATCGGCAAGCCGCGTCATGGCCATGCCGGCATAGCCGCAGGGATTGATGCGCTGAAAAGGAGATAAGTCACCATCGACATTGAGCGCGACGCCATGGAAGCTGGCGCCGCGTCGAATACGCAAGCCAAGCGAGGCAATCTTGGCCTCGCCGACATAAACACCCGGCGCGTCAGGGCGCGCATGCGCCTCCACACCATACTCGGCCAGCAACGCGATCACCGTGTTCTCGAGCGCCGATACAAGCTCCCGTACGCCCAGCTTGGCACGACGTACGTCGATCAACGGGTAAAGCACGACCTGACCCGGCCCATGATACGTCACCTGCCCACCACGATCAGTGGCGACGACCGGAATATCGCCAGGCATGAGCAGATGCTCGGGCTTACCGGCCTGCCCCTGCGTGAACACCGGTTCATGCTCCACCAACCAGAATTGATCGGGCGTCGTAGCATCACGCTCATCGGTGAGCTTGCGCATGGCCTGCCACACCGGCTCATAGGCGCGACGCCCTAGGCGATGCAACTGCACCGGTGGGCGCGCTTCGCTCATCGCCACCTACAGCACCATGTGCACACGCCCCGTCGCTTTCAGCGAATGGAACAGTGCATTGAGCTGGTCTTGCCCGGTGGCGTGGATCACTACGCGCACGGATTGAAAGCGGCCATTGCGGCTATCGACCATGCGCACGCTGCGACGATCGAAGCCAGGCGAGTGTTGCTCGACGATATCGACCACGGTGACCTTGAAGTCCGGTGCCGCGTCACCGACGATCTTGATAGGATACTGACAGGGAAACTCGATCTTGGGCGCTTCTGGCGATGCACCCTGCTCGGTTGGTGAAGTCTGTTGCATGAAGAACGGCCTCACATGGGCTCGACATGATATTTCCGAGTATTTTACTCAACCTTATCGTATCGACCAAGGGCAAAGCTTTCGAAACGCTTCGCCCTTGAGCCGAACCACAGTGGGTTAGTCGAAAAACCCATTCACGAACTGCAGGACGCTGTCCCAAAGGCGCTTGAAGAAGCCACCTTCGGAGATCGACTCCAGCGCTACCAGGGGACGCTCGTCGAGCACTTCACCATCCAGCTTGATTTTCAATGTGCCAAGCTGCTCTCCCTTCTCGACCGGCGCATCGATGGTTTTCTTGATGTCGAGCTGAGCGTTCAACTCATCACTGTGTCCACGCGGCACGGTCAAGTACACGTCATCCGCCACGCCCAGACGCAGCTCGTCCTTCTCGCCACCCCAGACACGCGGCTTGTTGAGCACGGCACCAGCTTCGTAGAGACGCTGTGTCTCGAAGAAGCGGAACCCATAGCTCAACAGTTTCTGAGTTTCTTGGGCTCGTGCCTCGTCAGAATCGGTCCCCATCACCACGGCGACCAGGCGTGTATCGTCCTTCTTGGCGGATGCCACCAGGCAGTAGCCTGCCGCCTCGGTATGCCCTGTCTTCAAGCCATCGACGTTAGGATCGCGCCACAACAGACGATTACGGTTGGGCTGACGGATATCGTTCCAGGTGAAGTACTTCTCAGAATACACTTCGTAGTGATCGGGATAATCCTTGATGATGTGCTGCGCAATGACAGCCAGATCGTGCGCCGAGGAGTAGTGGTCATCGTGCGGCAGACCGGTGGGGTTCATGAAATGCGTATGCTGGAGGTGCATACGTGAGGCCTGCTGATTCATGAGATCGGCAAAGGCGTCCTCACTGCCCGCGATATGCTCCGACAACGCGACACTGGCATCGTTGCCCGACTGAATCACGACCCCCCTGAGCAAATTGTCGACGCTTACTTTGCTACCCGGGTTGAGGAACATCCGCGAGCCGCCGGTGCGCCAAGCATTCTCGCTAATCGTCACCTCGTCGTCGGCATCGATATTTTCGGCGTCGATTTCACGCTCGACGATATAGGCGGTCATCATCTTGGTCAGACTGGCCGGCGGTAGCTCTTTGTCGGCATTGTGCTCGACCAGGATCTTGCCGCTATCGGCGTCCATCAGTACCCAGGAAGACGCCGCCAGGTTCGGCGCCGACGGTACCATCGACGACGGCACTGGCGAGGGCTTGGGGGGATCCTCGGCTTGCGCCACAGGGGTGAGACCACCGACACCTAGCGTGACCAATAAAACAATGCGTAACAATGACGATCGGGCGAACACTCTCATGACAACTTTTCTCGCTAAGCGGGGTTACTCGGTAGCGGAAACGACAAACGACTGGTCAAAACCCGCCGCTTGTAATTCCGCTTTGATGGAATCGAGATGCGACGCATCATGCACAGGCCCTACCTGAACACGATACACGGACGCCTCTTCCCTTACGCGTACCGGACGCGATACTTGTCCTTGCAAGCGCTTTTCCAGCGCCTTGGCTCTGGCCGCAGAACTCAGTGCCGCGACCTGAACATATTGCCCCGTGCCACTCTGACGCTCGGTGGCACGATCTTGCTGGGGCGACTCGGCGGTCGATGCTGCATCCACTGCCCCCTGCACTGATTCTCGAGCCGGTACGCCCGAGGACGCCTTGGCTACCTTCCCTTGGGATGCTGACTCGGTGGAACGCTTATGCTGCTCGGCCCATTGCTCGGGGTCAATGGCTTCCACGCGCACATGCCCTGTACCGTGCCCTAAGATGTCCAAGCGTGCCGCAGCAGCATACGACAGATCGATCAGCCGATCGCCATGAAACGGGCCACGATCGTTGACGCGCACGATGACACTGCGCCGATTGTCGAGATTGGTCACACGGACATAGGTCGGCAGCGGCAGCGTGCGATGCGCCGCCGACATCTTGTACATGTCGTAGGGCTCACCACTGGCAGTGTCATAGCCCTGGAACTTGGTGCCATACCAGGACGCATCGCCTTCTTCCACATAGCCGCTGGGGTCGGACAGTACATGATAGGTCTCGCCCCACACCTCATACGTGGAGCGATTGCCGCTCTTGGAAAGCGGCTCGTTTTTTGGCACCGCGTCGGGGACATCCGACACATCGGGCGGTGCGTCCGGATAAGCATCGTTTTTTTGCGTGTAACGACCGCCGCCATCACTGGCACACCCTGCCACCAACAGCATTAATACACACACAAGTACGCCGCCGACTCTCATGCATCATCCTTGTCGAGCGATGCCTGGATACCTGCTGCGAGCTCGGTGACGGCCATCGCATATAGGTAACTGTGGTTATAACGCGTGATCACATAAAAATTCTCATGCCCCAGCGCATAGCGGTAATCTCCCGACTCGAGTGCCAGAGACAACGGGATGACACGCGAGGCGTCGAGCTCACCGCGCGGCTGTATACCGGCATCGGCAAGAGTTGCCAATCTCACGTAAGGCTTGCGCGTGCGGTTGAAGTCGATCGCTTGCGGCGGCGTCTCGGGACCATCGGCAGGCGTCACGACCGGCGCCCCACGACGCCACCCATGTTCGGCGAAGTAATTGCCCACGCTACCGATCGCATCCACGGGGTCATCCCACAGGTCGCGCCGCCCATCGTCATTGAAATCGACGGCATAGGCGCGGTAACTGGTCGGGATGAATTGCGGGTAGCCCATGGCGCCAGCATAGGAGCCTTTGGGTGCCTCCGGCGAAATTCCTTGATCCAGCGTGATCTCGAGAAACGCAGCCAGCTCGCCACGGAAGAACTCGCCCCGAGAGGGGTGACGAAAGGCCAGCGTGGCAAGCGAGTCGAGTACGCGATGCTGCCCCTTGTGCTGACCGTAACGTGTCTCCACACCGATGATCGCAGCAATATAGGCAGGCGGCACACCATATTCGCGTTCGGCACGCGCGAGAGCATCACGGTGCTCGCGAATGAACGCTACGCCTTCTTGAATACGCTTGGGCTGCACGAAGATGTCGCGGTATTCGTGCCAACTCAAGCGACGCTCGGCCGCCCCCTGCATGGCGTCCAGCACTCCCTGGCGAAACTGGGCATGGCGCAATGCCTGGGTCACGTCATCGCGAGAAAGGCCGTTCCCCGATACGTCATCGACCCACGCGCGGATATCAGCATGCGAGGCAGGGTCGAACTCCTCGGCTGCATGCGCCGAGGAAAACAGGGCCAACCCGCACAGTAACAATGCCGTCTTGGAGAATCCTTGCCAATGGGACCGCGCACTATTCCACTTCATCAGGCTCTGACTCCTTGGCCCTCGGTTGTCGTCACTTCCATTTTGCGTCGCGCTCTGCCTAACGCGGCAACAACCGTCGGTGGGTATGAACGGACATGAGGATACCGAAACCGATCAGCAAGGTCACGCTGGACGTGCCGCCATAACTGACCAGAGGCAGCGGCACACCGACGACGGGCAAAATGCCGCTGACCATGCCGATATTGACGAACACATAGATGAAGAATGTCAGCACGATGCTGCCCCCGACCAGACGCCCATAGGTGTCCTGGGCGGTATTGGCGAGAAACAACCCGCGCCCCACGATGAGCACGTAGAGGGCCAGGAATACCAGCATCCCGATCAGTCCCCATTCCTCTCCCAGTACGGCGCCGATGAAGTCGGTATGGCGCTCAGGGAGAAATTCCAGCTGAGATTGAGTTCCTAAGCCCCATCCCTTGCCGGAGATGCCACCGCTGCCGATGGCCGTTTTTGACTGGATAATGTTCCAGCCCGCCCCCAACGGGTCGCTTTCGGGGTTGAGAAAGGTCAATACGCGTTGGCGTTGGTACTCATGCATATTGAACCAGAGCAAGGGCAAGGCGGATGCAAGGAGCACCGCCAGCAAGCCGATTACCCGCCATGACAAGCCCGCGAGGAAGATGACGAACACTGCCGCGCAAGCTACCAGCAATGACGTCCCCAGATCGGGCTGGCGCATGATTATCATCACTGGCACGCCGATGATCAAGGCACAAACCAGCAGGTCGCGCATGCTCGGTGGCAGCGGTCTCTTGTAGAGATACGCCGCTACCATCATGGGCACCGCCAACTTCATCAACTCCGAGGGCTGAAAGCGAACCACTCCGGGGATCTCGAGCCAGCGCTGTGCCCCCATGCCGATATCGCCCAGAATCTCCACGGCGAGAAGCATCGCTACGCCCAGGAAGTAAGCCAGCGGCGTCCAGCGATACAAGGTACCCGGAGAAAACTGGGCGATCACGAACATGGCCAGCAAGGCCACACCAAAACGCGACGCCTGCCCCAACGTGACGGCGAGACTCATGCCACTGGCGCTGTACAAAACGACCAGCCCCGCCCCCATCAGGCTCAGCAGTAGCAAAAGCAGCCAAGGGTCGAGATGAAGGCGTGACCAGAGGGAGCGCTTGCGCCCCATGCCATCTGCCGGTGCCCGACTGAAGCGACGCCATTCAAGTCCCTTCAACTTCGACGTCCTCCTTGATGAGTTCTTCGGCTTGATGGGTGTTCTCGTCATCGGGCAGGAGCCATTCGTCTGCCAGGGCGCGCGCCAGACCCGCAGCATGCGAACTGCCGCCCCCGGCGTTTTCGACGATCACGGCGATGGCTATCTGCGGGTCGTCCACTGGCGCGAACGCCGTGAACAACGCGTGATCACGCAAACGCTCCTTGAGCTCGTCGGCATCGTATTTCTGATTTTGCCCCAGGGAAAACACCTGTGCCGTGCCCGACTTGCCCGCCATTTCATACTTCAGTCCCTTACCGATATGACGCGCCGTCCCTTCGCGGCCGCTGACGACTTTCTGCATACCGTTGAAGACATCGTCCCACCAGACATCCTTGTCGAGCTTCACATCGCTCTTGGTATTCTTGAAAGGCGGTTCGATCGGCGTCTCACCGACGCGCTTGGCCAAATGTGGACGCACCCAGTCTCCTCGGTTGGCCAGCGTTGCCTCGGCCGTTGCGAGTTGCAACGGCGTGACCATCCAGTAGCCTTGCCCGATACCCGCCGAGAGCGTTTCCCCGGGATACCACGCCTGTCCATATTTCTCGCGTTTCCACTCACGGGAAGGCACGGTCCCCGATGAAGCACCTTGCACATCCAGCGAGGTGACCTCCCCAAATCCGAACTTGTACATGAAGTTGGATAAGGCATCGATGCCAAGACGATGCGCCATGGTGTAGAAGTAGGTATTGTTGGAAACGGCAAGGGCGCGTTCCAGATCGACACGCCCGTGCCCCCAGCGCAGCCAGTTACGGTAGTGGCGCGAATCGTTGGGCAGCTTGTAATACCCCGGGTCATAGATGACTTCTTGCGGCGTCACGACATCATTTTGAAGCGCGGCCAAGGCTTCGAAAGGCTTGATGGTCGAACCAATCGGATAATGACCACGCACGGCCCGGTTGAAAAGCGGCAGGTCCAGATCCTCCTGCAGCGACTGATAATCCTTGTAGGAAATCCCGGTCACGAACTCGTTGGAATCGAATCCTGGGGCGGAGACCATCGCTAGAATGTCACCGGTCTGGGGTTGGATCGCGACGATGGAGCCGCGCCGCCCATCCAGCAAATCGTAAGCCATCTGCTGAAGCCGCGTGTCGATGGTCAGCGTCAAGTCCTTGCCCGGTTCGGGTGGTATACGCTCGAGCTCGCGTAGCACACGACCTCGGGCGTTGGTTTCCACCTTACGTAGACCAGCCTCCCCGTGCAGCGCTTCTTCGTACTGCTTCTCGATGCCGGTCTTGCCGATATAATGCGTGCCCGCATAGTTGCCGCTATCAAGCGAGGCCAGTTCTTGCTCGTTGATTCGCCCGACATAGCCCAGCACATGCGCCATGATCCTGGGAGAGGGATAGTGACGCAGCCACTGTGCTTCGACTTCGACCCCTGGAAGCCGGTAACGATTGACGGCTAACCGCGCGATTTGCCGTTCGTTGAGATCGCTCATCAACAACGCCGGCTGATAGGGTCTTTGACGTTGCCGCGACCGTTTTCGAAATGCTTCGACCTGCGTCTCGTCCAGCCCCAGGATATCGACCAACCGGTCGAGAGTGGCATCAATATCCTGAACCCGCTCGCGTACGATGGTCAGGTTATAGGTTGGGCGGTTTTCAGCGACCAATTGACCTTGTCGGTCGTAGATGAGCCCACGCGTCGGCGGCAACGGTTCGACGCGCACACGGTTCTTCTCGGAACGCGTGGTGAAGACATCATGCTCAACGACCTGAATATAGAAAAGACGAGCGCCCAACCCCCCGGCCATCAATAATACGAGTAATGCCGCCAGTAGCGAGCGAGCCCGAAACACACGGACTTCTCGAGCGGTATCCTTGATTGGGTCGCGTCGTTTACGCATGGGTCCCCGTTAACAGGCGGGAAGGTGGAAGGTAGCCGCTGAGCAGGCATCGAGCCCCGTCGCTCATCGGTGATAGGGATGACCAGCCAACAAGGTCCAGGCGCGATACAACTGCTCGGCCAACAGAATACGCACCAGTGGATGAGGCAACGTCAATGCCGAGAGCGACCAACGTTGCTCGGCCCGCGCCAACAGACGTGAGTCGAGCCCGTCCGGCCCGCCCACTAGGCACGCCACGTCGCGACCGTCCTGGCGCCATTGCTCGGCGTTGGCAGCCAATCGTTCGGTACTCCAACTTCGACCCTCGACATCCAATGCGATGACACGCTCCTGATCGCGAAGCTTCGCCAGCATGGCATCGCCTTCGCCCTGAATTGCTCGGGCCACATCGGCGTTCTTGCCCCGCTTGCCGGGTGCAATCTCGACGATGTCCACGCTGAAATCACGCGGCAATCGCTTGAGGTATTCATCAACGCCCTGCGTGACCCAGCCGGGCATACGAGTCCCCACGGCGAGAACGCGCAGCTTCATCCACGCACCTCGCCAAGCGCCCCCTCAACGGATACCCCATCGCTGGGCAGATCCGACCACAAGCGCTCAAGGTCATATAGCTGACGGGTCTCGGGCAGCATGACGTGGACCACGAGATCGCCCAAGTCGACCAGGACCCAATCGTTCCCCTGCTGCCCTTCGATACCCAAGGGGCGGCATCCCGCTTCCTTGACTTTCTCCACCACGCTCTCGGCCAGGGCGCCGATGTGTCGACTCGATGTCCCGCTAGCGACGATCATGGTGTCGGTGACGCTGGTCAGCGAGGCGACGTCGAGTTCGGCAACATCACGTGCCTTGAGTTCCTCGAGCGTGCCCATTACCAGCGTTTTGAGTGCTTCAGTCTGCATAGCTCCTCGTTCATATGTCATACCCCTTCGGGCAAGGCCCGCATTCTACCGCGCTGACACCAAACCGCCAGGGGCAAGGTTAAAAAGGCCTTGGGGTAGCACCGCCACTCACCAGGCCCCTTTCATTGATTGATGACGACATCATCGATAAAGACGACGCGCCAGGAGATAGCGTTCCACGGCATCGGGCAACAAATAACGCACGCTTTCACCGCGCTGCAATCGCTCTCGAATTACCGTGGCCGAAATCGCCATGCGCGTGGGCAGGCTCAAGTGCAGCAAGCCCCCCGCAGGCGACTGCATCAGCGTATCGGCACTCTCCACTTCACGGCCTTCGATCAACGCCTCGAGCGCCGCCGGAAGCGGCTGTTGGTGATCAGGACGATCGATGACGACGATATGCGCGAGCTCGAACAGACGCGCCGGCTCATGCCATTCGGCCAAGTGCAGATAGGCGTCATACCCCAGCGCCATGACCAGGCGCGCCTGCGGGCCCAGCTCTTCTCGCAAGGACGCCAGGGTCGCGGTGGAATAGGAAGGCCCCTCGCGGCGGATCTCGCGATCATCCACGTAAAGCCCCGGTGTGTCAGCGATGCCCAGCGCCAACATGGTCGCGCGCTGTTCAGCATCGACGCCTGGGGTAGCTCGATGCGGTGGCACCCGCGCCGGGACCATGTGGACACGGTCGAGCGCCAGCGCCTCGCGCAACTCGAGCGCGCTACGCAGATGCCCTACGTGCACGGGATCGAAAGTACCGCCCAGCATCGCGACGCGCGGCGGGATCTCAGCTGCGCACATGGCCGTCGCCATACACGATGTACTTCTCGCTGGTGAGACCTTCCAGACCGACGGGGCCGCGCGCATGCAGCTTATCGGTGGAAATGCCGATCTCCGCCCCTAACCCATATTCAAAGCCATCGGCGAAACGCGTCGAGGCATTGACCATGACCGAGCTGGAGTCGACTTCAGTCAGAAAGCGCCGCGCGTCGGTGAGGTTCTCGGTGACGATGGCATCGGTATGGTGCGAGCCATAGGTATTGATGTGCGTGATCGCATCTTCCAGTGTATCGACCACGCGAATGGCCACGATCGGCGCCAGGTATTCGCTATGCCAATCTTCTTCAGTTACGGCGACGGCATCCGCCACCCAGGCCCGCGTCCGTTCACACCCACGCATCTCAACCCCCTTGCGGCGATAGATATCGGCCAACTCGGGAAGTACCCGGGGCGCCGCCTCGGCGTGTACCAGTAGCGTTTCCATGGCATTGCAGGGCGAATAACGCTGGGTCTTGGCGTTGTCGGCAATGGCCACCGCCTTGGTCGGGTCGGCAGCCTGGTCGACATACACATGGCAGATGCCATCGAGATGCTTGATCACCGGCACACGCGCATCTCTCGAGATGCGCTCGATCAGTCCCTTGCCGCCGCGCGGCACGATGACATCGACGAACTCCGGCATGGCGATCAATGCGCCGACCGCCGCACGGTCGGTCGTCGCCACGACTTGCACGCAGGCCTCATCGAGCTCAGCGGCCCTGAGCCCCTGGCGGATACAGTCCGCAATGGCCTGGTTGGAATGGATCGCCTCGGAGCCGCCGCGCAAGATAGTGGCATTGCCTGACTTCAAGCACAGGCTGGCGGCGTCCACGGTCACGTTGGGGCGCGATTCGTAGACGATGCCCACCACGCCCAGTGCGACACGCATCTTGCCCACCTGAAGCCCTGAAGGCAGATAGCGCATGTCACGAATCTCGCCGACCGGGTCGGACAAGGAGGCCACTTGACGCAAGCCTTCGATCATCATGTCGATACGCGCTGGCGTCAGCGCCAGGCGATCCAGCAGCGCCTCGGCAAGGCCATTGTCGCGTCCCGCCTCGAGATCGAGGCGATTGGCGGCTTCCAATGCATCGCGCGCCTCATCCAGGGCACTTGCCATGGCGAGTAGCGCACGGTTCTTTTGCGCGGTGGTGGCACGCGCCAGAACACGTGACGCACCACGTGCCCGTTCACCCATCGCATGCATGTAAGCATCGACGTCGGCGATCTCGGACTCGGAAATTTCAAGGGTCATGCGGGCAATTTTCTCCTGGGTATCCGCCGGGAAGCATATGATAAACGGTGCTTTCCGAAGCATGACGGTAGAGACACAACGGCTATACTGCCGGCACCGTTGGGAAAGGAATCACTATACGGCACCATGCAGAGCAAATACAAAACACCTCTAACCGGACTTTTCCTGCTGGGCGCGGGACTGGTGACCATCACCGCCTGGCAGGAAGACGACCCGATCACGCAAGGCTTGCTCATCGCCGCCATTATCGTGTTGACGACGCTTGCGTGGCGTCACTTATCGCGCCGCGCCTGGACATTGGCGATCCCATTGTGTGCCTTGCTTTTGCTGGTGCTACTTTGGCATGCGCCCATGACGTACGCCATCAGCGTATGGCTGTGGCCGATCATGCTGCTCGCACCGCAACCCCGGCCCATGCGCTACGCCCTCCTGGTGGCCGCCGCACTCGGCTGGTGGCACGTGCAAGTGCCCCTCGGCATGGCGCAAGCCGCCTTGAGCGGCGCGTTATTGGCCGCACTCATGGCATTGGGATTTGCCAAAGCCACCGAGCACAGCCGGCTACGTCAAGAGCTGGAACGTCGCCATCGCCTCACGCCGGAAGACTCGATCTGGTCACTCAATCGCCTACGTGAGGATCTGAGCGTTGAATGGTCGCGACGCCAGCGCGAAAACGTCTACGCCGAGCTGATAGTGGTGCGCCCGTATCAACGCGGCCACAATGCTCGATGGCGTCTCAGGGAGCGCCTGGCCGCCCTTATCCACGCCTTCGAGGGATGTTATCGCGTGGATGCACAGACCTTTGCGGTACTGCTGATTTCAAAGGACGAGCAACACGCCTCCTTACGTCGTGACGCGATCTCGACCGAGCTTCAGGAGCACTGCCGTATACGCATCGCGCCCGTTGCCCCCGATCTCGACCCCATTACGCTGGGCCATGAACTCTCGGTGCAAAACAGCGGCCTGCATTGCCGACAGGAGACAACCGACCATGCCTGAGCGTTTTTCGTTGTCACGCCTGCACGCAATGGCATATGCCTGCGGGGCGCTCGTGCTCGCCAGCCTCGCGGCCTGGCACTATCTGATGGGCCATTACCCGCGCATCCTGCCGATCACCTTCCTGACCATCATGGTGGCTGCCGCCGCCCTGATGGCAAAAAACGCTTACGCTCGTCGACTACCCGCCTACCTGGTGTTGATCAGCGGCTACCTGGCGATTGCCGTGGAAGCGCCTTACCTCGAGGCGTCCGGCGCACTTTGGATGGGGGTCCCCCCGATACTCGCAACGTTGCTATTACCGCCTGGTGCCGCACTCCTCCTCAACGTGTTGCTCGCGCCCATGTGGTTGCTCCTGATCAACTCTGTGCTTTCGACTCCCGCGGGCGGTCTGCAGTACTTCACACTCGTCATCATCTCGATACTGCCTCTCGGGTGGTACATGCAACAGTCCCGCCTGCTCAAGACCACCGACCAGCTCGATACGCAAAGCGGCATGCTATCGCACGACGCCCTCAGCGAACGACTTATCGCCGAGGTCGCTCGCGCCCGCGTATTGAACCAATCGCTGAGTGCGCTAGTCATTCATTTACCTCAACTCGACATGGCCAATGAGCAGTTCGGCCAAGCGGCACAAGACACGCTATTGACGACCTTCTGTCAGGTGGTACAACGCAACTCTCGACGTGGCGATGCACTGGGCCGGCATCGCCATAGCGTCTTTTGGCT
Source organism: Chromohalobacter beijerinckii (assembly GCF_023061185.1). GTDB lineage: Bacteria > Pseudomonadota > Gammaproteobacteria > Pseudomonadales > Halomonadaceae > Chromohalobacter > Chromohalobacter beijerinckii. The sequence goes on from NZ_JAKGAK010000001.1 coordinate 125,227, forward strand.
GCTGCTTGCGGACGCGGGGGGAGCCGGCGCTCTCATCGTCCGTGAGCGCTTGACGCATGCGCTCAGAGAAACCCCGCTCCCCGAAACCGGTGCCATCGAGGCCCAGGCTCGTATTTGTCACCTGGCAGGTGACGAGTGCGCCGAACGTTTCGAGCAACGGCTGATCAAGCGTGGATTCAACTTGCTGGAGCCCGATACTTGAACGTGACCGAGTGGCTGTACCAATTCTCTCCCTCGCCGACATTACTGGTCTTGATCGTGCTGTTGGTGGCACTGCTCGAGTCGCTCGCCGTGGTTGGCCTGCTGGTGCCCGGCATCGTGATACTGACCGCCGCCGCGTCACTGGCCGGGCATCAGCACCTCCCTTTACCGCTTTTGTTGGCGGCGGCCTTTGCGGGAGCGACACTCGGTGATGGCCTAAGCTTCTGGCTGGGCTATTCTCAGCGCGAACGCGTGCATCGAATGTGGCCATTCACCCGCCACCCCGAATGGCTAGCGCGCGGCGTCAATTTCTTCAAGCGCTATGGCGATTTTTCCATCCTCATCGGTCGCTTCGTGGGGCCGGTACGTCCCATCGTGCCGATGGTCGCTGGCATGCTGCACATGCCGACATGGCGCTTTGCCGCCGTCAATATCGCTTCCGCCTTGCTTTGGGCCCCCGCCTACCTATTGCCCGGTTATCTACTCGGCCATTCATGGGACAAACTCCTCGCCTTGCCTGCAAGCAGCGAACGATGGCTCGTTACCCTGGGGCTCGTGCTGATAACGCTGGGATTAGGGTTTTCCTGGTTTCGTCACCATCTCGGGCGCGGCGGCTGGGTTTACATGCGCCTGGCCCGCTTTTCCCGCGCGACGCCGCGCCGGCGACGCCTATGGCTCGCCCTGGGCGCCGCTCACCCACGCAACGAAATACCGCTAGCGTCGCTCGCCCTTCTCGTGGTCAGCCTAGTCGCTTTGTGCGGTTGGACGCTTTGGGTGCTCGATCATCCCGCACCTTCGTTGCCAATGGACCGGCAGATCCAAGCATTGTTGGCACCTCTTGCGGGCAGTTGGCTAGGCGAGTTCAGCACCTTCATGGCCCTGAGCGGTGATATCCTGGGCATCATTGCACTGACCCTGCCATGGCTGGTGTGGCTACTGTTTTCGCGACGTATCGCAGCCTTTCTGCATATCAGCAGTGCGTTGGTGGGTGTCGGGTTCGCCAACTTGGTTTTCAAGCATCTCGCCGGGCGCGCTCGTCCCGATACGCCGGACTACCTCATGGGCTCGTTTTCCTATCCCAGCGCCCACACCTCGACGAGTATCGTGCTGATTGGCTTGGCGGCAGCGTTCACGGCCGAGGCACTGCCCGCGAAACGCCGGATGTGGGTATATTGGGGGGCAACACTAGTGTGTCTGCCAATGGCCCTGTCACGCCTTGTCCTTGGTGTGCATTGGGCCAGCGACCTGATCGGCGGCGCACTCCTCGGCCTAGTGGTGTGCGCCATTACACGCCTCAGCTATCAGCGCTTCGTACACGTGCCACTCACACCATGCCCATGGCCACCGTTGGTCGTCGCTTCCTTGCTGCTGCTAGCGGCACGCATTGCCTGGCTACCCTACGTCTAGGTCGAGCATCCGCGACAGGCAACGTTCAGCCCAACGCCAACCAGACGCCTACGCCCACCATCAAGCTGCCCGCCACCCGATTCAGCAAGCGCACATTGCCGTCGCGACGCAGGAAGCGACTGGCGGTGCGGCCACCGCCGGCATAAATCAGCAAGCAAGTCAGCTCCAAAGTGAGGATCACCCCCACCAAGACCGCCAACTGCGGCGCCATCGGCCGGCTAGCGTCCAGGAAGGGCGGTAGCAGTGCGATAAAGAACGCCCAGCCCTTGGGGTTGGCGACGGCCGTGACAAAGCCCTGAATCACCAACTGCAACGATGAGACGCTAGGTGCCGCATCGTTGGCGTCAGGGATCGCCATGCGACCCTTGGAACGCCACATCATCACGCCGAGATAGATCAGGTAGGCGCCCCCGAGCCACTTGAAGGCCGCGAATACCTCGGGATAACGCAGCATCAGCGTCGCCACGCCGATCACCGCCGAAACCGCCACTAGACCGACACCCACCAACTCGCCGAGCATCATCCACATGGCGCGGCGCACGCCTATTGTCATGCCCAGCGTCATGGAAAGCGTCATACACATGCCCGGCGTCAACGAGACCATGAAAAATGTCGGTACGAAGACCGACAGCACCGATAGGTTGATCATGTCGACTCCCCCCAGCGCGGCATCAGCGTGTGGGCGATGTTCAACTGGTTGAGGATCCGGGCCACGATGAAGTCGATCATGTCATCGAGTGTCTGCGGGCGGTGATAGAATCCCGGCGCTGCGGGAAGTATCACCGCGCCCATGCGCGTAAGCGCCAGCATGTGCTCGAGATGAATGGCCGAAAACGGCGTCTCGCGGGGCACGAGGATGAGCTGGCGACGCTCCTTGAGCGCCACATCGGCGGCACGCTCGATCAGGTTGTTGCTCGCGCCGGTGGCGACCGCCGATAGCGTTCCCGTCGAACAGGGACAGATCACCATGGCACTGGGCGCACCCGACCCAGAGGCCACGGGCGCCATCCAGTCCTCGCGGCCGAAGCAGCGAATCTGCCCCGGCGCGGCACCACTTCGCTCTCTCAACGCTTCACTCAGACGCTCGGGATTCGACGGCAAACTCACGTCGGTCTCGGTGGCGATCACCATCTGCGCAGCCTTGGAGATCAGCACCAGCACCTGATGGCGCGCCGCCACCAGGCAATCGATGAGACGTAGCCCGTACTGCGCCCCGGATGCCCCCGTCAACGCCACGGTGACAGGCGCTTCGAACATTGCTTCATCCGCCATGCCGCACCTCCAGAGCCGCGAGCAATTTCTCGTGGATGCCCTCGAAGGCACCGTTCGACATCACCACGATACGGTCACCCGAACGCGCCTCGGCCACGATGGCCTCGATCAGGGCCGACATATCGTCGCTTACCGTCGCCGGCACCGGACAGGCCGCTGCCAATGCGTCCAGCGACCATGTCACCTCCAGCGGCTGGTACCACCACACGCGGTCCGCCGCCGCTACGCTTTCCGGCAAGCGCTCGCGCATACTGCCCAGGCGCATCGTATTGGAGCGCGGTTCGATCACCGCCAGCAGCCGCCCCGCGTCGGTCGCCGCCCCCAGCCCCTCGAGCGTGGCGGCGATGGCCGTGGGATGGTGGGCGAAATCGTCGATGACCTGAATACCATCGACCTCACCGCGCACTTCCTGACGCCGCCGAGGCGATTCGAAACGCGATAACGCTGCTGCGCCCTCTTCCAGCGCTACTCCGCAGACCGACGCCGCGGCCAGGGCCGCCACCGCGTTGGCGACGTTGTGCTCCCCGCTCAGCGCCCAGTCGACGTGCGCGACACGCTCGCCATGGCTCACCGCAAAGCGACGGCCATCGGCGCTTTCCAGCCGCCACTGCCATTGCGCATCGTCGGTGGCGCCGAAACGCACGACGGGGCTCCAGCAACCTTGCGCCAGCACCCGCTCGAGCGCTGGCTCTCCAGCCGCCACGACCAACTGTCCATTGCCGGGGACGGTGCGCACCAGATGATGAAACTGACGTTCGATGGCGGCCAGATCGGGGAAGATATCCGCGTGATCGAACTCGAGATTACCCAGCACCGCGACATCGGGGCGGTAGTGGACGAACTTGGAACGCTTGTCGAAGAAAGCCGTGTCGTATTCATCCGCCTCGACCACGAACGGCGCGCCGGCCTCTCCTAGACGCGAGGACACGCCCAGGTTGCGGGGCACGCCGCCGATCAAGAACCCAGGGGCGTGGCCGCTCGCTTCCAGGATCCACGTCAATAAACTGGCAGTCGTAGTCTTGCCATGAGTCCCCGCCACCGCCACCACTTGTCGCCCCGGCAGGACATGCTCAGCGAGCCATTGCGGTCCCGAGACGTAGGGCAATTTGGCATTGAGCACGGCCTCCACCTCAGGATTGCCGCGCGACAACGCGTTGCCAATGATCACGAGGTCGGGGCGCGGCATCAGATTGTCGGCGTCATACCCTTCGCAAAGGGCGATGCCAGCCTCTTCGAGCTGAGTGCTCATCGGCGGATAGACATTGGCATCCGAGCCGCTAACATGATGTCCGAGCGCCTTGGCCAACCGCGCCAGACTCCCCATGAACGTACCGCAAACCCCTAAAATATGGACGTGCATCTGAGCCTCCTGCCGTGATGCGGCGAGCCTAGCATGGCGCCGCGCGGCCCACCAGCCGAGCGCCGCGGCATAGGCATCGACCGTCGATGTCGGCTATCATTCGCTCATTCATGCGCCCAGACCCAGGAGCACCATAAGTCCCATGGCCCAGCACAATGCCTTTTACGCCCAGTCCGGTGGCGTCACCGCCGTCATCAACGCCAGCGCCTGCGGCGTCATCGAGACCTGTCGTCGCCATTCGGACAAGATCGGCAAGGTCTACGCCGGCCACAACGGCATCATCGGCGCCTTGACCGAGGACCTGATCGACGTTTCCCAGGAAAGCGACGAGGCGATTGCCGCACTGCGCCACACCCCAGGCGGCGCGTTTGGTTCCTGCCGCTACAAGCTCAAGGACATCGAGACGCATCGTGCGCAATACGAGCGCCTCATCGAGGTGTTCAAGGCGCATGACATCCGCTATTTCTTCTATAACGGCGGCGGCGACAGCGCCGACACTTGCCTAAAGGTGTCGCAGCTCTCGGAAAAGATGGGCTACCCGCTGACCGCGATTCACGTTCCCAAGACCGTCGACAACGACCTGCCGATCACCGACAACTCGCCCGGCTTCGGTAGCGTGGCCAAGTACATCGCCACCTCGACCCGCGAAGCGGCGCTGGATATCGCCTCCATGTGCGCCACTTCCACCAAGGTATTCGTGCTCGAAGTGATGGGCCGTCATGCGGGCTGGATCGCCGCCGCCGGCGCCTTGGCGGGCAACGGCGAAGGCGAGCCTCCTCACTTGGTCATCTTCCCCGAACTTCCCTTCCAGCGCGCCCAGGTCATGCAGCGCGTCGACGAGGCCGTCAAGAAGTACGGCTATTGCGTCATCGTGGTCTCCGAGGGCGCCCGTTACGAAGATGGCACCTTCCTCGCCGACGCCGGCAATACCGACGCCTTCGGCCACCGCCAGCTGGGCGGCGTGGCGCCGACGCTTGCCGGTATGATCAAGCAGGATCTGGGCTACAAGTACCACTGGGCGGTCGCCGACTACCTGCAACGCGCAGCGCGCCACCTGGCCTCCAAGACCGATGTCGAACAAGCCTATGCCGTGGGCCAGAAGGCCGTCGAGCTAGCCTTGGAAGGCAAGAACGCCATGATGCCGACCATCAAACGCGTCAGCGAAACGCCTTACGAATGGCGTATCGAGGCAGCGCCGCTGGCGGAAGTGGCCAACAAGGAAAAATTCATGCCCCGCGAGTACATTCGCGAGGACGGCTTCGGCATCACGGAGGCGGGGCGTCGTTATCTCTCGCCGCTGATCCAGGGCGAAGACTTCCCACCATTCGAAAACGGACTGCCCAAGGTAGCCAAGCTCGATAAAATCAAAGTCGCCCGCAAACTGCCCACCTTCGAGCTCTGACGCGTTTTATCGATCGACGACACACCACGCCCCAGCTTAATGAGCTGGGGCGTTTGTATGAGCTCGGTAATTCACACTCGCTCAAGACACAGCCTATTCGGCAAACAATCACCATAGTGGCGTGCCCCCCAACATCAGGCGGGATTAGACGCGCTGCAGACAGGGCACGCCGGATCGCGACCGACATTGAAGCGCCGCCACTCGCCACTCAGCGCATCGAAAGTCGCCAGCCCACGATGAGGATGCCCGATACCGGCGAGCAACTTGAGTGCCTCGAGCGCCTGAAAAGTACCGATGACCCCTACCAGTGGCGCGATCACCCCGTTTTCAGCACAGCGCAGCGCATCGTCGTCGCTGTCCTCGCCATACACGCAGGCGTAACAGGGTGAGTTGGCATCACGCGTATCAAAGACAGCCAATTGCCCCGAGAAGCGAATGGCCGCCCCCGAGACCAGCGGTGTCTGCGCCGCAACGCAAGCACGATTGATGGCATAGCGGCTGGAAAAACGATCCGTACAGTCGAGCACGACATCCGCCGCCGCTACCGCACTCTCGAGCCCTTCTCCCCCGAGACGCGAGGCGATGACCTCTACCTCGCAGCCGGTATTAAGGCGCCGCGCCGCCGCCGCCGCCGATTCCGCTTTAGCGTGTCCTACGTCACTCTCGCCATGCGCGATCTGGCGCTGCAGGTTGGAAAGCTCGACCACATCGTCATCCGCGATCGACAACCGCCCCACCCCCGCAGCGGCCAGATACAGCGCCGCCGGCGAGCCCAATCCACCGGCACCAATGATCAGCGCATGGCCTTCGAGCAAACGCTGCTGTCCGTCCACATCGAGCTGTTCGAGCATGATCTGGCGGCTATAGCGCAGTAACGCGGTATCGTCCATTTCCTTCATGTGAGTCCATCGCCTCCAAGTGGAGAGCGCCTCCCGGCATGCGCCCGTCAGGTATCGAGCTGCTCGGTGTCAGGCACATGCAACGAGACATCCTCTTTGACCTCTTCCATGACCACGTAACTCTTGGACTCCTTGACCCCGGGCAGCGTCAATACGACATCGCCGAGCAACTGACGATAAGCGGACATCTCCGGAATCCGGCACTTGAGGATGTAATCGAACTGCCCTGATACCAGATGACATTCCTGAATCTGCGGTAGCTTGGCCACGGCCCGGCGAAATTCGTCGAACACCGCCGGCGACTGTGTCTCCAGGCTGATCTCGACGAACACTAGCAAGTTGGCCTTGAGCGCCTTGGGGTCGAGCAACGCCTTGTAACCGCGGATGATACCGGCCTTCTCAAGGCGTTTGACGCGCTCCAGGCACGGCGTGGTAGATAAGCCAACCTGGGACGCCAGGTCGACATAGGAAATACGCGCGTTGTCCTGCAGGCAACGCAAGATATTGAGATCGATACGATCCAACGAACGGGTCTTGGCTTTCATTATATTGTTGTTCCGAGACAATGAATGACAGGAGGCATTGCCACCCGAGCCCTATGACAGGTGATGTTTCCCTAGAGAGCTCATCGATGCGAGACGTATTACTACCACAATCATCGCCCGCGCCTCCAGGCAACCGACGTTGCTATTTACCGCGGTCAATGTTGACCATCCTCCATCGCAGGCGCACGCCCCAGCGTGAGGCGTTCACGCGCGCCGAGATCCACGATGCTGACGACATCGGTGTACCCAGCTTGCGTGAGTGCCTCACGAACCTGCGCTGCCTGCTCCCAGCCATGCTCCAGCCCTAACCAGCCATCTGCCACGAGGTGTGCACGCGCAGTCCTCGCGAGATGGTACAAATCGGCCAGCCCGGCATCGCCCGCCACCAGCGCCGAACGCGGTTCGAAGCGCACATCGCCCTGCGCGAGATGTGGGTCATCCTCGGCGATATAAGGCGGATTGGCCGCGATCACGTCGAACGTCTCATTGCCGAGAGCAGAGAACCAGTCGCTGACCCAAAAGGTGACGTTGCTCAGCGCTAGGCGCGTCGCATTAGCCGTCGCCAAGTGCACGGCGCTGGGCACCTTGTCGACCCCGATGACATGCCACTCCGGCCGCTCCGAGGCCAGCGCAAGGGCAATGGCGCCCGTCCCCGTGCCCAGGTCGAGCGCTTTTCCTGGTCCATGCGGCATCTTCGCCAACAGTGCCTCGACCAGGCACTCGGTATCGGGCCGTGGGATCAGGGTCGCCTCATCGACACGCAGTGGTAGCCCCCAGAACTCGCGTTCGCCGATGAGATACGCCACGGGATGGCCCAGCGCCCGTGCCGCCACCAGCGCCTCGAAACGCGCCCGGGGCACACCTGCGAGTTCGCGATCACCCCAAGCATATAGCCAGGCGCGTGTCACCGAGGCCGCGTGCATCATCAGCACTTCGGCATCCAGGCGCGGTGAGGCACTGCCCGCCTGCTGCAACCGCCGTGATGCACGCGCCAGCAAGGTATCGTAGGTCATCAAGCCGTCTGCAGCGCCGAGAGCTGCTCGGCCTGGTATTCATGAATCAAGGGATTGATCACTTCATCAAGCTCGCCCGCCATCACGTCGCCCAGCTTATAGAGGGTCAAATTGATACGATGATCGGTGATCCGTCCCTGGGGGAAATTGTAGGTTCGGATACGCTCGCTACGATCGCCCGAGCCGACCAGCGAACGACGCGTATCGGCCTGCTCCTGGCGCTGCGCATCCACGGCGGACTGCTTGAGACGCGCGGCCAGAAACGCCATTGCCTTGGCGCGATTCTTGTGCTGACTACGCTCTTCCTGGCACTCCACCACCACGCCGGTCGGCAAGTGCGTGATGCGAATCGCCGAATCCGTGGTATTGACGTGCTGCCCGCCGGCGCCACTGGAGCGGAACGTATCCACACGCAGATCGTTGCTGTTGATCTCTACATCGCCAACGGCGGACGCCTCGGGCATCACCGCCACGGTACACGCCGAGGTATGGATACGCCCCTGGGATTCCGTTGCAGGCACCCGCTGCACGCGATGCGCACCGGACTCGAACTTAAGCCGCGCGTAGACGTTGTCGCCACGTATCCGAGCGATCATTTCCTTGTAGCCGCCTTTCTCGCCATGGCTGACATTGATCACCTCGATTCGCCAGCCCTGGCGTTCTGCATAACGCGAATACATGCGGAACAAGTCGCCAGCGAATAGCGCCGCCTCGTCGCCGCCGGTACCGGCACGAACCTCGAGAAACACGTTGCTGCCATCATCGGGATCCTTGGGCACCAGGAGCTGCTTGACCTCTGCATCCAATTCTTCGAGCCGCGCCTGCGACAGGCGCGACTCTTCCTCCGCCAGCTCGCGCATCTCGGGGTCGCTGTCCTCGCGCATCTGCTCGGCCGCCTCGATATCGCCCTCGGTCCGCCGATAAACCCGCCAGGTTTCGATCAACGGCTCAAGCTCGGCATATTCGCGTGAGTAATCGCGAAAGCGGGCCTGATCGGCAATCACGTCGGGCTCGGCCAGCAAGGCGGCGAGTTCTTCGAAGCGTTCCTGAAAGGCATCGAGACGTGTGCGCAGAGTCGCTTTCATGCAGGGTCCTGTGTCGATGCGGCCGGGTCGATCAGCAATGTATCGGCCGCCTGGAGGATATCGTGCCGCTCCTCGCCCGATGCTTCGCGTAAGCGTAGCGTCGGGCCGTGCAGCAATTTATTAGTCAGTTGACGCGACAGCCGCTGCAGGACTTTTTCGGGGTCCTCGCCGCGGGCGAGTTGCGCCAGCGCTTGGCGCTCGGCTTCTTCACGCAGCGCCTCGCCCTGCTCACGGTAGCGGCGAATCAAGTCGCCGGCGCCACGCACGCGGCGTTCATGCTGCCAATGCTGGATGCCATGCTCGATCAGAGACTCGGCCTGGGCCGCGGCGACGGCACGCTGCTTGCGGTTTTCCTCGATCACTTCCTGCAGGTCATCGACGCTGTACAAGAAGACATCGTCCAGCTCGCCAACCTGGGACTCGATATCGCGAGGCACGGCGATATCGACCATGAACATGGGCCGATAGCGGCGCTTCTTCAGTGCGCTTTCGACCATGCCCTTGCCGAGAATAGGTAACGGACTCGCCGTGGAAGAGATGACGATATCGGCCTGCGCTAATGCCTGGGGAATTTCCCCTAGTGAAATCGCTTCGGCATCGAAGGCATTGGCCAAGGTCTCAGCGCGTTCGCGGGTACGGTTGGCGACGGTCAACCCACGAATGCCTGCTTCACGCAGATGTCGTGCGACCAGTTCGACGGTTTCGCCCGCCCCGATCAACAGCGCACGAGCACGCCCGAAATCGTCGAAGATATGACTCGCCAGACTGACGGCAGCATAGGCCACCGAAACCGGATTCTCGCCGATACCGGTTTCGCTGCGCACCTGCTTGGTGACGGAGAAGGTATGTTGGAAAAGCCGTTCAAGCTCCCCTCCCAAGCCAGCGTTATCCCGAGCAAGCTGATAGGCCTCCTTGAGCTGGCCCAGAATTTGCGGCTCGCCCAGAACCATGGAGTCAAGCCCCGCCGCCACGCGCATCAAATGACGAGCGGCCTCGCCATCCAGGTAGTGGTAGGCGCTTTGCATCAGGGTTTCGGGCGGCAGTCCGTGGAAGCGCCCCAGCCAGTCGAGCACCGAGCGCTCTCCCTGAGCATCGGTCACACAGTAAAGCTCGGTACGATTACAGGTCGACAGCACCGCCGCTTCGTTGACGCCGGGCAGCGACTTGAGTTCGGCCAACGCGCCCGCCAGCTCGGCCGGCGTAAAAGCGACCTGCTCGCGAACCTCGATGGTCGCTGTCTTGTGGTTGATCCCCAGGGCGAGAAGCGTCATGAAATCACGGTCATCACATCGGTCTATCGGCAGCGTCCGGCCTTTGCATTCGGGCGCGGCGGACAATGTGGGGGTGACGAAGCCGAAATACTAGCCCCGCCTAATGCGCTGCAGGATCGATATCCTAGCATAGGACTGAGACATTTGGGCATGGGGCGGCAAGTTGCCGCGCAGCGCGATGTTTCCCGCGCCTGACGCTTTGCCCGGCCTGATCGAGCCGGTATGCTGATGCTTTCAAACGCACATTCGAGGATGGCATGCGCATACGCTTGACCCTGGCCTCCGTCCTAGCGTTGCTGGTGGCGGGCTGCCAAAACGCTCCGACAACGCCCAACGCCATCCCGCTTGATGACCCCATGGAAAACGCGCCACCGGTGACCAGCGGCTTCGATGCCGATGGCCTTTCATCGTTGCTGCTTGCCGAATTCGCGGGACAGCGCGGCGATTACCGGCGCGCCGCCGAGGGCTATCTTGATGTCAACGAACGCTATGCATCACCCGCCCTCGCAGAGCGCGCCACCCTCGCGGCGCGCTACGCTGACGACAGCGCCCTGCTCGAACGCGCTGCACTGCGCTGGCAACAGCTCGATAACGACGCCACCACGCCGCGCCACGTTCTCGCCAGCCTCGCGGTACAGCGTGGTGATTGGGAAACCGCCCTGGCCCAGCGCTTGCGCATTGCCGACCAGGAGCCCGAGGCGGATCTAGCCGCGCTAGCCGAGCTCGCCATCGAGCAGGATGCCGACATCACGCCGCTACTGGCACCTCTGCATGATTTCGTCGAGCGTCACCCCGATCACCTTGATGCCCAGCTAGCGACCGCACAGCTCGAGGCAGCGAACGGTGATACCGAAGCCGCCGATGCTCGACTCGCACACCTGACCGATACAGCAGAGGCACCCGTCGAAGTATGGCTGACGCGCAGCATGATCGCGCTGCACAATGGCAACCTGGACGATGCTCGGCGCTATGCCCGCCAAGGGCTCGAACGCTTTCCCGGCGACAGCCGCCTGCTCCTGACTCAGGCGCAGGCTCGCCTCGCCGATGGCGATATCGAAGCCGCCGACGAGGATGTCGAGCGCTTGTTGGCTCGCCATGATGACACGGCGTCGCTTCGTTTGGCGCTTGCCCAACTGTATCTCGACGCCGCGCATCCCGATGGCGCCAGGCGCATTCTCCTTCCTCTGCTCGACCGCGACGATACGCCTACGGCCGCCTATCTGATGCTGGGCAGCATCGCCGAGCAAGCCGGCGAAATCGACAACGCCCTGCTTTATTATCGTCAGGTACCCAGCGGCGAGGGTTTCATCGAGGCACGCGCGCAGGCCGCCAAAATGCTGGTCGGCGCGGATCGAGCACAAGACGCCAGCGCGTTTTTACGCATCGAACGTCTTCGCCATCCCGATCAACGCGTCGCCCTACTACGTCTCGAGCTCGACGTGCTCGATGCCCAAGGCCAGCGCGCACGCGCCGACGAACTGCTTGACGACGCCATCGCCAAGACGCCCGAGGTTACCGAGCTACGCTTCCAGCATGCCATGCGCGCTTATCACCAAGGCAATCTTGACACCATGGAAGCCGAGCTGCGTACGATCATCGAACGCGAACCCGATAACGCCGAAGCACTCAATGCCCTCGGCTATACGCTGAGCAACGACATGGGCCGCCATCAGGAGGCCTTGCCGCTGATCGAAAAGGCTCACCGCCTCGAGCCCGATAGTCCCGCCATCCTCGATAGTCTCGGCTGGGTCTATTTTCATCTCGACCGCGCGCAAGAAGCGCTGCCTTATTTACGTGAGGCCTATCGCGGCCAGCCTGATCAGGAAGTGGCCGCCCACCTCGCCGAGGTACTCGCCGCCACCGGACGCGATGACCAGGCGCGCGCCCTGGTAGAGGAGGCGTTACAGCGCTTTTCTCCGCATCCGCTCATCGATGACTTACTGCGCCGACACCCCGAACTCGCCCCGGCCAACGAGAATGATGCAAGCAGCAACGTCGACCCGGAATCTACTCGCGACACGGAAGCCAGCTCATGATCCGCTCTCTCTCATTACGCCTTCGCCATGGCTACGCCGCACCTCGCGCCTGGCTCAGCCTGCTACTCATCGCCATGTTGGCGGGTTGTGCCAGTCAAACTCCGGGGCCCGACCAAGCCCGTGAGCGTGGCGATTGGGACGCTCAAGCCGAGCGCCTGCAAGCACTGGAAGCCTGGAGTCTCGCTGGCAAGGTCGGGTTACGCACCAATGAAGGCTCCGAAAGCGCCAATATCGACTGGCAGCAGCGCCCCGACACCTATCGCATCCTGATCAGCGGCCCTTTCGGGGCTGGCCGCACCCTACTGAAAGGAGCACCCGGGAAAGTTACATTGACCAACGGTGAAGGGCGCTTCGATGCCGAGACACCGGAAGCCTTGATGGAACAACAACTAGGCTGGTCGTTGCCCATTTCCGCACTCGATTTCTGGGTTCGCGGCCTGCCTACCCCCGACGCCAGCGAGCGCCTAGAGCATGACGACCTGGGCTTTCCCCAGCGCCTGCAACAACTTGGCTGGACAATCGAGTACCGTGACTGGACGCGTGCCGACGACCTTTGGCTGCCACGCCGACTGGTCATGACCTACGGCGACCTGCGTGCCACGCTCGTCGTCAATCAATGGGATGCCGTGTCCGACTCATGAATGCACGACTCAGCTTGCCTGCCCCCGCCAAGCTCAACCGCATGCTGCATATCGTCGGCCGCCGTGCCGACGGTTATCACGAACTGCAGACGCTGTTCCAAATCCTCGACCGCGGCGATACGTTGCACTTCGTGCCACGCGAAGATGGCGCCATCCAGCTGCGATCCGCAATGGCTGGCGTCGATCACGAGGCCAACCTCATCGTGCGCGCCGCACGCCTGCTGCAGCATGCAAGCGGCACATCGCTAGGCGCGGACATCCACCTGGAAAAACGTCTCCCTTTGGGTGGCGGCTTGGGCGGCGGGAGCTCGGATGCGGCCACCACCCTGCTCGCGCTCGATCGCCTCTGGTCACTCTCGCTGGGTCTTCCCCGCCTGGCCGAACTGGGTCTTTCGCTGGGTGCCGATGTACCAGTCTTCGTATACGGCCGGAGTGCCTGGGCCGAAGGCATTGGCGAACGCCTGACGCCAGTGACGCTCGAAACCCCGTGGTTCGTGGTTCTTCACCCCGGGGAAGAAATATCAACGCCTGCCGTGTTCGGCCACCCCGAATTGACACGCAACACCCCGCCCATTAGTATGGCGCGCGCACTGCGAGGGGAAGCCGAACAGGGGCGCGCCTGGCGCAATGACTGCGAAGCTGCGGTAAAACGCTTGTCGCCGAAGGTCGCGCAAGCGCTCGACTGGTTATCGGCTTTCGGCCCAGCCATGCTGACGGGGACAGGAAGCTGTCTATTCTGTCCCTTGACGAGTGAGCAACAAGCCGATAGGATTTTGCGCCGTGTTGATAGCCATTGGCATGCATTCAAGGCACGCGGCTGCAACACCTCCCCCCTCCACGACGCTCTCGACATTCACGATAAAATGTCGCTCATGAGCTAATACGGGGACGCCTGATATCGGCATCGTGTTCTATGTGGGCAATACGACACACTAAACAGCGAGTCGATGTGTTGCTGGGGTATAGCCAAGTGGTAAGGCACCGGTTTCTGGTACCGACATTCCCAGGTTCGAATCCTGGTACCCCAGCCAATTTCTCAGGGCGCCCGACGAATCCCACTCCGAGATCCCTCAAGACTCCAAAGGTGGCTGCGCGTGTCTAAATTGATGGTGTTCGCGGGAAATGCCAATCCCGAACTCGCCCGCAAGGTGGCCGAAAGCCTCGACAACCGGCTGGGCCATGCAACCGTCGGTCAATTCAGCGATGGTGAAATCGCGGTCGAGATCAATGAAAACGTTCGCGGCAAGGACGTCTTCGTATTGCAGTCCACCTGCGCACCGACCAACGACAACCTGATGGAGTTGATTCTCATGGTGGATGCACTGCGCCGTGCTTCCGCTACGCGAATCACCGCCGTCGTACCATATTTCGGGTATGCCCGCCAGGATCGCCGAGTGCGCTCCGCACGCGTACCGATCTCGGCCAAGCTGGTCGCCGACATGATGGTCAAGGCCGGTGTCGATCGTGTCATGACCATGGATCTGCATGCCGATCAAATTCAGGGCTTTTTCGACGTCCCCGTCGACAACGTCTACGGCTCGCCTATCCTGCTCGATGATATCGAACGCCAGAACTACGACGATCTCGTCGTGGTCTCCCCCGATGTTGGCGGCGTCGTCCGCGCACGCGCCATCGCCAAACAGCTCAACGCCGATCTGGCGATCATCGACAAACGTCGTCCGCAGGCTAACCAAGCCCAGGTCATGCATATCATCGGTGAAATTCAGGATCGCACCTGTGTGGTAGTCGATGACATGGTCGATACCGCCGGCACCTTGTGCAAGGCGGCCGAAGCACTCAAAGGACACGGCGCTCGGCGTGTCGTCGCCTATGCGACGCACCCTATCCTGTCCGGACCGGCCGTCGACAATATCGTCGGCTCGGTACTTGACGAACTCGTCGTGGCCGATACCATTCCGCTTTCCGAGACAGCGTCCCGCAGCGGTCGCATTCGCCAGCTCTCGGTCGCGGGGCTGATCGCGGAAGCCATTCGCCGCGTCAGTAACGAAGAATCCGTCAGTGCCATGTTCCACTGAGGCAATAAGCCTCAGAGAGCGTGCACGGATACGCGGGCCGCGAGGCCCTCACGGAATCGGCATCGCCTGGTCGCGGGCGGTGCCGCTTTCCTTACATAACCTATGAGGTGACAATCAATGTCCCAATTCACTCTATCCGCCAAGGTTCGTCACGACCTGGGGAAAGGTGCGAGCCGCCGCCTGCGTCGTGAGAACCAGAAAGTCGCCGCTATCATCTACGGTGGCGACAAGACGCCGCAGCCGATCACCCTCGATAAGCCCGCCTTTTACAAGGCCATCGAGGATGAAGCCTTTTTCTCGTCTGTGATCAACATCGATCTCGAAGGCAAGTCGGAGCAGGTCATCATCCGTGATATCCAGCGCCATCCGTACAAGGCGTTGGTGACCCATGCCGACTTCATGCGTGTCGACGCTACACACGAAATCACCATGAACGTGCCGCTGCACGTCAACGGTGAAGACGCGTGCAAGGGCGTCAAGGAAGAAGGCGGCGTGCTACACGTGCTGGCCAACGACGTCGAGATCAGCTGCCTGCCCAGCAAGCTTCCCGAGTACCTGGAAGTCGATGTGGCATCCCTCGGACTCGGCGAGACCTTGCACCTGTCCGATCTGCCGCTGCCGGAAGGCGTATCTCTGGTCGCCCTGAGCCATGGCGAAGAGCACGACTTCGGCGTGGTTAGCGTCACGCGTGCCGATACCGGCACCGAAGGTGACGAAGAAGACGAAGAAGGCGGTGACGACGCCGCCGCAGAAGACGGCGAAAAAACCGAGTAATCGGTTTTCTAGGGGCCCGCATGAGTCACGTCAAAGCGTTGATCGGCCTGGGCAATCCAGGCTCCGAATATGATGCCACGCGACACAATGCGGGCGCCTGGGCCGTTGAGTCCCTGGCGCGCGACAGCCTGACCCCGCTACGGGCCGAGCGTAAATTCCTTGGGCATTATGCCAAGGTCCATTACGCTGGCCATGATCTTCATTTGTTGGTGCCCAGTACCTACATGAATCGAAGCGGCAAGGCTGTCGCCGCGCTTTGCCAGTTCTTCAAGATATCCCCTGACGAACTTCTCGTCGCCCACGACGAACTCGATATCGCTCCGGGTACGGCACGCTACAAACACGGAGGTGGCCATGGCGGCCACAATGGTTTACGCGACATCGTCAGTGCCTTGGGCAACGACAAATCCTTCCATCGCTTGCGCGTTGGCATCGGCCATCCGGGCTCGGCCAAGCAAGTGACGAACTATGTCCTCGGACGCCCCGGCAAGGCGGAACGCACTGCTATCGATGCCGCCATCGAGGAATGCCTGCGCACGCTCCCCGATGTTGTCGCTGGTGACTGGGCAAGCGCCATGAATCGCTTGCATAGCTTCAACGGCTAAACACGGTTTCAACGGCTAAGCACGGCTTCTTTTCAGCAGTCGTCTCGCGCCCATAGCCCCACACCCGCCACATCGGTAGAATGCGGGCCACGTTCATCACGCCCTTTCGCATACGATTCAGGAAGATCCCATGGGTTTCAATTGCGGTATCGTCGGCCTTCCCAATGTCGGCAAATCCACGCTGTTCAATGCCTTGACCAAGTCGGGAATCGACGCCGAAAACTTTCCTTTCTGCACCATCGAACCCAACGTCGGCATCGTCCCCATGCCGGACCCGCGTCTGGATAAGCTTGCGGCCATCGTCAAACCGCAGAAGGTCATTCCGACGACCATGGAGTTCGTGGACATCGCTGGCCTTGTCGCAGGCGCCTCGAAAGGCGAAGGATTGGGCAACCAGTTCCTGGCCAATATCCGCGAGACCCAGGCGATTGCGCATGTGGTGCGTTGCTTCGATAACGACAATGTCATCCACGTCGCCAATGAGGTCGACCCCCGCGCCGACATCGAGACCATCAATCTCGAACTCGCGCTTGCCGATCTAGATACCGTAGAGCGCGCCATCCAACGCCTCGCACGTGTGGTCAAGGGCGGCGACAAGGAGGCCATGGCCACCAAAGCCATCCTCGACCGCATCCAGCCCCATCTGGCCGAGGGCCAGCCGCTACGTAGTTTCGGCCTCGATGACGACGAGCAGCGCCAGCTCAAGAGCTTCGGTTTCTTGACCCTGAAACCCACCATGTATATCGCCAACGTCAACGAAGACGGCTTCGAGAACAATCCCTATCTCGACACCGTTCATGCGATCGCAGCCGAGGAAGGCGCCGTGGTGGTACCAGTATGTAACCAGATCGAAGCCGAGATCGCCGAGCTCGATGAAGAGGAGCGAAGCGCCTTCCTCGAGGAAATGGGCATGGAAGAACCTGGCCTCGACCGGGTCATTCGCGCCGGTTACGCCCTGCTCGGCCTACAGACGTATTTCACCGCGGGAGTCAAAGAAGTCCGCGCCTGGACCACGCCTATCGGGGCCACCGCCCCGGAAGCCGCTGGCGCGATCCATACCGACTTCCAGAAGGGTTTCATCCGCGCCGAAGTGGTCGGCTATGACGACTTCGTGACACTGGGCGGCGAGCAAGGCGCCAAGGATGCGGGAAAATGGCGTCTGGAAGGCAAGGAGTACATCGTCGTCGATGGGGATGTCGTGCATTTCCGTTTCAACGTCTAGTGCACCCAAGAGTCGCCGGGCGGCTTGATGGCAATGAATAGTTGACACATCAGGGAGTTACACGTAGTATTCGCCCGCATTGAACGGCTACGTAGCTCAGTTGGTTAGAGCACATCACTCATAATGATGGGGTCCCCTGTTCGAGTCAGGGCGTAGCCACCAAGATATACAAAAGCCCGCCAACATCCTTGTTGGCGGGCTTTTTCGTACGCCGGTACCCGGGCTAGCTCAACTCGGCGCGATTGACGTAAGCCGTCAACGCACGAATCAGATAGTCGGCGTCACGGCTGCCGGCGGTTTCGCGAATCGAGTGCATCCCCCATTGCGGCACTCCAACATCCAGCGTCGGCACCCCGAGTTCGGTGGAGGTAATCGGCCCGATGGTGCTGCCACATCCCATGTCGGCACGCGTGACGAACGTCTGGACTGGCGCTCCCGCCTCGCGGCAGATATCTCGAAACATCGCCGCCGTGGCACTATTGGTGGCATAGCGCTGATTGGCGTTGACCTTGATCACCGGGCCGCCGTTGATCGTCGGACCATGATTGGCATCATGCTTTTCGGGGAAGTTAGGGTGCAGGGCGTGGGCATTGTCACAAGAAATCATGCGTGAGCCCTGAATCAGACGCACCCAACCTTCTTCACCTCCCTCGCCCAACTGGGCATGCACGCGGCGCAGCACGTCCCCCAGAAACGGACCCTGGGCACCGCTGGCGCTGGCACTCCCCACTTCTTCATGGTCGTTGGCGACGAATACCGCGCCTTGCTGGCCATCGCTGGCCAACAGCGCTTCGATACCCATAAAGCACGACAGTAGATTATCGAGGCGCGCGCTGGCGATCAGCTCGCCCTCGACGCCCACACGCGACGGCCGCTGCATGTCGTAGAGGGCGAGTTCATAATCCATCAGTTGGATGTTTTCCAAGCCGTGCTGCTCATACAACCAGCGCTTGAGCCATTTCTCCAGGTCGGGCTCGCTACCGCCCTGCAGCATGACCGGCAGCATCTGTGTCTGAGCGTTCAGCGCACGTCCATTATTCGCCTCGCGGTCGAGATGAATCGCCAAGCTGGGGATGATCGCAACGGGACGATCAACGTGCAATAATACGCCCTGCAGTCGCCCATCCTCGCGTCGTACATGGACACGCCCGGCCAGGCCCAAATCTCGGTCGAACCAAGGTGCCAACAACGCCCCACCGTAGACTTCGACACTCAATTGAAGCCAGTCATTGCCGGTGACCACTGGCTGGGGCTTGAGCCGCAGCCCCGGGCTATCGGTATGCGCCCCGATCATGCGCAACCCGCCTAGGCCCTCCTCCGGCACCTGCATGGCGATCAACGACGAATCATTACGGGTAACGTAAAAACGTTCGCCGGGCGCCAACTGCCACGTCTCGGTTTCCTCGAGGCGACGGTAGCCCGCTTGCTCGAGTCGTCGGGCCATATTGTCGACGGCATGCCAAGGCGTGGGGGAACGTTCGAGAAAATGTAACAAGCGATCAAGGGTGGGGGCGTGAGCCATGGCGTCCTCGGAGAAGTGTCTGTGACGGATGATACAGACTGCTACAATGCCAGTCCGGTCTGAGAAAACTCAACTCAAGGAACCGGCAATCTGGGAACGAGAGTGTACATGAAACCGGGAGTGCTTGATTAATGAGCCTGTTTGCAGCCGCTCGGCGCGCGGCGATCTTGTCACTGTGGCTGGTGGTTTGTGCCCCGGCATTGGCCGATGCCCCGGCACCCACCGACGAACAGCGGCAAGCAGCGACGGAAGTCGCTGAATCGCTGCGATATGGACATTACGCCGATATCAATCTGGACGATGAGTGGTCTTCGAGAGCGTTTCAGCGCTACCTCGATGTACTGGACCCCCAACGCGCCTACTTACTATCGCGTGACGTAAAGGACTTCCACGATCTCGCTTCTTCTTTCGACGAGGCGCTCGACGAGGGAAAGCTTGAACGCGTCTACGAACTCTACGCACGCTACCAGGAACGTCTCGAGGCACGTCTGAAATGGATGATCGAGCGTCTCGATGATGGCAGCGATTTCAATTATCAGGGCAACGAGCGCCTGGCGCTGGACCGTGAAGACGAATCCTGGGCCCAGGGGCAGGACGCGCTCGACCGACTTTGGGAAAAGCGCCTCAAGAATGCCGCACTGACCCAATCTCTCAGTGCCCCGGAGGAAGATAACGCCGAGGACATCGTCAAGACGCTGCGCGATCGTTACGAAAACCAGCTCTCGCGCGTCGAACAGACCAACGCCGAAGACGTCCTGGTGATGTTCCTTAGTGCCGTCACCGGCACCGTCGATCCGCATACCGAATATCTTTCGCCCAGTCAGAGCGAATCCTTCGATATCCAGATGAAGCTATCGCTCGAAGGCATCGGCGCGCTGCTGCAAAGCGAAGGCGAATACGTCAAGGTATCCAGCCTGGTGCCCGGCGGTCCCGCCGACAAGGGTGACGCCTTGGAGCCCGCCGATCGTATCGTTGCGGTAGGACAAGGCGAGGATGGCGAGATGGTCAATGTCGTGGGCATGCGCCTCGACGAGGTCGTCGACCTGATTCGTGGCCCCAAAGGCTCGACCGTGCGGCTCGACGTCATTCCCGCCAAAGCCGTCGACGTGACGCGCACGCACACGGTGCGCATCACCCGCGACACCGTCAAGCTCGAGGATCAGGCAGCCCAGAGCGAGGTCGTGACCGTGACCCGCGATGGCAAGGATCACAAGGTCGGCGTGATCGACGTGCCCACCTTCTATGTCGATTTCGATGCCTGGCAGGCCGGTGACAGCGACTACCGCAGCAGCACGCGTGACGTCGCCAAGGAAATCGACAAACTCAAGCAGGAAAACGTCGAAGGCATCGTCCTGGACCTGCGCAATAACGGCGGTGGCGCCCTACAGGAAGCCAACTCGCTGATCGGGCTCTTCATCGATCGGGGCCCTACCGTGCAGGTACGCGATGCCCGCGGCCGCATCAACCTCTACGGCGACTCCGACCGTGGCGCCCACTACGACGGGCCGCTGACCGTACTGGTCAACCGTCTTTCGGCGTCTGCCTCAGAGATCTTCGCGGGCGCGATTCAGGATTACGGCCGCGGCCTAGTCGTCGGCAACCAGACTTTCGGCAAGGGGACCGTGCAGACGCTCAATGACCTCAGCCATGGTCAGATCAAGCTGACCCGCGCCAAGTTCTACCGCATCACGGGCGAGAGCACCCAATTGCGCGGCGTCGAACCAGACATCACCTTCCCCAGCCTCATCGGCATGGACGAAATCGGAGAAAGCGCACTCGATAACGCCCTGCCCTGGGACAAGGTACGTCCCGTGCAATACCGGCGATACGGCGAGCCACAACGCTATCTGGATACGCTGCAAGCGGAGCATGACGAACGCGCCAAGCAGGACCCCAACTTCGTCTATCTCGAACGCGAGGCCACGCTGGTCAAGCAACTCAAGGAACAACGGACCAGCATCAGCTTGAACCGCGAGCAGCGCCAACGGGAAATGGAGGCCCAGGAGGCCGAGCAACTCTCGCTGGAGAATCAACGCCGCAAGGCGCTGGGCCTCGATCAGCTCGAGGAATGGACCGATGCCCGTGAGAGTGACGATCCAGAAGACAAGGAAGAGGACGACAAGCCTGTCGATCGCGCACAAGTCATTGAAGCTGCGAAAATCCTGCTCGACTATGCGCACTTGAAAGAAACGCGGTAAACATCATGCCGCCGGCATTTGCCGGCGGCAATACTCGTCGCAAGGGTTGGCCTTTTTCATCGTTTCCAGTTAAATGAGCTTTATCTAAACATTGGAAACGATGAATACTTCATGCTCGCCTTTTGCCGCTTTTCCCGCCGCGCCTTATCTCTTTTACTCTGTAGCATTCCTCACTTCTCGAGACGCTGGCTCCTGCAGGGTCTCGTTGCCTATGTTCTCGCCATGGGCACCCCCGCATCGGCGTCGACGTGCCCTCAACAGCCACCCGAAACACTGCAAGAAGATTACCAGGCGCTGAATGCCCAACTCGCGCGTTGGGACCAAGCCTACTATCACCAAGGACAGCGCCTGGTCGACGATGGCACCTACGACTCCGCCAAGCGCCAACTCGCCCGCTGGGCGCGCTGCTTTCCTTCCTTGACCGTCTCGCACATCACCTTGCATGAACCGAGCGGCTCGCAACGCCAACCGATCCCGCAGACCGGTGTGAACAAGCTTTCCGACCGAGCTGCTGTGGCACACTGGATCACCCAGCAGACAAACCATCCACTGTGGATACAGCCCAAAGTCGACGGCGTCGCCGTCACTCTCATGTACCGGAAATCGCACCTGGTGGCGGCCATCAGCCGTGGCGATGGCCTCGAAGGACAAGACTGGCTTGCCAAGGCGTCGCACATCGCGGCAATCCCATTGCAGCTTCCCGACACGGCCCCCTCACGTGTCATTTTGCAGGGCGAGCTCTATGCACGCCGCGACGCCCACACACAATCCCGTGATGGCCTCGACGGCGCACGCGCCCGTGTTGCCGGGCTGATGGCTCGCGATTCACTGACGGATCGCCAGGGTGAGGAGATTGGCTTGTACGTCTGGGCCTGGCCCAACGGGCCAGCCACCATGCCCGCGCGTCTTGCCATGCTGGTTGACTGGGGATTCGACGAGGTCGCCGATACCACGCACGCCGTCACTACGCCGGAAGACGTCGCCCGGTGGCGCGACTACTGGTATGACCATGCCTTGCCCTTCGCCACCGACGGTATCGTCGTCAAGCGTGGCGACCGGCCCGACGGAAACGAATGGGAAGCCTCGCCACCCGACTGGGCCATGGCCTGGAAATACCCCGCCCAGCAAGCGATCGCACACATCGACGCCCTCGACTTCACGGTGGGTCGCACCGGACGCATCACCGCCGTTGCCACCTTGACGCCGGTCATGCTTGGCGACAAGCGCATCACCCACGTGAGCCTTGGCTCACTGCCGCATTGGCGCAAAATCGACGTGCGCCCCGGCGATCAAGTCAGGCTGCGCCTGGCCGGTCTGACCATCCCCCAACTCCAAGACGTGGTCATACGCACGCGACCGCGCCCTTCGGTCGAGGCGCCGGATGCCGACCGTTACGACCGCCTGTCATGTCTACGCCTGGCACTGGAATGCCGCGAGCAATTCCTCGCTCGGCTCGAATGGCTGGGAAGCGACAACGGCCTGGACTTCGAAGGCATCGGCCCCGCTACATGGCGCCAACTCGTCGACGCCGGGCTCATAGAGGGACTACTTGACTGGCGCACGCTAGATTCTCGACCCCTGGAGAGACTACCCGGCATCGGCACCAAGACCGCCCGTGACTGGCAAACTCACTTCGCGGCGGCCGATACGCGTCCCCCTCGCCGCTGGCTGCGCGCACTAGGGCTCCCCGCCATCCCGCAGGACGCCCTTGAGGCGATACTCGCAGAACACGACATACGTGAGCTCACACGATGGGCACCATCCGACTGGCAGCGTTATTCAGGTATTGGAGAAACGCGCGCGAAACAACTGGAGGAGTTTTTCCACCATCCAGAAATACGACGCTTATTGAGATCACTGCACAAAGATAGGATATCGCGCGAGGAAGGGACGACCGAGACGGTCAACGATGCGCGTTAGTGAAGTACAACATATCGCCTGGCTCCCCGAACAGGACTCGAACCTGTGACCCAATGATTAACAGTCATTTGCTCTACCAACTGAGCTATCGGGGAATATCAGCGATGTCACTCGGCGGGAAGTTGGCTCCCCGAACAGGACTCGAACCTGTGACCCAATGATTAACAGTCATTTGCTCTACCAACTGAGCTATCGGGGATCGCCGAGCGCGATCCGGTATTGGCTCCCCGAGCAGGACTCGAACCTGCGACCCAATGATTAACAGTCATTTGCTCTACCAACTGAGCTATCGGGGAACGATGCCGGAGCACGCGGCGTAGTATACGGATTAGTTCGAGGGCGTCAAGGCTGGAAGTGAATTCGTTTGCCAGATCGCCGCCTTAGCCCGCGCTCATTCTTCTATTGAAACAGGCACCTAGCGACGCAGGACAAGACGACGATGCGCCGCAAGGGCGATTATCCCTCCCCCGGCGAATTCACGGCGGCGATGGGACTCACCCATCAAGCGCGCCATGCGACGGATATACAGACGCAACACGCTCCGCGGAACGCAAAGCACAGCAAAACACCACCGAGATTCATCAACACAGAGGGTCTGCTTAAGCAAGCAGAAAATTTAGCGGGACTTGCGGAATGGGAGTGGTGGCTACGCCCTGACTCGAACAGGGGACCCCATCATTATGAGTGATGTGCTCTAACCAACTGAGCTACGTAGCCACACATCGCATAGCAGGAAGCTTGGCGACGGGGGCGAATTATGCACATGGGCTTGCCGCTTGGCAAGCCCATGGCAGTGACAAGGTGCGACGCTTAGGCGTCGATGTCGAGCTCGCGCTTCACGGCATCCAGGCCAGACTCGCCCTCGACGGTGGTCACGCCATCGAGCCACTCGTCGAGCACGCCCGGATTGTCCTGGAGCCAAGCACGGGCAGCATCGCGCGGATCTTCGCCGTCATCCATGATCGCACCCATGATTTTGTTCTCCATGGACAAAGTAAAGCTCAAGTTATTGAGCAACTCGCCCACGTTGCCGCATGCCTCGGCGTAATCGGCACGTGTATTGGTATACACAGTGGCACCGCCTAGATTAGGGCCGAAGTAGTCATCGGCATCTTTCAGATAGGCTATGTCGTAGTTGGTGTTCATCGGGTGCGGTTCCCAACCGAGGAACACCATCCATTCATCGCTCTGGGTCCGGGAGTTAAGTTCGGCGAGCATGCCCGATTCGGACGAGTCGATCAGGTCCCAGTCGCCCAAGCCGAAGGCATCGTCATCGATCATCTGCTGAATGATCTGGTTGCCGTCGTTGCCCGCTTCGATGCCATACAGACGGCTACCGAACTGGTCCGCATGATCATCCAGATCTTCGACCGAGGTGACACCGGCATCATAGACGTATTGCGGTACCGCCAAGGTGTACTTGGCGCCCTCGAGGTTCGCGCCCAGTCGATCGACCTGGCCTTTATCGATGTACTCGTCGCTGATCGACGCCATCGACGGCATCCAGTTGCCCAGGAATACGTCAAAGTCGCCATTCTTCATGCCGGCGTAGGCTACGGGTACGGAAACGGTATCGGAGGTCGTTTCGTACCCCAACCCTTCGAGCACCTCACGCGTCAATGCGGTAGTGGCGGTAATATCCGTCCAGCCGACTTCGGCGAAACGCACGGGCTGGCATTCCTCCGGCGTGTCGGCCATGGCCAGCGGCGAAAGCAACGTGGCACTGCCCAGCAGCGCGATCAATGGGGTCTTGTTGGACATGGAATTCTCCCTTGCGTTGATGTTGGAATTGAATGACGATTCAATAACGTTTTCTTATGCTAAATGAATTCTGCGATTCTTTTCCACTATGGATTTCATTTACCATGGAAAGATAGCAGATTTTTTATTGATTGAACGTTCAATAAAAACATTCCATAATGATTCGACTCTGGGTGGCTCATGAGGTGCACAAACGAGCTACCCGAACGTCAGCAAAGGAGAATGCTCGGTGCCCAAGCTCGGTATGCAACCCATTCGCCGCCGCCAGCTGATCCAAGCGACACTGGAAGCCATCGACGACGTCGGCCTAGCGGATGCCACCATCGCGCGGATCGCCAAACGTGCCGGCGTATCGGCGGGCATCATCAGCCACTATTTCGGCGGCAAGGACGGGCTGCTCGAATCGACCATGCGTCAGATTCTTTGGGATCTCGGTAACGCCGTCGCACAGCGTCGTACCCGAGACAATGTCGAGTCCCCACGCGAACACCTGCATGCCATCATCGACGGCAACTTCGACCGCAGCCAGGTCAACAAGATCGTCATGAAGACTTGGCTGGCTTTCTGGTCGGTCAGCATGCACCGTGCCGATCTTCAGCGCTTGCAACGCGTCAATGATCGGCGGCTGTATTCGAACATCTGTCACCACTTTCAACGCTGCCTGCCAAGGTCCGACGCACAGCAGGCAGCACGCGGCCTGGCCGCTATGATCGATGGGCTCTGGTTACGCGGCGCGCTCGCGCCACAAGGCATCGATGTCGACCGAGCGCGACAACTGGCCTATGACTATGTGGAAGAGCAACTTGCTCATGCCACGTCGCGAGCACCGATTCACGCCTGACGCCAAGCCTCGACACTTTTCATTCACGACACATTCACAATGCGGGAGGACCTCATGGCCACTTTCGAGACTCAAAAGCTCTACATCGGCGGTCGATTCGTCGACGCCACATCCGGCGAGACATTCGACACCATCAATCCGGTCGATGGCAGCGTGCTGGCCAGCATCCAACAAGCCTCTCAGGACGATGTCGACCGTGCCGTCGCCTCGGCCCGCGAAGGCCAGCGCACATGGGCTGCAATGAACGGCATGGAACGCAGCCGTATCCTGCATCGTGCCGTCGCGCTGCTGCGCGAACGTAACGACGAACTGGCCCACCTGGAAACACTGGACACCGGCAAGCCAATCAGTGAAACGCAAGCCGTGGACATCGTCACCGGCACCGACTCGCTGGAATACTATGCCAACCTGGCGCCTTCCATCGAAGGCACTCAGGTGCCGCTGCGTGAGGATTCGTTCTTCTACACGCGTCGCGAACCGCTGGGCGTCATCGGTGCCATCGGCGCCTGGAACTACCCCATTCAGATCGCCTGCTGGAAATCCGCACCGGCACTGGCGGCGGGTAACGCCGTGGTCTTCAAACCCAGCGAGGTCACGCCGCTGACCACCCTGAAACTGGCAGAAATTCTTACCGAAGCCGGCCTACCGGACGGCGTTTTCAACGTGGTTCAGGGTGACGGACGCGTCGGGCAGATGCTCACCAACCACGCCGACATCGACAAGATCACCTTCACCGGTGAAGCCGGCACCGGCAAGAAGGTCATGTCCGCCGCCGCGGGTTCTACACTCAAGGAAGTCACCATGGAGCTGGGCGGCAAGTCGCCGTTGATCGTCTTCGATGACGCCGACCTGGAACGCGCCGCCGACGCGGCGATGATGGCCAACTTCTACTCCAGCGGCCAAGTTTGCACCAACGGCACACGCGTCTTCGTGCAGCGCTCGGTGCAGGCGGACTTCGAAGCCAAGATCAAAGAACGCGTGGAGCGCATCAAGGCCGGCGACCCGCTCGATCCGGCGGTCAACTTCGGTCCTCTGGTCAGCTTCGAGCACCAGGAAAAAGTGCAGAGCTATATCGATCTCGGCGCTCAGGAAGGCGCGCGCCTGCTGGTCGGCGGTGGCCGCTGGGACCAGGGAGACTGGGCTCAGGGCGCGTGGGCCGCGCCGACGGTCTTCACCGATTGCCGCGACGACATGCGCATCGTGCGCGAGGAAATCTTCGGCCCGGTGATGTCGATCCTGGTCTTCGACGATGAGGAAGAAGTGATCCGGCGCTCCAACGATACCGCTTACGGTCTCGCCGCCGGCCTGTTCAGCGAAAGCCTGAACCGCGCGCACCGCGTCATCCATCGCCTGCAAGCCGGTATCTGCTGGATCAATACCTGGGGCGATTCCCCGGCGGAAATGCCGGTGGGCGGTTACAAGGAATCTGGCATCGGCCGTGAAAACGGGCTGTCCTCGCTTGATCAGTACACGCAGATCAAGTCGGTCCAGATCGAAATGGGACCCTTCCCCGCCGTGTTCTGATCCAGCGTCGGTGGCCGGCTCCCGGGCCGGCCACACCGCTTGATCCTGTCATTCGTTCGACCACGTTCAAGGAGGGCCCCGCTCATGACGCAGGCTCGTGAATTCGACTACATCATCATCGGTGCTGGCTCTGCCGGTAACGTACTCGCCACGCGACTCACCGAAGACCCCGACGTACAAGTACTTCTGCTCGAGGCCGGCGGTCCCGACTATCGCTTCGACTTTCGCACGCAGATGCCGGCGGCGCTGGCGTATCCGCTGCAGGGCAAGCGCTACAACTGGGCCTTCGAAACCGATCCCGAACCCCACATGAACAATCGCCGCATGGAATGCGGTCGCGGCAAGGGACTCGGCGGGTCGTCGTTGATCAACGGCATGTGCTATCTGCGCGGTAATGCGCTGGATTACGATAACTGGGCCAAGACGCCGGGCCTGGAGGACTGGAACTACCTGCAGTGCCTGCCCTACTTCAAGCGTGCCGAGACACGCGACATCGGGCCCAATGATTACCACGGCGGCGATGGCCCGGTGTCGGTGGCCACCCCCAAGGAAGGCAACAACGAGCTCTACAGCGCCTTCATTCGTGCGGGCATCGAGGCCGGCTACCCGGCCACCGAGGACGTCAATGGCTACCAGCAGGAAGGCTTCGGTCCCATGGACCGCACGACGACGCCGAACGGTCGCCGTGCCTCCACGGCGCGTGGCTATCTGGATATCGCCAAGCAACGCCCCAACCTGACGATCGAGACGCACGCCACGACTGATGTCATCGAATTCGAGGGCAAGCGCGCCGTCGGCGTGAGCTACGAGCGCAAGGGCCAGGCCCAGCGTGTTCGCGCACGTCGCGAGGTGTTGCTGTGCGCGGGTGCCATCGCCTCACCGCAGATCCTGCAGCGCTCCGGCGTGGGCAATCCCGAGCACCTCAAGGAATTCGACATTCCCGTGGTACACGCGCTGCCAGGCGTCGGCGAAAACCTCCAGGATCACCTGGAAATGTACATCCAGTACGAATGCAAGAAGCCCATTTCGCTGTATCCGGCGCTCAAGTGGTACAACCAGCCCAAGATCGGTGCCGAATGGCTTTTCTTCGGCAAGGGTGTCGGCGCCAGCAACCAGTTCGAGGCAGCCGGCTTCATTCGGACCAACGACGAGGAAGAATGGCCCAACCTGCAGTACCACTTCTTGCCGATCGCTATCAGCTACAACGGCAAGAGCGCGGTGCAGGCTCACGGCTTTCAGGCCCACGTCGGCTCCATGCGCTCCATGAGCCGTGGTCGCATCCGTTTGACATCGCGCGATCCCAAGGCCGCACCCAGCATCCTGTTCAACTACATGTCCGAGGAAAAAGACTGGCAGGAGTTTCGCGACGCGATTCGAATCACGCGCGAGATCATCGAGCAGCCGACGATGGACGCATATCGCGGGCGCGAGATATCACCGGGGCCGGATATCCAAAGCGACGAGGAACTCGACGCATTCGTGCGTGAGCATGCCGAAACCGCCTACCATCCCGCCGGCACCTGCAAGATGGGGAGCGAGAATGACGAACAAGCGGTCGTCGACGGCGCGGGACAGGTACATGGCCTCGAAGGGCTGCGCGTCATCGATGCCTCGATCATGCCAGTGATCGCCACCGGCAACCTCAACGCACCAACGATCATGATCGCCGAGAAAATGGCCGACAAGGTGCGCGGGCGCGATCCGCTACCGCCCGCCGATGTCGATTACTATGTCGCCCATGACGCACCGGCACGTCGCAAGGCATGACGATGCTTGCGTCGATATGACATCCGCCTCGAACACCCGATGCACTCGCATCGGGTGTTTTTGCATTATCCTTCCTTAATTCTTGCCCATCGCCCCCGTAGAATATTCACGATCGCCTTACCGATTCGTCGCTAGGGAACGCTGAATAAAAAGGGAACCTCTCGTTACAATACGCCTCATAACCCGGTGACTCGTGTCCGCCCCAGCGCAAACACGACCACACAGCGGAATGTCTCTGACAAGGATCAATGCCACGTCATGCCCCACTCTCGTCGTCTCTGGATCGCACTACTCATCGTCGTCTTGATCGCCCTTGCAGTGTGGTGGATCCCCAACTGGCAAGCCGACGACCCATCAAGCGATGCGCCAGCCAATGCCAGTGGCGACAGAAGCACGGCCGTGGCCGCCATCGAGGCCCAGCGCGGCGATCTAGAGATTACTGTCGGCGCGCTGGGTACCGTGCGCTCGCTATCGAGCATTGACGTGTATTCGCGTGTCGAGGGCGAACTGCTCACGGTGGATTTCGAGGAGGGTGAGCAGGTCGAGAAAGGGCAACTTCTGGCCACCATCGACCCTCGTGACTATCAGGCGCAACTCGCCGCCGCCCAGGGGCAACTGGTTCAGGATCAGGCACAACTGGAGTCAGCACGCGAGGACCTCGAGCGCTACGAGTCACTGGCTCAGAGCCAATCGATCTCCCGTCAGGAACTCGAACAGCAGCGCCAGCTAGTCCGCCAGTACGAAGGTGCAGTATCCAGCGACCGAGCCGATATCGATAGCGCCCAGGTTCAGTTGGACTATACCGACATCACTGCGCCCAACGCCGGCATCATCGGCATCCGCAACGTCGATCCCGGCAACCTGGTCAGCAGTGGCGACGACGATCCCATTGCCACGCTCACCCAGCTCGACCCGATCTCGGTGGTCTTCTCATTGCCCAGCCAATACGTATCGACATTGCGCGAGCAACTTGCGTCAGGAGACGCGCCCAGCGTTTCGGCGACCACGGTGGGCGACGAACGCCTCGAAGGGCGCCTCACCAGCATCGACAGCCAGATCGACACCGCCACCGGTACCGTGCGACTCCGCGCGCGCTTCGATAACCCGACGGACCGCCTCTACCCCAGCGCCTTCGTCGACGTACGCCTGACGGTCAACACGCTGCATGATCGCGTCATCGTCCCCGCGCCCGCCGTTCAGACCGGCCAGGACGGCCTTTTCGTGTATGTCGTCGGCGACGACGATACGGTGACTCGACACGATGTCGACGTCAGCGCCAGCGAAGATCATCGTAGCGCCCTAGCCAGCGGCGTCTCGGCGGGCGAACGCGTGGTCGTGGATGGCGTCGATAGTCTGCGTGACGGTGCCAAGGTACGTGTCGTCAGCAACGCCCTACCGGGAGAAGCCAGCGCCTCTTCGACGGCTGACGATGACGCCGACACACAGACGTCGCGAGACGCTTCATGAATCCATCGCGGCTGTTCATCCTACGTCCGGTCGCCACCTCTCTGGTGATGCTGGCCATCCTTATCACGGGCGCGTTTACCTACCGGCTGCTCAGCATTTCATCATTGCCCGAGGTCGACTTCCCCACCATTCAGGTCACCACGCTGTACCCCGGCGCGGGGCCGGATGTCATGCTTTCCCACGTCACCGCCCCGCTGGAAGACGAACTGGGAGAAATCGCCGGCCTCGAGGACATGAGCTCGACCAGTACCGGGGGCGCATCGCTAATCACGCTGCGTTTCGGCCTCGATGGCGACCTGGGCGTCGCCGAACAGGAAGTGCAGGCCGCTCTCAACCAGGCAGAGACCCTGCTGCCCAACGACCTACCTCGTCCGCCGAGCTACAGCAAGGTCAACCCCGCCGATACGCCAGTACTGACCCTGGCCGTGACCTCCGACAACTTGCCGTTGACCGAGGTTCATGATCTGGTCGATACCCGCCTAGCGCAAAAACTTGCCCAGATCAGCGGTGTCGGCGAAGTGCGTCTGTCCGGCGGCAATCGCCCTGCGGTGCGAATCGATGTCGACTCGCGCCAGCTCGCCGCACACGGGCTCGATCTTTCCAGCGTGCGCAGCGCCGTGGAAAGCGCCAACGTCAATCAGGCCAAGGGCACCATTTATGGTCCCTACCGCGCCTATAGCATCGAGGCCAACGACCAGTTGACCTCCGCTGCGGGCTATCGCGACCTCATCCTCAAGTACGAGAATGGCGCACCCTTGCGGTTGAGCGATGTGGCCAGCATCGACGACGGCGCGGAAAACGCGCAACTGGGGGCCTGGGCCAATGGCGAAGGGACAATCCTGGTGGATGTCCTGCGCCAGCCCGGCGCCAACGTGGTCGGCGTGGTCGACGATATCGAGCGTCGCTTGCCGGCGTTATCGGAGAGCCTTCCAGGTAGCGTCGACGTGGACATCTTGAGTGATCGCACCACCACGATCCGCGCCGCCGTCGAGGATGTGCAATTCGAGCTGGTCCTCGCCATCGCACTGGTGATCATGGTCACCTTCCTGTTCCTGCGTAACCTGCCGGCAACGCTGATCCCTAGTCTCGCCGTGCCGCTGTCACTGGTCGGCACCTTCGGCGCCATGTACCTGGCCGGTTTCAGCCTCAACAACCTCACCTTGATGGCACTGACTATCGCCACCGGTTTCGTCATCGACGACGCCATCGTGGTGCTCGAGAACATCACGCGTTACCTGGAGCGCGGCGAAACGCCCCTGCAGGCAGCGCTCAAGGGATCGCGCCAGATCGCGTTCACCATCCTCTCGCTGACGGTTTCATTACTGGCGGTACTGATCCCGTTGCTCTTCATGGGCGGGGTGGTCGGTGTGCTGTTTCGTGAGTTCGCCATGACACTGGCGATTTCTATCGTCATCTCGGCGTTCGTCTCCCTGACCCTGACACCGATGCTTTGCGCGCGCTGGCTGCGACGTCGCACCGACGAAACCGATGGCGAAACTCACACCCTCGACGACGAAGCCATGGTACGCGGCCGCCAGGGTCTCTTCGGGCGCCTCACACGCGGCTACGAACGCGCCCTGGATACGGTACTCAAGTATCAGACGACGACACTATGGATAGCGCTGGGCACCTTCGTGCTGACCGCCATACTGTTCTGGATGACGCCCAAGCAGTTGTTCCCGATTCAGGATACCGGCACCTTGCGCGGCATCACCACGGCCACGCAGACGACATCCTATCGTGCCATGTCGGCGCGTCAGCAGGATCTTGCCGAACGTTTGATGAGCGATCCCGCCGTGGCCAATATCGCCTCAAGCATCGGTATCGACGGCACCAACACCACACTCAATAGCGGCCGACTGCAAATCGACCTGGCCGATCTGGACGCGCGCGACGCCGATCTGGACGCCATCGTCTCGCGGCTGCTCGATGCC
Source organism: Chromohalobacter beijerinckii (assembly GCF_023061185.1). GTDB lineage: Bacteria > Pseudomonadota > Gammaproteobacteria > Pseudomonadales > Halomonadaceae > Chromohalobacter > Chromohalobacter beijerinckii. The sequence continues at coordinate 157,930 of NZ_JAKGAK010000001.1, forward strand.
GCCGCCGATATCCCCGGCATCGACCTGGCACTGACGCCGGTGCAGGATCTGACACTAGAAGACACCGTCAGCCAGTATCCCTACCAGTTCGCCTTGACTCAGGGCGATCGCGACCAATTGGCACAAGATGTCTCGGCGATGACCGAGCGTCTCGAGGATGCACCGGCCATCGCGCATATCGCCACCGACCTTCAGAACGCGGGACGCAAGCTCGAGGTCAGTATCGATCGCGATCGCGTCAGTCGACTCGGCATCTCGGTCGCCGACATCGACGACGCCCTCTACGATGCCTATGGCCAACGCCTGATCTCGACGATTTTTACCCAATCCAACCAGTATCGTGTGGTGCTGGGCGCGACGCATGGTGACGATGCCGGCCCCGAGGCCCTTTCCCGGTTGTATGTCAGTGGTAGCGACGACGCCATGGTGCCTCTGTCGAGCCTGGTGAGCATGGAGGAAGCTCCCACCGCATTGTCGCATCAACGCCTCAACCAGTTCCCCTCGGCGTTGATGTCGTTCGCTGCCGCGCCCGGCTATTCGCTGTCGGATGCCTTCGATGCCGTGGAAACGGCCCGCGATAACGTGCTCAGCGCCGATACGCAGCTCGATTTCCGGGGTACCGCGCTGGCGTTCACTACCTCAACGCGCGATACGCTGTGGCTGATCGCCGCCGCCGTCATCACCATGTACATCGTGCTAGGCGTGCTCTACGAGAGCTACATCCATCCGCTGACGATTCTCTCGACCCTGCCATCGGCGGCCATCGGTGCCTTGCTGGCACTGATGCTCAGTAACAACGCCCTGGGCATGGTGGCCATCATCGGCATCATCCTGCTGATCGGCATCGTCAAGAAGAATGCCATCATGATGATCGACTTCGCCCTCGAGGCGCAGCGGGAACAGGGCATGTCGGCGTATCGAGCGATTCACAGTGCCGCGCTGCTTCGCTTTCGGCCGATCATGATGACCACCTTCGCCGCCCTGCTCGGGGCGCTGCCATTGATGCTCGCCAGCGGTTATGGCGCCGAGCTGCGCCGCCCGTTGGGCATGACCATGGTCGGCGGCCTGTTGCTCAGCCAATTGCTGACGCTCTTCACCACGCCGGTGATCTATCTGTTCTTCGACCGACTGGCCGAACGCTGGCGCCGGCGTGGCAATGCGCATGACACCGAGGTGGACGCGTGAGCGTCTCCAGCCCCTTCGTGCGCCGTCCGGTAGGTACCGCGCTGTTGGCGTTGGGGGTCGTGCTGCTCGGGCTGCTGGCCTACCAGCGCCTGCCCGTGGCACCGCTGCCCAACGTGTCGTTTCCCACCATCGTGGTCAACGCCAACCTGTCCGGCGCCAACCCTGAGACCATGGCCTCCACCGTGGCCACGCCGCTGGAACGCTCGTTGGGGAGCATATCCGGTATCTCGCAGATGACCTCGAGCAGCTCGGACGGCTCGACACGCATCACCGTCCAGTTCGCTCTCGACAAGGATATCGACGACGCCGCGCGTGAGGTGCAAGCCGCGATCAACGATGCCCAACCATTGCTGCCCAGCGCCATGACCAGTCGCCCCAGCTATCGCAAGATGAACCCGGCAGCGGCGCCGATCATGATTCTCTCGGTCACCTCCGCCACGCTGCCCACCAGCGAGCTTTACCAGCTCGCCGACGAACGCATCGCACCACCGATCCTGCAAGTGCCCGGGGTCGGCGACGTCAATGTCGGCGGTAGCTCCTCCCCGGCGGTACGCGTGTCACTCGATCCGCGTCGGCTCGAGCATGCGGGCGTATCGCTGACGGCCGTGGCCAGTGCTATCCGCAGCGCCACGACCAGCACGCCCACCGGCTTCGTGGCCTCCCCCACGGCACGCTGGGAAGTCGACACCGACTCGCAGTTGATGCAAGCCGAGGCTTTCGAAGACCTCATCGTGGCGCGTGGCGAGGACGGTGCAGTGATGCACTTGAGCGATGTCGCCGATATCGAAAACGGCGTGGAAGACCGCTACAACGTGGGCTTTCAGAACGAGCAACCGGCCGTGCTGCTGGTCATTAGCGCCAGCAGCGGCGCCAATGTCATCGACACCATCGCCGGCATCCGCGAGCGTATGGCGTCCATCGAAAGCCAGTTGCCACAAAGTGCCGCGCTCAGCGTACAGCTCGACCGTGCCCCTGGCATACGCGCCTCCTTACATGAGACACAGCTCACGCTGATGCTAGCAATCGCGCTGGTGGTGCTGGTGGTATTCCTGTTTCTGCGCAACGCTCGCGCTACGCTGATTCCCAGCCTGGCGATTCCCGTATCACTGATCGGCACCTTCGCGATGATGCACGTCATGGGCTTTTCGCTCGACACGCTGTCATTGATGGCGCTGATCGTATCGATCGGCTTTCTCGTCGACGACGCCATCGTGGTGGTCGAGAACATCGCGCGGCATATCGAGCAAGGCATGCCACCCCGGCAAGCCGCTCTACAGGGCGCGCGCGAAGTGGGCTTCACGGTGACCTCGATGAGCGTATCCCTAGTGGCGGTCTTCCTGCCGCTGCTCTTCATGGGTGGTTTCATCGGACGCATGTTCTTTGAATTTGCGATGACGTTGTCACTCGCGGTGCTAGTCTCGCTGGTGGTCTCGTTGACCCTGACGCCGATGCTCTGTGCACGCTGGTTACGTCCGGGACGCAAGCGCCGCCCACCGCGCTGGGAAGCGGCTCTGCTCGCTTTCGGCCAGGGATGCCAGCGCCTGTATTCGCGCAGCCTGGATATTGCCCTGCGTCACCGGCGCTTGACGCTGCTCTCATTGGTCGGCGTGATCGTGCTCAACGGTTACCTTTACGTCGCCGTTGACAAGGGCTTCATTCCCGAGCAGGACACCGGGCGACTGATCGGTTTCGTGCGTGGGGATCAGAGCCTGTCGTTCGATGCCATGTCGACCAAGTTACGCACCATTCGCGAGCGTCTAGCTCGCGCGCCCGAAGTACATAGTGTGCTGGGTTTCATGGGCGGCCGTGGCGGGGGCGCCTCGGCGACCTTGTTCGTCACCCTCGAGGAAGACCAGCGCGAGGCGGGCACACAAGCCATTGGCAACCGCTTGGGCGCGTCGATGGGCGATATTCCCGGCGTCAACACCTCGATGATGGCGTTGCAGGACATCCGTATCGGTGGCCGAGAGAATACCGGCACGCAATACGAAATCACCCTCAAGAGCGACGATCTCGCGCTGCTCGATACCTGGTCGCAGCGCGTCAGTGACGCCATGCAGGATGTCGACGGGCTGACCGGCGTCGACAGCGATAGCCGGGGCGAGGGCCAGGCCGTGGAGCTCAACGTCGACCGCGATACCGCCAAGCGCCTCGGCGTCGGCATGCAAGACGTGGACACGCTGCTCGGTAACGCCTTCGCGCAAAGCAGCATCACCAGCCTTTACGATGCCGACAACCAACGCTACGTCATCCTCGAAGTGGACAGCGAACATCGCAGCACGCCGGAAGCCATTTCACGGCTTCACGTCGTCAACGACGAAGGCGACGCGATTCCCGTCTCGGCGTTCAGTCATCTCGAAGAAACCACCACACCGGTGAGCGTCAATCATCAGGGACAGTTCGCCTCCACCACGGTATCGTTCAATCTCGAAGACGGCGTCACGCTAGGCGATGCCACCCAGCGCATCCGTCGGACGGTGGACGACCTGCGCTTGCCCACCGCCGTGCAGGTGGATTTCGAGGGCAGCGCGGGCGCTTTCCAGAGCGGCATGCAAGCCATGCCGTGGCTGATCCTGGCCGCGCTGGTGACGGTCTATCTGGTGCTGGGGATTCTTTACGAAAGCTACATTCATCCGCTGACGATTCTGTCGACGCTCCCCTCGGCGGGGGTCGGCGCCCTGCTGGCGCTGATGCTGCTCGATACGCCGTTCACACTCATCGCCCTGATCGGCATCATCCTGCTGATCGGCGTGGTCAAGAAAAATGCCATCATGCTGGTCGACTTCGCCGTCAGTGCCGAGCGTGAACGCGGCCTGAGCGCGCTCGAGGCCATACGCGAAGCGGCAGTCGTACGCTTTCGTCCGATCATGATGACCACGCTGGCCGCCATTCTCGGCGCGATTCCGCTACTGCTGGGCACCGATGAAAACGCCGCATTGCGCGCACCGTTGGGCATCACCATCATCGGCGGCCTGATCCTGAGCCAGCTCTTGACGCTCTACACCACGCCAGTGGTCTATCTCTACCTCGATCGGCTACATCGCCGACTGCGTCCGGGCCGACTCGACAACGCGTCGCAGCGCTCGACATCAACGACCTGACCGCACTGCCCCGCGCCGCACTTGCCGCCACGTGCGGCGCGGGGGTTCTCACCAATCTTGAATGACGAGCTCCCTCCTGAATGACGGCTTCCACCATGGATGACTAGTCGTGGCGACACGAGTACGCTAGGCTGAATTCAAACAAGCGTTAGAAATCATCCAGGGAGAGTCCACATGTTGGAACTGTTGCTCATCGTCGTGGCGCTGGCAGGCCTAGTCTGGATCATGCGTCGGGAGGCAGGTGCCTTGCCGGCGTTAGGGCTCTTATTGATCCTCGGCGCCCTCGGTATCGTCTTCGGCGCAGTGACAGTGGGCGTGCTGCTGTGGCTCGGCGCCCTGGCCGTGGCGGCCTGTGGGCTACCCATATTGCGTCGGCGCTGGCTGACCCCGCGCCTGTTCACGGCCTTCAAGAAATCGGCGCCCAAGGTCTCCGAGACCGAGCGTATCGCCCTCGAAGCGGGCAGTGTGGCCTGGGATGGCGAGCTCTTCTCAGGCCGCCCCCAATGGCAGCGGCTGCTGGATTTCGGTACCACGCAACTGAGCGAGGAAGAGCAGGCTTTCGTCGACAATCAATGCTCCGTGGCTGCCGGCATGTGCAACGCCTGGGAGATCGCTCGTACGCGTGCCGACCTGCCGCCCGAACTGTGGGACTACCTCAAGCGCGAAGGTTTCTTCGGCATGATCATCCCCAAGCGCTATGGCGGGCTGGAGTTCTCTGCCAAGGCGCAATCGGCCGTGCTGCAAAAACTGGCCGTCAACGAGACGCTGATGGTCACGGTTGGCGTGCCCAATTCTCTGGGCCCCGGCGAGCTGCTGCTCAAATACGGCACCGAGGAACAGAAAGACCATTACTTGCCGCGCTTGGCCGATGGTCGCGAGATCCCCTGCTTCGGGCTCACAGGACCGCGTGCGGGCAGCGATGCCACCTCGCTCCCGGATGTCGGTGTCGTCTGCCGAGGCAAACACAACGGTGAGGACGTTCTCGGGCTCAAGCTCACCTTCGAGAAACGCTGGATCACCCTGGCGCCCATCGCCACAGTGGTCGGCTTGGCGTTTCGCATGTTTGACCCCGATGGCCTGCTCGGCGATACCGAAGACCTTGGCATCACCTGCGCGCTGATTCCTCGCAATACACAAGGCATGGAGATCGGCCGCCGCCACCACCCCATCGGCAGCCCGTTCATGAACGGCCCGATTCGCGGTCAAGACGTTTTCATCCCCCTCGACTGGATCATCGGCGGCACCGAGATGGCAGGCCAGGGCTGGCGCATGCTGGTCGAATGCCTGTCCGTGGGGCGCTGCATTACCCTGCCCTCCGGTGCTTCGGGCATCGGCCGCTACGCGCTGGGTTGGGCTGGCGGCTATACCCGCATCCGCCGTCAATTCAACCTGCCCGTCGCCGAGATGGAAGGCGTCCAGGAGCCACTGGCGCGCATCGCCGCGCATGCCTATATCGCCCAGGCAGCGGTCATGCAGACCGCCAACACCATCGACCACGGCGTCAAGCCGGCAGTGCCCTCGGCCATCCTCAAGAGCCAGTTGACCGAATTCCAACGCAATATGCTCGCCGATGCCATGGATGTGCACGGCGGCCGCACCGTCACGTTAGGGCCGCGCAACTATCTGGGCATCGCCTATGCCGCCAACCCGGTGTCGATCACCGTGGAAGGCGCCAATATCATGACGCGCAACCTGATGATCTTCGGCCAAGGCGCGATTCGCTGCCATCCCTACGTCCTCGATGAGCTGGCCGCCAAGGACAACGATGACCTCCCCGCCTTTGACAAGGCTATCTTCCGCCATGCCGGCATGGTATTCGGCAATGCCGCGCGGGCCTTTACCCTGGGCCTGGGAATCGGCAAGCCAAGCGTGCCTTTCGACGAGATCGCCGCCCCTTACGCGCAGGAAGTTGCGCGTCTGTCCGCGGCCTTTGGGCTCTGCGCCGATGCCGCCATGGCGAGTCTCGGCTCAGGCCTCAAGAAGCGTGAAATGCTCTCGGCGCGCCTCGGCGACGTACTTTCCAACCTGTATCTAACCTCGATGCTGCTCAAGCAGTGGCACGAGTCGGACAATGTCGAGCATGAGGCGACGCTTTTGCATTACAGCTGCCGCACGCTGCTCCACCGCGCCGAGCAAGCCTTCATCGAATTGTTCGACAATCTGCCCAACCGGGCCTTGGCGACGACACTATCGGGCATCGCGATGCCGCTGGGACGGCGTTGGCACAAGCCTCACGACCGCTTCACGCGCGATATTGCCCACGCCGTCTCCACCGACAGCGCCTTGCGTCACAAGCTGATTGAAAACACGTGGAATACACAGGACGCCGGGCAAAAGGACAACCCCCTGGCCCGCTACAATGCCCTGCTCGCCGACAGTGAGCGTGCCGAGCCGCTCTATCGGCGCATCGCCAAAGCGTATGGTAAGGGTGAGCTACCCGCCGAGGCACTGCATCCCGAGCAGCGCGTGGAAGCCGCCTGGGAAGCCGGCCTGATCGACGAAGACGACGCCATCTTCATGCGGCGTTTCGAGCGCGAGGTGCTGGAAATGCTAAGCGTTGACGACTTTGCCTTCGATGCCTTCGCGCTCGACAAGGAAAGTGTGGTGTGGCACGACACAGCATGAAGAGCGCGCGACCGCAGCTCGGCACGGTCGCGCGAAATGGCTCTTATGGCAACGGCGTCACGCGTACCGGCGCCGTGCCAGCCTTGATGATGCCAAGACGCCCGGCTGCACGACGCGAAAGATCGATGACTCGCCCCTCAGTAAAGGGGCCTCGGTCGTTGATGCGCACCGTCACGTGGCGCCCGTTATCCAAGTTGGTGACACGCACACGGGTATCGAACGGCAGCTTGCGATGCGCGGCGGTCAACGCCTCAGCATCATAGAGCTCGCCGCTGGCCGTACGCTGCCCCTGATAGCGATCATGATAATAGCTGGCCTGGCCATGCTCCGAGGTCGCGCCAGGCGTTTCGCCACCGTCGGTGGCGCATCCCGCCAACGCCACCACGGCAATCACCCAGCCCGCGACCGCCACCAGCCGAGATACACGACGCCACATCAGGGCAGCAGTACCGTCGAACCGGTGGTCTTGCGCGCCGCCAGGGCTTCCTGTGCCTGGGCAGCATCACTCAAGGGGTAGCGGTTGGCGACATCGATAGCGACCTTGCCGCTGGCGATCATCTCGAACAGCTCCTCGGCCATGGCCTCGAAGCGCTCACGCGTGTCGGCATAACCGTTGAGGCTGGGACGCGTCGCGAACAAAGCGCCCTTCTGATTGAGGATGCCGATGTTGACGCCTTCGACCGGGCCGGAAGCATTGCCGAAGCTCACCATCAGGCCGCGTTTTTGCAGACAATCCAGTGAGATTTCCCAAGTATCCTTGCCCACCGAGTCATACACTACCGGCACCATCTCGCCACCGGTCAGCTCGCGCACGCGCTCGACGACGTTTTCTCGAGTGTAGTCGATGGTCGCCCAGGCGCCGTTGCGCTTGGCCAACTCGGCTTTCTCGGGCGAACTGACGGTGCCGATCAATTTGACGCCCAGCGCCTTCGCCCATTGGCAGGCGATCGAGCCAACACCGCCCGCCGCGGCATGGAACAGAATCGTCTCGCCTTCTTTTATCCGGTATGTCTGACGCAGCAGATATTGCACCGTCAGTCCCTTGAGCATGGCCGCCGCTGCGGTCTCGAAGCTGATAGCCTCAGGCAACGCCACGACCTTCTCCGCCGGCAACACGTGCAGCTCAGCGTAGGCGCCTAGCGCCCCTTGGGCATAGGCGACACGATCGCCCGGGGCGAAGCCTTTCACGCCCTCGCCGACCGCGTCGATTTCTCCAGCCCCTTCGGTGCCCAAGCCGGATGGCAGGCTCGGCGCAGGATAAAGCCCGGTACGAAAATAGATGTCGATGAAGTTCAATCCCACAGCGCGATTGCGCACGCGCACCTCGCCCGGGCCGGGATCGGCGGGGGTAACGTCGACATATTCCAGGACCTCGGGTCCACCGGTACGAGCAAATTGAATACGCTTGGCCATATATCCTTCCTTATGAAGCTAACGAATCTGGGCTTTCATCCAAGCGCCGAACGCTCGCCGGGTCAAGCTGTCTCCCCTCTGGAAGGCAGCCGAAGCAGCGTATTGCCACTAAAGTCGCACGGCATCGTCACCGGCGGGCATCGTCATACTCGACCGTCGAAACGCTCCAGACCTGCGATGAAACGCGCCTTGTACGACTCGAAAGTCTCAGGCTCGCGCTTGAAGGTCTGCACAACTCCCTCGGCATTGAAACGCAGCGGTTTCGTCAAGGCATCGGGTGTCACTTTCTCATGACGCGCCCCCAGGCCCAGGCGTACGCCATCCGGCATGTCCAGCCATTGGGTAATGCCGCAGTCGCGAAAGAAGGCTTCACTGGCATCATCGGGGGCTTGCACACGCAAGGGCGCACGCGTAGCCATTTCCCTGACCAGGCGTTTGACATGCTCTTCATCGCCCCCGGTTTCCGGGGTCGAGAGTAATGTCACTTCCATACCCTGGCCTTCAATATCCGAGACCAGCAGCAACATGGCGAGAATCGTCTGTTGCTCGTCGGCCAAGACGAAAATGCGCGCCGCGTCCTGCTCGAACAACACCCCCAACGTGCCAGTGAAAGTCACCAGGGGATCGAGCCCGGCATTTTGGCCATACACATTGGCGCACAGCTGTGCGAGGCACGCCTCGCGGCTTTCCGGATTCTTAACATGAATGATTTTCATCGGTCTCTCTGCCGGTCGGGGTGCCGTCTGTCGGCCAAAGCGCCAGACGACTGATCTCGAAACAAGGCGCGCAGATTAGCATATTCCCGAACGCCGCCCCATGGCGACACGGTCATGATTCTGTCAAAAAGGTGTCTCAATCTAGGTGGCAATACCAACGTGAACGGCATGCCTCCGACCACTGAACCAATACCGGTACGACATGCCATAATGCCCATCGGCCATTCGCGAGTTCGTTTATATGCCACTTTCTTCAAGCGGTACTACCTTGCTGCCGACAACCACCACCCAGCGCGCGGCACACGCCTCGCCGATCAGCGAGACAGGCCTCGTGCTACCCCGCGTCATCGCGCATCGTGGGCTTTCCGCGCATGCCCCCGAGAATACCCTGGCCGCAGTACGCGCCGCCCACGCGGCCGGTTGCCGTTGGGTAGAGCTCGACGTTCAGCAACTCGGCGATAGCACCCCGGTGATCTGGCACGACGCCGGTGTACGACGCTGTTCCAACGGACGCGGCAAATTGCGGCATCTCGATCTCGCACAGGCGCACCAGCTGGACGTGGGCAGTTGGTTCAGCCCGTCGTTTCGCCACGAGCGCATGGCGACGCTCGACGAGATGCTGGCACTGATCGTCGAATGTGACATGGGGATCAACCTCGAACTCAAGGTCAGCTATCGGCATAGCCCCGCTGCCCTGGCCAAGGCCGTCGTTCCGCGTCTGTTGGCCGCGCTTCCGCCTTCGCGACTGCTGATATCGTCGTTCGACCGAGACGCACTGCGCACCGCACGCGACATCGAGGCTGACCCGAACCGGCTACGCCTGGGGCTGCTCTACGACAAGCTTCCCAAAGACTGGCGCGCGGATGCCGAAACTCTCCTGGCATATAGCATCCATCTCGACTGGCGCAAGCTGAAACCCGCTGGCGCCAGCGCCGTACGCGCCGCCGGTCTGCACCTGCTGTGCTATACCGCCAACGACCCAGAGGTTTTTCTGCCCCGCTGGGCATGGGGCGTCGACGCCGTGATCAGTGACGACCCAACGTGTTTCACGAACGCCTTGTCCTAACCGTCCTCTAGTCGTTGAAAAGCGCACAAAGCACGCGGCAAATACACGCTTTGCCCGTCCCAGCCGCGCGTATCATGCAGCATGGTGGTCCTTGGCCACATTCTTTATCGCTTTCATGCTGCTCCTGCATCGGACAACGCCCATGAACCCGTCGACTCTGATCGGCATCGCCGCCAGTGTGCTGCTGCTCGCCACCGTCGTGCTCTTTACCGCGCAAACGCCCAGCAGCTTTTTCAATTTCCCTGGCCTCGCCATCGTCATCACCGGCACGCTGGCCGCCACGTTCATTAGCTATCCCATGCGTGAGGTAGTGCGCGTCTCGCGCCTTGTGGGGCTCGTCTTCCGTCGTGAGAACAGCCGTATAGACGATGACATCCAGACGCTGGTATCCATGGCCCGGCACTGGTTTCGTGGCAACATTCGTGCAATCGAAGCCGAGCTCGAAGACACGCGCAATCCCTTCCTGCGCACCGGGGTATCGCTGGTTATCGCCAATACCCAGGATGACGAGATTCACGACGTTCTGCGTTGGCGCATCGCGCGCATGCGAGCGCGTGAATACGCCGAGTCACAGATCTTTCGCACCATGGCGACCTATGCCCCAGCGTTCGGCATGCTGGGCACCTTGATCGGCCTGATCAACATGCTCGAAGTGATCGACGGCGGCGACCTGACGATCATCGGCCCGCGTCTCGCTATCGCCCTGATGTCGACGTTTTACGGCATTCTGCTCGCCAACCTGCTCTTCAAACCGATTGCAGTGAAACTGGAACGTCGCACCGAGGAACGTCTGATCGAAATGCACATGGTCATGGAAGGGGTGATGCTGATTGCCAAGCGCCGCTTGCCGTCGTTCGTCGAGGACACGCTGAATTCCTTCATGGCCGAGCACCAGGACGAGATCCGCGAACCGACACCTCGTACGTCCAAGCAGTCACGTGAGGAGGAAACGGTGGCATGAGCCGTGCGACGCATCGCTACGCCATCGATGCCGGCGACACACTGATCGCCCCCGTAAATCACGCGGGCGATGAAGGCGGCGGCTGGCTGATGAGCTATCTCGACATGCTCACCCTGCTGATCACCTTGTTCGTGCTGCTATTGGCACTCACCGGAAACGACGACAGCACCGCCAGCGACAAGGCACTCGCCTTTCCGGCTCTGGGCGTACCCACGCTGCAAGCGCCCGCGTGGTCACCGAATTTCTACACCCCACCGCGTTCGAGCAAACGCTACGTTCCGCCGCGCGACACCGCTTTCTATACGCCACCACCGATGGCGCCGCGGCCTCCACGCGTGATCATGGTCAACCCGGATCCCGCCAAGGCCGTTATGACCGGTGTCGAGGCTTCACGCGATACCCGTCGTGTGCGCCAGCTGACGAGTACGCTCAAGCCCTTGATCGATGGTGTGGTAGTGACACAAAGCGCCCAAACGCTGAACTTCCGAATCGAGAATCGTTTGCTGTTTTCCAGCAGCCGCGCTGGCCTCACCGACGACGGACGCGAGGTACTGCGCCAGTTGCTGGACTCGCTACAACAATACGAGGGCGATATCACCATCGAGGGCCATACGGATAGTCGGCCCATTGCCACCGACCGCTTCCCCTCCAACTGGGAACTCTCGACGGCGCGTGCCACTGCCGTCTTGCGGTTCCTGGTCGAGGAAGGGCTCGATAGCGATGAGCTACGCGCGGTGGGATATGCCGACACACACCCGCTGAAAAGCAACGCCACGCCCGAGGGGCGTGCGGCGAATCGTCGTGTCGAGCTGGTTCTGCATGAACCCGAAAGCCAATAATCGGCTAGGCGACCGCCCCTGGCATACATTGCCCCTCACATCGGCCAGCGATCCTGATAAAGTACGCACCCTTTGAGGCGACCCGACGGTCGCCTCTCGCGTGCCACCCCACCCCAGCGCGCCTTCGACGTCCCTCGTGAAGGCGGCGTATCGGCATCATGGCCGCACTACTCGTAACCCAGACCGCATGTAATTCAGGAGTATTCGATGCAAACCCTCATGGGGCTCGTCGGCGTGGTGGTCGTCCTGCTGATCGCCCTCGCCTTGTCCGAAAACCGTCGGGCCATTCGTCTGCGCACCGTCGCCGGGGCGCTTGCCATCCAAGCCGGTCTTGGCCTGTTCGTGCTCGCCATCCCTTTCGGCCAAGACGTCCTGCTGGGGCTCACCAACGCCGTACAGTCGGTCATCGACAGTGCCCAAGCGGGTATGGACTTCGTCTTTGGCGGCCTGGTCAGCGACACCATGTTCGACGTCTTCGGTGACGGCGGTTTCGTCTTCGCCCTGCGCGTATTGCCCATCATCGTGTTCTTTTCTTCACTGGTCGCCGTGCTTTATTACCTGGGCATCATGCGCTGGGTGATCAAGCTGATGGGCGGCGCGCTGCAGAAGCTGCTGGGCACCTCGCGTACCGAATCGCTTTCCGCCGCCGCCAATATCTTCGTCGGGCAAACCGAAGCGCCGATGGCCGTGCGCCCCTTCTTGTCGCGAATGACGCGCTCCGAGCTCTTCGCGGTGATGGTCGGTGGCCTGGCCTCGGTGGCCGGAAGCGTGCTCGGCGGTTACGCCGCGATGGGCATCTCCCTGGAATATCTGCTGGCCGCCTCGTTCATGGCGGCACCGGGCGGGCTGCTGATGGCCAAACTCATCGTGCCTGAAACCGAGCCGCCGTCTCAGCCGTTGGAAGACGTCATCGACGGCGAAGACGACGAGGCCCCCGCCAACGTCATCGAGGCGGCGGCCAACGGTGCCGCCTCCGGTGTCCAGCTAGCCCTCAACGTGGGCGGCATGCTGCTGGCCTTCATCGCCCTGATCGCGCTAGGCAACCAGATTCTGGGTGGCATCGGCGGCTGGTTGGGTTACCCGGATCTGACCCTGGAACTGCTACTCGGTTATCTGTTCGCGCCCTTGGCGTTCTTGATCGGCGTCCCCTGGGAAGAGGCGATCCATGCCGGCAGCTTCCTGGGCCAGAAACTGGTGCTCAACGAATTCGTCGCCTTCGCCAACCTCGCCGCCGATCCGCAAGCACTGAGCGCGCATGCTCGGGCCATCGTCACTTTTGCGCTGTGCGGTTTTGCCAATCTCGCCTCCATTGCCATCCTGATGGGCGGTCTCGGCATGATGGCGCCCAGTCGACGCAGCGATATCGCTCGGCTGGGGCTCAAGGCTGTGGCCGCCGGCACGCTCTCCAACCTGATGAGCGCGACATTGGCCGGCGTGTTCCTCTCTCTTTGAGAGATTTCGTCTCTTTGCATGCCGGTCGCGCCCACCGCGACCGGCGTTTGACTTCCCCGGAACCGCCAAGCAGAATCCCCGCCCGTCGAGACCCAGGTGCTCGGGAAACGGGTGAAAGTCCCGTACTGCCCCCGCAACGGTAATCGCGCCACGTCGGAAATCGTCGCTGCCAGCCGCGCACGCGACCGCCACTGCTCTTTCGTCAGTTCGAGTGGGAAGGCGTTTCCGCCCGGTGTCGGATCTTTTCCGCCGCCAGCGCGTCAGTCCGGAGACCGGCCTGGTTCTCAGCACTGGCTGATGCGGAGGGCTTCGCCAGTGGCGACCGTTGCATTCACGCCGTCCAGGCGACGCGGCGGCGTCACCTCTTGTCCTCCTTATCGCGTAACTCGTTTCTTACGCTGATGAGGCGTTTTTCTATGTTGCATAAAAAGAATCTGCTGTGGCTGGCCCTCGTGATGGCGGGCAGTGCACAGGCGCAGGGCGATCAACGACTATCCGACCTTCAGGTCACCGCCAATCGGCTACCTCAATCGCAAAGCGATGTGCTGGCCAGTACCACCGTCATCGACCGCGATGACATAGAGCGCAGTCAGGCTGGTTCGATCATCGACTTGCTGCAAGGCCGTGCGGGCATCGAAATCGCCCAGAATGGACCACCGGGAACGCTCTCCAGCCTGTTCATGCGCGGCACCCAATCCGACCACAGCCTGGTGCTGGTCGACGGCGTGCGCATCAACTCAGCCACCAGTGGTGGCGCCAGCCTGGAAATGCTGCCACTCGAGGCCATCGAACGTGTCGAAATCGTCCGCGGGCCGCGGGCTGCTGCCTATGGCGCCGACGCTATCGGCGGCGTCATTCAGGTTTTTACCCGGCATGGCACGGCCTCCGGCACGCAAGGCGGACTCAAGGCAAGCACAGGCAGCGACAGCACCCAACGCCAGAGCGCCTGGGTCGCCACCGGCGACGACGATACCCGCTTGAACGCCTCGCTCTTTCACCGCGACGGCGACGGTTTCAATGCCAAGCAGGCGGATGACAGCGGCGAACGCGACGGCTTCGAGCGCGAAGGCGCGCAACTGGGGCTTTCGCATCGCGTCAACGACGACGTCGAGGTGAGCGTCAATGCCCTGCGGCAGAACTTCGAGAACGAATACGACAATTGCTCGTTCCCCGCCTCTCAGGACTGTGTTACCAAAGGCTATCTGCAGTCCTTCGGCGGCCAGCTCGATGTCCAGCTCCAGCCGGACTGGCAGATGCTGATCACCGCCGGTCATTTCGACGAGCAACGCGAAGAGCGCTACTCGGGCGAACGCCAGAGCCTGACTGAAACACACCGCGATGAGGTCGGGCTACAGCACCGTTTCACCCGTGACAATGGCGTTGACGTGCTGGGCGTCGACTATCGTCACGACAATATTGATTTCAATAATCGGGCGGGAGAATCATACCAAAAGGATAGCCGCGAAAATTACGGCATCTATGGCATGATGCAGCGCACCTACGGTGCCCACGAGCTTTCCGGTTCCTTGCGCTATGACGACGACTCCCTGTTCGGTAACAAAGCAACAGGCAACGCCGCCTATGCCTATCAGATAACTCAAAATCAGCGTTTGGGTGTTAGTTATGGCACAGCTTTCAAGGCTCCCAGCTTGAGCGATATGTATGGCACCTATAATCCCAATCCAGACTTAGACGCTGAAGAATCCAAGAGCTTAGAAGCTTTCTGGGCTTTTTCTCAAGGCGACTGGAAGACACGTGTCACGGCTTTTCAGAATCGTATCGAGGATATGATCGTTTATACGGGAGCATCTCCTAACGGTACTTATCGAAATATAGATGAGGCTAGAATTCGTGGCCTTGAGCTCAGCGGCGGCTGGCATGGAGAGCGGTTGGTAACACAGCTTTCGATTACGTTTCAGGATCCCGAAGTACGGAGCTGGTCGGATAATTATGCCGGCATTTCAGTAGGGGACCGCTTGCTGAATCGTTCGGAGCACTATGCGCGTTTGGACACGGATTACAAAATTAATAATGAATGGAGTGTTGGCTCCACCCTTTGGGCCTTCAGCGAACGAACTTCTTATGGTGGTCAGGAAGTAGGCGGCTACGGCGTCGTCGATCTGCGTACCGCCTGGCAGGTCACGTCGATGGTCGAGCTGTCAGCCAAGGTCGAGAACGCCTTCGACAAGGAATACCAATTGGTCGACGGCTACAACACCCAGGATCGCTACGTGGAAGGCGGTGTGACGCTGCGCTTCTGATTCGTCTTTCCTACGCTGCACACCGCATGGCGCCCTGCCCCTTTATGGGGTGGGGCGTTATGCTGTATGACCCTTTACAGGAGAACGCCCATGACACTCAGCAAGACGCAAAGCAGCTTCTATCGTCGCTTATACGTCGCACACCTGATCGCCGGTGGCACGGCCAGCATCCCGGCACTGATCGAGGCCACGGGTATGCCACGCCGAACCGCCCAGGATACCGTCAACGCGCTGATCGAGTTGGATATTCACTGCGAATTCGAACAGCAGGCCGGTGCCCGGCATCATATCGGGCGTTACGTCATCCGCGACTGGGGGCCCATCGACCCGACGTGGGTCGCCGCGCATGCCGAACGCTTGCGCGATGCCCTGGGCTATCCGCCAGGCTGACACCTCGCCAGCCGGGTTGAACCCACCTAAATGACGCCTATACTGTTTATATATACAGTCAAGGCATTGCATGATGACGACGCCCAGAGACCGCTCCCTCGCCCGCAAGGGCCGAGGCGCAACCTTCGACCCTCACAATCGTTTTTCACCCACGGTCAGTGAAGCCGTCGACGATGGCTGGTGGCAGGAAGAAACGCCCGCACGGTTGGCGACGCAAGTGCGTGACGAGCCCGCCAAGAGTGCGCTGTCCTGGAACCACTCGCCGGATTTGTCCTTCGATCGCTCGTTGAATCCCTATCGCGGTTGCGAGCACGGCTGCATCTACTGTTACGCACGTCCCAGCCATGCCTACTGGGACATGTCACCGGGGCTCGACTTCGAAACCAAGCTGATCGCGCGCACCGGCATGGTCGAGCGACTGCGCGATGAACTCGACAAACCCGGCTATGTCTGTCGGCCGATCAACCTGTCGGGCAACACCGATTGCTATCAGCCGTTGGAAGCGGAACGCGGCACGACGCGAGCCCTGCTGGAATTGCTGCTGGATACCCGCCATCCCGTCACGCTGGTCACCAAGAGCGCCTTGATCCTGCGTGACAAGGCCTTGCTCGCCGAGATGGCCGAGCACCGGCTGGTGCGTGTGTTCGTCAGCCTGACCAGCCTCGATGATGACCTCAAGCGGACGCTGGAACCACGCACGGCAGCACCGCGCACGCGCCTCAAGGTCATCCGCGAACTCAGCGAAGCCGGCATCCCCGTGGGCACCTTGATTTCGCCGGTGATTCCGGGGCTGACCGATCACGAACTCGAGTCCTTACTAGAGGCCGGACACGGCGCCGGCGCGCGCACCGCCGCCTGGATGCTGCTGCGCCTGCCGCATGAGGTCGCGCCACTTTTCGAAACCTGGCTAAACGAGCACTACCCGTTGCGTGCCGACAAGGTCATGAGCCTGATCCGCCAGTGCCGTGGCGGCGAGGACTACGATGCCCGCTTCGGCCATCGCATGCGCGGCGAAGGTGTGTTCGCGGAACTGCTGGCACAGCGCTTTCGCACGACCTGCCAGCGTTTGGGCATCGGTAACCGTACCGAGATGGGACTCGACACCAGTGCATTTCGCGCGCCCCATGCCCAAGGCGACCTATTCGACTGAGGTGGCCGCCTGCATCGCATCACGCGATTCAGGAAGCCTCGTGGAAGACCATCGCCACTCCGGCGCCGTACAACAGCACCAGCGCCACGCTCTCGAAGCCGATGCGTGCCGGGCCGTGTTTCTCGCGACGCACCAGCCCCAGCAGCAATACTGCCGTCATCAGAACCGATAGCGCGATCCACAGTAATGTCTGATCGGAAACGGCGTGATAGATCGAACCGTCGCGATAGGCGATATCCGAGGCGGCGGCGAACAGCGTGTCGAAGGCGTTACCGCCGATGATCCCGCCTACGGCCAGAGTCAGTGCCCCGCGACGTACGGCCGCCACGGCGGTCACCAGCTCGGGCAAAGAGGTCGCTACCGAGGTCAACAATATGCCTACGGCGGTCTGGCTCATGCCCGTTTCCGTCGCCAGCGTCGTCGCCGCTTTCTCCATCACCCAGCCGGATACGCCCAGCAACAAGGCCAGAGCGGCGAACGCGCCCCACAGCCGGGTCAAGGAATAGCGCTGGGCTTCGTCATCCGGGGCATCCTCGCGGGTCTCACGCGTACGTCGCGGCATCCACATCGGCTGGCTACGCACTTCATCGATGATGCGCAGCCCATACACATAGCCCAGAAACAGAAGCGGCGTGACCGGGTGAATACCCCACAACGTCCATTCCGGCGAATAGCGCGCCACCAGCAACATGCCTAGCAGGCACATCAACAACGTGCCCTGCGCCAGATTGCCGATGGAAGCCGCCGCATGCTCAAGATTGACACGTCGTAGCGCCGCATCGGCGAAGGTGAGAAACAGCGTCTGTGCAGCGATACCGCCCACGGCGTTGCTCATCGCCAGTTCGGGCTGACCCTTCCAGGCCGCCGTCACCGACAGCACGATGCCGGATAACGAGGTCGCCATACCCATCAGCACCGCCCCGGCAATGGCCTCCCCGATACCAGTACGATCGGCCAGCGTGTCCACCACGCCGGTCAGGCGCGTCCCGACCACGCCAATGACCAGTGCGCATCCGGCGAATAGCGCCACGCTCAGCATCAAACTCATATTACTCGTCCTTGAGAGGGGGTTTACAAAATAGGCGAGCGACGTCAAGACAAGGCAAAATCGGACGAAAACACGGAGTTTACGTGGGGTAAATGAGTATTTTAAGGCCGATATTAACGCCGAATTGTCGAGCGCAGTCCTTTTGTAAACACTCTCTGCGACATGTGCGCCCTACCCTAGAGAAGCACCGCCCGGGTTGCGAGCCTGGTTGTCAACGTTTTGGGTGACGTGCCACCACGACGGCAATAACGCCTGAATGCGGGGCTCGGCGAAGCGGTCATCGATCAGATGAATCGTGCCTCGGTCCTCGTGTCCACGAATCACACGCCCGGCCGCCTGAATCACCTTCTGCACGCCAGGATAAACGTAAGCATAGTCGTAGCCAGCGCCGAACATCGCCTGTAGATAGCGTCGACGCTGCTCGTTGACCGGATTGACCTGCGGCAGCCCCAGGGTGGCGATGAAGGCGCCGATCAGTCGCTCCCCTGGAAGATCGATGCCCTCGCCGAAGGCCCCACCGAGTACCGCGAACCCGACTCCGCACCCGTCCGACGTGAAACGCGCCAGGAAATCCGTCCGTGCCTTTTCGTCCATGCCCCGCCCCTGCTGCCATTGCGGCACCTCGGGGTGCGCCTCGCGCAAACGCGTGGCGACATCCTCCAGATAAGCGAAGCTGCTGAAGAAGGCCAGATAATTACCCGGCCTACGCGCATAAGTGGCGGCGATCAAGTCGGCGATAGGTGCCAGCGATGCCTGGCGGTCGCGAAAGCGCGTGGATATGTGCCGGGCGATATGCACGCTGAGCTGTTCCTTGGCGAAGGGCGATGCCACGTCCAGCCACACACTGTCCTCGGGCAGCCCCAGCAGATCGCGCTGATAACGCTCGGGCGTCAGGGTCGCCGAAAACAGCACGCTGGCATGCGCCGCCTTGAAACGCGGGGTCAGCAATGGCGCCGGTACGATGTTGCGTAGACTCAGGCGCGCATGGCGCGTGCCGCGGTGGCCCGGGCGCATGGCGATGTCGCACACGAAGTGACGATCGAAGAGTTCGGCGACGCGTACCATCTTCAAGGCATCGAAATAGAAACGCTGCAAGGCCGGTGACAAGGTATAAGGCGGCTCGGCCGCCACTTGCCCGATCGTTCCTACCAGGCGCTGCAACGCCGCGAGCCACGCCTCGGGCACATTTTCGAGTGCGGTATGCTCGTTGACGCACTCGCGGCCCAGCACGTTCCATTCGCGATTGAGCTGCTTGAGCGCGGCGCTAACGCCGGCAGGTTTCTCGCGTATCAGGGCGCGTAAATCGCCTTGATCGAGGCTCGCGCTGTACATGTCACGCGCGCGTTCGACCAGGTTGTGCGCCTCATCGACCAGCACGCCCAGGCGCCAGTCGTTGGCCTGAGTCAATAAATGCAGCAAGCCGCCGCTGGCGAAGTAATAGTGATAATCGCCCACCGTCACATCGCTCCAGCGCGCCATTTCCTGCCCCAGGTAATACGGGCAGACGCCATGCGCCAAGGCGGCATCGCGCACGTGCGTGCGATCCCAGTCGCCTCCGGCGATCAATGCACGCCGTGCGTCAGGCAGCTTATCGAAAAAGCCCGCCGCCAACGGGCAGGACTCGCCGTGGCAGGCAAGATCGGGATGCTCGCAGGCCTTGTCGCGCGCGGTCAGCTCCAGCACGCGCAGCGGCGTCGTTTCCACCACGGGGCTCAGCGCATCCAGCGCCAGCTGTCGCCCGGGGGTTTTGGCGGCGAGATAGCACAGGCCATCGAGGCGTTGCATGGGCATCGCCTTGAGCATAGGAAAGAGTGTGCCCAGCGTCTTGCCGGTGCCCGTCGGCGCTTGGGCCAGCAACGCGCGCCCGGTACTGGCCGCCTTGTAGACGTTTTCCGCCAGCGTGCGCTGCTCACCCTGCCAGCTCGCATGCGGAAAACGCATCGCGGCAAGCGCCTCATCGCGTGCCGTACGGTGCGCGGTTTCCTGCAATGCCCAATCGAGGAACGCCGCGCATTGCGCTTCGAAGAAATGACGCAAGGTTTCACGGTCCACACGCTCGACGAGCGGCGTCTCGACCTGGCGGGCGATATCGAAATACACCAGCGCCAGCTCGAGTTCGTCGAGGCCTCGCGCCTCGCACAGCAACCAGCCGTAAAGGCGCAGCTGGGCCCAATGCAGATGACGATGATTCTCCGGCTGACGCGTCAGGTCACCGCGATGGGTCTTGATCTCTTCCAAGCGTCCACGTTGCGGATCGAAACCGTCGGCACGCCCACGCACGCGCAAGCCTTGCCCGGCAGCACTCCAGTAGACGCCGCTCAAGGCGACTTCGCGCTCATAATGGGCGTCGCGACGCGAGGCCACTCGGGCATGCCCTTCGATGCCTTCTTCAGCGCTGGGCGACGGCGTGAAACGCAAGTCGAGATCGCCGCGCTTGGCGGTGAAATCGCACAGGCTGCGCACCGCTACCGTATAATCCACTGCCTCGCTCATGACGCCCACGTCACGTGGCAGACATCGAGAGGCATGGCGTGACGCGCGCAAAACGCCAGCCACCGGCGTTGATTGTCCTGCAGACGATCGCCCGGTCCCTTGACCTCGATCATCCGGTAGTCGCCCTGCTCGGGGCGAAATTGGATCAGGTCCGGCATGCCTGCTCGATTGGCACGTACATCGCGCAGCAGACGCTCGAACCACAGCCGCAGATGCGCCGCCGGCAGACACGCCAGCGCCATTTCCAGCAGCGCTTCATCGAGCGCCTCCCACTGCACGAAAGCGGATTCGAGCCCGTGCTTGTCATGATAGGTACGGCGAATCACGGCGCGATAGCCATGCTCGCCCTCGGGCACCTCGAGACGTGCCAAGCACTGTGCGAATAGCGTCTCGCGACGCGACGCGAACTCGGGGCGCAGCAGATCCGCGGGAGCACGCTGGAACGGATGAAAGAAGGCCCCAGCAAGTGGCGCGAACACCGCCTCCCAACACAGCAAACCGAACAGTGCATTGATCAGTGCGTTCTCGACGTAGTAGACCGGCATCGACTCGCACGACAGATGCGCCGCCACGGCGCGTTCCACCGACGCCGTACGGGGTAGCGTCATCTCCAGGCGCGGCGGTACCGGTTCCTCGGTCACGGACGGCGGCGCGAGTGCAAGACGGCGATGCAGACGCGGCAACAGGCGGTCCAACTGCTGACGTTCGGCCTCGCTTTCCGGCGCCGCTGCGGCGTCGTTGGCCAGCGCCAAAGCCTCGGCATGGCAGGTTTGGCGCTCCAGCATGCGCAGGCGGCGCCCACGGGCACCGGGATGAACGCTCTGCGCGTAAAGGCCTGCCGCTGCCTCCAGCGCACCTTCGCGCTCACGCGCCCGAGCCAGCAGAAACAACAGCTTGCCACGCCGGTTTTCCAGCCATGGATTGTCATTCGCCGCCGGCACGTCATGAAGTATGTCGGCAATCGGCTCGCCAGCCTCCAGGCGCTCGCGACAGGCATGCAGATGTACGTAGGTGTGAATGTCTTCGCGGCGCTGAAAGGCCCGCGAGGCAGGACTCAGCGGTACCCGCTCGAAGCGGCGCACGCCAAGATCGGCAAGCACGAACTCGCTCCAGTCCTGATGCAGGTTGCCGAAGAACATCAAGCGCAGCCGCTCACACAGCGCCATGCGCGTCATGCGCACCACCTTGAAGGGAATCTCGGGGCACCATGCGGTCAGCGAATGCTCGCCAAGGTCGGCCTCGGCGAGCACCTCGAGCATGTCCGCCTTGCGCGCGCCACGCGTGAGGCCGTGATCCCGCAACAGCCCGTGCAGATGGCGGCCGATCTCGGCTTTGGTCAGCAAGGACCACAGCGCCGCCAGCGATAGAGGCGGATCGTCCTCCACCCATTCGCATTCGATCAACGCCACCATCGCCGAAGACGACGTTCCGATTTCCGCATAGTCGAGCCGGTCGTCACGAAAAGTATCGCCTTTGCGCATGACCATACGCACCCACAGCGCCTGCGCGGGCTCGGGCAAGGTTTCAAAACGAGTGAGAAAGTCGCGCTCTTCGTCATCGAACAGATCCACGTAGCACGCTTCGATCCAGCGCAAGGCACTGCGGAAGTTATGCAGATAATAAAGCGGATCGTCGAGGGATGCGGGGCGCGGCGGGAGCGGTGTAGCGTTCATGAACGCATGATAGCAACCGCGTCTTGGCGACCCAAGCAGAGCGCACCTAGTCTGGCGATATGTTAGAACGCGACATTGCGCCGCCCCGTATCCGAGCCCTGCTTTGTTATAATCTCGGAACGCATTCAATCGACGAAGAAAGAGCCCGCCGTGAAAGACGCCTCATCCTCGCGCGACACGACGCCGCGACGTGCCAACAAGCTGGGCTGCCTGGGCCTGATCGTCGGCGCTATCGCCTTCATCGTGGCGGTGTACGCCATCATCATCTATTTCATCAGCCAGGGCGCGACCCCGGAAGATGAAGCCGGCGAGGACCGCGGCATCGCGCAATGCTGGCAGTCGATGGCAGCGCCGGAGATGACCGATCGCCAACGGCACACCACCGAGGAACGCTGTCAGGAAATGACCGAGCAGTTCGAGCTCAAGTACGGTCATGCTCCGTCGGTGACTCAGCCGCCATCGTCGTAGCCCCAGCGACGCGTCGCCGTGCACGGCTCGAGGCGCCATTACGCACCGACCAACGCATGATCGGTACCAGCCGATGTACACCCGCCCGCACGGTATGGCGCTGCCAGCGCGGCATGCCGCGGTGAGCCATCTCGGCTGCCCAGGTAGGTAGCAAGTCGACCCCAGCCCGCATCGTCAACGCCACTAGTGGGCGCGCCAACGGGTGGGGGGCCGGCGCCCCGATCAGCAGCCGAAACACCTCTTCAGTACGGTCATCGAAACGAAGCTGCGGACGCATCGCCTCGAGATAGGCATCGGTCTCACCGCGTGTGCGCGGCACATCACGCGCGCCCAACGCCTCGGCGATACGTGCCACTTCAGCGTAGTAACGGTCCTGATCGGCCGCACTCAAGTCAGGGTTGCGATAACGCAGATGCGCGGCGAGAAAGCGACTGACCTCGGCCACATGCACCCAGGTCAGCAAATCCGGATCGTTGGCAGCATAGGGCCGACCGTCGGGGGCGACCCCGATGACATCGTCGTGGATGCGCCGTACCCGGTCGATGAGACGCTCGGCATCCGCCGTGGAGGCGAACGTGGTCGCGGCGATGAACTGGCTGGTGCGCCGTAGCCGACCGAGCATGTCGTCGCGAAAGTTGGAGTGATCCCATACCCCGGCCAGCGCCAGCGGATGCAGCATCTGCAACATCAACGAGCTGATGCCGCCGCAAAGCATCGAGGTGAAATCGCTATGTACGCGCCAGCATACGCTCTGAGGCCCAAACAGGCCGGGGTCGCCCGACGGGTGTTCATAGTCGATATTGCCCAGCGCCATGCCGGTCACGCCCATGATCTGGTTTTCGATACGCCGTCTCAGTATTTCCACCGTCGCCTCCCAAGCGCCACGACTATCCTCCCCTTGATGCCTGACGATCATCACATAATGAAGGGCTATCCATGATACCGCGTTATGTCCTGACGAATCGCTGGCACAATCTTCACTGAAGCGTTTGGCTGACACATGAATGTCACAACTGGCTGTCACCGTGCCCACGCGCCATTGCCCGGGAGAAATCGTGATGAAAATGCTAGCCCTCTACAGTATTAAAGGCGGCGTGGGCAAAACCGCCTCCGCCGTCAACCTGGCCATGCTGGCGAGCGAGGCCGGCTATCGCGTACTGCTCTGGGATCTCGATCCACAAGCGGCTACCACCTTCTATCTACGCGTCAAGCCCAAGGTGCGCGGCGGCGTGGACAAGCTCGTCAAGGGCAAGGCCTCGTTCGACAAGGTCATTCGTACCAGCGAAATCCCCGATCTCGACCTGCTGCCGGCGTCTTTCGGCTCGCGGGAGATGGACCACCTGCTCGAAGGCCGCAAGCTCAGCCGGCTGCGCAAGATACTCAAACCGGTACACGACGATTACGACCTGGTGATACTCGACTGCCCACCGAGCATTTCCACGCTCTCCGAGCATGTTTTCTCGAGCGTCGATGCCCTGTTGGTACCCACCGTGCCGACGACGCTCTCGCTGCGCACCCTGGAGCAACTACGCGAGCATCTCGACGAGGCCGATCATGCCTGCCCGGTGTGGCCTTTCTTTACGCTCGCCGATCGCCGCAAGAAACTCCATCTCGAGGTCATGGCTACCCTCAAACAGGATTGGCCACTGATGCTGACCACGACCATTCCCAACGCCAGTGCGGTCGAACGTATGGGACTTGAGCGCGCGCCGGTCACGCAGTTCGCGCGCTCATCCCCTGCGGCGCGTGCCTATCGTAGCCTGTGGCGAGAACTCGAACAGCGTCTGTAAATCATGCATGTCTACAACGTTGTGGTGCAGGTCCGCGTCGCGTTACGTTGCTTCTTTTACCCGAGAATACGTCATGACCGACCGTCAGTCCCGCCATCGCAACGCCATGCGCAACCTCAAGTCGCATGTCGACGAGAAAGTCGCCGCCGCCACCGAGCAACGCGGCTTGCTGCTCGTCTTCACCGGCAACGGTAAAGGCAAGACCACCGCCGCCTGGGGCACCGTTACCCGCGCCCTCGGCTATGGCTACCGAGCCGGCGTGGTGCAGTTCATCAAGGGCATGTGGGAATGCGGCGAGCGCGAACGCCTCGCAGACGACGCCAACTTGAGCGTGCATATCATGGCCACCGGTTTCACCTGGGAGACGCAGAATCGTGAGTCGGACACCCAGGCCTGCCAAGCCGTATGGGCGGATGCTGCACGCCTGCTGAGCGACCCCGAGGTCTATCTCGTGGTGCTCGACGAAATCACCTATATGCTCAAGTTCGGCTATCTCGACATCGCCACGGTCCGCGAAGCGCTCGCCAACCGACCCGCCGAGCAGACCGTGATCGTCACCGGGCGCAATGCCCATCGTGAACTGCTCGACATGGCCGATACCGTCACCGAGATGCAGGAGGTACGACACGCCTTCAACGCCGGCGTCCAAGCGCGCCGCGGCATTGACTATTGAGTGTCTTGCTCAAGGCGATTGTGACGCCCGCTCGAGGGCCTGGCAGACCTGTTCGATGCCCTCGACGAGGCGTGGACCAGGACGGCTGATGGGATCGGGGTCGAGGGTGTAAAGGTGGCCTTCGCGCACCGCCGGCAACCAGTCTTGGCCTTGCCAAGCGCGCTGCCAATCATCGCTACGCGCGGCCGACAGGATCACCTCGGGACGTGCCTCGATCAACGCTTCGCGCCCGATCTCGGGCACCAGCACCGAGCGATTGGCGAACAGTGGTTTCCCCCCGCAATGGCGGATCGCCTGGGTGATGATATGCTCATCGCCCAGCGTGGTCAGCGGGTTGTGCCCCAATTGATAGAACACGCGCGGCGTCTCTTTGAGCGTTTGCCGCGAGGCAGCGAGGCGCGATTCGAACGCCTCGGCCGCTTGCGCTGACGCCTTCGAGTGGCCGGTTAGGCGCCCCAGGTCACGCAGGTCCTCCGCCACATCGTCGAGATGACGTGGCTCGCTCTCATAGACCGGCACACCGAGAGCGTTGAGACGCTCGACTACGCTGCGTGGCGTGCCGCTGCGCCAGGTCACCACGAGATCTGGCTCACGGGCCATGATGGCCTCCAGCGCGATGCCGCGATAACTGCCCACACGAGATACCTGCTTGGCCGCCTCGGGATAATCGCTGCCCTGCAGCACTCCCACCAGCCGTTCGCCGGCCTCTACCGCATAGAGCATTTCCACGATATGCGGCGCCAGCGCCACGATGCGCTCAGCGGGGGCCTCGAGCGTGACCGTGTTGCCGGCATCATCGGTCACCTCGAGCGCCGCCAGTGCCGTGCCTGGCGATAACAGCGCGACCATCGTCAGCAGATATGCAAGAAACGAGCAAATACGGCGCAACCTCACGACTCCCATAGCCACTTTCGGGCATGCAGGATAGCATGCTCGCATGAGCCGTTGGCTTAGGCGGCGGCTCAGCTTTTCAATGTCGACAGGAGGTTTACATGTTGCGCAAGGATATTCGTCTTCCTTTCATGGCGACGGCGCTGTTCGGCGCCTTGCTGATCGCCGTGCCCCAGGCACAGGCCAAGCCCGGGCCCAAGACCTCGCATGAGCTTCACGTACAGGCACAATCGAGTCTCGACGTGGCGCCTGACATGGCGCGACTCAACGCTCGCTTGTGGGAGCGCACCCCCGCCGTAGCCCGAAGCGAGGCGGACAATGACACTCAGGCCCTCGGCGACGCACGCGACCAACTGGAATCACGTACTGGCGATTTGATTCGCGCCCTGGAAGACGCCGGCGTGGAGAGCCGCGACATTCAAGCCGGCTCACTCAATGTCCGTCCCGAGATCATCTCGCGCTCACAACAGAGCGACGATGCGGAAGATCAGGTGCGGACCCAGGTCGAACGTCCCGTCAGCGTGACGATCCGCGATCTCGAACGTTTGCCGCGCATTCTCGATGCGCTGACCGCCGCTGGCGTGGATGCACTGGATGGCGTCGAATACGACCTGAAGGACCGCGACGCGGCTACCGACAAGGCGCTGTCAAAAGCCCTCGAGCGCGCCAGACACAAGGCAGAACTGATGGCCGACACCCTCGAGGTCAAGCTCGGCGATGTGACCAATGTCGAGGAAACGCAGCCCCCCACCTACACACCGCGTACCATGATGATGCGCGCTGAGTCCGCTGACGCTAAATCAGCGCCGGAATACCGCGCCGGGGAAATCGCCATCGACGCCGGTGTCAACGTCACCTGGGAAATCGTTGACTGACGCTTCACGCTTGTAATCCAAGCGCTTCCCACAACGACGGTGCTCACAACGACAATACCCGGCCAACAAGGCCGGGCATTGTCATCATGCGCCAACGATATGACGTTCGAACGGCGATCAGCCGGTAAACTGGCGTCTCACGCGCGGGCTCAGCATTTCGCCGAGCACGGCAATCACCACCAGCACCGCGAGGAACCACGGCCACTGGCTGCCTATGTCGATGCTCATCACGCCCAGGGCGTCGATGAAGATCAGCACGATCCCCAGCGGACTGACATAACGCACCATCAACAGCCACAAGGCATGCTGACGTTTGGAAAGACGCAGCTCGTCGCGGAAGATCTCATCGCGGAGCAGGAAGCCCGCCATCAGGCAGAGCCCTAGACCGCCTAGCGGCATCATCCAGCGCGAGGTCAGATAATCGAGCCAATCGAAGAAATTCTTGCCGGCGAAGGTCCAATCGGCACCCAGATTGAACGACAGCATGGCCAAGGTGCTCAGCAACCAGAGCACGATGCCACTACTCCAGGCCGCCGCCTTGCGACTCATGCCCTTGCGCTCGGTCAGCCAGGCCACGGTGGCCTCGATCATCGACACTGCCGAGGTCAGTGCCGCCACGCTGAGCATCACGAAGAAGATCACCTGCAGCACGCTACCCAGCGGCATCTGCTGGAAGGCCAGCGGCAGGCTCATGAAGATCAGCCCCGGACCGCTAGCCGGATCCATACCGTTGGCGAAAATCGCCGGAAAGATCGCTAGCCCCGCCATCAACGCGATCAACGTGTCGCAGATCGCCACGGTGAAAGTGGTACGCGCGATGGATTTGTTATCAGGCAGGTAGGCGCCATAGGCCATGATCGCCCCCGCCGACAGCGACAGCGTGAAGAAGGCATGCCCCATCGCCGCCAGCAGGCCCTCACTCGACAGCTTGCCGACCTCGAAGGAAAACAGGAACGTCACCGCCTCGCCGAAGCCGCCAGAGAACATGGCATAGACGATCATCACCAACAGCAACAGCACCATGCCAGGCATCATCCAGCGCATGTTGCGCTCGATGCCTTCCTGCACCCCCTTGCCGACGATGAACATGGTCACCACCGTCACTAGCGTGCTCCACGCCCCCAGCGTCAGCGGGTTGGCGTTATTGGCGCCGAAGATGGCCGCCATGTCGTCGACACTACCGCCTTGCAAGCCACCACTGATCGCCTTCCACAGGTAGGCAAGCGACCAGCCGGCGACGACCACGTAGAAGGACAGGATCATGAAGCCGGCGAGCATCGACATCCAGCCGAAGCCGGACCAGATCTTGCCGCGTCCGGACTCCTGCGCCACGCGCTTGACGGCATCGATGGGACTCCCGCGACCGCGCCGCCCGAATGCGATCTCGGTCATCATCGCGGGGATCCCGATGCACAGAATGCAGGCCAGATAGACGAGCACGAAAGCGCCGCCGCCGTACTCGCCGGTCATGTAGGGAAACTTCCAGATATTGCCAAGGCCCACTGCCGAGCCCGTCGCCGCCAGCACGAAGCCCCAGCGGCCGATCCAAAGATTTTTCGGTTGCTGTCTTGCCGTCATGGTTCACCTGAAGGGTTATTGTTGTGGTTCATGCAGCGCGGCGCGAGCACTTGCCACTGCGTGATTCTACCGTTTTCCACTGGCATTTCGCGAACCGCGTGCCATACCATCGTCGTGCGCTGGAGCCGAGCCTCGGCATATGCGAAGCTGCCCACGAAGCGCCGCCTGCGTGTGGCGGCAATGGGGCGACAGCCAAGGAGGCCGCATGTCACGCCAATTCGCCATTCTCGGGCTCGGCTATTTCGGCAGCACGGTCGCGCGCGAACTCAAGCGCCATGACAATCAGGTACTCGGGGTCGACCGCGATGAGTCACGTGTCGATGCGCTGGCCGAGTGCCTTGATCATGCCGTCATTGCCGATGTCACCGACGAGAAATCCCTCGCCGAGCTTTCCCTCGAGAATTACGACGCCGTGATCATCGACGTCGACGGCAATCTCGAGGCCAGCGTGATCTGCACGGTGCACGCCAAGGAACTCGGAGCACGCGAAATCTGGGCCAAGGCGCATTCCGACGCTCATCACAAACTACTCGACCGCCTCGGCGCAGACCATATCGTCTACCCCGAATACGATAGCGGCATCCGCGTCGCCGAAAGCCTCAATTATCATGCCATGGTCGATTTCATTCGTCTCGGCGAACGCGAATTCATCGTCGAAATCGAAACCACCGAGCGCCTCACCGAGCAGTGCGAGACTGTCGCCAATCTGGGGATCGATGAACGCGCGCTCCAGCTAGTGGCCATCAAGCGAGGCGACGAGGTGATCCGTGCACCGGGGCACGACACCGCCCTCGTCTGCGGCGACCACCTCGTGTTGATGGGCGATCTCGCCGCCCTGCGCGAGCTCGGCAACAAATTATGATGGGCGTACCGTCACAGCGTGCCTGGGCGTTCGGCAACCGAGGAGAACGCTGAGCATGCATCTCTGGAAGCGTCTGACGCGTCCGTTCCGGCATGCGCCGCACGGGCGTGTCCTACGACTCTCCCCGCCGGAATCCTTGCTGCTAGGCTTTACCCTATTGTGTCTGCTGGGAAGCGGTTTATTGATGCTACCCGGGGCCGCGACGCAACCGCTTGCCTGGCATCAGGCGCTGTTCACGGCGACCTCGGCGATCACCGTCACCGGCTTGGCCGTCATGGACACCAGCAGTTTTACGACCTTGGGTCAGGTCATCCTACTGGTGCTGATCCAAATCGGTGGGCTCGGTTTCATGACTTTCGGCGCCTTGACGCTGCTCTTGCTGGGCGCGCGCCTTCCCTTGCAGCAACAAACGCTGGTGCGCGAGGCACTCGGCGAAACCTCGTTCGGTGCGCTCTCGCAACTGGTACGCATGGTGGTCACTTTTGCCCTGGTGGTCGAGGCGCTGGGCACCGTATTGCTGGCGCTGCATTGGGTACCGGAGCTTGGCTGGTCACGAGGGCTTTGGGCGAGCCTGTTTCATGCCGTGTCCGCGTTCAACAACGCCGGCTTCTCGCTGTGGCCCGATAGCTTGACGCGTGACGCCGGTAACCCGCTGGTGACGCTTGTCGTCAGCGGGTTGTTCATCGTCGGCGGGCTGGGGTTCGTGGTCATCAGCGATGTGCGTGAGAAGCGTCGATGGGGCCGGTTTTCGATGCAGACCAAGGTGGTGCTTTGCGCCACGCTGGCCGTCAACCTCGTCGCCATGTTGGCGCTGGGATGCCTTGAGTGGCACAACCCCGCCACACTTGGCGGATTGGAAAGTCTCGGCGACAAACTTCAGGCCGCCTGGTTCCAGGCCGTGACGCCGCGCACGGCAGGCTTCAACAGCGTAGACACCGCCGCCATGACCGATGCCTCGTCGCTGCTCACCATGCTATTGATGTTCATCGGCGGCGGCGCGAGCTCTACCGCCAGCGGCATCAAGCTCACCACCTTCATCGTCCTCATCCTGGTGGCCCGAGCCTTCCTGCGCGGCACGCAACCCGCAGCCTTCGGACGCTCCATTTCTCAGCAGACCGTGATGAAGGCCATCGCCGTGGCACTCTCCGGGGTCGCGCTGGTGTTCGTGACGCTGCTG
Source organism: Chromohalobacter beijerinckii (assembly GCF_023061185.1). GTDB lineage: Bacteria > Pseudomonadota > Gammaproteobacteria > Pseudomonadales > Halomonadaceae > Chromohalobacter > Chromohalobacter beijerinckii. The sequence continues at coordinate 188,617 of NZ_JAKGAK010000001.1, forward strand.
GTGCTCACTATCACCGATAGCCGCCAGACGTTTCTCGATCTGGCCTTCGAGAGCGTCTCGGCATTCGGCACCGTAGGACTGTCACGTGGCATCACCGAGGAGCTCTCAAGCCCCGGACAATGGATGCTGATCCTGACCATGCTACTGGGTCGTGTCGGACCGCTGTCGTTGGGCTACTTCCTCGCCACACGGCGCACTGGCGGCATGCGCTATGCCGAGGGCCATATTCAGATCGGCTGATGGGGTGACTGAGGCCTCCAGCTTGAAGGCTTGATACATTTCGATAATTATTTAAATATAGAACCATCGTAAGCCACTCATCCGCTTCGGACATAGCATGCTACTTGCCCTGCCCATCTTCATCGCCACGCTCATTCTCGTCATCTGGCAGCCACGTGGCCTGGGGATCGGCTGGAGCGCAAGCGCCGGCGCCTTGGTCGCGCTGCTCACCGGCGTCATCCACCCCGCGGACATTCCCGCCGTGTGGTCGATCGTCTGGAACGCCACCTTCACCTTCATTGCCATCATCATCACCAGCCTGCTGCTCGACGAGGCCGGCTTCTTCGAATGGGCGGCCTTGCATATCGGCCGCTGGGGCAACGGCCGGGGGCGTCGTCTGTTCGTCCTGGTGGTACTGCTCGGAGCCGTGGTCGCGGCGCTGTTTGCCAACGATGGCGCGGCCTTGATCCTCACCCCGATCGTCTTCGAGATGCTCATCGCCCTGGGCTTCAGCGCCGGTGCGACACTGGCGTTCGCGATGGCCGCCGGCTTCATCGCCGATACCGCCAGCCTGCCGCTGGTGATTTCCAACCTGGTCAACATCGTCTCGGCGGACTATTTCGATATCGCCTTCGGCGAGTATGCGGGCGTCATGGTGCTCGTAGATATCGTCTCGGTGCTCGCATCGCTCGGCATGCTGTACCTTTTCTTTCGACGCGCGGTGCCCTCGACCTATGCCCTCGGCGACCTGCGTAAGCCACGTGAGGCGATCCGCGATCCGGCGGTCTTCAAGGCCGGCTGGTGGGTACTGGGGCTCTTGCTGGTGGGATTTTTCGTGGCCGAACCGCTGGGCGTACCGGTCTGCGTGATCGCCGCTCTCGGCACGCTGATCCTGTTCGTGATCGCCCAGCGCGGTCATCACATCCACACCCGCAAGGTGCTCCGCGACGCCCCTTGGAACATTGTGGTGTTTTCACTGGGCATGTATCTGGTGGTGTATGGCCTGCGCAACGCCGGACTCACCGACATGATCGCCGGCGGCCTGGAATGGCTGGGTGGGCATGGCCCGTGGATCGCCACACTGGGCACCGGCTTCATCGCCGCCGGGCTTTCCTCGGTGATGAACAACATGCCAACCGTGCTGGTGGTCGCCTTGTCGATCGACGCCAGTGACGTCACCGACCTGACCCAGCAGGCGATGGTCTACGCCAACGTCATCGGCAGCGACCTGGGACCCAAGATCACGCCCATCGGCAGCCTCGCCACCTTGCTGTGGCTGCACGTCCTGGCACGCAAGGGCATGACCATCAGTTGGGGCTACTATTTCCGCGTGGGCATCGTGCTCACCGTCCCCGTGCTGACGCTCACCTTGCTGGCACTGGCCGCCTGGCTACAGTTGCTCGCGTCCTGAGGCGGCAAGCCCAAGGTCAGCATCGCCCCGCATCGTCCGGCAGACGGCAAAGCTCGGGTTGGTCATCACAACAATGCGCGGTCAGGTAATCCACCAGGCCGCGCATCCGGGAGAAATCGGCGCGGTAATGCACGTGCCGGCCATGTGCCTCGCCATACACCAGACCGGCGTGCGCGAGCTCCTTGAGATGGAAGGAGAGCGTCGAGGGCGAGACCCCGAGGGCCTCGGCGATATCGCCGGCGAAGGCGCCGTCGGGACCGACCCCCACCAGGTGCCGAAAGATCGCCAGTCGCGTGCGCTGCGCCAGCGCCGACAAGGCCTTGAGAGCGTCATTCGTTTCCATATTTGCACAACGATAGAAGTTACGTTGACCCGACTATCCCACACAGGAGTCGTTCATGCACGACCTTCCCAATCTCGACACCACATCTTTCGCCGTTCCCGATGGCGATACGCTGATGGCGCCCCGACTCAGCACGCATCCGCCGCGCATCCTGCTGCTGCATGGCTCGCTGCGTGAACGCTCGTTCAGTCGTCTGGTCAGCGAGGAAGCCGCGCGTTTGCTCGCTGCCATGGGTGCCGAGACACGATGCTTCGATCCGCGTGGCCTGCCCTTGCCGGACAGCGAGGACGCCTCGCACCCCAAGGTCCAAGAGCTCCGCGATCTGGCGCAGTGGGCGGAAGGCATGGTGTGGTGCTCCCCGGAGCGTCACGGCGCGATGACCGGCATCATGAAGGCGCAGATCGACTGGATTCCGCTGGCGCTGGGCGGCGTCCGCCCGACCCAGGGCAAGACCCTGGCGGTCATGCAGGTCTGCGGCGGCTCGCAGTCCTTCAATACGGTCAATCAGCTACGCATTCTCGGTCGCTGGATGCGCATGCTGACCATCCCCAACCAGTCATCGGTGCCCAAGGCGTTCCTGGAGTTCGGCGACGACAACCACATGATGCCCTCGCCGCTCTATGACCGTATCGTCGACGTGATGGAAGAGTTGATGAAATTCACCTTGCTGACGCGCGACCGCAGCGATCTGCTCACCGACCGCTACTCCGAACGCAAAGAGAGTGCCGAAGAGGTATCTCGGCGCGTCAATCAACGTGGCATGTAGAGCCCGGCACGTTCATCGAAATGACATGGATCTCGGGCATATTCGTCTAGCCATATATCCCACGAGGCTGACCCATGAGCAAAAAACGCGTTCTCTTTCTCTGCAATGCCAACTCGGCCCGCTCGTTGATGGCCGAAGCCCTGTTGCGTCACCTGGCCGGACAGCGCTTCGAGGCCTACAGCGCCGGCGTCGAACCCGATGAGCCGCAGCAGGCGGCACTGCAGGCACTCACAGAGTTGGGCATCGATACCACGGGGCTGGCCAGCAAATCGCTGGAGGCCTATGCCGGCGAGCATTTCGACAGTGTGATCATCCTCTGCGAAAAAGCCCAGCAGCGCTGCCGGGACTGGGCAGGCAACACCGACGAGCTGCTGTTCTGGGATATCCTGGATCCGCGCCTCAATCCGCGTGACGGCGCCTATACCCAGACCCTCGAAGAGATTCGTGGCCGTCTGCGGCTATGGTTGAGCGTTCAGTCCCGGGAGGCCTGAGCCAGTGACCACGGCAGTGCTGACCCCGGCGGCCTTGCACCGCTGTCTCGCCGACGAGACGCGCTTGACGCTGACGCTGCTGCTCTGCACCGAACCCGAGCTGTGCGTCTGCGAAATGACCGAGGCCCTGGCGGCCCCGCAGCCCAGGATATCGCGCCATCTGGCCTACCTGCGTCGTGCCGGCCTGCTACGCGGTCGCCGCCGCGGTGCCTGGATCTTCTATCGCCTCGAGCCGACGCTGCCCGAATGGGTCTCGATCATCCTCGAGGCCTCGCGCGACGCCGCGCCAGCGGACTTCGTCGCGGCCCACCGACGACTCGCCGATGCCGGCACCACCCGCCAACGCCAGGCAGCATGCCGCGCCGAGCCCAGGCCGGCCCTCTTTTCCTCCACCTCAGGAGACATCGCATGACATTACGCATCGGCATCAACGGCTTCGGGCGCATCGGCCGTCTTGCCCTGCGCGTCCTGTGGGCGTCGCGCGCGACGCACTCCCTGGAGATCGTTCGCATCAACGATCCCGGCGGCGACGCGGCAACCTTCGCCCATCTGCTGGAATTCGATTCGGTACACGGCCACTGGTCCCCCGGCACGGGCATTCGCGCCGAGGCGGATTCGCTCGTCATTGACGACACCTCGATCATCTTCAGTACCCATCGCGATCTCGCCGACAGCGACTGGTCCCGATGCGACGTGGTGATCGAAGCCTCGGGCGCCATGACCAAGGCCGCCAAGCTGCAGCCCTACCTCGATCAAGGCGTGCCGCGCGTCGTGGTCTCCGCGCCGGTCAAGGACCCCGAGGTGCTCAACGTGGTGATGGGCGTCAACGATGGCGATTTCGCTCCGGAGCGACACCGCATCGTCACCGCGGCCAGTTGCACCACCAACTGTCTGGCACCGGTGGTAAAGGTGATTCACGAAACCTTCGGCATCCGCCATGGCTCGATGACCACGGTGCACGACATCACCAATACCCAGACGATCCTCGATGCGCCGAGCTCTCCCCACAGCCCCGACCTGCGCCGTTCCCGGGCCTGCGGCATGAGCCTGATCCCCACCACCACGGGCTCGGCCAAGGCGATCACGGCGATCTTTCCCGAGCTGGAAGGCAAGCTCAACGGCCACGCCGTGCGCGTGCCGCTGGCCAACGCCTCGCTCACCGACATGGTCTTCGAAGTCGAACGCGCCACCAACGTCGACGAGGTAAACGCCGCCCTGGAACAAGCCGCGAATGGCGATCTGGCCGGCATCCTGGGCTACGAAACCCGCCCGCTTGTCTCCATCGACTATCGCACCGATCCGCGCAGCGCGATCGTCGATGCCCCGTCGACGATGGTAATCAACGAGACCCAAGTAAAACTCTACGCGTGGTACGACAATGAGTGGGGCTATGCCAATCGCACGGTGGAGCTAGCCTTGAAAGTCGGCAACGCTCGGGAACCAGCACGATGACGACCCTGCAACGCCTGCGCGCCCTGCCCTTCGAGATACGCCAGTATCTGCTGGTCACGGGCAACTATTGGGCCTTCACGCTGACCGACGGCGCCTTGCGCATGCTGGTGGTGCTGCATTTCCATCAGCTTGGCTATTCGCCGCTGGAAATCGCCCTGCTGTTTCTGTTCTACGAGGCCTTCGGCGTGGTCACCAACTTCGTCGGTGGCTGGCTCGGCGCCCGCCTGGGGCTCAACCGCACCATGAACCTCGGTCTGGGGCTGCAGCTGGTCGCCCTGGGCATGCTGCTGGTGCCGGCCTCGGCCTTGACGGTGCCCTGGGTCATGGCCGCTCAGGCGCTCTCGGGGGTCGCCAAGGACCTCAACAAGATGAGCGCCAAGAGCGCGGTCAAGGTGCTGGTCCCCAAGGACAGCAGCAATGCCCAGGGCGCGCTGTACCGCTGGGTGGCCATCCTCACGGGGTCCAAGAATGCCCTCAAGGGGGCCGGCTTCTTCGCCGGCGGCCTGTTGCTGACGCTGATCGGTTTCCAGGGCGCGATACTCGCCATGTGGGTGATGCTGGCCGTGGTGCTGGGGCTATCACTATGGCGTTTGCGTGCCGACCTGGGCCGCCAGAAGGCCAAGCCCAGGTTCCGCGAGGTTTTCTCCACGTCGCGTGCGGTCAACGTTCTTGCGGCGGCACGCTTGTGCCTGTTCGCCTCTCGCGACATCTGGTTCGTAGTGGCGCTGCCGGTGTTTCTCTACGATCAACACGGCTGGAACTTCTGGAGCGTCGGCATCCTGATGGCCGTCTGGGTGATCGGCTACGGCGGCGTTCAGACCCAGGCCCCGCGCATCACGCGACATCTGCACGGCGATACGCGCAGCATCACCGTCGTCCTGGCCGCGGTACTCGCCCTGCTCCCGGCCGTGCTCGCCTTCACTCCGCTGGCGACCACCGTCATCTGGCTGATCGTGGGCCTGCTGGCCTTCGGGGCGATCTTTGCCATCAACTCAAGCTGGCATAGCTACTTGATCGTGCGTTTCGCGCGTGCCGAAGGCGTGTCGATGGACGTCGGCTTCTACTACATGGCCAATGCCATGGGGCGCCTTATCGGAACCATTCTATCCGGCTGGGTCTACCAGGTGTACGGCCTGGCAGCATGCCTGGGGCTCTCGGCCGCCCTGGTACTGACGAGCGCTCTGCTCGCGCTAGGCCTGCCGCGGGAGTCTCAATGAACGATATCACGCGCTGAAGCAGCGCAATATGCGGCACATGCGACATCTCGCAGCTACCTTATTTCATAGTTTTGTTTTTATGTGCTTATCCATAAAAACTATCAGCTCGGTAGCGTGCAAACGGTGTCAATGACGTATAATCTTCGTCTAGCCTAAAAGCAGAGCAAAAAGCCCGCATAAGCTTCCCCGCGCACTGGAAGCATGAGCAAGAGGAAGATCAGCAGTGAACGCTCCACTCAAGGAAACCACCACTTCGACCCAGGCGCTTGAACAGCACAAGAGCTATCGATTCGTCGCTGACCTCCTGGCCCGCGCCGACATCCAGATCAACGGCTCGCGCCCTTGGGACATGCAAGTGCATTCGTCCGAAGTCTTCGACCGCGCGCTTGCCGAAGGCAACCTCGGGCTCGGCGAAGCCTACATGGCCGGACAATGGGACGCCGAACGTCTCGACGAGTTCTTCTTTCGCCTACTACGTGCCAAGGTAGACAAGGCCGTACAGCCTTCCAAACTGGTTTTCCATGCCTTGCGCGCCAAATTCACCAACCTGCAAAGCGTGAAACGTGCCTGGAAAGTCGGCGAAGCGCATTACGATCTGGGCAATGACTTCTACGCGACCATGCTCGATAAGCGCATGACCTATACCTGCGGCTACTGGCACGACGCCGAGACCCTGGATGCCGCTCAGGAGGCCAAGCTCGATCTGATCTGCCGCAAGTTGGATCTCAAGCCTGGCATGCGCATTCTGGATATTGGCTGCGGCTGGGGCAGCTTCATGGCCTACGCCGCCGAGCACTATGGCGTGGAATGCGTTGGCCTCACCATCTCGCGCGAGCAGGCCGACTACGGGAAATCCTTGATGAAGAAGGGACTTCCCGTGGAATTTCGGCTTCAGGACTATCGCGAGATCGACGAGCAGTTCGATGCCATCATCAGTATCGGCATGTTCGAGCATGTGGGCCGCAAGAATCACCGCGAGTACATGGAAGTCGCCCATCGCTGCCTCAAGGATGGCGGTCTCTTCATGCTGCACACCATTGGCAAGAATGTCCGGGAAAGCACGCCGGACCCCTGGGTCGATAAGTACATCTTCCCCAACGGTGACCTGCCTTCCATCGGCCAGATCGGTGATGCCGCAGGCGGGCTTTTCGTCACCGAAGACCTACACAACTTCGGCGCCGACTACGACAAGACGTTGATGGCCTGGTGGGAGAACTTCGAAGCCCATTGGCCACAATTCAAGGAACGCTACGGCAACGAGTTCTACCGCATGTGGCGCTATTACTTGCTGTCATGCGCGGCAGCTTTCCGGGCCCGCGATATTCAGCTATGGCAATGGGTACTGGCTAAACCAGGCGTGCTCGGAGGCTATCAACGCATTACGTCGTAACCCCATTCAACTCACCGGAAAAGGAAGCTTAATGGGCTATCGACGCATCATTCTGCAACATTACGGTATCTTGGCCATCGGCTTTCTGGCCGCGTTTTCCGGCAATTTGGGCCAGACCTTTCTGGTGGGGTTCTTCCAACCGGCGATTTCGGCGAGCTTTTCGCTGACCAGCAGCGAATTCGGGATCGCCTATTCGCTGGTTACCCTCATCTCGGGCTGCCTGATCTTCTTCGTCGGCCCCATGCTCGATTGGTGGCCGACTCGTCGTTTCGCGTCCTGCGTCGTCCTCGGTATGGCGCTTGGCATTTTGTTGCTGACGTTATCGCCCTGGGCGATATTGGCCTTGCTCGGCTTCGGCCTGATCCGCTTCTGTGGCCAGGGGTTGTTCGTACACCTTGGCACCACCACGGCTGCGCGACGCATCGTGCAAGCCCGCGGTAGCGCCCTGGCGCTCGTGACACTAGCGATCCCGCTGGGGGAAGCCATTCTTCCCAGCGGGATCGCAAGCGCCCTGCATGTATGGTCATGGCGAGAAATCTGGTGGGGCGCACTGGCGGTTTTATTAATCGTCTGGCTGCCGACGCTCTTGTTCTATCCCGGCTGGCCCCCCGCCACCCGGACACGCACCACGACATCGCGTGATCGAACGCAGCACCAGGCCCCGACACCAACGCCGCGTCCGCTTCGCGAGGCGCGTTTCTGGCGCTTGAGCCTGATGATGCTATCGGTCGCCATCGTCAACACCGGCATCTTCGTGTTTCAGGCCGATATGGTCGACGAATTCAATGCCACATCTGCGACCTTCGCCACCGGTTTCGCCCTGGCGGCAGGGGGGCGCGTCGTGGGGTCTTTGATCGCGGGACGCCTGGTCGACCGCTTGGGCGCGGCCATCATGGGACGATTCTACTTGGTGCCCTTGATCGCCGGACTAGTCATCGCCGTTATCCTGCATAACGCTTGGGGCATCTTGGCCTATATGCTGCTTTCAGGCATCGTGACGGGAATGCAGGAACCAACGGTCACCAGCCTGTTGATCCAGTTCTGGGGCAGCGAGCACCTTGGGCGTCTACGCTCGATCTTCGTGGCGGGCATGGTGTTCGCCTCGGGCTTGGCTCCGGCGACTTTTGGCATCCTGCTCGATCTAGACATCCCCTTCACCAGCATTCTGATCATGATGATCGTCATGGTCTGCATTGGCTTCTTGCTGGCCTGGGGCCCCCTGACACGACAAGTACGCGCACAACGCAAGGAGGCGCGGTCATGAATCACCCTGCTCTCGACATGGCGGTGGTTCGCCATCAGCTAGAAACCAAGCGTCAGCAATTGCTCGATGAAAGCCGGGAAAGCGCGCAAAGCCGGGATGTCGTCGAACTCGATCAGACTACCAATGGACGACTGACGCGCATGGATGCCATGCAGTCCCAAGCCATGGCCAAGGCGACCCAGCAACGCCGCGAGGCAAGCATGCGTTTCATCGATCTCGCCCTCAAACGTATCGACGATGATACGTACGGCGAATGCATAGCATGTGGTGAGCTCATTACACCCAAGCGCCTGACGCTGGATTATGCCACTTTGAAGTGCATCGACTGCGCTCAGTGACAGTCATGCTCATTATCCAAAGCGACCGGTAATGTAGTCTTCGGTCTTGCGTTGGGTAGGCTTGGTGAATATCTGTGTGGTTTCACCATGCTCGACAAGCTCGCCGAGATACATGAAGGCCGTGTAATCTGAAATTCGCGCGGCCTGCTGCATATTGTGGGTCACGATCATCAGCGTGTAATCCTGCTTGAGCTCGTTTACCAAGTCCTCGATATACCCCGTGGAAATCGGGTCGAGCGCCGACGTCGGCTCATCAAGCAAAATGACGTCCGGTTTGGCCGCGATGGTGCGTGCGATGCAAAGCCGTTGTTGCTGCCCCCCCGATAATGCCTGGCCACTGTATTTGAGCTTATCCTTGACCTCGTCCCAAAGGGCCGCCTTGCGCAAGGCCCATTCAACGCGCTCTTGCATCGCATGAGAGGACAAACGTTCATAAAGTTTGACGCCAAATGCGATGTTATCGAACACCGACATGGGAAAAGGTGTCGGCTTCTGAAACACCATACCGATACGTGCTCTTATCAAATTGGCATCAACACTTCGAGCATTGATGTCCTGCCCATCGAGGAATATACGCCCTTCACTGCGCGGGCCGGCGTAAAGGTCGTGAATTCGATTGAAACAACGCAGCAGCGTGGATTTTCCACAGCCCGAGGGCCCAATGAAAGCCGTCACACGGTTAGCAGGCACATCGAGCGAGATATCTTTCAATGCCTGCGTCTTGCCATAGAAGAAATTCAAGTTTTCAACACGCAGCTTGGCCGTCGTGGCGTCGCTCGACGTAGGAGATGTTTTCTCATGTTCTGTGAGCGGGTGCGTGAAACTTTCATTGATTGTCATCGCAATGTCTCTTTGAAAACGGCGTCGAAATTTAGTGCGACTGGCGCGACACGAAGCGCGCGACGATATTGAGTATCAGGATGCCCAGAGTCAGGATCATCGCCCCGGTCCAAGCCAGATTGACGAGGTCGGGAATGAACGAATTTATCGTCATGTTTTGATATAGCGTCATCGGCAGGTTGGGCATCTCTCCCTGCATATCGAAGAAATTCCACTGATTGGAGTTGAGTGACGTGAACAATAACGGCGCCGTTTCACCGCTGATGCGCGCTCCCCCCAGCAGAATACCGGTGACGATGCCCGCCCGTGCGCCGCTATAACAAACCCGACTCACCACCCACCAACGATGCGCTCCTAATGCCGAGGCCGCTTCGCGCAACTCTGTAGGTACCAGATTGAGCATGTCCTCGGTGGAACGAATTACCACCGGTACGATAATGACCGTTAGCGCCGCGATACCAGCCCAGCCAGAGAAATGCCCCATGGGTAGCACCAGCACCGCGTAGACGAAAAGGCCGATGATGATGGAGGGTGCGGAGAGCAGCACGTCATTGATGAAACGCACCGCCCGGGCCAACCGCGACTTGCCGCCATATTCCGCCAGCCACGTACCTGCCGCGACACCGACCAGCGTACCGATTGCCGTGGCCGCAGAGGTGAGTATCAAGGAGCCGAGAATGGCATTGCCCAGGCCACCATCGCGCATACGCGTGCGCTCGAAGAAGACATCCAAGGACAGCGCGGACACCCCCTTGACCATCAAGGTGCCCAGAATCAATACCAACCAAGCGAGCCCGAAAAAAGCGGCCAGTAGGCATAGCACCATGGCACAGCGGTTGACGAAACGTCGGCGCCGATACAGCGCGCTCGTATAGTGACGCAAGATATTCTCCCTGTATCAGGCCGCGCGCCGCTCGATACGATTGAGCATGTATCGCGCGGTTGCCAACACGGCAAAAGTAATCAGAAATAGCACCAGCCCTAGCGCCAGCAAAGCAGAACGCTGTGCGCCATCGGCTTCAGGAAATTGATTGGCGATCAAGGCAGCGATCGAGGTGCCCTGTCCCGTGATGGTGGGATGAAAGAACAAGTTGTTGCCGATGACGAAGGTCACGGCCATGGTCTCGCCCAACGCGCGACCGAGGCCTAAAACGACGCCTCCCATCATGCCGTGACGCACGGTAGGGAAAATCACTCCTCGTACGACTTCCCATGTCGTGCACCCCAGTCCGTAGGCCGACTCCCGCGTTATAGGTGGCACCGTGAGCATCACGTCACGGCTGATGGCGGTAATGAAAGGTATGATCATGATCGCCAGTACCAAGCCGGCTGTGGCCAGCCCCGAGCCAGCCGGAAACAAATCCGGAAAGATGTGGTTGAGAAAAGGCGCCAGCATTTCGACGCCCCACATGCCATAGATGATCGATGGAATTCCCGCCAATAGCTCCACGGTAATGCCCAGCGGACGGCGGAGTATCTCCGGGCACTTTTCGGTCAAAAAGATGGCGATGCCAAACGAGACAGGAACCGCGATCGCCACAGCGATCAAAGATGTCACCAAGGTGCCGTAGATCGCTGGCAAGGCACCGAACATCTCCATGTTGGCAGCCCAACGGTCGCCGGTCAGGAAATCGACCGCATGCGCGGACAACGTATCCCAACTCGAGACGCACAACGAGACAAGTATGGCGCCCAGCAGCAATAACACGGCCAAGGCAAATGCTTGTGTCGAACGCTCGAATGCTCGATCGATCAGCGCATTACGCTTGAGAATGCGTATTTCCTTGTCGCTGGCACCGGGAAACGCAAACCGAGACGAGGCAAGGCGCTTGGTGGAAACGTGCATGATATCTCACCGCGTTGACATAACAGGCACCGGCCGCGGATTGCCCGCGACCGGTTTCGACATGGGAGAGACGGTTCCTGGCTTACGGCCAGATCGACTCACCCTGCGGTCCTTCGATATCACCCCAGCTATCGCGAACCTGATCGGCCACGTTCTCAGGCATGGGGACATAGTCGAGCTCGTTGGCTGCGTCGCCGCCGTTGGCATACGCCCAGTCGAAGAATTCCAGCACGCGCTTGGCTGCGGCCGGATCTTCCACCTGCTTATGCATGAGGATGAAAGACGCGCCGGTAATCGGCCAGCTGTCTGCGCCAACCTGATCGGTCAGCACCAGATAGAACCCGGGCGCGTTGCTCCAATCGGCATTGGCTGCAGCGGCCTTGAAGCTATCGCTGCTGGGCTCGACGTATTCACCGTCATGATTGCGCAAACGGATGTGATCAAGATCGTTCTGCTTGGCATAAGCGAACTCGACATAGCCAATCGCCCCTTCGGTCTCGGCGACTTGCTTGGCGACCCCCGCATTGGCCTTGGCGCCCACGCCAGCCGGCCAAGCCACTGACTTCCCTTCACCGATAGTGTCGGCAAATTCATCGTTCACTTGCGATAAGTAGTGCGTGAACAGGAAGTTGGTACCAGAGCCTTCGGCTCGATACACCGGCGTAATCGCCGTATCGGGTAGATCGACATCGGGATTGAGGTCGGCAATCGCCGCATCGTCCCAATGCGTGATTTTCCCGGCATAGATATCCGCCAGGGTCTCGCCATCGAGTTTCAGTGAATTTTTCTCGGTGCCCGGCAGGTTAAGTACCGGCACGACACCGCCCATGATCATCGGCCACTGCATCAGCCCATGCTCGTCGAGCTCATCTTTCTTGAGGGGGGCATCACTGGCACCGAAGGTCACGGTCTTGGCGGTTATCTGCTTGATGCCACCACCGGAACCGATGGCCTGATAATTGAGGCCGATGCCCTTGGCGTCCTGATAATCGTCCGCCCACTGGGAATATACCGGGTACGGGAACGTAGCGCCGGCGCCCGTCATGGTCTCCTGCGCGCTTGCCTGAATGCCGTGAAGTGCCAATACACCGGCAAGCAATGCTGAACAACTCGTCTTTAACATGGTTACGTCCCATTATTCGTCATGTGAAGGAGTGGTAACGACGTTGCGAAGGTTGCTAACACTCTCAGGGCTTAATGTTAGCCAGGAAATATTTCTCTAAGATGTCATTATTGTGATAACGATCATACGGTCGACCGGTCACATACATGCGCATAAAAAAAGGGCGCCGAAGCGCCCTGCAAAATCACCAGTTTTCAGGCCATTAGCCATAACGACCGGTGATGTAGTCTTCCGCCTTCTTGGTATGTGGGTTGGCGAACATCTGCTTGGTGGCGTTGTATTCGATCATCTCACCAAGGTGGAAAAACGCCGTGTAATCCGCCACGCGCGCCGCCTGCTGCATGTTGTGGGTAACGGTGACGATGGTAAAGTCCTGCTTGAGCTTATCCATCAGGTCTTCAATCGTTGCCGTCGAAATCGGATCGAGCGCCGAGGTCGGTTCGTCCATGAGGATGACGTCAGGACGCACGGCAATCGCACGCGCGATGCATAGACGCTGCTGCTGTCCTCCCGAGAGTGAAGTTCCCGGTTCATATAGCTTGTCCTTGACCTCATTCCATAGACCCGCATCGCGCAACGCGCGCTCCACCAGTTCGTCCTGGTCGGCCTTGCGGCTAACCATGTCGTGCATGCGCGGCGCATACGCGACGTTCTCATAGATCGACTTGGGAAACGGGTTGGGCTTCTGGAACACCATGCCCACACGTCGGCGGAGTGCCACTTCATCCATGCCGCGGGCATTGACGTCGCGGCCATCCATTTCCACCAATCCCTTGATGCTCACGCTGCTGATCAAATCGTTCATGCGATTGAGACAGCGCAGGAAGGTCGACTTGCCGCAGCCCGACGGACCGATCAAGGCCGTGACGGTATTGGCAAATATATCGATGCTGATGTCATCCAGCGCTTGGTGCTCGCCATACCACAGACTGAGATCGCGCACGCGTACGCTCAAATTTTCTTCGACGCTTTCGTTACGTGTTACCGGCTGCCCCTTGTCGGGTGTCGGCGCCTCGCTGTATGGGCCGCGCACGGCACCCTCGGATGCCGTGGACGAGTCTTGCTGGGTCTGAAAGTTTTGCAGGGTCGTATCGTTCATGGCGATGATGTCCTGTCGGAAGTCGCTTACCAGCGACGTTCGAATTTGTTGCGTAACCACACGGCGAGCGCATTGAGAAAGATCAGCACCGCCAGAAGCACCAGAATGCCGCCCGCTGTCTTCTCGGCGAAGGCACTATTCGGCTCACTGGCCCAAGTGAATATCTGCGCCGGCATGACCGTCGAGGCGTTCGTAATCGAGATCGAGGCATCGGGAATGAACGCCACCATACCTACGATGATCAGCGGTGCGGTCTCCCCCATGGCTTGCGCTAGACCAATGATCGAACCGGTCAGTATGCCCGGCAGCGACACCGGCAACACGTGATCGCGCACCACCTGCCAACGTGAACACCCCACGCCAAATGCCGCGTGACGAATACTATCCGGCACACTGCGAAGCGCCGCGCGCGTCGAAATGATAATGACCGGCAGCGTCATCAGTGCCAGGGTCAACCCACCTACCAGCGGCGAGGAGCGAGGCACCCCGAAGAAGCTGATATAAATTGCCAGCCCCAGCAGGCCGAACAGGATGGAAGGGACGGCCGCCAGGTTGTTGATATTGATTTCGATGATCTGAGTCAGCTTGTTGTCGGGGGCGAACTCCTCGAGATACACGGCCGTCATCACGCCGATCGGAAAGCATACCGCCATGGTGACCAGCATGGTCATTACCGTGCCGATAGCCGCCGAAGCAATCCCCGCCAGTTCCGGCATCTTGGAGTCACCGGTGGTAAAGAAGGTGGTATTGAACTTCAGCTCCGCGCGCCCCTCTTCGACCAATGCTTGGAGCGTTTCCTTGTCGGCGGGACGCAAGCGGTCCTCATTGCCCTTGAGATACTGATCGACACGACTATCGGCGATGACCCACTGCGTCTGCGTCGTGCCCATCAGCGCCGGATTGCTTTCCATTTTCCGCGGCAAGGGCCGGAAAAAACCGCGCGAGATCAGCGGGCGCACATCTTCATCGACCGCGGCTAACGGCAACTTCTGGGACTGCTCGTCGTAGCTGACCTCGACCTGTATCTGCGCTTGCTGGAAAGCGGGCCATCCCCGCACCACCATGTCGGAAATGAAGACCACCAGAAACGCCGCCGATAGAATCAAGGCGCCCATGGTCATCCATTTCATGCGCGCCGAACGCCGATGGCGCTTCTTGAGCTGCGCGGAAATTTCTTCGAACGATTGGCTCATGCTCTCGACCTATCGGATTACAGGTTGTTGACGCGATACTTCTCGCGGAAGCGGCGAATCATGAACACCGACACCACATTCAGCGTCAGCGTCACGATGAACAGCACCAGTCCCAGGGCAAAGGCCGAGAGTGTCTGGGCGCTTTCGAATTCTTGATCGCCGGTCAGCGCCGCCACGATACTCACTGTCACGGTCGTCATGTCTTCCAGGGGATTGGCGGTCAGGTTGGGACGCATGCCAGCCGCCATGACCACGATCATGGTTTCCCCCAAGGCCCGAGAGACAGCCAGCAACGAGGCCGATATGATCCCCGGCGCGGCGGCGGGCACGACCACGTTGCGCACCATTTCGGCCTTGGTGATCCCCAGAGCCAAAGCCCCTTCCCGCAGGCTGTTGGGGACCGAGTTGATAACATCGTCGGAAAGCGAGGAGATGAATGGAATGATCATGATGCCCATCACCAAGCCCGGCGCCAGCGCATTGGAATAGGAGGCATCCAGCCCGAACAGCCCTGCGATATCCACCACCAGCGGCGCCACGGTCAAGGCCGCGAAGACGCCATATACCACGGTGGGGATCCCCGCCAGTACTTCGATGACCGGCTTGGCCGCCTTGCGAATGCGCAAGGGCGCGAACTCAACCATGTAGATGGCGGCGCCCAGGCCGAAAGGAATCGCTACCAACATGGCGATCAAGGTGATCATGAAGGTACCGGCAAAGAGCGGAATCGATCCGAACTGCGCGGCACTGCCGCCCTCGTCGCCACGTCCGGCGGCGGATAGGAAACTTGCGCCGGGATTCCAGGTAGTACCAGTTACGAAGTCCCAGAAGCTGTGCATCTGGAAGAAGCGTAGCGCCTCGCTAATGATCGACAGCAAAATGCCCAGCGTAGTGAGAATCGAGATCATCGCCGCGGCGGCCAACAGCTTGCGAATGACGCCCTCGATGGCGCGGCGCGCATGAAAATCGGAGCGCACCTGATTCAGCCCCATAACCAGGCCAATCAAGGCAATGACCAGGCTCGCTGCCAACAGATAAAACGTGGGGATATCCGCCCCCATCAGTAACAGAACAAACGCCCCCAGGGCGCTGACCAAAAGCGCCGGTCCGGCGGTAACGAGTACCGCGAACCACGCATATTGATCCGGCTGTGCATGCATAGTCGTGCCCGTGGCCCGCACGCGCGCGGCCTTGGCGCGACTCAGGGTGAAAGCGATTCCCCCTAGCACCAAGAGTACCGCGCAAAACAGCAGGAAGACGGTATTCGTCGTCATGTCGGTCTCTCAGGATAACGTTGCTCCCAGAGGGAGCCATCAAGCCCGTAGGGCCCGTCATGCAAATGGGCCGGCAGCACTAAGCCGCCGGCCACTTCATCGGTTCGCATGCGGCCTTATTGTAGGTCGCTAAGCTCAAGGCTTGCGCGATCTTCGACATCGCTACGTGCTTGCTCACGTGCATCTTCGGGCAGCGGAATCAGGCCCAGTCCCTTGAGATAGCCCATCGGGCTGATCATCTGTTCACTCATGAACAAATCGACGTACGGATATACGGCCGGCACGCTATCGGCATGCTGATTCTTGACGTAGAAGAACAGCGAACGCGACACCGGATACTCACCGGAGCTGATGGCTTCGGGCTCGGGTGCCACGCCATCGATGCTTGCGGCGGTCAGGACGTCGGCGTTCTCTTCGAGGAAGGAATACCCAAAGATACCGAACGAGGTGGTGTTTTCCTGGAGACGCTGAACGATGAGATTGTCGTTCTCGCCAGCGTCGACATAGGGACCGTCCTGACGGATGTCGGTATAGCCTTCACCATCGTAGGCGTCCATGTCCTCGGAAGCGGCTTCCATCACCAGCTCCTCGAAGGCATCACGGGTGCCGGAGGTGGTCGGCGGACCGTACACCATGATCTCGCGGTCCGGCAGCGAGGAGTCGATTTCGCTCCACTTGGTGTAAGGATTGTCGACCAGCTCGCCGTCCTGGGGCACCTTGGCGGCCAACGCGAGGAAGAGCTGCTCACGCGTGAAATTGACCGGCTCGTTGGCGTTGGACTCGGCGAACGCGATGCCGTCATAACCGATTTTCGCTTCGGTGATGTCGGTCACACCGTTTTCCTGGCAACGCTCGAATTCGGAGGGCTTCATGCGACGCGAGGCGTTGGTGATGTCCGGCGTGTCCAGCCCGACCCCATTACAGAACAAACGCAGACCGCCGCCGGACCCAGTGGATTCGATGACGGGCGTCGGGTAATCGGTGGTCGCGCCGAACTCCTCGACGACGTAGCTGGCGAACGGATAGACGGTGCTGGAACCGACGATGCGTAGCTGCTCGCGTTCCTGCGCCTGGGCGGCACCCGCGACGCTCATCACGGCAGCGGCCAACGCGGTAGTCTTGAGGATACGGTTCATGCGGGTAACTCCTGTCGATGAGAGTGTTCAACCTTCGCGACACCTAAGATGCCCAATGAAGATGACAGCTTCATGACAGAAGTGAGCGATTTTCCCTAACGACTGACGACGGCCTCTTCGCTCTCGTTTCCACGTAGAGCGCGACCGGCCAGCAAGCGCACGCCGATATTGCCCAACAGCGAGGCCCCCAGCATCGTGAGCACCGTCGGCCAGGCACTGGCAATCTCGAAGGCCCCCACCAGCATGCCGGCAAACGCCCCACTGGAAAATTGCAAGCATCCCTGCAGAGCCGTCGCCGTGGCACTCATCTTCGGAAAGTGATCGAGCATCGAGGACATCGCATTCGGCGCGATCAGCCCCTGCATCCCTACGAATACCACCATCAGCGGCGCCACGCTGTAGATAGAATCCATCCCGGACAGGATCAATGCCACTAGCGCCACGCCGGCGCACAATTGGATACCCAGCCCCACCACGAGGTTTTGCTGCGGGGTACGCTTCTTCAACAGGTGGATGTTGAGGCGATTGGAGGACGCCATGACCAGGATATTGGCCCCGAATACGAACGGATAGACAGCCGCCGATAATCCATAATGCTCCATGTACAGATAAGGCGAGCCAGTGATGAACGCGAACATGCCCGCGAATGACATCGACACCGCACAGATATACCCCATCGCCTCGCGATGACGAAGCACGCTGGCATAATTGCCCAGCACTTGGCGTGGCGACGGCGCATCGGGATCGCGCCCGTGGGTCTCAGGTAGCCGTGTGCCCAAGAAGAACAACAGGAATGCCGCGTACAAAGCCAGAAACAGGAAAATCGACTGCCAATTGAAAATCCCCAGCAGCACGCTCCCCACCGTGGGCGCCACGAGCGGCGCCAGCATCAGAATCATTGCCATGGTCGACATCACCTTGGCGGCCTCACGTCCGCTGAAACAGTCGCGCACGATGGCCGCCGAGTTGACCACGCAGGCACCGCCGCCCAGGGCCTGGACGAAGCGCAGTCCCCAAAGCGTTTCCAGCGACGACACCTGCATGATGCCCAGACTGGCGAGTAAGAACACCACCAGACCGGTCAATAGCACCGGGCGTCGACCCAAGCGATCCGACAGCGGCCCACATAACAGCTGTCCGATCGCGAACCCGAAAAGGAACACGCTCAGCGACAGTTCAGTATGGTGAACGCTGGCATTAACCGCCTCGGCAAGCGTGGGCATGGCAGGCAGGTAAGCATCGATGGCAAAAGGCGCCAGAGCGGTGTTGGCCGCCACCAGCAAGGCCAATCGCCGCGCATTGAGTTGAGTCACGAAATCTCCCGAAAACATACGTCGCCGTGCAGGCGCCCTGAAGGGCGGCACGCTCATGTAAAAGGCTAACCGCTAGTGTGCTCATCATAGCCGATTACGGTCGCTCTGAGGACCGAGATTAGCGTCGGCAACTGGAGTCGGTAACGGGAATCACGGCGATAGCATGATGAAACGGTCGCGCCAGCCGTGCGTCAGTGGTGCGCCTTGGAACAATCCTTGTCGGATTTCTGCTCTTCGAGCAGGTCGACCAGCGGCTGGAACTCGTCGCGATTATGATCGCTCATGCGCATGAGGATACGATGTGCTTCGAGGATGCGTTGCTGCATGTCATGCTCATCGGCTCTCACCTGCGGCAACTCATCGAGGCTCGCCGGTTCGGTCAAAGGTGCCTCGAGCAAGGTGAAGTAACGTGAAAATCCCATGACGTCGAGCATACGGCGCACGTCGGGATGCTCAGCGACGATGGTCGGCGGCTGTTCGAGACGCCCCTGGACGGCCATCGCCACTTTGGCCAGAAAACCCAGTGCAGTGGAGTCGACATTCGTCGCCTCGCGCAGGTCGATCATCACCGCGACAAGGCCCGGGCTCTCAGCCACGCGCTGCGCCTGCTGATCGAGCGTCGCGCATAACGTCAGACGCACGTCACCACTGAGCTTGAGAACGAACACACCGGCGTCGAACGCCGCCTGAATACGCCCTTCATGCATGGTCGAATCCACTCAAAGTCATCACGGTGAGATCATCCGGCAGTTCATCGCCTAGCACGAGCCCCTCTTTCAACGCGTCCACCGACGCACAAGACACAATTCGGCGTTTCAGTGCCTCGAGACGCTGATCGAGGGTATCTCCACCCAAGCACTCCAAGATGCCATCGGAGCACAGCCAAAGGCGGAATCGTTGCGGCAATGTACAGCCATAGGTCGGGAACTCGACATGGGGAAACAATCCCACCGGCGGCCCCTCGCCTTCGAGCACGCTGACTTCGCGATCCACTTGCAGAAAGGGCATCGGCATCTGCGCGCCGAGCGAATAGTGGAGATAGCGTTGCTCATGGTCAAGCACCCCGGCAAACACCGTGGCATGCTTGCCAATTCCCGTCTCCAAAAGCTCTCGATTGAGCTCCGTCAGGCAGCGCGCTGGGAAGGTCTCCGCCGCCTGTTGCCGCCACTGCGTCAGCCAGCGATTGCTGAGGTACTTGAGCAGCACAGTCACAAAAGCCGACGACGCTCCGTGCCCCGAGACATCGACGAAATAAAAGAAACTGTAGCGTGCATCGCAACGCTGAAAGTCCAGAAAGTCGCCCGACAGATAAAGAGATGGCGCGAGCCAGTAATCGGCCCGCACGCCATGCAGCGTTATCGGACTAGCAGGCAGCAGCTTGCGCTGGATCTGCCAACCGGCCTGCTGGTCGAGACGCAGCATGGCCAGGTGGGTTTCCAGGCTTTCGTTGAGCTCGGCCAGGCGTTGGCGGTCGCGGGCATGCTCCTGAGTCAATCGATGATGTTCGATGGAGCGATCGATCAAGCGACGCAAGATATCGCCATGGCATTCCGGTTCGACCAGATAATCGACCAACCCAGCGTCCACGGCCTGCAGCAGGTCGCCATCGAGGCGTGTCTCGCTGATGACGATAGTCGGCCAGCGCGCGGCCAATGTGGCCCAGTCATCCCGTGCGACCGCCCGCACATGGGCAACTACCAAGGCCACATCGTCGGGTAACGCGTCTACGGACGTCGTCGCCAGTACGGCGAACTGTCCGCTTCCAATGAGACGTGCCAGCGCATCTCGCGATGCGCCGGGCGTGTCGAGCAGACCGATCAGAGTACGTGCGTTGGCCATGCAGGGGCCTCGGGATCAATCGGCGAAGGCGTCTTCGTCGTATTCGAAATCGTCGCCGAAATCACCGCTGGCGAAGGGATCTTTTCCCGTTTCACCGTCGTTGACCTCATAGCGCCGGTTCTGGAGATACGCATCACGAATGAAGCTGTAACGGTCACCGCTAATCAGCTCTTCGCGGTCAAGGAGTCCCGCTCGGGTATCGATGAGATCGACGAAACGCAAACCATAACGCACCGAATCTTCTTCGACATAGGTCACCGGGTCGGTATACCAATCCACGGGTAATCCCGAGGTATGGCGCAGCGTGCGTCCGCCCAACACCGGCAAGACCACGTAAGGCCCTTCGCCGACGCCCCAAGTGGCCAACGTCTGGCCGAAGTCTTCTTCGCGCTCGACGAGACCCATGCGTGAGGCTGGGTCGAGAATGCCACCGATCCCCAGGATGGAATTGATCACGAAACGCCCGGACGCCACACCGGCATTGGCCCACTTCCACTGCAAGACGCTATTGACCGTGGTGCCAATCTCTCCCAGGTTGCTGAAGAAATTACCGACCCCCGACTGAACCGGCTCGGGAGTTACATAGTCATACCCTTGAGCAACGGGTTTCAACGCATAACGATCCAGTGTGTCGTTGAAAGCGAATACCTTACGGTTATATCCCTCCCAAGGATCGTCGGGATTGGCGTCCGTCTGGCCCTGCGTCGCGCAGCCGCTTACCGCCGTCACTACGCATGCCGCGGCCAGCAACTTGGTCATTTTCATCAAGCCTTCACCTTCCGCAATAATATATTGCCCGCACTGTAGCCCGCTCCGAACGAACAGACCACCCCCACATCCCCCACGGCCAGATTGTCGCGATGCAGATGAAAGGCGATGATCGAACCGGCAGAACTGGTGTTGGCATAACGGTCGAGAATCACCGGTGCCTCGCTTTCGTCAGGGTCGCGCCCCAACACGCGCCGGGCGATCAGATCATTCATATGACGATTGGCCTGATGCAGCCACAACCGCTTGAGATCACGAGGTGCCACATTCTGCGCCTCGAGGTGAGCGCCAATCAACTCGGCCACCAGCGGACACACCTCCTTGAAGACCCGACGACCTTCCTGCACGAATAACTTATCGGCAACGAACGCCGGTTCGGCATCGATCCTGTGCTCCGTCACCCGGTCGAGAAAGCCGAAATTGTTGCGAATCGCGTTCGAGAAACGCGTCACCAGGCGCGTGCTCATGACCTCGAAGCGCTCCTCCGCTCGCGCTACGTCATCGGCCTCCAGTAGCACCGCCGTACACGCATCGCCGAAGATGAAATGACTATCGCGGTCGCGGAAATTGAGATGCGCCGAGCAGATCTCCGGGCTCACCACCAGCACGCGCTTGGCGCTGCCGGCACGAATCGCATTGTTGGCGAGATCGATGGCGAAAGTCGCGCTGGAGCACGCCACATTCATGTCGAAAGCGTACCCGCCAGCGCCCAATGCCGCCTGCAACTCCACGGCGATGGCTGGATACGCACGCTGCAGGTTGGAGCATGCCACGACCACCATATCTAATGCGTCGGGCGTGACCGCAGCATTGGACAGCGCCTGGCGCGCTGCTTCCAAGCCCATCTCGGCCTGCACGCTGAGCTCGTCATTGGCGCGTGGTGCCAATTGCGGACGCATGCGGTCGGGATCGAGGATCCCCGCCGCCTCGACCACGTAGCGGCTATGAATTCCCGAAGCCTTGACGATGAACTCGCTGCTCGAATGTTCGAGTGGCTCGCGATGTCCGTCTCGAATCGCCTCGTGGTGGCGCGCGTTTTCAAGGTCCACCCAGGCGTTGAACGAAGCCACCAACGTCGCGTTGTCGATGGCGTTGGGGGGAGTATAAAGCCCCGTTCCGGTGATGACCGCGTGCGTCATGAGCGTGCTCCCAGGTGCGCTTGTCGTGTGGTCGTTAGAGGGCGCGGTGTCACTGCTGTCGTCCCGTCAGTTCCGCCCAGCGACGTTCGAGGCGCTTGTCCGAGACCGGCGCCAAGGTGCCGAGCTGCTGGGCAAATAACGACACCCGCAACTCCTCGATCCACCAGCCGAACTCGATGAAACGTGGGTCGCGACGCCCCTCGCGCCGATCGGCCTCGAGGCGCGCGTGCAGGCGCTCCTCGAATTCATGCACCTGCTGCATCGCGGCCTGGTCACGGTTGCGTTCACGCGGCGCCTTTTCGAGGCGGATCAGCGCTGCTTGCATGTAGCGCGGATACTGCTCGAGCCAGGCTTCAGCGTCGCTGATGAAGCCGGGATACACCAGACGTCCCATCTGGGCTTTCAAATCACTGTAGACCAAGGCCAAGGACAAATTGAGGTTGCCCTTGAGCGCCTTGGTCACTTCAAGATGCCCCTCCAGGGCCTTCTGGAGGGTCGCGATCAGGGATTCGGCATGCGCGACGAGCTCGCCTCGCGTGACCTCGATGCGCGCCTCCAGGGCCTGGCGATCACGCGGCAACGGATCCACGGCGACAACTTGCAGGAAGACCGCCTCGATCAGGTCGTCGACGAGTTGTTGTTTGCTGCCCACCTTGGCGAACAGCAACGCACAGCGGTCAACGCCCTTGAGCTCGCGGGCAAGATAGCGCACCTGCTCGGGCAGGCGCAGCATCGCTGCGCGCTTGACCCCATGACGATGCACCGCGTGTGCCTTGTCTGGATGATCGAAGGATTCAATAGCCAGACTCTCGCCCTGATCGACCAACGCCGGATAGGCCTCGACGCGAATCCCCGCCTGTTGTGTGGAACGCGATTCGGGGATCGCCTGAGCCGGTAACTCGTCCAGCGCCTCAGCCGTTGGCCCACTCGCCGCCAGGGCCTTCGCGCCTTGACTTGCCGCCTCATCGAAACGCTGCTTGAGGGCGCTCAAGTCACGCCCTTCGCCGAGCACCTTGCCGTCATGATCGACCACGCGCAGATTCATGACCAGATGCGCCTCGAGGGCCTCGGTATGCCAGTCTTCGGGGCCCAAGCGCACGCCGGTGCGTCGACGCAGGAACTCGCCCAGCGCCTCGGTCAACGGACGCTCATCGGGCACCAGCGTCGCCAGGGCGGCATCCACCCAGTCGGGAATCGGCACCACCTGGCGGCGAATCGCCTTGGGCAGCGTCTTGAGCAGCGCGATGCACTTCTCGCGCAAGAGACCCGGCACTAGCCATTCGAGGCGTCCTTCGGGCAGTTGCGACAGCATCGCCGCCGGCACCGTCAGGGTCACACCGTCGTCGGGTTGCCTGGGTGCAAAATGATAGCTGAGCGGGTAACGCACGCCATTGTGTACCAACACATCGGGATAGGCTTCCTGCGTGATTTCATCGGCGTCGCGCGCCATCAGTGTGTCGCGATCGAGCTTGAGTACCTCAGGAGCCTCGCGCTCGGCCTTCTTGCGCCAGCGCTCGAAGCTACGGGCGCCCGCGACATCCGCCGGCAAGCGCGCATCGTAGAAGGCGAACAGCGTCTCCTCGTCGACCAGAATATCGCGTTTGCGGGCGCGGTCCTCGAGTTCCTCGACGTCGTCGATCAAAGCGCGATTATGCTGGAAGAAATCGGCCTGGCTACGATACTCGCCTTCCACCAGAGCGCGGCGGATGAATATTTCGCGCGCCTCTGCCGGCGCCACCTTGGCATAGTCGACGCGCCGCCCGGTGACGATGGGTAGGCCAAACAACGTGACCTGCTCGAAGGCGACGACCTGGCCGCGTTTCATTTCCCAATGCGGCTCGCTATGGCTGCGCTTGATCAGATGCTCGGCCATGGGCTCCACCCAGGCCGGCTGTATGCGCGCCACGTCACGCGCATAGAGTCGCGAGGTTTCCACCAGCTCGCCGGCCATGACCCACTTGGGCGTCTTCTTGGCCAACCCCGAGCCGGGATGAATCATGAACTTGCGATTGCGCGCGCCCAGATACTCGCGATTTTCCTGCAGCGTCCCCAGGTGCGAGAGCAGCCCCGAGAGAAGTGCCTTGTGCAGGCGTTCACCGTCGACACGTGGATGCGCCGTCGCAGGGGCGTCTTCCTTGGGCGGCAGCACCGCACTGGAGGACTCGAGGCCCATGTCGCGGGTCAGCTGCTTGAGTTGTCGGAAGGTATCGTGCCACTCGCGTAGTCGCAGATAACTCAGATAATTGTCGCGGCACCAGCGCCGCAGTTGATTGCCGGATAATGTCTCGCGCGCATGCTCGACGCCATGCCAGAGATTCAGCCAGGCCATGAAGTCGGACTCGGGGTCCTGCCACTGGCGATGCTTCTCGTCCGCCGCCTGGCGCTTGTCGGCCGGACGGTCACGTGGATCCTGGGCAGCCAGCGCGCTGACCACGATCAAGGTCTCGCGCAGGCTACCCTGCTCGGCGCCAGCCAGTACCATGCGCGCCAGGCGTGGGTCGATGGGCAGACGCGCCAGACGCCGCCCCAGCTCGCTCAAGCGATTGTCGGCCCCCACGGCCCCCAGTTCATAGAGCAGGCGGTAACCGTCCTTGACGAAGCGCGAATCCGGCACGTCGACGAAGGGAAACGCCTCGATATCGCCGAGCTTGAGCGCCAGCATCGAGAGAATCACCGAGGCCAGATTGGTGCGCTGAATCTCGGGCTCGGTGTAGGTCGGCCGCGCCAGGAAATCCTCCTCGCTGTAGAGGCGAATACACACGCCCTCGCTGATACGCCCGCAGCGTCCCTTGCGCTGATCGGCACTGGCCTGACTGACCGGCTCGATAGGCAGGCGCTGAACCTTGGCGCGGTAACTGTAACGGCTCATGCGCACCAGGCCGGGGTCGATGACATAGCGGATGCCCGGCACGGTCAGCGAGGTTTCCGCCACGTTGGTGGCCAGCACGATGCGACGCCCGGTGTGCGACTGGAACACGCGATTCTGCTCGGCGTTGGAGAGTCGTGCATAGAGCGGCAGGATCTCGGTGCCCCGCAGATCGGCACGCCGCAGAGTATCCGCCGCCTCGCGGATTTCCCGCTCACCGGGCAGAAAGATCAGCACGTCACGCGGGCCGCTGAACCAGCGCCGTTCGCGCTCGATGGCCTCGATCTCTTCCACCGCATGCAGGATACCCTCCTGCAGGGAGCGATCTTCCTCGTCGTCGGCATCGCGGACCAGCGGCCGATAGAGCAC
The DNA here is from genome assembly GCF_023061185.1 of Chromohalobacter beijerinckii. GTDB lineage: Bacteria > Pseudomonadota > Gammaproteobacteria > Pseudomonadales > Halomonadaceae > Chromohalobacter > Chromohalobacter beijerinckii. Next base: position 214,313 of record NZ_JAKGAK010000001.1, read on the forward strand.
ATCCACCGGGTAGGTGCGCCCCGACACCTCGACCACCGGCGCCGGTTTGCCTTCACGCCCGAAGTGTTGGCTGAAGCGCTCGACGTCGATGGTCGCCGAGGTAATGATGATCTTGAGATCCGGGCGCCGTTCGGTCAGACGCTTGAGATAACCGAGCAGGAAGTCGATGTTGAGGCTGCGCTCGTGGGCCTCGTCAATGATGATCGCATCGTAGCGCATCAGATCCGGGTCGTTCTGCGTCTCGGCGAGCAGGATGCCGTCGGTCATCAGTTTGACGAGGGTGCGTTCGTCGGTCTGATCGGTGAAGCGCACCTGGTAGCCGACCTGCGAGCCCAGCGGTACTTCCAGTTCTTCGGCGAGGCGCGTGGCGACGGTTCGCGCCGCCAAACGCCGGGGCTGCGTATGGCCGATCAGGCCACGCCGTCCCAGTCCCAGCTCGAGGCACAATTTGGGCAGCTGGGTAGTCTTGCCCGAGCCGGTCTCACCGGCCACCACGACGATCTGGTGTTCATCGAGCGCCTTCAAGAGGTCGTCGCGCCGCTCGGCCACGGGCAGATGCTCGGGATAATTCAGCGTCAGCGGCTGGGCACGCCGCGCCGCCAAGGCCTCGCGCGAGCGCGCCAGACGCGTCTCGATCTCGCGCAGCGAACGGTCGATGGGTTTGCCGCCGCGCGCGCGTCCTACCAGCTTGTCGAGACGCCTCCCTTGATCGTGGGCATCACGCAGCAGGCAGTCGTCGAGTTGCGCGCGCAGTTGCGCCAATTGATCGTGGGAATCGCTCGTCGGTGTCGTGCTCAAGGGCGCCTCATGAAATCAGCAAAACGGCTCGCCTCCACGTGAAGGCGAGCCGTCAATTGTAACGCCAAGGCCGACCTCGCGCCTATGTTGCCCGATCCCCCGGCACCGATTCTTTGCCGCCCTGGTCATCGCGGAGCTCGCGGCGCAGCACCTTGCCAACGTTGGTCTTGGGCAACTCATCGCGAAACTCGATGAACTTGGGCACCTTGTAGGCAGAGAGCTCCTGCTTGCACCAGGCGCGCAACGTATCGGCATCCAGCGCCTCATTGTGGCTCACCACGAAGAGCTTGATCGCCTCGCCGGTGGCCTCGTCGGACACCCCGATGGCAGCGACCTCGATCACATCCTCGTGCGTGGCGACCACATCCTCGACCTCGTTGGGATAGACGTTGAAGCCGGAGACAATGATCATGTCCTTCTTGCGATCGACGATGCGTACGTAATCGTCGTCCTGAATCACGGCGATATCACCGGTGCGAATCCAGCCCTCGGCGTCCAGCGTCTTGGCGGTATCCTCGGGGCGATTCCAATAGCCCTTCATTACCTGCGGCCCTTGGACACACAACTCGCCGGGCTCGCCCCGCGCAACTTCTTCGCCTTCGGGGCCGACCACCTTGATCGAGGTCCCGGGTACCGGTTTGCCGATGGTACCGAGTTGAATACCGTCCGGCGGATTGACGCATACGATGGGCGAGGTCTCGGTCATGCCATAACCTTCCAGGATTGCGCAGCCCGTGACCTCTTCCCAACGTTTCGCGGCGGCCTTGGTTAGCGCCATACCACCGGAAATGGTCAGCTTGAGACGCGAAAAATCCAGGGCGCGAAAGTCTTCACGTTGGCAGAGCGCATTGAATAACGTATTGAGCCCCACGAAACCGGTGTAATCGGTCTTACGCAACGTCTTGATGAAGCCGTCGATATCGCGTGGATTGGGAATCAGCACAGTGTGATTGCCAGTGACCATGGTGAACAGGCAATTCACCGTGAAGGTATAGATATGATAGACGGGCAGCGGCGCGATGATCGTCTCGCGCCCCTCCTCGATCAGCCCGGCGATCATCTGGCGCGTTTGCAGCATGTTGGCGATCAGGTTGCGATGCGTGAGCATGGTGCCCTTGGCTACGCCGGTGGTGCCGCCGGTGTACTGCAACACGGCCACGTCATCGGTCTGGCATATGGCTGCTTCACTCGACTGCCCTCGCCCACGCGTCAGGGCATCGCGAAAACGTGTCGCCTCGGGCAATGTGTAGCGCGGCACCATCTTCTTGACGTGCTTGACCACGGCATTGATCAGCGTGCGCTTGGGGAAGTCATGCATATCGCCGAGCTCGGTCACCAACACATGACGAATCGCCGTGCGCGGCAGTATTCGCTCGAGCTTGTCGGCCATATTGGCGAGAATCAGGATCGCTTTGACGTCGGCATCCTGAAATTGATGCGCCATCTCGCGCTCGGTATACAGCGGATTGGTATTGACCACCACCAGCCCGGCACGCATAGCGCCGAAGATCGCCACGGGAAATTGCAGCACATTGGGCAACTGGATGGCGATGCGGTCTCCCGGCACGAGATCGGTTTCCTCGCTGAGCCAGCCAGCGAAATCCCGCGAGAGGCGTTCGAGCTCCGCATAGCTCAGCGTTTGCCCCATACAGGTGAATGCCGGCTTGTCGGCGAAACGTCCGCAGGTATGGGCGAATACCTCGTTGACCGAGGCGAACTCTTCCATTCCTTCTAGAGGCGGACCGGAAACGACCGGCGAGGTGGCGTGGCTCATCTTATATCTCCGCTGACCGAATCGACTTAATGGCGCCGACATTTATTATTGAATCTCAAGCCTGGTTCATGCTGAAAAAACACAGGCTTTCCGCAAGATAGCGCGACACAGGCCACTACACCAGCCAGTTCGGCGCGCGTGATGAAACATTGTTCGATATCCATCGGACAACACCATGGACAGTGCCGTTTCCGTTATAACAGGACAGCAGGAATTAAAACAGTCGATTGAAACTAACGTTCAATACCGTCCATCGTCACATATTCACAAAGAACGGTTCACAAAGAACGGTTCACAAAGAACGGTTCACAAGGAGCGGACGACAAAGAGCCCCGGCAATCATGCCGAGGCTCTAAACCTTGCTGGTGGTTATACCTGCGGTTCGTGGCGCCGCCGATGATGACGACGTCGGGAACGCCGGCGCAGCATCCACATGAGGACCAACGCCAATAACAGCGCGGCAAACACCGCCCAGGTCGCGGGACGTTTGGCGTAGGGCTCGACATGCGGTCGCAGTGCTTGCCATTCGTCGCCGGCCTTGTTCCATAGCGCGCCGGCCAGGGCAGTCAAATTGCCCTCTTCACGCGCATCGCTTTCTTCCTCTTGGGTGGCGGCAGTATCGTCGTCCGGCAACGCTTCGGCCCGCGGCCCATCGCTATCGAAATCGGCCCCGGAGACGCCAATACGCGCCTCAGGGTTGAGGCGCAGCGCAGGCAAGGCGATGGACCAGGTGCGATCATCGAGCGTCACCGACACATCGAGATCCAGCGGCACCGATTGCTCAGGGTCGATCTCCGGCAGCGCGACCTGCCATGTCCGCTCGCCATCAGGCACCACGTCGAGCGTTTCGCCCAACAGGCTCGCCGAGATCTGCGTGTTGTCGACGTTCAGACGTGGGTGCTGGGCTTCCAGCGTGACTTGCGTGGCATCGTCGTTCAGCGTTGCGGTCACGGGGGTGACGACATTGACGCCCTGCACGCGCTCGCGCTGCCATGAGTCGCTATCGGCGTTGAGCACCAAGCGGGCATTGCCTGCCTCCTCGGGCGCTGCCAGCGTACCTGTGAAGTGCCCATCGTCGCCGGCTTGCAAGGACGTGGAGGCCAGTGTTTCATCATCGAGCCCGCGCAACGCTCCCCGCAGGCGCACGTCTTCTGGCAACGTATCGCCCTTGAGAACCTCGCCCTCGCGAGCCAACCAGGCATCGATCGGCACATCGAAGCCCAGATACAAGGTCGGCGGCAGCGTGTCGCTGCGCAATTGCAGCGGCGATTCGATGCTCACGCGGCTATCGTGTCCCACCGGCCCCTCGATATGCCACTCGCCCACCTGGGGCTCAGGCACGCGAATCAGGTCATAACGCGGGTTACTCTGCCAAAGCATGTCGTCGGGATGGTCGTCACGCGTGTAACGCTCACCGTCGGGCCCCACCAGGGCTATCTCGGGCGCATCCTCGTCGTGAAACAGCAGCGCATTGAAGCCCTCGACCTCGTCATCGACGTCGAAGCGGCCCTTTTCAAGCGGTAACTGGTCGCTGGGCACGATGCGCTCAAGCACATCGAGAAACGCTCGCAGTAATGCTTCAGGCGTTTCAGCCACCGCTGCCAAGCCACCCGTGGCCTGAGATATCCGCTCGAGCAGCTCGCGATCCACGTTATGCGATAGTGCGATGGTGTGCACCACCACATCGCGCGAGGCGAGCTCAGGCGCCAGCGATGTCAGCAATGTCTCGCGCGATGCTGTATCGCGGGTGCGCTTTTCCTCGCCACTCCCCGGCAGATCGACCATGCCGTCGGTCAACAGCACCACATGCCGTTTACCACCCGGGGCGTCGGTGGCGTCACGCAGAACCCCTTCGATATCCGTGAATTGCTGATAGTCGACCAGCTGCGAGGCCAGCGACCGGGCACGCCGCCGCCATTGGGCATCGACCTTGCCGTCGGGCAGTGGATTGCGTACCTGAGAGCCGAACGTCCACACCGAACCACGCGCCTGCGAGGGCAACAAGGTCGCCGCCAATTGCAGGGCCGAGGCCCTCAAGTTACCGGGATCGTTGGCCTTCATGCTCCCCGAGACATCGAAAATCATGCGGACATCCGGTGTCTGGGATGCGGTAGAGTCCTGTGCCCAGGCGAGGGGCGAGAGCCCTCCGCCTACGCACAACAATAGCAACGCGAACAGCGCTCGCATGACCCTTCCTTCTTTTGTAATACGAATAATCAGAGAGTGTCAGTTGAGCACTGGCTCACGACGCCGAGCGTCGTCGTTACCAGCATTTCCGCTAGACGACTTGCGCTGCTTGCCACCACCGCGTGGTGCGTCGTTATCATCATCACTATTGCGACGCCGGCGCCATATCCACAGCAGCGCCCCCAGTACGCCGCCTACCGCCATGCCGACCAACAACAGCGGCGTAGCCACGGCAAGCTGACCACCATCGCCCTGCAAGACGCCCACCGCAGCGACGACGATAGCCGGCGCGAGGCCGGAATAATGCTCGCCGTCCTCCAACAAGGGCGAGGTAAATGGCGCTACCGCCCATAACATCCCCGCCACTACCCCCGTGACGACCCAACGCGGTAACTTAGGCAAAAAGCGCACCCCGAGGTAGCCGGTGACCAGCACCAACAGCGATAATACAAAGTAACTCAGCCACAACTGTGGCAAGGAATCGGAAATCAGCATCGCGTCCTCTCGCGTTCGATCTTTCTTCGACATGGTACACCGCTGCACATGAAAGCACAGCCGCACATCCCTGCGCTTCACGACGCGACCCAACTCTCGCCGGTCGCACGCTTCAAACGCAAGGACGATCCTCACTGGCATTGGCTGGAGAATCGCGACGACCCCGAGGTGGAGAGCTTTCTCGAGCAGGCCAACGCAGAGTCCACCGCCTGCTTCGCGCCCCTCGAGCCGCTCGTCGAGACGCTCTACGCTGGCCACCTGGCGCGTCGCGAACTGGCCGTCGATGGCCTGCGCACGCCGCTCGATCACCATACCTACTGGAGCGAGACCGCCCACGACGCCGACTATCCGATATGGTGGCGTCACCCCAACCACGACGCGTCTCAGCGTGAATGCGTGCTCGATGTCCAGGCCCGCGCCCAGCACCACGACTTCATGGAAGTCGCCGATATGGCCATCGCCCCCGATGAAAACTGGCTGGCGTGGACCGAGGACACCAACGGCGACGAGAATTTCGATCTCTTCTTGCGCGTCCTCCCAGACGGCGAGCCTCGGCGCCTGCTGACCGATATCGGCCCTGAGCTATGTTGCGCCGAGGACAACCGCAGCCTGCTGTTCACGCGTTACGACGACACGCAGCGCCCGGACAGCGTCTGGCGGCTGGATATCGAAAGCGGCAAAAGCGCGTGCCTGTTCCGTGAAACGGATGCCGAATTCTGGGTGGGGCTAGGCAAGACCCGTTCACGCGCTTGGCTGGTGCTGGAAAGCGCCTCCAAGGACACCTCGGAGTGCCACCTGATCCCTGCGGCAACGCCCGATACCCCGCCGCGCTGCGTACGCGAACGCGTCAAAGGCGTCGAATACGGCCTCGAGCATCGCCCCGGTCACTTTTACATCCTGCATAATCAGGACGCACCGCATTTCCGGCTCGATATCGCAGCCGAGTCCACGCCGGGTGACTGGACACCGCTTCTCGACCACCAGGAGCACCTGACGCTGGAGGGCGTCGATGCCTTTGCCTGGGGGCTCGTCATCACCGAACGCGACCACCGCGAGGCCCAGGTACACCTCAGCGTGGTCACGCTCGACACGCAGACACCGATCAAGCGTCGGCTACCGCTGCCCGAAGCGCCCTGCAGTCTGATCCTGGGCGATACACCCGATTTCGACACCCGCCGCCTGCGTCTACACGAGGAATCGTTCATACTGCCGCCGCGCTGGATCGAGCACGATCTCGATACCGATGAGCGCCGCCTGCTCAAGGCCCAGCCCGTGCACGGCGACCTCGCTCCCGAGCAGCTGGTGTGCCGCCGCCTGTGGGCCGAAGCGCACGACGGCGAACGCATCCCGGTCTCTGTCGTGGCACGCGGCGACCTTATCGAGCAAGGCCCACTGCCGACGTTGCTCTATGGCTATGGCGCCTACGGGGAAGTGCTCGATCCGTGGTTTTCCGTGGCACGGCTCGAACTGCTGTCGCGAGGCGTGGCATTTGCCGTCGCCCATGTGCGTGGTGGCGGGGATCGGGGCGAACCCTGGTACTTGGCCGGCAAGCTGGCGCACAAGGAAAACAGCTTCCGCGACTTTCTCACCGCGCGCCATGCCCTGGTAGCGAATGGCGTGGCGGATGCGCATCGCATCGCCGCCTATGGCGCTAGTGCCGGTGGGCTGCTGGTGGGCGCTAGCCTCAATCTCGAACCGGACGCGTTCTGTGCCGCCGTGCTCGACGTGCCGTTCGTCGATGTACTGCGCACCATGGAAAACCCCGACCTGCCGTTGACGACCGCGGAATACAGCGAATGGGGCAATCCCAATGAGCCCGAAGCGAAACGCCGCATTCGCGACTATTCCCCCCTCGACAACCTCGTCGCGCAGCCCTACCCCACGCTATTCCTGCAAGGCAGCTGGCACGACTCGCGCGTGCCCTACTGGGAACCGGCCAAACTTTACGCGCGGCTGACCGAGATCGTCTCACAACTGCCCGCCGCCGAGCGCCGCCCGGCGGGTGGCCGCCCCATCCTCCTGCGCACTGACATGGCGGCCGGGCATGGCGGTGCCTCGGGACGCTTCAAGGCCTGGCACGACAACGCCCGCCAGGACGCCTTCCTGCTTTGGGCCCTGGGCCTCGCCGACAACGAACTACCCGCTGACCGAGCGGACTGACGCTCCGTAATGAAGAAGGCCCCGTACTGGGGCCTTCTTCGTATCATATCAATCACCGCGCCATGCCACCGAAAACGTCACTGGCACGGAATGATGTCGATGATGTGGTCCTCGAGCGCCTCGGCGGCCACCTCACACTCGCTCACCGCGAAGTGGCGCACGCTCTTCTGCTTGCGATGCATGCGCTGTGCATCGCCCGCGATCAGCGGATGCCAGGCCGCGAGCTTGCGCCCCTCGGCCAATCGACGATAGGCACACGACGCCGGCAGCCAGTGAAACGCCGCCAGGTTGTCTCGGGTCAACTTGGTGCACCCCGGCACGTGCTCGAAGCGATTTTCGTAATCGCTGCAACGGCACGTATCGATATCCAGCAGCTGGCAGGCCACGTTGAGCGTAGCGACATCGCCGCTCTCTTCGTCCTCAAGCTTGAGCAGGCAGCACAGACCGCACCCGTCGCAGAGGGCTTCCCACTCTTCATCGTCGAGCTCTTGGAGAGAAAAGCGTTCCCAGAAACGTTCACGCATGGGTCAGTACCGCGCCTCGGTAGGCGCCTTGTATAAATCCAGCATGTAGGCCTCGCGCGCTGGCGGCATTTGCAGATAGAAGCCTTGTGTCTCGATGGCGGTCAGCACGTCGCTCGCCTTGGCCCGCGCTAGCGACTTGTCGTCACTGAGCATCATCACGGTCACCGGTACCGGTTTGCCGAACCGCTCGAGCAGGGCTTCAGGCACATCCGTCAGCCCTCGTGCACGATCCACGTATAAATACATCTCGTCGCGACGCGGGCTCTTGAAGATTTCACACAGGCGTCTTGTCATCGTCGTAGCCTCTCAGTGGTCCGTCAGGGCCTGGGTGAATGCGTCGCCGAGCAGCGTGCCACGCCATCCCTGGGGCAACGACAGCGGCACTCCGTCCAGGTCCGCCATCACCAGCGCCTCGAGATCACGGCGATTGGCGAGCACTTCCGGAGCGATATCCAGACGCTCGGCCTCGCGGTTGACGACGCTCTTGAGCGCCTTGAGCCGCGACTTGAACGCCGATGAATGCGGCGGCGGAAGCGGTGCCGGCAATGCCTCATCATCGAGGTGAACGGCTTCCTGCACCATCGCCAGCAACGTATCGCCGTCATGTTTGATCAGCTTGGGCCTGACGCCCTCGATCGTCGAGAGCTGATGGCGGTTGCGCGGCATTTCCACCGCGATCGCGAACAGGATCTTATCACTCGCCAGCCAACCCCGTGGCAGATCGCGGCGTCGGACTTCGCCTTCTCGCCAACGCGTGAGCGCTTGATAAAGCGCCAGCTGACGCGGTTCGAGCCGCCACAGCTGGCGATGACGCCGATACCACTGTTCGTCGGCGTCGCGGTTGCGACGATTGGCCTCGCACAGGCGCGTACACTCCTCTTCGAGCCAGGCCAAGCGTCCCTGTTGTACCAACGCGTCGCGCTGCGCCTGCCAGACAAGCGGCAGATAGACCACGTCCAGCGCGGCATAGCGTAGCTGTGAATCGGACAACGGACGCTGCAGCCAATCCGAGCGCGTTTCCTCCTTGGGCAACACGTCGCCGGTCCACTGCTCGACCAACCGCTGATAGCCTAGCGATGCCTGGGTACTCAGCAGACTTTGTGCTACCTGCGTGTCGGCGATCGGCGCGACGGCGACATCCGCCCAGCTCTCCAGCACTTCGAGGTCTTCGCCGCTGGCATGCAGCAACTTGAGCGGTCCATCGGCCCCCAAGAGCGCCTGCAGAGCGCTATCGGCCGCCACGACTTGCGGATCGATCAGGAAGGCCTCATCGCCGCCGGCGTAGAGCTGCACGAGCGCCGCAATGGGAAAGAACGTCGACTCGCGGTGAAACTCGGTGTCCACCGCTAGCCAATCGGCGTCGGCCAGCGCCTCGCACGCCTCAGCCAGCGCGGTGGGCGTTTCCACCCAGCGAATCTCGAAACTCGGGGGCATCCCGTATCCTTGTTGACGATAATGAAGGTCAGCTCGACTCTTGCGCGAACGGCAAACGGCCATTGAAGGCGCGGCTCAGCGTGCCGCCATCCACGTATTCCAGCTCGCCACCCATGGGCACGCCATACGCCAAACGTGACAGACGCACGCCAGTACCGCGCAGTTGCTCGGCGATATAGTGCGCGGTGGCCTCGCCTTCCACGGTGGGATTGGTGGCCAGAATCAATTCCTCGATGGCGCCGTTCGCGAGCCGCTCATCGAGCTGATCGAGCCCAATGTCTTCGGGGCCGATGCCATCCAGCGGCGACAAATGGCCGTGGAGCACGAAATAGTGGCCGCGATAGCCGCCGGCCTGCTCGATCGCCAGCATGTCGGCTGGCGATTCGACCACGCACAGCAGCCCTTCATCGCGCCGTGCATCCTCGCAAATGGTGCATAGCGGCGTCTCTGTCAGCGTGCGGCAACGCTGACAATACCCCACCTGTTCCAGTGCCTCGCCCAATGAGGCGACTAGCCGACGGCCGCCATCGCGGTCGCGCTCCAGCAAATGCAGGGCCATGCGCTGCGCGGTCTTGGGGCCCACGCCCGGCAACACACGCAGCGTCTCCAGCAGTTGATCGACGAGAGGAGAAAACGCCATCGCTTAGAACGGCATCTTGAAGTCCGCCGGCAGGTTCATCCCTGCGGTGACTTCTTCCATACGCTCCTTGGATGTCGTCTCGACCTTGCGCACCGCGTCGTTGACGGCGGCGGCCAGCAAGTCCTCGAGCAATTCCTTGTCTTCTTCCATCACCGAGGGGTCGATATTCACGCTACTCACGTCGTGACGACCGTTCATGGTGACTTTGATCATGCCGGCCCCGGCCTCGCCCGTGACTTCTGTCTCGGCGATTTCCTCCTGGACCTTCTGCATCTTTTCCTGCATTTCCTGGGCCTGTTTCATCATGTTGCCCATTCCGCCCTTCATCATGATCATATCCTCAAGGAGTTCTAAAAAGTCAGAGCCACCAACGACTTATGCATCGGAAGCGGCGCCGTCGGTCGGCGTCACGCTGCGTTCCAGCAAGTGAGCGCCAAAATCGTGTTCTAGCATCTGAATATGCGGGTCGCGGCGCAACGCTTCAACCGCCTGGGCATGACGCTCTCGCGCCAGCCGCTCGCTTTGCGAACGCGGCGTGTCCAGATCCTCGGGCAGGGCCTCGACCGTGACATTCAAGCGCCGCTCGATGCCCTGATCGGCCAAGGCCTTGGTGAGACGCTCGACATGCACATCAGCCAGCATTGCCCCCTGCGAAGGATCCAGCCGCAGTGCCAGCGTCTCGCCGTCGTCGTGCTCGATGATGCAGTGCGCCGCCAGGTTACGCGTTAGCCCACCCAGCGCCAGTGATTCGAAAACCGCCAGCCAACGCGCGTGGTCGAACGTGCCCGTTTCGGGCGTGGCGGCGACGAGTGCCGGCGTCGCGGTCACGGGATCAGGCTCATCCGTCTCTGCGGCGGCATCCATCGCCGGGGCCTCCGGCGCGGCCGCGGATGGCGCGAAGGCGGCAGGCTCGGAGGCGGCAGGCGCCGGGGCATCGTCGAGCGCCCAAGGCGGCGCATCGTCCACATCGGCGACGTCGGCGGCGTCCGCCTGGCGTTGCGCCTCGTCTTCGAGCGCGGCATCGACAGCGTCATCAGGGACGTCAGCCACGGGAGCCGACGCCTCCTCATCTACTGCGGGCGTCTCGACTTCAGGCACTTCGGTCTCCGGCAATTCTTGCGGTACATCTTCACCGCTATCTCCCGCTGCGGGACTGCTATCATCCGCCGCGGGTGCCGGGGTTTCGGGAGGCAACGGCTCGCTAGGTGAAGGCGCCGGCTGACTGGGCGCATGCTCAGCCGCTGCGGGCTGGCCAGGCGCGGAGGCCGCTGGGGTGCTCGCTGCGGCTTCGCCTTCCGCCGCACCGCGAATCGGCAATGGCGTCTGCGGCGGCTTGGGCACGCCCTGGGGCCGGAACGCCAGCATGCGCAGCAGCGTCATCTCCAGCGCGGTGCGCGGGTCCGGCGCGCTCTCCATGTCGCCGCGCCCCTGCAGCGCGATCTGATAATAAAGCTGCACATCCTCGGCGGTGAAGCGCGCGGCCAATGGCAGCAGGGTATCTCGATCGCCGTGGCCGTTATCCAGCGCATCCGGCACCATCTGGGCGATGGTCAGGCGGTGGAAGATGCCGGCCAGATCGTCGAGGATACCGCCGAAATCCGGCCCTTGCTCAGCCAGGCTCGCGACTTCTTGCAGCACCCGCGCGGCATCGACCTCGGCCAGCGCCTCGGCCAATGCCAGCAGATGACGATGATCGAGCGTGCCCAGCATCGCCGCGACATCGGCATGACGCACCTCGCCCTGCCCGAAAGCAATGGCCTGGTCGGTCAGACTCAAGGCGTCGCGCATCGAGCCCTCGGCGGCCTTGCCCAACAGCCACAGCGCCTGCTCGTCGAAGGCCACCGACTCGGCCTCGAGAATCTGCGTCAGATGCCCGACCACGCGCTCCGGCGGCATGTTCTTGAGCGTGAACTGCAGGCAGCGCGAAAGTACCGTGACCGGGAGCTTCTGCGGGTCGGTGGTCGCCAGCAGGAACTTGACGTGGGGCGGCGGCTCCTCGAGCGTCTTGAGCAGCGCATTGAAACTGTGCGTGGAAAGCATGTGCACCTCGTCGATGAGGTACACCTTGTAACGCCCCTGAGTCGGCGCGTACTGCACGTTGTCGAGCAGCTCGCGGGTATCCTCGACCTTGGTACGCGAGGCGGCGTCGACTTCGATCAAGTCGACGAAACGCCCCTCGTCGATCTCACGGCACGTCTCGCATTCACCGCACGGCACGGAGGTCACGCCCTGCCGACAGTTCAGGCACTTGGCGAGAATCCGCGCCAGCGTCGTCTTGCCGACCCCGCGCGTGCCGGTGAACAGATAAGCATGGTGAAGACGCCCCTGATCGAGCGCGTTGACCAGCGCACGCGAGACATGCTCCTGGCCGACCAGTTCATGAAACGTGCGCGGGCGCCATTTGCGGGCCAGAACCTGGTAACTCATACCGTCGGGATGTCCTTGCAGATCGGGCCGATTCCCACCTGGCAGCACCGAGCACTCGACACAGAGGGGAAGATCGTTAAAGCGTCCATTCTAGCGGGTAGCGAGAACTTCGACGAGGGGCGAGTCGACATCGAGGCCGAACAGGAAAACGGGGGGACGAAATGGAGGCGGCCCCATCAGCCACATCCCGGCACACGCAGCCACCACTACCGTTGCTCCCTTCCGGGCCTGGCGGGGTTCGCGGTTTAGCGTTGCGGGAGGACCGACAGGGCCACCACAGTGCATCCGGCTGACGAGCGCTTTTACAGGTCGCCACCGAAACGTTCGAACATGAGGAAAACGCCATGCGCTTTCAATGACTTGCCTCGAACGCCGCAGCACTATAACAGCGCGCTCGCCGGTCGGCAAGACATCAAACAATCCAACGCCCACCCGGCATTATAGGCTAGGCTGGAAAGGCACGGCTCTTTCCCGCGTTCAAGGAGAATGACCATGGAAAAATCCCCCGACAAGGGACATATCGCGCTTCTGGGCTGGAGCCTGAATGCCATCGAGGCCGCCGAAAATTTCGACCGGCGCTATGTCGTGGTGGCACCCGATTGGGCCGAGGAATACTGCAAGGAGCACGCGATTCCCTACGTACTGTGGAACTTCGAGCGCCTCAACGACCGCTCGATGGAAATCGCCGAGACGCTCCAGGAAATGGGCGTCGACGTCGCCATTCCGCTTTATGAAGAAACCGTCGAATGGGCCGGCGCCATCAATTCGGTGCTACTCGACAACCCTCGTCTCTATGGCCAAGCCTTGCTGTTGCGCGACAAGGCACTGATGAAGCGCCGCGCGCAATTGGGCGGGATACGCGTGGGCATTTTCGAGGAAGCACATGACAAGGAAGACGTCATCCGCTTCCTCAAGCGCGTCAACCAGACGCTGCTCAAGCTCGATGGCGATCCCAACGATCCGATCCACCTCAAGGCCTTCGACAAGGCCGGCTGCCTGGGGCACCGGGTGATCCGCACGCCGGACGAGGTCGATACCATCCCCGAGGAAGAATTCCCGGTGCTGATGGAATCGCACCTCGATGGTTGGGAATTCGCCGTCGAGGCATGGATCCACAACGGCAAGATCCGTTTTCTCAACATCTCCGAATACGTGACCCTAGGGTATTCGGTGTTCGTCCCGGCGACACCGGAACTCGAAAGATACCGCGAGTCGATCACCCGCCAGATCGAGAAGCTGATCAAGACCTTCGACATCGATTTCGGCTTCGTCCATCCGGAATACTTCGTCACCAGCGATGGCGAGATGTACTTCGGCGAAGTCGCCTACCGCCCACCCGGTTTCAAGGTCTTCGAGCTGCTCGAGCGGGCCTATGGCTTCAACGCCTATCAGGGGCTGATCCTGTCCTTCGACCCCAAGACCACCGAACAGGAAATCACCGATTTCTTCCCCCGCGAAGTAGTCGATGCCAAGGGCGTCGCCGGCTGTTTCGGTGTCTACCCGCGCCGCCGGGTGGTCAGCCGTTTGGAGATGCCCGAAGAAACCGAAGATCATCCCTACTTCGAGTCTCATGAATTGACCGCGCCGCTCGAGGAAACCGTCACCAAGCGGACGGCTTTCGGTACGCACTGGGGGCTTTTGTATTTCTTCGGTGATGACCCGCACACCATGCGAGATTTGCTCAAGCATCAGGAAGAGCTCGACTTCTATGTATAATCACGCCTGTACTCTTGGGCAAAAGGAGCCCTTGTGACGAGCCACGACGAACAAGCGCCGGATAGCGCCATGTTGGACGCCGCGCTGGCCAAGCTCGACGAAGCGGTCGAGATCCTCGCCAACGCCCGCGATTTCGCCAAACCCGGCAAGCTACGCCGGGTCTTCGACGGCGCCCGCAAGGTGATGCTGCAACCCGGTGGCTGCGCCGCCATCGAAGCGCGCGCCCAAGCGATCGAGGCCGCCGGCATCTTCGACGGCTCCGACTGGGCCCAGCCGCAGATCCTAATACCGTCGCTCACCGTGCACTCTCTCAAGAGCCCCGAGAGCGACACAGTGGTGCTCGAGGCGCTCAGCGAATTGCGCCTACTCGCAGTGGCTCAAGGCCGCTACGAACATGCATTGATCTCCACTGAGCAAGCGCACCACTATCTCACCCAAGTACTGGCGCTCAATCTAGAGCTGTTGTTCAGCGCGCCTAGCGAAGCCGAGCGCGAAACCCAGGGTCGCCTGGCACAGTTGACGCGTGGCCTGTTCGCACACCTGGCCGAAACCATCGGCTACGAACATGTCATCGACCAGATGATCGACGAGATCTGGCGCATCCTTCAGCAGCGCCCCATCCAGGTCGATGCGATCAAGCGCATGATCACCCAGATCGCCATCTGTCAGGCCAATCCCGACATCGATCTGGGCACCAGTGGCCAGGGCGCCGACCGCCTGGTCAGCAGCCTCTTCGGCGCGACCCAGGCATCCCGCGAGGACCCCGGCGTCGAGATCTACCTAGAGCGCCTGCAAGCGATGGATAGCGGAGCCCTGCAGTACGAGGCCACCGGCTTCGCCCGCGCCATGCACGATACCGGGCTGGTCTCGGCCTATCATGCAGTACTACTGCGCTACCTGCTCGACCAGGGCGATCATCTGCTTGCCGAGGCGCTGGGCCTATCAGCCACCGGGCGCGACTGCCTGCTTTGCTACCGCCAACTGGTTCAGGCGCTCATCGAGGAAAGCATCTTTCCCGAAACGCCCCAGGCGGTGTATGGGCTGGCGCTGATGCTCGAGCGCGGTATCCTCTACCAGCCGCCGGTCGCGCCCGCGCTGTGGCGCCAGATCGGCCTGCCGGTCTCGGCCTGGTCGCAGGAACGCATCCGCATGGCCTATGGTGACGCCGTGGCGCCCCGCGCGCGGCTGCTCGAAGGCGTGCTGTGCATGCTTGGTCTGCCGCTGGGCGTTGGCCAGGGCAACAATCCGACCTGCCAGTCGGCCCGAGCGTTATCGATGTGGGCCTATAACGACCCCGACTACCTGCTGCAGATGGTTACCTGGGCAGCCCGCGACGACGAGATCATCATGCATTTCGAGGGCATGCCGCTGTCGTCGATGGCTAGTCTATCTGGCGTGGCCACCGCCCTGCCGTTGGATCTCGACCCGGTATCGCTGATCGTGGTGCCACATCTCGATCGCATTTACGCCGAGATGGGCCGGCGCTGCGTCGGCCGTGAGGGCGACCCTCATCGTTGGGTCAATCCGGAATTCCATGGCTGGTGGGCCGGCCGCGGCTTTCGCATCAATGTCGACGTAAAAACCGGCCAACTCCAGGACCTCGACGCGTTCTTGCGTCACTTCTATGCCAGCTACCACCCGTATTACAACGGCAATCAGCCGCTGATCCACCCGCAGCCTGCCGGCATTGCAGTGACCGATAGCGCGGCACGTTTCATCGGCTGGCACGCCATCACCCTGCTGCGGGTCAACCTGGATCCCCAGGACGTCATGCGCGCCTACTTCTTCAACCCCAACAACGACAGCGGTCAGGATTGGGGAGGCGGCGTCAAAGTCAGCACCGCCGGTTGCGGCGAACGCTTCGGGGAGGCGTCACTCCCCTTCGAGCAATTCGCCTCACGTCTTTATATCTTCCACTACGACCCGCTGGAACACGGCGAACTGGCCCAGATCTCCCAGGCCGAACTCGACCGGGTGACCGATCATATTTACCGCAGCTGGGGCGCCGATCGCGTCCCCGCGACGAAACTACAGGCGCTCTCCTCCCCGCATTGAGGTCATAAACGACACTCGCCCCCACCAGCTTACCGGTAGGGGCGAGACACGTGCATCGTACCTATTAAATCGTACTTAGCAGACGTCGAGGCTCGAATTAATCGACATTCTCCTGCGCGGCACGCATGCGACGTCGCAGGACCGGCCCCACGACCACGGGCAATACCAGTCCAATGATGGCCAGCGCCCATAGCGTTATCGACAGCCCACTACTCCAGAGCACACTCCATTCGCCGTTGGAGATTGTTAGCGCATGGCCCAGGTTCTTTTCCATTTCCGGCCCCAGCAGCAAGCCCAAGATGATCGGTACCAGCGGGATCTCCAACTTGCGCAGGATGTAGCCCGCCACGCCGAAGGCCACCATGAAATAGAGATCGAAGGCGGAATTACTGATCGAGTAGATACCCACAAACGCCACCATGGTGACGATCGGCAGCAAATACTTGGGCGGCACCGAGAGCAGCTTGACGAAGATGCCCACCAACGGAATGTTGAGCAACAGCAACAAGAAGTTACCCACCAACAAGGCAGCGATGACCCCCCAGACGATATCGGCATTCTGGGTGAACATCATCGGCCCGGGGGTAATGTTCATCGAAATCAGCAGCGCAAGCAGCACTGCCGTCGTGCCGCTTCCCGGAACGCCGAGCGTGAGCATGGGGACCAAGGCGCCGGAGGATGCACCGTTATTACCCGCCTCGGGCGCCGCGACACCGCGCGGATCACCCTCGCCGAAACGTCCCTTACTGCCCAGAACCTTCTTCTCGAGGGTGTAGCTGATGAAGCTACCCAGCGAGGCACCGGCCCCCGGCAACACACCGGAGATGAAGCCCAGCACACCGCCACGCAGCGTAGTGGGGAAGATGGAGCCGATCTCTTTCCAGGACAGCGAGAGCTTGTTGACCTTCATGGGCCCCTTACCACCGCCGGCACGACTTTCGATGAAGAACAGCAGCTCGGAAATCGCGAACAAGCCAACGATGGCGATGATGAAGTCGACGCCCTCGTAGAGCTCCAGCACACCGAAGGTATAGCGCTGGGTGCCTGTGCTGTCGATACCCACCGTCGCGATCATCAACCCGATGGCAGCGGCCAGGATCGTCTTGACGGGATTCTTGCCCGTAATGCCTCCCAGAGTCGCGAAGGCCAGTACAAACAATGCGAAATACTCCGCAGGCCCAAACGTCAACGCGAACTTGGCCAGCAACGGCGCCAACAAGATAAGGCCGATAGTGGCGATCAAACTCCCCATGAAGGAAGCAATCGCCGATATCGCCAATGCCTCGGCGGCCTTGCCTTTCTGGGCCATCGGGTAACCGTCGAGACAGGTCATCATCGCCGGTTCATCGCCAGGAATATTGAGCAGTATCGACGAGATGCGCCCACCATACATCGCCCCGGCATAAACGGAGGTCAGCATGATCAGTGCGGTTTCCGGCGGCAGGCCCAGAGTGAAGGCCAGCGGGATCAGGATGGCCACACCATTGGCTGGCCCCAACCCCGGCAGCGCCCCGATCAAGGTACCCAGGAAGGCCCCGATCAAGGCGAACATCAGGTTGTGTGGCGCCAAGGCGACGCCAAACCCATCAATCAGATAGCCCAGGGTTTCCATCAGCTTCCCTCCAGTACACTCAACACGCCCAGCGGCAGGGACAAATCAAGGCCGATCGTGAACAGAAAATACACCACGATGCCCGCGATCAGACCCGTGACGTAGGCGCGAATGGGCGCCGCCCCCATACGCCAGCACAGCGTACCGACAGCCAGAGTCGTGGTGATAATGAAGCCCAGGGGCTGAAGCAACAGCACATAAGCGATCAACACCACCACGGCGATCAGCAGTTCCAGCCCTGTGCGCATCGGTGGCCATTTTGATCCCGGGTCGGGTTTGACGATCAGATACAGACTGCTCAGTGCGAGCACCACGGCCAGCAAGAAGGGAAATGTCTCGGGCCCGATGGCCTCGCCTCCTCCGAATGGTTCGGGAAACTGAGTGGCGCCCCAGCCGTACGCGACGGCCAGGACGAGCATCAGTAGACCGAAGACGCGGTCATTGCATTTCATTTAATTAGCCCGATTTCCTTAGAGAGCTCTTGGATATCCTGGATCTGCTTTTTCACGAATTCGTTGAACTCATCGGCACTCTTATGGAACGGCATCAGTCCGTTCTTCTTCATGAGTTCTTTCCATTCGTCGCTGGCGTAGACGGTGTCCATCGCATCGATCCAGTACTCACGAGCGTCATCGGAAATATCCGCCGGCATGTAAAAACCACGCCAGTTGGGGCCCAGCGCATCGATACCCTGCTCACGTGCGGTAGGAATGTCGCTGAATTCGCCAGGCAAGCGCTCTTCCGAGAGCACGGCCAGGATGCGCAGATCACCGGATTCCATGAAGCCTTTGGCCTCGGAAATGTCACCGGTAAACGCATCAACGTGCCCGCCAACGACTTGAGTCAGTGCCTCGCCGCCGTTGTTGTAGGAGAGGTAAGGAATCTTAGGCAACTTGCCGACATCGGCCGCTTTCGCCGCGATCAGCACCTTGAGATGGTCCCAACCGCCCTTGGCACTACCACCGGCGAATTTCACCGCTCGCGGGTCGTCCTTGAGGGCATCCATCAGATCATTGAGATTCTCGTATTCGGAATCCTTGCTTACCGCAATGACGCCGTAATCGGCACCCAGTGCGCCGATCCAGTTGACCATGTCGGCGTCCATGCCCTGAAACTGGCCCTGGGCCAGACGCGTGGTGGTGGCCGTGGAGGCGGCGACCAGCAACTGCTCGTCTCCGGCCCGCTTGCTCACGGTGTGTGCATAGGCCACCCCACCGCCGGCGCCGGCCATGTTGAGGGTCTGCACGCTGCGCGGCACGAGGTCGAGATCCTCGAGGACATTGCCAATGCTGCGGCAAGTGAAGTCCCAGCCGCCGCCCGGATCGGAGGGCGCGATGCACTCGACCTTGCCGGACGGTTCGAAGGCCATCGCCGTACTGGCACCTAGTGTCAGTACGGCCGCCATGACGATTTTGAGCGGCGTCTTGAAAGCCATTGTTGTTATCCCCTTTGAGCGAGAATTGAAATGGGTTGCAGGTAACCTGACACTTACCTTACAGTTCTGTAAGGCAGAACAACGTTCCCTTGAGCAGAAAACTAGGCTTGTCATACGCAAGCGTCAACGCTCACGCCGTCGTTCAAGACTAAAGTTGAATATCGTCATTGCGGCACGCAAACACCCCTGGAGGCACGCCATGGCGCAAGACCGGGTAGAGGCTGTCGAACGTGCGCTCTCCGTCATGGAAGCCTTCGACACCCAACATGAAAGCCTGTCCTTGGCCGAACTGGCCGAGGCCACCACACTCTATAAAAGCACGCTGTTACGCTTGCTCGGCTCGCTGGAGCGTTACGATTACGTGCAGCGCGATGGACGGGGTCGCTATCGTCTGGGGGCCACGCCGGCACGTCTGGCCCGTCGGCATGTGCCTTCGCGCCAGTTGGCCAGCCTGGTCATGCCGGTTCTCGAACGTTTATGCCACGACACCGGGGAAACTGCCGCGCTGCTTTCATATGAGGAAGGCCAGATGGAATGCCGCTTGAGCACCTTGCCGGACACGGACCTGCGTCATACGTTACGCCCCGGCTACCGCTGGCAGTGGCGAGATGGCGATCCCTCTCTGGCCTTGCCGGGCGGCACGATGACCTGCCAAGCGATCCCCGACACCGCGTTCTGGCTGAGCCTTTCCGGCCCCAAAGGGCGCCTGCCCGCCCGCGAGGCGAGGCGCGCCCTGCAAGAGGCCGCGACACGACTGAGCCAACGCGCATTGCAGGACTATCCGTCATGACCCCCGAGACCATAGCCCCCCTGCTGCTGGTCGAGGACGATGCGTTACTGGCCAGTACGCTATACGACGCACTGAGTCTGGCCGGCTACCGGGTCGATGCCCTCGAGGACGGTGACGCCGCCTTCACGCGTCTCGCCACTCCCGATCATGGCCACGCCTTGGTCCTGCTCGACCTCAACCTACCGGGGCGTGGCGGCCTCGAGATACTCGATGCCATGCGTCGCCACGATCGCGACACGCCGGTGCTGATCCTCACCGCACGCGGCGCCATCGAGGACCGCGTCAAGGGGCTTGACCTGGGCGCCGACGACTACCTGGCCAAGCCCTTCGCCCTGGACGAACTGGAAGCCCGGGTGCGAGCCCTCTTGCGTCGTCGTCAGCACGACGACGGCACGCAGTTGCATGTCGGGGCGCTGCATTTCGATACCCTGACGCAACGCTTTACCCTCGATGACGTCACGCTCGAACTGCCGCCCCGCGAGCAGCGTCTGCTGGCCTACCTGATGCGCCATGCTGGCGAACCGGTGGAAAAAGCCCACCTGCTCGAACATGTCTTCGCCGAGGAAACGCTCGGTGACAATGCCATCGAGGTCTATATCCATCGCCTGCGGCGACGTCTTGCAGATTCGTCGCTGACACTGCGCACCGTGAGGGGGCTGGGTTATCTGTTGGAGAGCGACGCGTGAGCCCAACGGTCAACTCCCCCAGTCTCTACCGGCGACTGCTGATCTGGCTGCTGGTGCCCATGCTGGCCCTGGGCACTTTGATGCTCGTTCAGGCTTACTTCGCCTCGCGCGATACCGCCGACCGGGCGTTCGATCGCCTACTCGAGTCGGCCTCGCTCTCCATCGCCGAGCAGGTCAAACGCCAGCAAGGCCAGCTATGGATGGATCTCCCCCCAGCGGCCCTGAAAATGCTGGCCTCGAACGCCGAAGAGCGCGTTTTCTATGCCCTTTACGATGCCCATGACAACTTCATCAGCGGCAACGCCGAGCTACCGCCCATCGATGACGGGCAAGGCAGCATGCGCTTCACCAACATCCAGTGGCACGATATGTCACTGCGTCTCGGCGTTCGGCACTCTCAACTCGAAGGATGGCGTGACCGCCAGCCTTTCGAGGTCCGCGTGGCGCATACCCGCGAAGGGCGTGAAGCCCTGACACAGACGCTATTCCAAGGCAGCATGCTGCGTTTGATTGCCATGGCGATGTTGGCGATCGGCGTGGTGCTGCTCGGCGTGCGCATGGCGTTGATGCCCCTGACCCAGCTACGCCGGGCGATCCGCGCTCGCGACCCGCGAACCCTGGCACCGCTCGACCTGACCTTGCCTCGCGAACTCGCCGAACTACGCGAAACCCTCAACGATCTGCTGGCGCGCATGCGCCGCGTGCGCGCCAATCAGGAGCGTTTCATCGGCGACGCCTCACACCAGTTGCGTACCCCACTGGCAGGGCTTTCGGCACGCGCCGAGCTCGCCCTGCGCCAGGACGACCCCCGCGCCTGGCACGATGCACTCGGTGTCATGCGCGGCAGTGCCGACAAGACCGCGCGCCTTGCTTCACAACTACTCTCCCTGACACGCCTCAACAACCCCGAGTCGATGCCGGAAGCCCGCGACATCGATCTTTGCGACATCGCGCGGCAAGCCGTACGCGACGCCCTGTCGAGCTGTCATCGCGCAGGGATCGACCTGGGCGTCGAAACCCCACCACATGCCGTCATCCAGCTTGCAGTCCAATGGCAGCTCGCCGAGGCCCTTGCCAACTTGATCGATAACGCCAGCCGCTATGGCGCATCACGCATTACGGTGCGCGTCGGCGAGGCCCCGACGCGGCTCGAGGTCGAAGACGACGGCCCCGGCATCCCCGAAGCGCAACGCCTGCTGGTGCTGCGCCCCTTCCATCGCGGCATGGAAGGCGGCCAAGGCTCGGGGCTTGGCCTGGCGATCGTCGACGGCATCGCCCGAGCCCATGCCGCCAGACTCACCCTGGTGCCGGCACGGCCGAATGCCGAGCCACCAGGTTTGCGCGTGCGTTTGCATTTCCCCGAGGAGTCAACATCATGACCGCGCCATATCGCTCACTCGCATGCTGGGTCCTCGCACTGGCCGGCATGCTGCTATCGGCCATGTCACGGGCCGACGACGCCCATGTGCTGCGTTACGCAGCTCCCCACGAGGCTACCGCGCAGCCACTGGAAATTTACGGTGCACTGGACAACGACCTGATGGCCCCGCTGCTGGCCGATTTTCATGCGCGCTATCCCGACATCGAACTCACCTACCGCAACCTGACCACGCTCACGTTGTACCGGCGCTTTTTAGCGGAAGACGAGGCCTCCGCCGATGTCGTCATGTCCTCGGCGATGCCCTGGCAATATCAACTCGCCAACCGAGGCCATGCACAGGCGTTGACCACCTCCGCAGCCAGGCAGTGGCCCCAGGCGTCTCGCTGGCGCCACGAATTGTTCGGCTTCACCTTCGAGCCCGTAGTCATCGTCTATCGACGCGATGCCCTCGAGGGCGCCACACCACCGGATAGCCACGAAGCCTTGCTGCGCTTGCTCACCCACGAACGCCAGCGCCTAACAGGCCGCGTGGTGACTTACGATCCCTGGCGCAGCGGCGCCGGCTATACCTATGCCACCGAAGACGCACACATGTCACCGCGCTACTGGGAACTGGTGGCCGCCTTGGGCGGCGTGAAAGCGGCGCTGGCCGATACCACCGGCGAAATGCTCGACGGTCTGGCCGACGGACGCTACGCCGTCGGTTATAACTTGCTGGGTTCTTATGCACGCGATTTCGTGGCCGATCACCCGCAACTGGAAATGGTCATTCCCAGCGATTATGCCCTGGTGACACAGCGCCTGGTGCTGATTCCCAATCGCGCGCCCCACCCCGAGACCGCCGAGCGCTTCGTCGATTATCTTCTCAGTCGTCAAGGTCAGCAGGTGATCCGCGACAAGACGCCCCTCGGGGCGGTACACACCGCACTCGAAGGCGAAGGCACTGCCCGTGACTTACGCAAGACCCTTGGCGATGCCCTTCACCCGATCGCCATCGACCCCAGCCTGCTGGCCACGCTCGACACCCTCAAGCGCCACTCGCTGCTCGAGCGTTGGCAGCGCGAGTACACGCGACTCAGCGACAACGGGCCGTGACCGCATGAACGTCACGCGGCCTCGCGCTATACTACACGGCGTTTTATCGACGCCTTTTAATCAATTCCTCCAGCGGTGTGGGCATGCAACGTCTCGACCATCTTCTCGTCGCCCAGGGTTGGGCACGCTCACGCACGCGGGCCCAGCGTCTGATCCGTCATGGGCGCGTCACGCTGGTCTCGACGGAGCCTCCGCGCACGCTGACCAAGCCCAGCGAGAAAGTCGCTGACGACAGCCGTTTCCAGCTCGCCGACGATCCGGAGGAACGCTACGTCTCGCGCGCCGGTCTCAAGCTGGAGGCCGTGCTCGAGACGCTGGGACTTCGCCTCGAAGGCATGACGGTAATCGATGTGGGGCAATCCACCGGCGGGTTCACGGATTGCGCTCTGCGCTACGGCGCCGCGAGCGTAGTGGGGATCGAAGTCGGGCGCGACCAGCTCGACACATCGCTGCGCGAGGATGAGCGCGTTATCTGCCTGGAAGGCGTCAACGCCCGCGCGCTTCCCCAAGAACGGCTCGCAGCCCTGGCGCCGGAAGGACTCCACGTGGCGGTCATGGACGTTTCCTTCATCTCGCAGACCTTGATCCTGCCCCAGCTCGCCGCCGTGCTATCCCCTGGCGCGCACCTGGTATCACTGGTCAAACCGCAATTCGAGGTCGGCCCCCACAAGGTCGACGCCCACGGCATCGTCCGCGATCCGGCGCTTTACGCGACGGTGGAAGCTCGCATCCGCGAGAGTTGCGCCGATGCCGGCTTCGAGATCCGCCACTGGCAGGAAAGCCCGCTGCGCGGCGGCGATGGTAACCGCGAGTTCCTCCTGCATGCGGCCAAGAGCCTCTGACGGCTGCCTCCTTATTCATCGCTGTCAGCCGTACCGTCTCCGCCGTGGCCGCGACCGGTATCGACATCCTCGATTCCCTCGCGTCGCGCCGGCCTCGATGTCGACACCTCGCCGCCCAATGGGGCATCCGCCTGGGGCTGCGAACTTACCCAGGCCTGCCGCCCCGACGCATCGTGCAGCCAGACATCCATCTGATTGAACGCAATGCGGATGCCGTGCTCGTGGAACAAGGCATCGAGGCGTCGATTGATTTCATCACTGGCATACAGGCGATCCATCAAGTCGTTGACGAAGATCCGCAACTCGAAGCTGAACGCCGTCGCGCCGTATTCGAGGCAGAATATCTGCGGCTCGGGCTCCCGCAACACGCGTTGATTTTCTTCAGCGGCCTGGCGCATCAGTCGATGGACCTGCTCCAGGTCGGAGCCGTGTGAGACACCATAGGTCAGCACCACCCGCGTGATGTTGTCGGAAAGCGACCAATTGATCAGTTGATCGGTGACGAAGGTCTTGTTGGGGATGATGATTTCCTTGCGGTCGAAATCCGTCACTGTGGTGGCGCGAATGCGGATGCGGCTGACCGTACCGTGCAGGTTCCCCAAGGTGATGGTATCGCCGATACGCACCGGGCGTTCGAACAGGATGATCAGCCCCGAAATGAAGTTGGCGAAGATCTCCTGTAGCCCGAAGCCCAGCCCCACGCCCAGTGCGGCGACCAGCCATTGCAACTTGTCCCACGACACCCCGAGCGTTCCCAACGACACCACGACCCCCGTCCCCACGATGGTGTAGGAAAGAAGCGAGGAGATAGCATAAGCACTACCCTGCTTGAGGCTCAGGCGCGAGAGCACCATGACCTCCAGAAGCCCGGGCAGGTTGCGCGCCATCATCAAGGTCAAAGCGATCAGCACCAGCGCCGTGAGCACATCGGCCACGGTGATCGGGCTGGTGGTCATCGCCTCTCCCTGGCCGCGCTCGATCTGCCATACGGTGACGTTGTCGAGGTAGGACAACACGCTCAGCAAGTCCGCCCACACCACGTAAAGCAGCAGGGTGAAACCCAGAAACAGAATCAGCTTGGACAGGCGCAGCGACTGCTGGTTGACCTGCTCCATATCCAGCGGCGGCTCTTCGACTACCTCGAGACCGCTTTCGGTGTCCTCCTTGGCCTGCGCACGACGGCGCGTCACCGCACGACGATAAGCCAGACGCCGCGCCGCGACCGCCAGTCCGCGGACGACCGCTGCCTCGACGAGAATCCACAGCCCGAGAATATAGATCGAGGTAATGAAGCGGCCGATCAAACTTAGCGCGGTGTACTCGAAGCCCATGACGATCAGGCCCGCGAGTATCAATGGCACGGCCGATAACGCCAGCCCCAGCAGCAGACGAAAGAGCTTGAGGCCGAAAAACGGTACATGGGCGAGGATCAGACGCACCAATACTACGGTCATCGTCACCAGCCCCAGCAGCAGCAACAGCAGCGACAACGGTCGCTCCGCCAGGCGACCATCGCTGTAGGGCGCCACGTTACTGATCAAGATGACCGGGATTAGCGCGATACCCAGCCATAACAAAAGGCGCCGCAAGCGCAGCACGTACTGCGGTGACCAGTGAAAGTGGCGCGCAGCCACGCCATCGGCGACCAGTAAACGTCGCGACCAGGCGATGACCCCCCATGCCAGTGCCAGTTGTAGCAGCGCATCTCCCAGCACCACGGCGAATCCATGCCCGCCAAGATTGAGCGCTCCACCCACGGCCGCCATCGTCAGGGGACCATGCGCGGCGAGTAACGCATTGAGCGCGATGGCTCGCGGTGTGTGCATCTGGGTGTCGCGCTTGAGGCGTCCGATTTCCTCGTGCAGCCTGAGCAGCGACGCCTTGAGGCGACGCCGCCATAGCAACAGTGCGCCGGACAACAGCAAGAGTGGCACCATGGCGAACGCCTCGGCGTTGGGCCGTTGCCACGCGGACACCACAGCCTCACGCCAACTGCCGTCGGTCATGCTCTTCCACAAAGTGCGAGGAAACTGCCGTAACCATGCCCAGTCCAGCGGGCGCCCATTGGCCACCCAGAAAAGCTGCTCTTCGATGGTCGCGCGCAGCTCGTCACTGATCTTCAGCAACTGCTGCTGATTGAGCTGCTGGTTGATGGCAATCGTCAGCAAGTTGCCATATTCCCCGTCGAGCTGGTCGAGCAACTCGCGGCGCGACTCGAACAACTTGATCAACGCCTCACGCAGCCCCGGGGCGTCATCTATATCCGCCTCGGCCAGGCTTTTATCGGCCAATTGCTGGGGGCGTCGCAAGGCGTCGCGTTGCTGCGACAGATCAAACTGACGCAGGCGCAGGTCGGCGATTTCGTCCTGTAATCCACTCCGTGCATCGACCTCGGGCAACGACTCTCGCTGCTCGCGAAGGATGCGCGATAGCAGCAAGCTCCCGCGAATCGCATCGATCTGTTCATTGAGCGTGCGCTGGACCTGGCGCACACGGTCAAGCTGGGTACGGGTTTCGATACCCTCGCGAACCAGGTCGTTAGCACGGTCGGTCACTTCCAGCAATTCACTGCTCAAGTCGCGATTGACCTGCTGAACTTGGGTCAACACGGGATGGCCAGCAATGGTCTCGGCATCTTCGCGGCCGACATCGGCGATGGCCTTCTCCGACTGCTCACGTCGCGCCCGGTCCAGTGCCGACTGCAACGCCGACAATTGGCTTTCCTGTCGCGCGATGCGCTTTTCCAGCACGTCGCGCTGCTGCATCGCCAACTCTCGCAGGCGGGTGTTGTGGGAAAGTTCGCTTTGATGCCACCGCGCGCGGCGCTCGGCCAATGCCTGTTCGACCCGATAGCGGTCTCGCTTGGCAAGTTCCGCCTCGTTTGATTCTTCGACGTCGTCCAGCTCGGCAAGTTGCGACTGGCGCGTATCGGCACGCTCTCGAGCCTCGGCGATGGCCGTCTGAGCGCGTTCGGGAAGGGTCTGGGCGCTAATCAACTGAGCATTGACGTCCGCCAGACGGCTTTGCAGTTTCTCGAGGTCTGCCAGGGCATCGCCGGTACGTTCGCGCAACTCATCCAGTGACAAATCACCGAGGTCGCTCTCACTCGGTGTCGCCGACGCTTCTTCCAGGCGCTGCAGCTGTTGCGTCAAGGATTGCGATTCCTGAGGCGCGTTCTGCGCACGCTGCTCGAGCGCGTCGAGTTTATCGTCGACCGAGTCCAGTTCTTTCAGCGCCTCCAGCGTCGCGCGAGTATCGTCTATGGCTGTGCGCTGGTCGCTATCGGGCTGCTCGATGGATTGCAACCGATCCAACCGGGTCGTCAGCGCATCGTGCTCAGGTAATGCCGACTGCGCCGAGGCGTCGCCAACCACACACAGCAGGCAAATCGCTACACATGCGATACAATGAGCGGCACGCCACTTGGCGTGCACACGCCCAGGCCAGCATTGCCAAGCGAAAAAATAATGCCAGCGTCGACACGACATGCTCTGTCCTCGTCCTCATGCGTTGCGCCGATTGTCGGTGCGCGGCACGTACATGGCAATCTTGAGCGGGTATTTGCGTTCTACTTCCAGCGTGATAGAAACATTCACAATGACCAATGTTAGCCATCGACAAGGTACTAAATGACATGGAGTCACCACGCCCCTGCTTGCCGATTCTCGTGTTGTTCACGCTCGTGCTGTCCGCCCCTGCGCAGGCCGCTACCCCCCTGAGCGATAGCGAACGCGAGGCCATTGAAGCGCGCGTCCAATCACTGGAAACGGAGCTTCACGAGCTGCGCGAAACATTGGCCGACGATGCCACGGCCACAGAGGCCGACGCCACGCCCGAAGAACGCGAGGCACAGAACGTAGAAACACGCGCCGTCAAACGTCGCGAACTGGAACGAGAGTCGTCACGCAACCCTCTGGCGGTGACCACGTATCGGCGCAACTACCTATTGCCGTGGGCCTACAACGCCAATCCGGATCAAGACCGCTTCCGCCAGGTCAGCGATGCGGCCAGCGCCGATAGCGCCGAGGTCAAGTACCAGTTGAGCTTCAAGGTCAACCTGGTCGAAGACCTGTTCGATGATAATGGCGATGTGTACTTCGCTTACACTCAGCGAAGCTGGTGGCAAGCCTACAATTCCGAAGCGTCGGCGCCATTTCGCGAGACCAACTACGAACCCGAAATGTTCGTCAGTTTCGATAACGACATGAGTGCCCTAGGCTGGACCAATACCATCAATCGTATCGGCTTCGCTCACCAGTCCAACGGTCGCTCCGACCCATTGTCGCGTAGCTGGAATCGTGTCTACGCCGATATGGTGTTCCAACGCGGCGAATGGGCCGTGAGCGTCGCTCCCCACTGGCGCGTCCCCGAGGACGAGGAAGACGACAACAACCCCGACCTTCAGGACTACATCGGCTATGGTGACATCACCATGGTGCGCGCTTTCGGCGATCAGGAAATTTCCCTGCTGATGCGCGGTAACCCCGGCAAGGACCATTACGGCGCCCAGTTGGACTACTCATTCCCGCTCTTCGGCAAGGTTCGCGGTTACGTTCAGTATTATCACGGTTATGGCGAGAGCCTGATCGACTACGACCACATCAACCGACGCCTAGGGCTCGGTTTCAGCATCAACACCTTCCTGGCTGGCATTCCTGGCCTGGAGTAACGATGCAGGCCAGGAAGGGCTATTGATACGGCGGCTTGGCCTGCTATGCTGAAGACGCCATTAACCTGTCAGAGGAAGACACCATGACCATGCAGCCTACCGGCGGCCACCGCGAAAGCGAAGCTTCCACCGAGCAGCTCAAGGATGACCTGCGCCACCTGTCACAGACCGTTGAAGAACTGGTCAAGGCGACAGCTGACGATTCTCGCGGACACATCACCGAGGCGCGCGAGCGTGCTCAACAGCGTCTCAGCGAAACGCGCGCCAAGCTTGAAGCCCGCGGCGAAAAATTCTACGAAAGCGCACGCGACCAGATGGATTGCTGTGATCGTTACGTGCGTGACAATCCCTGGACCAGCATCGGCATCGGCGCTGGTGTCGGGGTCGTCATTGGCTTGCTCATCGGGCGTCGCTAATGGCGGATCGCCAGGGACCGGCGGAGCGCGTCATTACCTCGGCGCGCCGTCTGCTTTCCAATATGATCGCTACAGGCGAGACGCGTTTGCGTCTCGCCGTGCTCGAGCTTGAAGCCGAACGAGATCGCATGCTCAGCCTGCTATTGCTGGCAGGCGCTGCATTGATCACTTTCTCGTTCGCCCTCGGCATGCTGCTTTTAATGCTGGTGGTCTTGTATTGGGAAGATCATCGCCTGCTAGCAATCGGCGTCTGCGCGGCTGTGCTGTTCATCATCACCGCATGCTTTGCGTACAGCGCCAAGCGCATCGCCAAGCGTCGACGCTTGATGCAGTCCACCTTGAGTCATTTGGAACAAGACCGCCAAGCGCTGGGGGGCTCCCGTGAATCGTCGTGAACGCGCCGCGGAGCTCGAATATCTCGAGACACGCATCCTGCAGCAACGTCTCGATATGGGGCATGCGCTGCATGACTGGCGCGATGCCACGGCTCCTATCGATCATGGTTGGCAGCGCTTGATGCAGTGGCGTGCGCCCTTGCTCGGTGGCTTCGGCCTGCTCGCGGCACAGGGTGTGCGACGGCCGAGGTCTACACGCGCCTGGATGCGTCGCGGACTCTCGACCTTCTTATTGTTCAATCGAGCGCGCGCCTTGTATCACCTCGTACGCCGTTAGCCCCATGCTATGGCCATGAAGCCCCCGCTCGGGGGCTTTTTCATTTCAATGTGTCAGCCGACTAGTCAGCACGGCGTCGATATCTTCGTCGTCCGGTGACAGGCGTACACAGGGCACACCCCACGTCGCCAACCGCTCACGTGTTTCTTCGGCGAACACCGCCAGATCGTCCGCATCGCAATAAACCACCGCCGCCACACCATGACGCTCTACCAGTGACGGCACCTCGCTGGGATAGTAGACGCGTATGCCTTCCACTTGCGTGCCGTGATGCCAGGGGTAGTCATCGATCACCGCCAGTGCCTTGTAGCGTGTCGAACATGCGAAATGGGTCAGCAGCCGATAATGCGCGTATTCCAATCCGCACACGACAACCGGTAATCGCTCCCGCATCGCTTTCTCAGCACGACGACCAGGGCGCCACTGGCATAGGGCCTGCCGTAGCCCTCGCAACGCGCGTTGCGACATGGATGCCTCCTCTGCCTTGTGCGTCGATTGCTAAACGGCCTGCCCACAGGCCACACCCGAGGCCCAGGCCCATTGAAAATTAAAGCCACCCAGTTGTCCGGTGACATCCAGCGCCTCGCCGATGAAACGCAGCGCCGGTAGCCCTTCTACCGCAAAGGTCTTGGAAGAAATCGCCTGCGTCTCGACGCCACCCAGCGTCACCTCGGCGGTCCGCCAGCCCTCGGTCCCCGCGGGCTTGAGCTGCCAGCGTTTCAGCTCTTTTTCCAAACGCGCCAACTCTTGGTTGGAAAGCGCGCCCAACGGTTGCTCTGTCACCCCTTGCCATTCGCACCAGGCCTGCGCCAAGCGCTTGGGAAGCCGCTCACCCAGCCACGTGGACACACGACGCTTGGGCGCTTCGTGACGCATGGTGGCCAGTTCCCCAGCAACGTCGGTATCCGGTAGCAAGTCGATGGACAATGCCATACCCGGCTGCCAATGACTGGAAGCCTGCAGCATGGCCGGCCCCGAGACACCGCGATGCGTGAACAGCATGGGTTCACGATAGCGGCCTTCGCCAACCTCGACCGTTACCGGGCAGCTCACCCCCGCCAGCGACGCGGCCCGTTCCCGCCACTGCGAGGTCAGCGTGAACGGCACCAACGCAGCACGCGTCTCGGTGACGCCCAAGCCAAACTGACGGGCGATGTCATACCCGAAACCAGTGGCCCCCATGGTGGGAATCGACAATCCTCCGGTGGCGATGACCACCGCACCGGCATCGATGACGCCACTCGAGGTCTCGAGACGCATGCCTTCGCCGTGTCGTTCAAGGGACGTAACACGCGTCTTGAGGCGTACTTCCGCCCCCGCCCACTCGCATTCGGTGAGCAACATGGATACCACCTGCTTGGCGGAGTCGGAACAGAAGAGCTGCCCCGGCGCTTTTTCGACATGTTCGATGCCATGGCGCTCGACGAGCTCGACGAAATGGCCCGGCGTATAGCGCTTGAGCGCAGAGATACAGAAATGCGGATTGGCAGAGAAGAAATGCTCCGGCCCCGTCGCCAGGTTGGTGAAATTGCAGCGCCCGCCCCCGGACATCAATATTTTCTTGCCCGCCTTGCTGGCATGGTCGAGCACCAACACACGCCGCCCCTCGTAGCCAGCGGTCAGTGCGCACATCAGTCCCGCCGCGCCGGCACCGATCACCACTACATCATAGGTCTGCGCCATCGTCGCGTCTCATTCCAGGCAAAGGCGAACATTCTAAGCGTTATACGAGAAAGCGACGAGCGCGAAGACTCTGCACGCGCCTACCGCATTGAACGCAATGTCGTGGCGCGCCGCGCCAAACGTGTAAAAAGCGTGCATGATGAGCCAAAACGCGTCCTGCACTTTCATCCATGCCTCGGGTCGGATACAACGACACTCTTCCGGCACGTATTATCCGGTGTCACAGGACCGACAACACGAACGCAGGGGCGTGCCCGCGCTCATCGTCAACGAGTAGCATAATAACGAGACACTATGCCCGTATTTCCTCTCCCGGCCGTGTGCGCGCTCGGTCGGTACACTCTCGGGCTGGCGGCATTGAGCCTGCTGGCACTAACAGGCGCACAGGCACAGGAAGACACCGAGCGTACGCAGGTCATCGCTGTGAAGGCCGCCACTGCCAAGTGGAGCGACCCACTGGAAGCGTTGGGCACGCTGCGTGCCGACGAGAGCGTGACGCTTTCCGCCACCGTGACCGAGACCGTGGCCGAACTCAATTTCGATGACGCCCAGCGCGTCGCCGAGGGCGAGTTACTGATTCGCCTCGATGATAGTGCGGAGCAGGCCGAACTGCGTGCCGCTCGCGCATTGCGCCAAGAACGCGAGAATGCCGTGCGGCGCGCTCGGCAACTGCAGGACCGCAAAGTCGGCACTCGCGCCGACTTTGAGGATGCCCAGGCCCAACTTGCCCAGGTCGACGCCCAGATCGACGAGATCCAATCACGCCTCGCCGACCACCGCTTGCGCGCGCCATTCGACGGCACCGTCGGCCAGCGCAATCTCAGTATCGGTGCGCTGGTCACACCCGGAACCGAGCTGGTAACGCTCGACAAGCTCGATTACATGAAGCTCGATTTCACCGTCCCTGCAACGGTGCTCGACATGCTCGCACCGGGGCTGTCGCTCAGCGCTACAACCCCCAGCTACCCCTCCCGCACTTTTCGGGGTGAGGTGAGCAGTATCGGCACGCGGATCGATCCCGTCTCGCGCAGCGTCAGCGTACGCGCTCGTCTGCCCAACCCCGAGCGCACGCTGCGCCCCGGCATGCTGATGGTGGTCACGCTGGAACGCAATCCACGCCAGACGCTAGTGGTGCCGGAGTCCGCTCTCGTGCCCAGCGGCGAACGCCAATACGTCATGCGCATCCTGCGTGATGCGGACAACCGTATCCAACGCCACCAAGTCGAGATCGGCAAACGCCGCGTCGGGACCGTCGAAATCCTCGACGGCCTCGCGCCGGGCGACTGGATCGTCAGCCATGGCATGAACAAGGTTCGCGATGGCGATCACGTAGATATCCTGGCGCTCGACGATGGCAGCCGCACCATCAGCGAAATCCTCGAGACCGCGCGCGACGGAGAAGACGGCTGATGCGCCTTTCCGATACCGCCATTCAGCGCCCGGTGCTGGCAACCGTCTTCGCCTTGTTGTTGATCGCCTTCGGCATCCTCGCGCTCGAACGCTTGCCGGTACAGGAATACCCCGCCATCGACCCGCCGGTAGTCAGCATCGAGACACGTTATCCGGGTGCCTCGGCGGATGTCGTGGAAACCCGCATCACACAGGTACTCGAAGATCGTATCGCCGGCATCGAGGGCATCGATCTCATCGAGTCGACCAGCAGCGATGGTGAGTCCGAGATCGACATCACGTTCAATCTCGACCGCGACATCGAAGCAGCGGCCAATGATATTCGCGACCGGGTGTCCGGGGTCAGCGATAACCTGCCCGAGGAAGCCGACCCACCGGAAGTGGAAAAATCCGATAGCAGCGACGACGTCATCATGTGGCTGAGCCTCACGGCGGAGGGCTACTCGGTATCCGAACTGACCGATTACGCCAATCGCTACCTGGTCGACCGTTTCTCCACGCAAACCGGCGTCTCACGCGTACGCGTCGGCGGTGGCAAGGAATACGCCATGCGTGTGTGGCTAAAGCGCAATGCACTGGCCGCTCGCGACCTGACCGTCAGCGACGTGGAAGGCGCATTGCGCGCCGAAAACGTCGAACTCCCGGCGGGCTTTCTGGAGTCCGACTCGCGCCAGTTCACCCTGCGACTGCCGCGCAGCTTCGAGACCGCCGCCGACTTCCGCGAGCTGGTCATCGACCAGGGAAATGACGGCTATCTCACGCGGCTGAGCGACGTGGCGCGTGTCGAAGTGGGCTCGGTGGAGGAACGCTCGCTGTTTCGCGGCAACGGCGTTCCCATGGTCGGCCTGGGCATCATGAAGCAATCAACCGCCAACATTCTCGAAGTCTCCCAGGGCGTCAAGGCAGAGATGGAGCGCCTGGAATCGACACTGCCCGATGGCATGCAACTGCGACTTAACTTCGATTCCTCGGTGTTCGTCTCCGGCGCCCTGAAGGAAGTCGTCGCCACGCTGTTCATCGCCATGGGTCTGGTCGTCATCGTGATCTTCCTGTTCCTGGGCAATGTGCGGACTACCCTGGTGCCCGCGGTTACCGTGCCGATCTCGATCATCGGTACCTTCATCGCCCTGAACGCCTTCGGCTTCACGCTTAATCTGCTCACGTTGCTTGCCCTGGTACTCGCCATCGGCCTGGTCGTCGACGACGCCATCGTGGTACTCGAAAACGTCCACCGCCGCATGCAGCTCTATGGTGAAACACCGCTGGTGGCCGCCTTTCATGGCACACGCCAGATCGGCTTTGCGGTCATCGCCACCACCCTGGTGCTGATCGCAGTGTTCGTGCCATTGAGCTTTCTGCGCGGTGACATCGGCCGCTTGTTTTCCGAATTCGCATTGACCCTGGCCGCCGCCGTGGCGATCTCCTGTCTGCTGGCGCTGTCGCTGGCTCCCATGATGTGCTCCAAGATCCTCGACCCACGGATGCACGAAAGCCGCATCAGCCATGCGGTGCATACCTTACTCGACGCCACTCAGCGACTCTATCGCTATGTCCTCTTCACTTTGTTACGCGCACGCTGGCTGTGCCTGGTCGTGTTCGTCGCATTGCTCGGCGCCACGGCATGGCTGTTCACCGAGCTACCCAACGAGTACACCCCAAAGGAGGATCGCGGTAATTTCTTCATCCTCGTCAACGGCCCCGAAGGGGCCACCTTCGACTACATGCAGGACTATATGGACGAGATAGAAGCGCGCCTGCTGCCACTGGTCGACGAAGGCGAAATTCGCAACATATCGGTACGCGCACCTCGCGGTTACGGCAACATCGAGAACTTCAACGACGGCATGGTGGTGGTCAGCCTGAGCGAATGGGGCGAGCGACGTTCGGCCTGGGACATCATGGCCGACGTGCGACAGCGCCTCGCGGACCTTCCCGGCGTCGAGGCCGCCCCGGTGATGCGACAAGGCTTCGGCGGGCGCATTCAAAAGCCGGTGCAATTCGTGATCGGCGGCGGCACCTACGAGTCGCTGGTCGTCTGGCGCGACCGTCTGTTCGAGCGCATTCGTGAGGACGATTCGGGACTTACTGCCGTGGAGAGCGACTACAAGGAAACCCAGCCCCAACTGCGCATCGAGATCGACTACCAGCGCGCCGCCGCCCTCGGCGTGACCGTCGACACCATCGGCCGCACCCTGCAAACGCTACTCGGCGGGCGCAGCGTGACCAGCTACGTGGATGACGGCGAGGAATACGATGTGATGCTCGAAGGCGAGCGCGATACACAGCGTAGCCCCGGTGCACTGGACAACATCCAGGTGCGCTCCGAGCGCAGCGGTAAATTGATTCCGCTGGCGAGCCTGGTCACTCTCAGCAACTATGCCGACGCCAGCGAGCTCAACCGCTTCAACCGCATGCGTGCGATCACCCTGGAAGCCAACCTCGAGGACGGCACTTCCATGGGCGAGGCACTGGGGTATCTCAACGCCATCGCCGACGAGGAACTGCCCGCCGACGCCATGATCGACTACAAGGGGCCATCGCGGGACTATCAGGAAGCCAGTGGTGCTACCGCTTTCTTGATGCTGATGGGCCTGCTGGTCGTCTTCCTCGTCCTCGCGGCGCAGTTCGAGAGCTTCGTGCATCCGCTGGTCATCATGCTGACCGTGCCCCTGGCAATCAGCGGCGCCCTGCTCGGCCTGTGGCTGACCGGTCAGTCGCTGAACATCTACAGTCAGGTGGGCATGGTGATGTTGGTGGGGCTGGCCGCCAAGAACGGCATCCTCATCGTCGAGTTCGCCAATCAGCTCCGCGACGAAGGGCGTGCCTTCCGTGACGCGCTGATTGACGCGTCGGTGACGCGCCTGCGCCCGATCCTGATGACCGCCGTGACCACCATGGCCGGCGCCGTGCCGTTGATCCTCGCTAGCGGCCCCGGCGCGGAAACACGCCTGGTCATCGGTACGGTCATCTTCAGTGGTGTGGCCGCCGCCACGCTTTTCACATTGCTCGTCGTGCCCGTCGCCTACGACATCCTGGCCCGGCGTACCGGCTCGCCCAGCGATGTCAGCCGGCAACTCGAACGCGAAATGGGCGGAACGTCATGATGAGAGGCACGTCGTGATAAAAAAGCGCCGCCGGCAGCGTCGGCGGCATGAACGGCAGGCACGGAAGAAACCAGAACACGGCGGGGAAATAAAACCCCGGCCATCCTAGCCGGGAGTTTGCACGGCGCGTCCTTCGCCGCACTTTCATCCTAGAGCCTGCTCGGTCATTTGCCTGTCAGAGATCGCCGACACGCACTGTGCGCGAAACGCGGCGCACGCAGGATGGCCGTCAGGCGAATTCTTCGGTATCGATGTCCGCCTGCTGAGCATCACTGTAACGTCCGCCGCGGACTTGATCGGGCGTCATCATTGCGTTCAACTTTTCGAGCGAGGCAGCATCCAA
The DNA here is from genome assembly GCF_023061185.1 of Chromohalobacter beijerinckii. Taxonomy (GTDB): domain Bacteria; phylum Pseudomonadota; class Gammaproteobacteria; order Pseudomonadales; family Halomonadaceae; genus Chromohalobacter; species Chromohalobacter beijerinckii. Next base: position 250,661 of record NZ_JAKGAK010000001.1, read on the forward strand.
TAGCAATGTCTCCGCTGTCAGATTCTCGCGCATGTGCGCGATATCACGCGTGCCGGGGATGGGCACGATATCGGCCCCCTGCGCCTTCACCCACGCCAGCGCCAGTTGCCCCGGCGTCATCTCCAGCGCCTCGGCAAGCGCTGTGAAATCTGTCAGCAAACGCCGGTTATGCGGGTAATGTTCGTCACTGAAACGCGGCATACCGCGCCGCATGTCGCTTTCTTCCAGACGCGCCGGGTCCGGGACCGCATCCGCGAGAAAGCCTCGGCCCAGCGGGCTGAACGCCACCAGCGTAGTGCCCAGTTCACGGCATGCCGCAAGCAAGGCGATCTCGGGATTGCGCGTCCACAGCGAGTATTCCGACTGCACCGCTGCCACCGGATATTCGGCATGGGCACGACGCAGCGTCTCGGCGGAGACCTCGGACAACCCCACGGCTCGAAGCTTGCCCTCTTCGACCAGCCGTCCCAGCGCCCCGACGCTCTCCTCGATGGGGACCTGGCGGTCCATGCGATGCAGGTAATAGAGATCCAGTCGATCGGTCCGCAGACGCTGCAGGCTCGCCTCGCATTGGCGACGCAGTGTCTCGGGGCGCCCGTCGATCACCTTGCGGCCGAGCGCCGGGTCGATCGCCATGCCACACTTGCTGGCCAGCAGCAACTGATCACGTCGTCCCTCGAGCGCCTTGCCCACCAGCGACTCGTTGGCGGTCGCGCCATAGAGGGTCGCGGTGTCGAAATGCCGATAGCCCATCTCGAACGCCGCCTGCAACGCTCGCACGCCCTCGGCCTCCGGCACCGGCGTCCCGTAGCCATGGGACAGGTTCATGCAACCGAGCCCGATGGTCGGCGACGCGACTTCCTCGAGAAGAGACAACACATTCGGCATGGGGGAATCCTTGTAAGACGGATGAAAAGACTGGGTAGCAACCAAGATGACAGACACAGCTTAGCAAGAGAACGGCTTTCCGGGCTGCGGTGACACGCCACTCGGGAGCGTTTCACACTTTCCTGGCGCCAAATCACAGGCTGACTCGCCATGACCTTGAGGCCGAAGCCCCTTAGAAGCGGACCCTGTCTTAGCAACATCTCACGAGTCAGAGACGCCCATGCAATTGTCGCGATACAGATCGGCATTCGCGTCCAACGCCAAGCGCTTGGTGGCACTGTTGTAATAGAAGGAGCCGGATTCGCCATTAGCAAGCGTGTAGTCACCGCATACTCCATAACCCTTGTTGACGCGAATCAAGTGTGAAATCTCGGCAGGCGTCTGACTCTGGTGTCCTTCCGCTAGGGCCGTGGCGATGTGTGCATCACGCTGTGCCTCGGAATAGGCTTGACCACCGAAGATCAAGCCGGCAACGGCGAGAATGGCGACAAAAGGAATCCATAGATTGTGCATAGCAGTGTCCGTTAAAGGCGATAGACCTGACGTCATGACATAGCTTTTCGACCACAGAGGCAGAGTGACGGAGGACAAACGCGGCCTTGCTAGAAACTCGAGGATCAGGTCGAGGAACTTTTTTCGTCTTCCTGCAGCTGCGAGCCGTACTCCACACCATGCTTATGTAGATAGTCACGTATCAGCTGTCGCACGACTTGCGATGGCGTCAGGTCCTGTAAGGCACACAGCTCCTCGAAGGCGCGTTTCTTTTGTGGATCTATCAGCAACGTGAGACGAGCCGTTTTCTTTTCCATGAGCATTCTCCTCTTTTATTAACATTAAATGTTAATGCTATGACCTTCACGTCGCAATGCCCTGCTCTTTCCCAAGAGCAGCTGGGCGCTCACATTTGCACATGATTATAACTGCATGCTAATGTCATTAACATAATCTTCATTCCTCACACCCAATGCTCCGCTCGACACCAGCATGGCGAGGGGCATGACAGCGAGGGTCATCGTATGTCACGCCACAGGTTTTCCGTTGACTTGCCCAGCATCTCTTCAGGACTTCGCACGGCATGGCAAAGCGGGTACGGCCTCGCCGATTTACGCAAAGATGTGATGGCTGGCCTCACCATCGGCACCGTGGCCGTGCCACTCTCGATGGCGCTGGCGATCGCTACAGGCGTTCCTCCTCAGCAAGGGCTTTACACGGCGATTGTGGCCGGGGCCATCATCGCGTTAACCGGCGGCTCGCGTTTCAATGTGTCAGGCCCGACCGCCGCTTTCGTCGTCATCCTGTTCCCGATTGTCCAGCAATACGGTCTCGGCGGATTGCTCATCGCCTCGATGATGGCCGGCATCATCCTCGTGGCCCTGGGGATTACCCGAATGGGTCGCCTGATCGAGTTCGTGCCTTACCCTGTGGTTCTAGGCTTCACGGCAGGGATTGCAGTCGTCATCGCGGTCCTGCAGATTCCCGATTTCCTGGGACTGAGCGTCGGTCAACTTGGTGAGCATTTCGTCGAAAACCTGGGACGAATCATCGCCTCACTGCCCACAATCGATCCTCTCGAGTTCGGCATTGGGACATTGGCTCTGGTTGTCATGTTGCTATGGCCACGCTTGCATGTCCCCATTCCCGCGCCTCTTGTCGGGTTGATCGTCGGCGCTATCGCGGCTTACGCGGCCAATCAGTGGTTCGGAAGCACAAGCGCACCGGCCGTCGAGACGATTGACTCTCGTTTTACCTGGGAAGCCAATGGCGAGACTGGGACGGGAATTCCCCCGATCGCGCCTTCCTTCATGGCTCCCTGGCTTCTGCCAGGTCCCGATGGCGCTCCATTGGAGCTGAATTTCGAACTGATTCGTGCACTGCTAGGACCCGCCTTCGCCATCGCCATGCTCGGGGCCATCGAATCACTGCTGTGCGCGGTGGTATCGGATGGGCTGACCAAGACCAAGCATGACCCCAACGCCGAGCTGGTTGGCCAAGGGCTGGGCAACATCGTGGCGCCACTCTTCGGTGGCATCACCGCCACGGCAGCTATTGCCCGGACGGCGACCAACATCCGCAGCGGCGGGCGCTCCCCCATCGCCGCGGTGGTGCACTCCGTCGTGGTGCTGTTGGCCGTCATCGCGCTCGCAGGATTGCTGGGCCTCGTTCCCATGGCCGCCCTGGCGGCGCTGCTGTTCATCATTGCCTGGAACATGAGCGAAGCGCGTCATTTCCTGCATACCTTGCGCTCGGCGCCTCCCGGCGACGTCGCCATCCTGGTCACCTGTTTCGGCCTGACCGTTCTGTTTGACATGGTCCTGGCCGTCGCAGTCGGCATGGGATTAGCCGCAGCACTCTTTATCCGACGCATGGCCTTGCTGACCACGACCGATCGCCTCGAGACCGAACGGCACCCTGCCGTCACCGGGCTGCCTCCGGAAATGGCGGTGTACGAAATCAATGGGCCTTTGTTCTTCGGAGTGGCCGAGAAGGCCCTCACATCCCTTCATCGGGTGGACCGTCACGTCCAGACCATATTGATAGACATGCACAAGGTTCCCAGCATGGATGGCACGGCCATCGTCGCCCTCCAGTCGCTCATCGGCGAAATGCATCGCGAGGGAGTGGCTCTGATCCTGGTAGGGTTACCCACACGCATTATCGTCAAGCTTCGCCGTGCAGGTATTCGAAAAGTCGCTGGAATGCTGACCTACCGTAGCGACTTGCACTCGGCCAGAACCGTCGCGCTACGTTGGCATCACGAGCGAAACGACATGGATCGCAACACCTACTGAGGCATGACAATGAGTCAGACGATTGCAGTACTGAAGGGTGATGGTATAGGGCCCGAAATCATGGAAGCGACACTCAGCGTCCTGAATGCACTGGACTGTGGCCTGCAATATGAATTTCTGGATGCCGGGCTGACTGCGCAGGAAACGCATGGACAGCCGATGCCCGCTGAGACGATCGCGGCGATAAGAAAGCACCGCATAGCACTGAAAGGCCCCTTGACGACACCGATCGGTAGCGGAATATCGTCCCTGAATGTCCAGCTGCGCCGTGAATTCGATCTTTATGCCAATGTTCGCCCTGCGATCAGCTTCCCCGGTACTCGCTCACGCTATGACAATATTGACCTGATCACGGTACGCGAGAATACCGAGGGTGCGTATCTCTCCGACGGGCAGAGCCTCTCCGATGATGGCGAGACGGCACTCTCCAGCATCCGAGTGACTCGCCGGGGATCGGAGCGCATCGTGCGCCATGCCTTCGAACTGGCACATCAACGCAATCGAAAAAAAGTCACCGCCGTTCACAAGGCCAACATCATCAAGACCAGTTCCGGACTTTTCCTCGATGTCGCCCGTGAGGTAGCGAAAGAATATCCGGACATCGAGTTCCAGGAAATGATTGTCGATAACGCCTGTATGCAACTGGTGATGAACCCTCACCAGTTCGACGTTATCGTCACGACCAATCTGTTTGGTGACATCCTCTCGGATCTCTGTGCCGGACTGATCGGTGGCCTGGGGCTGGCACCGGGCGCGAACATTGGCACAGAAGCCGCTATTTTCGAGGCAGTGCATGGCTCGGCGCCGGATATCGCCGGGCAAAAGCTCGCCAATCCATGTGCACTACTATTGGCCGCCGCGGATATGCTCGATCACTTAGGCATGGTGGATAAAGGAGCCCGGATTCGTCGAACGATCCGGACGGTGCTAGAAACGGCTCGAGATCGAGTAACACCTGACATGGGCGGAACCGGGACCACCGATACCTTTGCCGAGGCTTTAGTCGCCCACCTGCATGACCGATAAGCCGCATGACTCTGAGAGCAGCTCCTGAGACATCCATTAGCCAAGGCTACTGGCATTCGGAGCCTGCATATAGCCTCGTTTATTCAATCTAATCAGCATCATACTTGCCGCGTCCGAGCCTTTCTCGAACTCAATGAGCGACAGCATGAAGCGGATGAGCAGCGAGCGAGTAATGGATGGCGAGGAGCGGTATCGCCGCGATTGAAGCTGCTGGCGCGACTTCACCGCTACGACACTCACCAGCACCGAGCCCCAGCTTAGCAAGAGAACTGGGGCATTAATGTGCTTGAGGCAATCGTAGTTTTGGAGGTCAACACTAATCAGAAACAGTGCGCAGATGTTGTGTGGCCTGGGATTTGTCGAAACGTAGGCACATCACTACCAAACCCAAAAAAATGGCTCCCAGTAAGAGCCATGCTTGTTCGAAACCGCCCATGAGATCTTTCAATAAACCAGCAACCACTGGTGAGGCTGACGCAATGAGATAACCGATCCCCTGCACCCAAGCCGCCAACTGACCAGCGAGCGTCGGCTCATCCGCATGGTCCATGGTGATAATCAAGCTCAATGGAAATAACCCGCCGATTCCCAGACCCAAGAGTGCCGTGGCTAACCAAGCCGTCGTAGCAGGCGCCATGCCCAGTAGTACGAAGCCGCCGACTGAAAGCAAGAGGACAAGGGTTAAAACGGGCCGGCGATCTCCCATACGCTGAGCCAAAGCAGGAAAGACAAGCCCTGCGATGACCTGAATAGCTGTAAGCCAACTAAGTGCCAAGCCAGCATGCGTTTCAGTCCAACCAAGATTCGTAAACGTCGGCGGTATCCATGCCAGCAAACAGGTATACCCCGCCGTCCCCAATCCAAAGAAGATCGCCAGCGACCAGAAACGGGGTAGCCGCGCCATGTCAGAAAAATTAACGTGCGCCCCACGGCTCTGACTGGGGGGAGGAAGTACACGAGTACGCATGCCCCACACGACTACGCCTGAAAAAGCCAATATCCCCCATATGGCTAACGCACTTTCCCAACCAAGGTAGTGGCTCACCATTGGTGAGATAGCTGAGGAAAGCGCTGCCCCACCCATGATGGCCGCGATATAAAATCCCATGAGTAGAGGTGTTTTCTCTCCCGCAGAATGCTTTATGAACGCGGGCAACACCGCTTGTATCAATGCTATTCCGATACCAGCCCCCAGCGCTGCCACCAATAAACCTATAAACCCTAGATCAAACCAATGAAGCGCATCCGACAGGGCAATCACGACTAATGCGATAGTCACAACCCCATTGAAACCAATTCGCTTTGTCATGGTTGCGCTTACAAAGCACCCTAAGCCCATGGCGATAACAGGTAATGTCGTCAATAGAGATACTTGCGTGAACGACAATCCAACGTCTCGCCGAATCGACTCAACTAGTGGCCCGATAGCCGCCATCGACGGCCTCAGGTTGAGTCCTACCAACACAATCAAGCATATGGTTCTTATCAGCGGTATCGGTGTCGTTTGCTGCATTGCGATGGCCTCGTTATCCATATCAATCATTGCTTTAAAAGAAGAACGAGGCTTACCCTACGACCTCAAGTTAACTTGAGGTCAAGGCATAATGGTAGATAAACGCATTGATCCTGAAAAAACGGCATTGAGCGTGGGAGACGTCGCCAAGCGAAGTGGGATTAAAGTCTCCACGGTGCACTACTACGATGCCGAGGGACTCATCACAAGTTGGCGCAACCACGGCAACCAGAGGCGTTTTTCTCGAGACGTTCTACGGCGCGTTGCATTAATCAAAATTGCACAACGTGTGGGCATCTCCCTCGAAGAGATACGGCAAGCACTAAGTGTGTTGCCGCACCACCGCACACCTTCCAAGAGCGATTGGCAGGCACTTTCCAACCAATGGCGCATATCACTCGACGATCAGATCGGCCGCTTGATGAAGCTCAGAAACCAGATGGATGAGTGTATCGGCTGCGGCTGCTTATCGTTGGGCCAGTGTCCATTGCGGAACCCCGGGGATATTCAGGCGCATGATTGAGGCACATATCCCGCCGGGCGCTGAAATTGGGCTGAACGAAGTCGAACAACGCAGCAAAATTGCTCTGGGGATACATCGCTGGCTACGGAGAGGCACCGGCCCCGAAGCTACTGAGCGGTATGTTCTACTCTAAAATTACCAACTGGTGGAAAACCCCATTTTCACGGAGCTCTCTGGCACCTGGGTGCCATCTTTAGAAAATGCATGATTCTCCATGACAACGGAGGTTACACCGACTCGAAACACCGCCGTCGTACGTTCAATCAAGAGACGCCGTCGCCTAATACGATAGGCGTAGAGCGCAGAGACACCGGATGATCGACGGTGAGCCGAGAGTACTGCTAAAACGGGAAGGACTAAAAAAGGAACATGACTGGATGTCGGCCTACTCGCCAACGCCAGCCTGTCACGCACCAGCCAACGATAAAGTGATAAATCGAATGGATGCTCTAATATCGCTCGCTCCCCCTATCGCCGCCGTCGTGCTGGCGCTGCTCACGCGCCGGGTCAACATTTCACTCTTCTTGAGCATTTTGCTGGGTGCCTGGATCGTTGCAGGCAATCCGATTGCCGCCGTCGGTCAGACGTTCGACTGGTTCGCGGAGGTGATGACCGATGAATGGAATGCGCGCTTTCTCGTGCTTGTCTCTTTGCTCGGCGCCGGCGCTGCCTTCATGCATACCACCGGTGGCTCTCAGGCCTTGGCCCAGTGGCTTTCCGGCAAGGTTTCCTCCTCGAGAGGTTCTCTACTTCTCACTTGGCTGCTCGGCGTCGTTATCTTTTTCAACGACTACGTCAATTCCGTCATCGTGGGGAATGCCTCGCGAGACCTGACGGCCAGGCACAACGTCTCGCGGGAAAAGCTAGCCTGGACCATCGACGCGACATCCGCGCCGATGGCGACGCTAGGCCCCGTCTCTGACTGGATCGGTTATCAGGTCTCGCTCATCGCCGGCGCGTTCGCCGTGCTCAGCTTGACCGGCGAACAACCTTACTGGGCCTTTCTGCAATCGATACCCTGGAATTTTTATGCCCTGCTGTGCCTCGCCTCGGTGCCCATGATCATCGTCATGGGCGACTTCGGCCCCATGAAACGCGCCGAGGGTCGCGCGCAAGAAACCGGCGAACTCGTCGCCCCTGGCGACAATCCGTTATCCAGCGTCGAAGAAGACCTGGGAGAGGTCCCTGAAGGCAGAGGACGCGTCTGGAACTTCTTGATCCCACTTGTGGTACTCATCGGTGTCGCTTGCTGGGCACTCTGGTTCACGGGCGGCGGCAGCGAAGGCAAGCCGCTGATGGAGGCCATCGCAGACACCGATGTCAGTGTCTCGCTGAGTTGGGCGGCGTTCGCGATGGTCTTCGTCGGGATCGTCATGGCGCTGCTTCAGCGCCAATCGCTGGAAGCTTGCGAGAACACCCTGCTGGCTGGCTTCAAGACCATGCTGCCGGCACTGGTCATCATGGTACTGGCCTGGTCGATCGGCACCGTCACCGGCGCGCTCGAAACCGGCGATCACGTCATCGCAGCGACGGAGAGCTGGCTATCGCCGACGCTCTTACCGATCCTCATTTTCGCCATCGCCATGGTGATATCCTTCTCGACCGGCAGTTCCTGGGGCGCCATGGCGATCCTGACGCCGATCGGGGTCCCCCTGGCATACAACATCGGCGACATGACGCTCGTGAGCATGGCAATCGGCGCCATCTTCTCCGGTTCGATTTTTGGCGATCACTGCTCGCCCATCTCGGACACGACAGTCATGGCCTCGATCTTCTCCGGCTCCGACCACGTCGCACACGTCAAAACCCAAATCCCCTATGCGCTCGTTCCGGCGTCCGTAAGCGCCCTGCTCTATCTGGGGACGATCGTCATTGCGTCTCCCTATATCTTGCTGGCTATCGGCCTGGTCCTGCAGGCCGTTGTCATCAAGCTCTTGGCCTCGAGACGCGCCTAGCGCGCAGAAGCAGACGTTGGGTTAACCAAAGTCGCATCCAGACGCTCTCTGATATGCCGATATGACAATGGCATGAAGCATTCACGCTGAGTACAGGAGGTCGTCTGGATGGCCACGACAAAACACGGGGCGCACCGCGGTAGTTCGTTAAGCCTGCAGGGCAAGGTCCTGCTGCTGGTACTCGTTCCACTGTTGTTTATGACTATGACGCTGATCGGGGTGGTCACCTACGATCTTGTCCAGGCATCACGCACCGCCCTGGCCGAGCAACGCGACATGTTGGTCGAGTCGCGTAAAGCCGCCGTACAGAACGTTATCGAGACTGCCAAGTCTGCCATTGCGCTGATCGTCGCCGAGGCCGGTCCCAACGATGCCGAAGCCAAGGCCCGCGCCAAGGAGATCCTCAGTAGCATGCGTTTCGACGGCAACAACTACGTCTTCGTCTACGACTACCAGGGGACCACGCTGGTGCAGCCGTTGAAGCCGGAGAGCATCGGCAAGAACGCCATCGAGACCCAGGACAAGCATGGCAATCTGTTGATTAGCGACATGATCGAACTCGCCAAGCAGGGTGGCGGTCATTATCAGTATGCCTGGCCACATCCGGACAGCGGCGAGATCGAAACCAAGTATTCCTACGCTACCGGGATCGACAAGTGGAACTGGATGCTGGGCGCCGGCACTTATGTAACCGGAATCGACGAGGCCATGGTCGCTGTCGAGGCTACTCAAGCAGCCGAACTGCGCAGAGTTTTGATCGCTACCGTACTGATCGGCGCAGCCATTTTCGTCATCGTTGCCCTCATCGCCTATTGGCTGATCCGGCGCACCATCCAGCCCATCCGTCGCACCGCTCATGCTATGCGAGACATCGCCCAAGGCAAGGGTGACCTGACCCGGCGACTCGAAATTGAAAGTCGCGACGAAGTCGGCGAACTGGCGACCCAATTCAATGCCTTCGTGGCACGCATGCAAGAGACCCTTCGCGAGGTGCGCGCCAGTACCGCACAGGTCTCTCACTCCTCGGACGAGATCGCCCGCAGTAGCGAAGAATTGGCAACACGTACCGACCAGGCTGCCGCCAACCTGCAGGAAACCTCGGCGTCGATGGAAGAGATTACCTCCACCGTCACGCATAGCGCCGAATCGGCCCAGCAGGCCAATCAGCTGGCCCAAACCACGGCCGACGTGGCGCGCCGCGGCGAAGCCTCGATGAGCCAGGTCGAGCGCACCATGAGCGACATCAACGACTCGGCGACCAAGATCGGCGAGATCATCACCATGATCGACTCGATCGCCTTCCAGACCAATATTCTGGCACTCAACGCCTCGGTAGAAGCGGCCCGCGCCGGCGAGCACGGCCGCGGCTTTGCCGTAGTCGCAGAAGAAGTACGCACCCTCGCCAGCCGCTCCAGCGAGGCCTCACGGGAGATACGCGAATTGATCGACACCTCCGTGACATACACCCGCTCGGGCACCGAACTAGTTCGTAATGCGGGCGAAACCATGCAAGAGATCGTCACCAGCGTAGCCCGCGTCACCGATGTGATCGGTGAGATCAGTGCGGGCGCGCGGGAGCAAAGCAGTGGCATCAGCCAAGTCAATGTCGCGGTGACGGAAATGGATACCATGACCCAGCAGAACGCCAGCATGGTCCAGCATACCTCCGCCAGCGCCGACGCCATGCGCGAACACGCCCAGCGTCTGAGCCGGTTGATCAACGGCTTCGTACTCGGCGAAGACGAGGAATCGGCGACATCCCGCCCATCTGATTCACAGCCGGCGGGATACTCGGCACCGGAACGACGCGAGCGAAGCAAGTCGCCGGTACCCAGCGAGGGGGATGACTGGGAAGCGTTCTAGATGCTTGAGCTGAATATCGGATAAACCGCCTGTCAACGGCCCGGGGTACCCTCGATGCATTCGGGCGGGTAATTTTGTGGCCTCGTTGTGGCTCCTCTACGGTGGACCAGTACCGGCACGATGCAGGCATGACGTCGATATCAAGAGCCTGATAGACTCGATTGTATCACTGCGTGACAAAAATCATTGCGTGATGCTTTGGCCGACGCCCCTGTGCGTCGCGCTGTAAGGTATGGCGACGACCCACGTCGCACTATCGATCCGTGAAAAGCGTTGCCGGTCAAGGCAGGCGAAGTGCACTGCCCGCCCGCTGATGTCCGCGCGCACACAACCACAACAAAACGCTTACGAGGCATTCTTCCTTGATTCGAATCGACAACGTCTCCAAGGCGTTCGGCGGCTTGCAGGCGGTACGGAGCGTTTCCTTCGAGGTTACGCAGGGCAGCATCACCGGTCTGATCGGCCCTAACGGGGCCGGCAAGAGCACGCTGTTCAATATCGTCGCCGGACTCTTCCCCCCTTCCAGCGGTCATGTGCTACTCGATGGCCAAGACATCACCGGGCTGCCGCCACACAAACTCTTCCATCGCGGCCTGGTGCGCACGTTTCAGATTCCGCATGAATTCTCACGCATGACGGTACGCGAGAACCTGATGGTGGTGCCGCCCGACCAGAGCGGCGAGAACCTGTTCAAGACCTGGCTGCGCTGGGGACGGGTCAAGCAGCAGGACAGCGAGGTGCTGGACCGCGTCGACGACGTGCTCAAGTTCCTAGAGATCACCCACGTCGCCGACGAGCTGGCCGGCAACCTCTCGGGCGGGCAGAAGAAGCTGCTCGACCTGGGCCGCACGATGATGACCGACGCCAAGGTGGTACTGCTTGATGAACCCGGCGCCGGCGTCAATCGCACCCTACTCGGCAAGATCCGCGAAGCGATCCTGCGACTCAATCGCGAACGCGGCTACACCTTCTGCGTCATCGAGCACGACATGGACCTGATCTCGGCACTCTGCGAGCCGGTCCATGTGATGGCCAACGGCGAGCTCATCGCCTCCGGCTCGATGGAAACGCTGCGTCAGAACGAAGAGGTCCGCGAGGCTTATCTGGGCGGCGGTGCCAGCGGCCAGATGGGCGACAAGACCCGTCAACCTGCCAAGGACGAAGGAGAGCCATCATGAGTAGCCTGCTCGAAGCCAAGGGCCTCTATGGCGGCTATGGCGGCGCCGACATCCTTCAGGGCACCAACCTGCGCGTGGAGGCCGACGAGATCGTGGTCATCGTCGGCCCCAACGGCGCCGGTAAGTCCACCGCCATGAAGGCAGTGTTCGGTCTGCTGCGCATACGCGAAGGCGAAGTTCGCTACCGCAATGAGACGATCACCAACGCCAAACCCGAACAGATGGTTCGCCGCGGCATCGCCTATGTACCTCAGGAAAAGAACGTCTTTCCGTCGCTGACGGTGCGCGAGAATCTCGAGATGGGCGCCTATCTGATGAAGGGCGACCTGTCCCAGCGCCTCGACAAGGTCTACACGCTGTTTCCCAAGCTTGCCGAGCGGCGCCGCCAGCAGGCCGGACTGATGTCCGGCGGCGAGCGCCAGATGGTCGCCATGGGCCGCGCGCTGATGATCGACCCGCAGTTGTTGATGCTCGACGAACCCACCGCCGGCCTCTCGCCGCTGCTGATCGATGAAACCTTCGAGCGCATTCAGGAAATAAATGCCCAGGGCATCGGCGTACTGATGGTCGAGCAGAACGCCAAGCAGGCACTCGCCATCGCCAACCGGGGCTACGTGCTGGCCACAGGTAGCAACCGCCACGAAGACACCGGCCCCAATCTGTTGGCCAACCCGGAAGTCGCCGAAATGTTCCTGGGAGGCTGAACCATGACCGATATCTTGCAACTTCTCATCTACGGCCTGGTATTGGGCAGCGTCCTGACCATGGGTGCGATCGGCGTGTCGATGATCTTCGGCATCCTGCGCTTCGCGCACTTCGCGCATGGCGACTTCATGACCCTGGGCGCCTACCTCGGCTTGTCCTTCATCTCGGCCTTCGGCCTGAGTTCGTGGTGGGCGCTGCCCGCGGCGATGGTCGGCATGGCGGTGATCGCGGTATTCATCGACCAGGTGCTTTATCGACGCATCCGGCGTACCCAGCCAGTGATTCTGCTGATCGCCTCGTTCGGCATGGCGTTGATCCTGCGTAGCCTAGTGCAGCTGATCTGGGGGTCCGACAACCAGACCTACACCTCGGGCATCCAGTTTCCGTGGCAACTCGACTGGCTGGGCGGCATGCGGCTCAAGCCCGATCATCTATGGATCATGCTGATCTCGCTGGGTCTGGTCGCCGGCGTGCATCTGTTCCTGACGCGCACCCGGCTGGGCAAGGCGATGCGCGCGATGTCCGACAACATGGACCTGGCACTGATCTCGGGGATTCCCGCCGAGCGCGTGATCATGGTCACCTGGGTGATCGGCGGTGCGCTAGCAGGCGCGGCCGGCGTGTTCCTGGGCATCGACACGCGCCTGCATCCGGTGATGGGCTGGACCACTCTACTGCCGGTGTTCGCGGCAGCGATTCTCGGCGGCATCGGCCGACCCTACGGCGCCATTGCCGGCGGCATGATCATCGGCGTGTCGATGGAGATGTCGACGCTGCTGATTCCCGCCGCCTACAAGCCCGCCGTGGCCTTCGCGATCATGGTCGGCATGCTCATCCTGCGTCCGCAGGGCATCTTCAAGGGGACTGTGTGATGGAACTCTCCGGCATCGCCTCGTACCTGATCTCGTTTCTGACCTTCGCCGGCGTCTACGCCGTCCTCGCGCTGGGCCTCAACATGCAGTGGGGCTTCACCGGTCAGTTCAACATCGGCATCGCCGGCTTCTTCGCGGTCGGCGCCTACACCAGCGCGATCCTCACCACGCCGTCGAGCCCTGCCTACCTGGGCGGCTTCGGCATGCCATTCCTGGTTGGCCTGGCCGGCGCAGTCATCGCCTCGACGCTGCTCGGCCTGGTCGTCGGCCTGATCACCGCGCGGCTGCGCACCGACTACCTCGCCATCGCCTCGATCGGCATCGCCGAGATGGTCCGCCTGTTCGTCAAGAACGAGGATTGGTTGACCAACGGCGTACGCGGCATCGCCGGTATCGAGCGACCGTTCGCCGACACCGTGCTGGATAGCCCGTTCGTTTATCTAGTGATCGTGGCACTATTCGTCGCCGGGGTATATTTCCTGGTCGAGCGCGCCTACGCCTCGCCCTGGGGCCGCGTGCTGCGCGCCATCCGCGAGAATGAGCCGGCCACCGCGGCGGCCGGCAAGTCGATAGCCGGCTTCCGGCTGCAGGCATTCGTGCTGGGTTCGGCGATCATGGGCCTGGGTGGCGGGCTCTATGCCCACTTCTTCGGCTTTCTCAGCCCCGAGGCGTTCATGCCGCTATACGGCACCTTCCTGGTCTGGGTGATGCTGATCGCCGGTGGCAGCGGCAACAATCGCGGCGCGATTCTCGGCGCCGTCCTGGTATGGGGCGTATGGTCAGGCACCGAGTTGCTCACCGGCTTGTTACCCACCGAGCATGCTACCCAGGGCGCGGCCCTGCGCGTGTTGCTGATCGGGGTACTGCTGCAGGTGATCCTGGTCACTCGGCCCGAAGGGGTATTCCCCGAGAAACCACCCAAGCTGATCACCAGAAAGCGCTAAGCACCCGCGCCGGTGACGCTCTACCGGCTTCACCCTATACTTTCCACTGTAATGTCAGTAACGACAACGCCCGGCCTAGGCCGGGCGTTGCGTGAGTAGAGCTGAAAAGGTCGTCGCGTCGGCCAGATACTTCCCGACCGCCTGACGAGCGATTACTTCTTGGGCTCGAAGATCCGCTCGGTCACCACTTCACCATCCTTGAACGTCCACTCGCCGAAGGTCCCCGGCACGTCACCGTTATCGTCGAAGTTGACCGAACCGGACGCACCTTCGTAATCGATTTCCTTGCCTTCCTCGAGCAGCTTGGCGGCTTTCTCGAACTCACCCGGACCGACCTGCTCGCCCGGCGGATTGGCCACCGAGCGCAGTTGGTCGCGAATCGTCACGCTATCGGTGGAACCCGCTGCCTGAGCCGCCAGCGACAGCAGATAGAAGGCGTCGTAGGCGGTATCCAAATAGGGCTTGGGAGGCAGCGAGCCGTATTCGCTCTCATAGGCACTGCTGAAATGCTGGGCGCCCGGGGAGTCGTCGCGGGCCTGCGGCACGGTACCCACCGAGCCTTCGAGGTATTGAGCGCCCAGGTTCTCGACCAGTTCAGGGGCCTTCATGCCATCGGTGAACACGAAATTCTGGAAGAAACCGCCCTCCAGAGACTGACGCAAGATGGTCTGGCCGTTTTCCGGATACCCGACCAGGACCAGCGCCTCCGCATCGTCGCTGGCAGCCTGCTGCAGTTCGCCGCGATAAGCCGCCTGGCCCTGCTCGTAGGCTACCGTTGAGGAGACCGTGCCACCCGCTTTTTCGAAGGCCTGGGTGAAAGCCTCAGCCAGCCCTTTGCCGTAGTCGTTGTTGATATAGATGATGCTGACATTGTCGTAGCCCTTCTCCTGAGTCACCTCGGAGAGCGCTATACCCTGAAAGGCGTCCGACGGCACAGTCCGGAACAGGAAGTCGTCGTCATCCAGCGAGGTAATGACCGGCGAAGTCGAGGCGCTGCTGATCTGGGGTATCTGCTCGCCCTTGGAAACGCTCTGCGCCACGGGGATGGTCACCCCACTGGAGAGCGCGCCCATGATCGCGTTGACGCCCTCGACGTTGACCAGCTTCTGGGCCGCGGCAACACCCGGCTGCGGCGAGGTCTGAGTATCACCACTGCTGATCGCGACATCTTCGCCGAGTACGCCGCCGGCGGCATTGATCTCCTTGGCTGCGAGTTGCGTAGCCTTGAGCGCGGGTTCGCCATAGCTTTGCAGGTCGCCGGTCAGCGGCACCAGCACACCGATCTTGAGCGGCTCGGCCATGGCAGAAAGACTGGTGGCCAAGGCCACCGCGGAAATAGCACCGATAAGCGGTTTCTTGACGGTCATTGCAGAAGACTCCTTGTGCAGACCTTAATTGTTGATTGATCGGCGGGTATGACCCTTCATTTTGCTATCAACCCGACGTCCAGCATAAGCGGATCGCTGACATTAGACAAAGCACTGCGAAGAGAGAACATCGATGAGGAAATTTTAATCCAAAGATGAGAATATGAAATATTCTCGTTTATGCGGATCTACGTCATGTTGCGTGACTCACCCGGCCACTACGGCAGCATCACACGATGCCTGCACTGGCTCATCGCGATTCTGGTCATCCTTCAGCTGACCAGCTCGTTTCTCAACATCCTGTGGGAGGGAAACGTCTACAGTCAGGCTGTCGTGCAGTGGCACACGACCATCGGCGTCGGCATTCTCGCTTTGATGGCCATACGCACGCTGTGGGCTATCTCGCAACTCAGGCACCGGCCGGAGCACCGTGGCGCACTTCAAAAGGCGGCGATATGGGGGCACGCGCTGATGTATCTGGTGCTGTTGCTGATGCCGCTCTCGGGCATGGCATTCACTTGGGGGCTAGGCTACGGCGTGTATGTCTTCGGCACGGCATATTGGACCGATGCCGATGTGCCCTGGGCCGCCGCGTTCGGCCAACTCCATGCACCACTTTCCTGGCTCCTCTCTGCGTTGGTGACCGGGCATATCGTCATGGCTGGCTATCACCGGTTGATTCGGCGTGACGACACGCTACATCGGATGCTCGGGCGCTAGGCGTTCACGGTGTCGTACCATCTAGCGCCCCTTGACGGCCCACTTCCCTGCCGCTGCTCGATCACCGGCCGGGCTTGGCCGCCTGAATAGAACAGCAAGGGAGTCGATAGGACGAAGTCTCATTTGACTTTGGTCTTTTGGTAAACTCAGGAAACTTCGCGTAATGTAAGTTTACCTATACACCAAAAACTAAACACAGGGGGCATCATGGACTTGAGCGAGAAGCTTTATGGCATCGCACGTCGTGGTGAAGAACAGGTCGAACACATCAAGAACGAGGAAGCGACCAAGACGGCTTTAGTACTCCCCTTCATCAACTCGCTTGGATACGATCCCTTCGATACCCGAGAGGTAGTACCAGAATTCACGGAGGATGTAGGCACCAAGAAGGGTGAAAAGGTCGATTACGCCATTCGTGCAGATGGCAACATTTCGATCCTCATGGAATGCAAACCCTTGGGCACCAATCTCGCCAACGTCCAGTACAACCAGCTCTATCGTTACTTTTCTTGCACGGATGCCAAATTCGCCATCTTGACGAACGGCTTTGAATACCGCTTCTATTCTGACCTGGACTCCGAGAACAAGCTGGACACGCGCCCCTTTTTCACTTTCGACCTAGAAGACTTTAACGAACAGGATATCGACGAGCTTCAGAAATTTACCAAGCCCAATTTTGATGTTGATGCCATTCTCAGTACGGCCAACCGGCTCAAGTACACCAACCTTGCCAAACAGGCCATTGGTGAGGTCTTCTGAGACACACCGGAAGAATTCGTCAAGTTCGTAGTGGGCAAGATCTACGAGGGTCGCCAGACACGGCAAGTGGTCGAAGAATTCACGCCGATCATCAAGGAAGCAGGCAAGCTCTATATCAAAGAGCAAGTCGCCCAGCGACTACGTGGCGCTCTGGCCAGCAACGATATCGATGCGCCCCACCCTACCTCGACTCCCGAAAGTTCGTCGCAAGAGCCCGAGCCTGATGATGATGGAATCATCACTACCCAAGAAGAAATCGATGCCTATAACATCGTACGATCACTGCTCGCAGAACAGGTCGATGTCAGCCGTATAGCCATGCGCGATGCGAAGTCCTACTGCGCAGTGCTCCTCGACGACAACAACCGCAAGCCCATTTGCCGCTTCCACTTCAACGCGAAATCAGTCAAACGGGTAGGCTTCTTCAACGACAAACAAGAAAGCCGCATCGATATAGACTCCGTCAGCGACCTCTTTCAGCACAAAGATCAACTGAAAACGACTGTGAGCGAATATCTCGACTAACAGGCCCGTAGCCCTGAATCATCTGGGGACCGTGAAGCCTCCATTGTCATGCGCGGGCCGATCGTCTCGCGGATTATGCTGACCTCCTGCTCAGGAGGTCAGCATAATCCATGTCATATGTCTCCCTACTCAACTGCACTGAAATTAAAATCTATGACAGTCAATCTGGAAAATTACTAATAAGTCGATAAGTTTCGTCGAGCTGCACGAGCGGAAGGCCAGCGCGAACGCGACCACAAGCTGATGGCCGCCCTAGACTAGCTCAATGGGAAGATGGACAAAGGCACTGGCGCCTGGGCGTGCCGCTCGCCGCGGTGGACCACTCAATGGAAGGAGATCAGAAAGGTCAGAATTTGAATGCTCTTCCCTGCCTACAGAACCGTAATCTTTATAGATAAAGGCCGAGGGTCGACTCAAACAAGACTGACTATAGACTTCATCGCAACGAATAAAAACCTTATCAACCCAAAACGGCTTTACGGTATTCTGAAAGACTGTAAAAAAAATTCATCATATCATTAGACCCAACTTCTTCATAAGAAATCTCCTCGGTCCTAACAACAATTTTTCCTGAGGACACAGGAAAAAACTCTATGTGACTAGACAAGTACCTTTTACCAAGCTTAACCTGATATGGAGTGCTCAGGAAAAACAAAAAATCTTCTACACTAGGCGTATTTGACGACCACTGAGAGTAGACTTCCACATCACCGACCGCAAAATTACCACTTACACCCCTGCCATTAAAAAACCTAATTATGGCTGGCATATCTATAACATAAGTATCATCAAGCGGTTCATCGAGAGCAAAAGGCATACCATTAACAATACAAGGAATAATCTCCTGCACGTCACTCACACTACCAAAATTCTTCTCAATAATATCGGGATACTTCTTCAAAGCACCACACAATCTAGCAACCTGTTCCTGATGCTCAAAAAAATCATCTCGCATATTTCTAGATAAAATCGGGTCATTCGCCACAGACCTATTCTTGCACTCAAAAACAAATACCTTATCACCCCACTTCACAACCACATCATATTCATAAATCTCCCCTTTCCTTTTTTCTTTTATTTTTTTCGGACCAAGACCCATTCTAGAAAAAACAGAAAACAAATTTTCCTCAAGGGCATCCCCTTTCCTTGAGAGCCTCTCCTTATTTCTTGTTACATTCGATACTACTAATTCATGCAAGATTGCATCTTTCAGAGAGGGAACGTAAACCAAGTAATCATCCCCGAACTTTATAACAGGAGTATCATAGAGATCGATTGACCCCTTTCCAAAGAGCACATTATCTAAAAACGTTTCAGCAACCCCTTTCAACATCCCCTTTCTTGTAAAAACATCTAAAAGATCGCGTTTTTTCAACATAGGGAAGAGTGACTCAGAATCCCCGTCCACAAAAGAATTTTTGGCAAAATCCTGTAATGCAGCATACCCATCCAGCCACTGCCGAAGAGTCAAGCCTAGACATTTATTCCTTTCATCATCGACAGCTAGAGACAAAACCCTCTCAATAACCAACTTATTAGAGAGAACGCCTATCTCATACTCACTGAGATTCTTATTATTGTTGCGAAAAAACTCAAGCGCCCCAAAATATATTTCTTTTGTCAGCTGCCTCAGCCTATTCCTTGCTATAACTTCATACTCCCTCCAACCATACGGCGCATATACATCTAAATGCTCATCAACTTTATCTTTATGTTCATCAGGAACATCTTTGTTATCCGGGCTATAAACCCATTCCCGATCACAGTGCCTGATATCTTTTTGCACATCATCAAAACGCTTCCAAGCCATTGCATTTAAATTCAACGCACTTATTTTAAAAAGAGAATCTTCTCCAGGGCAAACAAAATCACCAAAATCAAAACACTCTCCGACCAACTTTTTCTCCAGATGGCCGGTGCTTTTTAAAACCAGAAAAACTGATTCAAGCAAGGCCCATATAGCCGCATCAGGGTCAACTCTATTTCCAACAGAGTCCTCAATTAAATACGACCTCTGAGTATCTATAAAACCATCCTCTGTTCTTCCTTTGAGAACCTCCTCCCTTGCTCTTCGAGTGATTTCGAGATAATCCTCACCACCTCTAACCAAAGAAGAGGATACAATCTCTTCGACGCTCATCTCCTTCGCAGCTTCGGTCTGGTATCTCCACTCTTTTAATTTAATAAAGTACCTATTCACCAACCTCAATATCCCAGCTCGGTTTGTAAAAACTCCCGACCAAAAATCCCCGGCCTCTTCACAAAGAAAACGACCCAACTCATTAATAAAATCCACAACCCAAGAAAACTTATCGGAGTCACCATCTTTTACAACCAATGACTCATTGCGCAAAACTCCGTCCAAAAAGGCGTCAAAACCTTTGGCATGGTAATATTTTTTGGCCGCATCCAAAGAAGCACTCAAACTACAAGAGGGAGATATTTTCTCAAACTTTAAAGACTTAGACTTCCCCACAAAAAACTCCAAAACTTAATAAAAAATCACTCCGGCATTTCTCCAGTTTCCAACAACCACACCAGGTCAGCCTCATCCAATACAGCGACACCCTGACCCTGCGCCTTGCGTAACTTAGTTGGGCCAGCATTGGGACCGGCACACACAAAGCTCAGCTCTTTGCTGACTGTTTTGCGTAAACGCATGCCTGCCTCACTGGCATACCCTTCCAACGCTGTACGGCGAGCCTTGGGAAAGCCAGTGAAGAGGATTTCCAGCGAGGGAGACAAAGTAATCGTTGAAGGATCTTGCTGGGGAGCTAGATGAGTTGGGCGCTGCATGTCGACGAGTGGATCAGGATCGGTGAGAACCTCGACGATGCGGTCTCGGCGAAACGTTTTAAACCGGCTATCGGATGAGCATATACCTTTGAGTTGCCAACCATCGTCTGCCCACTGAGCCACTTCACGCGTCGAGACATTGCCCTTCGCGTCCTCATAGACGAAGCGCACGACATCCATAGCTTTCCCTTACAGTACCTAGGCCCTCTTAAGGGGCTTTTACACTGGCTTACTGTAAGACTGTATAACAGCAAATGCAGAAATGCAGTTATGCCTTCAAAAAAATTTTGCCAATCCTGACCCGACACCGGCCCAGGATCTCCACGTCCTGCATCTCGTCGGGCTTGATCATCTCTTTACCGTAAGCGTGGTTGTCGCTGATCAGCAGCCAGGCGCCACCGGCAACGCACTGTATGATTAACACTAGGCTAGCCCTGAAGAGCCAGATGCACGCATCCACCTACCACTACCCAGCACTCAAAACACTTAGGAAACACTACCGAAAGCCACAGTCGCTGTCATTCCTAAATGAGCGGGTATGCGACCAAACGGGGATGGGTAAGACGAGGTTAGGAACTCAAGAAGTGCGGGGTGGCCCTTCCGAAAGACAGGCACAAAAAAGCCGCTGATGGCTCAGCGGCTTTTTTAAATTCTGGCGGAGGGGGAGGGATTCGAACCCTCGAAGCCTTTCGACTTACGCGCTTTCCAGGCGCGCTCCTTCGACCACTCGGACACCCCTCCGCAAATTTTCGTCCCGTCGGGCGGCGTTGCATGTCCGTCAGAACGGCGCACATACTATCGAGCTAAGTGCTGTTTTGCAAGCGATTTTCCGTTTCGGCGAGGAATCACTTGAGTACCGCGTAACTGCCTTGAGCTTCCATGCAGAGGGTGTCGCCACAGTAGACGCGCTGAACGAGTTTGATGCGCCCTCTCCCCTTCTCCGCCAGCGAGGCCTCTAGCCGGTCAATGCCGTCCGCTTCGAGAGGGAAACACTGCATGTGATAGTCCGTGGTGACGGGGGCGAGAAAACGCTGCTGGCCTTCGGCGATCACCACGTCTTGCGCCCTGCCCCGGGCGCGTAGCCATAGCGTCGTCCAGCACCAGCCGAGCAAGGTGGTTTCGCCGGCGAGCGCGCCGCCGAAGCCGGTGCCCTTGTCATTGAGGTTGGCATCCAGCGCGATTTGCCAGTGGAGCGTCGTCGCGTCCCAGGCGGGCGAGTGAATACCGTAATGCGCGACCTGCGGGATCGCCTCGCGCAACCAGGCGAGAAAGCTCTCGAGGTCATCTCCGTCGCTCGCCTCGGGCAACGGCAAGCGGGGGTGCATCACCCCCGGACGGCGTGGCGTAGCGTTCACGACCAGCGCTCGACGAAGTCACTCGGATCGCGTTCGGGCAGCGGCTTGTGGCGCCCGCCCATCTGACCGAGGTACAGAAAGCCGACCAGTTCGTCGTCTTCGGCGAGGCCAAGGCCTTCACGCACCGTGGGGTCGAAGGCGTAGTGGCCGGTGCGCCACATGGCGCCCAGGCCTTGCGCCTGCGCCGCGAGCAGGATGCCATGCGCCGCGCAGCCGGCGGAAAGCAGCTGTTCGATACGCGGCACCTTGGGATGATCGGGCGTGACCTTGGCGATCACCGCAATGAGCATCGGTGCACGCTTAGGCTTCTTGCGCGCGGCATCCAGGTGGCCGTCGTCGATGTGCGGATTGAGACGCTGCTCGGCCTTGGCGTACAGCTCGCCCAGCCGGTCGAGCCCTTCCCCGGAGAACTCGATGAACCGCCATGGCGTCAGGGCGTCGTGATCGGGCGCGCGCAAGGCGGCACGATACAGCGCGTCCAGTTGATCGCGGTCGGGGGCGGGCGCGGCCAGTTTCCCCATCGAGCTGCGCTCATGCAGTAAGGTCATGGCATCCATGAACATCTCCTTGGCCGTCTGAATAGGGTAATGATGTGCGGCCGAAGCCGCCTGCATTCAATGCATGGCGTCGAGTTACACGCTCACTGACGCGCCAGGCGGAGTGGCGTGGGCGGCCGCTCGCCGGGCGTACCCCGCCAGGGGCTGATATCCAGCCCGCCCCGCCTCACGTAGCGCGCCATGACCAGCAGCCGCTCGGGCTTGGCACGCGCCATGAGGTCAACGAACAGGTGCTCGACGCAGTGCTCGTGAAAGTCCTGATACTGCCGGTAGGAGATCAGGTACTTCAGCAAGGCCTCGCGCGCAAGCCGAGGGCCGCGATAGCGAATCAGCACGCTGCCCCAGTCGGGCTGGCCGGTCACCGGGCAGTTGGACTTGAGCAGGTGCGAGTACAGCATTTCGTCGACGATCTCTTCGCCGACTTCGATCAGGTCGGGGGTTGGCGTGTAGTGCTCGATGCTCACGTCGAGATCGTCCAGGCACTCGCCGGGCAGCGCTCGGGGCATCAGGGCATCGTCCTCGACGCCGAACAGGGCCACCGCTACCGGCGCGCCCGCCGCCTGGGCCAGGTCACGCTCGAGTGTCTCGGCCACCGCCTCGCGGCTGTCGAAGCGCGTCTGATTGAAGCTGTTGAGGTACAGCTTCCAGGACTTCGACTCGATCAGCGAGGGCGAGTCGGCGGGCAGCCGGAACCGGGCCACGGCGACGATCGGCTTCCCCTTTGCGTCGAGCCAGGAAAGCTCGAAGGCGTGCCACTCGTCCTCGCCCTCGAACGGCAGCGCGGCATCATCGAGCCCCAGCGGCGCGCGGTTGGCCTGCCGGGGAATGGGAAACAGCAGGCCGGCGTCGTAGTGCTCGGGATACGCAGACTCACGCCCCAGCGGCGCATGCGCGAGGGTCTCGTCACGTTCGCTCATGTCAGCTTCGGATCCCCTTGCCACGGTCGAGCATCCACAGTCCCACCGCGAAGAACACAACGATGAATACGGCGATGGCCACCAGCGCTCCGCCGACCGGGATGTCCGAAACGCCGAGAATGCCGTAACGGAAGGCGTTCACCATGTACAGGATGGGATTGACCATCGACACGCCCTGCCAGAAAGCCGGCAGCATGTGGATCGAGTAGAACACCCCGCCCAGATACGTCAGCGGCGTCAGCACGAAGATCGGCACGATCGAGATGTCGTCGAACTTGTGCGCCACCAGCGCGTTGATGAAACCGCCGATGGAGAACAGCAACGCCGTCATGATCACCACCCCGATGGTCACCCAGGGATGGTGAATCGAGAGGTCGGTGAAGAACATCGATACCACGGTGACGATCAAGCCCACGGCCAGGCCGCGCGATGCACCGCCGACTACGAAACCGGCAAGAATCACCCAGTTGGGCATCGGCGAGACCATCATCTCCTCGACGCTGCGCTGGAACTTGTTGGAGAAGAAACTCGAGGCCACGTTGGAATAGCTGTTGGTGATCACCGCCATCATGATCAGGCCGGGCACGATGTAATCGATGTAGTCGATATCGTCCATGGGCCCGATGCGCGAGCCGATCAGGTTACCGAAGATGATGAAGTACATGGTCATGGTGATCGAAGGCGGCAGCAGCGTCTGCGGCCAGATGCGCATGTAGCGGCGCACCTCCTTGGTCACCAGGGTCCAAAGCGCGATCCAGGTCTGCCAGGCATTCATGAGCGCACCTCCACCTTGTCGGTGGATCGGCCGCTTTCGGCGTTGGCGTGTTCGACCATCGACACGAACATTTCCTCCAGGCGGTTGGCGCGGTTGCGCATCGAGACGATTTCGAAGCCCTGCGCAGAGAATTGCTCGAAAGCATCGTTGAGCCGCTGTCCTCGCTCGACCGACAGCGCCAATTGCGTGGCGTCGACACGTTCCACGCTGAAGCCTTCCAGTTCTGGCGCGGTCTCGACCGGCCGGGCCAGATCGAGCAGGAAGGTCTCGGTGTTGAGCTGGGCCAGCAGGTCACGCACGCTGGTGTTCTGGACGATATCGCCGTGATTGATGATGGCGATGTTACGGCACAGGCTCTCGGCTTCTTCCAGATAATGCGTGGTGAGGATGATGGTGGTGCCTTCACGATTGATGCGCTTCATGAATTCCCACATGCTACGGCGCAACTCGATATCCACCCCGGCGGTCGGCTCGTCGAGAATTAGAAGCCGAGGGCGGTGGATCAAGGCACGCGCGATCATCAGGCGGCGCTTCATGCCACCGGAGAGCATGCGCGCACTCCCCTTGCGCTTGTCCCACAGGCCGAGATCACGCAGCAGCTGTTCGGCGCGGGGCTTGGCCTCGCGCATCGGCATGCCGTAATAGCCCGCCTGGGTCAGGACGATGTCCTCGACCTTCTCGAACTGGTTGAAGTTGAATTCCTGCGGCACCACACCGAGGTGATACTTGGCCTTGGCGAAGTCGCGGTCGATATCGATACCGAACACGCTCACGCTGCCACCAGTCTTCTGTACCAGGGATGATACGACCCCTAGCGTGGTGGACTTGCCCGCCCCGTTGGGACCGAGAAGCGCAAAAAAGTCGCCTTCGGCGACGTCGAGATCGATGCCCTTGAGGGCATGGAAGCCATTACCGTAGACCTTGGTCAGCCCGCGGATGGACAGTGCTGGTTCTGCCATCTGGCGCACCCAATTCTTGATATTCGAAAGAAACCTTGCAAAGACAGCAGACAATGCGGGCAAATCGAGAAAAATCAATGTCTCGAACGCCGCACTAAGTGGCAAGGCATATTATAAGCAAACGAAGTGGCGTCCCATAGGGGGTTCGAACCCCTGTTACTGCCGTGAAAGGGCAGTGTCCTAGACCACTAGACGAATGGGACGTATCGAGATAGGAGGAGTTGTATCTTGCTACCAAACTTGGAGCGGGAAAGGAGATCGACGGGGCTGCCGTCAGCCGGGCTGGCGTTCCATTGGACCGGCACACCGGATCACGACCCATGCTACCTATCGGATACAACCAAATTTGGAGCGGGAAAGGAGATTCGAACTCCCGACCCTCGCCTTGGCAAGGCGATGCTCTACCGCTGAGCTATTCCCGCATCACAAAACACTGGTACTACGACCACAAGCTGGAAGTGGCGTCCCATAGGGGGTTTGAACCCCTGTTACTGCCGTGAAAGGGCAGTGTCCTAGACCGCTAGACGAATGGGACGCATTTTGGAGCGAGGAAGGAGATCGATCGGACTGGCGTTCTAGCTCCCGACCCATACTGCCTATCCAATACTACCAAATTTGGAGCGGGAAAGGAGATTCGAACTCCCGACCCTCGCCTTGGCAAGGCGATGCTCTACCGCTGAGCTATTCCCGCATTTCCAGCCACACGAGGTGAGTTGGCGTCCCATAGGGGGTTCGAACCCCTGTTACTGCCGTGAAAGGGCAGTGTCCTAGGCCACTAGACGAATGGGACGTGTCGTCACTCGCCTCGTCGAGGTGCGGCGTATATTACTGGGCACCCTCGCGGGTGTCAACCCTCTGTCTGAACACCCTTTTCTTGTCGCTGCCATGCCCCCATATTGTGGACCAAGTCGCGCCCACTGTAGTAAACGCCGTGACATCCCTCATGCGTTACAAGGACTCTCGGCATCGGCATGGCGCATCACAGTATCTTCAAAGCAGGAGGCGGCAATGAGCGAGAAAACGCATAAAAGCGAGCAAGAGTGGCGGCAGCAGTTAACGCCCGAGCAGTACCGCGTGACGCGCGAGAAAGGCACCGAGCGCCCTTTCACCGGCGATCACCAGGTCTCCGCCGAACAAGGCATTTACCACTGCATCTGTTGCGGCGCCCCGCTCTTCGAAAACGAGCATAAGTTCGATTCCGGATGCGGCTGGCCAAGCTTCGACCGACCGCTGGCCGATGCTGGCGTCGAGGAGCATTTGGACACCTCTCACGGCATGCGCCGCGTCGAGGTCACGTGCCGGCGCTGCGACGCACATCTGGGACACGTATTCCCCGACGGTCCGCAGGAGACCACCGGGCAACGTTATTGCATCAACTCGGTATCGCTCGACTTCCACCCCGGCGAGTAATTTATCGCAAGAGAGTCATTCACCTGGAGAGTCCTTCACCTGGAGAGTGATTCATCACGGCCGCCGCTCTGCTAGCGGGCTTCGCTCTGCTACCATAGGCGGCCGTTTGTTCGAGCTGGAGTAAAGACGATGCTGGGTTGGTATCCCGGACACATGCACAAGGCCCGCCGTCAGATAACGGAGGCGCTACCGGAAATCGACGTGGTACTCGAAGTTCTCGATGCCCGCCTGCCCTACTCCAGCGCCAACCCCATGCTGGCCGAGTTGACCGAGCACAAACCAGTGCTCAAGGTACTCTCGCGCGCCGACTTGGCCGACCCCGAGCAGACTGAGCGCTGGGTAGAACACTTCAACGCCCAGCCCGATATCCGCGCTCTGGCGGTCACCACCACCCAATCGCGAGAGTTGAAGCGCATCCCCGCGCTGTGCCACGAGCTCGCCGGTCATGTGCGCGCCGATCGCGATGTGCGCGTGATGGTGATGGGCATCCCCAATGTCGGCAAATCGACGCTGATCAACGGCCTGGCCGGCAAGAAGCTCGCCAAGACCGGCAACGAGCCGGCCGTTACCAAGCGCCAGCAGAAGATACGCCTGGATGGCCGCGTCGCGCTGATCGACACCCCCGGCGTGCTATGGCCGAAGATCGAAGACCAGGCCAGCGCCTATCGCCTGGCAGCCAGCGGCGCGATTCGCGATACCGCCATGGAATATAGCGATGTCGCCATCGTCGCCGCCGCCGAGCTGGCCAAGCGCTACCCGGATGCCCTCAAGGCGCGTTACAAGCTCAAAACGTTGCCTGCCTACACCCCCAATCCGGATGCCGGCAGCGTCGAAGCCGACGGGCCACCGCATCGCGACCTGCTGGCGCTGGCTGGCTTCGATGGCCAAGCCATCGTCGAGGCCATCGCCGGCAAACGGGGCGGCTTGCGCGCCGGCGGCGTCGTCGACATGCACCGCGGTGCCGAAGTGCTGCTGCACGAGCTGCGCGATGGCAAGCTCGGGCGTCTGACGCTAGAAACACCGGACGACATCCCTGTGCCCGAGGAAAACGATCCCTCCCTGGACGAGTCACCCTCCTCGGCCTGAACAGCCAAGCTTTTACCCTTCTACTTCAATCGCCTATTCCGATGCGGGCCATTTGCGTGGCCCGCGCGCCACGGTATGCTAGGAAACGGCGCGGCAGCCCGCCCCGAACGGTACGGAAACACCGCCTCCACCCCACCGGCTGCGCAGCAAACGGAAGCCTCATGGATACCGACACGCCCATTCGGAAATCGCACAAGCTCGATAACGTCTGTTACGACATTCGCGGCCCGGTACTCGACCACGCCAAGCGGCTCGAAGACGAAGGCCAGCGCATCCTCAAGCTCAACATCGGCAATCCCGCATCCTTCGGTTTCGAAGCCCCTGAAGAGATTCTTCAGGATGTGATGCGCAACCTGCCGACGGCCCAGGGCTACTGCGATTCCAAGGGACTTTATTCGGCGCGCAAGGCGATCATGCAGGAATGCCAGCGCAAGAACATTCCCGATGTCAGCGTCGAAGATGTGTTCGTCGGTAACGGCGTCTCCGAGCTGATCGCCATGGCCATGCAGGCACTGCTCGACGACGGCGACGAGGTACTGATCCCCGCGCCCGACTATCCACTGTGGACGGCGTCGGCCAACCTCTCTGGCGGGCGGCCGGTGCATTACCTGTGCGATGAACAGGCCGACTGGGCGCCGGACTTGAACGATGTACGCGACAAGATCACCGCACGCACCAAGGCCATCGTCATCATCAATCCTAACAACCCCACCGGCGCCGTCTATCCGCCGGAAGTGGTCAAGGAACTGTTGGCGATCGCGCGGCGCCACGGCCTGGTAGTGTTCTCCGACGAGATCTACGACAAGATCCTCTACGACGACGCCGAGCATGTCTCCACCGGCGCACTGGCCGACGACGACCAACTCGTGGTGACGCTCAATGGGCTGTCCAAGAGCTATCGCTGCGCCGGGTTTCGCAGCGGCTGGATGATTCTCTCCGGGAATCGCGGCAAGCAGCGCGCCGACGACTTCATTCAGGGCCTCAACATGCTGGCCTCCATGCGTCTGTGCGCCAACGTACCCGCGCAACACGCCATCCAGACAGCACTCGGCGGCTATCAATCGATCAACGACCTGGTGCTACCCGGTGGGCGTCTGCTTGCCCAGCGCGACATTACCTATGACAAGCTCAACGCCATTCCCGGCGTCAGTTGCGTCAAGCCCAAGGGGGCGCTGTACGCCTTTCCGCGCCTCGACCCCGAGGTCTTCAACATTCAGGACGATCAGAAGTTGGTGCTCGACCTGCTCTTGCAGGAAAAAATCCTGCTGGTCCAGGGCACGGCCTTCAACTGGCCGTCCCCCGATCATGTGCGCATCGTTACCCTGCCCTGGGCCGACCAGCTCGATGATGCCCTGGACCGCTTCGCCAACTTCCTGTCACGTTACCGCCAATAACACGCTATCGCCAATGACCTAGCGCTTCGCCCGAGCCATGCCGGCTCGGGCCGACTCATCGCTCTTTCAACGATTCTCGACGTTGCGGCTTGAAACCCGGGGCAAGACGCCGTATCTAATGCTCAACAAGAATCGATATGCCTATTGCTGTCTCACTGATTGAGGGAACCGACCGATGATGCGAATCCTGCTGTTTCTGGCGACCAACCTGGCCGTGGTGATCGTGGCCAGCATCACCCTGCGAATACTCGGGGTGGAGCCCTATCTCAACGCCAACGGGCTCAACATGAACAGCCTGTTGATCTTCTGCTTCGTGATCGGCATGGCCGGCTCGCTGGTATCGCTGTTCATCTCCAAGTGGATGGCGAAGATGAGCACCAAGGCCAAGGTGATCGAGCAGCCCAGCAACTCGACCGAGCAGTGGCTACTCGACACCGTCGGCGAGCTGGCCCGGGATGCGGGTATCAAGATGCCCGAAGTGGCGATCTTTCCCGCGCAGCAGTCCAACGCGTTCGCGACGGGCTGGAACAAGAACGATGCGCTGGTCGCCGTTTCCTCCGGGCTGCTCGAGCGCATGCGCCCCGAGGAAACGCGCGCAGTGCTGGCGCACGAGATCGGTCACGTCGCCAATGGCGACATGGTGACGCTGGCGCTCATTCAGGGCGTGCTCAACACCTTCGTGATGTTCTTCGCGCGCATCGTCGCGCAACTGGTGGATAGCTTCCTGCGCCGCGACGACGATGGCGGCGGCTTGGGCTTTTTCGGCTACATGGCGGTCGTGATCGTGGCCGAAATCGTCTTCGGCCTGGTGGCCTCGATGGTGGTGGCCTGGTTCTCGCGTTTTCGCGAATACCGCGCCGATGCCGCCGGTGCCAAGCTCGCCGGCAGCGGCGCGATGATCAATGCCCTGGGACGTCTCAAGGCCGAAACGCAGATGCCGGATCAGATGCCGGATACGCTGACGGCCTTCGCCATCACCTCCGGGCAGACGCGCAAACTCATGGAGCGCCTGTTTTCCAGCCATCCGCCGCTGGATGACCGCATCCGTGCTCTCAAGGAAAGCGCCTACCGCGAATAATCGCGGCATATAGCGGCACAACGTAAAACACCCACCGGCCCTGAATTTCATCAAAAGGTCGGTGGGTGTTTTCGTTTTGGCGCGCCGTATGATGCCACGCCTCTTAAACTTGCTACTCAGGACTTGCTACTTGTTAGAAAGCTTGACCTTGAAACCGAAACCTTCGAGGGCATCACGCAAACCGCCCTTGTTCTGCTTTAGCTCGACGCGCAGGGTGGAAAACTCACGCCGCAGTGGATACTCGGCGCGGAAGGCATCGAAACCCGTCGCCATCCCCATGCGCCGACGATAGCGATCGAACGCCAGCATGTCGCGGCGCACGTCGTAACAGGCTCGCGTGCATAGCGATAGCGCTTCCAGCGGCGGCGACCAAGGCGTCAGCACGATCTTGCGCAACCATGGGTCGGGCTTGAGCTGACCGAGCTTCTTGCGCGCCGGCAAGCCAAAATGGCGCATCGCCGCCTGATAGACCAGCTCGGTGCCGCGCATCTTGCCGTCGATGCTGTGCCCGGCGATATGGGGCGTGGCGATATCGACGAGATCGTAGAGACCATGATCGATGCCCGGCTCGTTTTCCCACACGTCGAGCACCACGCGTAGATCATTGACGCGCTGGAGACGCTCGCGCAGCGCCTGATTGTCGAGACAGGCGCCACGTCCGGCGTTGATCAGCACGGTACCCGGCGCCAGGGCCTCGATACGCGCCGCATTCAGCAGATGCTGAGTTGCGTGCTCCCCGTCCGTGACCAGGGGCGTGTGCAAGCAGACGATTTCGGCCCGTTCGAGCAGGGCATCGATATCCAGAAAGTCCTCGCGCCCTTCTTCCTCGGCGCGCGGCGGATCACAGATCAGGCACGTCACGTCGAGATCGTCCAGGCGCTCCGCCAGGCGGCTACCCACGTTGCCAGCCCCGACGATGCCGATGGTCTTGCCGGCTAGATGAAAGCCATCTTCCTCAGCCAGCAATAGGAGGCTCGATAGCACGTAGTCGACCACTGAATCGGCATTGCAGCCCGGTGCGTTGGCGAATCCGATGCCCGCTTCTCGCAGGTAGTCGAGGTCGACATGGTCGGTACCGATGGTGCAGGTGCCCACGAAACGCACGCGGGAGCCATCGAGCAGCGCCGCATTCACCGGTGTAATCGAACGCACGACCAACAGGTCCTGATCGCGGACCGCCGCCGCATCGATGTCGCGCCCGGGCAAGCGGGTGATATCGCCCAGCTCGCCGAAGAACTCGTCGGCCAGAGGAATGTTTTCATCGACCAGGATGCGCATGACCTTCTCTTTTCTCCCTTGTTCACGTCCGACGGCCGGTTACAATACGCACGGGGCGCACTTGCCTGTCCACGGCCACGCCGGAGACGGCGCTCGCCGGGATTCGATACCCGCCGGGAATGTCGATAGTAGGCCCGCGAAAGACACGTCACAAGCCCATTGCCAACCACAACGGCGCCACCAGGAGTTCTCGTGATCGTCCGCTGGGAAAGTGAACACGACTACGTTCTCGTGCATGTCCACCAGGATATGTTCGGTGACTGGATATTCAGCCGCGCCTGGGGCCAGATCGGCACCCAGTTCGGCGGCCTCAAGCATCAACTGGCCGACAGCTATGCGCAGGCCACGACATGGCTGGAGGATGTCGCGCATATCCAGTCCTCGCGCGGCTTCGCCAAGGTCTTCGAGGCCAGCGATGACACCAGCCCCGAGGCCCAGGAGGCGATGCGTCAGCTGTCACTGCTCGACGGCGTCTGATCCCATGCACTCCCGCTGGTCTCAGCGGTGACGGATCAGGAAGCAATGATGCAGATCCGGGCGCCGCGCGAAATCCGGATCGAACGTCCGCGCCGAAATGTCTTCCACCGCGAAACGCTCGCCCATGGCGGCGTCGAGCGTGAAACGCCGCTGATTGTTGGAGAACACCAAAGTACCGTCCGCTGACAGACGCGCCATCGCCAGTTCGATGAGCCGGGCGTGATCGCGCTGCACGTCGAGTACGTCATCCATCTTCTTGGAATTGGAGAACGTCGGCGGGTCCATGAAGATCAGGTCGAACTCGCTACCCGCGGTTTCCAGCCACCGCAGGCAGTCGTCACGGATCACCCGATGCCGGCTGGGATCGAGGCGGTTGAGCGCGAAGTTATCGCGTGCCCAGGTCAGGTAGGTATTGGAAAGATCGACGCTGACACTGTCGCTGGCGCCCCCCAGTGCCGCCTGAACCGTCGCCGTTCCCGTGTAGCAGAACAGGTTGAGAAAACGCTTGCCGTCAGCCATGTCACGCAACATTCGGCGCACGGGGCGATGATCCAAAAACAAACCGGTATCCAGGTAGTCGCGCAGATTGACCCACAACCGCGCCGGCCCTTCGCTGACTTCGAAACGTTCGCCGCTGGCCTCCTGCTTGGTATATTGCGCCTTGCCCGACTGTCGCGTGCGCTGTTTGTAATGCACGTCCTCCGCCCGCACGCCCAGCACCTGGGGAATGACTTCCAAGGCATCGAACAAGCGACGTTGCGCCTGGCGCGGGTCTACTGAACGCGGTGGCGCGTATTCCTGCACATGTACGTGGTCGCCGTAGACATCCACCGCCAGGGCATATTCCGGCATGTCCGCATCGTAAAGCCGATAACAGCTCTCGCCGGACTTTTTGAGCCACTTCTTCAGTCGCTTACGATTCTTCTCCAGCCGGTTGGCGAACATCTGCGCGCCCTCATTGCGCGGGGCACGGCCCGGCGCCTCCTGGGTGCCCTGCTCACCTGTCGAGTCGCTCTTGGCCGAGTCCTGGACAGAAGCACCGCGCGAGCCACTCTCCGCCATGACCGGGATCAGCAGCAACTTGCAATCCAGCGGTCCGTTCTTGAACGCATACTGTTTGGTGGCCCGCAGCCCAGTGCGGTGGCCCAAGTCAGGGTTGCCGGTAAACAGCGCCAATTGCCAGCCTTCGAACTCGGCGCGCAGACGCTCGCCAAGGGCGGTATAGATGGGCACCACCTCGGGCAGCTCGCCCAGGCGCTCGCCGTACGGCGGATTGGTGATGACCAGCCCCGGCCCATCGATGCCTTCAGGACGCGTCAGTTGCGCCACCTCGGCACCTTGCAACTCGATCAAGGAGGGGATTCCCGCGCGCATAGCATTGGCCTTGGCGGCGGCGATGGCCGGTGGGCTCTGATCGCGCCCGAACAGCTTTGACTTGACGCGGCGGCGCCCCACGCTGGCACGGGCGTCCGCCTCGCGCTTGAGCTCTTGCCATACGCCGGGGTCGTGCTCCGCCCAGGCCTCGAAGGCGAAATAGTGCCGGGCCAACTGGGGGGCGATGTCCGCCGCCATCAAGGCCGCCTCGATGAGCAACGTACCCGCCCCGCACATGGGATCGAGCAAGGGTTCCCCACGCCGTGCCCGCGCCGGCCAGTCGGCACGCATCAGCAAGGCGGCGGCGAGGTTTTCCTTGAGCGGTGCATGGCCGGCATCGCGGCGATAGCCACGCTGATGCAGGCTACCACCGACCAGATCGAGTCCTAGCAGCAAACGTCCACGATGCAGGTGCGCGTAAATACGCGTATCGGGGTTTTTGAGCTCGATCACAGGGCGCTCATGGCCAGCCGCCCGCATCGAATCGACGATGCCATCCTTGACGCTCTGAGCCCCGAAGCGCGTATGGCGAATATGCTCGGATTGACCATGAAAATCCACGGCCAGGCTGCTTCCAGTACGCAGGTGTGCGCGCCAGTCGACCCGGCGGGCGGCCTCGACCAGCGACTCGGGACGTTCTATGTCCTGCTCGCGCAGAAGGCAAAGCACCACGCGATTCGCCAGGCGCGACCACAGGCAGATGCGATAGGCCATCGCGACATCGGCCTGAACGTGGACACCCGCCACGGTCGTCCCGGTCACCTCCGCGCCGAAGCCCGCGAGTTCGTCGGCCAGCAAGCCCTCGAGGCCCTTGGGACAGGTGACGTAGAGCGTCAAGGATTGGGATTGCACATCGGTCATAAAGTCGTCATCCCGGCGCCACGCGCCGGTCATATTCCTGTGGTTTACATGGAACGTTTGGCTTATGCCAAATCGCTGGTCGACAAATCCGCACCAAAGCACTAAAACTTAAAAGTAGTAGCTACTGAAAACGCATGCGTTTCGTGTCCGGACGTTCCGGTTCATGGCGGTGATGGGTGCCCCATTGTCGGCATGTACTGTCAGATCTCAACAATCGGTTCTTGATAAGAGGCCATCCGATGAAACGACAGAAACGTGATCGCTTTCAGCGTGCATATGTCCACGGATACAAAGCCGGCATGACGGGGCGCTCTCGCGATGATTGCCCCAGCCAGAACATCAACCTCCGTGAATACTGGATGAGCGGTTGGCGTGAAGGTCGTGGGGACCAATGGGCCGGCATGACGGGGATTTCCGGCATCCATCGAAACCCCATGGTACTGTGATGGTAGAACCCTTCGTGGCACCTGGATCGACGCCCCATTGACAGGTCCATGACAAGGCCCGCAACGCGGGCCTTTTTGCGTCTAAGCACATTACGTCAGCGCCCGAGCACATTCGCCCACCAGCGCCGGTCCCCGATAGATGAAGCCAGTATAAAGCTGTACGAGATCGGCCCCCGCCTTGCATTTGGCACGCGCTGCGTCACCACTGTCGATACCGCCGACGCCAATGATCGGCAGCGTCGGTAGGTGGCGGCGCAACTCCTGGATCACCGCATTGGAAGGCTCGAATACCGGGCGGCCGGAAAGCCCGCCCTGCTCCTCGGCATGTGCAAGCCCCGCCACCGCCTCGCGCGACACCGTGGTATTGGTAGCAATAACGGCATCGACGCCGTTGGCCGCCAGCGCCTGTGCAACTAACGCGACCTCATCGGCATCCATATCGGGAGCGATCTTCACGACCAGAGGCACGCTCCGGCCACTAGCGGCATCGAGGCGGTGTTTTTCCTCGACCAGCGTGCCCAGTAACGCCTCCAGATGCTCGCCGAACTGTAAGTTGCGCAGCCCCGGTGTGTTCGGCGACGACAGGTTCACCGTGACATAATCCGCGTGCGCGTGAACTTTGCGCAGACACGTCAGGTAATCATCCACCGCGTGCTCGACTGGCGTACTCAAATTCTTGCCAATGTTGATGCCGATCACGCCGCGGTAACGACTCTTGCGTACATTGGCGACAAGCGCGTCGACGCCGGCATTGTTGAACCCCATGCGATTGATGATCGCGCCGCATTCCGGCACGCGAAACAGACGTGGCCTGGGGTTGCCCGGCTGCGGCTTGGGCGTCACCGTGCCTACTTCGACGAAGCCAAAACCCAGTGCCCCGAGCGCATCGAGGTGCTCGGCATTCTTATCGAGCCCCGCTGCCAACCCCACGCGATTGGGGAACGTCAGCCCCATCAGCGTGACGGGCGCCTCGACATGCGCGCCCATCCACCTGCTCAGCCCCAGGCGATGGCCGGCATCGAGTGATGTCAGGGCAACGCCATGAGCGGTTTCAGGATCGAGTCGGAACAGTAGCGAACGGGCCAGGGCGTACATGAATCCTCGGACAATGTAATAAGCGGCAAGACATGAAATGGGCGCGCAGTATAGCGTAGCCATGCCCAAAAGCGCAGAGCCCCGCATTCGCACATGGCGAAGCGGGGCTCGCGTCGGGATGCGTCAGCCCCCGACAATGCATCGAACCTTACGGCTGAGTATCGAGCTGCTGCACGCGTAGCGTGTAGTTGTTGACGCCGCTCATCGCACTGCCGAACTTCTGGCCTTTCACCCAAACGGTGTAACGCCCCGGTTGCAATGTGGTTTCGATATCGAAATCGCTCTCGAAACCTTCGCCCGCGTCACTCGCCACGACATCACCGTTTTCGTCGAGAATCCGCGCTTCGAGACGATAGGTTCCCTCGTTGCCAGGGAAGGTCGAGCTTGTCACCGACACGGTGCCCGCTTCCACCACGTCGAAACTCAACACCTTGCCCTGCTCACGAATGGCCAAATCGGTCACAATCTCGTCGAAGGCATCCGGCAAGGCGTCTTCGTCATTGGCGGACGCGGCTTCATCGTCGGAAGAACCAACGGCCTGGTCACCGGCCGATGCGGTGGACGTCTCCGACGAGGACGCAGAAGAAGCTGTCCCGCTGGCTTCGGGACGCGGCGCAGCGATGGCCGCCACCGCATCATCATCATCGACGAACGCCGTCGTATGGCCATCTTTACCCGGGCCACCGAACATGATGCCGCCACCAGCATCGACACCACTTTCATCGTTTGAAAGCCGGTTGCCCTGGGCATCCAAGCCATTGACGGAGATAACGAAGCTATTGCCGCCCGTCTTGGTAGTACCGAACTTCTGACCGGATACACGCAACACGTAATCGCCGGGCTCCAGACGTTGCTCCATGGTCAAGCCATCGTTCTGGCCCAGCCCCGACGCCGAAGCGATCTCCTTGCCCTGCTCATCGAGCAAGGTTGCTTCGATCCGGTAATCGTCGGAGTCGCCCGGCAAGGTCGAGCTCTGGAATTGATAGCGTCCTGCCTTTTCAACGGTAAAGGGATGCGTTTGCGTCCCGCCGAAGAAAAAACTCTGGCTACGTGCATCGGAGCTCGACTGCAAGAAATCGGTAAGATCGATTTTAGCCGCCGCTTCGTGCGCCTTCTGCTGTGCAGCGCTCTGGGCCATGGCCAGCGATGACGTGCTGGCCAGTCCCAGGGCCACGAGCATTGTGGTAATAACGCGATGATTCATGGGGCTTCTCTACTTGGCTTCGAACCTGAGTCGAGCACAGCATATCAGAGACATAAGCGCCAATGCTTCACTTGCGGGTTCGAAGAGGAAGGAAAATCGACAATGCCCCAAGCCTCGTGCTCGGGGCATTATGTGCGGACTTATCCCTCGCCGTTGCTCTCGGCGAGATCGACCAGCTCGCGAATGGCCACCGCGAATAGCGGGAAACCACCCTGGGAACCCGAACGCACCTCATTGAGCAGGCCGCACCAGCGTTCGACCAAGCCCGCGTGGCGTTCCAGCCACTGCTCGACACGAGGCTCCACGCCACTCGGCGCGCCGTCCATCTTGAGCACGCTGACGGTCAGTGCCAATTGCTGGCGATCGAGATCGTCGCGGAAGGTTTCGCGCGCCTGCGCCTGCCAGCTATCGCGTACCTTTAGTGCGTTGATCTGGCCATTCATCCACGGCAGCTCCAGACGATGGCCAATGTCGTAATAGACCTCGGCGACACGCTGGATCTTCTCGTCGGTGGCACGCGCCGCTTCGATGATGCCCAGACCGGCATATAGGCTGTTGGCCGCCGCGACAACGCTCGCCAGAGAGGTTGGCACGCCGGCTTTTTCCAGCTCATCGCGACGCGCATCCCACGTTTCGTGATCCTCTCCGCGCAGGCGCTTGCCGACGCTCTCTTGCAATTGGGTGATACGCGGCGCGAAATACTCCACCGCTTCCTGAATGCTCTGATTGGTACGATGACGCAGGAACCAGCGCGTGGCCCGACGCAGCAGTCGCATCAGATCGAGCATCATGCCGTACTGAACGCGGCTTTCGACCTGATAATCGAGCGCCTCGATCTGCTCCCAGAGGCCTTCGAGATTGAAGCAATCGCGCGCGATGAGATAGGCGCGCGTCACTTCCGCTCGTGTGGCACCAGTGGAGTCACGTAGACGCCGCACGAAGGTGACCCCCATATGATCGACCAGATCATTGGCGATCTGCGTCGCGGTGATCTCGCGCTTCAAGCGATGCTGATACATCTCGTCCGGGAAGCGCTCGACCAGCGTCTGCGGGAAGGCCCGTGCCATATGCCGCTGGACATGCGGATTGTCCGGCAGGTCGGAGGCGATCATGTCGGTCTTCAGCGCGCTCTTGGCATAAGAAATCAGCACCGACAGCTCGGGAAGCGTCAGGCCGTTTTCCGCATTGGAGCGCTCGACCAGCATCTCGTCGGAGGGCAAGAACTCCAGTTCGCGATCCAGCCCGCCCGCGGCTTCCAGCTCATTGATGAAGCGGCGATAGGGCCCCATGCCTTGCTGGCTGAGAATCTCCGACAAGGAGAGTGCCTGGGTCTGGCGATAGTTATCGCGCAGGACCAGTTCACTCACTTCCTCGGTCATGCTCGCCAGCAACTCATTGCGCTGCTTGTCGGTCATGTCGCCGGCTTTGACGATATCGTCGAGCAGGATCTTGATATTGACTTCATGGTCGGAGCAATTGACCCCGCCAGCATTGTCGATGAAGTCGGTCGTGACGCGTACGCCCTGCTCTGCGGCTTCCATGCGCCCGAGTTGGGTAAAGCCGAGATTGCCGCCTTCACCGATCACCCGGCAGCGCAACTCATGACCATCGACACGCAAGGCATCGTTGGCCTTGTCACCCACCTCGGCATGCGTCTCGTCGGACGCCTTGACGTAGGTACCAATGCCGCCATTCCAGAGCAGATCGCAACGCGAGGTCAGAATCGCGCGAATCAACTCGTTGGGCGACAATTTGCCGGCCTTGATATCGAAGGCCTTTTTCATCTGCGGCGTGATATTGATGGACTTGGCATCGCGCGAGAACACGCCCCCACCTTCGGAGATCAGGGCGGTGTCGTAGTCCTCCCAGCTCGAGCGCGCCAGCTCGAACATGCGCTTGCGTTCCTTGAACGAAGCCGCGGTGTCTGGGTCGGGGTCGACGAAGATATGCCGGTGATTGAAGGCGGCAACGAGGCGAATCTTGTCCGACAACAGCATGCCGTTGCCGAACACGTCGCCCGCCATGTCGCCGATACCCACCACGCTGAACGGCGTTTCCTGGGTATTGAGGCCCATTTCGCGGAAGTGGCGCTTGACCGATTCCCAAGCACCCTTGGCGGTAATCCCCATTTTCTTGTGATCATAGCCGTGCTCGCCGCCGGAGGCGAAAGCGTCGCCCAGCCAATGGCCGTATTCCAGCGAAATGGCATTGGCGATGTCCGAGAAAGTCGCGGTGCCCTTGTCGGCAGCCACCACCAGGTAGGGATCGGCCTCGTCGTGACGCACCACGCGCTCGGGCGGCACGGTCTCGCCACCTTCCAGATTGTCCGTCACGTCAAGCAGCGCGCGGATGAATATCTGATAGCAGGCGATGCCTTCTTTCTGCACCGTGTCGCGGTCGGCACCATCGGGCATGCGCTTGCAGATGAAGCCGCCCTTGGCGCCTACCGGAACGATGACGGCGTTCTTGACCTGCTGCGCCTTGGCCAGCCCCAGGATCTCGGTACGGAAGTCCTCGTGACGATCGGACCAGCGCAGCCCGCCGCGCGCGACCTTGCCGCTGCGCAGGTGGACACCCTCGACGCGCGGCGAGTAGACGAATATCTCGAACATCGGCCGTGGTTTGGGCATGTCCGGCACTTGCGTCGGCTCGAGCTTGAGGGCGATGTAATCCTTGGCCTCGCCATCTTCGCGCCGTTGATAATAGTTGGTCCGCAATGTCGCCTGAATCAGCGCCATATAGCGGCGCAGCAACAGGTCGTCATTGAGACTGGCGACTTCATCGAGCAAGCCCTCGATGCGCGTCACGCATTCTTCGATCTCGCTGTCGCCGGCGGCATCGTCGGGATCGAAGCGTAGTTCGAACAGCGTCACCAGTTCACGCGTGATTTCCGGGTGGCTGGCAAACGTATTGGCGATATAGTCCTGCGACAGACCGAAGCGCAATTGCTTGAGATAACGCGCATAGGCACGTAGAACCGCCACTTCGCGCCACGCCAGGTTGGCACCGATGACCAGGCGATTGAAGGCATCGCTTTCGGCATCGCCGGTCCAGATGCGCGTGAATGCCTCGATGAAGACATCGCGCATTTCCTGAAGATTGACGACCCCGTCGCCACGGTGCTCAAGCGTGAAGTCATGAATCCAGTACGTCTGGTCAGGACATTCGACTTCGTAGGGACGCTCGCTGATTACGCGGAGCCCCAGGTTTTCGAGCACTGGCAGCACATCGGAGAGCGGGATCGGCTGGTCGGCATGGAAAAGCTTGAGATTGACCCCGTCGATGTTCTCCTCGACCAGTCGATAAAGACTCAAGCTGATCGGCGCGTTCCCACCCAACTCACCGAGATGGTGAATATCGTAAACGGCAGTGCGGGCCGAAAAGTCTTCGCGATAGCTGTTGGGGAACGCCTCGCGATAATCTTGCATCAGGCGGTTAGCCTGTTCTTCGCCGTAGCCCTCGACCATGGCGGTCTGCAGGTCATCCCGCCAACTACGCGAGAGCGCCGTAATCTTCTTCTCTAGGCGCCGTATATCGTATTCGGCCGGGCGCTCGCCGTTGAAACGCAGGATGAACTGGATTCTCGCCAGCACCGACTCGGACAAATATGTATTGAAATCACCGAAGGTAGCGTCGAGCTCTTCGCAGAGCAGGTTCTGGATACGCACGCGCAATTCGGTGGAGAACACATCGCGCGGTACGAATGCCAGGCACGAATAGAACTGACCGAAACGGTCCTCGCGAATGAACAAGCGCACCTTGCGCCGTTCGCGGATATTGAGGATGCCAAAGGCAGTCTGCGCCAGCTCGTCGGTGTCGATCTGGAACAGATCGTCACGCGGATAGACCTCGAGGATCTGCGTCAGTTGTTTACCGTTATGCCCCTTGGGATTGACGCCCGCGGCCTTGATGACGGCGTCGATCTTCTTGCGCAACACCGGTACGTTGCGCGGCGATTCGTTGTAGACCGTCGACGTATAGAGCCCTAGAAAGCGCCGCTCACCGATGACGCGACCGTCTTCGTCGTAACGGTCGATGGAGATGTAATCCGGGTAGGCGGGGCGATGCACGCGCGCGTGATAGGCGCTCTTGGCGAAGGACAGAAGCTCCGGCACCAATACATACTGATCGTCTTCGACGCCCTCATCGGTACTGATGCGTTCGCGGTAACGCGGCTGGTCGAGCCTGAACACGCCCAGCTCGCTCTTGGGTATCTGGCGTAGACGATCCTGACCGTCTTCCTGCAACACCTCGTACTCGTCATAACCCAGGAAGGTGAAATGATCGTCGAGCAGCCACTCGAGGAAAGCGATGGCTTCTTTATGATCGTCAGCCTTGATCTGCTTCGGGCGCTGCGCCTTGAGCTCCTTGATCGACTCGCGCACCCGCTCACGCATGGGATCGAAGTCTTCCACCGCCGCACGCACGTCGCACAGTACTTCTTTGAGGCTGTCGTGCAGGTCGTCCAGGGTCGCCGTATCGGAATGGCGGTCGACCTCCACCAGGATGATCGACTCGCGCGATGCCGGCGCGTTCTTGGCCTCGGTCGAGGTTACGCGCTTGAGATGATGCTTGGCATCGCGTTCCACCGCCAGAACGGAGTTATGAATCGCATGCACGGTCAGTCCGCGGCGATTGAGCTCGATACGCACCGAATCGACGAGAAACGGCATATCTTCGTGCAGCACGGCCACTACGGTGTGCGGCGACTGCCAGCCGTGTTCCTCGAAGTCGGCATTGAAGACGCGCACCTTCGCCTCGCTGGGATCATGCGTTTGCATGAAGTGCCACGCTGACAACGTCGCGCCGTAGATATCATCCAAACCGCGCTCAGCGGCTTCCTCGAACGGCGCCGAGGCATACAGGTCCTCGGCGAAAGCAGCGATCCGCTCCACTTTTTCCTGGGGAAGCCGCTTGGCCAGTTGTTCTTTGAGCTGGGCGAGAAAATCTTCCTTGCCCTCGATCGCAACGTGTTGCATCAAGCACCTCGTCTACGACCGGCCGCCCTTCATGGCGACCGATGAATGATCCTTCGGCGGCACGCACGCGTATCGCGTGAGCCACCACGGTGACACGAGCTTACTCCCATCGCACGTCAGACCCCACCAATGTGACGCTCCCTCATGGCATATGCCGGTTGTGCATGGGCTCGTCACGCGCGTACTGGCGCTTCCCGGCGCTCCAGCAACACGCCACATTCGCAGTGGTCGGTATACGGAAACTGATCGAACAGTGCGAAACGGGTCACGACATGCGTAGCGCTCAATTGCTCGAGATTCGCCTCGAGCGTGTTCGGGTTACAGGAAATATAGACGATGCGCGAATAGGCTTTTAGTTGCTCGCAGCTATGCGCATCGAGGCCGGCCCGCGGCGGGTCGACCAACGCGGTGGTGAAATCATGCTCATCGAGCGCCAGCGCTGCTACGCGCCGCCCACTTTTCTCTCCGGCCAGGGCTTCGCTGAACTCTTCGGCGGACATCCGCGCCACCACGGCGTTAGCCACGCCATTGGCCTCGAGATTGACGTTGGCCGAGGCTACCGAGGTCCGCGAGATCTCAGTGGCCACGACACGGCGGAAGTTCTCGGCCAGCGCAATCGTGAAGTTGCCATTACCGCAATAGAACTCCACCAGATCGCCGTCGCGGCTCTCTCGAGTCACGTCCCTAGCCCACCCTAGCATCGACCGACAAATGGCTGCATTGGGCTGGGTGAAGCTGTTCTCCACCTGCTGATAGACGAACTCGCGGCCTTCGACGTTCAACCGCTCCCAGACATGATCGCGCTCAAGAACGAGACGCTGCTTACGTGCCCGGCCGATGATCGACACGTTCAGAGATTCCTGTAACGCTCGCGCTTCTTGCTCCCAAGCCTCGTCGAGTTGGCGGTGATAGATCAAGGTCACCAACGCTTCGCCATTCAGCGTGGTCAAGAACTCGACCTGGAACAACTTGCGCCGCAGGGTATCGCTTGCCAACAACGCATCACGCAAGGCGGGCATGAGCGCGTTGATACGCTCCCCCGCCACCGGATATTCATCCAATCGAATGACCGCCTTGCGTTTGGGATCGGCAGGATCGACTTCGAACATGGCATAGAACAGGTCGTCGCCGTCATGCCAGATACGAAACTCGCAGCGCTGCCGGTAATGGCTCGACGGCGAGGGAAACACCTCCAGCGGCGGCGGAGAGAAACGCGCGAATTGCGCCGTGATACGCTCGCGCTTGGCGTCGAGCTGAGACTCGTAACGTTCGGGGTCGACGACGGGTACGGCCACGAAAACTCCTTTCAGCAAAAACTCGCGATGTCGCCGCAACGACACCATCTCATGGAAATCAGAAGGTTAAAACAGGGCCAGGCAATGCCAAAGAACGCGGTGCGCTGAAGCCATAGCTCGCCAGGGTGCGTGCCAGACCCGATTGTTGCGGAGCGCTGGCCCAGCTTGCATCGCTACCCGGCGCATCACGCGTGGCCTCTGATACGATCGGAGAAACGACCTGCGCCACGCGCCGCGCAATGGCGTCCCCGGAATCGATCCACACGATTTCGCGCGGCGCATGCCGCTCGAGTGCCTCGCGCAGCAGCGGAAAATGCGTGCATCCCAGCACCACGGTATCGAGACGCGACGCTTCCCATAACGGCGCTAGGCTCGCGGCGATGATCGCATCGTCCCACGGCATCCCGGTCAGGACGCGTTCGGCCTGCGCG
Organism: Chromohalobacter beijerinckii; assembly: GCF_023061185.1. Taxonomy (GTDB): domain Bacteria; phylum Pseudomonadota; class Gammaproteobacteria; order Pseudomonadales; family Halomonadaceae; genus Chromohalobacter; species Chromohalobacter beijerinckii. The sequence goes on from NZ_JAKGAK010000001.1 coordinate 294,055, forward strand.
ACCAGCGGATCGGCGGCCAGTCTTACCACCGTGCAATCCGGCGCGAACTCACCGATCAAACGCTGCGTATAAGGACGCGACACCGTCGCCGAGGTCGCCAGCAGTCCGAACACACCACTGCGCGAGGCATGAGCGGCCGGCTTTATCGCCGGTACAGTACCGATCACCGGAATACTCAGGCACTCGCGCAAGGCCTGTAACGCCAACGTGCTGGCCGTATTGCAGGCCACTACCAAGGCGCGCGCGCCACTCGCTTCGACCGCCGCGCGACACACCGCGACGATCCGCGCGACCAACCAGGCACCGGGCTTGGTGCCATACGGCAACGCAGCGTTGTCACATACATACGCCAGCGGTGCGCCCGGCAGGCGTGTGCGCAAGGCACCCACCACCGAGAGCCCGCCGACACCGGAGTCGAAGATCAGAATCGGCGCCGTCATGCGCGGGTCTCCGCGAAGTGCGCCAGCAGCGTATCCACTAAGGCCCTCAGGCGCGCGGGGATGAACTCACGCTCGGCATACAACAGATGGACGCTGATCGGCGCCACGCTGAAATCGTCCAGCACGCGGACCAGTCGCCCGGCCTCGACTTCCGGCTCCCCCAGGAACGCCGGCTTGTAAACCAGCCCCATGCCACGTATCGCCGCCTCGGTCAGGGCGCGTCCGTTGTTACAGGCCATGACCGGGCGGATGCGCACCCGATACGCTGCTCCGTCGACCTGGAAGTGCCAATAGTGCCCTTCCCGCGCCAGGCTATAGTGCAGGCAACGATGCCCACGCAGCTCGGCGGGGTGCGTGGGCGTTCCATGCCGCGCCAGATACTCCGGCGCGGCGTATACGTGGCGCGGCATGTCCATCAACGGCCGCGCGATCAGACTGGAGTCCTCCAGCTCGCCGATACGTACTACCAGATCGAAATCCTCGGCCACCGGGTCGACACGGCGATCCTCGAGCACGACATCGAGCATCACCGCCGGATGACGGCGCTCGAACGCCTGCAAGGCGGGTATCAGCGCACGCACACCGAAATCCAACGGCGCGGAGAGCCGTAACCGGCCGCGTATCTCGCCGCGTTGTTCGCCGAGCCCGGTCTCTAGCTCCTGCAACTCATCGAGCAAGCGACTCGCTCCATTGAGATAGCGTTCGCCCTCTGCGGTTAGCTGCAAACGCCGCGTGGTACGCGTCAACAACCGCACCCCCAGACTGGCCTCAAGCTTGGAGATCTGCTTGCTGACCATGGCATTGGAGAATTCCAGCTTGCGCGCACCGCCAGCAAAACTGCCGGCCTCGACCACGGCGCGAAAGATGTGCATCGCCTGCAGGCGGTCCATACGGCTTCCTCGAAAATACGTGCGCTCATTCTACCTTACCCGCCCACGCGATGAGATGGCTCGACTTGCCTCGAGGCAAAATACTGTTTATTTTTACAGTATTCGTCATTTCGTTTTCGAGGTTCCGCCATGTCCATGACGCCTATCGCCCTCGCCGCGTCCACCTCGGCGCCAGCATCGAGCGACACCCTGCCACGCGGCGCCAGCGGCTTTCCGTCTCCGGCCGACGACTACCGAGAAGCACCGCTGGATCTACATCACCATCTGGTTCGCCGCCCGGCCTCGACGTTCTTCATGCGCTTGGAAGGCGATGACCATCGCCACGCCGGCCTGCACCACGGCGATTTATTGGTAATCGACCGCGCCATTTCACCGCGCCCTGGGCATTGGTTGGTCGCCGCCATCGATGGCGAACTGAGCGTGTTGCACCTCGAACGTCGCGAGGCGCAGCTGTATCTCGCGCCGTCACGCCCCGGTCTGGCGACGCTGCCCTTCGAGGCCGACGATGACCGCTTGTGGGGCGTCATCTGCTACGCCATTCACGCCTTGCCCGCCATGGGCGAGGAACCGGCCGAGCCGTCATGTTTGCGCTGATCGACTGCAACAACTTCTACGCCGCCTGCGAGCGTCTGTTCGAACCGCGTCTGGAGGGCGTCCCGGTGGGCGTGCTGTCCAACAACGACGGCTGTGTCATCGCGCGCTCCGAGGAGTTCAAGGCGCTCGATATTCCCATGGGCATCCCCACCCACAAGATCGATCCAGCACTGCGGCGTCGCGTGGTGCTGAAGTCCTCCAACTACACGCTTTATGGTGACCTCTCGGCACGCGTGCAACAGGTTCTGGCGCGCCAAGTACCGACGCTGGAACCTTATTCCATCGACGAGTGTTTTCTCGATCTACGCGGCATGCAGGAAGACTGGCACGCCTTGGGCGCACGCCTGGTGCGTAGCGTGGCGCGGGAAGTCGGGCTGCCGGTTTCCATCGGCATCGCCCCGACGCGAACTCTGGCCAAACTCGCCAACCGTCAGGCCAAGACCCAGCCAACACGCCCTCAGGTCTGCGTGTGGCAAAGCGCCGACGCGCCCGAATTGGCAGCCCACCTGGCTCGGCTGTCACCCCGCGAGGTATGGGGCGTGGGTGAACGACTCAACGCGCGCCTGGCCGGCATGGGCGTGCTCACCGCCGCCGCGCTTCGCGAGACACCCGACAGCGAGCTACGACGGCGTTTCAGCGTAGTGCTGGCGCGCACCGCCACCGAACTCAACGGCCACCCCTGCCTATCGATGAGCGACCTGGAGACCCCACGCCGTAGCATTCTCTGCTCGCGCTCGTTCGGGCGCCCCTTGCGCGACCACAACGCCCTCGCCGGTGCCTTACGCCATCACTGCCAACGCGCCGGCGAAAAGCTGCGACGTGATGCCATGCAAGCCTCAGCCATCGGCGTATACATGCGTACCAACCCGCATCACGCCGGCACGTTTCGTCATGCCTGCGAGTGGACGGCATTACCGTTCCCCAGTGCCGACACGCAGCAACTCAACCGCGCGGCGCAACGTCTGCTAGCACGCTTATGGCAACCGGCGGCCTATCAGAAACTGGGCGTGATGCTCACCGAACTGACGCCCCGCCAGCAGAGCCAAACGACGCTCTTCGATGGCGCCGAGCCCGCCCGGCGAGAGGCGTTGATGGAGGCTTGGGACGCGATCCGCGCCCGCTACGGCCGCCAGGCGCTGACCCTGGGCCCGCAACCTTCCGACGCCCCCTGGCAGATGAACAGCGCCTACCGCTCGGCCTGCTATACCACGCGCTGGGACGAGCTGCCCCGAGCACGCGCCCGATGACCACTATGCCGTTCACGTGGCGACACAGCTCAATTCAACGGCGAAGGCGCCTCGCGGAATTCGGCGTAAAGCTCCGGATAGCCTTCCTGCAGGCGTGCCAGTTCAGCTTCGGCCCCTTCCGGCAGCGCCTTGGCCAGCCGATCCAGATCGTCTTCGTCGAAGTGCTCGCGGATCAACGGAAACAACTCCTCGCGTTCACCGCGCAGATAGGCCCGATGCGCCTCGAGATAGGCCCGGAGGTCTTCACTGAAGCGGTCCATGGGCACTACCGCATCCATCAGGATCATGTCGAGATCCTGAGAGAGTTTCGCCAGGCGTTCATTGAGCGCCCGATAGTCTTCGGACAACCGCTGACACAGCGCGTCGGCTTGCGGTGCCCGCACATTCAACTGCTCGGTACACATGCGTTCCAGCGGCTCGGTGAACCCACTCATGTAGTCGAGGATGTAATCCACGACCTCGCGTATCAATTGGAAGTTGGGTCGCTCACCTTCCGCCAGGGTTTTCTGCTTGAGCTGCAACACATGCAGCAAACGCGCCATGTTGGCGTGATCTTGGCGCAGTTGAGTCAGCATGGGCATGTACAGGCCTCCTTTGCTGTCGAAGCGTGGCAGCGCGGGGTATCCGGCAGCCTATTTGCCAGTTTAGGCGAGAGTCTTCAGTGACTCCCATTCTCCCGATGGGAAACACCCTACCGGGGCTCGAATGTTTTACCCTAGCGGGTATGACAGGATTACGCCTGTTCACCGAAAGTCTAGACATGGTTTTTGGCGACTCGACGCAGAGGGTCTTTACAAAACAGGCGAGCGAAGGCAAGACAAGGCAAAATTGGCCGAAAACGCGGAGTTTACATGGGGTAAATGAGCATTTTGACCGGGCTCGCGTACGAGGCCGATTTTAACGCCGGATTGTCAAGTGCAGCTCTTTTGTAAACGCCCTCTCACCCACGGTGGCATACACATGGACCTGTTCGCTTCATCCCAATCCGATAACACACCGCTGGCCTATCGCATGCGGCCGCGCCGCCTCGACGACTACGTCGGCCAGGAGGCGCTGGTTGGCCCCGGCAAACCGCTGAGTCGCATGGCAGAAAGCGGCGCGGTACGCTCAATGATTTTGTGGGGGCCACCAGGCGTGGGCAAGACCACCCTGGCGGATATCCTCGCCGATGCGTCGGGCGCCATGCTTGAACGTCTATCGGCAGTGATGGCCGGCGTCAAGGACATCCGTGCCGCCGTCGAGCGTGCGCGCGAGGGGCAAATGCGCGGCCAGCCGACGCTCTTGTTCCTCGACGAGATCCATCGTCTCAACAAGAGCCAGCAGGACGCGCTGCTGCCACACGTCGAGTCCGGACTACTGACGCTGATCGGCGCGACTACCGAGAACCCCTCCTTCGAAGTCAATTCGGCACTGCTCTCGCGGGCACGCGTCTATGTGTTGCGCAAGCTGGAGGTCGACGACCTGCTGCGTGTGCTGCATCAGGCCCTGACGGATACCCAGCGCGGCCTTGGAGAGCGCCATATCGAGGCCGATGAGGACGTGCTGGAAACGCTCGCGCGCTCAGCCTCGGGCGATGCACGACGCGCACTGGGCCTGCTGGAGACAGCCTGTGACTTCGCCGAGCCCACTGAGGGCGGCGAACGCCTGACCCTGCAGGCGCTGCATGAAGTGCTGGGGCATCAGGCTAGCGCCTTCGACAAGCAAGGCGATCATTATTACGACCTGCTCTCGGCCATCCATAAATCGATACGCTCGTCACGCAGCGATGCCGCGCTTTTGTACATCGCGCAATTCGTACAAGGCGGCGGTGATCCGCTCGATGTGGTGCGTCGCCTTGCCGCCATCGCCTCGGAGGATGTCGGCAATGCCGAGCCACGCGCTCTGCCGCTGGTGATGGCCGCCTGGGACGCCTACCTGCGCCTGGGCGACTACGAAGGCCAGCGCGCCATCGCGCATGCCGCACTGCATCTCGCCATCGCTCCCAAGAGCAACGCCATCGATCAGGCCTGGAACGCCGCCAAGCAGTTCGTCGCCGCGCACCCCGACTTCGAGGTGCCCACCTATCTGCGCAACGCCCCGACCAAGTTGATGGAATCCCTCGGTCACGGCGAAGGCTATCGCTACGCGCACAACGAGCCTAACGGTTACCCCGCCGGTCGGGCACACGACTGTTGGCCCGCGGAACTCCCCGCAGCCACCTTCTTCGCGCCCACGGAATACGGGCAGGAAAAACGTTTCAAGCAGATGCAGGCCTGGCGCGCCGAACTCGACGTCCAAGCCGACGGGACGTCATGAGCACCCACCGCTTTTTCGGCCTTAACGCCGGCGGCACATCTCGGCAGGGTGGCGTAGCTGAGTCAGTAGATAGCGCTTGAGGTCGTCCGCTGCGCCGACTTCATCCAGTGCCGTCGCCATACATGACAGCCAAGCATCTCGCTCCTCGGGGCCGATATCCAGGTGGCGATGCGCCGCGGGGATGGCGATCGGCCCGAAACGCTCGCGGTAACGGCTCGGCCCGCCCATCCAACCGATCAGAAACGTCGTCAGCTTATCGCGGGATTCGTCTAGGTCGTCGGGATGCAGAGCGCGAATCCCTCGCGCCTCGGGCAAGCGCTCCATGGCATCATAGAAGCGATCCACCAGCTCGCGTACCGCCGCCTCCCCGCCCACGGCGCGCAGCGTGCTGTCACCGACGCCGAATACCGGCATACTCAATTCGTCTCCTCTGCGCCCACGATACGCGCAATCCACTGCTGCTCCTGATCGAACTCGAGCGTTTCCCCCGCCAGCCGCTCGATATCACAATCACTTACCCACTCCTGATCGATACCCCGTGTCCAACCTTGCCCTTGACGCTGCCCTGCCTTACCCGTGGCCTGACTCAATGGGTGGCCGCCCCTTCCCTCCAACCGTTCCATCATCGGACCATAAAGTGCTGACAGGCGCATGGCCGGCAGATGCGTTTTCATGCGCAGATAAATCCGTAGCCCTTCGGGATCAAGGTCGCCCCAGTAGGTGATATTCGGTAGCTCCAGCAAATCCGCCAACACCATGGGGGACGGCATCTTGCCCACCAGACTAATATGCTGGGCATCCGAGAGCGCCTGACTCAGCGCGAGGCCATAACCAAACTCGCAGACCAGCGCAAAATGCATATCCAGTCCTACACGACAGGCAGCGGTAAAGCTTTGCGCATTTTCGATCAAGAGCACGCCCTGCGGCTCTACAGGAACATGCGCCAGTACCCGCGAATCCGATTGGGCAAAACGCGACGGCTCTATCCCGAAAGCACGTAACAGCTCATTGGGCAATACGGACAGCAATTTACTGCTTTCCAGTAAATAACGTGAACTGACCGTGTAACTCGTCAACGTATAGGCCGCGGGCAGAGCCCTCGCTAACGTCTTGAGCCCATCCACCAAACGCTGCTGGTCTTCACGTGACCATCCGGCCAAACATCCGTCCAGTGCCTGTCGCCAATGGCGCGCTTGTCTTTCGTTGAGTGCCAAACCAGCATCGACATTGGGCAATGTCTCCAACACCTGCTGAACATAGCGCTCCGCCAACCCCACACGTGGGTTCAAGCCGAGGCGAGGGTCGAGCATCGCCTCTCCACCCTCGCCTTTGACGCTAAGAATGCCCGCACGATAAAGCTCCAATAGCGTCCGCTGTGCATACAGTTCGGCTTCGCACCAGCCATTCTTGACCATACGCTTTCTCAGCGTTGCTGCCTGCTGACTCGGAGGATGGGCTTTTCCCTGAAGCGCCTGTCGACGCCAATCGGCACTCATCTTGTCAAAGACATGCCGAGCCGCCTCACTCAATTCAGTCATTTTCGAATGCATTCATGGGCTCCTTCACGTGAATGCCGAACAGGCTGGCCTCGCCGGGCGCACGGCCGAGTGCTTCGGGCGCAGTGACCTGGCCGTCGCGCACCATGACGTGCCCGCCCTGCCCCTGGACACCACCGATCACGCTCCCCACCAGATAGGTGGGGAAGATCGCCGGGTCGTTTTCGTAGTTGGGGTTGTGAATCAGGCCGATCATCTGGAAGCGCCCGCGGGTGTTGCGCAGCGACTCCAGGGAGTCCTGGATGAGCCGGCGATGGGAGAGCTTCGAGAACAGGCCATCGAGCAGGATCACGCTCTCGCGGCTGGCCCGCGCACGGCGCTTGTGATGGCCGGGCAGCTCGCGCAACTCGCGCTCGATGGCAAACTCGGAGAGCTTGACCAGCCACATCAGCGACACTGCCTCGCGCTGCCCTTCCGACATGTCCTCGTTGAGCGAGAACAGTCGCCCGTGCGGACGAATGGCGTCGTGCTTGAGGCGAATCGACACCTCATGGAACAGGCCACGATAGATGCGCCGACGAATCTGACGCACCAGGTCGTCGTCACGGCGTCGGCTATCGCCTTCGCTCATGCCGCCATCGCGCTCGGCACGGCGCTTGAGCGCGGCCTGATGCTCGTCGATATCGGCCAGCAGCGTGGTGATCAGTTCACGCAGCGACTCGCCGTCGATCAGCGCGGCCTTGACCTCGAAGTAGGCACCGCCCTCGCCATGGCTACGCGCCACGCGCTTGAGAATGTCCAGGTTGCCGGCAGCATCCGAGATGATCGAGCTCAGCCGCTCGACCAGCGTGCCTTCGATCTGCTCGCGCGAGGCATGCAGACGCGCCACGCGCTGGCGGTGCTCCTCGAGCTGCGTATCGAGCTGACCATGCAGTCCGGCCAGGTCGTCGAGGGCGTCGGCCGTCACGCCTTTCAGGGCCGCCAGACGAGCACGTTCGGTCTCGCTGAAGGCGCGACTTTCGGCGGCGGCTTCCAGCGCCTGGGCGAGGCGCCGCTCGAGACCGCGCACCGTCTTGTCCTGACGTTCGCGATTGCGCGCGCGCTCGCCCAGGTTGAGCTCCGCCAGGGCGTCGAGCAGAGTTTGCTGACAGGCCTCCAGGTCGGAAAGCGACAACGTCGCCGACATGCCCGCCTGGGCATGCCATGTCGCCAACGCGGCCTCGCGCGTCTCGTGCCGTGGGTCGTCGAGCGGCCAGTGACTCGCGGCGGCGAGATCGTCCAGAGCCGCCAGCCGCCGCGCCCATCCCTCGGGTAGTTCGCGCATCACGCCCAGCCAGGCGATGGCCAGCTGGTCGACCCACTCCATGGCCCGGCGCTGCTCGGCCAGCCGCGCTTCCACCTCATCACGTTCGCGGCGCTGTGCCTTGAGTCCCTCGCGGGCCTCGAGATATGCCCGTTTGGCCGCGGCGATGTCGCGCTCGAGCTTCTGGCTGCCGCCGCTGGCGTCGCGCACGTCGAGATAGGCACGCAGGCGCGAGAAATCGAAGCGCGCACGTCGGCTCGCCGTTTCCAGCGCGGCCTCGAGTTCTTCCTGCACCGCCTCGGCGGTGGCCATGAAGGCATCGCCGCCATCGGCCTCGAACTCGGCCAGGGCGCGCAATCGATCGCGTTCGCCATCGTCGAAGAGGCTGCGCCGCTCGGCATCGATCTCGTGCAGCCGGCGCGACACGGCCTCGTGATCGCGCTCTGCCTCGGCAAGCTGCTCGCGGATCTCGCCGAGTTGCGTCTCCAGCGTCTCCAGCCGCGCCTTCAAAGCTTCGAGACGCTCGATGCCACCGGCATCGGCGAAGCGCTCCGCGGCCAGCCAGGTCGCCCCGTGGGTCTCCAGCTCTTCCGCTGCTTGCTGCATCGCCGGACGGCAATCCGCGAGGTCGCGCTCGGCCTCCTCGAGTGCCGCCTCGGCCTGGGCCACGGCGGCCTGGCCGCCTGCCTGCAGATATCGCTGATAATCGTCGATGCAATTCAGTGCCGCCTCGGTCAAGCGCGGCGTCAGCTCCGCCTGACGGGCGTCGAGCTGCTGCTGGCGCTCGTCGAGCGTGGCCAGGGCCGTCTCGGCGTCCGCCTGTTGCGCCTCGCGGGCCTTGAGCGCCAGCGCGAAGACATCGCCATGCGGGTCGAGACGTTCGCATTCCGCCGCCAGGGCGGCCCGACGCTCGCGGTCGGCACTCAGGCGACGCTCGGTATCGCGACGCAACTCCTCGAGATAGCGTGGATCGAGCGCGGCCTTGACGGCCAGGGTTTCGCTGCCCTGCACCGCCCCCAGCGGTGGCTGATCGGCCTCGAGCAGAGCCGTCAGGCGTGCGCTCTCGAACACCGGCAACGCCAGCCCGGCGTCGATCAAGCAGCGCGCGGCACGCTCCGCTTCGTCGTCTCCCGCCACCACCGGCGAAAACAGCAGGCCGGCGGCCTGGCTCAGCCAGCCGCGACGCCGTTCGCGTTCGACCTCGGCGTCGTTGAGCACCGCATGCAGGGGCTGCCAGGCGATCTCCGCGGCATCCAGGCACTGCTGGGCCTCGGCTTCCACCGCCCGCCGCTCGAGCGGATCGCCCGCCAGGCTGTCGAGATAACGCCAGCGCTCCTCGATGGCGTCATCCAGGGCATCGGCCTCGCTGAGCAGGCGCGGGTAGCGCCGCTGGGCGTCACGCAGCCAGCGCTCGGGATCGGCCTCGAAACGCGAAGCGAAGTCACGCTGCGCCTGAGTCAACTCACGCAGACGCTGCTGCTCCTGCTCCAGGCGATGTCCTTCGTCATCCAGTGCGCGCGCACGCTCATACAGGGTTTGCCGCAGATGCACCGGCTCGTCGTCGCCATGATAGTCGGCGTAACGCTGCGCTGCGTCATGCAGGGGGGTCAGGCGCGCCTGCTCTCGGCGGGCATCCTCGGCGCGTTGCTCGGCTCCGTGACAGCGCGTTTCGAGTTCGGCCAACGCCGTCTTGCGGCGCGTCCAGAAGCCGGTGACGTCCTCCTCGGGCCAGCCGTCGACGAAGGCACGCCACGGTGCTTGCCCCTGCTCGAGCAAGCCCTGCTCGCCGGCCAGGCGTTGCTGTTCGTCGCGCAGCGCCTCGGCCTGATGGCGCAGCGTCTCGCAACGCGACGCCAACGGCTCACGCTGGGCCTCGGCCTCGGCATGCGCCTCTTCGAGCACCTCATCGCGCGCCTGTTTTTCGGCCAGCCGCTCGCCGGGCGATACCCCCGGGGCCTGTTGCTGGAACTCGGCATGCCAGGCGGCGACCTGCTTGAGCTCGCCGATGCGTCCCAGGTGGGCGTTCAAGGCTTGGCGTGCCGACTCGGCCTCGGCCTTCGCCGCCTCGGCGGTGGCTTCGGGTGCCTCCAGTTCGGCTTCGTCGAAGAGCCCCTCGCTCAGCGCCTGGGTATAGAAGCTCTGGTTGTCGACGAACTCGCGTTGCTGACCTTCCAGGCGTTCGCGTTGCTGCTCGAGCGTCTCGAGATGCCGCTCGGCGGCCTGAATGTCGGCGCCCAGCTCGTCGCGGTAGGTCTGATCGGCGATCACCTCCTCGCGGAAGCGGTTGCCGTCGCGTGCTTCGAAGACATCGGCGCCGGCATCCAGCGCCGCCAGGGCACGATGGCGCGCGGCATCGTCGTCGAAGTTCAGGGTCTCGGCCAGCCATTCACGCGCCGCGGTGAAGTCGACGTGACCGATTTCGCGACCGGCCGGCCAGGCGGCCTCGGGCAGATGCACCAGGCGCCGGTGGGCGTCGACCCGCGCGCCGCGCTCGGACAGCGCCTGACGAATGCTGCGCTCGCTGCCTCCCGAGAGACGCGCCAACAGCCATAGCGAGACTCGCGGCCGTCGTGTATCGCCACTGGCCCAGGCGAAACCACAGGGTATCGCGGCATCCAGCGTTTCGTCCTCGACCTCGGCGGGTGTCGCGGGAATCCCCGGCAAGCCCAGCAGTGCCTGTCCGCCGAGCAGACACTCGAGCCCCTGGAAGCCGGCATCGAGGCGCTCGAGCTCGTCGCGTGCCGCCAGCAGGGCTGCGCCGTCGTCGCTCAGCGTCGCCAGCCGCGCGACCTTGTCCTCGGCACGCCGCTGATCGTGCTCTGCCTCCTCGAGACGGTGACGCAACTCGGTGATGTTGGTACCGGAGTTGAGGATCACCTCCTCGATCAGTTCCTCGCTTTCGTCGGTCTCGCCCCGCGTCGCGCCGGAGAGGATCTCCGGGGCCAGCACCTCGAAGAAGAAGGCCTGGTCCGCCTTCTCACCGCCGCGCGGCTTGATGGCATTGAAGATCTGGCTCTTGTCGGCACCGCCCTCCTTCTGAAAGGCCGCCAACTGCGCCAGTTCCCGGCGCGAGACATGCGCGCCGACCGCGTCGAGCCATTCTTCGCGGTTGTGGGTCAGGCGCACGCCACGATTCGCCATGTCGGCCTTGACGTCGCTGTTGGCACTCAACGCCAGCTTGCCGTCGACGGTGTAATGATGAACGGGAATGTCTTCCAGGCGCCCGGCATAGTGATAAAAAGCGAGGCCGCTGCCGTCGCTGTAGCCGTAGAAGCCGAACACGAAGGTCTCGCCGGCGACTTCCTCGCCGGCGGCGGCGAGCATGTCGTCCTGGCGCTCGCTGCCGCTGCGGGTGCGGAATTCGACGCGCAAATGGCTCCAGCTACGCCCCTGGCCGGCCACCGTGGACGGCGAGCACTTGCGGCGCGTGCGCGAGATCAGGCTTCTGTCGCGGGACAGCAGACCGATCAGGGCTTCGGCCAGGGTGGTCTTGCCGAACCCGTTCTCCATGCTGATGGCGCTGGACTGACCGCGCAGATCGAGCAGCAGGTGACGCATCTTGGCGTCCCATGGCGAGGCGATATCGCCATGCTTGTTGAGCAGGTTGGCGACTTCGATGCGATTGATCACGCTCATGCCGTTTCCTCCGCGAGGCGTCCCTCGGCCAGCGCCTGAAGATGGCCCAATTGATGAATGCCGATTTGCTCGCACTCCAGGGCGCCAAGCAGGGTCTGCTGCCAGATATCGCCCGGCGAGGCGTCCTCGCCCGAGGCGCCGGACGCCTCGAGCAGGCCGGCGCGTACCTGCAGGTCGATGAAGGCCCGCACGCGGCGGTTGAGGTCCTCGCCGCGCTCCTCGAGCAGCGCGCGGTTGGTTTCCGGTGCCGCCTCGCCCAGCGCGCGCAACGCTTCGAGTTGATCGCGCAGCAGGTCGAGCAGCTCGTGACTGGCGAAGGTCGCCTCCTGGTAACGGCTGACGTCGGAAAGCGCGCGGTTGTACCGGGTGTACAGCAGGGTATTCATGAGCAGCCACAGTTGCAGATACCACTGCGCCAGCTCGCTGCGGCTTTCCTGACGCAACTTGAGGGCCTCGAACACCGGCTGACGGGTATACAACGGGGGCTGCTCGAGCTCCGGATCCGGCAACAGCGCGTAATACCGCGACCCCGGCGCGATACCCGGAAAGTCGCCCGCCTCGAACGTCTTGAGCCTCAGCCCCTGGCCGGCCAGAAAGTCACGCAGCGCCTCGCGCTCGAGATCGCTGGCATCGTCGATCAGCGCGCAGACATCGCGCTCGGAGAGCTGGCCCTCGCGCGCGGCGCGGCGCTTGCGGCCACCGCCCGGGACGCGTTCGGCGCTGCGGTAGCGCAGCAGGTAGGCGACGACCTCGCCCATTTCACTCATGTTCATCGTGATGCATCCTCGTTGACCGGGGACGTGCCCGCCGCCGGCGTGGCGACGCGCAAGGAAGGCGTGACGGCGGCCTGGACCACGCGGCCGTCGTCCAGTGTGACGTCGAAACTGCGGGCCTCGACCCCCACCCGCAGGTGGCTGTCGAGCAGCTCGGTGTCGACGAAGGTATTGAGCAACTGCGCCAGGCAGTCGTCTCCCTCGAACCGGTGCCAGCCCTCGGCCAGGGCCTCGGGCAGCGAGAGCGGCGCCTTTTGGATCCGGGCCCGTAGCGCCGGCCCGCGCGCCTCCAGAAAGCGTGCCAGCAGAGGGTCCTCGGGGGCCGCGTCCTGGGCTTCATCGAAGACCAGCGCGGCATGGCTGGTCTCGGCGCGACGGGTCTCGAGCAATGGGGTCAGCGGTGCCAGGCGCGGCATGGCGACGTCGACGTGAAACGGCATCAGGCGTGTCACCAGTGCTTCGCTCATGCGTGGCGCGGCGGGCGCGGCCAGCAGACCGCGCGCCACATCGGCGAAGTCGACCACGCCCATCGACTGAATGCGCCCCTCGGCGATATCGGCCAGCAACTCCGATAGCCGTCGCGAGAGGTTCTCGATCGCCGTGAGCACGCGGCCGATGGCACTCGACAGCATGCGCAGATCCCATTCCTCGCCGTGACGTGCCGCCTCGCGCTCGCGCCAGTCGGCGAAGCGCTCCATCAAGCGTGGCGTGGAAAGCTGCGCGCGTGCGTCGAGCAGCGTCTCCTGAATGCTCGACAAGGCATTGTGATAGTGGCGCTCGTTGTCGAGCAACGCCGCCAGCTTGCCCTCGCGGGTGGGGTTTTCGCGCACCCGGCGCAGTTCCTGGGTCAAGGCGCGGATCGCCAGCAGGATCTGGTTGGTGATGTCGGGAATGCGGGCGAAATCGCCCCGCGCCAGGGCGGCCAGCACCTTGGCGGCGTCGTATTCGGAATACAGGAGGTCCTCGACCTGACTGGCCAGCGTCACCGCCTGGCGGCCACTGGCGGTCAGGCGTACCTGGCCGGTCTGGCTCTGCTTCTCGATCAGGGCGGTCCGCTTGGTGCTGCGCATCGCGCGGCGCGCCTCGGCCGCCTCCCCGGCATCCGGTTCCGGCGGCGCGGATGCATCGCGCACCTCCGGTGTCGGAGGCGCATCGCGAAAGTGCACTTCACTGGGCGTGGCGAGCAGGTTGACGACGAAGCCGAGGTCATCATGCGCCAGTTCGGGATAGAACTCGCGCAGGTGCGCCAGGCAGCGCGTCTGCGACACGAAGGCGCTGTTGGTCGCGAAGTCCACATCGAGCAGATAGTCCAGCAGCAAGCAGCCGAGGTCCAGCCAGTAGCCGTCGCGCAGGCCACGCCGGCTTTCCTGGCTGACGTGCACGAACGGCGAGCCGGGCTCATGGCCACTGTCATGTAGGTCGAGCAGCCGCGTGGTGGCGACGAGAAGCTTGCTCCAGGCGGTCATGGGTCGTTTCCGTGGGCAAAAGACGCATTATGCCAACAGCGAGCGCCATGGGTCATGTCCGTGGCGGCATGTCGTGTCGATCACGCACGGCATCGGCGGTCTGCGCGCCATCCCGACGGCCACAGGGTGTAAGATGTCGCCTCAATCGTGGCAAGGAGCACCGCATGGCCGACATCGACGACACCCTGCAACGCGTCTTCGGCTATTCCGACTTTCGCCCCGGCCAGCGCCAGGTGGTCGAGGCCGTGACCCAGGGGCGTTCGGCAGCGGCCATTTTTCCCACCGGGTCCGGCAAGTCGCTGTGCTATCAGTTGCCGGCCCTGCATCTGCCGCACCTGACCCTGGTAGTGTCGCCGCTGCTGGCGCTGATGCAGGACCAGCTCGATTTCCTGGCTCGCCACGGCATCGCCGCGGCGAGCCTCGACTCCCGCCAGACCCGGGAGGAAGCCTCGGCGGTGATGGACGGCGTCAGGCGCGGCGATATCCGCATCCTGATGATCTCGGTGGAACGCCTCAAGAACGAGCGCTTCCGCGCCTTCCTGCAGCGGGTGCCGGTCTCGTTGCTGGTGGTCGACGAGGCGCATTGCTTGTCCGAGTGGGGCCACAATTTCCGTCCCGACTATCTCAAGCTACCTGCCTATCAGCGTGAATTCGCCATTCCGCAGGCGCTGTTGCTCACCGCCACGGCCACGCCGCGCGTCATCAACGACATGCGCGACAGCTTCGCCATCGACGCCCAGGATGTTGCCGCCACGGGCTTCTATCGCCCCAATCTCGATCTGCAGGTGCAGCCCACCGCCACCGAGCGACGCCCCCGCGCCCTGGTCGAGTGGCTGGGGCCACGCCTGGCCGCCTCGCCGCCCCAGCCCAGCATCGTTTACGTCACCTTGCAGAAAACCGCCGAGCGCCTAGCCGCTTACCTCGGTAAGGCAGGCATCGAGGCGCGGGCCTATCACGCCGGCCTCGACAGCGAGACCCGCGATACACTGCAACAGGCGTTCATGAGCGGCGAGGTGAATTGCATCGTCGCCACCATCGCCTTCGGCATGGGCATCGACAAGTCCGATATCCGCAACGTCGTGCATTACGACCTGCCCAAGTCGATCGAGAACTACAGCCAGGAGATCGGTCGCGCCGGACGCGACGGACAACCCTCGAGCTGCCTGATGCTCGGCGGCCGCGACGCCCTGGGTGCGCTGGAAAACTTCGTCTACGGCGATACGCCCGAGCGCGACGGCATCGAGCGCGTCCTGCGGGACATCCATGACGCCGCGCCCCAGGGTCAGTGGGAGGTACGCCTGAACGCCCTCTCCCAGCACAGCAACATACGGCCGTTGCCGCTCAAGACACTGCTGGTGAGGCTCGAGCTCGAGGGCGTCATCGCTCCGCGCTACGCCTATTTCGCCGAATATCGCTTCAAATATCTGATCGAGCCGGAGGCACTGATCGAGCGTTTCAACGGCGAACGCCGCGCTTTCGTCACCGCCCTGATCGAGGCCTCGCCCAGAGCCAAGACATGGTGCGCGCTGGACCATGAGGCGCTCGATGCCCTGGGTGCCGAGCGCGGTCTCGATACCTCACGGCGTCGCGTCATCAGCGCCCTGGAGTATTTCAACGATCAGGGCTTCATCCAGCTCGAAAGCAAGCAGATGACCGAGGTGTACGGGGTGCTGCAGGCCGAGTTCGATATCGCCGCGCTCGCGACGCATCTGACCGAGTACTTCCAGCGCAAGGAAGCCGCCGAGATTGAAAGGCTGCAGGCAATGCTCGCGCTATTCGAGTCGACGACCTGTCTCAGCCGCCGCCTAGCCGACTATTTCGGCGACGCCAATGCGCCCAAGCACTGCGGGCATTGCTCGGTGTGCCGCGGCCATATCGCACAGTGGCCCACGGAGACGACTCGCGCACCGCTCGACCCACGCCAAGTGGTCACCCTATGTACGCCTTTGCGTGAACGGGTCACCGCGCTACCCGAGGCGCCGCCACCCAGCGACGCGTTGTTCACACGCTTTCTAGCGGGGCTTACCTCCCCCTTGCTGACGCAACTCAAGGCACGCCAGCTCGACGGCTTCGCGGCGCTGGAAGACCGCCCCTACCCGGAGATCCACGCGGCCGTAAAGGCCGCATCTTTGAGCTAGGCGTAAATCATGTCCCGTTGCGGTAGGTCCGCCCTGGCGTTGGCTTCTACACTGATATAAATCACCGAAAGGAGGCGAAGAACACCATGAGCGAGCTTGCCGAGTTGAAATGCGAAGCCTGCAGCGCCGACGCTCCTACCGTCAGTGAAGCGGAAATGCATAGCCTGGGCGCTGATGTTCCCGAGTGGCGGATCGTGGAGCGCGATGGCATCATGCAATTGGAGCGTGAGTTCACGTTCCGCAACTTCAAGCAGGCCCTAGCGTTCACCAACAAGGTGGGCGATCTCGCCGAGGCAGAAGGTCATCACCCGGCGCTGACCACCGAATGGGGCAAAGTCACCGTTACCTGGTGGTCACACAAGATCAAGGGCTTGCACAAAAACGATTTCATCATGGCCGCCAGAACCGACGAGGTAGCGCAGTCCAATGTTCGAGCAGATTGAACGCGTGCCCGGGGATGCCATCCTCGGGCTTATCGAAGCCTTCAAAAAAGATCCCAACCCCCAGAAAGTCGACCTGGGGGTCGGCGTTTACCGTGACGCTCACGGCAATACGCCCGTCATGCGGGCCGTCAAGGAGGCCGAGGCGCGGCTGCTGAAGAACGAGACGACCAAGAGCTATATCGGCTCGCACGGCGATCCGCGCTATGGCCAGGCGGTGCTCGAGCTGGTCCTCGGCGCGCAATCCCCGGTGCTGGCCGCCAACCGCGCCAGCGCGACCCAGTCGCCCGGCGGTACCGGCGCGTTGCGTCTGGCGGCGGACTTCATCAAGTCGCAGCTGCCCGGCAAGGGCATCTGGGTCTCCGATCCGACCTGGCCCAACCACCTGGGTATCTTTCATGCGGCGGGCGTCGAGCTGAAGAAGTATCCGTACGTGGATGCCGATAACCGCCTCGACTTCGAGGGCATGTTGAGCGCCCTGCAGCAGATTCCCGAAGGGGATGTCGTGCTGCTGCACGCCTGCTGCCACAATCCGTCGGGCTTCGACCTGTCACGCGAGCAATGGCAGCGCGTGCTCGAGGTCGTGCGCGAGCGCCGCCTGCTGCCGCTGGTCGACTTCGCCTATCAAGGCTTCGGCGATGGGCTCGATGCCGACGCCTACGGGCCACGCCTGCTGGCCGAAAACCTCGACGAGGTCATGATCACCAGCTCCTGCTCCAAGAACTTCGGGGTCTATCGCGAGCGCACCGGCTGCATGATCATGATCGCCCGCGACAGCGAGCAAATGGAAAACGTCCGCTCGCAGATGGCCATCGTCGCCCGCGAGAATTACTCTAACCCGCCGGCCCATGGCGGCGCGGTCGTGGCCGAGATTCTCCACGACGATGCACTGGCCACGGTGTGGCGCGAAGAGCTCACCGAGATGCGCGACCGCATCAATGGCTTGCGCCGTGA
This sequence comes from Chromohalobacter beijerinckii, assembly GCF_023061185.1. Lineage (GTDB taxonomy): Bacteria > Pseudomonadota > Gammaproteobacteria > Pseudomonadales > Halomonadaceae > Chromohalobacter > Chromohalobacter beijerinckii. Next base: position 311,727 of record NZ_JAKGAK010000001.1, read on the forward strand.
CTTCGTGGAAGCACTCAAGCCTTACGGGCTGGACGAGCGCTTCGCGTTCATCGCCGAACAGCGTGGCATGTTCTCCTACACTGGGCTGAGCCCGGAACAGGTGGACCGCCTGCGCGACGAATTCGGTATCTACATGGTGCGCTCCGGCCGCGCCAACGTCGCCGGCTTGGCACAGGAAAACCTGCCCTACGTGGCCAAGGCCATCGCTACCGTCGTCGGCTGACAGCGACGCCGCTGACCGGCACGAAAACGCCCGATGCGGTTCTCCGCATCGGGCGTTCTTGCTTTTCGCCTCGCCGCTGCACGGCTTGGCACACGTTTCAGGTCCGAGCCTGTCATCGGCGGATACACAAGCGTATTGCGAAAGGTGCGCCTATTCCGCCACTTCGGGTAGCGTGTCCGAGCCGACCTCATCCTGGAACGTCTCCCGCGTAACCTCGCCTTCGCCGTCATCGAGTCGCTGGAAGAGCTCGAGCTGGTCGGCCTGACGTGCCTCTTCTTCACTAAGCACGCCATCCTGGTCGACATCCATCTGCCCGAAGGTCACCGCGTTACGGCGCTGGTCGAGCGGGGTCTGTGCGCCCCCCTGGCCGAAGCTGGCATCCTCGTCGCTGACACCGGTGGCCTTGTCGCTTACCTCGTCTGCCTCGGTCGCTGTCTGTTTTTGATCCTCGGACGACGCGGTATCTTCCTGGGCCAGTGCCGACCCACTCACCAGCACGGAACCGCTCAATAACAACGCCAACATGCCGGCGCTCCCGACACGCCAGCCAGCGCGAATGGTCATCGCTCCCTCCTCAATGGCTCTCATAACATTCCAGAGCACCCGCCGCCCACGGCGAACCGGGTCTGGTGCCAATATTGGACAAGCGAAGCACGCAGGGATTCCCCTCGCGACGAACTTACGCGGCGTAGCGGGCGACATCCAAGCCATTCGGGTCGATGGCGGGTCGACGTCCGGCCATCAGGTCAGCGAGCAGGTGAGCACTACCGCAGCTCATCGTCCACCCGAGGGTGCCATGCCCAGTGTTGAGCCAGAGATTTTCATAGCGCGTGGCGCCGATGATAGGCGTCGAATCCGGGGTCATCGGACGCAGGCCGGTCCAGAACTCGGCCTTGGCCGCGTCGCCGCCTTCGGGAAAGACATCGCGCACCACCATGCTGATGGTCGCGCGCCGCTTTTCCAGCAGGCTCAAGTCATAGGAGGCTAGCTCGGCGGTACCGCCGACACGAATCCGATCATCGAAACGCGAGATGGCCACCTTGAAGGTTTCATCCATCACCGTGGACTGCGGCGCGCCGCCGTCGTCGACCACCGGCAGCGTCAAGCTGTATCCCTTCACAGGATAAATCGGCAAGCGGATATCGAGATCTTTCATCAAAAGCGGCGAGAAACTACCCAGGCACACCACGTACGCATCAGCACTCAAGGCGCCCGACGAGGTCATGACCCGTTCGACGCGACCGGCCTGACGTTCGATGCGCTGGATATCGACATTGAAGCGGAATTCGACGCCCAGCTGTTCGCGGCAGTGATCGGCCAAGCGCTGGGTGAACAAGTGGCAGTCGCCGGTTTGATCGTCCGGCAAGTGCAGGCCGCCCACGAATTTGCCCGGCACGCGCGCCAGTGCCGGCTCGGCCGTTGTCAGCTCCTCGGCCCCAAGCAACCGATGGCGTACTCCGCACTCGCTCAGCACGCGCATGTCCTTGGCCACCGCCTCGACCTGAGCTTCATGACGAAAGAGCTGCAGCAGGCCACGCTGGCGATCCTCGTAGCGAATCCCCGTATCGCGGCGCAACGCATCGATACACTGTCGGCTGTACTCGGCGACACGCACCATGCGTTCCTTATTGACGGCATAGCGCTCGGGCGTGCAGTTGTTGAACATCGCCATCATGAAGCGTGCCATGGCAGGGTCACGCTTGGGCTGGATCTTCAGCGGCGCATGTTCCTGGAACATCCACTTGAGTGCCTTGCGCGGAATGCCCGGGGCCGCCCAGGGCGAGGAAAATCCGAAGGATACCTGGCCGGCATTGCCGTAACTCGTTTCCATGGCGGGCCCAGCCTGGCGATCCACCACCGTGACTTCGTGCCCCTGCGATGCCAGGTAATAGGCGCTGGTGACACCGACGACACCACTGCCGAGAATGAGTACGTGCATGGCTTGCCCCTGCTTGGCGCTGAGTGGATGCTGAATCGAAGCGCCAGTATAGGACGGAAAAGCCAGTAAATTATGAGGTAATCAAATTCATCGCCAGATGATGAAATCGATTTTCACCCATATTCTGGTTTTTATAACTTAAAAAACGGCGTTTTCAAGTTTCTCCATTGACTGCCATGCGTTGCGTCAGAGAACGCCGGAAGATACTCCAGGCAAGACCGCCTGCCAGCACGTTGCCCAGTGCGGCTCCCCAGGCGACGCCAAAGATGCCCGACAACCAGGCGCCCACTGCCAGGCATGGCAAGTAACACACGAACAAGCGCATGAAGGACAGCAACATGGCGCGTACCGGCCAGCCCAGCGCATTGGAGGCCGAGACTACCAGCATGCAAAGGCCCAGCAGGCTATAGCTGGGTAGCAGCCAACGTATCAAGGTCGCGAGTTCATCGCGTATTTCCGGGTTGCCCGACAGAGCGACCGCCACCCAAGGCGCCGCCAATGTCATGATACATCCCAGTCCTAACTGCCAGATCACCGCTGTACGCGCCGCTAGCCTCATCAAGGCATCGATGCGCGGCCAGTCACCAGCGCCGTAACAACGTCCCAGCCAAGGCGGTAGCGACATGGTCAGCGCCAGTACCACCATCAACGAGAGCGTTTCCAGACGGCTGGCCAGTCCCCACGCCGCAACCGCTGTCTCCCCCAATTTGGCGACAATGGAGGTTGCCAGCATCGCCGAGAGCGGCGGCATCAACTGGCTGATCATTGCAGGCCCGGCGATCGCCATGAACGGCACGGCCGAGGCACGCATTTCGTCCCGTAATCCGTGACGCGCCAACCAGTCATGTGCACGCAGACGCATCACCAAGTGCCAGATGCCGATAGCAAACGCCAACGCTGTCGCCCAAGCCGCACCGGGCAGCCCCCAGCCCGACCAGTCGCCGACACCGAAAATCAGCAGTGGATCGAGGCCCAAATTGATCAGGCTGGTCAGCACCATCAGCTTACCCGGCAAACGCGTATCGCCGTGCGCCCGGAATAGGCTATAGCCGAAATACAGCACCGCCCCCAGCCAGTTGGCCACCAACTGCGGCCCCCAATAGGCGCGAATTAACTCCCGCGTAGGCGCATCGGCCCCCAACAACGTGAAGATCGGCGTCTGCGCGACCCACATGATCAGCATCAGCAGTGCCATAAATACGCTTCCACCGACCAACACAAGGCTGCCCAGGCGCCTGGCACGCGCTGTATCACCGGCCCCTAAGGTTCGCGATATCAACGCCGCGATGGCAATGCCCAGCCCCACTTGCACGCCGATGATCAGAAACGACAGCGGAAAGGTAAAGGATTGTGCCGCAAGCGGCTGGGTACCCAAGCGGGCAATGAAAGCACTATCGACAAGCTGAAAGCCCAGCAGCGAGAGCACGCCGATGGCCATGGGCCAGGTCTGCTGCCATAGCTGGCGACGTAGCGAGGACATGGATTCCGTCACGGAAACCTCATTGCAAATCAACGATCAAGGTATCAAACAGGGCGCCCCCAGTATCGGTCGATACCGGGGGCGCCAAGTCTAACAGGCTGTCAGCAAAAAGCGCCTTCGTGAGTGATGACGATTCAGGCGTCCCACTCAGGGGCAAAATCCGGATTGGCGATACGTTCGCCCCTATCCAGCGCATCGATACGCGCGATCTGCGCCGGACTCACGCCGTGCGCCTCGCCAACGGCGCGCTCGTTGTCGTAGAACTGAGTGGTATCGATATGCCGATAACCGAGTGACAGCGCTGACGTGACCGAGTCGATGACGTCTTGATCCTTGAGACGAAAGGTACCGAGACCAATGCGGGGCAACGTACGTTGGTTAAGCATGGTGACTCCTTGTCAGATGGCAAAAGACAGTACAAAAAACGCTTGGTTACAATATGAAACATCGCGTCAGGGGGTCTGTCTGATCAGTACAACACGTGGGGACCGTTAAATTGACTTTCAACACCTTCCTCACGCTAGATCGCCATTGAGATTGGCTGCCGAGTCCCGTTATGATCAACCAAAACGTAACCAAGTGTTACATTTTAAGGAAATTCCACCTCATGCCTCATTCACTCTATGCGCGCATGATAATCGCCGCCATCGTGCCTTTCATGATCATGTTGATCGGCTGCCTCGCCCTCTACCAGGCGTCTCAAGTCGAGCAGCGCACGGCTCGCAGCGTCGCCCAGGCCCTCGAGGTGATCGCCGATGCCAATCACTTGATGCGACTGTTCATGGACGCCGAAACTGCCCAGCGCGGTTACGCCCTGACCCGAGATGGCGATTATTTGGCGCCTTACCAGCGCGCCTTGAGCACTTTTCCGCGCACTCTGAGACGCTTGCAAGACGCCTCGAACGACGCGACACAGCACCGGCGCCTCGAGCAGGCCAACCAGCTCTTCCGGCAGTGGATAAAAAACGTCGCCACCGACAGCATTATCAAGACGCGTAACGCGAATGCCGCACTTCCCCCTATAGCCGACAAAGCCAGCAAGCGCATGGTCGATGAGTTCCGCACGGTCATGGGCAACTTCATCGATACCGAGCAGGAAGCTCTCCATACGCGCCAGGCCGATAGCCAGGGTGCCGCAAAACACGCGCAGTACATCATGGTATGGAGCATCTTGCTGGCACTGGCGAGCGCCCTGCTGACCTGGTGGCCGTTGTTTCGTCGCACCCGCCATGCTGTCTCGGAAATCACCCAGCGCTCGCGGCGTATGGTCGCGGGAGATCTTAGCCAACGCGTGGCGCTCCGGGGACGCGATGAGTTTGCCTGGATGGCGCATGCTTTCAACGCCATGGCAGCTCGCCTCGAGACTCTGGTAGCCACCGAAAAACGCACCAATCGCGAACTCGCCGAACGCGTCAATGTGCTGGTGCGTGACCGAACCCGCGATATGCGGGCGCGCCATGATCTTGTCGAAGCCCTGCAAGCCTGCCGCAGTACGCAGGAAGCACAGTCGACGCTGCGTGATCAGTTACCCACGGTTTTTGCCAATACCCTCGGTGGCACGTTGTGGTGCCTAGACGCACAAGCTACCGCGCCCCATCGAATTTGCCAGTGGGGCGAGGATCAAGGCGATGTCGACCAAGGTGAATGCCTGACCCTGCGTGATGGCGGAATACGCGATGTCACTCTGCCCGCGACGCACGCTGCAGACGTCTGCCCCCACCTACGCACCGCTCATCGCGGGCGCCATCTTTGCATTCCCTTGAAAGGCACGGAGGAGCCGGTGGGTGTCCTGCATCTTCATCTCGCCAGTGCCCTTGATGAGGCAGATAACGGCGACCCTCAAGCCGAATTCGCCCTGGGCGCCGCCGAGGATATGGCGCTATCGCTAAGCAATGTGCGACTGCGCGAGCAACTCGAGGAGGCCAGCATCCGCGACGCCTTGACCGGTCTCTACAACCGGCGCTTCCTGGACGATACCTTGACGCGCGAACTGGCACGTGCCGAACGCCAGTCAGCCCCCTTGTCGGTCCTCATGCTTGATATTGACCACTTCAAGCCAATCAACGATGACCACGGCCATGCTTTTGGCGACCGGGCATTGATCGAGGTCGCCGACCTCTTGAGCGATAACGTTCGGCGCGGCGATATCGTCTGTCGTTACGGTGGTGAGGAATTTGTCATCATCATGCCCGGCGCCGGCCTAGCCGCCGCACGGCAACGCGGCGAGCATCTTCGCCAAGAGGTCGCCACGCTGGATATAGACCTGGACGATGGGACACCGCTGCACCTTACCGTCTCCTTGGGACTCGCCTGTTATCCCCAGCACGGCGAGCATGCCGAAACTCTGCTGCATCACGCCGACATGGCGCTTTACGGAGCCAAGCAAGGCGGACGTAACCGTCTGGCGATCGCCCACGACTGAGCCCTAACGTGAATCGCCCCACACAAGGCGGGGCGACTCAGACTCGATCATGCGTGGCGAATTACTGGCGGATACCTTCGACCACGAGATACATATCGACAGTGGACGCGGTCGGCCCCAATTTGCTGGTATCGATGCCGAAGTCGGACAGCGTCAGCGTCGTTTCACCCTCGAAGCCATTCCGGTATTCGCCCCAGGGATCGTCGCCCCCACCGATATGATCGACATCGATGGTGATCGGCTGCGTTTCGCCATGCAGCGTCAGGTCGCCAGACAGCTTGCCTTCGCCTTCGCCAGTCGATTCGAAGCCGGTCGACTCGAACGTTGCGGTGGGATACTCCGACGCGTTCAGGAAATCGTCGCTCAGGATGTGCTTGTCACGCTCGGCGTGATTGCTGTCGAGGCTGGTCACGTCGATCTCGACATTGGCACTGGACGCTTCCGGCGCGTCGGGATCGTAAGAGAAGCTCCCCGAGAACTCGTCGAATGTACCCAGCACGTAGGAATAGCCCAAGTGGCTGATCTTGAACTGAATGAAGGCATGCTGCCCTTCGGTGTCGATCTGATACTCGGCGGCACTGGCCTGGGTCATCGGCAATAACGCGGCTGCGCCGAGGGCGGCACCGGTTACGGTCTTGAATAGCGATTTCGAGAACATTGTCATCTCCTAAGAGGAAGGTTTGCAGAACCAGAGTGGCGGCAACACCGCCACGTATATCGAACTCATTAACGTCGAGACCCACCGGGCCACCACATGCGGCGCAAGGTGTCCCGACGATCGAAAATATGATGTTTAAGCGCCGCCAGCGTATGGCCCACGGCCAGCACTATCAGTGCCCAAGCAGCGTACCAATGCACATCACCCGCCAGGGTCGCTTGATTCGGCAGCTCACTGATCAGCGCCGGTACCTCGAAGACGCCGAACACGCTGATGCCCTGGCCCTCGGCAGTGGAGATCAAATAGCCGCTCACCATTACCGTCAACAGCAAAACGTACAGCAGGCAATGGCCGGCATGCGCCAGCATTCGCTCCCAAGACAGGCCATGCGCTTGGGGCGTGGGCTGACCCAGGCGCCATGCCAACCGCAGCAGCGTGACACCCAGTAGCGTCAGACCCAGCGACTTGTGCCACCACGGTGCCAGTTGATACCAGCGATCATAATAACCAAGGCCGGTCATCCACCAGCCAAGCACGAAGAGCGACACGACCAGCACGGCACTCAGCCAATGCAAGAGAATGCTGGGCAAGCCCCAACCGTGTACCGAATTACGCCACATGCGTGTCTCTCCGCCGATTATGCCTTCAGCATAATGGCTATCGTGCGTCACGCCAGCACGCATCGAGGAAAGGCATTATTAACCCAAAAGAAATAATGACCCGCCAAGGCGAGCCATTACAAGAGAAGTGTATAAGGATCGAGGGTAATCTCAGCCTGTCAGAGCATCCAGAAGCAACTTGGCCGTCGGTGCGCTAGAGGCCGGGTTCTGACCGGTGATCAACAGGCCATCGCGCAATTGGAAGGCGTCGAAATCCGCGTCGGCGCGCTCATAGTGGCCACCTTTTTCTTTCAAGGCATCTTCCACCAGCAACGGCACGACATCGGTCAGCCCCACCGCGTCTTCCTCGCTGTTCGAGAATCCCGTGACACGATGCCCCTTGACCACTGACTGACCATCGCGACCTTGGGCATGCACCAACACGGCGGGCGCATGGCAGACCGCGGCGACCGGTTTACGGGCCACGAGGAAGTCGTGGATCAGCTGCTGGGAATGGCGGTCTTGCGTCAAATCCCACAGCGGGCCGTGGCCACCGGGATAGAAAACTGCATCGTAGTCATCGGCGCGAACCTCGGCCAGCTTGCGCGTATTGGCCAACTGCGCCTTGGCCTCGCTATCCGCCTCGAAGCGGCGCGTTTCCTCGGTCAGCGCATCAGGTTGCGTGGAGGTGGGATCGATGGGCGGTTGCCCGCCCTTTGGCGAGGCCAGGGTCAACTCGGCGCCCGCATCCTTGAACACGTAGTACGGCGCAACGAACTCCTCGAGCCAGAAGCCGGTGGCGTGGCCGGTATCGCCCATGCGATCGTGTGACGTCAGCACCATTAGAATCTTCATGCGAGCCTCCTTGGGTAAAGCGACATTCATGCCGATACCCATGAAGTGGAGACATCCAAGCGGACTTCAAGGCATCGCCGCGCCAAGAGCCACATTACTCGATCGCCACTTCCACCTCGTAGCCACCGAATTTGCGCAGGTTGATGACGCCGGTATCGAAGATCAGGTACTGCCCCTTGAGCCCCATCAAGCGGCCGCTGACCTCCGGGGATTTATCGAAATTGTGCGACACTACTTTGCTGGGAAATTCCAGAACGGGATAGTGCAGCGCGACCGGGGCCGCCGCCAGCGTACCGATTGCTTGATCGCCGACACGTCGCCGTAACGCCGCCAGCTCCTGATCGAGCGCGGCCAGGAGCCGGTCTCGCTCGGCAGGCAAGTCAAGGGGCGCCACGTCACCTTTCAACATTGCTCGCCAATTGGTGCGATCGCCCACCACCTGCTTGAACAAGGTTTCGACCAGCCCTGACTGCAGGCGATTGTCGACCTCGAGAATAGGCAGCGCCTGAATCGCCCCCTGATCGAGCCAGCGCGTGGGTAGTTGCGTCTTGCGGGTGATGCCGACCTTGAGCCCCGACGAATTGGCCAAGTAGACCACGTGCGGCTGAAAGCAATGCTGCTCGCCCCATGTCGGTTCGCGACACGTGCCCGCATGGTAGTGGCAGGTTTCCGGCTTGACGATGCAGGTATCGCACTGAGCAAGCGACTTGAAGCAAGGGTAGCAATAGCCTTGGGCGAAACTCTTGCGCGTGGTGCGCCCGCAGTGCACGCAGTGGATGGCGCCGGTGTGCACGAGCCGCAACGAGGCGCCCAGGTGCGCATTGAGACCGATGCGCTGTTCGCCGGCACGTAGGGTGTATTGCGCCGGCGTCTCCGCGTCGCCGGGCGCTATGTCCATCTTGCGCAGAGGCCCGCGCGCGGCGCTGACATCCGCCACGCTGAATAGATCGCTCATCAGTTCATCCACTTGATGGCATCGGACTCGCCGGTTTCATCGTTAGTCCCACAACCGCCGCGCTCGAGATAGCCTACTCGCTCATTTTCGGGGATACCGTGGGCGACTTCGTATTTCATCACCGCCTCGAGACACAGCTCGGTCTGCTCTTGGCTCAAGCGCTGTCCATCCGGCCACTTACGCAGTGCGATCGCCTGTTTGAAGCTGTCGTACATGGCGGGTGTCATCTGCGCCACCATCTTGTCGAAGGTCATGTCACTCACTAATGCTCTCCTCTCGCGGCACGTCCACCGGCCCACCATCCGACGACCAGTCCGACCAACAGACCGCCCAGGTGCGCCTCGTTGGCGACGTTGCCGAATCCAAACAAGCCCGCCATGTCGGTCATCGTGAAGACCATCCAGGCAAGCATGAACACCACCAGCATCTGGGGCACGAAAAACCCGCTTCCCGGGGCCCGACGAGCCATCAGCCAGACATACCCCAGCAAGGCATAGTCGACCCCGGACATGCCGCCGAACAGCACGGTCCCCGTGGCGTATTGCGCCAGGTTGGAGACCAGCGCCGCCACGACGGCGAGTGAGATAAGGCGCACGGGGCCTTGCAGCGCCTCGACCTGGCGTCCGAAATACCATAGCCACAGCATGTTGAAGACCAGGTGCATCCAGCCGAAATGCATCAACGCCGGCGACACCAGGCGCCATACCTGACCGCTCGCCAGGGAATCGTTCAGGGTGCCGACCGTTAGGCGTCCAGATACAGCATCGACGGGCACGAAGGTCAGTGCGACTACCACACGATCACCGAACAACGCCATCAAGGCGAAGACCGCCACACACAATGCCACCAAGGCAGCCGCCAGCGGTGCCTGAGTAAAGGCACTGCCGAGCATGCCAGACGAACGGCGTTTCGTGGCCTGGGCGGGACGCTCGGCCAACTCGCCACGATGCCATTGCTCGATCAAGTGCGCCGCCTCATCGCGCTGACGCGGATCGGCCAGCCATAGCACCTGAATCGCCTCCTCCTCGGTCACCTGATGGCCGATACGATGCGCCCACAAAGATCGACGCAGCGCGACGATATCCTGTTGAAGAGGCAATTCCAGCAGTTTGTACATGGGCGGGGTCCCTTTCAGTACTGCAGACGAACGCACAAAAGAAAAAGTCCGGCGGAGGGGGCCGCCGGACAAGAGCAAGGGATCATTCAAGGGAACACTTACTCTGACGACGCCCCACCGCGATGAGTTCCCGGCGCAACGAAATTTTTTTCAACTTTTTTCTGCCACTCACGCCAGCGCGATGTCAGGCGTCGGGGGCACCGATCCCTCACGCGCCACATCGACCCATACGAAGCGATTGGCATCCAGACGCTGTTCACCTTCCCAGCGATAGGCCACCAGACGCCCATATTTCACGGCACTGTAATCGAGACAGGCAATATTCGGCGCCGGTAACGCCGGCACCCCCTCGCACCAATAGTGGCCAATGAACAGCGGCGGCTCCTCCGGTCCGTAATACGGCAGCCGCTGTCGCTCCTCCGCACTCAAGGGCTGATTCTCGAGATCGTCGGGAAGGTTATCGGGCTGGAAGACCACATCGCCATAGATCAGAGGATCGCGTGCCCAGAAATGGGCGCGGAAACTCGTGCGCGTGAAACCGTCACCGGAATAGATCCTTAGGCCCGCCGGCAGCGGCAGAGAGGGGCCCCGCGTCAGTCGATCCATGACACGAAAGGCGAAGGTACCCGGGCACGCCGAATCGTAAAAGAAATCCTCACTCATGCGCCCATCGGGACATTGCGCCAAAAATGGCGCGATGAGGTCACGGTCCCAGCAGGCATGCACAACCCGTAGCCCATCACGTTCGAGGCACAACGGCATCGTCATGAACCAGTCGAGATGGGACTGCCATTCTTGGGGGTGATCGCGAAACTGTGCCAACGTCTCATTGATGATGCGATTGTGGCGCGGCGAATGCTCACGCAGCCATTCTCCCGTCCAGTCCGGCGGCGACCGGCGACAATACGCCAAGGCATTGTATTCGTGATTGCCCATCACGATATCCGCCTCGCCCGCTTCGACCATGTCACGCGCGATATTCAGCGCCAACCGAATGCGCGGGCCGCGATCGATCAAATCGCCCAGGAAGATCACTCGACGACGCGGATGACGATACACGCCCTCTCGATAGGAATACCCGAGCTTTTCCAGCAACACGGCCAGCGAGGCGCCACATCCGTGCACGTCGCCGATCAGATCGTAACCCTCGAGGTCTTTTCGAGCCAGCGTCATGTCACTCCCCCATCCGGCTGCTCCAGCCGAGCTTGGTGCGACAGGCCTCGAAATAGTTGTGACCATGCGGATGAAGGAGTGTCAGCCGTTCCCGTTTGCGGCGCACGACCAGGCGGTCGCCGGGCTTGGATACCACCTGGGTCTGGCCGTCACAACTGACATGCGGATACGCGTGATTGGTTTCGCCGATATGCACCGTGATCTCGCTGGCCGCATCGATGACGATCGGCCGACTCGACAACGTATGCGGAAACATCGGCACCAGCGTGATGGCCTCGAGCCGTGGATGCACGATCGGGCCGCCTCCCGACAAGGCATAAGCAGTAGAGCCGGTCGGCGTGGCGATGATCAACCCATCGCTGCGTTGGCTGTAGACGAACTGACCGTCGATGAACAGCTCGAACTCGATCATCCGCGCAGCCTTGCCGGGATGGATGACCACATCGTTGAGTCCCGATGCCGTACCGACCTGTTCGCCGGCGCGGAACACTTCCGCCTCCAACAGAAAACGACGCTCGCTCTCGAAGTGCCCATCGAGCACTTCGCCGATTCGCTCTTCGACTTCATCCGGCGAGATATCGGTCAAAAACCCCAATCGCCCTCGATTGATGCCCAATACCGGCGTACCCGTAGCACACAACTCCCGCGCAGCGCTCAACAGACTGCCATCACCGCCTACCACGATCGCCAAATCACAGCGCTCACCCAGTTGGCGACGGCTCGCCTCAGGATAACCATGATTGAGCAATACCGTGGCGGTGCGTTCCTCGATGATCACATCGAGCTGGCGAGCGCCGAGAAAGCGGAGCAACCGCTTGAGCGTCTCTACCGCGTTGGGGCTGCCTAATCGCCCGATCAGGCCAATGGTCTTGAATGGCTGCATGAAAGCGTCTCGTTGCCGGCGTCGCGGCCCGTCATTATGCGGACTGGCGAGCAGCGGAGCAAACCGCGCCCGACCGAAACGCTTGCAATATTAGTGGTCTTCGTTCACTGCCTGGGGTCGTTGTACTGATCCGACTCGGGCGTCTGCACGGGGTGCAACTCCCACCAGTAGAGATACAACGCCACGGGCGACGCGAAGATCGTATTCAAGATCATGAAGGTCACCAATGCTGCCTGCCCCTGCCCATCGACCTCGCCGTAATAGAGCATCATGAAGGCGATGCCAGCGACGCCCACAATCACGTTGATCACCAAGATAGCCGCAAAGAATTTGAATATCGCTTTAAGTTTACGCGACATTGGCTTCTTACTCATGGTATCGCTCCTTGCTGGATTTCATCTGTCGAGTGGTCCCCGCACTCCAGCTGCTGGGCAATCAGGCGCCCGAGAATTTCCATGCCGGTCTGCAAGCGCTCATCCCAGGGATGGCCATAGTTCAAACGCAGACAGTGGTGAAAACGCTCGTGCGAAGAAAAGATACTACCCGGCGCGATACTGATACCTTCGGCCAGCGCCATCTGGTGTAGCCGCGAAGTGTCCACACACTTCGGCAACTCGACCCATAAAAAATATCCTCCAGCGGGATATGTAGTCCGGGTACCTTCAGGGAAATGCGCCGTGATCGCTTGCAGCATACAGTTACGCTGCCATTCAAACCTGTGCCTAAGCGTTCTCAAATGCCGATCAAACCCGCTTCGTGACAGGTAAGCCGATAGCGCTACCTGAGCCGGCGCTGATGCCGATAGAGAAAGTGAAAGTTTGTCGCGCATGATGTGTTGGGTATAGCGCCCCCCTGCCACCCAGCCAACACGCCAGCCAGGTGCCAGACTTTTGGAAAATGAGCTGCAGTGCATGATCAAACCTTCCTGGTCGAAGGCTTTGGCAGGCAGCGGCCGGCGGCTATCGAAATAAAGCTCACCATAGACATCATCCTCGATCATCGGCAAAGCATAGCGTTGCAGTAGCGCGACAAGATCACGTTTCTTGTCTTCTGGCATCAGGCTACCCAACGGGTTCTGGAAGTTGGTCATCAACCAGCATGCCGCCGGCTTATACCGCTGTATCGCCCGTTCCATCGCCTCTAGGTCAACACCATCGCGTGGATGTGTCGATACCTCGATTGCCCGTAGGTGATTCCGTTCCAGCGCTTGGAGCGCCGCATAAAAGGTAGGGGACTCTACAATGACCGCATCCCCCGGCTGGGTGACGACACCCAGGCAGATATTGAGCGCTTCCAGTGCGCCATTGGTCACCACGAGATCATCCGCATACACTTGCATACCATCCGCGTGATAGCGCAGTGAAATAGCATGACGCAGTTGAGCACTACCCGGGCTCAAATCATCCACCGTGTGCCAGACACTCAGCTTGGGTAGCGTGGATGCCATGACCTGAGAAAGCCTCGGGATAGGATAGAGCTCAGGACTCGGCAGTGCAGACCCCAAAGGCACCAGATCGCGGCGCATAGTGGCGCCTAGCACCTGGAGAACACGGTCGCTGACATCGACATTGAATACACGCTCGTCAGGCGCGCTGGTCATCTCGATTTCCGGCGGACGGGTGCCTTCCGGCCCAACGACATAGAACCCTGAGCGGTCACGCGCCCGGATAAGTCCTTTGGCTTCCAGTAGATAATACGCCTTGAAAACAGTCGTGGGACTGACATTACGGCTGATGCTGGCAGCACGAATCGAAGGCAGACGATCCCCGGCATGCAACGCACCGGAGAGAATTGAAGACTCAAGTGCTTCAGCCAGATGTTGATAACGCTTCATGTCCACCTCCGACAACACTCACTACCTGTTTAAACGCAACGGCAACGGGTTCGCATTGTCTTGCAACTGGAGATATTGTCAGGGGAATACCATGGAGAGTACAGATTCAGATAAGTATGAAAAAAGCATATCAGTTGACGACAGGCGCCTTACACATGACGACGAAATGACGCAAGCACTGCTCGATGCCGCCATGCCCGCGCTGGAAGACGAATGGGCATCGTTTGACCACCCCTGGGTGCGTGATCTCGCTTGGCTATTGCATGCACCGGATATCATCGACAGCGATTACCCGGGCCGGCCGACACTCGAGGAGCTCGGGCTTGAAGACGCTTCGTGCAGAAAGGCTTGGCTGCATGCACTCGACGCCGAGCCACAACGGCTCATATCGTATATCGGCGCGACGCCACCGCGACGTCTGGGGCATTATCATGAGCGCCTCTGGCACGCCCTTCTCGACCTTGCCCCGGCAACTCACCTACTGGCCACCAACATCGCGATTCACGAGGCCAGCCGCACCCTCGGTGAGCTAGATGTAATCTATGCCGATCGACAGGGACAGCCCATCCATCTTGAATTGGCCATCAAGTATTATCTGGGCCTTCGCGAAGGACCCGGCGACGAACGCAACCCGGCACGCTGGATCGGCCCCGGCTGCGTCGACTCGCTGGCGCGCAAGCATGCCCATACTGATCATCATCAGTTGCCCCTGGCACATCATCCGCGCTCGATGGCACGCTTGAACGCGCTGGCTATTGACCCAAGATCACTTCGGCAGCGAGCAGCCATGCTCGGGATGCTCTTTTATCCTTGGCCCATCACGATAGCGGCGCCGCATCCGGCACACACCACCGCCACGCATGGCAATTGGCTGCCATGGCAAGACTGGCCGATACTGCGTGACAACTTGCCAACGGGGACCCTGGGCGCCCCGCTTCACAAGCCACATTGGCTTGCGCTTCCCGGGGGCGAGTCCTATCGCTCGCTAGAGAGCGTAGACGCCGAACTCGAGACACACTTCACGGGTACCGGCGCGCCACAGCAATATCATCTGCAAGCGCCCGACGGCACCCAGCGGCGTTTTTTCATCGTACCCGATGACTGGCCGCGAAGCCTGCCACTGCCACCCATTACGTCCACTATATGAGGAGGAGAGCCCACCATGCTACGGATCGGAGAACTGGCCGAGCGTAGCGGCGTCAGCGTCGATACGTTGCGCTACTACGAAAAGGAAGGATTACTCCCGGATGCCCAACGCGGCGACAACGGCTATCGCTACTACGCTGCGGACAACCTCGAGCGCCTACATTTCATCCTGCGCGCCAAGCGTCTGGGCTTTACCCTGGCCGACATTCGTGAGCTGCTCTCGCTGCAGGTCGATGCCGATGCGCACACCTGCGAAGAGGTCAAGCATGTTGCCGAGGACAAACTCGCCGCTATCGACGCACGCCTCGCGGAATTGCATCACATGCGCCAGGCGCTGGCCCACCTGACCGATGCCTGCTGCGGCGGCCCGCACGCAGCCACACAATGCACGATCCTAACCGCCTTCGCCAACGGCAAGGCCGCCCCCGAGCCGCACCAGCACCGTCATGACGCCTGAAAAATGCCTCTACGCGGCCGTCGACCCACTCGTTGCATCAGCCACCTGCATGGGGGCGAAGCTCTTGGCCTGCGCCATGCGCCAAATACGCCCATAGAACGGGCGCTGACCGGGGTCGCGCAACAACTCGCCAGGCTCCAGAAACGGATGTAGATGAGAGAATAGCTTCACCTCGTTTTCCGAGACCCGGTGCACGAGGTGGTCCGGGGTGATCTGCCACGGGCGCGTCAGCCCCGCCGCGGCGATCATCTCTGCCAGGGCATGCAGGGTATTGTGATGAAAGTGATACACCTGCTCGGCCTTGTCGCCGACCACCAATGCTTTCTGACGTAGCGGATCTTGGGTGGCCACTCCCGTCGGGCAGCGGTTGGTATGGCAACTTTGCGATTGAATACAGCCCAGCGCAAACATGTACCCACGTGCGGCATTAACCCAATCGGCACCCATTGCCATGACCCGAGCGATATCGAAAGCGCTGATGATCTTGCCGCTCGCTCCGAGGCGAACCTGCTCACGCAACCCTACGCCGACCAGCGTGTTATGCACGAACAAGATCCCTTCACGCAGTGGCGCTCCCAGATGATCGGAGAACTCGACCGGAGCCGCGCCCGTGCCCCCTTCACTGCCATCGACGACGATGAAATCGGGCACAACCTCGGTTTCAAGCATTGCCTTGACGATGGCCATGAACTGCCAGGGTTGGCCGAGACACAGCTTGAAGCCGACCGGCTTGCCGCCGGAAAGCTCACGCAATTGCGCGATGAAATCAAGCATCTCGAGCGGCGTCGAGAACGCCGGATGGCTGGCCGGCGAGAGACAATCCTCGCCTTGAGGGATCTCCCGCGTCTGGGCGATTTCCGGGGTGATCTTGTCCGCCGGAAGCAGCCCTCCGTGACCGGGCTTGGCACCTTGGCTGAGCTTGACCTCGATCATCTTGACCTGCGCATCGCTGGCCTGCTCGGCGAAGCGCTTCGGGTCAAACTCTCCAGCCGGCGTACGACAGCCGAAATAACCACTGCCGAGTTCCCAGATCAGATCACCGCCATGTTCGCGATGATACGGACTGATACCCCCTTCCCCAGTGTCATGCGCGAAGCGTCCAAGCCAGGCGCCCTTGTTGAGGGCGCGAATCGCATTAGCGCTCAATGCACCGAAACTCATCGCCGAGATATTGAATAGCGAAATCTCATAAGGCTGGGCGCACTGGCCGTTACCGATGGTCAGACGAAAATCGTCCGGCTCTGCCACAGATGCCGTTTCCATCGAATGGCCGATGTACTCATAGGCATTGGCGTAGACATCGCGCAGGGTCCCGAAGGGCTTGGCATCGTTATGCTGGCGCGCTCGCTGGTAGACTAAACTACGCTGCACATGGGAAAACGGCAGCTGCTCGGTATCAGCCTCGAAAAGATACTGACGCAACTCCGGACGTAATGCCTGAAAGACATAACGCAAGTTACCAATGATCGGGTAATTGCGACGTACCGCATATCCACGCTGTGAAAGATCGGCAATACCCACGAGTACCAGTACGCCACTCACCAACGGCACCAGCCACACACCATGCCACTGTATGGCCATGAGCGTCGTCACCAGCGTGATCACACAGCACACCGTGAAAAAACCGTAACGCGATAACAAAGAATGCTTCATGAAGATGTCCTGAACGAAAGGCGTCATCACCATGAAAACACGAAACGTCGTCCGGGTTTAGAGCCGCCTGGCTCAACAGGCGGCCGCAACGCGATCAAGTAATACCAAGCGACGCCTGATGACGCCGGCGCCACCAAGTATTGATCAGTAACGAGGCCAGCAATATTCCCCCGCCCAACATCAGACGCGGCACATCCGCGTCGCGGTTCCAGATTAGCAGATTGACCAGCAACCCGGCGGGCACCAGCGCATTGTTCATGATCGCCAGCGTCCCAGCATCGACTCGACAAGCCCCCTTGTTCCAGAGGAAGTAACCAAGCCCCGATGCAACGACGCCCAGCCATAGCAAGACGCCCCACTGTAGCGAGGTCGTCGGCAACGCCGTGGTATCGCCAAACAGCCAGAACGCCGGTAACGCCACACACAACGCTCCCAGGTAGAACCAGCCGAAGACATGGCGATGCGCTACCTCCTGTGGCAAGCGCGGCGCCAAATGACGATAAGCGACCTGCCCCACGGCGAAGCATAGGTTCGAGCTCTGTACGACCAGGAACCCGGCCCAATAGGCGTCGCTGATGTCAGCGTAACGAATGACCGCCGCCCCGAACACGGCAAGCGCAGCAGTGAGCAGATAGAATGGCGTAAAGCGCCCCTTGAGTATGTCGTCGATCAAGGTGATATAAAGTGGTGTGAAGATCGTGAACAGCAAGACTTCCGGCACGCTCAACAACAGAAACGACTGATAGAAACCAATATACATCGCTCCCAGTTGCACAGCGCCAATGGCCATCAGTCCCAATACATGCTCGAGCGGCAAATGTCGCGGACGTAGCCAGATCAGAAAGACCAGCGCCGCCAACCCAATGCGGGTGAGCACCGCGAAATAACTATCGACCTGGCCAGAGAGGTAGACGCCGATCAGGCTGAAAGAAAATGCCCAGAGCGTCGTCACGCCAATCAAATATCCCATTTATAGTTAACCTACGGATTTACAGAAGTTGACTGCCATTATACGCCTGTCACGCTTGTTGCCTAGTATTCACCGATTGAGCTTCACGTCTCGCTCGGGACATGCCTCCGAAGTGGCCTGGTCCGGTCAGGGTGCAGGAACCGTAGCGCCCGAGACACATACCGACTGGGTACGCTTCGTCGAACAAGGCCATTTTCTGCCTCAAGGTCAATCCCACGAGGTAGCGTTTCGCAATGTCTATCGCTGGGACCTTCACCCTGAACATATCGCGCTCTATCACGAGCGCCGGGGCCCCGACGCTGCGGTCTGGCTATTCGATCTCGTCGCCGACTCCGCAACCACATTGACCAGCAAGTCGCCTCATCTCTGCGGTGCTGATACCTACCAGGCCCGACTCACTTTTGAACCTCATGGTTTTCGACTCGAATGGCATATAGTGGGGCCTCGCAAGGATGAGCGACTCGTCTACCATTATCGGCAGCCAGACGATTAATGCAGCGCAGTGACGCATCCTCGTCGACAGCACTGGCCGGCATCGTAACAACGCGCTAGAATAGTTTGAGAACGCTGTTTTCAAACAGCACGAAAAGTAACGGAGGTCGCATGAAAGCACTACTTCCTTTAGCACTTATCGGGTCATTGGCACTCGCCGGATGTGCCAACACATCACCTTATTCGGGCGATGTGTATCGCAGCGGGCAGGCCGAAACCGCGCAGTCGGTGACTTACGGCACCATCACGTCGGTGCGTCAGGTGCAGATTCAAGCCGGCGATCAGAACGAAGGCATTCTGGGTGGCCTAGGCGGCGCCGTGCTGGGTGGCTTGCTCGGTAACCAAGTCGGTGGCGGGTCCGGGCGTACCATCGCCACCGCAGCCGGGGCCATCGGGGGCAGCGTCGCCGGCAGCAAGGTCGAAGATGCCGCCAATCGTACCAAAGCCTGGGAGATAGAAATCCGGCGCGATAGCGGCGACTCCGTCGTCGTGGTCCAGAACGCTGACCGCAACTGGCAAGTAGGACAAAAAGTACGCATGGTGGGCAGTGGAGCCAACCTGAGTGTCGCACCTTATTGATCGCCCATAAGCGATAGCCAAGCAGGCAATGTGCCGCCCGAGTGTTTTCACGACCCGGGCGGCATTAGCAGGGCCAAATTTTCCTATCCGACGTCGCTTACATACGCTATCGTATGTGACGTGATACGCCACGGATAGGAAAATCGTCTTATGAACCCAGGACGCTCGCTCGCTTACCTCGCCTCGACCCTCGCCTTTGCGGCCTTTTCCAGTCCCGTGCTGGCTGACGGAATGCTTACGATCAAGAGCGAAAATGATCTGTTCGCCAGCGGCGACGACGGGCATTACACCAATGGACTGGAAATAAACTGGTCATTCACACCCGACGAAAGACATTGGACACGACGCCTCGCCGACGCCGTGCCCGGCTGGTCGGGCACGGAGCTCGACGGCGTGGCTTATCGCGCCGGGCAGCAGATCTACACACCCAACGACATCGACCGCTCAGACCTCGTCGAGAACGACCGTCCCTACGCGGGCCTGCTCTATGCTGGCGTGTCACTCTTCGATGACCGCCAGTACAGCGGCTGGCGCCAGGCGGACGATCTCCACTTCGACGCCGGCATCGTGGGGCCGGCATCGGGGGGGAAAGCCATACAGAAGAACTTTCATCACCTCATCGGTAGCGACGAACCCAACGGCTGGTCGAACCAGATTCATAACGAACCGGTGCTGAACCTGACCTACAAGCGCAGTTGGTGGCTGCAAGACTCGCTCGGTAACCTGGACGTGGAGTATGGCCCCAACGCCGGCTTTGCCCTCGGCAACCTGTATACGTATGCCGCAAGCGGCGTGGGCCTGCGTATTGGCGATAACCTACAAAATAGCGCCGGCATGCCTGCCGTAGCCCCCGCCCAAAGCGGTAGAAGCCATTTCACACCCGGCCAAGGTTTCAACTGGTATGCGTTCGCGAGCCTTGAGGGCCGCTTCATGGCTCATAACCTGCTGCTGGATGGCAATACCTTCGAGGACAGCCACTCAGTAGACCGCCGGCAATGGGTCGGCGATGCGCTAGCCGGTATCGCCTTGACGTGGGACAGCTGGCAGCTCACCTACACCAGCGTCTGGCGAACCGATGAATTCGAAGCCCAAGACGAAAATGACCAATTCGGCTCATTGACGCTTTCGCTATGGCTGTGACGTCCCCGACGACAATGCCCCGCATCAGCGGGGCATCGATCTAACGCAGAACAGCTTTTCGTCAATGTAACTTGACGCGGCGCATCAGCCAGCATCCCACGCGCTTGGCGATCCAGTAAAAAAGCGCCAGGATGATCAACGTCAATAACATCGAGATCGGATTGACGATAAAAGTGGCGCCCAACACGGCCAAGGCAATACTCCACACCCAGCGATCGTCACCGTCCAGCTGCAACGCCGCCGGGATGCGGCGCATGACCACCTTTCCGAGAGAGCCGTCCCACGCACGCAGCGCCAGGAAAAGAATCACGGCGAAAGCGATCAGCCAGATCAGCGTTACGGTCATGTTGGCCTCCTGATAGGCAACGTCGGTAGTCTTTCAATTACACCAATTGACGGCAGGGTACCGCCACCCCCCTTACCGCGCAACCGGCGCGACGTCCTGACGCAGGGCGCTACTCAAGAGACCGTTCGGCGGCGAATTCGTTCCCGATGCACCTTGAAGTGTCGTCATGCAACTCAAAGGGCATATGAAAACCCCGAGAGGCCCCTGACACACTTGGGTGAGCGCGTTACCATGGGTAGCGACATACACCCAGAAAGGTCTTCAACATGCAGATTGCCCAGAATTCCGTGGTTTCCTTCCACTACACCCTCACCAATAACGAGGGTGAAGTGCTGGACAGCTCGGAAGGCCGCGATCCTCTGACTTACCTGCACGGCGCGGGCAACATCATTCCAGGGCTGGAAAAGGAACTGGAAGGCCGTCAGAGCGGCGAGAACCTCAAAGTCACCGTCGAGCCGGCAGAAGGCTACGGTGAAACACAGCCCGGCCTGATGCAAGAAGTGCCGCGCGATGCCTTCCAGGGCGTCGACGAAATTCAACCGGGCATGCAGTTCCAAGCGCAGACCCAAGGTGGGCCGCTCATGGTCACGGTCACTCAGGTCGAAGGCGACACCGTCACCGTCGATGGTAACCATCCGCTGGCCGGTCAGACCCTGAATTTCGATGTCGAGATCGCTGAAGTGCGTGAAGCTTCCGAAGAAGAAGCCGAACACGGTCACGTACACGGTGAAGGCGAGCAAGAACAGGAGCACTAAGCGCTCTTTCGCAACACCTGACGTGAAAACGGGCGGCCCTCAGGCCGCCCGTTTCATGTCTACGCCCCGCCTACCTTGGCTCGACTTTCGATGAGCCAGCGCCTTTTTCGAACGCCCCCTCGGATGTACCTTCAGCTCTGGACAAGGCACGGTAGCCTCCCCCGATGCGCGTTGCTGTCGTGAGCAGGCACGCCAACGCGAAGAAGACCGCCCACCTGGGAAAGTATGCCGGCCACAAGCAGAACACCATGAAGGCAATGATCGTCTCGGTGCCTTCGGTCAAGCCATCCAAGTAATAAAATGCCTTGTGTTCAAAGTGCGGACGCTCCAAATCATGGCGTGTCGCGGCGATCGCAAAGGCCAGAAACGATGCGCCGGTCCCCATGAAAGCGAAGAGCAAAAAAGCCGCAGGCAAAGCGTTTGGCACCGGGTCGGCAAGCGCGAATCCCAATACCACGGCGGCATAGAAAACAAAGTCCAGGACAATATCGAGAAATCCGCCAGCATCGCTTTGACATTGCAGGTGACGCGCCAAGGCGCCGTCCAGCCCGTCACACACACGGTTGAGGACAATCGCCACCAGTGCCAGACCATAGGCCTGATAGGCCAATAACGGCAACGCCAGCATGCCGATTGCAAAACCACCCACCGTCAGTTGAGTCGGCGTCATACCGCGACGCCCCAAGCCAGTGGCACAGCGCGCCAGTACCGGCGCGACCCAAGCGTTCGTCCATTTATCCAGCATACGGGCTTCCGCTATTTTTCGAGTAGACTTGATGTATGTTCACCGCAGCAGCATGGCACATTAACCCGACGCTCAGGAGCTTCCCGATGCGCTTTCCCGTGATGGCGTTAGCCCTACTCGCAACGCTTGCATTCATTCCCATTTCCCAGGCACATGCCGCACAGCGCGAGGCCATCTTCGCCGGTGGCTGTTTCTGGTGCATGGAGCCGCCTTACGACAAACTCGAGGGCGTCGTCTCGACCACCTCCGGCTACATCGGCGGTGAAAGCGAGCGCCCTACTTACGAGCAAGTCAGCGGCGGCAATACCGGCCATGCCGAGGCGGTCAAGGTCGTCTACGATGACGAGGTCGTGGGCTATGACACGCTGCTCGACGTGTTCTGGCACAATATCGATCCCTTTGCCGAGGGACGCCAATTCTGCGATGTCGGCAGCCAATACCGTAGCGCCATCTTCCCCCTCGATCAGCGTCAGCGACGTCTCGCCGAAGCGTCCAAAGAAGCCGTGGAAACGCGCTTCGAGCGCGACGTCAAGACACGTATCGAGCCGAAGGCTCCCTTCTGGGACGCCGAGGAATACCATCAGAATTTCTACAAGAAAAACCCCGTGCGCTACCGCTTCTACCGTGCCGGCTGCGGTCGTGACGACCGACTCGAGGCCGTATGGGGCGATGATGCCGGCAAGCCTTGAAAGTACGCGCTCAGGTCGCCGCTGGCATGTCGGCTATGCGTCGCTCGCGACGCCACAGCCAAGCCGCCACGTTAAAGGTTCCCAGCAATACCAGTAGCGAGGCAGCGATCACCCCGCTCCACTGCCAACGCGCCCAGAACGGCTCCAGATAAAAACCGCCGAGGCTGGCGCCCAAATAGTAGAACACCAGATACAACGACGACGCACTGCCCCGCGCGCGCAGTGCGTGCCGCCCTACCCAGCTCGAGGCCATCGAGTGCGCGAGAAAGAACCCCACGGCATTGACTGTCAGCCCCACGATGATCGTGATCAAGGAGGGTATCAACGTGAGTAACGAGCCGCTCATCAGGATGCCAATGCCCAGCATCATGCAGGTCGGCTGCGACAAACGCTGTGCGATACGCCCAGACAGCGCCGAGCCCACGGTGCCGCCGAGATAGGTCAGGAAGATCAAGCCCAAC
Source organism: Chromohalobacter beijerinckii (assembly GCF_023061185.1). GTDB lineage: Bacteria > Pseudomonadota > Gammaproteobacteria > Pseudomonadales > Halomonadaceae > Chromohalobacter > Chromohalobacter beijerinckii. The sequence goes on from NZ_JAKGAK010000001.1 coordinate 335,298, forward strand.
CATTGCGAGGTGAGAGAAAACGGCACCCCACTGAGCCGAAACGTCACATAGCTGTATTGATTGATGAAGATGAAGAAGTTGAACCCGCCAATCAGGTAGGCGGCAATCAACCGGGGATCACGCAAATGCCCCTGCATGTCGCGCGCAGCCTGCCCCACCCGCAACGGTGAAGGGCGGAACTGGCGGGCTGGCGGCAAGGCGCGCCAGAAGACCCAGGTGCATGCCAGGCTCAGACACGCGATCGCCACGAAGCTACTATGCCATCCCCAATGTTCGGCAACCGTACCGCCGATGACGCGCCCGCCGATCCCACCCAGCGTGTTACCGCTGATATAGAGCCCCACGGCCAGCAAAAGCGCCGGCTTGTTGAATTCATCGCCCATCCAAGCGATCGCCACCGCCGGCAACCCGCCCAGCAAGAATCCCTGCAAGGCACGCAAGGCCAGTAAACTCGCGAAGTTGGGCGCAAATGCCATGACCAAGGTGCAGAGACTGGCGAGTACTAGCGTGACACGCATGATGGCGGCTCGGCCGATGGCATCGGAAAGCGGCCCGTAGAACAGTAGCGACAGTGCCAGCGTCAACATACTCACCGACATCGCACTGCCCGCGGCCAGCGTCGAGACCTCGAAGCTCTCGCGAATGGCCGGCAGCAAGGGCTGGAGAACGTATAAGTTGATGAAGACAGTAAAGGAGCCCAGGCACAGTGCCAGGGTTGCGCGCCACCAGGCGCGGGTCCGCGGTTCGATCATGACGTCCTCCATGAATGCATCATGATCTCGTTCGGCGCACCGCTATACAAACCAGACGCGAGCCGAACCTGTCGGCCAGGCATGACGAAAACTGCGAGCCGCTCATCCTTCGTGGGGTTGGCGCTCGATACGCGCCGCCAACTGGGTCCTGTCCATGGGCCGCCGTGACTGCCAGTAGTGACGATTCCAGTAGACGTTGTCGAGGCGTGACAACTTGACGCCCTGTGACGTCGAGGCATGCAGAAAATAGCCATCATCGACATAGACGCCAACATGATTGTACGGGCCGGGGGAATGGAAGAAGACCAAGTCGCCAGCTTCGAGCTCGCTGCGCTGAACTCGACGCCCCTCTTGCATTTGTTGCCCGGTGGTACGCGGCAAAGAGATATGGAACGCATCGCGATAGACATGCTGCATCAACGCCGAACAATCGATGCCGCGTTGCGTGGTCCCGCCAAGACGATACGGGGTGCCTACCCAGCGCTGGTGTTCGGAGAGTAGTGCCTTGCGAATACGCACCGGAGATACGAGCGCACGCTGAACATCGCTGGCGCGAAAGGTGGCCAACGGAGATCTGCGGCCCGCGTCGGACAGCGCGCCTTCACCGGCCTTGGCGGCCGCGGACAGGGAAGACGATTGCGGAGCGGGATGTTGTGGGCTTTGCATGGCGCAGCCCCCCAACAAAGCAGTCAGTACCCATCCCAATGCCATGGTTCGAAGCATCCAAGCGACCTCATCACACGTATTCAACCTCGCGGATGCCTCGGGGCGTTTGCATGAATGCAATACGGCGCCCTGCCTTACTAGGCATTACCTGGCGAGGGGGTCGCTGTGGTGGTGGCGCACATCGCAGGTGCCACCGCCAAAGCGGCCTAGACTCGACTCGTTAACATGCCATGTGCCCGCTGGAGAGCATCAAGGCCGAGATGATGATAGAGAAACTCCCGCCTTTTGACGAGAGCTCTCGAAAGCGGGATACGAAATGTTTCATCCCGGCGCCCCATCCGGTCAGTGCAGCGTCCGCGCATCGCCCGGCAATGTATCGATATGCAGAGGCGCCCAGTGACGTGCGGGGGCACCCGGAAAATCGAGACTCGCCCAGCCACCGGACAACGGTGGCGCGGCCGTCAACCAAGCGGTCAGCGCCTCGCCGAATCCCTGCAGGAACGCCTCGCGCTCATCGGTCTCGCCCATGAAGAAGGAGAATCCCGCATAAAGCCCCCGGGCATAATCGTACCAACTCGCATAGTGCGATTGCGCCAAATGAGCGGCGCGCTCCACCAAGGTGTCGAACTCCACTGCCGACAGCCAATCCATCTGTCGCCCGGCAATGGCGAGATCGACGGCCTGCGCCACATCCCAGGCGGCCATATCATACTCGTTGCACCCCGAGGCGTTATTCTCGACGCGCCGCAGGCGCAGTAGATGATTGCGATCATCCTCACTGCACTCGCCAGACTCGATGATCGCGACTTCCTCACGCAAGCGCGCGGAATTGAGCGTATAAGGCGCATAGTTGATCTGATATTCCTGACGGTCGCCTGCTTCGATCAAGAAATCCAGGAACTCCTTGAGCGCCTCCGCCGACAACAACCCATAATGACTATCAAGCCATTCACGAAGCTCTTCACGCTCGCTGCCAACTTCAGGGCCCGGAGCACTCCAGACAGGGGCATTGAGAGGCCCGACCAACGCCAGGGCCGTAAAGCGTGGCAACGACAAACGCTCGCCGGGTTCAAGCCAGGTACCATGTCGCCAGTCGAGCCAATGGAAGGGACTTCCAGGGTCATCGCGGTGCCAACGTATTTCTGCCACCAGGGATGGCTCATCCGCCTCGGGCAACGCCGCTTCCCATGCCGCCCACGCCTCGATCAGCGCCTTGGGGCCACTATAAAAGCGGCTCAGAACGCCGCGCAGCGACTCCGCCAGCGTCTCGAGCTCGCGCCGGTCGTAATCACCGCTGTCGGCACACATCATCAGGTAGAAGGCGTATTTCTCCGCCATGAAGATCGTCGCCGCATGGCGCGTACAGTGCTTGAGGCCGTTGCGTAACCGCACGGCCTCCGGCATGGCGTTTCCAAAGGGCGTTTTCGCCGCGGGCAATGCACCGTGAGCGGCATCGGCGGCCAGTTGATTGAGATGATGCACCTGCCCGGGCAACCATAAGCTGGCCAGGCCGGCCGTCCCCATGGAAGGCTCGAGACCCAAGGTGTCACGAAGATAGCGACGCGCTTCGTCTCGCTGCTGTGAATCTGGGGTGCGGTCAATGCCCTGTCGGTACAACAGATCAGGTTCACGCATCGCCGCCAACGCCAGGACCCAGTGCCACGCCGGCGCGCGCCAGTCGCGTATCGCCTGCCGCGCTGCCTCTCGCTGGGCGTCGTCCAGCAGTGCCTCGAGCGTCATCTGCCAAGGACTCGACCGTGAACGCAACAAGACGTCCCAGTCACGCGCGAAATCCGCACGCCGATCAGCCCCTTCGAAAAGACTACGACCACGCTGGTACGCCTTGGCGACGGCCGTCCAGCCGCGATACCGGCGCATCAGCAGGTCGCCCGCGTGTGTGGCGAAAGCCTCGGCTTCCTGCGCATCGAGCCAGCCCGCGTTCCAACCCGCATAGGCTAGATCCGCCAGCCGCAGCCAATCCCACGCCGCCCATTCCAGAGGCTCTCCGCTGTCGAGAAATGTCAGCATCATATGGCCGTAGTCACTCGCCTCACCGAGCGATGCCCACCACTGACGTCGAGCACTCTCACCTTGTGAAGTCAAACGCGCGGCATCGAGATCCCATGTGTAACGATGCCCTTGCCCGCTCAGCCACAGCAGCATGCGAATCAATTCATCGCGTCCGTCGATGCGCCAGACATCGGCCAACCAGCATTTTACCTCAGGCCAGTCCAAGCGCGCGTCACACGTCGCGGTCAGCACAGGGGCAAAAATGGCGCGCAGACGCCATACGCCACTATTCTGAGTGACCGGCCACGGCAGTTGGCAAGGTCGATCGGACAGCCACTCGGCAAGCGCCTCCCAGGTAACGCCAGCCGCTTCGCGCTCAAGTTGCGACAATGCGTCGCATGCCTCGAGAAAACCGTCATCGTCTTGTGTCCAATCGATTTGTCCCCGCTCGTGACGCAATACCGTCAGCCATGCGTCCAGAGAAGCATGATGCGCCTGGATATCGGCGGCAATCCACTCCGCCCAAGCGTGGGCTCGCGGAGCGTCCAGCCAGCCGGCAGCACCCGACAATGCCAGCAGCTCAAGTGCTTGTAGCTGGCGCAAGGCCTCGCCCTGCCCTGGCATGCACGCTTCGGCCAAGCGCCAGCCGAGCTCTCCCCGTTCGCGCACGTCCAACAACGCTAGGCGTGCCTGCGCCGTCTCGGGCGGCACACTCAACGGTTCGGGATCAAACGCCCAGCCGCACAGCACCAATTGCTGCGCCCACCAGGCGTTAAGAGGATCGATCAAGACGCACCTCACTCATAGACTCGGCATTCATACAACGGCGCCATAGTGTACCGGAAAGAGGCTGGTGTCGCCGATACACAAGGCACGATAACCTGCCCGTGCGAGATGCGAAAAATCGCTGGACGCCACCCTGATCAAGTGTTTTAAATAATGCACACACCGTCAAATAATAGGCGATGAACCACGCTTCATCCGGAGGCTTCCATGAGTCAACCAACACCCAACATCTTAATCGACCGCGCCTACATCGGCGGCGAATGGCGCGATAGCGAGCACCGTTTCGCGGTCACCGACCCTGCCACGGGCGAATGCCTAGCGCAGGTTCCCGATCTGGGCGCGGACGAGGCACACGACGCCATCGCCGCCGCCGAAGCCGCATGGCCGCAATGGCGTCGACGCCCTGCCAAGGAGCGCGCCTCCTTGTTGCGCGCCTGGTTCGAGCGTGTCATGACCCATCGCGAGGCACTGGCGCAACTCATGACCTTGGAACAGGGTAAGCCACTCACCGAATCGCGGGGCGAGGTCGCCTATGGGGCGAGCTTCATCGAATACTATGCCGAGGAAGCCAAGCGCATCGCTGGCGAGACCTTACCCGGCCACGGCGCCGATAAGCGTATTCTTGTCATGCGCGAGCCGATCGGCGTGGTTGCCGCGATTACGCCCTGGAACTTCCCACTGGCGATGATCACCCGCAAATGCGCCCCGGCCTTGGCGGCCGGCTGCCCAGTGGTGATCAAGCCCGCAGAAGCCACACCGCTGACTGCCCTGGCGTTGGCTAAGCTCGCCGATGATGCCGGGCTACCCCCAGGCGTTATCAACGTGCTCACTGCCGAGAAGCCCGCCGAGATTGGTCACGTACTGACCACCGACCCAAGGGTACGCAAGGTTTCGTTCACCGGCTCGACACCGGTCGGCAAACGCTTGTTGGCGCAGTGTGCGGAGACCGTCAAGAAAGCGTCTCTGGAACTAGGCGGAAATGCGCCCTTCGTGGTTTTCGACGACGCCGATCTGGATGCCGCTGTGGAGGGCGCCATCGCCTCCAAGTTTCGCAACTCCGGTCAGACCTGCGTGTGCACCAATCGCTTTCTGGTACAAGACGGCATCTACGACGCCTTCATCGCTAGGTTCGCCGAGCGCATCGCGGAACTCAAGGTCGGTAACGGTCTCGATGACGACGTGACCCAAGGCCCCTTGATCAACGCCGCGGCCATCGACAAGGTGCAGGCACACATTGCCGATGCCCGGTCCAAGGGCGCACGCTTGGTGTGTGGTGGCGAACCGCACGCGTTGGGCGGCACCTTCTTCCAACCGACCCTGCTCGCCGACGTCACCGCAGACATGCATGTCGCCCGCGAAGAGACATTCGGTCCCGTGGCGCCGGTATTTCGTTTCACCGACGAGGCACAAGCCATCGCCATGGCCAACGCCACCGAATTCGGCCTTGCCGCCTATGTCTATGCGCGCGACTATCGACGTATATGGCAAGTGATGGAGGGCCTCGAATACGGCATGGTCGCCATCAACGAAGGGCTCCTATCGACCGAACTAGCGCCCTTCGGCGGCATCAAGGAGTCCGGATTGGGACGCGAAGGTTCCCACCACGGCCTCGAGGAATACACCGAGCTAAAATACGTCTGCATGGGCGGACTTTAACAAGGAGGCAAGCATGAACAACGCACAGCTCAATGAACTCAAGACACGTTACGTCGCCAGCGGCGCCGCGAGCCCGGCGACCCAGTTTGCCGAGCGTGCCGAAAACGCCCTGATCTGGGACGCCGATGGCAATCGCATCATCGATTTCGCCGGCGGTATCGGCGTGCTCAACGTCGGCCACCGCCATCCCAAGGTGGTGCAGGCAGTCAAGGACCAGCTCGACAAGGTGATGCACACCTGCCAGACGGTGATGCCCTATGAGGGCTACGTGAAGGTCGCCGAAAAACTCAGCCAGCTCACTCCGGTACGCGGCCACGGCAAGGTGATGCTCGCCAACTCCGGTGCCGAGGCACTTGAGAACGCCGTCAAGGTGGCCCGCGCGGCAACGGGGCGCGACAACGTCATCTGCTTCACCGGCGGTTATCATGGCCGGACGTTCATGACCATGGCCATGAATGGCAAGGTCGCGCCCTATGCCACCGACTTCGGCAGCATGCCGGGTAACGTCTTCCGTGCGCCCTACCCAGTGCCCTATCACGGGGTCAGCGAGGAAGACGCGCTAAACGGCCTGAAGATGACGCTCAAGACCGACGCCAACCCCCGCGACACTGCCGCCATCGTGCTTGAGCCGGTACTCGGCGAAGGTGGCTTCTACGCGGCGTCGACCAGTTTCCTCGAGGCAGTCCGCGAGATCTGCGACGAGCACGGCATTTTGCTGATCGTCGACGAAGTCCAGTCCGGCTTCGGGCGCACCGGCAAGCTGTTCGCCATCGAGCACAGCGGCGTTGAGCCCGACATCATCACCATGGCCAAGAGCATGGCCGACGGCATGCCGATCTCCGCCGTGGTCGGCACCGACAAGGTCATGGACGCCTCAGGTGGTAATTCGCTGGGCGGGACCTACACCGGCAGTCCGGTCTCCTGCGCCGCTACCCTTGCGGTACTGGAAGTCTTCGAAGAAGAGAAGATCCTCGAGAAAAGCCAAGCACTGGGCGACAAGCTGGGTGAGCGCTTCGCAAAATGGCAGCAAGACTTCGCCTGCGTCGACAATGTCCGTCATCTGGGCGCCATGGCCGCCTTCGACGTGGTCGCCGACAAGACCAAGCACACGCCGGATGCTGAACTGACCGGGGCGCTGTGCAAAAAAGCGCGCGAGAAGGGATTGGTCCTACTTTCCTGCGGGCTCTATGGCAATACCATCCGTTTCTTGATGCCGGTGACCATCGAAGACGATATCCTCCAGGAAGGTCTGGATATCATCGAGGCCTGCCTCAAGGAATTGAGCCACGCGTAAACGCGCGAGCGTGATCGCATGACACAAGAGGGGCGCCATCTACATGGCGCCCCTCTTGTCGTTCATACCAGACGGCAGCTGACGTCAGCGCGCCACCTTCTCGGTATGCGACGGCGGCGACCCTGCCCTCGGCAGCAGCCAACGCTGCATGGCATTACGCACCCGCAGCACGAACTGTTCTTGAAACATTACGCAGAACAACACCGTCAGCAAGAGAAACAACGGATAGAACGCCAGCGAGCTGTCACCGGCGGCATCGAAACAAGCGCGAAATCCGCTCGTACACAGGGCTGGATCGCCCGCGAGCACGCGCTCGATTCGGGTGAAGATCACGAACAACGGAACATGCAGTGCAAACATCGGCAGCGACGCGCCGCCCAGCCGACTCGCCAAGCGACGGACACGGCGGCTCTCGGGCGTGCGCCATTGTGTAGCGAGTAGAATCAATGCCAACTGCGCGGGCAATAATAGGCCATTATGCAGCAGGTAGTACCAGGCATGGCCCTGACCCAACAACCAGACCGCCACCACCACACAGCCCGCCACGAATACCATCAGCATCAGACGCTGCCTGACATTCAGCCAGCCGCCTGAGGCGCGATAGCGGGTATACCACACACACAACAGTATTCCCGCCACGAACTCAGGCAAGCGAATCAATGGATTGCGGTGCAGGATCCCCGTTTCAGGCATACCGAAATCGGTCATGGCGATGACCAACAAGGGGGGGATCAGGTACAGCAAATTGTTCAACGCTAGGGCCCGACCCACGCGACGGATACGAAATAGGCGCGGCGCTATCCACGGGAAGAACAGATAAAAGCCCATCAACGCCGAAATCGACCAGGACGGCGGATTGAAGGTCAGGTAATACGGATTCCATGCATGCAGTAGCCCGGCATTGAGCACCAGGTTGAGCGCAAGCTCTGCGTTGCCCATGAAATGCTCCAGGGCACCCGGCGTCGCTTGTCCCAGATCATTATTGACATCGTAAATGACGAAACGAGGCGACATCCCAGCGTCTTCAGGTGATATCGCCAAATACCCTATTAAAGCGGACATGCCAACCGCCAACACCAGCGACCCGATATGAATCGGATACAAGTTCGAGAAGCGTTTGATCCAGAAGCTACGTGCCGGCTCACGTAGTTGGCGACGCTCATCGAGGTACACGTGGGTCAGCAAGAAGCCCGACAGCACGAAGAACGTACTGGTCGAGAAAAAACCGATATCTGTCACGTAATGCGACCAGTCGCTGATCGACGGGTAGGTGTGCAGAGTGTGGAAGATAACGATATAAAGTCCGAGCGTGAAGCGTAACCACTCCAGACCTATAAAGCGTTCCTTCTGGCCTGGCTGTTGTGTCTTGTCCATAAGCACGAATCTCACAGCAGTTCCGAGGACACGGCATCCACGAAAAACCCCGACCTCTCAAAGGGGCCGGGGCAAGGAATCATTCGTTTTCCATATTCAACGGACACTCTTCAGGGCATCGGTAACCCACGACGCGCTACGACTTCCGGATCTTGGCTACGATCCACAGCAACAGCACGGCACCAATCACGGCCATGATCAACGAGCCGATGATATTGGTCTGCGCAAGTCCCAGTAGACTGAAGAGAAAGCCGCCAATAACCGCGCCCACGATGCCGACACCGATGTTGCCGAGGATACCGAAGCCGCCACCGCGCATGATCTTGCCGGCAATCCAGCCGGCCAAGCCCCCGATGATCAACCACAAAATGATGCTCATTCCTTCATCTCCTTCTTTCCTTGAATGCGACGCTAAACGAAAGGTCACTCACAGACCTCATCTCCAGCATAGCAGCTAGGCCAGCGGCGATGACGTCATAGCCCATCGCCTCATCCCGGTACACGCCATGAGACAGGCATCGGCGTACCGAGTTCGCGCCAGTCCGGGTGTGCGTCGGGCGATGTCCATACCCAGTAATGCAGCATCGACAGCAACACGGGGTCATCGAGAAAGTTCAGCTTGGCCGAAGGCTCCACCTTAATGGGGTTCTCGGTGACGACCGCCCTGACCCGTTCCTCGCGACGCTGTCTCAGAAGCGCCGATATGCCATGTCGGCTCGTGGCCAACGCACACCCTAGCGCATTGGCCATAGGATCGACGACCACTTGCACGAATGTCGGTGCTGCCGCCTGCTGGGCACGCATACGTTTCAGATGACGCACCATGCGCCGCAACACACGCGGGGGATGCGTCTCTTCGGGAATACGAAACAAGCGCGCATGCTGACACCAGCGCCCCAGCGACACACGGCTGGAAAACACCGAAACCGGGATCGACACCATCAAGGCGCCCACGATCGGCGCCAGCCACCAGAGAAAGGTCGGCTCCATGTAATACACGCCCGCGGCCCACACCGCTCCGATAAGCGTCTGAAAGCCGTGGTGACGCACGGCATCGCCCCACGGCGTATCGCTGTTGTCACGCGACGGAGAGCGCCACTGTATGGCGCGTCCTAGAAGCGCTGTCAGTACGAAGCGAGTATGGAAGAGCATTCGTACCGGCGCCATCAGCATGGAGAACAGCGATTCCAAGACCATGCCCACAAATAGCCGCAAGCCGCCGCCGAACTCCTTGGACCCTTGCGCGATGACCAATATCACGCTGAGCACCTTGGGCAAGAACAAAAGCGTGGCCGTCGCCGCGAACAGTCCCACCGCCATGGTCGGATTCCACTGCGGCCAGACAGGAAACATCATGCCGGGCTCGGGGAAATACTGCGGCGTACTCAACGTATGTACCGCCAGCAAAGCGGTCGACAAGATCAGGAACAAGCACCACAACGGCGCCGATATGTACGACATCACTCCAGTCAGGAAGACCGCGCGATGCACGGGATGGATGCCCTTGGCCAGAAACAGGCGAAAGTTCATCAAGTTGCCATGACACCAGCGACGATCGCGATTGAGTTCGTCGAGGAGGTTGGGGGGCATCTCTTCGTAACTGCCATCCAGGTTGTAGGCGATCCACACGCCCCATCCCGCCCGGCGCATCAATGCCGCTTCGACGAAATCGTGAGACAGAATTTCCCCGGAAAGCGAACCTTTCCCAGGCAGCGGTGCCAGCATGCAGTGACGCATGAAGGGGGCCAGGCGAATGATCGCGTTATGCCCCCAGTAATGCGATTCGCCTAACTGCCAGAAATGCAGCCCCGCCGTGAAGAGAGGTCCATAGACACGCGTCGCGAACTGCTGCATGCGTGCATAAAGGTTCAAGCGGCCAGAGGCGCGCGGCGCGGACTGGATAATCCCAGCCTTGGGATGCGCTTCCATCAACCGCACCAAACGCGTCAAGCAAGCGCCGCTCATGACGCTGTCGGCATCCAGCACCACCATATAGCGATAATTGGCGCCCCAACGACGGCAAAAGTCATCGATATTGCCGCTTTTACGCTTCATTCGACGCTGTCGGCGTCGATAGAAGACGCGGTCGAAGGCCTCCAACTCACGACATAATGCCAGCCAGGCGTGCGTCTCCGCGATCGCCAGTTCGGGATCGAAGGTATCGCTCAAAATAAACAGGTCGAAGTGGCGCTCCTGGCCGCTATCGCGCAGCGACTCGAGCGTGGCCCGCACGCCAGCAAAAACGCGCGCCACATCCTCATTGCAAATGGGCACGACCAGCGCCGTACGCGCCGTTTCGTCGATCGGCGCATCTTCCTGTACGTCACGCGCATCGATCGCGTAGCGGTCGCGTCCGCGCAAAAGCTGGAAGAACCCCATGAGGGCCGTCCAGAATCCCGCCGAGACCCAGCAAAACAACAGCACGAACAACGTCAGGATGGCGACTTCGAGCGCTTGCTTGCCTTGATAGGGCAATACCGAACGCATGTATTCCGCCGCCACCAGGCTTTGCCCTACCACCAGGAGCAACAGAATCTTGCGACGCAGCCTGCCGACTTTCTGCCAACGTGGAGTCGGCATGGCGTCCGCCCCACCCTTTTGACGTCGGCGAAAGCCACGCTCTATCCAGTTGCGCGTACGCTGGGCATAACGCACGAAAGGATTGGTCGCCCATGGCGCCGGCGCCAAGGGTGTACGCACGATCGGCGGCGTAGTGCAAAGCCGCGTAATGCCTTGCGCGTCAGTCGTGAGCACGGTGGGCGGCGCCAACGGACGGGCGCTATACGCCAGCGACAGGCGCGCGCCCACCGACGCCGCGGCCGGGTCGTCCTCCGAGACCTCGCACGCGCCGAGACTCGAGTGCAAGGCTTCCATGCCTTGATCATCGAGGCGACTCGCGAGCAATTCGCGGCGCGCCCCTCGGGAGTCCGTTTCCTGTGCCAGGCGTTCGAGGTAATCGCCGGTCACTGTATCAACTCGTTGATCAACCATTGGCGGGGAGCCGGTAATACCAGGTTTCCGAAAGCCGCGCATCCCCATCTTTCAGGTAAGCGCGAATATCCAGAGGTTTACTGTCATCGCTACGCTTGACGCGTACGAACATCCTCCAACCACCTTCGGCGTCATTGGGAACGACACGACTTTCGACCAGTTCGCCGTTATCTCCGACGGAGGCATCGACTTCCATGCTGGCACCGTCCTTGATCGATTCCAGTCCCGGCCCCTTGAAATCGACGATGAACGCCAGCGAACCATCGGTCTCGCGTACCAAGTTGTCTTTGCGTACCTCGCCCTGTGAGCGACGCGTCTGGCCAGCCCAGGATAAATCGGGGCTATGGAACTTGGCTTCGTGCGTCGTCCAGTACATGCGATAATTGAAGTCGAGTTCATCGCCCGCTTGCGGCGCTTCGTCAGGCTTCCACAAGGTGACGATATTGTCGTTGGTCTCGTCTGGCGTGGGGATCTGGATCAATTCGACCTGGCCCTTGCCCCAATCATCTTGAGGCTCGATCCACACGCTTGGACGACGATCGTAACGATCTTTGAGATCTTCATAATCGTGAAAGTCGTGACTGCGCTGCAGCAGTCCGAAGCCCTTCAGAGAGTCGACATCCTGCTCGTCGATCATCAACTTGTCAGGATTGGCAAGCGGGCGCCAGGTCCACTTCTCGTCATCGCCGCCATCGTGCACCAACAAGCCATTGGAATCATGAATCGCTGGCCGGTAATTGAGTGAATCCGTGGGCTGGCCAGGACCATACAAGTACATGCTCGTCAGAGGCGCGACCCCCAGTTTTTCCACGGCGTTACGCATGAAGAGGTGCGATGTCACATCGACGACGGTGTCTTCGCCGGGACGGAGAACGAAGCGATAAGCGCCGGCAAGGCTCGGCGAATCGAGCAGTGCGAACACCGTCAGATACTGACTATCGCTGCTTGGCTTGACGACCCAGAACTCACGAAATGCGGGGAATTCCTCACCACTGGGTAACGCCGTGTCAATCGCCAGACCACGACCGGAAGCACCATAAGTCTGATCACGCCCCAAGGTGCGGAAATAACTCGCCCCCTGAAAAGCCATGACTTCATTCATCCGATCGGCGTCATTGAGCGCATTGGTCACCTTGAATCCCGCAAACCCGAGGCCCTCGAGATCTTCCTCGGGAATATCCAGGTCACCGTAAGCGAAATCGTCAGGATCGAAGGAAATGTCTTCCACTTCACCTTCCACCACGGTGTGTATCTTCACCGAAGTGTCGTAGTGCATCCCTTTATGAAAGAAAGCGAGATTGAAGGGTAAGTCGTCGTCTTCCCACAGCGCGTGCCCATCTTTGGTATGGATCTTGGCGTAATCCGCGTACTCCAGATTGCTCAGCGATTCCGGCAAGTTCGTGCCGGGTGCTTGATACCCTTGCTCGGAACGTTGTTCGGCTTTCTTGACCACATCCTCGAAGCCAAAGGCCATACATGCCTGCGCCGCGAAGGCTAACCATACGCCCAGCATGCCCGCGAGCGGGCGACTACAACGACGCGGAAAAATTGCCGTCAAAAAATGTCGATTCGGTACACTCACATTACTACTCCCTTGCGGCTTTTCAGGGGCCAGTCGCCCCTTTACGTCACATTCTTCGGCTGGACACACTAACGTATGCAATACACCCAACGAAGATGAAAGTTCCAGAGGCGACGCAGATCGATGAGACGAGAAGCCCTCCATGCTCCCGATACAAGAGCTTAGCATCACGCAGGGCATGAAGGGAGCCCACCGGCAGCGTTGTCGTCACATTGCGCCCATCCACGTCTTCTCCAAACCACGAAGGGTACCTGATGTCGATACCGTCAATTCCGTCTCCCTCTCGCACGCCGAGCCTCGATGTCTGGCGATGGATGGGAACTTTCATTGGTCTTGTGCTGGCCACTTACCCGATCGTGGCGGCCGATCGTCTCTATCTCGACGATATCTGGCGCAGCATGTATGGCGAGCCCGGTTGGACCTCGAATGCGCGCCCTCTTGCCGACGTCGTCATGCTCGCACTCAATCAAGGCTCTCGCGTCGTCGAGCTGGCCCCACTTCCTTTATGGCTGGGATTGGCTGGCGTCGCGACCATGCTCGTTGCGCTACGTCAGGCCTTTGTAGAATTTAGCGACGGTCACGCCTGGCTCGCGATGTCGATGTTGGTATTGCAGCCCTTCTTCCTGCAGAACCTTTCCTATCAGTTCGATGCCTTGCCGATGGCACTTGCCGTCAGCTGCGCCGGACTGGCTCTCGCCGTCGGCATGCGAGCATCAGCGGGAAAGGGGGTCATGCTGTCAGCCATCGGCTTATTCGCCAGCCTATGCTTCTATCAGGCGGCAGTGAGCGTTTACTTCGTGCTACTCGCGTTTCATGCCCTGCTCAGCCTGGCTACGCATGGCACGCTGCAATGGCGACGCCATGTCGGTTTGCTTGCCACTGGCGCCGTCACGCTCCTGGGATACAAGCTGATCTCGGGATGGTGGCTGGCTGGCGGCTATAGCCTATCGCATAGCCAAATGGCCGCCCCCGCGGCATTGCCCATGCATATCGTCGACAACACCCTGACATTCTGGCGCTATGCAGCCAGGACACTCGCTGGCGCACCTTGGTGGGGCCTATCGGCCACGACCCTGATCGCACTGACCGGCCTGACCCTAGGTGCCCTCCGTCCGTCACAGGCCAAGCACCCCCTTGCATGGCCCTGGCGGCTCTTGCTCATGTTGATCATATTGCTGCTACTACCGCTTGGCGCACTCGGCATCATGGCGGCGCTTGAAGACCCTCTCTGGCGTCCGCGCACCTTCATCGGGTTCGGTGCCTTGTGCGCCGGCTCACTGTTCTGTGCAGTGGCTACTTGCGAATATTACGGATGGCGCCGCTTAGGCGTTTCAATGCTTGTTCTCGTGCTGGGAGGTGCCACGGTGATCGCTTATGCCTACGGCAATGCCCAGGGCAGTCAGAAATCGTTCGAGGAAAGCGTGTCGCGCCAGCTGGTCGACGACCTGCGACGACTCGAGGCGGAAGGTGCCCTCGTCGTCTTCGGCACTCTCCCACTCAGTAAAAGCGCCGACAATACCGTGCATGCGTTCCCCATACTCAAGGAACTAGTGGGAAGTTATCTCGACAACGGCTACTGGTGGGGCTATCAAAACCTCTACCGCCTGGGCTTGCCCCAACGTTACGCGTTCAATGGCGACCAGGCGCTGCGCGACGCCTTCGCTGACCACTGCACTACTCTCGAGCCTCTCTTGGAACGTGGCTGGTACACGCTATATCAGTGGCAAGACGCAATCTTCGTGTCCTTGGACGGGGCTTGTCGACGGGATACTGGCGACTCATGAGCCGTGTTATACAGACATTACTTGGGCAATGTCAGACAAATGGCGAATGGTAGTTTACTGTTTGCCGGCTAAAATTCGTCACCACGATGTAGTGTCATCGACGCGCCCGTACGCTTGAAGCCTGACGATATGCCAAGGGCAGTCGCCAGTCTTCAATCGCCACGGCCATGATCCATGAAAGTCCAAGGATGCCCATTCCATGCATGCCCTGACGCTGATCTCGTTTCTTTTCTTCACGGGGCTCGTCGCACTGATCACTTGGTTGATCACGCGCCGCGACGACCTGCGTAGCACCAGCGGCTACTTCTTGGCCGGTCGTAGCCTGACTTTTCCGCTGATCGCCGGCTCACTTTTGATGACCAATCTCTCCACCGAGCAGATGGTGGGTCTCAATGGATCCGCCTTCACCGATGGCCTGAGTGTCATGGCGTGGGAGGTCGTTGCGGTCGTGGCTCTGGTGCTGCTGGCGCTTTTCTTTCTGCCACGCTTCCTGCGTAGCGGGATCGCGACCATCCCGCAATTACTGGAGATCCGCTTCGACCACGGCACGCAGTTGATCTGTAACATCATCTTCCTGATCGCCTATGCGGTCATTCTGCTCCCTATCGTGCTGTACTCCGGCGCGATCGGCTTGCAAGGCATGCTCGATCTCCAAGGGCTGACGGGTATCGAATCGGGCAGTTTTCTGCTGTGGGCGACCGTATGGATCGTAGGCCTGATCGGCGCCGTGTATGCGCTCTTCGGGGGGCTGCGGACGGTGGCCGTGTCCGATACGCTCAATGGCGTCGGGCTGCTCATCGGCGGCCTCTTGATCGTGTTTTTCGCTCTCAATGCGGTCAGCGATGGCGGAGGCATCCTGGCCGGCTGGGATATCCTCAACGAACAGCATCCCGAGATGTTCAATTCGATGGGGCGCGAGGATCAGGCCGTACCCTTCGCCACGCTGTTCACCGGTGTCTTCCTGATCAACCTGTTCTACTGGACCACCAACCAGCAGATCATTCAGCGCACCTTCGCCGCCAAGAGCCTTGCCGAAGGCCAGAAAGGTGTCCTGCTAACCGGTTTCTTCAAGCTTCTCGGCCCCCTGTACCTCGTACTCCCGGGTATCATCGCGTATCACATGTATGCCGACCAGGGCGTCAAGGCCGATGAAGCCTACGGCCACCTGGTGTTCGACGTCCTGCCCCCTTACCTGACCGGCTTCTTCGCTGCCGTGATGGTCGGCGCCATCCTGTCGTCGTTCAACTCGGCGCTGAATAGCACCACAACACTATTCAGCCTGGGCATCTATAAAGGCGTCATCAACAAGAACGCCGATGAAGCCCAGGTCGTTAAAGTGGGGAAGATCTTCGGCTGGATCATGGCCATTGCCGCCATGGTCATCGCACCGCTTCTCGCGGGTCAGGAAAGTTTGTTCAGCTACTTGCAGACGATGAACGCGATTTACTTCATTCCCATCCTGGCCGTGGTCCTGGTCGGGCTTCTCACTAAGCGCGTCCCCGCCATTGCCGCCAAGGTAGGCTTGGTCGCGGGTTGCTTGTTGATAGCAGCGGGATATTTCATACCGCCCTTCAACAAAATTCTCGACGTCACTAGTCAGTACCATTTCGTAGCAGGCGTCTTCGTGCTGCTGATCGCCATCATGCTGATCATCGGCAAGGTCTACCCGCGCGAAACCAAGTGGGTTCATCAGGATGCGGGCGAAGTCGACCTGACTCCCTGGAAAGGTGCTTGGCCCGTGGGCTTGGTGCTAGTCCTGTGCGTCATCGCCATCTACGCTGCGTTTGCCGGCTAGACGACCCTACGACAACACGCATGACACAAAAGGCCCGCGCCGTGATGGCGCGGGCCTTTTCATTGTCGAGGAGCAAAAGCATCGCCCTTGCAAGCCGGGCATCGTCATGAAAACGCCCGATCGGCATTGCAGCCGACCGGGCGTCGCTCAAGTGAAGCGGGCAAACGCTCAGGGTCTAGTCAGAGAACGGGTTGCGCAGCACGATGGTCTCGTTGCGATCAGGCCCCGTGGAGATGATGTCGATCGGCACCCCCGTCTGCTCCTCGAGAAAACTGATATAGGCCCGTGCGTTCTTGGGCAGATCCTCGATGCTCTTGATCCCCAGCGTCGACGCGCTCCACCCTGGCAGGTCCTGATAAAGCGGTTCGATGACTTCATAGCCTTCGGAGTCGACGGGGTTATCGATAGTGGCGCCATCCTTGCTGCGATATCCCACGCAAACCCGAATGTTTTCCAGGCCATCGAGCACGTCTAGTTTGGTCAGGCACAATCCCGATACCGAGTTGATCTGCACCGCGTGGCGTAGCGCCACAGCATCGAACCAGCCACAGCGCCGTGCACGGCCCGTCGTGGCACCGAACTCATGACCTTTCTCTGCCAAATGGCGACCAAATTCATCGAAGATCTCGGTAGGGAATGGCCCTGACCCGACACGCGTGGTGTAGGCCTTGGTGATCC
The DNA here is from genome assembly GCF_023061185.1 of Chromohalobacter beijerinckii. Classification (GTDB taxonomy): domain Bacteria; phylum Pseudomonadota; class Gammaproteobacteria; order Pseudomonadales; family Halomonadaceae; genus Chromohalobacter; species Chromohalobacter beijerinckii. The sequence continues at coordinate 352,666 of NZ_JAKGAK010000001.1, forward strand.
CTAGCACGTAATCGAGATATAGGGGACCCACGCCCGAACCCGTCGCCGTACCCCCTGCCGTGGTATTGGAGCTGGTCACGTACGGGTAAGTGCCATGGTCGATATCCAGCAACGAGCCCTGCGCCCCTTCGAACAGGATATTATCGCCGGCCTTGCGCATCTGATGTACCAGCGACACGGTATCGCAGACCATCGGGCGAAGTTCCTCGGCCATCTCCATTGCCTGGTCAAGTACCTGCTGAAAGTCCACCGGTGACTCGTTGTGATACTGCGTCAACACAAAGTTGTGATAGTCGAGCACTTCGCCCAGCTTCGATGCGAAACGCTCGCGATGCAGAATATCGCCGAGACGCAGCCCACGCCGCGCGACCTTGTCCTCGTATGCCGGCCCGATCCCTCGACCGGTCGTGCCTATCTTGGCAATGCCACGCGCCTTTTCGCGCGCCTGATCGAGGCGCACGTGATACGGCAGAATCAGAGGACAGGCCGGGGATAAGCGAAGCCGTTCACGCACGGGCACGTCTTTCGCTTCCAGCTCGCGAATTTCTTCCATCAGTGCTTCCGGCGAGAGCACCACGCCATTGCCGATCACGCAGGTTTTATCGGCACGCAGCACCCCAGAGGGAATCAGGTGCAGGACGGTTTTCTCGCCATCGATCACAAGCGTATGACCGGCGTTGTGCCCTCCCTGAAAGCGGACCACCGTGGCGGCGGATTCCGTCAGCAGGTCGACGACCTTGCCCTTGCCTTCGTCACCCCACTGGGTGCCCAGTACGACTACGTTCTTGCCCATTGCTTTCGTCTCTCGATCAAAGGATCCGCCGATTTACGCGAGCGGTTCGACCCGCCATTCGCCGTTGGTTTCCACTAGCTGTCGATCACAACGCTGTTCACGAGGCCCCACACGCTGCCCTGGCAATGCTTGAATGACGCGTTCACCGGAAGCGCGCAGATGCGCAATGGCCTGGGTGAGCGCGGCACGATCATCGGCAGGCGCCCAGATGGCGTCACCGCGCGGACCGCTTTCGATCAGCGAGGCCAACAGCTTGAGATCCATGGAAAATCCCGTCGCCGGGCGCGCCCGACCGAAGGCGCGTCCAGTATCATCATAGCGCCCTCCCTTGGCCAAAGCCTGACCGTACCCCGGCACATACGCCGCAAATACCATACCCGTGTGATATTGATACCCGCGTAACTCAGCCAGGTCGATATACACCTCGGCCTGTAGATGATTGGCCGTGACGGCCCGGCACAACGCCTGAAGTTCATCCAGCGCCGCCGTGACTGCGGGAGGCGCGCCCGCAAAGACCTCACGGGCTTGGTCAAGCATCTCCTGGCCCCCGTATAGACGCGGCAACGTTTGCAGCATCTCGGCTAACGCGGGGTCACGCACATCCCGCGCGACCAGGGCATCGACGTCGTTGAAGGCCTTGCGCTCGATGGCTTCGAAAAGCGCATACTCGCTTTCCGCATTCAATGCCGCCGCGTGCACCAAGGCACGATAGATGCCGATATGGCTGAGCGCCAGGTGAGTTTCGCCCGCCCCGGCGACTTCCAGCCCCGTGAGCGCCAGCCGCAACACCTCGATATCCGCGTCCAACCCCGCATGGCCGAACAGCTCCACCCCCACCTGAGTCGGGCTGCGCCCTCCCTGGTGTTGATCGGCCTTGGCACGCAACACGGTCGTGCAATAGCAAAGTCGCGCCGGCCCATTGCGCTTCAATGAATGCGCATCCATACGCGCTACCTGTGGCGTCACATCTGCGCTGGCGCCCATCATCCGTCCGGAGAGCTGGTCGGTCAGCTTGAACGTCTGCAGATCGAGATCGGTCCCCGTTCCGGTCAAAAGCGAATCGAGAAACTCGACCGTCGGAGGAATCACCAAGTCATATCCCCAGCGATCATAGAGATCGAGCAACGCACGACGCAGTTGTTCCATGCGCGTCGCCTGAGGCGGAAGTACTTCATCCATGCCGTCGGGAAGCAGCCAGCGGTCAGCGATGGTCATTTTTCGGTCCTGCCAGAAATGAGTGGCGTATTGGCATCGTCGGCTGAGGGCGAGACGACACGAACGCTGACACGTCATGTCGGTCGCATACCGAGCCCGTCGCGAATCGCCGTAGAGGCATCCATATCCGCTGACAGGCCACAAAAAAACCGGGCGGCGCCCGGTGTCAAGAGTCTATCACGTTTGGCCTCCGGATGTACCCCGGACCGCGGTACCCCGGAGACCAGGTCGTGACTTATTCGTCGTTACTGCTTGCCTCGCCGTTCGGCGACCGGAAATAACGGAAGAACTCGCTATCCGGGCTCAACAACAGCATATCGTCGCCCTTGTCGAAGCTGTTCCGATACGCTTGCAGGGAACGATAGAAACTAAAGAAGTCCTCATCCTGCTTATAAGCGCTGGCGTAGATTTCCGCCGATTTGGCATCACCTTCACCACGCAGCGTCTCGGCCTTCTTACGCGCATTCGCCAGCGTCACCTGACGCTCACGATCGGCCCGGGCGCGAATACGCTCGGCCTGCTCCTGCCCCTGGGCGCGATACTGACGCGCCTCGGCATTACGCTCGGTGCGCATGCGCTGGAAAACCGCCTGCTGAACCTCTTGGGGCAGCTCGACACGCTTGAGACGAATATCCAGTATTGCGACACCGACCTCTTCGCGCAGTCGTTCATCCAGCTGTTGCTGGGGCTCCTCGAGCATCTCGTTGCGTTCTTCGCTGATGATCTTGTCCACTTCGCGACTACCGAAGGCATTACGCAAGCTTTCATCGACGCGCGGCGCAATGAGGTCTTCGGCACGTGACGCCTCGCCTCGTGTAGCCTGATAGAACAGGCTGGGATCGACGACCTGCCACTTGACGTAGGAGTCGACTATCAAGGCATTGCGACGCGCTGTCAGGAAGCGACTTTCGGTGCTTTCCAGCATCTGCACGCGCGCATCGAAGAAGCGCACGGTGTTGAGCACCGGCCACTTTACGTGCAAGCCAGGTTCGATATCCGTCTGTACCACCTCGCCGAAGCGTAACTTGATGGCACGCTGCTTCTCCGTCACCACATACAAGCTGGAACTGGCGATCCAGGCCCCCACGGCCAGCAGTGCGACGATACCCAAGGCACGATTGTTGACCATGATTAACGACCCTCCCGCGAAATTCCGCTCGACTGGCGCTGACCACTACCGTTATCGCCACCAGAAAGTGGTTCGTTTTGAACCTGCTGGGAGACCGACTCAAGTTCACGTATATCTTGTGAGTCAACACCGCTACCACCGGCGCGAGGTTTACCTAGCTGATCGAGCGGTAGATAGATCATCGAGTTGTTCTGAGAACCAACATCGATCAATGCCTTGCGGTTGTTACCCAACACCTCGCTTACCGTATCCAGGTAGAGACGTTGGCGAGTCACATCTGGTGCCTGCTGGTATTCGCCCAATACGGCCAGGAAGCGGCTCGTTTGACCTTCGGCATCCGACACCACGGTATTGCGATAACCTGTGGCCTCCTCGATAAGGCGCTGCGCTTCCCCTTCGGTGCGAGGCTGCAGGGCATTCTCGTAGGCGCGTGCCTCGTTGATCGAGCGCTGGCGGTCCTCGCGTGAGCGAATCACATCGTCCACGGCATCTTGAACCTCTTCCGGCGCCTGAGTGCTTTCCAGGTTGACGGTCTGCAAACGCAGCCCCAACCCATAGGCATCCAGAGATTCCTGGAGCCGCTTGGCGACCTCAGGACCGAGTTCCTCACGGCCACTGAGCAACGAATCCGGGACCGGCGGCGTCATGGTGACCACCGGCAATTCGCTGGGATCTTCCACGGTTTCCGGCATATCCGGCACCTTGCCACCTTCATCGATCTGTTTGACTTCTTTGACCTCAGTAGTGCTGGTCAGCACATTCTGCATGCCACTCGCACCGACGACATGGCGTAACGTGGAGTCAAGCGCGTTGCGCAGGCTCTGCTCAGGATCACGCACGTTAAGTACATAATCGCGAGGATTGGCGACTTGATACTGGGCGGAGAGGCGTACCGTCACGATGTTGGTATCGCTCGTCAGCATGGAAGCATTCTGACGGAACGAACGCACCTCGGTCACATTCACCCTCGTCACTTGATCGACGAAGGTCGGGCTCCAATGCAGACCAGGACTTACCGTGTCGTGATACTTGCCGAAGCGCAGCACCACGCCGCGTTCAGATTGATCGACCACGTAGAATCCGGACCCGGCCCAGATGATCAATACAATGATCACTAGCACACCCGGCAGTATGAAGGGATTCCCCTTGCCGCCCGATCCGCCGCCGTTGCCATCGCTACCACGCTTGCCGCGCTTGCCCATCAAACGACTAAGCTTGTCCTGAAACTTCTTCAGCGCCTCGTCGAGATCCGGTGGGCCCTGGTTGTTGCCACCATTGCCCCCACCGCTACCGCTGCCGCGGCGACCGCCGCCGCTCCACGGGTCCTGCTGATTTCCACCACCAGGCTCGTTCCAAGCCATACGTTTTCTCCACTGCATTGATTGCGATGCATCTCGCCAGGGGCACCAGTGACAGATACTGTCAGGGGCGCTCCCACTCCGGGCGATCGAGGGCTCCCGGCGGCAAATAATGTGCTGCCTTCTCGCCGAGACGGGCCATCAACTGAAAGAAATCGCGTCTAGGCAGACGGATATCCAGCAGGATTCGGCCCTGCTCGTCAAATTGTTCTTGCTGCACGGCATTCAACGCATAAAGCGATGCCCGCAATCTTCCCTGATCGGGCTCCAGCGTCAAACTCGTTTCGAGTAGCTCTTCAGCCAGCAGCTCGCCGAGTGCTTGATGCAGCAATTCAAAACCGCGTGCATCACGCGCCGATAGCCATACGATCTGCGGACGCCCGTGTCCGTCACGCTCAAGACGTGGGGCACTGTCCAATATATCGATCTTGTTCATGACCAACAGTCGCGGCACCTCGGCGGCACCGATTTCCTCGAGCACCGTATCGACCTGCGCCACGTTGAAATCGCGATCCGGGTCCGCTGCATCGATGACATGCACCAACAACGAGGCCTCGGACGCTTCCTGCAAGGTGGCGCGAAACGCCTCCACCAGCTTGTGTGGCAGATGACGGATGAAGCCCACGGTATCAGCCATGACGACCGGCCCGACATCCTCCACATCGATACGCCGCAGCGTCGGATCGAGCGTAGCGAACAGCTGGTCGGCGGCATACACGTCTGAATGGGTCAAGGCATTGAACAGCGTCGATTTACCGGCGTTGGTGTAGCCCACCAGGGAAACGCTGGGGATCTCGGCACGCGCCCGCGCACGTCGATTCTGATCGCGCTGTGTGCGGACCTTCTCCAACCGCTTGTGAATCGCCTTGATGCGCCCGCCTAACAAACGGCGGTCGGTCTCGAGCTGCGTTTCCCCCGGACCGCGCAAACCGATCCCGCCTTTCTGGCGCTCTAGGTGCGTCCAGCCACGCACCAGGCGCGTCGACATGTACTCCAGTTGTGCCAGCTCGACCTGAAGCTTGCCCTCGTGCGTACGCGCGCGTTGCGCGAATATATCCAGAATCAAACCCGTGCGATCCAGCACACGACTTTTCAGGGCGCGCTCCAGATTGCGCTCCTGCGAAGGCGACAAGGCATGATTGAAAATGACGACTTCGGCACCGTGAAGTTCGCGTATCTCGCGAATCTCCTCCAGCTTACCGCTGCCGATAAATGTCTTGGGGTCGGGACGACGCCGACTGCCCTCGATGAGGGTCGTCGGCGTCACACCCGAGGAACGCACCAACTCCAGGAATTCTCCCGGGTCTTCACGTTCCTGTTCGTCGTGGAAATCCACATGGACGAGAACCGCCGTTTCACCGGCGTCGGGACGTTCGAAAAACAATCAGCGCCTCTCGATCAAACGTCTTCTTCCGCCGGGGCATTCGGATCCTGGACGGGAAGACGCACGTTGCGGGATGGCACGACAGTGGAAATGGCGTGCTTGTACACCATCTGGCTGACGGTATTGCGCAGCAGGATGACAAATTGATCGAAAGACTCGACCTGTCCCTGCAATTTAATACCGTTCACCAAAAAGATGGAGACCGGAATGCGCTCCTTGCGCAGAATGTTCAAGTACGGATCTTGAAGGGACTGTCCTTTGGACATTTTGCTCTCCCTAACTTCTCGCTGTGGTTTATGGTCGTTTTCGAAGGGTCACAGCCGCCATTCGCGTCGCCACCGTCGTTCGCGGCGCTTCTCGCCAGGCGTTGTCGTGACCGGTCATCTTACGCTAAGTGCCGCTTCCGCGCACGATTTTCAATACCTGCTCGTGCATATCGCTCGCCTCGCTATCGACCCACTGCACGCCTTGCCAATTGCGCAGCCAGGTCAACTGACGCTTGGCGAGCTGCCGCGTCGCCGCCATGCCTCGCTCGCGCATCGTGGCCTCATCGGTCTCGCCATCCAAATGCTCCCACATCTGACGATAGCCGACACAGCGAATCGCAGGAAACCCACGATGCAAATCACCACGCGCCCTGAGAGCGGCGACTTCCTCGCGGAAGCCTCCTGCCAACATGCCGTCGAAGCGCTGCGCGATACGTTCATGCAGTACCCGGCGTTCGGTAGGCGCCAGCGCTATGGACACGAGACGCCACGGAAAGGTTTCACGTGGCTGTTCGGCCCAAAGCTCACCTAATGCCCGGCCAGTGAGACGATACACTTCAAGCGCTCGCATCAGGCGCTGCCGATTGTGCGGATGGATAGTCCTCGCGGCGACCGGGTCAACCCGTGAAAGCTCTTCATGCAATGCCTCGAGCCCCTCACGCCGGGCTCTAAGAGCGAGTTCTTCGCGCAGCGCGGAATCTCCGGCAGGCAACTCCGCTACGCCATCGATCAAACGCTTGATATACATCATGGTGCCACCCACGAGTATGGGGATACGCCCCTGCGACGAGATGTCGCGCATCTCGGCCAGGGCGTCTTCGCGGAACTCAGCAGCGGAGTACGTGTCGGCAGGGTCGCGAATGTCGATCAGACGATGTGGCGCACGCGCCAACTCTTCCGCCGAAGGTTTCGCGGTACCGATGTCCATGCCGCGATAAATCATCGCCGAGTCGACACTGATGAGTTCGCCACCCAGGCGCTCGCGCAAGGCGATGGCCGAATCGGTCTTGCCGGCCGCCGTCGGGCCCATCAAAAGGATGGCCAGTGGCCGCGTATCGTTCATCGAGAATCCTGAAAACGGTCAATGACCAGCGTTACTGGCCACGAAGAAAGAGCTTATCCAGCTCGTGCATCGGCATCTCGGTCCAAGTCGGCCGCCCATGATTGCACTGCCCGCTACGCTCGGTGCGCTCCATGTCACGCAGCAAAGCATTCATCTCGGGTACTGTCAGTCGGCGATTGGCCCGCACACTGCCATGGCACGACATGCTGGCAAGCAATTCATTGATATGCGCTTCGACTCTGTCCGACCGCCCGAAACGCTCAAGATCGCCCAGCATGCCATGAATCAGCGATTCGACATCGGCATTGTCGAGCAGCACTGGCACTCGGCGCACGAGTAGTGTCTCCGGGCCGGCGACATCCAGCTCGACCCCCAAGCGCTCGAAGGTCTCGCGCTCGCGCTCTGCGGTCTCCACCTCGCGCGTGCTGACCGCCAGCGACATCGGCACCAGCAGCGGCTGTGTCTGCAATCTTCCGAGGGCTTGTCCATCACCATGCACTTGCTGCTTCATGCGCTCGTAGGTAATGCGCTCATGCGCAGCATGCATGTCGACCACGACTAGCCCGCGTGCGGTCTGCGAGAGGATATAGACACCATGCAACTGCGCCACCGCATAGCCTAATGGCGGCGCCTGGGTCGCGTCGGCCTCGGGCATCGCCCTCACCTGGGCATCAGGCTCACGTGCCACCGGCGCCTCGGGCTCAGTGTGTTGCGGCTGTGGCGTCAGAAGCTGTTCTTCATGCTCTGGATGCAGGGCCTGGTAACCGGCCATGAACTCGCGCACGCGATGGGCTGCGGGACGCTCCTGATCGGCGCCGAGCGCCATGCCCTGTTGCTGCCAGCGAGGTTGCCCATTGGCCGCAGCCGTCGACGCCCCCGGTGTCGACACCTCATCACCCTCACTCACGGGCACCGCGTCTGGCGAGGTGGGCTCGTTGGGGCGGACATCGGCCAGCGCACGGTGAAGGCTCGAGAACAGGAAGTCATGCACCAGGCGCCCATCGCGAAAGCGGACTTCATGCTTGGTGGGATGCACGTTGACATCGACGACGTGCGGATCGAGCTCCAGGTAGAGCACAAAAACCGGGTGACGACCGTGAAACAGCACATCGCGATAGGCTTGACGCACAGCATGGGCGACCAAGCGGTCACGTACGACGCGGCCATTGACGAAGAAATACTGCTGATCCGCCTGCGCCCGGGAATGCGTCGGCAGCCCGACCCAGCCCCACAGACGCAAACCGGTCGCTTCGATATCCACATGCAGGGCATTCTCGAGGAACTTGCGCCCCAGCAGCGCGCCGACACGCCGTTCCATCGCCGCCGGCTCATCGCCCGCTCGCAGTTGATGCACGACCTTTTGATTGTGGCGCAGCACCCAAGCGATGTCGTAGCGCGACAGCACCAGCCGCCGAAACGTCTCTTCGACATGGCCGAATTCGGTCTTCTCGGTACGCAGGAACTTGCGTCGCGCCGGGGTATTGAAGAATAGGTCGCGAACCACGACCGAGCTGCCACGCGGATGTGGTGCGGGGCTCATACGCGGCTCCATCTGACGCCCTTCGGCGACCACACGCCAGCCTTCGCTTGGCTCATCCTGGGTATTTGAAACCAGTTCGAGCCGCGAGACCGAACTGATCGAGGCCAGCGCTTCGCCGCGAAAACCGAGGCTGTCTACGCCTTCGAGATCGTCCAGCGAGGCGATCTTGCTAGTGGCATGCCGTGACAGTGCCAGCGGCAGATCGTCTTCGGCGATACCTCGCCCATCGTCACGCACGCGAATCAAGCGGGCGCCACCGGCCTCAAGATCGATTTCAATGCGTTGGCTGCCAGCATCGATGGCGTTCTCGGCCAGCTCCTTCAATACCGAAGCCGGTCGTTCGACGACCTCACCGGCCGCGATCTGGTTGGCGAGCCGAGGATCAAGGATATGAATGCGTCGAGATTCAGTCATAGCCGCCATTGTGCCTCGCGCATAGGGCTCACGTCATGTCCACGCTCACGAATGAGGGATCTTCAGCACCTGGCCCACGCGCAGGATATCGCCACTAAGATCGTTGGCCTGCTTGAGAGCCAGCATCGTCACGTCATGACGCGCCGCCACCTGAGACAAGGTATCGCCCTTTTGCACACGATATTCGTCGGGCCCTTCGCCACGCCCTTGGTCACGTTGCCAGGCCAACAGGCTGCTAGGCGGTGGATGGCGACGAAAATGTGCGATGATGCCATCACCGATGGCATCCGCAATCTTCTCTTGAAACGCCGACGAGCGCAGTTTCTTTTCTTCACCAGGATTGGAGATAAACCCGGTTTCGATCAGCAACGATGGGATATCCGGCGACTTGAGCACCACAAAACCCGCCTGCTCGACCTGAGAGCGGTGCAGACGGTTGATACGCCCCAATTTATCGAGAACCTGACCACCTGTGCTTAGCGACTCATTCATCGTCGCGGTCATGGTCAGGTCAAGCAAGACACCACGCAGCACCTCGTCCTTGTCGGATAGGTCGAGGTTGCCATCGACACCACCAATCAGGTCGGAACGGTTTTCCGACTCGGCCAGCCAACGCGCGCTCTCCGAGGTAGCCCCGTTCTTGGACAGCGCATAGACGGAGCTACCGGTGGGCCCCCGGCTCTTGACCGCATCGGCATGCACCGAGACGAAGAAATCGGCTTTCTGCTCGCGTGCCAGCAATGTCCTTTTGCGCAGGCCCACGTAGTAATCACTATCTCGCGTCAGGAAGGCCTTGAACCCCGAGGTGGCACTAATATATGCCTTGACCTTGCGTGCAATGGCCAATACGACGTCCTTTTCATACGTACCGCTAGGTCCGATCGCTCCCGGATCTTCGCCCCCGTGACCAGGGTCGACGGCAACGATGATATCGCGCTTGGGGTGGGGTTTCGCCTGGCTGTCGCGCTTGGCCAACGCCGCGCTTGGCGACGCCCCTTCGGCCTCGGCCTGCCTCAGCTCCCGCTCAGCATCCATTTCCTGATCGCGAATCATAGCCGCGATGGGATCGACGGGCTCATCTAGCGCGCCCTCGCCCGGGTAGTCGAGATCGACCACGAGACGGTAGCCGTACTGATCGGTGGGCGGCAACAAGAAGTGGTGGGGCTCTATCTTCCGATTGAGGTCGAAGACCACACGTAAGTCATCGCCATTGCGCCTCCCCGTGCGCAATGCCTCTATCGCACTATCTTCCGGATCAACCCCGTCCGGGTCGAAGGCCAGTTGCGTATCCTTCAAATCGACGACCAGTCGGCGCGGGTCGTCGAGCTTGAACACGGAACTATCCACCTCGTCGGACAAATCGAATACCACGCGCACATGATCAGGCGCTGCCCAAAGACGGATATTGTCGACGTCAACGTCGGCGGCCTGTGCAGGCGCCACATGACATATCGCAAACACCATCAGCACGACAAGGCTGATGAGTTGCCGGACGGCATTCACATGGCATCGCGTCTGCCAGGGCTTTTCATGAAACGGCATCAAGCGTCGTTTTCCTTGTCCTGACGAGTGGCGTGCAGTGCAGCGATCACTGCCTGGCCGTGCGGACTGAGTCCTTCGAGCGTCACTTGGCGGCCCTCGCCTTCCAAGGCCAGATGTACCACGAGATCGGCCTGGGGCAGCCATCCAGCACCTCGGGAAGGCCATTCGATGAGGCTCAAGCCGTCCTCGCCGAGCATATCGCGTGCGCCCATGAACTCGAGTTCTTCGGGATCGCCCAATCGGTAGAGATCGAAATGATAGAGACTGCGCCCATCCAGCATGTACGGCTCCACAAGTGTATAAGTGGGGCTCTTGACGGCTCCCTTATGGCCATAAGCATGCAAGATGCCGCGCGTCAGCGTCGTTTTGCCGGCCCCCAGCTCACCTTCCAGGTGAACTTGGCCGTGGCCATCCAGGGCACGCCCCAGCGCTTCACCGAAAGCGACATGGGCGGCTTCGTTGGGTAGAAAGCGTTGCATCTATCGTGGTATCTCGCGTTAGCGCATGGCATCAAAGGGGACGTGGGTTGCCAATCGCGCGCACATAGGATGCCAGATCCGTGGCTACCAGACCACGCTCGCCCCCATCTTGCGCCGCCGCATCACCGGCCAAGGCATGCAGCAGAACACCATGCCGCGCTGCTTCGCCCGGCGTTTGGCCCTGTGCCAACAACGCCCCGACGATCCCGGAGAGCACATCCCCCATCCCGCCGCTCGCCATGCCGGGATTGCCGTACGGACACACGGTGACGCCGTTCGCGTCGGCGACCAGGGTACCCGCCCCCTTGAGCACCACACTGCCCCCATAGCGCTCATGCAACGCCAGTGCCGCCGCGCGCCGGTCGGCCTGAATCTCGGCGCCGGACACACCCAGCAAACGCGCGGCTTCACCGGGATGCGGGGTCAGCACCCAGTCATCACGGCGGTTGGTCGCTTCTTCGGACAGCCAGTTGAGCGCATCGGCGTCGAGAACGCTGGGCAACCCTGCGGCGAGCGCCGCTTGCCACAGGGCGTGCCCCCAGGCCTGACGTCCAAGCCCCGGGCCGACCACCAGGGCATTGGCTTGATCGAACAGCGCGAGGAGATCCTCGGCCTTTCCCACTCCGCGCGCCATGACCTCCGGGCTGCGCACCAAGCTTGCCGACACATGCGCGTCATCAGTAGCCAAACTGACCTTTCCCGCTCCGCTACGCAGCGCGGCCTCGCTGGCCATCAACGCCGCGCCTCCGAAACCGGGAGCACCGCCGATCACTAACACATGCCCGAAGTCACCCTTGTGGCTCCCCCGTGACCGAGGAGGGAAGGCCTGTTGCAGCATGTCGGCCGCCTGCAGCTCGCCCAGTGGCACGAGATCATCATGTCCATGAGGTGTCACTCCAAGCGTTTCGACACGCAGCTCGCCGACATGATCCGCACTAGCGCCGGTATGCAAGCCAAATTTATCGACGATGAAAGTGACGGTCAGGCTGGCTTTTACTGCCACACCGCCGATACTCCCAGTCTGTGCCGAAAGCCCCGAAGGCACATCCACCGCCAGCACCGGACGCGGCGTCGCATTGAGCGTCTCGATGGCACTACGCAGCGGTTCGCGCACCTCCCCCGTCGCGCCGGTCCCCAACAGCGCGTCGATCACAACATCGCCGTTGATCACCGTCTCGGGTCGCCATTCGATTACATCCAGCCCCGCCTGCCAGGCCATTTCGTAAGCCCGCGCCGCGTCGCCGCTCAGCGTCGCGGGGTCGCGCAAAGCGACAAGCTGCACATCGAGGCCATCGCCCGCCGCCAATGCCGCCATCACATAGCCATCGCCGGCGTTATTGCCACCGCCACACAAGATGCTCAAACGATGCGCTTCCGGCCAGCGCGAGCGAAGGGCCTTATAGGCCGCCTGCGCGGCGCGCTGCATCAATTCGAACCCTGCCATTCCCTCAGCCATGAGTCGCCGATCCAGCGCCTGGACCTGATCAGCACCATACAAGGGATGCGGCACTCTGCATGTCGTTGTCATGACTGTCTCCTTTCTCCTGCTCGCCGACGATAAGCATTTATTCCACGTGACGATTGCGCTAGGGTGGCGCCCTCGCTTCACGGGGGTCTCGTCATGTCCTCATCCTCGCCCATCGATTACGCCTCGCTGGCCGATCGCATCCATACGTGGGGACGCGAACTCGGCTTCCAGCAGGTTGGCATCACCGACACCGATCTCGAAGCGCATGAGCGCTATCTCGAGCGCTGGCTCGCGGCCGGCTACCACGGCGAAATGCACTTCATGGCCAAACATGGCCACAAGCGCACGCGACCCGAGGAACTCATACCCGGTACCTTGCGCGTCATCAGTGTGCGCATGGACTACCTGCCCCCCGAGGTGGAAACCACCAAGGTGCTCGGACAACCCGAGCGCGCCTACGTTTCACGCTATGCGCTCGGACGCGATTACCACAAGCTGATTCGCAAGCGCCTCGCCACCCTGGCCAAGCGCATCGAGGACGAAGTCGGCGCTTACGGCTACCGTGCCTTCGTCGACTCGGCCCCGGTCATGGAGCGTGCCCTGGCGCAGAAAGCCGGCCTCGGCTGGTTCGGCAAGAATGCCATGCTGCTCAACCCTCAGGCCGGTTCGCTGTTCTTCCTCGGCGAACTTTACACCGATCTGCCGCTACCGGTAGACGCGCCCTTCGAGAGCGAGCATTGCGGTAAGTGCTCAAGCTGTCAGACGGCTTGTCCGACAGGTGCCATTGTCGACGATAAGGTCATCGACTCGCGGCGCTGCATCTCGTATCTGACCATCGAACTCGCTGGTTCGATCCCGGAAGAATATCGCAAGGCGATGGGTAACCGGGTATACGGCTGCGACGATTGCCAACTGGTGTGTCCTTTTACCCGCTTCACGCGTGCGTCGCAGGAAGAAGATTTCGCGCCGCGCCACGACCTCGACCGCGCCTCGCTCATCCGCCTGTTCGCCTGGAGCGAGGAAGAGTTCCTGATGCGCACCGAAGGCAGCGCGATTCGTCGCATCGGTTACGAGCGCTGGCTGCGCAACCTGGCCATCGGCCTGGGCAATGCGCCTTGGAGCGAACGCGTCGAAGGCGCCTTACGTGCGCGCCTGGCCTACCCCTCGGACCTAGTCCGCGAACACGTGCGCTGGGGGCTCGAGCAACAACGCCACAAACGTGAGCAGTTGATCGTCAGTCATGTCAGCGCCTAGGCCTTTAGCCGCCCCAGGCCGCCTAGACGCGCAGAAATGTCTTGCGATAATGCGCCAGCTCGGCCAGCGACTCGCGAATGTCGTCCAACGCCTGGTGCGTATTGCGCTTCTCGAAGCCCGCCAGAGCCTGCGGGTTCCAGCGCTTGGCCAGCTCCTTGAGCGTCGAGACATCGAGATTGCGATAGTGAAAGAATTCGGCCAGTTCGGGCATTTCCCGCAGCATGAAACGACGATCCTGATGCACGCTATTGCCGCACATCGGCGAGCTGTGCGGCGTCACATATGTCTTGAGAAACGCCAGCGTCTGGCGCTCGGCTTCGGCGGTATCGATGCGACTCTCGCGGACGCGTTGCGTCAGCCCCGAGGCACCATGCGTGCGGGTATTCCACTCGTCCATCGCCTCGAGTAACGCATCCGGCTGATGCACCGCCAGCACCGGCCCTTCGGCGATCAGGTTCAGATCGTTGTCGGTGACCAGGGTGGCCACCTCGATGATGCGCTCGCGCTGAGGGTCGAGCCCGGTCATTTCCAGGTCGATCCAGATCAGCAGGTCGTTACGTGGGGCTTGCGGAGTGTCACTTGCCATGGGGGTCTCCATCGGGGCGCCATTGTCTAGGTACAGGCCTAGGGACAGCATGGCGCAATGAACGCTACAATGGCGGCCATTGTACCCTGTCCCGAGAGCGCATGAGCAAACGCAAACTCAGCCGCCAGCAACGTTGGCGGGTCGAAAAGATTCAAGCCCAGCGCGCCGAACGTGCCGAACGCCGCACCCAGCGCGACGATACCGCGCTCGAGGCCGGCGATTACGGCCCCGAACGTCTGGGACGTGTCACCGCGCATTTCGGACGCACTCTGGAGGTGGAGGCCGAGGATGAACACGGCGACCTCCAACGCCACCGTTGCCATCTGCGCGCCAATCTCGAGGGCCTGGTCACCGGCGATGACGTGGTATGGCGTACGGCAAGCGACGGCAGTGGTGTGGTCGTGGCGCGCCAGCCGCGCCGCAGTGTGCTCGAACGTCCCGACGCGCGCGGCCAGCTCAAGCCCGTGGCCGCCAACATCGCACAGATTCTGATCGTGTTCGCCGTGGAGCCCGCGCCCCATCCCAATCTCATCGACCGCTATCTCGTCGCCGCCGAGGCGACCGGCATCACGCCCGTGCTGGTGCTCAACAAGACCGACCTGCTACCCGACGAGGGCGGTGAGTTGCGTACTTTACTGGCGCGCTATCGCGAGCTGGGATACCACGTGGTCAGCGCCTCTACCCAGCGTGAAAACGGGCTCGATGCCCTGCATGCCGGCCTTACCGAGCGTACCTCGGTGTTCGTGGGCCAAAGCGGGGTTGGCAAGTCATCCTTGATCGACCGCCTGCTGCCCGATAGGCAACTGCGGGTCGGCGCGCTCTCGGTGGACTCGCGCAAGGGCACGCACACCACCACCACGGCCACGCTCTATCACCTGCCGGCGGGCGGTGAACTGATCGACTCGCCGGGCATTCGCGAATTCGGCCTGGGCCATCTCGAGGAGCACGAGGTAGCGCGCGGCTTCATCGAATTCCAACCGTATCTCGGCCTTTGCAAGTTCCGCGATTGTCACCACCGCCAGGAACCGGGATGCGCCTTGCGTGAGGCCGTGGAACGCGGCGACATTCTCGCCTCGCGGTTCAATAGCTACCGGCACATCGTCGATAGCCTGGAACCCGACCGTTCTCCATGAAGAACGCCCCATGAAAAAACGCCTCGCCCCCAGGAGGGGCGAGGCGTCATTCGAACGACATGCCGAGCGCACCGACAGGCTGGGATACGACTCAACCAAGCGTGTCGAGCCCGCGACGGATATCGCGCTTGAGATCATCCAGCGCTTCCAACCCCACGGCGATGCGCACCAAGCCTTCACTGATCCCCGCGGCAGCCTTCTGCTCGTCGCTCAAGCGCGCATGCGTCGTCGTCGCCGGGTGCGTGACAGTGGTTTTCACATCTCCCAAGTTGCCGGTGATCGACATCAGGCGTGAATGATCGATCAGCGCCCAGGCACCGTCACGGCCACCTTTTACTTCCACGCCTAGCACGGCACCGAAGCCGTGTTGCTGCTGCTTGGCCAGCGTATGCTGCGGATGGCTTTCTAGGCCACTGTAATGCACCCGGGCGATTTCCGGCTGCGCCTCCAGCCACTGCGCCAGGGCCAGGGTATTCTCGCAATGCGCCTTCATGCGCAGTCCCAGCGTTTCCAGCCCCTTGAGGAAGATCCACGCATTGAAGGGGCTCATGCAGGGGCCACAAGTGCGTACGACGCCCACCAGTTCCTTGAGCATCTCCTCGGGCCCCACCACAGCACCGCCGATGGCACGTCCCTGGCCGTCCAGATACTTGGTCGCCGAATGAATCACCAGATCGGCGCCCAAATCGAGGGGACGCTGCAACGCTGGGGTCAAAAAGCAGTTGTCGATGGCGAGCCAAGCGTCATGGCGATGCGCCAAATCAGCCAAGGCGGTGATATCCACCACCTCGGAAAGCGGATTGGAGGGTGTCTCGGCAAACAGCAAGCGCGTCTTCGGAGTGATCGCGTCCTGCCAGGCGTCCAAATCGCCCAGTTCCACGTAGCGGGTCACGATGCCTAGCTTACCGAGATACTTGTCGAACAGGCTGACCGTGGAACCAAACAACGAACGCGAGGCGACGATTTCGTCACCGGCTTGCAGGAACGCCAGCGCCGTGGCGAGGATCGCCGCCATGCCCGAGCTGGTAGCCACGCACTGCTCGCCCCCCTCGAGCGCCGCCAGGCGTTGCTCGAAGGTGCGCACCGTGGGATTGGTGAAACGCGAATAGATGTTACCCGGCTCTTCGCCGGAGAACTTGCGTGCCGCTTCGGCGGCACTGCCATAGACGAAGCTCGACGTGGTGAAGATCGGCTCGCCATGTTCCTGCTCGTGCGTGCGGTCGTGGCCGGCACGGATCGCCAGCGTGTCGAGCGCGAAGGCGTCGTCATGACCGTCATGCATGTCTCACCTCCTCAGTCTTCTTCTTCGACATCGTTATGCAGGTCGACCACAGCGTGCACTGAGTTCTCCTGGCGCTTGGCCATATCACTACGCGCGGCCTCGAGGTCGGCCAGATAGGCAGCATCGATATCGCCGGTCACATACTCACCATCGAAAACCGAGCAGTCGAACTCCTCAAGCGAGGGATTGACGTCGCGACAGGCCGCCTTGAGGTCCTCGAGTTTCTGATAAATGATGCGATCAGCGCCGATCAGTTCGCCGACTTCCTCTTCGCTACGCCCATGCGCGATCAGTTCCGATGCCACCGGCATATCGATGCCGTATACGTTGGGATAGCGAACCGGCGGCGCGGCGGAGGCGAAATAGACCTTGCGCGCACCAGCCTCGCGAGCCATCTGGATGATCTGCTTACACGTGGTACCGCGCACGATGGAATCGTCGACCAGCAGTACGTTCTTGCCGGCGAACTCGACATCGATGGCATTGAGCTTCTGCCGTACCGATTTCTTGCGCTGCGTTTGCCCGGGCATGATGAAGGTCCGCCCGATATAGCGATTCTTCATAAAGCCTTCGCGGTAAGTCACACCCAGATGCTGAGCCATCTCCAGCGCCGAGGTACGCGAGGTATCGGGGATCGGAATCACCACGTCGATGTCATGCTCCGGCCAGTCACGCTGGATACGATCGCCCAGCTTGCGCCCCATCTCCATGCGCGTGCCGTAGACATAGGCGCCATCGAGGATCGAATCGGGACGCGCCAGGTAGACGTGCTCGAAGATGCACGGCGTCAACTGTGGGCGGTCGGCACACTGCTGGGTATGCACCCGATTGCCCTCGGTCTCGATGAAGATCGCCTCACCGGGCGCCAGATCGCGACACAGCTCGAAGCCGCCGACATCCAGCGCCACCGACTCAGAGGCGATCATCACGTCCTGGCCATCGTCGCTGTCGCGGGTGCCATAGACCACCGGGCGAATCCCGTGCGGGTCACGGAACGCGACCATGCCAAAGCCATTGATGAACGCAACCGCAGCATAACCGCCCTGACAACGGCGATGGACGCGACGAACGGCATCGAAGATGTCATCTGGGGAAAGGTCGTGCCCTTGCTTGCCCAGCTCGTGCGCGAACACATTGAGCAGGACTTCGGAATCGGAGCTGGTATTGATGTGGCGCAGATCGGAAAAGAACAACTCGCGCTTGAGCTGTTCGGAATTGGTCAGATTGCCGTTGTGCGCCAGCGAGATACCATAAGGCGAGTTGACATAAAATGGCTGCGATTCAGCTTCGCTCGACGAGCCGGCCGTCGGGTAACGAATATGTCCAATCCCCATATTGCCGCGCAGACGCGTCATGTGGCGCGTATGAAACACATCACGCACCAGGCCATTGCTCTTGCGCAGCAGGAAGCGTCCCTCATGCCATGTCATCATCCCGGCGGCATCCTGGCCACGGTGTTGGAGCACTGTCAGCGCGTCATACAGCGACTGATTGACCGCCTGGTTGGCCATGAGGCCCACGATACCGCACATTGTGCCTTTCCTCGCTTGCCTTGAGAGTAGCGAACGGCATGCGATGAATGCCGTTCGCGGTTAAAGCCTGTCATGCATAAAGGCGCCTTCAGGGCGCCGTCTTATCCGCTGGTGCGTTCGATGCAGGTGCCTCGGGCGGCGTTTCCAGCGCTTGTTCGGCCGCCTCGCGGCCCGTGTCGCGCAAGGCACGTTCGGCACCTGAGGTGTCGATTTCCCACGCCTCCAGGCGGTCCACCGACCAATCGCGCAATTGCTCGAAGGCCGGGCGCAATTGCGCATTCTGCCATGCGGCGATCCCCGATAGCGGCGTCAATGTCAAGATGACCGTCGCCAGCACCAGAATCAACGCGCCTCGAGCAGCACCGAACGTCGCGCCGGCGACACGGTTGAAAAATCCCATGCCGACCCACTCGATAGCGGCGTTGATCATACGGATCAAAAATCCGCAGAGCATGACGATGACGAAAATGACCAGCACGAAGCCCAGCACCAGGCGAATCTCGGGATGATCGATATAGGGCGCCATCATTTCGGCTACCGCCGGGGCGAACATCCGCGCGCCCAACAATGCCGCCACCCAGGCCGCTAGTCCCAAGGCTTCGCGCACCAGCCCCCGCATGAAACCGGCCAGCATGGAGACGGTCAATACCGCCAGGAAGGCCCAATCGAGCCAGGTCAGCGTCATCACTCCTCCCGCACGCGAATCAAGAGCCCCTGGATATTGGCATCTTCCTTGAGTTCGGTGCGCACGCGCTCACCTTCATCGGAGGTCCCAAACGGACCGACGTACACCGTGGTCAGATCATTGTCGCGCGGACGCTGATAGGCATCGAACCCTTGTGACGAGAGCTTTTCGACGAGCCGTTTGGCATTGTCCGGTTGCCCGAAGCTACCAACCTGCACTGCCCAGCCGTCTTGCACCTCGGATGTCGTTGGCGACTCACCAGTGTCCCCTTGCGCTTCCGACGATGCCGACTGCTCAGCGATGGCGGCAATAGGATCGTCGTTCACGGAATCCGCTTCATCGGATGCCGCGCCGTCATCGGAACCCGCTGGCTGCGAAGACGCTGGCTGCGAAGCAGCATCGGCGTCGGATTGACCAAGCTGGGCCTCGGTCGCTGGCTCGACGACCCTGTCATTGTCCGCGTCTTCTTCAAGATTGGCAGGCGGCTCGGGAGAGTCGACATCACGCTGATCAACGGAAATCGGCTGCTCGATGGTAAGTACCGGCTCGGGGCGCTCGCTCCGCGGAGTCGGCTCATCGAGCAACATAGGTAGGAAAATCACTGCCAACGCGACGAGGATGATCGCGCCACTGACCCGCTCACGAATTCCATATTTCATGACACACTCCTTGGGCTCGCCACGACCCCGAGTGATTCAAGGGTGGTCGAAGCCTCAGCGACGGTCCAGAACGAGCCGCAGACCAGCACCTCGTCGCCATTGTCCATGTTGGTGTGCAACCAGCGTACGCCAGCGTCCGGCGACGCGGCGCAATGCAACACCTGAGCGTCGCACGTCGCCAAAAAGGCGGCCAACTGCTCAGCATCGCGCGCGCGATCACCGCTCAACGATACCGGGACCCAGGCATCGATCTGAGGCGCCAGCGCCTCGATCACACCCTTGGCATCCTTGTCCGCCAGCATGCCCAGCAGACAAAGACGTCGCCCGCGCGCCGGACGCTGTGCCAAGGAGCTAGCAACATAGGCGGCGGCATGCGGGTTATGACCGACATCTAGACACCAGGGGCCCTGCCATTGCAGCCGCCCGGGCAGTACGGCTCGACCAAATGCCCGCTGGCACGCCGATCCCTCCAGGGAAATCCCCGCCAACGTCAGTGCCTGCAATGCCGTCGCGGCATTGTCCAATGGCAGGTAGGGATCGGGGAGCGCATTCAGAGTCAGGGCCTCGCCAGTGATGGTTTCGCCCTGCCACTGCCAGCCATCGGCTGTGGCTTGCCAGTCGAAACGCTCGCCAAGCGCGAATACCGGCGCCGCCAGGCTCTCGGCATGCTGGCGCACACTCGCCGGCAAGGCGGTACTACCCAGCACCGCCGGGCGACCTGGACGCATGACGCCGGCCTTTTCCTGACCGATGGTCTCGAGATGCGTGCCCAGAAAGGCGGCATGATCTTGAGCTACGGTGGTGACCACCGCCACGTCCGAGTCGATGACGTTGACCGCGTCCAACCGACCCCCCAGCCCCACTTCAAGCAACGCAACATCGGGTTGTTGGCGCATAATCAACCACAAGGCAGCCAATGTGCCGACTTCAAAGTAAGTAAGGCTAATCTCTTCATCTGCAAGGCGGGCCGCTTCGACAGCCTCGAAGGCCTCGACCAAAGCGGCATCATCGACCTCTTGGCCATCGAAGCACAGGCGTTCGTTGTAACGCTGTAGGTGCGGTGACGTATAAGCAGCACTACTCCAGCCATGCTCGCGCGCCAGCGCATCGAGCATGGCCACGGTCGAGCCCTTGCCGTTGGTGCCGGCCACGGTGACGACACGCCCCGCCAGCGCCCTGGTGTTGAGCCCTAGGCGTGCGGCGACCGCAGTGACCCGTTCGAGCCCCAGATCGATGGCAACGGGATGCTGGCGCTCGAGATGCGCCAGCCAAGCCTCCAGAGTGGTCTTGTCAGCCATTCAGTGATCGGCCTGGGAAAACTCGTCCAGTGTGCTCTGGGTCGGCGCTTCGTCAGCCTCACTCTCCTGGCCGAGACGCGACTGATGCGTCAGCTTGCGCATGACACCGCCCACACGCTCACGCATATCATGACGGTGCACGATCATGTCCACGGTGCCATGCTCGAGCAAGAACTCGCTGCGCTGGAAGCCTTCCGGTAATTGCTCACGCACGGTCTGCTCGATGACGCGCGGCCCAGCGAACCCGATCAAGGCATTGGGCTCGGCGATATTAAGATCGCCCAGCATCGCCAACGACGCGGACACCCCGCCGAAGACAGGGTCGGTCAATACCGATATATAGGGCACGCCCGCCTGCTTGAGCTTTTCCAAGGCTGCGGATGTCTTGGCCATCTGCATCAGCGAAAAAAGCGCTTCCTGCATGCGGGCACCGCCGGATGCGGCGAAGCAGACCAGCGGTACGCCTTCTTCCAGCGCCTGAGTCGCGGCACGCACGAATTTCTCGCCTACCACAGCCCCCATGGAACCGCCCATGAAGCTGAATTCGAACGCCACCGCGACCACCGGTAAGCCATCGAGCTTGCCGCGCATGGCGATCAAGGCATCGTTTTCGTCCGTCGATTTCTGGGCCGCCGCCAAGCGATCCTTGTACTTCTTGGAGTCGCGAAACTTGAGTCGATCGCTAGGCTGTAGGTCGGCGGCGATCTCCTCGCGACCTTCCGTATCCAGGAACCAGTTGAGTCGTTTGCGTGCCGTCAGGCGCAGATGATGATCGCACTTGGGGCACACGCTCTGATGGCGCTCCAACTCGGGAAGATAGAGCACCGCCTCGCAGTTGGGGCACTTACGCCACAGGCCATCCGGCACGCTTTTCCGGCGATCGGTTCGCTGGATACGGCTCATCGACGGCACAATTTTGTCTAGCCAGCTCATGGTTCTGAGACGCTTCCGTGTTGCTTGTCTGACGCATCGAGCCACGTCCGTGGCCCGATACAGCGAATAATAGGGGGTAGCATGACCACCTCAGCGATCCAGCGCATCACGCATGTCGCCAAGTACAGCCTTGAGCGCCGCCGGTATGGCCTCGGGACGTTCGGCGTTATCGGCGATACGCGACACCAGCGCACTGCCGACGATGACACCATCGGCTACTTGGCCGACCGCCGCAGCGGTCTCGCCATCGCGAATGCCGAAGCCGACACATAACGGCAAATCGGTCATCTCGCGTAGCGGCGCTAACTGCCGCGCCACGGCCTCGACATCCAGCGATGCGGCGCCAGTCACACCCTTGAGTGATACATAGTACAAATAACCCTCGCCGTGCGCACATATTGTAGCGGCCCGGGCAGGCGAGGTGGTAGGGGCCAGCAGAAAGATCGACTGTAGACCGTGCTCGGCGAACAGTGGCGCCACCGCCGTCGCTTCTTCAGGCGGCATGTCGACCATCAACACGCCGTCGACGCCCGCCTCTTGCGCACGCCGGACGAACGTTTCGTAGCCCATGCGCTCGACGGGATTGAGATATCCCATCAACACCACCGGTGTCGTCTGGTCAGACTCGCGAAACGACGCGACCATGTCGAGCACGTCGGTCAGACGCGTCCCGTGCTTGAGCGCGCGCTCGCAAGCTTTCTGGATCACTGGCCCATCGGCCATGGGATCGGAAAATGGCACGCCCAGTTCCAACACATCGGCGCCTGCCTCGACGCAGGCATGCATGAAGCCGACGGTATACTGCGGCGCAGGATCACCGGCGGTGATATATGGAATCAAGGCACGGCGCGACTGGGCCTTGAGTGCCGCAAAACGTTGATCGATACGATTCATAGTCATGCTCAAAATTCCAGACCGTCGAGCTTGGCCACCGTGTGAATGTCCTTATCACCGCGCCCGGAAAGATTGACGACGATGTGCTGGTCGGGGCGCATGGAGGCCGCCATCACCTTGGCATGAGCCAGTGCATGAGCCGATTCCAGGGCGGGCATGATGCCTTCGATGCGGGTCAACTCGCGAAACGCCTCGAGCACCGCATCGTCGTTGGCGGCCACATAGCCGACACGACCGACATCCTTCCACAGTGCATGCTCGGGGCCAACGCCAGGATAGTCGAGACCGGCGGAGATCGAGTGCGTATCCGATACTTGGCCACTCGCGTCGGACATCAGATAAGTCCGATTGCCATGCAGCACCCCGCTGGGCGCATTGGCAGTCAACGGTGCGGCATGACGCCCAGTTTCGACACCGTCTCCCCCGGCCTCGACGCCTACCATGGCCACTTCTTCATCCTCGAGGAATGGATAGAAGAGGCCGATGGCGTTGGAGCCGCCCCCTACGCAAGCCACCAGGGCATCGGGCAGGCGACCTATCTGTGCCAGGCTCTGCTCGCGCGCCTCACGACCGATCACCGCAGTGAAATCGCGCACCATGGCGGGATAGGGATGCGGCCCAGCCACGGTACCGATGATATAGAAGGTATCGTCGACATTGGTTACCCAGTCGCGCAGCGCCTCGTTCATGGCGTCCTTGAGGGTTCGCGACCCGGACTCGACAGGATGCACCTCGGCCCCCAGCAACCGCATGCGGTAGACGTTGAGCTTTTGACGCTCGACGTCCTCGGCCCCCATGTAGATCTCGCACTTGAGACCTAGTCGCGCAGCCACGGTAGCGGTAGCCACGCCATGCTGGCCAGCACCAGTCTCGGCGATGACACGCGGCTTGCCGCTCTTCTTGGCAAGCAACGCCTGGCCGATGGTGTTGTTCACCTTGTGGGCACCGGTATGGTTGAGATCTTCACGCTTGAGCCAGATCTGCGCACCACCGATTTTCTCGGACCATCGTTCAGCGTGGTACAGCGGAGACGGGCGGCCCACGTACTGGGCCAGATCACGGTCGAATTCGGCCTGGAAATCGGCATCGTCACGAAGGCTCATGTAAGCCTTCTCCAGCTCTTCCAGGGCGAAGCTCAGAGTCTCCGAGACGAACCGGCCACCGTAAGGACCGAAATGGCCTTGGGCGTCCGGCAGTCGGGTCAGGTCGCTGAACTTGGTCACGAATGACACCTCTATGGGGCTTGGGTATGGAACACTTGGGACAGAAATGCCCGGATGCTCGCGGGTTCCTTGATGCCCTTGTCCGCCTCGACGCCTCCCGAGACGTCAACGGCGTAGGGCCGCACCCGCTGGATGGCCTCGGCAATATTGGTTGCCGACAAGCCTCCTGCGAGAATAACAGGTTTTGCCAGGTTTGCGGGGATTCGCGACCAGTCGAAGGTCTCGCCCGTTCCTCCCGGTATCCCGGGGCGATAGGCATCTAGCAACAGGCCGCGCGCACCGGCATAACGCGCGGCCTCGGCATGCAAGTCGAGTCCGTCGCGCATACGCAAGGCTTTGATCCAGGGGAGATCCAACGCCGCACACGCCTCGGCGGTCTCGTCGCCATGCAACTGCACCAAATCAAGATACCGCGCGCAACGCCGAATCTCGGCCTCCGGCTGGTCGACGAACAGCCCCACCCGTGTGACGAAGGGCGGCACGCACGCCGATAGCCGCGCCAAGCGCGCTTCGTCGATGGCCCGCGCGCTGCCCGGCCACATCACGAAGCCCAGCGCATCGGCACCCGCCGCCACAGCCGCTTCGATGTCTTCCTCACGCGTCAGGCCGCAGATCTTGACGCGAGTTCGCTGCATCGGCGTCTTCATGACGACACCTCCCGACGCGGTGGATGGACGCGGCGCTGGCGACGCTCACGCGCCCACTCGCTATCCGGCAACGTACGCTCGCCGCTCCACTCCCCGACGAACGCCAGCATGTTCGGGCCAAGCGGCTCTTGTGGCAATTGGAAGCGCTCATCGTAGTACACGTCGACGAAATGCAGCCCGCAACCCGGCGCCGTGACATTGCCCTGAGTTCGGTCACGCAGCGCCAACAACTCACCAGGATAGGTCGTCGGGTGATCGCCGCGTCCGACGGCCACCAATGCGCCGGCGATATTGCGGATCATGTGATGCAAGAACGCATTGGCCTGAATGTCGATGACGATCATCGGACCATAGCGCCGCACCTCGATGAAGTGTACATGACGATGGGAGCTTTTCGACTGGCAGCCAGCGGCGCGGAAACTCGAAAAATCTTGCTCGCCGATCAACGCCTGGGCGGCGGCATGCATGCGCTCGGCGTCCAGCGGCTCACGGCACCAGGTTGCATTGGCACGCTCCAACACCGGTCGCGATGGCTGATTGAGAATCACGTAACGGTAGCGCCGCGCCAAGGCCGAGAGCCGCGCATGAAAATCGTCGGCGACCGGTACCACCCAGCGCACCGCAATATCACGCGGCAATTTGGCATTGGCGCCGAACAGCCAGGCTTTTTGCGTACGGGGCACCGGCGCATCGAAGTGCACGATCTGACGGGTGGCATGTACGCCGGTATCGGTACGTCCGCTGCACAGCGCCTGCACCGGCGTATTGGCAATCTTCGAAAGCGCCGCTTCCAGCGCGGCCTGCACCGAAGGCGCCTGTGTGAGGCGCTGCCAACCACAGTACGCACTGCCATCGTACTCGACACCGAGTGCAATGCGCCCTTCCAGCGGCTGGTGGTCATCCTGGAATTCGAAGAAGGCCATCGATATCCGTCACGTTGAGTCTTGGGTATGTCGTGCAAACGTCTGCGTATAGCACTCAGACGCTGTCATATTCACGCATCAGCGCCTTGGCTTCACGCGCCACGCTATCGTCCTCGGCTCGCGCAGCGACTTGCAGCAACGCCTTGGCCTGCGTGGTGTCGCCTTCGGCGGCCAGCAACCCCCGCGCCTTCTCCAGCGCGTCGACTGGCGCCTCGGCGGCGCGCCCATTATCCAGATGCGAGGGTTCGAACGCCACTTCCTCGACCTCCCAACGCGCAACGTCCTGTGATGCCTCACCCGACTCAGCGTACGGATCGGCCTCCGTCGAGGGCTCCATCTCGGGCATCTGATAGTCAAGGCGTGTAGGCGCGCCAGGAACCTCGGGCGGCTCGAACTCAAGCGGCGCGGCCTCCTCGTCGGGGCGGGCGGCCGGCGTTACCGCCTCCGAGTGCACCTCATCATTTGGCGTCTCGGACTTGGCATTGTCGGCAGGCATCGAGGCGCCTTCGAATAGCGAGTCCACCTCTGGGGAAGATGCCACCGACTCATGCGGCGCGCTGGCAGCTTGCGTGGTAACGACTTGACGATAATGCGTTACCAAGGCCTCGGCCTCACGATGCGTTTCATCACTGACCGACGACGCGAAGCGTTCGGCCTCCTGCTCCAACGCAGCGAACTCACCCAGCTCGCCCAGCACCGACAGTAATTTGAGTCGTAACTCGGCATTTTCATGTACCGCCAGGCGCGCCTGCAGCCATTCGCGCGCCTGGGTATAACGCCCATAGGCGATATAAATATCGGCCTCGTCGATGGTGGCCGTCTCGGGTACATCATCGTCGCTGAGGATCGGGCGTGCTTTGGCGGTAGGCTGCGTCGCTCCCAACCGCGCCGCCACATCCTGATAGGTCGCTTCGCGGCCGGCACGCCAACGCTGCCACCCCCAGAGCGCCAGCAAGACGGCCAACACGACCAGCAACACTACCTGCAGTGGCCCCAACCAGGATGACGAGGAGCCCTCGCGCGAGGCAGCAGTAGTCGGCGTACTCGGGGATATCTCGTCGTGGGGTGACGCTGCCTGCTCGCCGGGCGATGCCGACGGGGTATCGGACGCTGCCTGTGTCAGCAAGGCCGCCACGCCGGTCACATCGACCGGCGGTAGCGGCGAGAGTGCTTCGAGACGCTCGGCCAGCGCATCACGTTCTCGCTCGACGTAAGCCATGCGTACTTGCAGGGCTTGCAGTGCCGCCTCCAGCTCGGCCGCACGCTGAGAATCGGCCCCACCTGCGTGCTGCCTCGATGAAGTGGTACCCGACGCGGAACGCGAAGCGCCGCTCTCACGAGCCTCCCCAACGACGCCCTGAGGCGACTCAGGCTGGGGCTGAGAGGTCGCGGTCGTCGATGAAGTAGCTTGCCGCGCCGACGTTCCCTGCACCGCCTGCGACGCGCCAGGAGCACTCGCCAGCACGTAGCCAGGCGGATCGAGCAGTAATGTCACCGGCTGCTGGATGCGTCCTTGCGGCCATGACACCTCCAACAATAATTCAAGATACGCGCGTCCCACCGGCGCCTGACTGCTGATCGTGACACGTGGCGGTGTGGCATCACTCGATAAACCAACGTTCAGCGGCATCTCGAGCGCCGTCGTGCCCAGTCCCGCCGCCTCGAAGGCAGCTTCATCCGCTAGACGCACCTTGAGTCGCTGGGGATCGATATCGCCGACACCGGACAGCGTCAGTTCGGCACGCAAGGGCTGATTGAGATAAGAGGTGACCTGCGGCGCTCCCACACTCACGCCTAGTGCCACGGGGCTCATCACGACTAGGCACAATGTCAGGGCAATCTTGCGCAGCATGGAATCCTCAAGAACGACATCAACGATGGTTGGAGTTTTATCATATCTTTTAACCAGCCACCTCATACCAAGCCCTACCCAAACAAGACGAGCCCGCCTAGGCGGGCTCGTTGCTCAGATGACGTCAATCAAGAGCACCATCTCGGCGATGCCACATCTGTCAACGCGTAGCGATGATCCAAACGGCATGAATGATGCCGGGAATATACCCCAACAACGTCAGCAGAATATTGAGCCAGAAATGCAGACCGAAGCCGACCTGCAGGAAAACCCCCAGGGGCGGCAGCAAAATAGCCAGAATTATGCGGATAATGTCCATACATCCTCTCCTTGTAAATGCGTCCTTTCAGAGTCTTTCAAAGTCGTGTGGGGCGCCCCCACTGGTGGTATTCACCGCCTAGCATGATACGCAAGGGGCAGACGCCTCGATAGCCTGGCTACTGCTTGCCACGAGGATCGCAATATTCGACTCCCGGCGCATGCGAATGCGCGTCGGGATCGATCTTCTGGCGCACCTCATCGGCGCCCGAGGCCAGCGTTTCGTGGTGACGCTCCCAATCTTCCCAATCATGCGGGGTACCACTACGCGGGCGCTGGCTTGCCGCGCCCCGAGCGCGTGCCCAGGCCTGCTCTTCGAGGGTCGTGGGCTTGTCCTCTTCCTTATCGAGGCCGATGCCCTGCTTGGCCAAGTAATCGCGTGCGTTCATGTTGCCTCCCGAAGAGCCGAGCCCTGTGTATTACGTCTCGTGCCAATGATTTGCGCTATTTCTGCGCGGCGTCATCTTCTCACAAAGCCACTATAGCCTATTCATTCTAAATGAAGGCATGAGACCAACTTTCAAGCCGCCGCCCCTTCATCGTTTTTAGCTATCAGAAATTTAATTTTAATCAAATTCATCACAACCTTGCTCCTCGGCATACTACCCGCGCTTTCAAGTAGCCAAGCGACACGCGACGGCTCGCTCATTTTCACAACCGACGACTCAACGAGGACACAGGCATGGAAGTACGCAAGGTGGATGTCGCCATCATCGGCGCCGGAACCGCAGGCCTCGGCGCCTATCGCGCCGCTAAGGCGCATACCGACTCGGTCTTGATGATCGAAGGCGGGCCCTATGGCACGACCTGCGCACGCGTCGGCTGCATGCCCTCCAAATTGCTGATCGCCGCCGCCGAGGCAGCACACCATGCCCGCGACACGGCGCCCTTCGGCATCAACGTCAGCGGCGAGGTAACAGTCGACGGCCGTGCGGTGATGGACCGTGTTCGCCGCGAGCGCGATCGCTTCGTGGGCTTCGTGATCGAGTCGGTCGACGGCATTCCCGACAGCGACAAGCTGCGCGGTTATGCCCGCTTCGCCGATGCCAACACGTTGATCGTCGATGAGGAAAACCGCGTCGAGGCCGAAAAAATCGTCATCGCCTCCGGTTCGAGCCCCACCTACCCTAGTTTCTTCGAGGCCGCCGGCGATCGCCTGGTGATCAACGACGACGTCTTCGAGTGGGAGACTCTGCCTGAATCGGTAGCCCTTTTCGGCCCCGGAGTCATCGGTCTCGAATTGGGCCAGGCGCTACACAGACTCGGCGTGCGCTTGCGCATCTTCGGCGTGGGAGGTGCGCTGGGACCCCTCCAGGATACTACGATTCGTGACTACGCCGAGCAGGCGTTCAACGACGAGCTTTATGTCGACCCCGACGCCACGGTCGAGTCTATCGAGCGCGACGGCGATAGCGTGATCATCACCTTCATCGAACGCGGGACCGGGGAGCGCCTGACCGAACGCTTCGACTATCTTCTTGCCGCGACCGGGCGGCGTCCCAACATCGACGGTCTCGATATCGAGGCGGCCCACCTCACGCTCGATGCCCGTGGTGTGCCGGTGTACAACCGCCATACGCTGCAATGCCGTAACGACCAAGATTCGCCAAGCCATGTATTCATCGCTGGCGACGTCAATCATGAGTTGCCGCTTCTCCACGAGGCCTCCGACGAAGGGCGCATCGCTGGTGACAATGCCGGCCGCTACCCTGACGTCAGGGCTGGGCACCGCCGCACGCCACTGGGTGTGGTCTTCAGCGACCCGCAGATTGCCACTGTGGGGATGAGCTATCCTCAGTTAGAAGCGCGCTATGGCGACTGTGAGTGCTTCGCCGTCGGCGAGGTGTCCTTCGAGGGCCAGGGACGTTCACGGGTCATGCGCATGAACAAGGGGCTGATGCATGTATACGCCGAGCAAGGCTCAGGATTGTTTCTCGGTGCCGAGATCTTCGGGCCACGCGCCGAACACTTGGGCCACTTGCTCGCCTGGGCGCATCAGCAACGCCTAACGGTCAGCGAGATGCTGGAGATGCCGTTTTATCACCCGGTCGTCGAGGAAGGCTTGCGCACCGCATTGCGCGACCTCAACGCCCAACTCCAGTTGGGGCCGGCGATCGTCGAGCGCTGCATGGAATGCGGCCCGGGGGACTGATGTTTCAACGCCACGCGCCGCGTGGTGCCACGCTAACGGCATGACGTCAATGGGCGTCATGCACGTCGATGCCCAGGAGACCTGCCATGACGCGTTCATCCCCCGCCGTAGTCGGCGATATCATGATCGGCGATGGCTACCGAGTCACCGCCAACATCTCGATCTCGGCGCTCGCCGATGGCCTGGCGCGCCACCGATTGCCCGGTGCACCCGTCGTCGATGCACAAGACCGCTTGATCGGCTTCATCTCGGAACAGGATGTGTTGGGCCAGTTGCTCGATAGCGCCTATCACTGCGGCCAACCCTCATTGGTCGGCGAGTTGATGCGAGACGAGGTCCTGACGGTGACGCCCGACAAGAGCATCGTCGACTTGGCCGAATCCATGCGTGGCGAACGCCCCAAGGTATATCCCGTTGTCGATGACGGACACGTCATCGGCCTGGTAACCCGCCGCGAGGTTCTCGCCGCCCTATTGGTAATGCGCAACCGCTGCTGAGGCCGACGCCAACCCATAAAAAAACCGCCGTGCAAAGGCACGGCGGTCAATCGAGAACAGTAAGCTCAAAACGCATTTCCTAGCGACTGCCTGGAATCACGTTTCTTGCATTAACTCAGACCGTATTGCCGGCAAAAGTTCCCTCGCCTCGCGCATTTTTTATCGAGCGCTGCCATGGTCAGGCTTGCCAAGTCCTGGCCCGCTTGATTAACATCCCTGCGTCGAGCGGGCATAGCTCAGTTGGTAGAGCATCAGCTTCCCAAGCTGAGGGTCGCGAGTTCGAGCCTCGTTGCCCGCTCCATCCTTTCTGCATAATTTGACGTAGCCCTAGGGTCGCGAGCTGGTGCGCCAGCCCGGTGGAACGCCACCCGGTCGAGCCTCGTTGCCCGCTCCATCTCTTCTTTGCGTTCATAACGCCAGGAGAGTCACTGCGTCGCAGCGCGCTCGCATGCTAGACTCAAGGCTTCGCATTCGTTTCGGCCTCTCACCGCATCATGCTACTTTTTTTACTGGTTTTCGCCGTCTGCCTGTCGATCCTGGTCGGCACCGTGGCGATGCTGATGCTCAGCCGTACGCCCCGTTACCGGACCGAGCCCGAGCATCTGCTCACGCTGTTCGACAAAACGCTGGACAAACGCGTCAGCGTGGCCGAATGGCATACCCTGGTCGATTATCCGATTCGCCACGATGCCTATCTCGAAAGCATTCGCCGCCGCGCGCAGCATGTGATGGAAGAGCACGGTAGGCCCTGGCAAGTCGCACAAGGAGGCTGCCTACTATCGCGCGCCGGGCGTGACGAACTCGAGGCGCTACGCGACCATTTGCGTGCGCGCCTGGCACTGCGGGAGCCTGAACTAAAGGCCTGAGAATTGCACCTCACGCACTATGGGCGTGTATGGTAAGCTCACTGCGAAGCTCAGGAGGGTCGCCATGAGCAGCAGCATTCGTCTGACGCCGCTCGACAACACCGTCAAACATCACGGCCATGCCTTTCATCAGATCGTCATCGGCCTAGCCGGCCATGCCGAATTCGAGATCGAGGGGCTGGGCGGCTCCATCGCGCCCCTATCCGGCTGCATCGTCCCGATCAATCATGTGCACTATTACGAAGGTATCGGTGACAACCGCCAGCTGATCCTCGACCTTCCGGATGATTCGCCCTCGCTGACCGGTGGTCATCGCGAACTGGCCAGCCTGTTCGATGCGCCACGCTATTTCACGCTCGACGACCCCCTGCGCAACTATCTCAACTTCGTGGTACAGGAAATGTCGCAGCCGCGCCATGCCGACGGAGAATTGCTCGCCACGACCTTCTTGAGCTGCCTGCATGCCCGCCTGGCCGCGCCGACGACGCTCGATAACGGACGCGCCTTGGATCTCGATACCATCGATCGCTACATCGACCTTCACCTCGCTGAGCGCGTGACGGTCAAGGATCTGGCGCGCCTGGCCTGCCTGAGCGAGGCGCATTTCGGCGAGCGCTTTCGACGCCATACGGGGCTGACGCCGTACCAATACTTGTTGCGTCGCCGCCTCGAGCGCGCGAGCACCTTGCTGCGAACCGTCGGTGCACCGCTCAGTGAAATAGCGGCACGCACGGGATTCGCCAACCAAAGCGCCCTGTCGCATGCCTTTCGACGCCAGCATGGCCAGTCTCCCTCGCAATGGCGCCGAAGTGCCACCGCCTCCTTCATGACCACGCCCTCCATCATAGACTAAGGTCTAAAATTCAAGCCCACCTCTTCTTCTGCCGTGTTTTTTGACACAAATACCCGGGAAATTGGCAAGACCGGGCACGCTGACCCACTCTAAAGTCGACGCTATACAACATAACCAGGACGCCGATACCGGCGCCGACTCCGCACGCCCACCTTCATCATTGCGTCGCCGATCATCACGGGGTCATGACATGCAAAATGCCAACACCATGCTGGAAACCGCTACCTGGAACGACGATCTCGACACGCTGTTCGCACGTGTCAGCGATTATTACAGCGTCGAGGAAGATGCCTATGTCGCCGAGCTGGTCGCGTTCCTGCGTAGCGAAGAGCAAGACTTCAAGCGCATTGCCACGCAAACCGCCGAGCTGGTGCGCGATGTACGCGAGATGGATACGGCGGTCGACTCCATCGACGAGTTGCTGCAGGAATACAGCCTCGATACTCATGAAGGCTTGATGTTGATGTGCCTGGCCGAGGCCATGCTGCGCATTCCCGACAAGGCCACCGCGGACGCCCTGATCGAAGATAAACTGGGGCCCGCTGATTGGAAGGCGCATGTGGGCCAGAGTGAATCATGGTTCGTCAATGCGTCCACCTGGGGGCTGCTGATGACCGGCCGCGTCTTGCAGCTCGACCACCCCCGCGAAGGCAAGCCCGCCACCTTCATCAACAAAATGGTCAACCGCATGGGCGAGCCGGTGATTCGCCGCGCCATGTATCAAGCGATGAAGATCATGGGTAAGCAGTTCGTGCTGGGACGGACCATCGACGAGGCCCTGAAACGCTCTCAGCCGCTGTTTGACAAGGGCTATACCTACTCGTACGACATGCTCGGCGAAGCGGCGCGCACGCGGCCCGACGCCGGTCGTTATTTCGATGACTATGCCCAGGCCATCAAACGCGTCGGTGCTACCAGCCGCAAGTTGGACGCCAAGACGCCAGCACCGTCGGTGTCGATCAAGCTATCGGCCCTGCATCCGCGTTACGAATTCGGACGCCGCCGCCAGATCCTAGAAGAACTCACCGACAGCGTTCGCCAGCTTGCCTCGCTAGCCCGCGAGAACAACGTCGCCATCACCATCGATGCCGAAGAAGCCGACCGCCTGGAATTGTCGCTGGAAGTCTTCCGCGACGTGTTCGAAAGCGATACCTGCCGAGGCTGGGGGCACTTCGGGCTGGTGGTGCAGGCCTACTCCAAACGTGTCTTGCCGGTTTTGCACTACATCAACCGTCTCGCCGATCAGTGTGGCGACGAGATCCCACTGCGACTGGTCAAGGGCGCCTACTGGGACACCGAAATCAAAGAAGCCCAACAGCAAGGGCTCGACGGTTACCCAGTCTTCACCCGCAAGGCATGCACCGACGTCACCTATCTAGCCTGCGTGCATTTCCTGCTCTCCGAAAATACCCGAGGGCGCATCTTCCCGCAGTTCGCGACGCACAACGCCCACACCATCAGTACCATACTGGAGCTCGCCAATACGGGGGATCGTCATTTCGAGTTCCAACGCCTGCATGGCATGGGCGAAGCGCTCTACGAAGCCGCGCTCAAACGCGCGCCACAGGGCACTTATTGCCGTATCTACGCCCCGGTAGGCGCGCACAAGGATCTACTGCCCTACCTCGTGCGGCGTTTGCTGGAAAACGGCGCCAATTCGTCTTTCGTGCACCAGTTGGTCGATCCTCGCGTGCCCGTGGAAAGCCTCTGCGAGCACCCGGTAGAGACCTTGTCGCAATACGACACTTATGCCAATCCACGGATTCCGCTGCCACGCGATATCTATGGGGAAAAACGCAAGAACTCCAAGGGCGTCAACTTGAACATCAACAGCCAATACCAACCGCTGATCGACACCATGGCGACATTCATGGATAGCGAACATCACGTCAAACCACTGCTGGCCTTCGACGTGGAAGACGATGCCGCACAGCGTCACGACGTGCTCAGCCCTTACGACACCCGCCAGCGCGTGGGCAGCGTGCAGTGGACCACGAGCGAGCAGGCCCAACGCGCCGTGGATGCCGCCTGGGCGGCCTTCCCACGCTGGTGCGATACGCCAGTCGAGGAGCGTGCGCAGATCCTCGAGCGCTTCGCCGACTTGATGGAAGAACACCTCGCCGAACTGATGACGCTATGTTCCCGCGAAGGCGGCAAATTGCTCACCGATGGCGTCGACGAGATCCGCGAAGCGGTGGACTTCTGCCGCTACTATGCGATGCGTGCCCGCGAGATGTTCGACGCGCCGATCCCCCTACCCGGCCCGACCGGCGAGTCCAACGAACTGATCCTGTCCGGCAAGGGCGTATTCGCCGCCATCAGCCCGTGGAATTTCCCCGTCGCGATTTTCTGCGGCCAGATGGTCGCCGCCGCTGTCGCTGGCAATCCGGTGCTCGCCAAGCCGGCCGAGCAGACCTCGCTAATCGCCCATCGCGTCGTGGAATTGCTGCATGAAGCCGGCATGCCGCGCGACGTGGTGCAATTGCTGCCCGGCGATGGCCCTACCGTGGGTAGCGTGTTGACTGGGGACGCTCGCATCACCGGCGTGGTCTTTACCGGTGGCACCGATACCGCGCAACTCATCAACCGCTCCCTCGCCGATCGCGAAGGTGCCGCCTTGCCGACCTTGATCGCCGAAACCGGTGGCATGAATGCCATGATCGTCGACTCCACCGCGCTCCCCGAGCAAGTCGTCGCCGACGTGGTGGCCTCGGCGTTCCAGAGCGCCGGCCAGCGCTGTAGCGCCTTGCGCGTGCTCTACATCCAGGAAGATGTCGCCGACCACGTTATCGAGCTACTCAAGGGCGCCATGGCGGAGCTGCACATCGGCGATCCGCGTGACTTGGGTACCGATGTCGGCCCGGTCATCGACGAGGATGCTCATCGTCAGCTCAGCGATTACATTCTGCGCCTCAAGGAAGAAGGCCGTCTGGTGGCCGAGGCGACACCCGATGCCGACACCACGGCGCACGGCCACTTCATTGCGCCGACCGCGTTCGAGATCGAAGGCATCGATGCACTGGAGAGCGAGCAATTCGGGCCGATATTACACATAGCTCGGTATCGTAGCGCGGAGATCGACCATGTCATCGATACCATCAATGCCAAGGGGTATGGCCTGACGTTCGGCATTCACAGCCGCAACGAGTCCTTCGCCGCTGACATAGCGCGGAAAATTCGAGTGGGCAATGTGTACGTCAATCGTAATATCATTGGAGCCGTCGTGGGCGTACAGCCTTTCGGTGGCCAGGGTCTGTCAGGCACTGGCCCCAAAGCGGGCGGGCCGCATTATCTGCAGCGGTTCGCCACGGAGAAGACTCGCACCATCAATACCGCCGCCTTGGGCGGCAACGCGTCTCTACTCGCACTGGGAGACGAGTGATCTTCACTCGTCCTCAAACAACAACTGAAGGGAACCCCCTCATGGTCAAGACAACGCCACTACCGGCTTCACCTCCGCGCTCTGCCTGTTCATGATGCTCGCCATCAGCGTTCTGGCTCGCATGCGTACCAACAACCTGCCGGACTGCATCCGGCCTAATAACTAAGATAATTAAGAACAGGAGACGTTTTTATGGCTATTGGTGTTTGGATCAGCCTTTTTGCTTACTTTGCGCTCATGATTGGCATTGGCCTTTATGCCATGCGCAAATCCACGTCCACGTCTGAAGATTACATGTTGGGCGGCCGAACCCTCAGCCCCAAAGTGGCGGCCTTGTCGGCCGGCGCTTCGGGCATGAGCGGCTGGTTGCTGCTGGGATTACCCGGAGCGATGTTCGTCTCTGGCTTGGGCTCGGCCTGGATCGGTATCGGCCTTTTCGTAGGGGCATTCTTCAACTGGGTTTTGGTGGCACCACGCCTTCGTGAACAGACGGTTCATTATGGCAATGCGATAACCATCCCCGCGTTCCTGGCAAACCGATTCCCGACTCGAGCAATGTCGTTGAGGACGGTATCCGCCATCGTCATCGTCGTCTTCTTCGCGGTTTACACGGCATCAGGCCTGGTGGCAGGCGGCAAGCTGTTTGAAAGCGTGTTTTCCGGCGTCATCAACATCGGTGGTCTGAGCGATTACGCGGCGGGCGTCGTCATCACTCTGGGTGTGGTGCTTGTCTATACGGTTGTCGGCGGCTTTTTGGCCGTGAGCATGACGGACTTCGTGCAAGGCTGCATCATGATGCTGGCGCTGATCATCATGCCAGCGGTCGTGATCTTCGGTGAAGGTGGCGGCGGTTTCACCCAAGCCTCGCAGACTCTGAATGAGGTCGATCCCACACTGCTATCGTGGACGGATGGATTGACCTTCATCGGTTGGCTGTCTGCAGTGGCCTGGGGACTGGGTTATTTCGGACAACTGCACATCATCGTGCGCTTCATGGCCATTCGGTCTCTGAAGGATGTGCCTATCGCCCGTAACATCGGTATGAGCTGGATGCTCATTTCCCTGATCGGTGCGGTCTCTCTGGGGATATTCGGCCGAGCCTATGCAATCCGCAATGGTATGGAGGTCGAGGATCCGGAAACGATCTTCATCATCCTGGCGGACCTGCTGTTCCATCCGCTGATCACCGGTTTCCTCTATGCGGCACTGCTTGCGGCGATCATGAGCACCGTGTCCAGCCAGCTTCTGGTGGCATCTTCATCGCTGACCGAGGACTTCTATCGCCTGTTCCTGCGTAAGCAGGCAACGGAAAAGGAGACCGTCACGATAGGTCGCGTTAGTGTCGTATTGGTTGGCTTGGTGGCCGCCTTCATTGCATCTGACCCGAACTCTCAGGTCCTGGGGCTGGTCAGCAACGCCTGGGCAGGCTTCGGTGCGGCATTCGGCCCATTGATCATCCTGTCGCTGATGTGGTCACGCACGAACGGCGCTGGCGCCATCGCAGGTATGGTCGTGGGGGCCGTCACCGTCATGATCTGGATCTCACTGGGCTGGAACGCATCGTTCATGGGAGGTTCCGGTGTATACGAGATCATTCCTGGCTTCATCGCCTCCTTCATTGCCATCCTGGTAGTGAGCAATGTGACTAAGGATGCCGGGGAATATAAGCAAATCTCTCGCTAAAAGAGCGCGCATAGCGCACGCCGATTAGTGAAAGGGCTCCTGCGGGAGCCCTTTTCGATGGTCGGTCACGGTGGTGCACCAAAGGCCCAGAAGCGCGACGCCAGGTAAGTGAGCACCGGCACCATCAATGTCGCGATCGCCACGGCAACAAAGCCGCTTAGTGGGGTCACGGCCAACAAGGCGGCCAACACCCCGTTGTTCAGAGCGAAGCCCAACGCCGCCACCAAGAAGAAACGCCTTGCCCGGCCACGCCGGCGAAAGGTAACGCGCCGATGCCCGATCAATGACACCTGGAAAGCCGCCAAAAATGCCACGAGATTCGCCACGAACTCGGACACTTCCGGCCAGAGTCCGATCAGCACGCCCGCCACCAGCAAATGTACCCCCGTGGCGATGCCCCCGACGAGCCCGAAGCGCGCAGCAGTGCCAGCCTCTCCCACGAGCCGACTCATGGTTAGCCGTTACCTCGACCGCGCGACGCTCGTGGCGTCTCGCTATCTTCGGCGACTAGATAGAGCGGCCGATGCTTGGCCTCGATGAAGAGCCGCCCCACGTATTCCCCCAGCACGCCGATCGACAACAATTGCATGCCGCCGAAAAACAGGATCGCCGTCATCAGCGACGCATAGCCGGGCACGTCGCTGCCAAATAGCACCACACGCCCCACCAGCAACACGATGTACAAGAAAGCGATCAAGGCAATCACCGCACCGAAGTAGGACCAGATCCGCAACGGCCAGGTGGAAAAGCTCACCACGCCGTCCAGTGCGAAGTTCCACAGTTTCCAGTAGTTGAACTTACTCTGCCCCGTCTCGCGGGAAGGACGTGCATAGTAAACCCCAGTGGTGCGATACCCCGGCCAGGAGAATAGCCCCTTCATGAACCGACTGCGTTCCGGCAAGCGGTTGATAGCGTCGACCACGCACCGATCCATGAGTCGGAAATCCCCCGCGTTACGTGGAATCGGCGTCTCCGCCATGCGGTTGAAGAAGCGATAGAACAAGCCGGCGGTGGCACGTTTGGTATGAGTGTCCTCGTCACGGGTACCACGCACGCCATAGACCATGTCATAACCTTCCTCACGCCACCGACGCACGAACTCGAGGATCACCTCTGGCGGATCCTGGAGATCGACATCCATGGGCACGATGGCATCACCACGGGCATGCGCGAGCCCCGCCGATAGCGCCGCCTCCTTGCCGAAGTTACGGGTCAACGAGAGGTAGCGCACGCGGGCGTCTCGCTCATGCGCGTGACGCAAGCTGGCCAGGGTCGCATCCTGCGACCCATCATCGATAAAGAGCACTTCCCAGCGCGCAATATGGCCCTCAAGGGCGTCACGGATCGCTTGCAGAAACCCCGCGATGGCGGCTTCTTCGTTCATGACAGGCACCACGATGGACAACAGCCAACCAGCACCGGTGCCTTCTTCCTGTACTCCCTCGCTCGCCGACGATGATGATAGTTCCATCTTTTCCTCCGCTTTTAGCTCGCCACGACCAACCACAGACTCAATGTCGCCATCCCCACCGCATCAACGCTCTCCTTTTGCGATGGGCTCACTTGGCAGTTAAGAGGTTTTCCACCCTCTTGGCGAATCCAATCATTTCGAGGGCACGGCACCCGTATGATGCCGAACTCACCCATCATGGTGGATCAGACTCTCTCCAAACAGAGAAAACAGTGTTTGAAAATTATTCTGGACTTTAAAAACACTGTTTCCTATACTGCAAGCGTTGATACGGAAACGCCGTTCGATACGGCGCTGTAACCTAAGGAGTACCCCATGACTAAGATTAAACTTTTTTCTGCCCTCGCCATTGCCGGCACGTGTGCTTTCGGTGCCCAGGCTGCGTTGGCTAACGATGCCGGTGATTTCTATGGCCACCTCGGCATTGCAAAAACCGACCTTGATACCGGCTACGCTGACGACGACACCGGTGCATATCTAGGCTTGGGCTACATGTTCCATGACAAGGTTGGCGTTGAGTTGAGCTCAATGACTAAGACCAAGGTTCACGCTGAAGGCGGTACCTTCAAGCAGGTTCCGATCAACCTAATGGCTCAGTACTATCCGCTTGGCGGCATCGACTCTCGTGTTCAGCCCTATGCAGGCCTTGGCGTCAACTACACCACCTTCTCTGACGAAAGCGGTGTCGGTAGCGTCGACCACTCCTGGGGCGCAACTGGCCAGCTTGGTGTCGACCTGAACGTCACGCGAAACTTCGGCTTTAACGCTTTCGCGCAGTACACCGATGTCAGCGCCGATATCAGCGGTGGAAGAGATATCGACCTCGACCCGGTCACCGTCGGTGCTGGTGTCACCGCGCGCTTCTAAAAAGAACACGTCAGTACGTTGATAAAACGCCGGGCTCTCGCCCGGCGTTTTCGTATCTGGCCATGCATCTCACGCCTCGGTAACCACCCGGTCTACCTCGGCCACGGCTTCAGTAACCACGCGACGTACGCTGGGCGAGGCGTCTTTCAGCCAAGTATCCACGGCGGGCGCCACATCGCATGACGCCGGCAACGGTGACTCGGTCTCGACCAACGTTTCGAGCCGCGCCACGAAGACATAGCGCAGCCACTGCGGCATCACCATGGTATCGACGCAAAATGGCTGCTGGCTGGCAAAAGCCGCTGCGGTTGGTTCTTCCACCCGCCACATATCGACACTGCGTAATGTCGCGACCAAGTTTTCCAATGCCTTCATCAAGTCGTCATGAGCCGTCATCTCGCCTCCTAGAAAGGGTTAAATACAACTCCATTATCGCGTTCACCCTAGGCGATTGACCACCTCGCCGATGGTTTCTCCCCAAGATGTCGTTTACCCACAGTTCATTGGGACGGGATTGTGGATAAAAGTGGGACAACCTTCGTTTGACCTTGGATGACGCCGCTTGGCAGCAAGCGTTTATTTTTTGACCAATCTAGGACTGGTCAGCGCCATCCTTGAGCGCTACAGTGCCGGCCTCGATCCCGGAGGCAGCATGCAGTCGATCACCACCCTCAGTGAATTTTTCCAACGTACCGGTGCGGAAGTACGCCTTTTCGACATGGGGCGTCGCATCGCGCCTTTCGAATTCTCACGGCTCACCGAGTTCGAAGCCGGCGCCACCCCCTGGCCCTTGCCCTGGAACGGCCAAGCGCGCCTGGCATGCGCATTCCGCCTAGGCAGCGATGCCGCAAGCGAGCCCTTGATCTGGTTCTTGGCCTTGCCCCTAGATGAGCAAGGCATGCTGGTCCCCGGACCCCGTGACGCCTTCCTCGAACGCTTGGTCGAGACCCTGGGCCGCACGGTGGAAAGCGTCGGACGCGACGACGCACCGCACATCGACAACTTGATGCGCGACAACCCCCTGGTCTTTACCCCTGAGCTCACGCAACAAGCCGTGTTGCATGCCCAGGCCGCCCGCGACTTTGCCCAGCCAGCCAGCAAACACCATGCACTGGTCTACGCCTACCTGATCGATGCCGACACCAGCGTCGACTGGCAAATGCTCGGCCTGCAGGGAATTGCCGACCTCGTGGCCCGTCTCGAAAGTGGGGAAGAAACTCGCCTAGCCGAACGCATCCCCGTACTACCGGTCGAGGTCCTGCGACCGCTTTGCTACTGTATGGAGCATCGTGACTTGGCTTCGGCATGCGTGGAGCCGCTTCGCGAACGCGCCGAACAAGCGGCGCGCTCAGGGGACCTCGAAACCGTATGCGCGGTAATTCGCGCCCTGGGCTGCAGCCGCGATTCCCGGGTCGGTGCCTGGTACGATACGCTACTCGATGATCCAGCGGCCTGCGGGCCCGATTTGCTCGCCGCCATGGCCGCGCGCGGCTGGATGCATCTCGAGGATGAGCAACGCTTGCCGCGATTCCTCACACGACTAGCGGAAACGCCACAAGCTAACTTTACCGCACTGGTACGTGACCTAGCGCTTGTGCCACGCTTGCGCCTACCGGTATTAATGACGCTGCGCCAAGCGAGTGCCGACTCTCCTATCGGTCTACACTTGGCCGAACTGGATCGTTGATGCATGAAAGCACTGCCCTATCAAGCCAAGGCCGTCATCGGCCGGCGCGAAATGGTCACTCTGCCGGAGTTGGGCCTGACGCTGTGCGCTAAAATCGACACGGGAGCGCGCACCTCGGCGCTGCATGCCGAAGATATCGAGACGTTCGAGCGGCAAGGGCATCTTTGGGTGCGTTGCATTACGCGCAGCGGCGGTCCCGACGCCCCATCGCATACGCTAGAACTCCCCCTGTACGACCGCCGCAAAGTCAGGAGTTCCAACGGGTTCGAGCAATGGCGCCACGTCAT
The DNA here is from genome assembly GCF_023061185.1 of Chromohalobacter beijerinckii. Lineage (GTDB taxonomy): Bacteria > Pseudomonadota > Gammaproteobacteria > Pseudomonadales > Halomonadaceae > Chromohalobacter > Chromohalobacter beijerinckii. Next base: position 394,281 of record NZ_JAKGAK010000001.1, read on the forward strand.
CCGAACGCACATGCAACTCGGGGGACTCGACTATCCTATCGAACTGACATTGACTGACCGGCGTAGCATGCGCCACCCCATGCTGCTTGGACGGCGCGCGCTGCGCCGCCTTCTGGTCGCGCCCGGCGCGGCCTTTCTGCACGGCGAGCCCTGATCCCGCCGGCATCGCTATCGAGTGGAGACGACCATGCACATCGGCATTCTTTCACGCAATCGCAGACTGTACTCGACGCGGCGTCTGATCGAGGCTGCCGAAGCGCGCGGGCACACCGCCCGGGTGGTCGATACGCTGCGCTGCTACATGAACATCGCCTCACACCGGCCGTCGATTCACTACAAAGGCGAGGAAATCGAGCCGTTCGACGCTATCGTGCCGCGCATCGGCGCCTCCGTCACCTTCTATGGCTGCGCCGTATTGCGCCAGTTCGAGATGATGAGTACCTATGTGCTCAACGACTCGGTGTCGATCACACGCTCGCGCGACAAGCTGCGCTCTCTGCAATTGCTATCACGCAAAGGGCTAGGGCTACCGGTTACCGGGTTCGCCCATTCACCGGACGATATTCCAGACCTGATCACCATGGTCAAAGGCGCGCCACTGGTCATCAAACTTCTCGAGGGCACCCAGGGCATCGGCGTGGTTCTGGCGGAAACCAACCAGGCCGCCGAATCGGTCATCCAGGCCTTCATGGGCATGAAAGCCAACATCATGGTCCAGGAATACATCAAAGAAGCCAAAGGCGCCGATGTGCGCTGCCTGGTGATCGGCGACAAGGTGGTCGCCGCCATGAAGCGTCAGGCGCTTGAAGGTGAGTTTCGTTCCAACCTCCACCGTGGCGGTACCGCCAGCGTCATACGCATTACCCCGGAAGAGCGTTCCACGGCTATCCGCGCCGCCAAGGCAATGGGCCTGCGCGTCGCCGGTGTGGATCTACTACGCTCCAACCACGGCCCCGTGATCATGGAGGTCAATTCCTCGCCGGGCTTGCAAGGCATCGAAACCGCCACAGGCAAGGACATTGCCGGGCAGATCATCGATTACATTGCGAAAAATGGTGTCACCCCTCGCAAAGCACCTCCCAAACCCAAGGGCTGAGTGGGGCATCCCCCGTGTGCCGTGCCACACGGGGAAATTTTCTTGCCGCCGGGGTAGCAAAACGCTGTTTCCACCCGCACAATTTGCGTCACCGGAGGAGGTGACCGCCCATGTTTCTCGATAATCGCCAAGTGGCGATGGACAGCGTGCTGGAAGCGCTGGCCGACAGTCTCGATTATTTCCAGGACAATTTCGAGCGCCTGCGTCCCGCGCTGCGCGATCGTCTGAAGCCGCATTATGAAGAGCGCGGCCAGGCCATGCGCGAGCTGCAGAAACTGGCCAAGGAACATCTCGATATTCTGCCGCGCGATGCCGACGTGGAGCGCGATGACTACCTCTGGCTATGGAGTCGTATCAAGAGTTTCGTGGGCAACGACAGCCAGGTGTTGCTAGGCGAGCTACTCGAGCAAGAGCGCGTGTTGATGCAGGCGATGGGCACGGCATTCACCCATCCTCTCCCGGATGCCGTAGAGCCGGCACTGGAGCGCTGCTGGAAGAATTGCCGAGCGTTGATCCGCGAACTCAATGCACAGCACAAGCGCTGATGCCAACCTCGGGCACCGTCACTCCTCCTTCTTGCGAATAGGCAACGTTTCAGGCGGCCCGAGAAAGTAAGGTACCCTGCCCCACAGGTAGATATCACCGACGGTCGCTGCACGTGCCAACCATTCGCGTAGCCAAAGCTGCCACTCGCCTCCAACCCGACCGTCTGGCACAGCGCACCCTTCCGCCTTCAAACCGACCGCATCGGCGATGAACAGAGCACGCGGCAAGTGCCACGCCTGCGAGATCATCAGCACGTGCTCGGCCCCGAAGACACGACGCGCCCGCACGACACTATCGAAGGTGCTGAAACCGGCATAGTCGAGCGTCATATCGTCACTATCGACGTTACGCGCACGCAATGAGCGCCACATCGAAACGGGCTCATTGTAGTAGCGCGTGCGATTGTCACCGGACAGTAAAAGGTGCTGGACACGTCCCAGGCGCAGCAGTTGCGCTGCGGCTTCCATGCGCGCGGCGAAATAGGGATTGTGGCCGCCGCCACGAAGTCCTTCGGCGGTCCCGAAGACCAGTCCGACCGGCTCGGCATCGCACACGAGCGCATCGTGATGAATACGGCCAGCCGTCTTGGCGAACACCCAGACATTGAGCGCTACCACCACGGCGAACATGAAGATCACGCCGACAAGACACCACTTGAGCAGTCGCCATCCCCACCGGATCAGCCCCCGGCGACCGTTTTCTCGCGGCATGCAGATCTCCAACGAATAAGGGGCGTCAGCCACGCCCCACCATGAGAAAGAGAGCGACTAAGACCTCGTCCTAGAACATGCCCAGTTCCAGCCTCGCCTCCTCCGTCATCATCTCACGGCTCCAGGGCGGGTCGAAAACGATCTCGACATGCACCTTGGACACTTGCGCAGCGCCCTGAAGCTTGCGCCGGGCATCTTCGGCGATCACCTCACCCATGCCGCAGCCTGGCGCGGTTAACGTCATGCGGATGGTGACCATGGTCTCGCCACTTAGAAGATGCTCGATACGGCATCCATAGACCAGACCCAGATCGACGATATTGACCGGAATCTCCGGGTCGAAACAAGTCCGCAGTTGCGCCCAAATGAAGGCCTCGAGTTGCTCGTCGCTGGCTCCCTCGGGCAGGGACGCACGCGACACTGCTTCGAGCCCCAGGGCATCGAGGTCGTGTCCCTCGATCAGGAACATGCGTCCCTCGAAGCCGACACTGACCGTTCCACCCTTGGCCTGCATCACCGAGACGATACTATCCTCGGTCAAGGTCACGCTCTTGCCGAAGGGAATCGAAATCGCCTCGACATCGCGCTGCAAGGGCATTTCTTGCCCCTTGTAGAGGCTTTGCAGTTGATCCATGCCGTCTCCGTTAGCGCACCATGGCGATGACTTTCTGTAAGGCCTCGACGAATGCATCGACCTCTTCCGGCGTGTTGTACGCGGCCAGAGAGGCGCGACACGTCGCATCGAGTCCCATGCTAGCAAGCATCGGTTGGGCACAATGATGCCCGGTACGAATCGCCACGCCAAGCTGATCGATCAGCAGGCCGATATCTTGGGAATGCGCGCCGTCGACCACGAACGATAGCACGCTCACCTTGTCAGGCGCCGTGCCGATCATGCGCAGGCCATCGACCGCCTGCAACTTGTCGGTGGCACGCTCGAGCAGGTGATGCTCCCACGCCGCCATCAGGTCGATGCCGGTATCCGCTATCCAGTCGAGTGCCGCCCCCAGGGCGATCACTTCCGCGATGGCCGGAGTGCCAGCCTCGAACTTGTGCGGAATCTCGCTGTAAACCGTGCCCTTCTCGAAAGACACGCGGCTGATCATCTCGCCACCGCCCTGCCAAGGCGGCATCGCCTCGAGCAAGGCCTCGCGGCCATAGAGAACGCCCACGCCGGTGGGGCCATAAGCCTTGTGGCCCGAGAACGCATAGAAGTCGACGTCCAGCGCCTGGACATCGACGCGTTGATGCGGCACCGCCTGGGCACCGTCGACCAGGATCAGCGCACCATGCTCATGCGCCGCGCGCGCCATTTCCGTCACCGGATTGACGGTGCCCAGCGCATTCGAGACGTGATTGACGCACACTAAACGCGTGCGCTCCCCCAGCATGTCCCGGTAAGCCGCTTGATCGAGCACGCCGCGCTCATCGACCGGAATCACCTTGAGCGTGACGTCCAGCGCCTCGGCCAGCATCTGCCAAGGTACGATATTCGAATGATGCTCCATCAACGAGACGATGATCTCGTCACCCGGGCGCAGATTAGCTCGACCCCAGCTATTGGCGACTAGATTGATCGCCTCGGTGGTGCCGCGCGTGAAGACGATCTCGCGATGCGACGCCGCCCCCAGCCAAGCACGCACCTTCTCGCGCGTGCCCTCGTAAGCCGCCGTGGCCTCGTCGGCCAGGGTATGCAACCCACGATGGATGTTGGCGTTATAGCGCCGATAGTAATCGTCCAGCGTGTCGATGACCGCCGACGGCGTCTGGCTGGTCGCCGCGTTGTCCAAATAGATCAACGGCTTGCCGTGAACTTCACGTTCGAGGATCGGGAAGTCGCTACGCACACGCGCCACATCAAGCATCGTCTCGGCAAAGGCATTCATGGGCTCAAGCCTCCTCAAGCGCGTCGGAAACCTCAACCAGATCCGCGAGATTGAAGCGCTCAGGCAATTTCCCCGCCACGGCACGCTCGACACGCTCGGTAATGACCGGCAGACGCACCTGGTCCATCACCTCGCCAGCGAACGCCAACGTCAAGAGACCGCGCGCCATTTGCTCGTCAATGCCGCGCGTGCGCAATGCGAAGACGGCTTCCTCGTCGAGCTGACCGGTCGTCGCGCCGTGCGAGCACTTGACGTCGTCGGCGTAGATTTCCAACTCCGGTTTGGTATCGATCTCGGCGCGGTCGGACAACAGCAGGTTGGCGTTGTTCTGATACGCCTCGATCTGCTGGCTATCGCGCTTGACTATCACCTTGCCGTTGAACACGCCCCGGGCACGATCATTGAGAATGCCCTTGTAGTTCTCGTTGGAGAAGGTGTTCGGCGCGTTATGGTTGACCAAGGTGTGATTGTCGACGTGCTGACGGCCCTGGACGAAGAACAAGCCATTGTAATTGGTCTCCGCGCCTTGCGCGTTGAGATCCGTGACCAAGTCGGTGCGCACCAGCGCGCCGCCCAAGTTCAAGTTGAACGACGTAAAACGTGAATCGCGGCCCTGCTCGACATGGATGCTCGCCACGTGCAGGTCCTCACTAGAGGCTTCCTGAAGCTTGTAGTGATCGACGATGGCGCCGCGTTCGAGCATGACTTCGCTGACCACGTTGGTGAAGTTGGCCGCGCCCGCTTCGCCGGCGTAATGCTCGATCACCGTGGACTGGCTACGCGCGCCGGCCATCACCAACACGCGCGGATGACTCATCCGTGCCGATTCATTGGCACGCGAGGCGAAAACCACATAGATCGGCTTTTCGACCACGACGCCCTGACCGATACGCACGACTGCGCCTTCCTCGGAAAGCGCCACGTTGAGCGCGGTGAACGGCGAGAAATCGACCCCTGCGAGACGTCCAATGGCGCCACCGATAGCCTCGTGGTTAGTACGCATTGCCGTGGTCAACGGCTCGACGGAAACGCCGTCAGGCAGATCCGTCAGATCGGACAAGTCTGCCGAGAACACACCATCGACGAATACCAGGCGATGCGCGTCCAGCGGCATGCCGAGTGCTGCGAAACGTGCCTCATCGAGTTCGGCGTCATCGGCTAGCGTGAATTCGCCTTCGGCGATGCGACGCACGTCGGTATACTTCCAGGCCTCGTCACGCTTGGTGGGAAACCCTAAAGCTTCGAAGCGTGCCGCGCCGGCCTGGCGGCGTGCCGCTACCCAAGTCGGCTCGTCATCGGCTCGTTCGCCGAGCCGCTGTAGAAAAGCGTGTGCTGCACTCATGCCGCAGACTCCTCCAGCACCCATTCATACCCACGAGCTTCGAGCTCGTTGGCAAGCTCCTTATCGCCGGACTTGACGATACGACCGTCGACCAGAACATGAACACGATCCGGCACGATGTGCTCAAGTAGACGCTGATAGTGCGTCACCATGAGAATCGCGCGATCGGCATTGCGTAGCGAGTTGATGCCCTCGGCGACCACCTTCATGGCGTCGATATCAAGCCCTGAGTCGATCTCATCGAGCATCGCCAGCTTGGGCTGCAACACCAGCATCTGCAGGATCTCGTTGCGCTTCTTCTCACCGCCCGAGAACCCCTCGTTGACCGCACGCTGCAAGAAACTGCCGTCCATCTTCATGAAACTCAGCTGCTCGCGTACCAGCTTCATGAATTCCGGCGCCGGAATTTCCTCTTCACCACGCGCGACTCGCTGAGCGTTGAGCGCCGCCTTGAGCAGGTAGATGTTCTTCACGCCCGGAATTTCCACGGGGTACTGGAACCCCAGCAGGATACCGGCCAGCGCGCGCTCTTCGATTTCCATTTCCAGCAGGTTCTTGCCTTCGAACAGTATTTCCCCGCTGGTTACCTCGTAACCGTCTTTACCCGCAATCACCGCCGAGAGCGTCGACTTGCCCGCCCCGTTGGGGCCCATCAAGGCATGAACCTCGCCGGGATTGACGGTCAAGTTAAGCCCCTTGAGGATTTCCGAGCCTTCCACCGTGACATGCAGATCTTTGACTTCGAGCATCTTGATACCTTGCTTGCGTTCGAGTCGCCCGGCGACTTCGATACATGGATTGAGACCTTGGCTGTGCGCCTGACGGCATCTCGGGTGCGTTACCCGACTGCCCCTTCCAGCGTCACATTGAGAAGCGCCTCGGCTTCCACCGCGAATTCCATCGGCAGCTCCTGGAAGACGTCCTTGCAGAAGCCGTTGACGATCATGTTGACGGCGTCTTCTTCGGAAATGCCGCGTGACTGGCAGTAGAACAGCTGATCCTCGCCGATCTTCGAGGTGGTCGCCTCGTGCTCCACGGTCGCCGAGCTATTGCCGATTTCCTGATACGGGAAGGTATGCGCGCCACAGCGGTCACCGATCAACAGCGAATCGCACTGCGTGAAGTTGCGCGCGTTCTTGGCCCGTGGACCGACCTTGACCAGGCCACGATACGCCTGATCGCTGCGGCCGGCGGCGATCCCCTTGGAGATGATGGTGGAGCGCGTTCCTTCGCCGATATGAATCATCTTGGTGCCGGTATCGGCCTGCTGGCGACCGTTGGTCACCGCCACGGAATAAAACTCGCCGACACTGTCCTTGCCGCGCAGCATGCAGGACGGATACTTCCAGGTGATCGCCGAACCGGTCTCGACCTGCGTCCAACTGATCTTGGAGCGATCGCCCCGGCAATCGCCGCGCTTGGTGACGAAGTTGTAGATACCGCCCTTGCCGTCCTCGTCACCGGGGTACCAGTTCTGGACCGTCGAGTACTTGATGTTGGCATCTTCCAGCGCCACCAGCTCGACCACCGCCGCATGCAGTTGGTTCTCGTCACGCTGCGGCGCGGTGCAGCCTTCCAGGTAGGACACTTGGGCGCGCTTGTCGCAGACGATCAGCGTACGTTCGAACTGGCCGGTATTCGCCGCATTGATGCGGAAATAAGTGGACAGCTCCATGGGGCACTCGACACCTTCGGGCACATAGACGAAGGAACCGTCAGTGAACACCGCCGAGTTGAGCGCGGCAAAGTAGTTATCGCCCTGAGGCACGACGCTACCCAGGTACTGGCGCACCAACTCCGGATACTCGCGAATCGCCTCGGAAATCGAGCAAAAGATGACACCCGCTTCTGCCAGCTTCTCCTTGAAGGTGGTCGTCACGGAGACGGAGTCGAACACCGCATCCACCGCGACCCCGGCCAGCGCCGCGCGCTCGTGCAGCGGAATCCCCAACTTCTCATAGGTTTCCAGGAGCTTGGGATCGACCTCGTCGAGGCTCTGCGGCTTATCTTCCTGCTTTTTGGGCGCGCTGTAATAGGAGATCGCTTGATAATCGATAGGCGGATAGTCGAGATGCGCCCAGGAAGGCGTAGTCATCGTCAACCATTGGCGATAAGCCTCCAGGCGCCATTCCAGCATCCACTCGGGCTCGCCTTTCTTGTTCGAGATGAAGGCGATGGTGTTTTCATCCAGCCCCGGCGGTACGGTATCGCTTTCGATGTCAGTCACGAACCCTTGGGTATATTCGCGCTGAACAAGCTCTTCCATTTCCTGACTTGCCATGGTGTCTCTCCTCCCGAGCGGTATGCTCTCGGCGCGTGGCCATCGCCACGGCCCCGATATCGTCTAATCAAATCTCGGCGCGACTCGCCAAGGTCACGCTCTGTATGGGCAATTGAACGGGCAGTTTCAGCGGTGCTTCCTGGGCTAGATGCGCCAGGGTCACGCTGTCGAGCAAGGTGCGAATAGCCAGCGAGACACGCTGCCAGTTATCAGCGACGCCGCAGGTGTTTACCAGATCGCAGTCGCCATCGGCGTGGCTGCACTCGGTCATCGCTACCGGCCCTTCGATGGCGCCGATGATATCGGAGGCGGTAATGGACGCCGCAGGTCGCGCCAACCGATAACCGCCCAACGAGCCGCGCCGCGATTCCAGAAGCCCGGCTCTCACCAGCATCTTCAACGTCTTGCTGACGGTGGGGTGTGGCAACTGCACCGCATCGGCCAGCTCGGTGGCGGCGTGTGCCTGCTCCGGGTAACGCGCGATCTGCGCCATTACCACGGCGGCATAGTCGGTTAGCTTGGAAAGCTTCAACATGCCCTCACTCCACGGATGCTCTATTGAGGACCATTTTAGTCCTCTATGGATTCGATGTGAAGAGAGCCGGCGAGTTCGCGGCTTCGAACGCTATGTTAGCGTCAAGATAACGACCGTTCGCATCAATAATGACAATTATTACCATTTGAGAAGACTATTGGCTCTTGCCTTGGGCACGATTCACCCGCACATTCGAGACAGAACTTCAGTCGGATACCGTAATGCGACGTCACCTGACCCAGGAACTGCACAATTTCATCGAGCGCGGCCGCGACCGCCAACTGCGACTCGCCGTAACCGGCCTTTCCCGAGCCGGCAAGACCGCCTTTCTCACCTCGCTGGTGCATCAGTTGCGTCATGCGGGCCTGGAAGCACGCCTCGATCTGTTGCGCGCCGCCCGCGAGGGCCGCCTGCTTGGCGCCCAGCGGGTCGCTCAGCCCGACCTCGGCGTGCCACGTTTTCCCTATGACGCCGCCATGGCCTCCCTCGACGGCACACCACCGCACTGGCCAGCGCCCACGCGGGGCATCAGTGAGCTGCGCCTGACCATCAAGCACCGCACACGGCGCGCCCGGGGCCTGCTGGGCGATACGGCGACGCTCACCCTCGATCTGATCGACTATCCCGGTGAATGGTTGCTCGACCTGCCCCTGCTCGAGCACGACTTCCTCAGTTGGAGCGAGGCACAGCAGACCACCATGGGCAGTGAGCGCCAACGCCTCGCCGCGACCTGGTTGAGTGCCGCCGAGACCCTAGCCCCGGACGACGAAGCCGACGAAGGCCAACTCGCCGAGATCGCCAGCCATTACGCCGACGCATTGCGCGCCTCGCGCGAGGCCGGCTTCGCCGATCTGCAACCGGGGCGCTTTCTACTCCCGGGCGATCTGGAAGATGCGCCGGTGCTGCAATTTTTTCCGCTTCCCGGCGTGCGCGAAGCCAACCGCGCCGAACTCGACGCCTTGCCCGAGACAAGCGTCTACAAGACGCTGGCGCGGCGCTTCGACCATTATCGCCGCCACGTGGTCAAACCGTTCTACCGTGACCATTTCCGGCGCTTCGACCGCCAGATCGTACTGGTCGATGTGCTGGGCGCGCTCAACGCCGGTCCGGAACGCTTCGAGGATCTTTCCCGGGCGCTGAGCACCCTGATGCGGAGTTTCGATTACGGCAAGCGCAGCCTGATGAGCCGATTGTTCTCGCCGCGCATCGATCGTCTGGCCATTGCCGCGACCAAAGCCGACCACGTCACGCCCGAACAGCATCCCAATGTCGTCGCCTTACTCGAATCCCTGCTTGCCGAGCCACTCAAGGATCTGCGCTATGCCGATGTGCCGGTGAAGGCGCTGTCCTTGGCGGCGGTGCGTGCCACCGAGCCACGCGAAGTGGATAATGACGGCCAACGCCGCCCCGCCCTACGTGGTACCACCCTGGAAGGCGAAGACGTACTGCTGTTCCCCGGCGACGTGCCGTCCCGCTTACCTGAGCACGACTTCTGGGCTCGCCAGGGATTCGATTTCACGGCGTTTCGGCCTCCGCATCGCGACACGCCCGAACTCCCGCACGTACGCATGGATGCAGCGCTCGACTGGCTGATTGGAGATAAATTGAAATGAGCGAGCCGCGCCCCGGACAACGTTTTCGCGTCGATCCTGAGTCCCCGCCCCACTTTACGGCTGCCCCCGAGCCTGGGGAACGCTTTCCCCCGGAAAGCGCTTCTCATCCGCTCGCCACACAGGATAGCGCGCCGGACGTGCCACTCGAAGCCAGCCTGGGCAAACCCCGCAAGCGCCGTTGGGGGCTCATGGCTCTACTCGGCGGCTCCCTAGCGCTAGGCAGCCTGGAAGTCGCGCGTCATCTGTATATCGCCACCCTCGACGGCGACTGGCTGGCAGGCGCCTGGAGCGCACTGGGTATCTTGGCGCTGGGCTTGGGTGCCGTGGCACTATTACGCGAGCTATGGCGTCTGCGGCGTCTGAAGCGGCACACCCGATTGCGTGACCAACTCGACGCCCCCGAAGAAGCAACGCCCCAGGACATGCAGACGCTCGCCGAACGCTTGCGGCGCCAAATGCAGCTAGGCGACGACGACCCCCACTGGCGCGCTTTTCAAGCCGCACATCAGCCGCACCACGACGCTCAGGAAACACGTACCCTGCTGGCGCACCACCTCCTGGCCCCGCGCGACCGCCAGGCACGCCGGTTGATCGCGCGCATGTCCGGTGAAACCGCCGTCATGGTCGCCGTTAGCCCGGTGACATTTTTCGACATGGCCTTGATGGCGTGGCGCAACATCGGTCTGATCGACCGCCTCGCCGCGCTCTACGGCCTGGAGCTCGGTTACGCCAGCCGCCTACGTCTATTTCGCGCAGTGCTCTACAACATGGCCTTCGCCGGCGCCAGCGAGATTGCCACGGACGCCGGGATGGACCTGCTCTCGATGAACGTGGCCGGCAAGCTTTCCACCCGCGCCGGCCAAGGGCTCGGCGCAGGCCTTCTCACCGCGCGGCTCGGCTTGCGCACGCTGCGCATGACACGCCCGATCCCCTTCGACGAGGGCGAAGCCCCGCGCCTCGCTGACCTGCGCCGCGAACTCTGGCAGCGCCTGCGCCGGCTGGAAACACAAAGCGATAACCAACAATCCACATCGTCTTGATCCAGATCACGATGAGGCACGTACTGGGCAACTAGGCTAGATTGAGTGCACTCGTAATCGCGTCCAAACGCATCGCAAGTGCCGACTTTAATGCCAGCACATACGGAGGTTGCCATGTACTCGACCATCGTGGTTCCTGTCGACGGATCGGAAGCAGCCAGCACGGCGCTCGATATCGCCTGCAAGCTGGCCAGCGCCGACGGTGCGCGCCTACATATCCTGCATATTCCCGAATCGCTGGCCCACGACACTCTCCTCGTCTGGGGCGTGGGCGCGGTCCCCATGGAAGCCAGCGCCGAACAACTCGAGCGCGCCGGCCGGCAACTGCTCGATGCTGCCACTCAGGCTGCCAGCGAACGTGGCATCACCGATGTCGAAGGCTCGCTACATCAGGGCGATCCGGCACGGGTGATCATCGAACAGGCCAAGACGCTGAACGCCGATGCCATCGTCATGGGCAGCCGTGGCTTGAGCGACATCGCCGGGCTCGTCGTCGGCAGTGTCTCGCACAAGGTTTCGCACACCGCCCCCTGCCACGTGATCAGCGTGCATTGATCTACCTGTTGTCCGCCAACCATTGCGAATCAATGCCGGCCACCCTTATTTGTCGGTGGCTGGCTTGAGTGTTCGCTCAAGCGCATGCCCTCTCTGCTCCAGCCAGCCTTTCACATACAAGCGATGGATAAGCACCATACCCAGCACGACCAGCGGTTCGGCGACCAACACACCTATCAAACCAGCGACCAACCCTAGCCATACCTGCATCACCAACAAAAGCCCAGGTGGAATACTCACCGCCTCGCGCTGGATGAGCGGCGTGACCAGGTAACTTTCCAGCGCCTGGATGCCGACATACAGCACGGCCACATGCAGCATCGCCGTGGAATCGATCGAGAACGCCACCAGCAAGGCAGGAATCGCCGACACCACCGGCCCCAAGTAGGGAATGAGCGATAAAAATGCCGCGAGAAGGCCGAGCGACAACGCCATGGGAATACCCAGCATCCAGAGGCCAGTGCCGACCAGCACTCCCACGACGGACATCGACGTGAGCCTGCCCAATAGCCACCAGGCAAGCTTACGCTTGATGACATCCATTAGGTCGGCAGCCCCTTCCCGCCGAGAAGGCGTGATGAGCCGCAACACACCGGCTTTATAAATGGCCGGGTCGAACGCAATGAACAGCCCAATGAATACCACCACCACTACATTGAGCAATGCTCCCAGCGTGGTCGAGAAAACGGTGGAAACGCGTGCGGACCAGTTGCCCAGCACATTCTCGGACGACGAATTATCGCTTACTCGTTCGATAAACTGCGATCCCAGCGGCCACTGGCCTATCGTTTGTTTCAAGTCGGCCAGCGAGTTGGGCAGTGTCTTGGCAAGCTGTTCGAATTGCTGGCTGATACTGAAGGCAAAGTTCACGCTGAAGGCGGCAAACAAGCCAGAAACGACGAACAATACGACCACCAATGCCCAACGCCGAGAGAGGAAACTGTGACGGCACAACCAGCCTGCCGGCAGCGAAAAGGCCAATGCCAGCAGCAGCCCGACGAAGACCATCAGCAGAATTCTGAAACCGAACCAGAGTGCGGCCAATATCGTCATGGTGACAGCGACTATGCCGGCAGCGATCCAGACTTTACGCGCATATTCGCTCATATAGTGGTGCGTCGGCTCTCCCACGAATGACACTCCTTGTCATGCGAATATGAATGAAACTCGGCTTACTTGGCGATGACCTTCAACTCGAAAAACTCCTGCAACAGCTGTGCAACACCGAACGGATGATGGTGACCGATCCGCCTGGCACCGGGTGCGCGTCTCGGCAAATCCGGGTGGGCGTTTTCCACGATGAAGCCGTGGCCGGCCAACGCCAGCATCTCAGCATCATTGAGGTTGTCGCCGAACGCCAGGCAGCGCGATGCGGGTAGCTCCAGATGCGTCAACAGACGCTCCAGCGTGGCGCCCTTATTGACACCTTCCGCCATGATTTCCAGTGAGTGGGCCATCGAATAGGTCACATGTACCCGTGTGCCCAGCGCCTCGTTGATGCTCTGTTCCAACGACGCCAGCGCGACGGGATCGCCGATGCACAGCACCTTGCCCACCCCATTGCCATCGTGCGCCTCGAGGTCGGCGACGCGGTAGTGGAACCCGGTATGCGCGTGCAAGGCCTTCAACTCCGGCGCCGACGCATCGATCAACCACTCGTCGCCGGTATACAGATTGAGCCGAATATCAGCATCGCGTGGCAGCTCGACCAACGCTCGCACCAGCTCCGCCGGCACCCACTGTTCGGCGATCAAGCTATCGTCGGGCGCGTAGAGATGTGCCCCATTGGTGCTCAATATATAGGCGGGCACGCCCAGTCGGCGGCGGAACGCCGTGATATCGTGAAAGTGGCGACCCGATGCCAGCGCCAGATGATGGCCCTCGGCGGCCAAGGCCTGAAAGGTCTCGATGGTCAATTCATCGAGATCGTGCTCGGCATTGAGCAGTGTGTTATCCAGATCCGTGACAATCAGATGAGGCTGCATGCGGCTTCCCGGTTGGTTCTCGACACCCCAAGGTTACCGCATATCGGCCTGAAGTTGGGGACTGGCGTTAGCGCCACGTACTGTTGGTCAAGGTGCATCTCACAACAGGACAGCCCCATATGCAGAACGCGCGATATCGACGACTCCAACGCCAGTGTGGCCGATCATTCCGTGCTTTGTCCTTGAGTCGCCCAACTGTTCAGCATTTTCTTCGTGCGGAGCATGGCGGATAAATGCTGAACAGTTAAATGCCTAGAGAGAGCTATTCTCATCACCTTCATCGGGCTTGGCCGAGCCTTGGTGCTCCAGCGGCGTGGCCCGGTCGAGACGCGGATGGTTGTCGAGAAACTCGCGGTGCGGGTCGTCGAGGGCGTCCAGCGCCTGGAGGGTGTACGTCAGCGCATGGATCGCCGCCAGCACGTCCTGAGTATTGCCGGTCTCGGAGATGGTGTGCATGTTGCGGATCGGGAAGCCGATCGAGGTGGCAGCGCAATCCACCGCGGCCAACACGCCGGCCATGCCGTCGGTGCCGGTGTCGACGCCGACCATGTCACGCTGCATCGGAATGTCGTGCTGTTTGGCGGCGCTCTCGATGATCCGGTTGAGCTGCTCGCTGGCGATCGCGCCCACCGCCATGGTGAAGCCCTTGCCCATTTCCAGCGGCTGCATGCGTCGGTCGCCGATACCGGGTGCCGCCACGTAGTCGTGATTGACGTCGACGCCGATCAGTACGTCCGGTTCGAGCTCCCCGGCCAGCACACGGCTGCCGAAGCGGCCGATCTCCTCGTAGCTGGCAATGGCGAACATTACGCGCACCTGCCGGGTGCCGCCCGCCTCGGCGATCAGTCGTGCGACCTCGCTGGTGACGAAGCAACCCAGGCCGTTGTCGAGGTAGGCGCCGTAGAAGGTGTCGGGGCTGAAACCGGAGCGGATGGGACGATCCATGATGATCGAATCGCCGGGGCGCACGCCCAGATTCAATACCTGCTGCTTCTTGTTCTCGCCATGGATCTGCAGATCCAGGTAGATCTGCTCCTTCTTGATGCCCCGGTCGCCCGAACGCACCGCCGGGTCGGCGAAATGAATGGCGCCCAGCGCCTCCACCGTACCGCCCTGGATCACCCGGTAGCTGCCGGGATTGTCGGGGTCTTCGCTGAACAGCTTGACCTCGTGGCCAATCAGCACCGTGGGCAGGAAGGAGTCGGTATTGATCCAGATCTTGCCGTCGTCGCCGATCGAGCGCACCTGCATGCGAATCTTGTCGGCGTGGCCGATCAGCATCACCTTGAACATGTCGTCGCGGCCGGGATGGGTATCCAGCACCACGCCGGCGTGGCCCTGGTACTGATGAAGCTGCCAATCGCTCGGCGCGAACGACTCGAACTGCGGCTTGAGCACGCCGTAAGTCATCGCACCTTCCAGCCCCACCGGGCTGGGCGCATCGAGGATCTCGCGCATCAGCTTGAACTGCTGCTCCGGCATGGGCCGGTTCCAAGGTTGATTCGTCTCGCTCATTGAGGCTCTCTCTTGCGGATTCATGGGATATATGAGGCCAGTCTGGCAGATTTCAGGCCACTAACTGAAGCCAAACATCACGAGGCTCTGCACGACACTGCGGCGTCATGGGCGTGGGCGTCTACGCGTCCGTTCGGCTCCAGGCATCTGCCACGTCAGTCCGTTCGTGAGAGCAGCGCGGCACGCAGCTCTTCCGACAACGGTGGCTCGGCCAGCCAGATACCGAAGTAGGCACGCGCCAGCTCAACGTCATCCGACTCGAAGCGCTTATCACCGTTCAGACTCAGGCTCAGTCGTGGCACGTCTGGATTCCAGTCAAGCCGATAGCGGTCACCATCAGTGGCATCGGTCATTGCATTCTGGATCGCCTCTATCTTGGGGCGAATCGCCTCGCGTGCCTTCACCGCGTACTGTTTGTCCAGAGTGGCCCAAGTCGCCTCGAGAATATCCGCCACGTCCACATCGCGCCGATACTCGAGAAGCAGACTCATCGGCATCTCGGCGTTGATGATGGCATCCTGGCTAGCATTAGCCGGTGCATAAAGAGCCGCGTCATATACATCCCAGAACATATAACTGGCAGTGCCTGCCCCTTGCAAAACGAGTTCAGTCCCATCCAGTGACTTTTCAGCCGCAAACGACGCCGCGAGGGCTGAACTACCGCCCCAACCAATCATGACTGCCAGTCCCAACCCTTGGACGAGGCCGGTTAAAGCAGCGCGCACCGTCATGACGAACCTCCGTCTGGATTAGACTGGGTGAAAAACAGCGTAACCTCTCCAACCTGGATACCGAATTTCGTCACGGTCGCCCGGTGAATCACCACATCCTCGCTCTGACAGATCATCCAGTCATCATATCCAGATCCGTGACAATCAGATGTGGCTGCATGCGGCTTCCCAGTTGGTTCTCGACACCCCAAGGTTACCGCATATCGGCGCGCCTCGCGTCGCCTGGAAAAGATGTACAGGCACAGTGAATCAAGCCGGTTTGTATTACCATGGCCTGTCGTACCGATGATCATCCTCTAAACCTGCACTACTCGCTCATCGTAGGTGGGCGGCTTCTCCAAGGAGACTTCATGGCTAACTTCGACCCCCGGCTCGATATGAACGATGCCATGCGGCATGCTCTCGGCCTCTATCACCAGCGTATCGAAGAGGAAAAGCAAGGAAATGGTGGCCCACATCGCCATATGGCGGTAGGGCCAGCAGCCGGTCGTTTCATCAACTTGCTGGCCAGCAGCCTCGACGCACCGCACATTCTCGAGTTGGGCACTTCTCTAGGCTACTCGACGCTCTGGCTCGCCGATGCCGCCCGCGCTACGGGCGGCCGAGTGACCACGATCGAATTGGAAGCAGAAAAATCTGCGATTGCCAAGGAAATGGCCGAAGGCGCGGGGCTCGTCGAGTGGGTCGATTACCAAGTGGGAGATGCCCTGGCCTTGATCGACGGCCTCGACGGGCCCTTCGACTTCGTGCTCGTCGACCATTGGAAGGACCTCTATCTCCCGAGTTTCGAGGCCTTTCGCGACAAGCTCGCTCCCGGCGCCATCCTGGTGGCCGACAACATGATCCGTGGCGGCGGTGGCGATAGCAGCGGCCAGGCAGAATACGCTGCCGCCGTCCGCGCCATGCCGGGCATGACGAGCGTGTTGCTGCCGGTGGGCTCAGGGCTGGAAGTCAGCCGCTACGAACCTGCCTAGGCAGCGAAACAGGGCCCGTCGCCCTTGACGACATCCATTCGCCATCGACAACCCGGAGCTCATCCATGTCTCGTGCTATCGAAATCCCCGCCGCAGACGGCACTATCGACGCGCATATCTTCATGCCCAATAACGCCGACGGCCCTCTACCGGCCGTGGTACTGTTCACCGATATCGGCGGCCTGCGCCCCTGCTATCACGAGAAGGCTCAGCGAATCGCCGATGACGGCTATGCCGTGTTGATGCCCAATGTCTACTACCGCGATGCAAACGGACACATCGTCCCGGAGGGCAAGTCCTTCCGCGATCCGGATGTGCGCCCGACGCTGCTCGAATATGCCGGCCATCTCACTCCCGAGGCACAGTCCCGCGACTTCGCCGCCCTGCTGAACTGCATCGACAATGAGCCCGAGTTCGGGGGCGGCAAGATCGGCGTGGTCGGCTATTGCATGACCGGCGCCTTCGCGCTGCGCATGGCGGCCGAACATGCCAATCGCGTGGCTGCTGCAGCCGGTTTCCATTCGGCGCGACTGGCCGAGGCAGACGACCCGAACAGCCCTGTGAACGTCGTCGGCAATATCGAAGGGCGCGTCTATTTCGGCCACGCCGACAAAGACGAACTGCTGCCCCCAGAGCAGATCGCTCGCCTGGACGAAGCCCTCGCCACCGCCGGCGTGCACTTCACCACCGAGCTCTACAAAGGCGCGGCCCATGGCTTCACGGCCAAGGACGCCCCTTCCTACGACGCAGCCGCCGATGACCTGCACCACAAGCGACTGGCCCTACTTCTGGAAGAGACGCTGTAGGGAAGCGTCGAGAGGTGCGGCGAGGGACCCAAGACGTAAGTCGAGCAGAATCTTTATAAGATAGGCAGGACGAGATGGAAAAATTTGATGTAGATTCCATCTAAACCCTGCCTATCGTAACCACGATGTAAAGTGAAAGCCTGAGCGCCTACTTTTTAGATTACTCCGTTGCCGTCACTTTTCGATTTCCATAATTGATAGGCACCCACTCATAGCCCTCTCCGACCTTGCGAATATGACCGATGCCAGGGAACGGCATATGCGGCACGGCCACCAAGTCCCGATGCTTGGCAAAGTCGGCGAAGGCTGCTGTGCGGACTTTCCTCGCTTTCTTCTGATCGACGTCATAGGCAATCGTCACGGACGGATCAGGGAGTTGAACAGCCGCTACATGAACGATGTCGCCGGTGAAGGTAAGGGTCTGACCCTCGCTTTCCAATGTGAAGAATGCACTGCCCGACGTATGCCCCGGATGAAGGGAGGCGGTCAAGCCTGGCAGTACTTCGGTAGTTTTATCGAAGGTGTCGATCTTCCCGGCTTTGACATAGGGTTCGAGGATCGTTTCAGCCTGGTCAAAGTAATGCTGATCGTAGTTGGCCTGTTCTGCATTTTGAGGATCCAGGAAAAAGTCGACATCCGGTTTACCAACATGGACCATCGCATTGGGAAAAACGCGCTGGCCATCACGAGTTAGTCCGCCCATATGGTCGGAATGGACGTGGGTGAGTAAGACATCCGTGATCTGTTCGGGTTTTACGCCGGCCGCCTGCAAGCTCTCGATCAGCTGACCACCGAGTTTTGAACCGAAGAGTTGACCTACGCCGGTATCAACGAGGACAAGCTTGTCCCCTAGCTCTAGCAAAAATGCATTGATGGAAACCTCGACGGGATTGGTCAGGTACGCCTGCGCCAAGCGTTCGTCGATCTCCTTGTTGGTGATGCCGTGCAGAATCTTGTGAAGGTTCTGCGGTACGCTGCCGTCGGAGAGAGCCGTTACCCGGACGCTGCCAATAGTGAAGGCATAAGTATCGGCGCCTTCATCCTGTTGGGCGATCCCCGGGGAGTGATTCAGAGTGGCGGTAGTGGCTGCAGAGACGGGTCCTGCGGCTGAAAGACCCAGCAGTAGGGTGGAAAGTATGAGTGAACGTATCATCATGAGTCTGTCTTCCTGTTTCAGGTAGGTGTCAGAGACAGATCATAGGGGCCGGCGGGTCTAGCGAGAAAACGATGCCGGTTATACCTTGCATAACCCTCACGAATACTCATGCCCACGCTCGAAGTGAGCGAGGCTCCACAAAAGACGTGCTTTCATGCCCGACCGTTTGAATGATATCGATATTGGTCTGTTGATGGCCTTCGAAGCCCTGATCCAGGAGCGCAACGTCAGCCGCGCCGCAGATCGTCTAGGAATCAGTCAGCCGGCCCTTTCAGGGCGATTGACCCGTCTGCGGGCATTGTTCGGCGATCAGCTTTTCGTACCGGTGGCGGGTCGGGGTGTCATGCCAACGCCACGTGCCCAAGCATTGGGCGAGACATTGCCCCGGCTCTTGGGGCACCTGCGCGAGTTCATCGGGCATTCTCCCCATTTCGATCCGTCAGAGAGCGACCGGACGTTCGTGCTGGCAGCTTACGATAACCCTGCCGTCATGATTGGCCCCGACCTTGTTACGGCCTTGAAGCGAGTGGCGCCCCATGCCCGGATTACGTTCGTGTTGCCGGATCCCGAAACGATCACCCCGGCACTTGATCGCGGGGACGTGGATATGGTCATCGGACTGCCCCGTACGGCAGACGAGGGCCTGATTGGCCGGACACTGTTTTCCGATCAGTTCGTCACGGCACAGCGCCGGGGCCATCCACGGGGAAGTCAGCCGGTCACGCTGGACGAGTTTTGCGCCGCTGAGCATGTAGTGGTGTCGAGCGAGGGCGGGGGCTACGCGGGGCCGGTGGATCGTGCATTGGAGGCGCTGGGTCGGAAACGGCAGGTTAGTCTATCGGTCCAGAGTTATGCCCTAGCGCCGATTGTCATGGCGGACAGCGATCACCTGTGTACGTTGCCCGGCCGCTTTCTCCAGCGCTTTGAATCCATGTTGGACCTGTTCACGCCACCGATGGAGATGGATTCATTTGAGCTTTATGCGCTTTGGCATCCACGCATGCGGGACGATCCAGCTCATCGGTGGTTTCGCGACCTGGTCGTTGAAGTCAGCGAGGGCATGAGCGATCGTTCCGCGACAAGATGCTAACCATACACTTAGGGGCATTTCTTGCCGGGTGGCGACGCCATCGATGCCGTAGAAACATGCCTTGTACTCGTATGTGGCAAGTAGCTGTGAAAAGGCCCCAATGGTGGGGCCAGGCACGAATAGTATGCGTATTATCCTCGATGTTCGTTTAGCCACCGCTGTATATGCCCTGCGACTTCCACTGGCGCTTCCAGCGGCAGCAAGTGGCCGATGCCCGCCAGTTCATGTGTTTCCGGGGTCGGTAGAAAGGGCACGAGCCGGTCGGCGAGCACGGCTGGAGGATCGACACGGTCGCACTCACCGATCAACAGCAGCGTCGGCACATCGATGCATCGTGTCGTTTCGCTGATATCTTCGAGCATCGCCACTGCCGGCCAGGCGGTCTTGGCCGCCGGATCGCCGGCCAAACTGTCGGCAATGGCGCGTTCGCGCACCATCCCGGCGAGCGGCGTCTCCGTGAGCACATGATCGAGTGTCTCTTCGACACTCGCGCGGCTGTCATAGGCCGATTGCATAGCAAGACGCTGAGGCTCCGGAACATCCATTGGCAGGGCCGGAGACGATGCCACCAGCACCAGCTCCTTCAGCCAGGCCGGCCGCTGGCCCGCGAGATACTGGGCAATCTTGCCACCCATGGAATGACCGACCAGTACGACATCACGGAGCTGACGTGCTTCGATCATCCCGCCAACCGCCTCGGCCAGATCCGCAATCCGATATCCACTGCGCGACGGGCCAGACTGACCCCAGCCTGGCAGATCCGGCATGAGGCACAGGTTCCGCTCCCCAAGTGCCGCCGCTACGTCCATCCATGTGCGGCCAGAACCGCCCCAGTAGTGAAGAAACACGAGCGTGCGCTGCCCAGCGCCATGCTCCGCGACGTGAAGAACGGCGTTGTCTGTTTCGATCGTCATGGTTTGTACTCCGAATAGGTAAGCGGAGCTAGCATCATGAAGGCGATCGCCAGATGATAGAATGAGATAAATATGAGTTGGCGTCGATCATTAAGCGATGGAATAACAGGCATGGATCGTTTTCGACAAATCGAGATATTCATCGCGGCGGTCGAGCACGGCAGTATTGCTGCAGCCGGAAGAGCCCTGGGACTGTCGCCTGCCATGGCCGGCAAATACCTGAGCGCACTCGAATCGGCACTGGGAACACGACTCTTGCACCGCAGCACTCGCGCGCTGTCGCTGACCGATGCCGGCCAGCAATATCTGGCG
Source organism: Chromohalobacter beijerinckii (assembly GCF_023061185.1). Lineage (GTDB taxonomy): Bacteria > Pseudomonadota > Gammaproteobacteria > Pseudomonadales > Halomonadaceae > Chromohalobacter > Chromohalobacter beijerinckii. The sequence continues at coordinate 415,368 of NZ_JAKGAK010000001.1, forward strand.
GCATCAAAACGAATCATGGAGGCGCTGGCCGAGGCAGACGCCGAAGCACGCGATGGCCGCAGCCAGCTTGCAGGAGAGATCCGACTGGGCGTACCCCGTGCCTTCGGCACCCAAAAGCTGCCGCCGATGCTGGCTGCGTTCTGCAGGGCCCATCCGCAGATCACGTTGAACCTGCACACGGATGAGCGCTACGCCGATCTGGTCGATGGCCGGCTGGACCTTGCCGTGCGCATCGGGCAACTCCCAGATTCGGCTTTGTATACTCGACCACTCGGCAGTATCCACATGGGCCTGGGCTGTGCGCCCGGCTTGCTCGGCGCCCATGAACGGCAAGAAATCTCGCAAATCCGCCGGTTACCGCGATTGGTCTTCACGGCGGCTCGCTCGCCCGGCGACTGGATGGTGCGCGATAGCGAAGATCGCGCGTACGCCATCGACGGCCCAGCCGCTATGCGCTCGGATGACATCACCTTGCTGGTTCATGCGGCGACCGAAGGCCTGGGTATCGTGTACGCGCCGATGTTTGCGCTCGACGAAGCACTGGAAGATGGCCGTCTGATACAATTATTAGCCGATCATCGAACGACGCAACTCGGCCTGCAAATCGTCTATACCGATCGCCATCACCAGCCCGCACGAGTTCGTGCCCTGATCGACCATCTGACAGCCTGCTTCCAAGAGAAACGGGCATGATGCAGAAATACGCTCTGGCATAGGCTTTACCAGCCGCAAAAAAGCCGGGCAATTCTGCCCGGCCAAGCTGAGCAGCTCTCATACGACGCTGCTGTCAGCGTTCCCCCAGGCTGGCGGCGACGCCGGGGGCGCGTTCGCCGAGCAGTATGTGGACCAGATCGCCGTCGATGCGTTGAATGCCTTGCGCACCGAGTGTCTTGAGCGCGGCTTCGTCGAGACTCGCGACATCGGCGAGGCGAAGCCGCAGGCGGGTCATGGCCACGGCGGTGGCTTCCTGGACGTTGCCGCGCCCACCCAGGGCCGTCAACCAGTGGTCGAGCTGTTCGGCACTCAATCGCACCACGCTAACCGTATCCGATCCGCTACCCTCACTGACCGCTGGAGCTTCACTCGGCGCGGCGCCTTCGGCACTCATCGCGGCGCGAATCTCGTCGGCAACGCCGTCGGCTATCGGTCCGAGGATTACCTGCAAGCCACCGCCGCGTAGGTGCAGCACGCCACGTGCACCGAGCTGCTTGAGCGCCGGTTCATCGATGGCTTTGTCGTCGACGAGCACCAGTCGCAGGCGCGTGGTGCAAGCGCCCACGCTGGTCATGTTGGCTGCCCCACCCAAGGCATGCACGAAAGCTGGGCCACGCTCCCCGAGATCGGTCGGGGCGCTAGTGGCACCTGCGGTTTCCGGTTCGCGCCCTGGCGTGGGTAGATCGAAGCGTACAATCGCCCAGCGAAACACCGTGTAATACAGCGCGAAGTAACAAAGCCCCACCGGAATCATCAGCCAGCCGTTGGTCGAGAGCCCGTAGGAAAGCGCGTAGTCGAAGGCACCAGCCGAGAAGGTAAAGCCAAGTTTGACGTCGAGCAGGTTCATGAGCACCAGCGAGAGGCCGGTGAGCAGCGCATGCAACACATACAAAAACGGCGCCAGGAACATGAAGGTGAACTCGATCGGCTCGGTGACGCCGGTCAGGAAGGCGGTCAACGCCAGCGATAGCAACAAGCCACCGACCTGGGCACGACGACCCTTGGGCGCAGCGTGATACATCGCCAGCGCCGCCGCCGGGAGGCCAAACATCATCACCGGAAAAAAGCCCGCCATGAAGCTACCCGCGCTGGGATCACCCGCAAAGAAGCGGTTAAGATCGCCGGTCGCGCCATCGAAACTGCCGAACACGAACCACACGAAGCTGTTGAGTACGTGGTGCAGCCCAGTGACGATCAGCAAGCGATTGAGCACACCGTAGACGAAAAGCCCCAGATCGCCGGCGTCGATCAACCACTGGCCGAGGGTGTCGATGCCGGTCTGGACCGTCGGCCAGATCACCCCGAAGATCATCCCTAGGATGACCGCAGCGAGCCCGGTGACGATCGGAATGAAGCGCCGCCCGCCGAAGAAAGCCAAGTAATCGGGAAGCTTGATGTCCTTGAAGCGGTTATAGAGTAGACCCGCCACGGTGCCGATGATGATGCCCGACAGCACCCCCATGTTGATGTCTTCGTTGAGCGTGTGCAGGACCGCATCGAGTACCAGATAGCCGACGACTCCCGCCAGACCGGCGGCGCCGTTACTGTCGCTAGCGAAGCCCACCGCTAGGCCGATGGCAAAAATCAGCGCCAGATTGGCGAAGATCGCATCGCCGGCATTGGCGATGAAGGAAATATCGAGCAGGTCTGGCTGCCCCAAGCGCAGCAGCAGACCGGCAACCGGCAGCACCGCGATGGGCAGCATGAGCGAACGACCCAGTTTCTGTAGGCCGCCCATGATATCGAGTCGCATGATCGTTTCTCCCACTCTTGTTGTTGTCCAGAATGTCGTTGTTCCGAACGGGCGCGTCAGGCGGTGACCAGTGCTTCCAGCTAGGACTTGAGCCGCTCGCGCACCATGGCGCCGTCGTCCAGATCCAACCAGGCCGACAGCTGCTCGGCGAGTGCGCCAGCGTCTAGCTCACGCAATGAAGCCTTGACCGCCGGCACGCGGCTTGGCTCCACCGAGAGTTCGTCGACACCCAGAGCCACCAGCACGGCCAATGCCAACGGATCGCTGGCAGCGGCGCCGCACACGCCTACGGGGCAACGTCCGGCAGCGCCTTCGACGGTTGTCTTGATCAGCCGCAATACCGCCGGATGCAGCACATCGAGTTGTGCTGCGAGGCCGGGGTCTTCGCGATCCATGGCCAGCGTGTACTGCGTCAGGTCGTTGGTGCCGACCGATAGGAAATCGGCCTCGGCGGCGAGGCTGGCAGCACACAGTGCGGCCGAAGGCACCTCGATCATCACTCCGAGCTGCGGCAGTCGACTCACGCCCAGTTCCCCGGCCAGCGTTTCAAGCCGTTGGCGCAACGCCCGTAACTCTCCGACGCCACTGACCATCGGCAGCATGATGCGCAGTGCATCGAGGGGCTGGAGCGCGAGTAAAGCGCGTAATTGACTCTCCAGAAGTTCGGCGTGGCTAGCCCACAAGCGAATGCCGCGCACGCCCAGGGCTGGATTGGCAACGCTGGGCAGCGGTAGGTAGCTAAGTTGCTTGTCGGCGCCAATATCCAGCGTTCGTACGACCACCGGCTTGCCGCCTAGTGCATCGAGCGCGGCCTGATACTCATCGCGCTGCTCGTCGACGCTCGGCGCGCTTTCACGGTCGAGGAACAGGAATTCGCTGCGCAGCAGGCCGATACCGTCGGCGCCCTCCTCGGCGGCGATAAACGCCTCGGCGCCGCCGGCGACGTTAGCGCAGACCTCGATAGTGCGCCCGTCACGGGTCGTCGCAGGCTGTCTTGCCGACTCGCGGGCAGCGCCTCGAGCCCGCTCGCGCTCAGCGATGCGCTCGCGCATGGCCTCAAGACTGGCGCTATCCGGTTGCGGTTCGAGCAGGCCGCGTTCAGCATCGAGAATCGCCATCTCTCCTTCGGCCGCCTCCAGCATCGCGCCCATCGCCACCAAACATGGCAGGCCCCGGGCACGGGCGAGAATCGCCACGTGCGACGTGGTCCCCCCCGCCACCAAGCAGATGCCCGCCGGACGCTGAGCGGCCAAGGCCGTCAGTTCCGACGGCGTCAGATCGTCGGCGATGATGATGGTGTCGGCCGGCACCTGTGGGACACTCGGCGCCGCCCCCAGGTGCGCCATCACTTGACGCTGTAGGTCGCGCAGGTCGGCAACTCGCGCCGCCAGTAGTTGGTTGCCAGTCGCCTGCAGACGCACCGCTTCATCATCGAGGGCCTCCTTCCAGGCCTGCCCGGCGCTGCGTCCGCTGTCGATATAACCTTCGGCGGCCTCGCGTAGCGCCGGATCATCGAGCCAGGCCAAGTGCGCCTCGAAGATCTCGGCTTCACTGCTTCGTGCGCTGCGCTTGGCTTGCTCCAGCGCCGTCTCGAGCGAATGACCGACGTTCTCCAATGCCACGCCCAGCGCCTCGCGCTCATGCGCCGGAACGCCTCCGACTTGCGGCACTGTGGGTAATGCCGCCACATAATGATGCAGCGGCCCGACCGCGAGCCCTTGGCTGGCGACGAGCCCAGCCAACTGCCCTACCCCAGCCTCGGCGACAGGCACTTCGGCCGTACTAGCTACGGGATCATCGGCCTCGGCTTCGCTCAGCAGCCGCTCGGCGTTATCCAACGCCGCCGTGGCACATTCGCCTCGCGCGATCAGCGTCACACGATCGCCGTTCACCAGCCCTAGATTCATCAACCGGCTCAAGCTGCGCGCATCGACGTGCGTTTCGCCGTGGACGAGTTCGAGATCGACATTCTGTTCGTGGGCGATGGCGCGTAGCCGAGCCGCAGGCCGCGCGTGCAATCCAGTCGCCAACCCCAGCGTCACCTCGCGGGTCGCTTCACCTATTCGCCGGGGCGTCGCGTCGCCGCCATCTGGCGCATCCCAAGACGTGGGCGGCTCGAGACGCATGATCGACTCGCCCTGGCGCACCGTGTCGCCACTGTGCTGTGTACTGAGGAGTGTCAGACGCCAACCGGACGGTTCGGCGATAATCAATGGCGTGATCAGGCTCATCGCCTGCTGGGCGACTTGGTCGGCATCGAAACGCAATAACGGCGCGCCGACCTCGACCCTTTGACCGGCCTCGACCAGCAGCTCGATGCCCGCACCGTCGAGATTGACGGTATCCAGCCCCAGATGAATGAGCAGCTCGACGCCACCCGCACTGCGAAGCGTCACCGCGTGGGCGGTACGTGCACAATGCACGATCTCGCCGTCGCAAGGCGCATGCAGCGTGTCGCCGAGCGGATCGATGGCCATGCCCTCGCCGAGCGTGCCGCCGGCAAAGACCGGATCGGGCACCGCGTCGAGAGCGACGAGCACGCCATCCACCGGTGCCTGAATATCGAGTGATGAAGCCATGTTGCCTCCGGCATTGTTGTTGTAAAGAACGTCGCTGTGTCGCTGTAGAAAAAGACGTTTAGAAAGAATCGTTGTCGCGCATCGTTTGGCTGAGAGCGATGGACGACGCTCAGCGGGTACGGGTCACCTTCTTGAGATGACGCGGTTGATCGGGATCGCTACCCCGTGCCACCGCTAGCTGAGCGGCCATGACGTAGAAACTCTGGATGACCGACAGCGGCTGAAGCGCCGCATGGCCGGCATCGGTGACTGTCAGCTCACGCTGGGCAACATCTTCGTCGGCAGCCAGCAACACCAGCGCGCCGACACTTTTAAGCCACTCGGCGAGCTCAAGTAGGCCGGCCTGCTCGGGTCCCGGTGGGGCGAATACCAGCACTGGGTAGCCGGGGCCGATCAACGCCATCGGTCCGTGCTTGACCTCGGCACCGCTGAATGGCTCGGCCTGGAGGGCGCAGGTCTCCTTGAACTTGAGCGCCGCTTCCTGGGCGACGGCCAATCCGGCGCCGCGCCCTACCACCATCAACTTGTCGGCATCGCGCAGTGCCTCGATGGCCGGCGACCAGTCCTGCTCAGCCGCCACGCGCAGCCGTGCGGGTAGTGCCTCGAGCGCAGCGAGCAATTCACGATCCCGGTTCCAGTGGCCGAGCAACTGAGCGCAGGCCGATAGCGTGGCCAGGTAGCTCTTGGTCGCGGCAACACTGCGCTCCTCGCCGGCATGCAGCGCAATCTCGCGATCGCTGACCTCACCCAACGGTGACTGGGGCGTATTGACCAGCGCCAGCGTCTGGGCCCCGCCAGCGGCCAGCGCTTTTTGGGTCTCGATCAGATCGGGGCTCTGGCCGGACTGCGAGATCGCTAGCGCCAGCTGGCCGTCAAGCTTCCACGGCGCCCGCGCCAGAGTAGTCAACGACGGCGGCAGCGAGGCCACCGGAATCCCTCGGCTCTGCATGCATAGATAGGCGAAGTAACTGGCAGCATGGTCGGAGCTACCGCGCGCCACGGTGACCACACCCTGTGGATCGCACTGGCGTAGCCATGCACCGAGCTCGGCATGCGACTCGGCGTTGCGCGTCAACTGGTCGGCGATGCGCTCGGGGGCGCTGCGCGCTTCGCTGAGCATCATCGAACTCATACGTCGTCTCCTGGGCGGGTCGTGGGGGCGTCTTCGGGATAACCCATAGTCACGCTCTGGCCCTCGACGTAGACACAGTCGACGGCCAGGTCGCGATCGAGCACGACCAGATCGGCGTGACAGCCAGCAGCCAACCGGCCGCGATCATGCAGACCAAGAAAGTCAGCAGGATGGCGCGATACGCGCTCGCTGGCCTCGGCCAGTGATAGGCCGATCTCGACCAGATTGCGCAGCGCCTGATCCATGGTCAGGGTACTTCCGGCGAGCGTGCCGTCGGCTAGGCGCACCCCGCCTAGACATTTGGTCACCGCCTGCTCGCCAAGCCGGTACTCGCCATCGGGCATGCCGGCCGCAGCGGTCGAGTCGGTGACGGCATAAAGACGCGGGATGCTTCGGAGCGCGACGCGAATCGCCCCGGGATGGACGTGCAACAAGTCGGGGATTAGCTCGGCGAAATCGGCATGTGCCAAGGCGGCTCCCGCCATGCCCGGATGACGATGATGCAAACCGGTCATGGCGTTATAAAGGTGGGTGAAACCGCAGGCGCCATGCTCCATCGCCGCCACGCCCTGCTCGTAGGTGCCCAGGGTATGCCCCAGTTGCACGCGCACGCCGCGCTCGCTCAGGTGACGAATCAACGCGTAGTGGCCGGAAAGCTCCGGCGCCAGAGTCACCAGCCGAATCGGCGCCAACGCACACAGCGCATCGATCTCGGTGATTTCACCAGGCCGTGCATAAGGCGGCTGAGCACCGAGCTTACCGGGATTGATATAGGGCCCCTCGAGATGTACGCCGAGTATGCGTGCGCCCTTGCCGGGTGACTGCTCCATCAAGGAACCGATTTCGCCAAGTACGTGGCGTATCTCGGTGTCGGTGGCGGTCATGGTCGTCGCCAAAAGGCTGGTGGTGCCGAAGCGCGCATGGGTACGCGCCAGCGTGGTCACCGCCTCGCCGCCTTCCATGGTGTCGGCGCCACCGCCGCCATGCACATGCAGGTCGATGAAACCGGGCACTATATAGGGCGCATCGTTGTCTGCGGGATCGACCGGTGCGCCATCGATTCGCGCGATACGTCCATCGCGCCAGTGAACCTCGCCCAGACGCCAGCCCTCGGGGGTGAGGATGTTGCCGTAATGCATTGGCTTACCTTTTTAACGCGCCCACAGACGCGCGTTCGCGTTGGTTATCGAGCCCGGTGCAGCTCTGCTTTCTGTCTACCGCGCCCGAAGACGCGCGGTTTCTTATCGAGCCCGGTGCAGCTCGGTTTTTTATCGAGCCCGGTGCAGCTCGACCATGAAGTCGTAGTAATCGGTGCGGCAGTAAGTAATGGTCAGTTCCGCCGGGGTGCCATCGGCGAGGTAACCAAGGCGGGTGACCTTGAGCAGCGCCTCGCCTGCGGACACTTCGGCTAAAGCGGCCAGTTCGGTGTCGGCATTGACGGCAGTCAGGTGTTGCAGGGCGCGTTCCACCGTCTTGCCGCGCGCTTCCAGCGTCGCGTAGAGCGACTGCCCGACGTCTTCCGGCTCAGGCAGTATCGATTCGGGCAGGCAGCTTTCCTCGACCGCCATCACCACGTCGTCGGCTAGGCGCAGACGCTTGAGACGCGCCACCTGAGTGCCGCCTCGCAGCCCGAGGCGCAAGGCCTCTTCGGTACTCGGCATGCCCAATTGACGAGACAGCCAACGCGAACGGGGCGTGAAGCCACGCTGCGTCAACAACTCAGAAAAACTCGTCAGACGCGTCAGTGGCTGGTTGAAGCGTGGTGCGATGAACGTGCCTGAACCGTGCGTACGCCGGATCAGGGCCTGCTCCGCGAGTCGCTCCAACGCCTTGCGCGCGGTGATGCGTGACACTTCCAGCGTCTCGGCCAAAGCGCGCTCGGAGGGCAAGGCCTCGCCGGCCTGCCAGGCTCCCGCTTCGATGGCATCACCCAACTGCCGCGCCAACTGATGATAAAGCGGCGTCGCCAGGTCGGGGTCGAGTGTGATCCGAGCAAAACGCGGGTCCATGAAAGCGGTCTCTTGGTCTTCAATACTTGATAACCAATATAGATCCTCTTTAATACCAGTCAAATACCAATTGGTCTTATAGTGGTATCTACCAAGTCATATCCCCTGCCGAAGGAGAACGTGAAGAGGCAAGAGAGAAAAGTAAGGAAGAATGACGAAGGGAGTTAAGGAATAAAGGAATGGAGGACGAAGCTGGTAGACACAAGCGCCTTTCGGACTTGATTACCGGCGCCGAGAACCGCATGCAATAGTCATCGACAACACTGAGGAGAGCCCCATGAAGACGCTAGTAATCGGTGCCAACGGCCAGATCGGCCGCCAATTTTGTGAACTCGCGCATGAGGCCGACGTCCCGATTCGCGCGATGATTCGCGATACGTCGCAGCAGGCGTGGTTCCAAGAGCGAGGTATCGAAACGGTGCTCGCCGATCTGGAAGGTGACTTCCGCAAAGCATTCTATGGCTGCGATCAGGTGGTGTTCGCGGCGGGCTCGGGCCCGCATACCGGCCCCGACAAGACGTTGATGATTGATCTCTATGGCGCGCTGAGCGCGATCGATCTGGCCGCGTCACTGGGTATCGGGCGTTTCATCATGCTCAGCGCGATGCGCGCCGACCAAGTGCTTGAGGCACCGGCCAAGCTACGCCCTTACATGGCCGCCAAGCATGCCGCCGATGCTCATCTGCGTGCATCGAAGGTGCCTTACGTGATCCTCAAGCCGGGCCGATTGACCGACGAGGCCGCGACGCAACGTGTCACGACCGATGTCGCCAATGCCGATGACAACCGCATTTCACGCGCCAATGTCGCGCATGCGTTGCTCGAGGTAGTGCGCAATCGCGAACTGCGCCAGCGTGAGTTTTCCCTGCTCGATGGCAATACGGCGATTGCTGAGGCGCTGCGCTGATCCAGCGTTCGGCGGGACATCACGTGTATCGCCGCTTTTCCCCGCCAGCCGTCGGTTGGCGGGGAATACACGAACCCGTATAGTATCGACCTACTCCCCCCAACCGAATGTGTCTCGATGCTGCAGAACAACTCCGCGCTTGCCCAGCTCAAGCAACAGATTCGTGAAACCACCCCGCGTGTCCAAGGGGTGATCAAGGCCACCGATCGCGGCTTCGGCTTTCTCGAAGCCGAAGACGGTACCTCCTATTTCGTTCCGCCCCCCGCCATGAAGCAGGTACTGCATGGCGACCGCGTCGATTCACTGATCAAGCAGGAGGGAGACAAGACCTCCGTCGAGCCCGACACGCTCCTCGAAGCGGGGCTCGACCGTTTCGTGGCGCGACTGGTCAAGCGCGATGGGCGCCTTAGCGTCGTTCCCGACCATCCGTTGATCAACAACCAGTTGCGCGCGCGCCTCAAGAACTCGCTCGAAGAAAGTACGCTCGGTGACGGCGACTGGGTCGTGGCACATTTGGTACGCCACCCACTCAAGCCCGACGATCGCGGATTTTTCGCTCAAGTCGACGAGCTCGTAGTCAAGGCCGATAATCCCGCCGTGCCATGGCGCGTGACTCTGGCGCGCCATGCGCTGGAGCAGGCATCACCGCAATTCGGCGAGCAGTGGCCGCTGCACGATGAAGGCCTTGAGCGCGAGGACTGGACCGCGACGCCCTTTTTCACCATCGACGGTGAAAAGACACGCGATATGGACGACGCCCTGCACATCGAGACACGCGAAGATGGCTGGCGTCTCAGCGTGGCGATCGCCGACCCCACGGCCTACGTCCGCGAGGGCGACCCGGTCGATTTGGAAGCGCAGACACGGGCCTTCACGGTGTATCTACCCGGCCAGAACGTCACCATGCTGCCGGAAACGCTCGCCAATGAGCTGTGCTCGCTGAAGGAAGGCGAGGATCGCCCGACCCTGGTTTGCACATTGGATATCCAGCGCGACGGCACCCTCGGCGACTATCGCTTCTTCGCCGCCAATGTCCGTTCGCATGCCCGCCTGGTGTATGACCAGATTTCCGACTGGCTGGAAGGCCAAGGCGATTGGGCTCCCGACGACGAGACCATGGCCACGCAGCTCAAGGCCTTGGCCGCGATGACCGAGGCCCGCAACGCCTGGCGCGAGGAACACACGCTGGTGTTCAAGGATCGTCCCGATTATGCCTTCGACGTCGATGACGCGGGCAACGTGTTGGCGGTCCGTATCGAGGAACGTCGCACCGCTCAGCGCATGATCGAGGAGTCGATGATCGCGGCCAACGCCTGCTGCGCCGACCTACTGGCCTCGCGCGTGGGCCATGGCATCTTCAACGTGCACCAGGCGTTCGAACCCGAGAAGGCCGATCAGGCGATCGAGTTCCTGGCCACCCAGGACATCAACGTGGAACGCGAACAGTTGCTGGAACTCTCGCGCTATCGCGAGCTGCGCCGCGCCCTGGAAGCACGCGAGGATGCCTGGCTCGACGCACGTCTGCGCCGTTTCCAGGGCTATACCAACATGTCCGCCCAGCCTGGCCCGCACTTCGGGCTGGGACTGCCGGCATACGCCACCTGGACATCGCCGATCCGCAAGTACGGCGACATGGTCAATCACCGCTTGATCAAGCGCGTACTCAAGGGCGAGGACGCACCCGCCGAGGCCAGTCAGGCATTGACCGAGCAGCTCACCGAGCGTCGGCGTCTGAATCGCATGGCGGAGCGTGACGTCAAGGATTGGCTCTACGTCCGCTATCTCGGCCCCTCCGCCGAAAACGGCGAGGTCTTCGACGCCGAAATCATCGCCATCAACCGTGGTGGCATGCGGGTTCGGCTCTCCGCCAATGGCGCCACGGCGTTCGTCCCGGCACCGTTCATGCACAGTGAACGCGACAAGGTCGCCATCGACGATAAGGAAGGCCGCATCCAGATCGAGGGCCAGCCGCGCTACAAGCTCGGCGACAGCGTTCAGGTCGCCCTGGCCGAGGCCGTCGAGACGACACGCTCGTTGGTGGCACGTCCCGCCGTCTGAAGCTGACCATGCCTTGCGTCACAAGCAGTGGACGCAAGGCATGGCATGTGCCAGCGTAATCTCATGACAGCGCGGTGACATTCCTACGACAAGCCCGTCAGGGCCCGAGCGGTCACTCCGTAACCAACCGGGAAGGTTTCAAGGAGTCACGCTTTGCATATCGCCGATATCACGATGTTCTACGCCACTGCCAGCGGTGGGGTGCGTACCTACCTCGAGGCCAAACGCAACCGTTTGGCGACACTCCCTGGCGTGACATCCAGCCTAGTGATTCCCGGCGCCCGCCATACGGTCAGTGAGTCCATTCATGAAATCCCCGCGCCACCGCTTCCCTTCAGCCAAGGGTACCGGTTTCCTCTCAAGCGAGAGGGCTGGCGGCGCGAATTGATACAGATGGCGCCGGACCTCATCGAGGCGGGCGACCCTTACGTCACTGCCTGGGCCGCGCTTGATGCCGGACGGGATTTGGATGTGCCCGTGGTCGGATTTTACCATTCCGACCTGCCACGCCTGATCGGCAACCGCCTCGGGAATTGGACGCGCATGGCTCTCGAACGCTATGTCGAAAACCTCTACCGGCATTGCAATCGTGTCCTCGCGCCTAGCCGCGTCATCGCCGATAAATTGCATGGCCTTGGCCTTGATAATGTCGCCCTGCAGCCGCTAGGGGTCGACTTGAAAACCTTCTCGCCCCAGCGCCGCCAAGATACCTACCGCCAGCGCTTGGGCCTCGACGACGATACGCGCCTGCTGATCTTCGTCGGGCGCGGCTCTCGCGAGAAGAACCTGCCCGTCCTGCTGGAAACGGCGCACCGCCTTGGCAAGGGTTACCACCTACTGCTTATCGGGCCGCAGATGCCACAGCGGGTTCCCGATAACGTCAGCGTCATAGGCCGCTACACGGCCACCGTCGATGTCGCCGAGTGGCTGGCCAGCAGCGATATACTACTACATGCCGGTACTCAGGAAACGTTCGGTCTGGTCGCCCTGGAAGCCATGGCAAGTGGCATTCCGGTCATCGCGGCACGCGCCGGTGCCCTTGCCGAGAACGTCCCCCTGGGCTGCGGACTACTCTGTGAGCCCCACTCAGCGAGCGATATGGCACGCGCCGTGCGCGAACTCTGCGCCAATGCGCCCGAGGAACAAGGGCGCCGTGCCCGCCTGCATGTCGAACGCCATCATGATTGGGATATCGTGGTCTCCAGCCTGATGCATCATTATCGTGAATTGACCGGACAACGCGTCAGCACGGAGAGTCTTCAGCATGGCTGATCGTCACCTTTCCCTCGTCCTCCACGATGTCGCGCCGGAAACCTGGCCCGACTACGTCGACTTCGTGGCCAAGATCGACGCCCTGGCACGTCGACACGGCCCGATCCCTATCACCTGGCTGGTGGTGCCCGATTTCCATCATCGCAGCGACTGTCGCCGCGACGGCGCTTTCCTAGAACGCTTGCAATCCCGCCGAGCCGTAGGCGATGAACTGGCATTGCACGGCTATTACCATTGCGACGATGCGCCCGCACCGCGCACGCCTCGCGACTGGTTCATGCGGCGCTTTTACACCTGGGAAGGCGAGTTCTACGCTCTCGACGAAAACGAGGCGGCACGCCGGTTGGACAAGGGCATAGAACTCTTTCGATCACAGGGATGGCCACTCACCGGCTTCGTGGCGCCAGCCTGGTTGATGAGCCAAGGAGCGCGGCGAGCGCTGGCCCAGCGCGACTTCTGCTACACCAGCGACCCTCAACATCTGTATACACTGCCCGACTTTACACGTCTCAAGGCGCCGGGGCTGGTATGGAGTGCCCGTAGCGCCTGGCGTCGCGGCCTGTCACACCTGGCTAGCGAAACGCAGCGCTGGCGTAGCCGCCAGGCACCGCTGCTGCGCCTGGGACTGCATCCCGTGGACATGCGCCATGCCCGCGTTCAGGAATACTGGCTCGCCGTCCTGGAGCGCCTGATCCACGAAGGACGTCACCCCATCACCAAGTACGATTGGGTGACGGGGCAACGCCGGAGGGAGCAGCACGCCGCATGAAACGCCTGGTAATATTGCTGCTTATCGGGTTGGTGGCGGCCATCAGCATCCCACTGCTGTTCGGAGGGCGCGCGCTTTTCGGCGAGCTCGCCGCATTCCCCTTACGGCAACTGGCATTTATGCTACTGCTGATCGTCATCTGCTGGAATATCAATGCTTTGCGGCTGCGCTTGCTGCTAGCGGGGCGCGCCGGGCGCCTCGGCCAAACGCGCGCGGTGGGCATCGTGATGTCTACCGAGTTTGCCATCTGCGCAACGCCCGGCGGCACCGGAGGCTTGCTGACGCTCCTAGGCTTGCTAGCCCGGCGCGGAGTTCGTCCCGCGCAAGCCTCGGCGATCTTCGCCGTCGATCAGTTGACCGACCTGCTCTTCTTTCTTTCCGCACTGATCGGCGTCGCACTCTATGTCGTCATTGAGGCCATCGATCTCAACCTCGGCTGGCTGGTGGGCCTGCCATCACTGTTGCTGGTGTGCGGCTTCATCTTGCTGTGGTTGGTCATACGCCACTATGGACGCCTTCTCCAGGTTACCGGCGGCTGGCTCGAACGGTTCAAGATCCGCCGCAAGGCACGCTTCGGATTCGCCCGCCGCTTACTGCATTTCCGTAACGCCTTGATAGAGACGCTGCGCCTGCCTCGCCTGACCTTGTTGTCGGTTTTCGCCTTGTGCTGCGCCCACTGGATGCTGCGTTACAGCGTTCTGTATCTGGCCGTGAAGGGCCTGGGTGCCCACATCGACTGGGCCTGGACCTTCCTGGTACAGATGCTCTCCATGGCGGCGGGTCAGCTGAGTTTTCTACCCGGCGGCGCAGGCGGCGCCGAGCTGACCTCCACTGCCTTGCTGGCGCCCTTGATCGGCAAGCAAAGCGCCGCCGCCGCCGTGCTCATCTGGCGCTTCGTGACCTACTATTTTTATCTCATCGCCGGCGCGCCCGTCTTCCTGGCGCTGGCAGGGCGAGCCTTCGCCAAACTGCTGTCCCGTCGTCGGTAACCACCTTCCCGTTTTTACGCAAAGTGGCCAACGCAGGTCATTTTCATTCAGTACCTAAAACGACAAAGGGCATCCCCGTGGGGATGCCCTTTGTCATACTCGCTGTCCAGCGACCTAGGGGTCACCGGAACGGGAAGTGACTTACCAGCCAGTCGCTTCCTTCAGCGCATCGCCGATCTCGGCGAGCGAACGCACGGTCTTGACGCCCGCGGATTCGAGCGCCGCGAACTTCTCGTCCGCCGTGCCCTTGCCGCCAGCGATGATGGCGCCGGCATGGCCCATGCGCTTGCCGGGAGGCGCCGTCACGCCCGCGATGTAGGAGACCACCGGCTTGGAGACGTGCTCCTTGATGTATGCCGCGGCTTCTTCTTCCGCTGTGCCGCCGATTTCGCCGATCATCACGATCGCTTCGGTCTGCGGATCCTGCTCGAACTTCTCGAGGATGTCGATGAAGGTGGAGCCGGGGATCGGGTCGCCGCCAATGCCCACGCACGTGGACTGGCCGAAGCCATGATCGGTGGTCTGCTTGACGGCTTCATAGGTCAAGGTGCCTGAGCGCGACACGATGCCGACCTTGCCGGGCTTGTGGATATGCCCCGGCATGATGCCGATCTTGGTCTCGCCCGGCGTGATCACGCCCGGGCAGTTCGGCCCGATCAGGCGCACGCCCAGCTCGTCGCACTTGACCTTGACGTCGAGCATATCGAGGGTCGGAATCCCCTCGGTAATGCATACAATCAGCTTGATGCCGGCGTTGGCGGCCTCAAGGATGGAATCCTTGCAGAACGGCGCGGGCACATAGATCACGGAGGCTTCGGCACCGGTCGTGTCGACGGCTTCCTTGACGGTGTTGAACACCGGCAGGCCGAGGTGCGTCTGGCCGCCCTTGCCCGGCGTCACGCCACCCACCATCTGGGTGCCGTAGGCAATCGCCTGCTCGGAGTGGAAGGTCCCCTGGCCACCGGTGAAGCCTTGGCAGATGACCTTGGTGCTTTTGTCGATCAGGATACTCATTACTTGCCCTCCGCTGCTTTGACGACCTGCTGGGCCGCGTCGGTCAAGCTGGTAGCAGCGATGATGTTCAGTCCGCTGGAGGCCAATTTCTCGGCACCCAGCTCGGCGTTGTTGCCCTCGAGACGCACCACGACCGGCACGTTGACACCGACCTGCTCGACGGCACCGATGATGCCTTCGGCGATCATGTCGCAACGCACGATGCCGCCGAAGATGTTGACCAGAACGGCCTTCACGGAATCGTCGGACAGGATGATCTTGAACGCCTCGCCGACGCGCTCTTCGGTGGCACCGCCGCCAACGTCCAGGAAGTTGGCCGGCTGCCCGCCATTGAGCTTGATGATGTCCATGGTGCCCATGGCCAGACCAGCGCCATTGACCATGCAGCCAATGTTGCCTTCCAGAGCGACGTAGTTGAGCTCCCACGCCTGGGCGTGCGCCTCACGCTCGTCTTCCTGGGACGGGTCACGCATGGCTTGCAAATCGGGATGACGATACAGCGCATTGCCATCGAGGCCGATCTTGGCGTCCAAGCAGTGCAGGTCGCCACTGTCGTTGATCACCAGCGGGTTGATCTCGAGCAGCGCGAGGTCTTTTTCCTCGAACAGCTTGGCCAGGCCCAGGAAGATCTTGGTGAACTGCTTGATCTGTGCGCCTTCCAGGCCCAGAGAGAAAGCCAGCTCACGCGCCTGGTACGGCTGAGCGCCGACCAGTGGATCGACTTCGGCCTTGAGAATCTTCTCAGGCGTTTCTTCGGCGACCTTCTCGATTTCAACGCCGCCTTCGGTGGAGGCCATGAAAACGATACGGCGCGTGCCGCGATCGACGACGGCCCCCAGATAAAGCTCATTGGCGATATCGGTGCAGTTTTCGACCAGGATCTTGGTGACCGGTTGGCCCTTCTCATCGGTCTGGAAGGTCACCAGGTTCTCGCCCAGCCATTTTTCGGCGAACGCCTTGGCATCCGCGGCACTTTCGACCAGCTTGACGCCACCCGCCTTGCCACGGCCACCTGCGTGAACTTGGGCCTTGACGACCCACTTATCACCGCCGATCTTCTTGCACGCATCGGCAGCTTCTTCGGGGGTATCCACGGCGAAACCCTTGGACACCGGTAGACCATAATCGGCAAACAGCTGTTTGCTCTGATACTCGTGAAGGTTCATCGTGTCATGCCATTGGTTGCATGTGACTCGAATGGTAACGATGGCCTCGTCCGTTACAGCCTCAGGCCACCGCTACCCCTGTTCGCTCCCGCCTCAGCGGGAGCGACGCGTCTCTACACTGAAACGCTCGTCGAAGCGCTTATTTGCGCTTCTTGCGGTTGGCCATGTGAATGGCATGGCCATCCACCGCCAACGCCGCTTCGTGCACGGCTTCCGAGGTGCTCGGATGCGCATAGCAGGTCAGGGCCAGATCTTCGGCACTAGAACCGAATTCCATGGCGATGACGCCTTGCGCAATGAGCTCCCCGGCATGCTGACTGATGATGTGCAGCCCCAGGATGCGGTCGGTCTCGGCATCGGCAATGACCTTGGCCATGCCTTCCGACGCATTGTTGGCCAGCGCACGTCCGTTGGCGGAGAACGGGAAGGAACCGGTCTTGACTTCAATACCGGCCTCTTTCGCGTCCTGCTCGTTCATGCCAACCCAGGCAACTTCCGGCGCGGTATAGATCACGCTGGGGATGGCGTCGTAGTTCATCTCGGCTTTGTGGCCAGCGATGATGTCGGCCACCATTACGCCTTCTTCGGAGGCCTTGTGCGCCAGCATCGGGCCACGCACCACGTCACCGATGGCGTAGACACCCGGTACGCTGGTGCGGCACTGGTCGTCGACGAACACGAAGCCGCGCTCATCGAGCTTGATGCCGACATCATCGCCAAGGATGCCCTCGGTGTAGGGACGACGGCCCACACACACGATCAGCTTGTCGAAGGTCTGTTCCTGCTCGCCGTTGGCGTCGGAATACTTGACCACGACTTCCTTGTCCTTGATCTCGGAGCCCGTCACGCGAGCTCCCATCTTGATGTCCATGCCCTGCTTCTTGAACAGTTTCTGGCCTTCCTTGGCAATGTCCTTGTCGACCATCGGCAGGAAGGCATCCATCGCCTCGAGGACCGTGACTTCACTGCCCAGGCGGTTCCAGACACTGCCCAATTCGAGGCCGATGACACCGGCACCGATCACGCCGAGGCGCTTGGGTACTTCGTCAAATTCGAGCGCACCGCTGGAATCGACGATCAAGCCTTCGGTCAAAGGCGTCGGCGGGATGTCGACCGGTACGGAGCCGGAAGCAATCACGATGTTCTCGGCATCGTAGGTGGCCGTCTCACCATCTTGACCGGTGACTTCGACCTGCTTGTCGGAGACGACCTTGCCGGCGCCTTCCAGCGCCGTGACACCGTTGGCCTTGAACAGCGCGCTGATGCCGCCCACGTTCTTGGCGATGACGCCTTCCTTGAACTCCTGCATCTTGGCGATGTTGGGAGTCGGCTCGCCCACGTCGATGCCAATCTCGGCGTAATGGTCGCGGGCTTCGACGAACTTGTGAGAGGTTTCCAGCAAGGCCTTCGAGGGGATGCAGCCCACATTCAAGCAGGTGCCACCATGAACGGTCTTGCCTTCCTTGTTGACCCACTTCTCGACGCACGCGGTCTTCAGGCCCATTTGAGCAGCGCGAATGGCCGCCACATACCCACCAGGCCCGGCACCAATAACGATCACATCGAATTTATCGGCCATGAAATCATCCTGTTCGAATTCAATTAATTAGTCGCAACGCATTATTCGGCGACAACCATCACACGTCGAGCAAGAAACGCGCGGGATCCTCAAGCAGTTCCTTGATCGTGACCAGGAACTGCACCGCGTCCTTGCCGTCAATCATGCGGTGATCATAGGAGATGGCGAGATACATCATCGGACGAATCTCGACCTTGCCGTCGACGGCCATCGGACGCTCCTGGATCTTGTGCATACCCAGAATAGCGGTCTGTGGCGGATTGATGATCGGTGTCGACAGCAACGAACCGAAGATACCGCCGTTGGTGATGGTGAAGGTCCCGCCCTGCATGTCTTCGATGCCGAGCTTGCCGTCGCGACCGCGCTTGCCGAAGTCGACGATGCTCTTCTCGACATCGGCGAGCTTCATGCTGTCGGTATCACGCAGCACCGGCACGACCAGGCCTCGCGGCGTGGACACGGCAACACCGATGTCCTGATAGCCGTGATAGACGATATCGCTGCCGTCGATCGACGCGTTCACGTCGGGGAACCGCTTGAGAGCCTCGGTGCATGCCTTGACGAAGAAGCCCATGAACCCGA
This sequence comes from Chromohalobacter beijerinckii, assembly GCF_023061185.1. GTDB lineage: Bacteria > Pseudomonadota > Gammaproteobacteria > Pseudomonadales > Halomonadaceae > Chromohalobacter > Chromohalobacter beijerinckii. Next base: position 433,891 of record NZ_JAKGAK010000001.1, read on the forward strand.
GCTTGGTATCGTGCGCCTTCTGGAAAGTTTCCTTGTACTGACTGCGCAGGTTCATCACCGCGCTCATGTCCACCTCATTATAGGTGGTCAGCATGGCGGCGGTCTGCTGCGCCTGCACCAGACGCTTGGCGATGGTCTGGCGCAGACGACTCATTGGCACGCGCTGCTCAGGGCGATCACCCTCGACGGCAGGTGCCGGTGCAGCAGCGGCCTTGACGTCCCCACCAGTGGACTTGGCCTCCTTCTTGGCGGAGCCATCCTTGACGGCTTTTTGCACGTCTTCTTTCAGAACACGGCCGCCCTTGCCGGTGCCTTCGATCTTGCTGGCGTCCAGATCGTGCTCGGCGACCAGCTTGCGTGCCGCCGGTGCGAGGATCTTGTCGCCGACCTTTTCGTCACTGCCACCACCGGCGTCTTTCGACTCACTCGCCGTGTCGTCTGATGCGGCAGCCTCGCCCCCCCCCGCATCACCGCCGGCGCCTTCGGCAAACAACGCGAGCACCGCTTCGGACTCGACTTGCTCGCCTTCCTGCACCTTGATTTCGCTGAGGGCGCCATCGGCCGGAGCGACAACTTCGAGCACCACCTTGTCGGTCTCGATGTCCGCGAGGATCTCGTCGCGCTTCACCGCTTCACCGACCTGCTTGTGCCAGGTGGCCACGGTCCCTTCCTGAACGGATTCCGGGAAGCTCGGCGCTTTGACGTCATGCTGCTTACCAGACGCTGCCGGCTTGGCATCGTCAGACTTGGCCGCTGCCGAATCCTGCTTCTCGCCGGTCTCTTCTTTCTTCGAGTCTTCTTTGTTAGAGCCCTCAGCGGATTTAGAGCCTTCAGCAGGCTTTTCGCCGCCGCCTTCACTCGCGGCGCCCAGCATCCCAAGCACCTGCTCAGAGTCGCACGTATCGCCTTCTTCCACTTTGATTTCAGTCACGGTGCCGGCGTCCGGCGCCACGACTTCGAGAACGACCTTGTCCGTCTCGATCTCGACAATCAGCTCATCACGCTCAACGCTGTCACCGACCTTCTTGTGCCAAGTGGCGATAGTGCCCTCGGCAACGGATTCCGGGAAATTCGGCGCTTTGATCTCAGTAGCCATGTCGTTTCCTTAGTGTTTTCTCTCGATCCCGATGGAACGCCTCAGCCAGTAATGGCGTCTTCGACCAGCTGGCGCTGCTGTTCAACATGGACGGACATGTAGCCGGATGCCGGTGCGGCGGATGCCGGACGCCCCGCGAACTTCAGTTCACGCCCCAAGCCTTCCTGCACCATATCGGCCACCAGACGCATGTGATGCTGGCTTTGATACCAGGCGCCCTGGTTGAGCGGCTCCTCCTGACACCAAACGACCTGTTCGAGGTTCGGATAGGTCTTGAAGACCTCGTACAGCTCCTCCTTGGGGAAAGGATAGACCTGCTCCAAACGCACGATCGCAACATCATCGCTGCCATTTTCGGCACGATAGTTCGCCAGATCGTAGTAGACCTTGCCCGAACACAACACCACGCGTTTGACACTCTCCGCATCGAGCTTGCCTTGGTCCGGCAGCACCATTTCGAAGCGGCCGTTGGACAGATCTTCCAGCGTCGAGGTTGCTTCCTTGTGACGCAGCAGGCTCTTCGGCGACATGATCACCAGCGGCTTGCGCAGCGGGCGGATCACCTGACGCCGCAAAAGGTGGAATATCTGAGCCGGCGTGGTCGGCATGCAGACCTGCATATTGTGCTCGGCACACAGCTGCAGGAAGCGCTCGAGACGCGCCGAGGAGTGCTCGGGGCCCTGCCCTTCATAGCCATGCGGTAGCAGCATGGTGAGCCCGCAAAGCCGTCCCCACTTGGTCTCGCCGGAGGAAATGAACTGGTCGATCACCACCTGTGCCCCGTTGGTGAAGTCACCGAACTGGGCTTCCCAAATGATCAAGGCCTTGGGCGTGGTCGTGGAATACCCGTACTCGAACGCCAGTGCCGCTTCCTCGGACAAAAAGGAGTCACGGATGGTGAAGCGCGGCTGGTCTTCCTTGATATGTTCCAGCGGCACATAGGTCGAGCCATCTTTCTGGTTATGCACGACGGCATGGCGGTGGGAGAAGGTTCCACGCCCGGTATCCTGCCCCGTCAGACGAATAGGGTGGCCTTCATCCAGCAAGGTGGCGTACGCCAAGGTTTCGCCAAAGCCCCAGTTGATGGCCAGATCGCCGGCGGCCATCTTACGACGATCCTCGTAGATCTTGGCCACCTGGCGCTGGACCTCGACGTCTTCGGGAACCTCGCACATCTTGGCGGCTAGTTGCTGCATGCGCGTCATGTCGATCGAGGTATCGGCGTCGCCCGTCCACGTGTGCCCGAGATAAGGCGTCCAGTCGACGAATAGCTCGGTATTGGGCTCCTTGACCAGCGCATTGGCGACGTGGTTGCCTGCCACCAAGTCATCGCGATATTTCTCGACCATAGCAGCCGCGTCGTCGTCGCTGATCATGCCCTCTTGCACCAAGCGCGCCACGTAGAGTTCGCGCGAACTCTTGTGCGACTTGATCTTCTGGTACATCAGCGGCTGAGTCCCGGAGGGCTCGTCGGCCTCGTTATGACCGCGCTTGCGGTAGCAGACGAGATCGATCACCACGTCCTTGTTGAACTGGTAACGATAATCGACAGCCACCTGGGTAGCATGCACCACCGCCTCGGGATCATCACCATTCACGTGGAAGATCGGCGCCTGGACCATCTTGGCGATATCGGTGCAGTACTCAGTGGAGCGTGCATCGTCAGGCCGTGACGTGGTGAAACCGACCTGGTTATTGATGACGATATGCACGGTGCCGCCGGTCTTGTAACCGCGGGTCTGGGACATCTGGAATGTCTCCATCACCACGCCCTGGCCGGCAAAAGCGGCATCGCCATGCACCACCACCGGTAGCACCTTGGCGCCCTCGCCATCTTCGCGACGATCCTGGCGGGCACGCACGGACCCTTCGACCACCGGCGAGACAATCTCGAGGTGCGAGGGGTTGAACGCCAATGCCAGGTGAACCTCGCCACCTTCGGTCATCACGTTGGAACTGAAGCCCTGGTGGTACTTCACATCCCCAGAGCCCTGCTGGATGACTTTCTTGCCATCGAACTCGTCGATCAGTTCCGATGGACTCTTGCCCAGCAAGTTGACCAGCAGGTTGAGGCGGCCTCGGTGCGCCATGCCGATGACGACTTCCTTGGTGCCATAATTGCCCGTACGCTGGATGATTTCGTCAACCATCGGGATGAAGGTCTCGCCGCCTTCCAGACCGAAGCGTTTGGTGCCTGGATACTTGGACGCGAGATAATTTTCCAACCCTTCGGCAGCCGTCAAACGCTCGAGGATATGCTTGCGTACATCGACGCTGTAGTCCGGCTTGGAACGCACCGATTCGAAGCGTTGCTGTAACCAACGCTTCTCGTCGGTGTCGACGATATGCATGAACTCGCAGCCAATGCTGCGGCAGTACGTCTTTTCCAGGACGTCGACGATTTCCTTGAGCGGCGCCTGGTCCTTGCCCAGGAACAGTGAGCCAGTCTGGAAGGACGTCTCCATATCAGCGTCGGTCAGCTGATGGAAGGAAAGATCCAGATCAGGAATCGGAGTCGGGCTGCGAAGCCCCAGCGGGTCGATATCGGCGCGCTGATGGCCGCGGAAGCGGTAGGCGTTGATCAGCTGGAGAACCTTGACCTGCTTTTTGTTCTCGCTGCTGTCAGCGACACCGGCGGCGGGCTTGCCACGACGATTTTGCGCCAACTGATAGAACTGATCGCGAATCGGACTGAGAGGAACGTCGTGAGAGGGGGCGCCTTCCGGACGAGGTAACTGATCGAAATAGTTACGCCATTCGTCGGGAACCTCAGAGGGCTCGACGAGGTATTGCTCGTAGAGCGCTTCCACGTAGTGGGCGTTGCCGCCGCTGACATGGGAAGTGCGCCACATCAACTCCATTATGCCTTCTTGCATCTCTTGGTCACCCTATGCACTGATGGGTGTTCTTGGCGCTGGCACGCCCGGACGTGCCGGCGTCACTTGGGACCTGCGGGAGCAGGTTGGCGTCATACGCGACGCTAGGGTCCACTTATCGTCAAAAGCCGGTGCGCAGGGCACCGGCTAACGGCGGTCGCGGGACCGGCTTCCTGCGACGCCATGTCGCAGGAAGCGGCTTGTTGCCAATGATAACAAGCCACGCGGCGCGATTTAAGTGGCATTAGACAGTAACATCTCACGAATCTTGCCAATCGCACGTGTCGGATTGAGCCCTTTAGGGCACACCGCCACGCAATTCATGATGCCACGGCACCGGAACAGGCTGAACGGGTCTTCAAGCCGCTCCAGGCGCTCACGCGTTGCGGTATCACGTGAATCGGCGAGAAAGCGATAAGCCTGCAGCAGGCCAGCCGGCCCTACGAACTTGTCTGGATTCCACCAGAAGGAGGGGCAGGCCGTGGAGCAGCAGGCGCACAGAATGCACTCGTAAAGCCCATCGAGCTTTTCGCGTTCTTCCGGCGACTGCAACCGCTCCATCGTGGGCTCGGTGGTATCGTTCTGCAGATAAGGCTGGATGCTCTCATACTGCTTGTAGAACACCCCCATATCGACCACCAGGTCACGGATAACCGGCAAACCGGGCAGCGGGCGCAGCACCAACTTGTTGTCCTTGACCACCTCGGACAACGGCGTAACGCAAGCCAAACCATTCTTGCCGTTCATGTTCATGCCATCGGAACCGCAAACCCCTTCGCGGCAGCTACGCCGGTACGCCATGGAGCTATCCTGCTGCTTGATCATTTCAAGCGCATTGAGAACCATGATATCGCGCCCCTGCGTATCCAACTGGAACTCCTGCATGTAGGGCACGGAATCGGTTTCCGGGTTGTAACGATAAATGGATATCTGAAGCGTAGACATCTTGGACAACCCCTTAGTAGGTGCGGATTTTCGGCTCGAAGGTCTCGACGGTCTTCGGCGCAAAGTTCACGTCACGCTGCCCCAGCCGCTTCTCGACCGGGAAGTACATGGAGTGCTTGAGCCAGTTGGCGTCGTCGCGATCCGGATAGTCATAGCGCGAATGCGCGCCGCGGCTTTCCTTACGGTCCAAGGCGGAGATTGCCGTGGCCTCCGCCACTTCGAGCAGATTGTCGAGTTCCAACGCTTCGACACGCGCGGTATTGAAAGCATTGGATTTATCGGCCAGATGCGCGTTACCGATACGCTCGCGGAGGTCGGCCAGTTTCTTGACGCCCTCCTGCATGGTGTCTTCCTGACGAAAGACGCCAAAATCGTTTTGCATGACTTCCTGCAGCTCGGCACGCAATTCAGGAATTGCCTCGCCGCCGCTCGATTCATCCCAGCGGTTGATGCGAGCCATGGCACTATCGATATCGGACTGAGCCGCCTCGAGGTAATCGACACCTTCATTGAGCGCTTGCTCGATGAACATACCGGCTGCACGCCCGAAGACCACCAAGTCGAGCAGTGAATTACCGCCCAGGCGGTTGGCGCCGTGTACGGACACACATGCCGCTTCGCCACAGGCGAACAGCCCGTTGACGATCTGATCGTTGCCATCGGCGTCTTGCATGATCGCCTGGCCGTGGACGTTGGTCGGTACGCCGCCCATCATGTAATGGCACGTCGGCACGACCGGGATCGGGTCCTTGGCAGGATCGACATGGGCGAAGGTCTTGGATAGCTCGACGATGCCCGGCAGACGCTTGCCCAGCACCTCTTCACCCAGGTGATCGAGCTTCAGCATGACGTGATCACCGTTTTCGCCGCAGCCACGCCCTTCCAGGATTTCCATGACCATGGCGCGAGCCACGACATCGCGGCCAGCCAGGTCCTTGGCGTTCGGCGCATAACGCTCCATGAAGCGTTCGCCATCCTTGTTGATCAGGTAGCCACCCTCGCCACGACAACCTTCGGTAACCAAGACCCCGGCCCCGTAAATGCCGGTGGGGTGGAACTGCCACATCTCCATGTCCTGCATGGGGAAGCCAGCACGAAGCGCCATGCCGATACCATCACCGGTATTGATCAGCGCGTTAGTCGTGGACGCGTAGATGCGGCCCGAGCCGCCGGTCGCCAATACCGTCGCCTTGGACTTGATATGCACGATTTCGCCGGTCTCGATGCACATGGCGATACAGCCCACCACATCGCCATCGGCATTCTTGACCAGATCCACCGCGTACCATTCATTCAGGAATACGGTGTTATTTTTCAGATTGTTCTGATACAGCGTATGTAGCAGCGCATGGCCGGTACGGTCAGCAGCAGCGCATGTGCGCGCGGCCTGGCCGCCCTTGCCGAAGTCCTTGGACTGGCCACCGAAAGGGCGCTGGTAGATACGGCCGTTATCGAAACGCGAGAACGGCAGCCCCATGTGTTCTAGCTCGAAAACCGCCTTGGGGCCTTCGGAACACAAATACTCAGCGGCATCCTGGTCAGCGATATAGTCACCGCCCTTGACGGTGTCGTACATATGCCAGCGCCAATCGTCATTGGGATCGGCAGAAGCGATGGCGCAGGTGATGCCACCTTGGGCGGAGACGGTGTGCGAGCGCGTCGGAAAGACCTTGGACAGCACCGCGGTCTTCTTGCCGGACTTGGCCAGCTCAAGCGCGGTACGCAGACCGGAGCCACCGCCACCGATGATGATTGCGTCGAATGTCAGGCTACGCATATTGGACATGAATTAGGCTCCCCAAAGGACTTGAACGCCCCACACCAGAAAAACGAAGATGGCCAGCATGACGACCGCTTGAAATGCAAAGCGCGCACCCGCCTGCTTGAGATAGTCAGTGGACACCGTCCACAAACCGACCCATGCGTGCGCCGCGATGGAAATAAAGGCCAGCAGGGAGAAGATACGCATCCAGGTCTGCGAGAAGAGACCGCTCCACGTGGCGTAATCGAGCCCCGGATGGAACAAGAGATACAGGACCATGAACACGGCATAGACCGCCAGGATAATGGCCGAGACTCGCTGGATCAGCCAATCGGAAAGGCCACTGCGACCGAGGTTCGTGATGTTGGTTACCATACCCATACTCCTGCCAAAACCACCAAGATGGCACTGATCACGACCGTGATCTGCGCCTTGCGATACCCACCCTCGAGATCCACGCCAATACCTGCATCCATCAGCAGGTGCTTGATGCCGGCCACGAAGTGGAAGCCCAGTGCCGAGAGCAGTCCCCAGGCGATCAGCTTGGCGAGTACGTTGTTGGCGAGGGTGTCACGCACTGCTTCGAATCCTTCGGGAGACGACAGTGACGCGTCGAGGGCCCAGAAACCGAAGATCAATCCCACAAAGAGAATGACACCGGTAATACGGTGGGCAATGGAGGTCAGTGCGGGAAGTGGAAATTTTATCGTCGTCAGGTCTAAGTTTACGGGTCTTTTGCTATTCACGGCTCATCACACTCTCTTGGCCCGCCAGCGGCTAGGGCTGTACCCGGTGCGGGCGGTGGTTTGAGGGGGAGGCCTTGGTCGAGGGCTTACATGACCAAGCCATGCTCCTGCCAGTCGCGCGGGATAAGATTATAAGGACCGGGGGATGTCATGACAAATGAGATAGCCCTTGCAGCCGTCCCCATGGACGCGTCAAATAGGGTAGCACTTCCGGGTAGGAACCTTGCTCGCCTCCTTTTCTATCGCCACGCCGGGACACGCCATGCGCGGCGGCGCCAAGCTCATAGGCGCCCTAGGCCCAATTGACAATCCACCGCGTGGTTCTATAGTAGGCGCATTATTTTCGCTGGCATGGCAAGCAAGACAAAGACTTAGGTAAAAGAGGAGGCCATAATGGCTGACAGGAAAGCGCAGTTGACGGTAGAAGGGTTGGACAAGACGATCGAGTTCCCTGTCTACTCCGGCACCGTCGGGCCTGATGTGATCGACGTCCGCGGCCTGACCAGCGAAGGTCTGTTCACATACGACCCGGGCTTCGTCGCCACCGCCTCCTGCGAATCAGGCATCACCTATATAGATGGTGCTGCGGGCGTTCTTCTCCACCGTGGCTACCCCATCGGCCAACTGGCCGAGCACTCCAACTACGTCGAGCTCTGTTATCTGCTGTTATTCGGAGAGCTCCCCAGCAAGGCGCAATACGACGACTTCGCGGCCACCGTGAGAAATCACACCATGGTCCACGAACAACTCGTCAACTTCTTCAAGGGCTTCCGCCGCGATGCCCATCCGATGGCGATCCTATGCGGCGTCGTCGGTGGACTGGCCGCCTTCTACCACGACAATCTGGACATCACCAAGGAAGAAGAGCGCCGCGTCAGCGCGATTCGCCTGATCGCCAAGATGCCGACATTGGCCGCGATGTGCCACAAGTACAACATTGGACAGCCATTCAATTATCCGCGCAATGATCTCGACTACGCGGAAAACTTCCTCTACATGATGTTCGGCAATCCGTGTGAAAGCTACGAGGTCAATCCGGTTTTCGCCAAGGCCATGGACCGGATCTTCATGCTGCACGCCGACCATGAACAGAACGCCTCCACCTCCACGGTGCGTCTGGCGGGCTCAACGGGCGCCAACCCCTTCGCTTGCATCAGTGCCGGCATCGCCGCGCTATGGGGACCAGCCCATGGTGGCGCCAACGAAGCCGTGCTCAACATGCTCGACGAGATCGGTGATGAGTCCGAGGAAAACATCCAGCGCTTCATCGACCGCGCCAAGGACAAGGACGATCCGTTCAAGCTGATGGGCTTTGGCCACCGCGTCTATCGCAATTTCGACCCGCGCGCCAAGGTCATGAAAGAAACCTGCGACGAGGTGCTGGGCGAACTCGGCATGGCCGACGATCCGCAGCTCAAGATCGCCAAGCGGCTCGAGCAGATCGCATTGGAAGACGACTACTTCATCGAGCGCAAGCTCTACCCGAACGTCGACTTCTACTCCGGCATCATCCTCAAGGCGATCGGCATTCCGACCAACATGTTTACCGTCATCTTCGCCATGGCCCGCACGATTGGCTGGACGTCTCACTGGAACGAGATGATCAGCGGCAGCTATCGCATCAGCCGTCCGCGTCAGCTCTATATCGGCCATTCCCAGCGGGACTACCCAGCCAAGTAACTTGCTAGCCAAAACCCGGCCGAGACATTTCTAGCCAGGTGACTGCACGAGAGTGTCACGGACCGCCTTCAGGGCGGTCCGTTACGTTTGACTCCCCGTCTCATCGCACCCCTGCACTCCCCATCCCCACAGTCGTGTTCTTTATCCTGACGACGCTGGGCGTTTTCCACACTTTCTGTGGATAAACCTGTTCAAAACCTTTAGGTAGTTCGCCAGAAACACCATGACAAGGCGGTTACGCTCAAATCGATTAATTTTTGATCTAATATAAGTGCTTGAAAAACAGCATGTTTTTCAATAACGCGCAACATGACGGACCTTAGCCGGCGTTATACACAACACGAAAGCAAAGGCGGCGCGGCAGTGGACAAGGTCCCAGAGGTGTCAAGGGGAAAAACGTATAAAAACGTCTAATACGAACGGGAAGCAGAGACAAAAAAAGACGCTTTCGCGTCTCTGATATCACCACTGCTGTGGGCAAGAAAAGGTGGCGTCCCATAGGGGGTTTGAACCCCTGTTACCGCCGTGAAAGGGCGGTGTCCTGGACCACTAGACGAATGGGACGCATTGTCTTGAGCTTGGTGGAGCCTAGCGGGATCGAACCGCTGACCTCAACACTGCCAGTGTTGCGCTCTCCCATCTGAGCTAAGGCCCCGTGCCTCAAGACGGTGCGTAGAATACTGATTCTCCCTGGCTTCGTCAATATCTTTCGATACGGAAGAAGGAAGAAGGAAGAAGGAAGAAGGAAGGCAGTATCTAGGGTTTCTGCCCCCTTCAAGCTTTGTAGCAGCGTTCTTCCTCCTTCCAGGCAAGCGGCGCTGTTCTATCTAGCTTACAGCTCCCGATATTCTTTCTCGAAGCGTTTGGCCTGCTTCTTGGAAACGCCCCCCAGCACCTGGGTGGCATGGCGCAGGCGCGCCCGTGTCATATCCGAACCGAGAATCGCCATGGCATCCAGCACCGAGGTGGAAGTCGCACTCCCCGTGACGGCGATGAAGACCGGCGCCAGGAACGCTTTCATCTTCATATTGAACGCCTCGGCCAGGAATTTGACCTCGTCGAGCAAGGCTTCCTTGTGCCAACTGGGAACGCCTTCCAGTCGCCACGTCAAAAACTGCAGAAGTTTGAGTAGGTCTTCATTCTCGAGCTTAATGCCTTCGAAACTGGACGCCTCGAGCGGCGGCACCCCCGAAAAGAAATGCCCGGCCAGCGGCATGACATCGGAGAGCGTCGAGATTCGCGGACGTACCTGCGGCAAGATCTGGTTAACGTATTCCTCGTTGAAGGCCCACTCTCTCAGGGCTTCCAGCAAGGCGGCATCGTCCAGATCCTCGCGAATATAGACGCCGTTGAGCCAAGTGAGCTTCTCCAGGTCGAACACCGGGCCGCCCAGCGACACGCGCTGAATATCGAAGTTCGCCATCATTTCCTCTAGGGTGAACTTCTCGCGGTCATCGGGCATCGACCAACCCATGCGGCCCAGATAGTTGGTCACCGCCTGCGGCAAAAAGCCCATGTGCCGATAATAATTGATCGAGGTCGGGTTCTTGCGCTTGGATAGCTTCGACTTATCCGGATTGCGCAGCAATGGCATATGGCACAGCGTCGGCATCGGCCAATCGAAGTACTCATACAACAGCTTGTGCTTGGGCGCCGAGTTGATCCACTCCTCACCGCGCATGACATGCGTGATGCCCATCAGATGGTCGTCGACGACATTGGCCAAGTGATAGGTCGGCATACCGTCGGATTTGAGCAGGATCTGGGCATCGACCTGCGCCCAGTCGACTTCGATCTCACCCCGCAGCATGTCGCTGACGATGCAACTGCCCTCGCCCGGCACTTTCATGCGCACTACATAAGGCCATTGCTCACGCTCGCGACGCGCTACTTCCTCGTCGGCAAGCGCCAGATCAGCGGGCTTGAGCGCCAGGTGCAGCCCCGCCGCCTTGCGCGTCTCACGCAGTTCATCGAGCTCTTCGCTGGTCCGATAGCACTTGAACGCATGCCCGGCGTCGAGCAATTGCTGCGCATATTGCGTATAGATATCGCCGCGCTCGCTCTGCCGATACGGGCCATGAGGACCGCCGATATCGGGACCTTCATCCCACTCGAGTCCCAGCCAGCGCAGGGAGTCGAGGATCATCTGCTCCGACTCGGCCGTCGAGCGCACTCGGTCCGTATCCTCGATGCGGAGGATGAACTGCCCGCCATGCTGACGCGCGAAGCATAGGTTGAACAGCGCTATATAGGCCGTGCCGACATGAGGATCGCCGGTCGGCGACGGCGCGATACGTGTACGTACGGTCATGAAGTTCCCGATCATTGGTGACTGACGATGGCATCATTATACGCATGCACCTACCCGGCATCAGTACCGCCGAGACAAACGCATCGGATAGGCCCTATGGCACTCGTCCAGCACGTTCTTCACAAGGCCAGGTGCTCGCGAAACCACTCCGTGATGAAATCCAGGTAAGCCCGGGTCTTGTCGGGCAGATATTTGCGCGAGCGGAACAACACCAACATGCTGCCGTGCTCGTTCCAATACGGCTGCAAGAGGGGTGTCAGTTGCCCCTCCTCCACTGCCGCGCGCGCCGCGAATGTCGGCAGATAGGCCAAGCCGAATCCCGCCTTGGCCGCTTCGACCACGCCCAGCAGATTATTGATCACCAGACGAGAGTTAGGCTCGATATCCAGCGGCTGTCCATTGAGAGAAAAGCGCCAGTGAGCGCCGAGATCGTAATTGCCGTAGAACACTGTATCGAACTCGGCGATGTCCTTGGGGTGCAGCGGCCGACCAACGCGGGCCAGATAATCCGGCGCGGCGTACAGGCCATAGACCACTTTGCACAGCGGACGCGACACCAGACTCGACGGCGGCATCGGCCCCATGCGAATGGCCAGATCCACCGACTCGTCGATGGGTTCGAAACGCTGATCCTCGAGCAGGATTTCCACCGACATCTCGGGATAGCGGCGCATGAAGGCCGTGGTCGGCGCCGCCAAGTACATGAAGCCGAAGCTCACCTGGGCACTGACCTTGAGTTGCCCCCGAGGTTGTGACGTCACCGACTGTACCTGCGCCTCCGCCGTCTGCAACTCCTCGATGACCCGCAGCCCATGCTCGTAATAGATCTGTCCGGCTTCCGTGAGGCGCAATGAACGCGTCGAGCGATTGAGCAGACTGACGCTCAACTCATCCTCGAGTGCAGCCACACGCTTTGAAGCCAACGACTTGGAAATACTCAGACGCCGCGCCGCTGAGGTAAAACTGCCCGCTCGCACGACCTCGACGAAGACACGCAATGCATCCAGTGTCGTCACGTTGAAGATACTCCGACATGCTAGTTTCCAAAATAGAAACACTAGTTTTCGATTGTACCCTCTTATTACGCAAAGGCCGACTGCCTATACTGGCCGCGCTCGGGCAAGCGATGTATCGCTCCCGGCATGCGTGGCCTTTTCTCAGCGGAATCGCCACGCGCACGCTAACGGCGCTCGATGGCTTCGGCTTTCCTGCGCCGTGTGGCGTCTTCAGTGAAACGAGCTTTTCTTTGCGCCATCAGGCTGTTCTACGGGACGGCCGGCGCCCTTTTATTCCTCATTCTCCCCTTCCTGACACTGCAATTCGGATAGTGCATACGCACTACATACTGTTCATAACCCCCAACCCGAAACATACTTTGGCATTGGCTGGATATGCTAACGCGTTCACCTCATGGCGAGATGTCTACATGGACGCACTGGGACCCCGGATCAAGCAGCTCAGGATAGACGCCGGCTTGAGCAAGGCCGCCTTGGCCAGACGTGTCGGCGTATCGGATGTTACGATTTCTTATTGGGAATCCGGCACGATCAAACAAATAGGTCACGAGCGACTCATCGCACTGGCCGACGCGCTGCATTGCTCGCTCGAACGACTACTCGAAGATGGCACTACCGTCGCAACGCCCACGGCTTCTCAACGTATCACCGAGAACGTGCCCGGCAATACACATCTCTTGGCACTACACACCGTGCCCCCGGTGCCGTGGGAAGCTCACACGCTCGCTGCCCCTCTTCCCGCCTCGGGCACCGCCATCGACGCCCTCGTTCGAGGGTGTTACCTCGTGACACCAGGCTCAGGAGAGACATTCGCCTATCTCGAGGCGGGCGATATCGCCGCCATTCTTCCTACCTCCCATTTCCGACAGGAAGGGCTTTATCTACTCGAATGGCGCCATGCACTCACGATCCAATATCTGAGCCACCCTGAGCCGGAAACGTTGCGCATCACCGACCCTGCGCACCACACTACCGTCGATTCAAACCAGCCATTCCCATTTCGAATCGCAGGACGCCTTCAGGCTCGTTGGCAACAACGTGACGTCAGTGATTGACGCCATACGGCAGGCTTTCCAACCGTTTTTGGAATTCCAGGGATTACGCCTTGGTCCATACTGAGTGCACATCCTCATTGACGGGGGCATCATGATGAAAGTCATTCTGCTGGTGACACTGTTCGGCCTAGCATGGCCGGTGCTGGCTGATGACGATGGTCAGCGCGACTCACTCAACGACAGTCGCCAACGCAATCAACTGCAACGTGACGTCAGCAGCGACCGCGCCACCACGATCGAGCGTCGGCAGTCGCTGAATCGCAGCGAACACCGTGATGAACGTTTCGACGAACGCCAGCGGCAAGAGCGTCAACTCAAGCGCTCTCAGCGCCGTCTGGAAGACTCGCAACGCGAGCTCAGAGACCAGCGCAACCAGTCACCCTGACACAAAAAAGCCCGACCGATACCGGCCGGGCTTTCGTGCAAACCTGCATTTCCTTGCAGGCGTCACGGACTTCCTGTCCGTACTCTGTGCTTTCCGTGCTTCTTTAGGCGTCCTTTTTACCTATCTTCCTTGCTTTCCACCCTTCCATGGCGGACATGATCACCGTGGCAGAAGATCCCTAGTAGTAAAAATAATCTGTATCAAACAACACCAATTTAATGTTCCAAGATGTAACAAAGGCCGCGAAAGCCCCCCCCCTTGAATCGCACCGGAGCCGACAGACTCGACCCAACGATATTGCCGAACTATCCGTATGACGTACAATACGCGGCCGTTGCACCCGCTATCGTTCTTAGCCATCACCCTTCACCGGAGGCCGCAAATGATTGAAAAATCAGCGCAAGACTCGCTAGCGCGGGCCCGCCGATTTTCTGTGGCCCCGATGATGGATTGGACGACCCGCGACTACCGCGCGTTCGCCCGCACGCTGACGCGTGAAGCGCTGCTGTACACCGAGATGGTCACGACCGGGGCGATTCTGCATGGCTCGCCGCGCGAGCGCTTTTTGGGGTATAGCGACGTGGAGCATCCGGTGGCGCTACAACTAGGCGGCAGCGACCCTGCTGCACTGGCGGAATGCGCGGCGATCGCTGAAGCCTGGGGCTACGATGAGGTCAACCTGAACGTGGGGTGCCCTAGCGATCGGGTACAGAACAACCTGATCGGCGCCTGCCTGATGGAGCATCCGGACAAGGTGGCGGCGGCAGTCAGCGCCATGCAGGCAGCGGCCTCGATTCCGGTCACGGTCAAGTGTCGTATCGGCATCGACGACCAGGACGAGGACGCCGATCTGGCGCGCTTCATCGAACGCGTCGCCGATGCCGGCTGCGAGGTCTTCATCGTGCATGCCCGCAAGGCCTGGCTAGAAGGACTCTCGCCCAAGGAAAACCGCGACGTGCCGCCGCTCAATTACCCACGCGTGCATCGTCTCAAGGCGCAGCACCCCGATCTTCATATCGGTATCAACGGCGGTATCAAGACGCTGGACGAGTGCCGGGCACAGCTCGATCTCGTCGATAGCGTGATGATCGGGCGAGAGGCGTATCAGAACCCATGGTTACTGGCCGATGTGGATGCCGCCATTTACGGCGGCGTCTCGCCAGTACGTAGCCGGCATGCCGCCGCACGCGCTTTCCGCCCCTACATCGCCGAACGCCTGACGGCGGGCGCCAAGCTGAATCACGTCACCCGTCACCTGCTCGGCCTGTTCCAAGGCTGCCCCGGCGGTCGTCAGTTTCGACGCCACCTGTCGGAAAATGCCCACCGCGCCGGCGCCGGGCTCGAGGTGTTCGACGAAGCATTGGCCAAGGTGCGCGAGCTCGACACTGAAAGCGCCGTCGCCTGAGACGACGCTATAGCTCCTGGCGCGTCTCGAAATCCGAGTGAAAGGTTTCAACGGCGTTCTCCGCCTCTTCGATTTCATCGAAGCGGGCGACATGAAACAGTGCTTCGCCCTCGTTCGCCAGCGGCAGGTTACTCATACCGATGACGATGCCATCCGCGTTGGCGAGCACTTCCTGCTCGGCATTCCCGAACGGATCGGCAACGCGCCCTAGAATATCGCCTCGTGCGACACGCGCGCCCAACCGCGCCCGGGGGCGTAGAATGCCGTCGATGGGCGAACGAGCCCAACTCGAGCCATTGGCGACCTCCGCAACGGCAGGCGCATGCCGACGCCGATCGGCGGGCAACATGCCTAGCAAGCGCATGACGCGCTGCACACCTCTTACCCCCGGCGCGATCGCCCACTCGTCGAAGCGCAGCGCCTCGCCAGCCTCATAGGTGAGCACCGGCACGTCACGCGATTGCGCATATTCCCGTAGGCTTCCTTCGCGCAATTCGGCATTGAGAATCACCGGCACCCCAAACGCCTCGGCCATGGCCTGTGTCGCGGGGCGCTCCTTCATCTGTGCCCGCACCTGCGGGAGGTTGGTACGATGAATCGCGCCGGTATGCAGGTCGACGATATGCGTTGCAAGGTCGACGATCTGCTCGCGAAACAACGACGCGACACGCGAGCCAAGGGAGCCAACCTCGCTGCCCGGAAAGCAGCGATTCAAGTCACGCCGGTCAGGCAAGTAGCGCGTCTGCTGCACGAAGCCGAAGACATTGACGATGGGCACCGCAATCAGCGTGCCTCTCAAGCGCGATAGCGACGCTAATCTAAGCATGCGACGCACGATCTCGACGCCATTGATCTCATCACCGTGAATCGCCCCACAAACCAGCAAGACCGGGCCCGGCTGACGGCCATGAACGACCTCGACGGGAATATGCAGCGGTGCATGGGTGTAAAGCTTGGCCACCGGTACATCGATCTGTGCCCGGCTGCCGGGCGGAATACGCGTACCGGCGAGTTCGAAGGGAGCGCGAGCCATGAGTGTTCCTATACCGAAGATGGCGAATTCTTTATACCCGCCATGGCGCCTCATGACACCCCATTCATGCAAGCGATTCTTTGTTTAGCCATCAATCAAGGGCGTGACGCATGTCAGCGGCGTAGGCTTTTGATCACTGTCATGACATGAGAAATGCAGCATGCTGATCTCTTGAGAACCTCGCGGCGCCTCCTGGGGCGGCGTGCTCATAAAATATACCCAAGGGGGTATATCACAGGGTTGCCCCCCTTCGTAACGTTATCCCAAAGCGCAAATTCAAAAGGCCAACATTTAACCAAGGCTGGCCAAGATACAACGATGGTTCGGGAGCAAACCGTGCTGGCAACGTCTCATCCCCATTCTTATTACGCGGCGTCCGCAAATGACAAGCGCGTGCGTCCGACCCTGCAGGGTCACGTGAAGGCAGACATCTGCATCGTCGGCGCCGGCTTTACCGGCATGTCTACAGCCCTCCACATGGCCGAAAATGGCTACAAGGTGGTTGTCCTGGAAGGCAGCCGCATAGGATTCGGTGCTTCCGGCCGCAATGGCGGACAGATCGTCAACAGCTACAGCCGCGATATCGACTTCATCGAGCACCATTATGGCCAGAAGGTCGGTGCAGAGATGGGGAAGATGGCTTTCGAGGGCGGTCGCATCCTACGTCGTATCGTCAAAGACTACGACATCCAGTGTGACTTGAAGGAGGGCGGTATTTTCGCCGCGTGCAACCGCAAGCAGTTCGAGGAACTGGTCGAGAAAAAGAAGCTCTGGGAAGCCCACGGCCACGAACAACTGGAACTGCTCGACGAGAATGCCATCCCGCAATACGTGGGTACCGAGCGCTACGTTGGCGGCCTAATCGATCACAGCGGGGGGCATTTCCATCCCTTGAATCTGGTACTCGGCGAAGCCGACGCCGTGGAGTCTCAGGGAGGAACCATCTACGAGAACTCCGCGGCACTGCGGATTCATCAAGGCGACAAACCGATCGTCCATACCGAAGAAGGCGACGTTGAAGCAGACTACGTGCTAGTCGCCGGTAATGCCTATCTAAATGGCCTGCTGCCAAAGCTGGAATCCAAGGCCATCCCCTGCGGCACACAGGTCATCGCCACCGAACCACTACCGGAAAGCGTACAGCAGCGTTTACTACCGAAAGACAATTGCGTCGAGGACTGCAACTACCTCCTTGACTATTTCCGCCTGTCTGGCGATGGCCGGCTGATCTACGGTGGCGGCGTTACCTATGGTGCCCGCGAGCCGGCGCAAGTCGAGGCTCTGATCATGCCGAAAATGCTCAAAACGTTCCCTGAGTTGAAAGACACTAAGGTAGATTTTGCCTGGACCGGCAACTTCCTGCTAACACTAAGCCGCTTGCCCCAATTCGGCCGCATCGGAAACAACATCTACTACGCACAAGGGTATAGCGGCCACGGCCTCACCTGCACCCACTTGGCGGGCAAAGTGATCAGTGACGCCATTCAGGGTCAGTCAGAACGCTTCGATATTTTCGCCGGCTTGCCCCAGCACTCGTTCCCTGGCGGACGGGCCATGCAGATTCCGCTGACCGCCATGGGGGCCTGGTACTACAACTTGCGCGACAAGCTCGGGATTTGATTTTTTATAATCAACCACTACCGCCATGAACATCAAAAACCGGGCAGACATCTAAGCGATGAACTGGGCTATAAGCTGAATACGTGAAAGGCAACCGACGCTAGCCTCTCCGCGGGACTTTCCCTCCGTGACGTGAGACTTTTGTCGTATTCTCATAAATTATTCAACAACAATAACAGGATGGAATCTATGTGCAGTGCCGTCTCCGACACACCCGCTTCGTGGTACCGGGCCTCCATCGCCGTGGAGCTCGAACCCGCCATGCCCCTTGAAGGCGACACAAGGAGCGATGTGTGCGTGATCGGCGGCGGGGTAACCGGCTGCTCCACGGCCCTGCACTTGGCCGAGCGTGGCTACTCGGTGACATTGCTAGAAGCCGGCGATATCGGCCATGGTGCCTCCGGACGCAGCGGCGGACAGATCCTACCGGGGCTGGGCACCGACATCACCACCGTCCAGCAAGCTCTGGGGCTGACTCGCGCCCGCGAGATATGGGAGATGAGCCGTGAGGCGGTGCGTCTCACGGCCGAGTTGATCGAGCGTCATGCCATTCCTTGCGACCTGGCCTGGGGCTACCTTCACGCAGCGGTCAAGCCGCGGCATATCAAGGAGCTCACAACCTTCCGCGAGCAGATGGCCCGTGACTACGGTTATGCAGCTCTCGAGTGGCTGGAGGGCGATGCCCTACGCGAGCATGTAGTCACCGATGCCTACCCCGCGGCCCTCTACGACCGGGAAGGCGGCCACCTTCATCCCCTCAACTACACGCTGGGCCTGGCCCGGGCGGCACAGCGCGCCGGGGTACGCGTGCACTCACATAGTGCCGCACGCACGATCCGCCGAGGTCAGCCGGCCACGGTCACCACCGAGAACGGCAGCGTAACCGCCGATTTCGTCGTGCTGGCCACTAATGCCTATCACGGTGACCTGGTCCCGGAACTCTCCGGTCGCATCATGCGGGCCGCCAACTACATGATCGCCACCGCACCGCTGAGCGAGGCACAAGCGGCCAAGGTGTTACCGAAAAACGATGCCCTGGCCGATGCCAACTTCGTGCTCGACTATTACCGGCTCAGCGCCGACCGTCGCCTGATTTATGGTGGAGAAGTCAGTTACGACGGCCGTGAGCCCCCGCGCCTTCAGGCGCGCATGGATGCCAAGATTGCCCGGCTTTTCCCGGTACTCGAGGGGGTGCCCATCGAGTACCGCTGGGGCGGCGATGTCGCGATCACCTTCAATCGGGCCCCCGATTTCGGCCGCCTAGGCGATAATCTCTACTATGCCCAAGGCTACTCTGGTCATGGCATGGCCATGGCCGGGCTGGCCGGCAAGCTGATGGCCGAGGCCATCGCCGGCCAGAGCGAACGTTTCGATGTCTTTTCCGCCATGCCACATCGACACTTCCCAGGCGGACATGCTTTGCGCAAGCCGTTGCTGGTGCTGGCGACCAATTTCTACAAACTGCGCGACCGACTCTGAATAAAGCCAACGACAAGCGAAGAGGGTACCTCCATGAGCGAGACCATGACGGCGGAGACTGCCGACCATCCGGGCGCTCGCCCGGCCGCCAATGAACGCGGCCGGGCGAACCATAAAGCGTCTTCGATCGAGATGCAGGGCCTGCACAAGCGCTTCGGTCGCGATACCGTGGCTTTGGATGGCGTCGATCTGGACATCCGGGCCGGTGAGTTCTTCACCCTGCTGGGGCCTTCCGGCTGCGGCAAGACGACCCTGCTGCGCATCCTCGCCGGCCTCGAGGAGCCGGATGCCGGGTCGCTGGTGGTAGGTGGTAGGTGGCAAGAACATCACTGAAACGCCTCCCCATCAACGCAGCGTCAATACCGTCTTCCAGTCCTATGCGCTTTTCCCTCACCTTTCGGTCCGCGAGAACCTGGCCTTTGGCTTGAAGATGCGCGGCATGCCGGCGGCCGAACGCCACACCAAGGTCGATGAGATCGCCGACTTCATCAAGCTCGGTGACCTGGTCGACCGCCACGTCGACCAGCTCTCCGGCGGGCAGCGCCAGCGCATCGCGCTGGCTCGGGCACTGATCTGCGAACCTGACGTCCTGCTGCTCGACGAGCCACTCTCGGCCTTGGATGCCGGCCTGCGCAGCCAGTTGCAGGTGGAACTACTGCGAGTGCAGAAGCGGCTCGGCATGACCTTCGTGTTCGTGACCCACGACCAGCAAGAGGCCATGGTCATGTCCGACCGTATCGCCGTCCTCAATGGCGGCACCATTCAGCAGGTCGGGGCCCCGCGGGAGGTCTACGAGCGCCCGGTGAATGCCTTCGTGGCCCGCTTCATGGGCCACGATAATCTCTATACGATCAGCGCCCGCAAGAGTGACCGTTTGATCACAGCGCTGGGGGAACTGACCGCCGAGGATGCCGGCAACGGCGAGCTGCTGCTGATCCGCCCCGAGACGCTGGATCTATTGCCTGGCGCGGTCGAGGGACCCAACCACCTAACGGCCACCGTAGCCGAGCGGCTCTATCGTGGCAGTCATGCCGAGTTCCGACTGGCCATCGGAAACACCACCCTGCAGGCCACGGTCAACAACCGCGGCCGTCATCTGCCCGAGGTCGGCGAAACGGTGACGGTGGCGGTGGCGCCGGAAGACCTGGTCACCCTGCATGAGTGAGGAGGCGAACATGTCCTATTCTGGCGCAGTACCCACTGCCCGCAGCCGGGCCATGGTCCGCGAGACCCGCCATCTGCTGTTCACGGTGGCTCCAGGGGCGTTCTGGATCTTCATCTTCCTGGTGTTGCCCAGTGCGTATCTGATGGGTGTAGCCTTCATGACCAACGGGCCCTATGGCCTGCCGCAGATGCCGCTGTCGCTGGACGCCTTCGAGCGCCTGGCCGGCGTGGGCTTTCTAGGCTGGAGCCCGGGCAATCTCTATACGTTGCTGCGCTCGCTGTGGCAGACCCTGGTATCGACGGTGCTGGTAGTGATCGTCGCCTATCCGGTGGCCTACTACATCACGACCTGTCGTGAGAAGTGGCGCCCGATCCTGTTGCTGCTGGTCGTCGTGCCATCATGGACCAATCAGGTGATTCGCGCTTTCGGCTGGATGAACCTGCTGGCACCGGGCACCCCCTTGTCTAGCCTGGCCGAGAGCCTCGGACTGGTGGCGCCCAACATGGGACTCTATCCCTCCAACCTCGCGGTCACCCTAGGGCTGGTCTACAACTTCCTGCCCTTCATGGTGCTCCCGCTGTACGCCGCCTTCGAGAAGCTCGATACGGCGCAGGTACAGGCCGCACAAGATCTCTATGCCAGCCCGGTACGAGCCTTCTGGCACGCTGTCTTTCCGCAGACGCTCCCAGGACTGCTGGCAGGCACGGTACTGGTGGCGATTCCCGCCTTCGGCATGTACGTGATTCCCGAACTACTCGGCGGCGGTAAGGGCATGATGCTCGGCAATCTGGTCGCCAATCAGTTCGCCGGCAGTTCCAATTGGCCACTGGGAGCCGCTGGGGCGATTTTGATGTTGATCGCGACATTCATCGGCCTTTTCGCCATGCGACGTATCGGCAAGCGCCTGGGCGGCGGTGAGGAGGTAGTGATATGAGAAAGCGAACGCTTGCGCGCGGTCTCGCGGGTATCTGGTGGGTGACGCTGTTCTTCCTCTACGCCCCCCTGTTCGTGATCGTGCTGTTTTCCTTCAATTCAGCCAACAGCACAGCCGTTTTCGAAAACTTCTCGCTGGCTTGGTATCGCAGGCTGTTCGGCAACGAGCAGATTATCAATGCTTTCGGCAACAGCCTGGTACTGGCGGTGAGTTCTTCGATCATAGCGCTGGTGATTGGATGTCTGATTGGCTACGGCATGTATCGTCATCGCCATCGCAAGCTGGGGTGGCTGATCGTCTTGATCTATCTGCCTATCGTGCTGCCGGATATCGTCTTCGGCATCTCCGAGATGACCTTCTTCGTGCAGATCCATGACTGGACCGGCCTGCTGCAACCAGGGCTCGGCACCATGATCATCGCGCATGTGACGTTCCAGATTCCTTTCGTGGCACTGATCGTCTACTCGCGCTTCGTGGGCCTGGACCCGACACTGTTCGAGGCTGCCAAGGACCTCTACGCATCGCCGATCAAACGCGTGGTGCACTTCATGGTGCCAACCATCAAACCAGCGTTGATCTCCGCCTTCTTCTTGTCGTTTACGCTATCGATCGACGACTTCGTGATCAGTTTCTTCACGGCAGGACCGGAGAGCGCCACATTGCCGATCTATATCTGGAGCGCCATCAAGAAAGGAGTGACGCCCGAGATCAATGCGATTGCCACCCTGATGATCGGTGCGGTGGCCATGGCCGCCATATTCAGCATGCTTTTCAACCGCCAGGGGCGCCGCTAGGCGCTTCCTGTCAAAACGATGTAGCACCAACAAAACGTAGCACCGAAGGAGAGCGAAACGATGAAAACAATGACCACAAGAATCGCCGCTACACTCGGAGGCCTGCTGCTGGCCAGCGGCGTCCAGGCTCAGGAAGACAACAAGCTATATCTGTTCAACTGGACCCAGTACATGGACCCGGCGATCATCACGGCCTTCGAGGAGAAATACGACGCCGAGGTGGTGCAGAACTACTACAACTCGCTACCCGAGATGTTCGCCAAACTCAATGCCGGCGGGGTGTCGCAGTACGACATCATCGTACCATCCAACTACTACGTGCCACGGCTGATCGAGACTGGCATGGTGCAGAAGCTCGACAAGTCCAAGATTCCCAACTTGGACAATGTCATGGAGCAGTTCAAGAATCCTAGTTATGACCCGCAGAGTACCTATTCGGCACCCTACCAATGGGGGGGTGACCGGCTTAGTGTATAACGCCGAGACGTTCCCCGACGCGCCCAAGAGTTGGTCGCTGATGTTCGATCCCGAGTCCAACTCGAGCTATCCCTTCGCGCTGATGGGCGATGGACAGGTCACCATGGGCGGCGCCTGTGCGTACCTGAATCACGGCTATGACTGTACCGATACCGAGGCCTGGAAGGAGGCTGTAAGACTGCTGATCGACACCAAGAATCGCAGCAACTTCAGTGGCTTCGTCGACGGCACGCCGAGTCTGCAACAACTGGCGCGCGGCGTGACGCACGTCGCCTTGAGCTACAACGGCGACTACCTCTTCTACCGCCAGGAAAACCCGGATTCTTTCGAGAACATCAAGTTCATGATTCCCGACGAAGGCACCGAGATGTGGGTCGACACCATGCTGATCCCCTCCAAGGCGCCCCATCCCGATCTGGCCCACAAGTTCATCAACTTCATCCTCGATGCCAAGATCGGCGCTCAGCTATCCAACTACAACTACTACGCCAGCCCCAATGCGGCGGCTCAGCCCTACCTCGACGACATACTGACCCAGCCCCCGATCCAGCCGTCCGAGGAAGATATGCAACGGCTGCACTTCACACCCAGTCTCGAGGGCGAACAACTGCAGGTCTTCCAGCAGTTTTGGTCAGAGGTCCAGTCACGCTGAAACGACAGGCCCCGGCCACTCGGTCGGGGACCCATCTGCAGAGCAAGGAAATCCAATGAGTAACCGTCAGGAACACCCCCACTTCAACGACTGGTTTCAGACTCGCGGCATCACCGAGGTCGAATGTCTGGTCACCGACCTCACCGGCATCCTGAAGGGCAAGATCATGCCTGCCGGCAAGTACCTGGGCGGTGGTCGCCCGCGACTGCCGGACTCGATCTTCATCCAGACCGTCACCGGAGGCTATCCCGACGACGATGATATCCACTTCTGGAATCCCGCCGAGCGGGATATGGAGCTGGTGCCCGACCCCAACGCTATCTTCCTGGTGCCCTGGGCCGATGATGCCACCGCTCAGATCATCCACGATTGCCACTACCTGACCGGCGAGCCGGTGGAACTTTCCCCCCGTCACGTGCTCAAGCGGGTGCTATCCTTCTACGAGGCGCGCGGCTGGAAGCCGATCGTCGCGCCCGAGGTCGAGTTCTTTCTGGTCAAGACCAACACCGACTCCGACTATCCTCTGGAGCCACCGATCGGCCGTAACGGCCGTCAGGAAAGCAGCCGGCAGTCGTTCTCCATCGATGCGGTCAACGAGTTCGATCCGCTTTTCGAGGAAATGTACGACTACTGCGATGCCATGAACCTCGACCTGGATACCCTGATTCACGAAGAAGGTGCCGGGCAGATGGAGGTCAACTTCCAACACGGCGATCCCCTGCGGCTGGCCGATCAGGTGGTGATGTTCAAGCGCGCCTTGCGCGAAACGGCGCTCCGTCACGGCATGTACGCCACCTTCATGGCCAAGCCGATGGCCAATGAGCCCGGCAGTTCGATGCATCTCCATCAGAGCCTATTGGACGCCGAATCCGGTGATAACCTGTTCGCTGGCGAAAATGGCAAGTCCAGCCGGTTGTTCCAGCAGTTCATCGGCGGGCTGCAGCACTACCTACCCTCGGCCATGCCGCTGCTGGCGCCCAACGTCAACTCCTACCGTCGGCTGATGCGCACTGAAACCAGCGGCTCGGCGCCGACCAACGTCGAGTGGGGTACCGATAACCGCACCGTAGGTTTGCGAGTGCCAGTCTCGACACCCGAGGCGACGCGGGTCGAAAACCGTCTGGCAGGGGCCGATGCCAATCCTTATCTGGTCATGGCAGCTTCGCTGGCCTGCGGCTATCTCGGCATGCTCGGCCAGCTCGAGCCACGTCCACCGATGATTGGGTCGGCTTGGTCCGGCGGCCACACACTGCCTGACGATATCCGTCCGGCGCTGGATATGCTGAGCGCTTGTCAGCCACTGGCCGAGGTTCTCGGCGAGCGTTTCACTAACAGCTATCTCGCGGTCAAGCGCGCCGAGCACCGCGAATACTTCCAGGTGATCAGCTCCTGGGAGCGCGAACACCTTCTGCTCAGAGTCTAGGCTGATTTTTCGTGACACCGACCGATCACCTCGCCAATTCAGCCAGCCTCGCTTGGCACCATCATCTGGCCCGCCTGTTCCAAGGCGTCGCCGGCAGCGGCTTTCCACTCCTGCTGGAGCAGACGCTGCGCGAGTTGGTCGGTTTCGACACCATCCTGGTCAATACCTATAAAGGACAACGACGACCGCTGCTGATACACGACAACTATCCACCGACACGGCGCGAACAGGGTATCGAATGCTATTTGAACCAGACCTTTCTGCTGGATCCTTTCTTCAAGGCCGTCTATGACGGGCTAGAGAATGGCGCGCACCGGCTGCGCGAGCTAGCCCCGGATC
>NZ_JAKGAK010000010.1 GCF_023061185.1 Chromohalobacter beijerinckii
GAAAGGTGAGCTTCGTGTTCCTGCCGAACGAGTGCGGGGCGCCGTTACTTCTTCTTGGCGCGCTTACGCTCGTTCTCGGTGAGGTGCTTCTTGCGCAGACGAATATGCTCGGGGGTGATCTCCACCAGTTCGTCGTCATCGAGAAACTCGATGGCTTGCTCGAGGCTGAAGCGGATCGGCGGCGTCAGCACCAGGGCTTCGTCGGTGCCGGCGGAACGCATGTTGTCGAGCTTCTTGGCCTTGGTGGGGTTGACCGCCATGTCGTCGGCACGGTTATTGATGCCGATCAGCATGCCTTCGTAGACCTCGGTGCCGTGCTCGACCATCAATTTGCCGCGATCCTGCAGGGCAAATAGCGCGTAGGCCAGCGCCTTGCCGGGGGCCATGGAGACCAGCACGCCATTGCGACGCTCGACGGAGGCATCGGGCTTGAGCGGGCCGTAATGGTCGAAACGGCTGGTGAGGATGCCGGTACCGGAGGTCAGCGTCAGGAACTGGCCACGGAAGCCGATCAGCCCACGCGCGGGGATGATGAAGTCCAGGCGCACACGACCCTTGCCGTCCGGGTTCATGTTGGTCATCTCGCCCTTGCGGTAGCCGAGCTCTTCCATGACCGCGCCTTGGTGCTGCTCCTCGCAGTCGATGATGACTTCTTCGTAGGGCTCCTGCTTGACGCCATCGTTCTCGCGGATGATGACCTCGGGGCGGCCCACGGCCAGCTCGTAACCTTCACGACGCATACTTTCGATGAGTACTGATAGGTGCAGCTCACCGCGTCCGGAGACCTTGAATTTCTCGGGCGTTTCGCCTTCCTCGACACGCAGCGCGACGTTGTGAATCAGCTCCTGCTCGAGGCGGTCACGAATGTTACGGCTGGTGACGAACTTGCCTTCCTTGCCGGCGAACGGCGAGTCGTTGACCTGGAAGGACATCGAGACGGTGGGTTCGTCGACGGTCAGCACGGGGAGCGCCTCGACGTTGGCCGGGTCGCACAGCGTATCGGAGATCGCCAAATCGCTGATGCCGGTAATGCAGACGATGTCGCCGGCTTCGGCTTGTTCGGTCTGCACGCGCTCGAGGCCGAGGTGCGTCATGACCTGACCCACCTTGCCCTTGCGGACATTGCCTTCCTTGGAGATCACGCTGATCTGTTGCCCGGGGCTCACGTTGCCGCGCTTGATGCGGCCCAGACCGATAACGCCGACGTAGCTGTTGTAGTCCAGCGCGGAGATCTGCATCTGGAACGGCCCGTCGCGTTCGACCGTGGGCGGTTCGACGATATCGACGATGGATTGGAACATCGGCGTCATGTCGTCTTCGAGCTCTTCCGGGTCCATGCCGGCGACGCCGTTGAGCGCCGAGCAATAGATGATCGGGAAGTCGAGCTGCTCGTCGCTGGCGCCGAGGTTGTCGAACAAATCGAAGATCTGGTCGATGACCCAGTCAGGGCGCGCGCCGGGACGGTCGATCTTGTTGACCACGACGATGGGCTTCAAGCCGCGATCGAAGGCTTTCTGAGTGACGAAGCGCGTCTGCGGCATGGGGCCGTCGACAGCGTCCACCATCAACAGGACGGAATCGACCATCGACATGACGCGCTCGACTTCACCACCGAAGTCGGCGTGTCCGGGTGTGTCGACGATGTTGATGTGGTAATCGTGCCACTGGATCGCGGTATTCTTGGACAGAATGGTGATACCGCGTTCTTTCTCCTGGTCGTTGGAGTCCATGATGCGCTCTTGCCCTTCGGCCTTGCGGTCGAGGGTGCCGGACTGACTCAGGAGCTGATCGACCAGAGTGGTCTTGCCATGGTCGACGTGGGCGATAATGGCGATGTTGCGAAGGTTCTCGATCACGTAGGGATCCTGCTTGAAAATTGGGCCGTATTATAGGGTCAGGGTGCCGACGACTGCCAGTTTGATGACCGTTGCCAACAGGCGCGGCACGACAAAAATCGCGTTGGCGCGGCGATAACCGTGGCGCTATCAGGGACTTGGGGCGTTTTGGCGGCAGGACGAAAATACGCAAAAAAATGGCGGCGCACTCGTCAATCGCCATTTATCGCGTCGAGGTAGACGCCTGGCGTGGGGTGGAGCGCACCGATCTAGAAGGGCTATTCACTCATTAAAGGTGCCCGAGGAGCCAATCATAGAGACGTCCTGCGCTGCTGGCAACGGGTTGCGTGACAACGAGGTACTTATGTAGGAGGCATTACTTTGCCGCCTTTTTTTGTTTTGATACGATATAACATCACATAAAAGGTCCATGTAAAATATAGGTGTCATCAATGCGTTCAGGGGAACAGTGTGCAGCGGGTGCACTTATCGGTGTGTTTATTCTGGGTGTGTCAGTAACGTCGGATAAAGCGTTAGCGGCACAGGAGGACGAATCGCAAACACTCGAAACCGTTACTGTTACGGGCGCTCCATTACCGGGCAACCCGCTATTGCAGGCGGCTGATGTCGATGTGGTCGAGTCCAATGAAATGGAAGCCAAAGGCGCCATCAACATCGGTGAAGCGCTTGAGTCACAAGCGGGTGTCGATTCGATCAGTACCGGCAACAGCGTAGGAAAACCAGTGATCCGCGGGCTTTCCGGTGAGCGGATCAAGATGCTCAATAATGGTATTGGGGTCGACCATCAGCAATATGGTGTGCGTCACATGCCGACGACCGATACGTTCCTGCTGGATCGCGTCGAAGTAGTACGAGGGGCGTCGAGCGTGCTCTATGGTTCGAGTGCGTTGGGGGGCGCCGTCAATATGCTGTCGTCTGAAATCGCCTGGGATACGCCTGTTAGAGGTGAAACGCTGACCCGCTACTCGAGCAATAATGGCCAATGGGACACCGGAATCAAGGCGACGGGCGGCAATGGTCGGTTGGGTTACTCGCTAGGCCTCATCCGTCGTGATGGTGGCAATATACAGACACCCGATGAGACGACGCACTTTCCACCTCCACCTTCACAGGATTTGCAGGATGCGCCCGCTTACACAGGCGAGCTCGACGATACCGATTTCAATCAAGTCAACGGGGAACTGGCGCTCGGCTTTCGCGACGACGGTGGCGGCACCTGGACGGCGCGTTATTCCCGCTTCAACGATGAACACAACTTTCTGCTGCCGCCGCCGGCGGGTCAGTTGCCTCCCTCGGCGGGCGCGGAAGGCGTAGGGCAATACATCGATAATCAGCAACTCGAGCTATCCGGTGAGAAGCGGGTCGACGGGATTACCTGGAAGCCGAAACTCGTCTGGCAGAACAATCGGCGTCGCTCCAACGCGGGGGGACGTCCGCGCACGGCCGGGTTCGATGGCACTATCGATGTCGAGTTCGATCAGTACACCGCACGCCTCGAAGGACAGCACGGCCCCTTTGCCGGGCTGGACGGCGGTACGGTGGGGATTGAATACACGCACAAGGACCAGGAGTCGCGTGGGACGACCCAGCTATCGCCCGGCGGCACGGTAGATAATATGGCCGCGTTTGCCTTTGAGGAAAAGCGATTTGGGGATCTCTTGCTGCAAGCGGGGCTACGCTATGACCATCACCAAATCGAAGGTAAAGCTTCCAAAACGGCCAATCCGTCGCAGAACGTTACCGATGCCGAGCGCCATAGCTATGATGTTGTGACCGGGTCGCTGGGCGGTATCTATACGCTGACCGACAACCTCTCCTTGGCGGCTAACGCCGGACGTGGCTTTCGCGCGCCGAGCCTTTTCGAGCTCTATGTAGCCGGCAAGCACGGCGGGGTGGCCGCTTTCCAGCAAGGCAGTCCCGATCTCGACCCGGAAACCTCGTTCAATACTGATCTCTCGCTACGCTGGGCATCAAGCACGGCGCGTGCCAGCGCGACCGTCTACCGTAACGTGATCGACGATTATATTTTTCCCCGCGATACCGGTGAGAGGCGTAGTGGATCGCCAGTATTCGCCTACGATCAGACCGATGCCATATTGCGGGGTGTGGAGCTGTCCATCGAGAAGGATGTCACGTCTCGGCTGACGCTTTCGGCGGCGGCTGAGACCGTTAACGGGGAACGGCGCGACAATGGCGACGATTTGCCTTTGCTGCCCGCCGACAACATGCGCGTCGGCGCCCGTTTCGCGCCACAAGGGGCAGGGTGGGCGCGTAACCCGTATACATCCTTGACGGTTCGCCGCTACGCCTCCAAGGACGCTGCGCCAGGCGAGCCCTTTAGTCAGTTCGACGACGCGCCTTTTGGCACTGCATCGACCGATGGTTACACACTGGTCGATCTGGGCGCGGGGATCGCACCCCGCATCGGCGAGCAAGTGCTGCATTTGGACCTGGCGGTTCATAACCTCTTTGACGAGGATTATCGGGGCTTTCTCGACACCTATAAGGGCTACGCCCTGTCGCCGGGGCGTGATATTCGCTTGACCGCTCGTCTGGACTTCGGTGCCTGACATCGTGAGAAGGGTGAGCCGTGCATGCTAAAAGCGCAGCAGTGTGATGCAGTACGATGGCCGATGTCTTGAACGCTCTGCGCTATAGTCGTCCTAGTAGGTAGTCGTACAGGCGCCCTGCGCTGCTGGCAACGGGTTGCGTGATCGGGAAGCGTGGCAATGCCAGCGGGTCGTCGCGGTGCGAGAGCCAGCCGGCATGGCTGTGCAGGGCTTCCTGAACGCCGCAGCGCTGGGCCAGTTGACGTACACGGAGCGAGGCTTCCGGCTGTGGATAGGCGAAATAAGACAACGGGTCGCGGCATAGCACGCCGAGTTGGCGGCGCGAATGGCGAATTTGCCATTGGATCTGATGATCGTTGAGGGTGTCTAGCGGTGTGGCGGCGACGCCGCGCGCGCCGAAACGCACCAGGCCGTCGCTTTCCAGGCGGCGCACGCTGAACGGGTCGAGCGTTTGGGGGGCGATGTCGAACTCGGTGCCCAGCGCCGAGCCGAGCCGAACCAGCGTCAATGGAGCAGCTTGTTGCGCGAGTCGTTCGAGGTAGTCGTGCAATGCGTTGCTGTAGGCGGTGCCTGGGTGGTCGGGCCGTGGCGGTGGGAGCGGGAGCCCGGCATCGCCGAGGCATTCGCGAACGCGCATGGGCTGGGTGCCGTCCCAGAGAATGTCGCCGAGGGCCATCCGCCAATCGCCTTGCGAGCGTCCTGTATCGCCCGTACTCAGAAACACGCTGGCCGGCAACGCCAGGCGCTCGAGCTGTCGCAGCGCTACCTCGGTGGTGTCGCGCCAGCCGCCGTCGAAGGTCAGCGCGATGCGTGGCATCGGGTCGCGATGCAGACGGCGAGCACTCGCCAGGGAGACGATCTGAGCGTGATCGGTCAGGTGGTCGAGCAGCCGCCGGAAGCTTTCCGGGCCGAGGCAGTAGGGAGCTCGGTGCGGCAGGCGTGCGGCGGCTTCGTCGGGCAATACGCGCTGTATGACTAGAATCGCGCTGCGTCCGCGAAGCGGCTCGCTCAGGCTGCGTCGCCAGTGTCCGCGCAGGCGCTGCACGACGTCATGGGCAAGGCTGAGATGACTCATGGCGTGTCCCTCCGCACTGCTGTCGTTGCTCGGTGTGCGAGCGTTGTTGCCGTGGTGACATCCTGTCGCAGACGGCAAGGGTCTCCTGTGAGGGATGATGTTGTGATGGCGGTTGCGATATCTATAAGCATATCTCGTTGTCTCAATTTAGCCAGTCAGCCCCGGTTTTCCTCGTCGGCAGAACGTCATCATCGCCACGCCGGTGGCAGACAACTGCAAGGCGTGCAAGCTCCAGCGATACCAGTAGACGCGGTAGGCCTTGCGCGGCGCCGCTGTGTCGTCGCGCCACGCCATGAGCCCGGCGGGGAGTGCACTGAAGGTCAAGCCGGCCATCCCGACCCCCGGCGATAAGGGCAGCCAGAGCAGCAAGGCCAGCGGGAGGCTCGTGCCTTGAAGGAGGGCGGCGGTCACCCGGGGGACGAGAAAACGCGGATGTCGTGCGGTGCTGGGGATGTAAAGGCAATGCCGCTGATGTCGGTGCTGCCGGCGCCACCAGGGGCCAAGGCGCCGCGGGGCTGCATGGTCGATCAGCAATGGGGCGTCCTGCCAGCAGAGGTGCGCGTGGCAGCGCCACAGACGCACGAGGATATCCAGGTCGGCGCCAGCTTCGAGGCGTGGGTCATGGCCCCCGAGGCGCTCGTACCACTCACGGGTGACGGCCAATTGACCGGTAGGCCAATCCCACGGGTGGTCGTCAAAGCCGCGTTGCGTGCGGCTGAGATACCAACTAGCGAGCGGCGGCGGCAACGGGGTGACTGGGTATTGGGCGCAGACGATGGCGTCGGCGGCCTGGTAACTGAAGGCACGGGCGAGCCCGGTAAGCCATTGCTCCGGGACCTCGAGTGCTGCGTCCAAAAACACCAGTACATCGCCATTGAGACAGGTGGCGCCATGGTGGCGCAGCGCGCCCTGTCCATGTTGGGGCAGCACGGCGAAGCGAATATCACGTTCAATCAGCAGGCGCTGGGTGGGTTCATCAAGCGTCGTCAGCTGTACCAACGTCTCGGTGTGTCCGCTGAAGTGAGCGATACTGCGTGCCAGGGCGCTCAGACAGCGCTCCAAGTGCTCGGGGGTATGGCTGGCGTCGATTAGCAGACTGTAAGTGCGCATCGCTGGGAGTGCCTTGGGATCAAAGCCCGTGTCGGGGGAGCTGCCCAACAGACTGGGGGGTGGCGTGAACCCTGGCAATCATCGCTGGGGCTGGTTTTTCTAAAGCGATACTGACTACGAGCCTGCGCGAGTTCAGCCCTATAGGGTGTGGCGCTCAGCTATCGAGCGGGGGGCGAACATTCTTTTGCACCAATCTTGTGCATAGGGGTGGTGAGGTGCACCTTTTTAGGGCTCTAAAGTGCCTCTGCACTTTAATGTGGCGCGCCTGGCGCTAAAGTGGTGCTGACCGATGCGCAAAGATGGTCTATTTTTTCTCGGTGGATCATGTGTTTATCGAAGGCGCACTTAGGTGGCTCAATGATTGGCATGCCTTCTGCATTGCAAAACGTAAAGTGCATACCCGTGGGCAGCTGCCGGCGGGCGTGCTACAAACGACGCTGAACACGCAAGCAAACGACCCGAGCCGTGGGCTCATAGTGGAGGAAATCATGTCCGAGAAGACCCTCGCCCTGATCGAAGAACACGATATCAAGTGGGTGGATCTGCGCTTTACCGATACCAAGGGCAAGGAGCAGCACGTCACGATTCCGGCCGGCGCCGTCGATGATGAGTTCTTCGAGGACGGCCAGATGTTCGATGGCTCCTCCATTGAAGGCTGGAAGGGTATCAACGAGTCCGACATGATCCTGCGCCCGGAAGATGGCAGCGGTTATCTCGACCCGTTCACCGAAGACGCTACCCTCGTGCTGCGTTGCGATATCATCGAGCCGGCTACCATGCAGGGCTATGAGCGTGATCCGCGCTCCATCGCCAAGCGTGCCGAGGCGTATCTGAAGTCCACCGGGCTGGGCGATACCGCCTTCTTCGGCCCGGAACCTGAATTCTTCATTTTCGACGAAGTGCACTGGAATACCGACATCCAGGGCGCGATGTACAAGATCACGTCCGAGGAAGGCGCCTGGGCGACCGACTCCACCACCGTGGAAGGTGGCAACCTGGGGCACCGTCCGCGCGTCAAGGGCGGTTATTTCCCGGTACCGCCGGTGGATAGTTTCCACGACATCCGCAGCGCGATGTGCAACACGCTGGAGGCCATCGGCCAGTCGGTCGAGGTGCATCACCACGAGGTGGCCAACGCTGGCCAGAACGAGATCGGCGTCAAGTTCAACACCTTGGTCAAGAAGGCCGATGAAGTTCAGGAAATGAAGTACGTGATCCACAACGTGGCCCACGCGTACGGCAAGACCGCGACCTTCATGCCCAAGCCGCTGGTGGGTGACAACGGTTCCGGCATGCACGTGCACCAGTCTTTCTGGAAGGACGGCGCCAACATGTTCGCGGGTGACGAATATGCTGGGCTGTCTGAGACCGCGCTGTACTATATCGGCGGTGTCATCAAGCATGCGCGTGCCCTGAATGCCTTCACCAACGCGTCGACCAACTCCTACAAGCGTCTGGTGCCGGGCTTCGAAGCACCGGTCATGCTCGCCTACAGCGCGCGTAACCGCAGTGCATCGATCCGCATTCCGTATACCGCAAGTCCCAAGGGCAAGCGCGTCGAGTGTCGTTTCCCCGACCCGACCGCCAACCCGTACCTGGCATTCTCCGCACTGCTGATGGCGGGTATCGACGGCATCAAGAACAAGATCCATCCCGGCGACGCGATGGACAAGAACCTCTATGACCTGCCGCCAGAAGAAGGCAAGGCGATCCCCACCGTGGCCGAGAGCCTCGACCAGGCCCTGGAGGCGCTGGACACCGATCGTGCCTTCCTCACCGAGGGTGAAGTGTTCACCGATGCGATGATCGACGCTTACCTCGAGCTCAAGCAGGAAGAAGTCGATCGCCTGCGCATGGCGACGCATCCGGTCGAATTCGACATGTACTACAGCTGCTGATCTCGCACGACGGCGAGTGATCGCGACTGACCGAGGCCCCGTCCGATGTGACGGGGCCTTTTACGTTATGACGCGTGCATGATGGAGGGGTCGTTGAGGGTGTAGAGGGGACGTGTTGTGGTTGGATAAATTGAAGGTGCGCTAGACTGAGCGTTCGGTAAAGGCACGAGGAGAAGGGCATGCGCCAAGGGTGGGCCACCGCGACATGGTTGAAAGGCGCTTGGGCGTTGCTCGTAGCGGTTGTGATGGGTGTCTCGGCGGCGCAGGCGACGCCGGTCTATCGCAGCGTCGATGCGCAAGGCAACGTGACCTTTTCCGATCGCCCG
Organism: Chromohalobacter beijerinckii; assembly: GCF_023061185.1. GTDB lineage: Bacteria > Pseudomonadota > Gammaproteobacteria > Pseudomonadales > Halomonadaceae > Chromohalobacter > Chromohalobacter beijerinckii. Next base: position 8,836 of record NZ_JAKGAK010000010.1, read on the forward strand.
GTAGGCGAGAAGGTAGACGTCGGTACGGTGAACACGGTGCCCGGCCAGCCGCGCGAGACACGCGATCTCCAGGCGCTGCCGGACGCAGCGACCGAGACGGGAGCGGATGACGCATCGTCATTCACCGCTTACGAGCGTCTTGCCATTGCGGCCCCTGGCAAAGAGACGACTCTGCCCACTGGCGCGGCGGGCGATACCCAGGTGCGTGTGGCGATCTCTCCCGAACTGCGAAAGGGGCACAGGTTGCGCATCCTCGTCGATGATGAGGTGAGTGGGCCGGCCCAGCATGCAACGACCTTCTCGGTCACCGAACTAGTGCGCGGGGAGCATACCTTGCGTGCTGAAGTCGTCGATGCTGAGGGGCGTGTGCGCCAACGTAGTGCCCCGATCACGCTGTATGTGCAACGTGCCAGCCGTTACCTACCTGCCAACCCCAACAATCCCCGTAATAATGGTGGCAGCGACAACCAGTGAGCCGATTTGGCGCCTGGCGCTGTCTACCTTCCCCTTTTTGCACTATTTTGGTGCGTTAGTGACTCATGTGCCAATGACTGCACTGCCCTATGCCGGGCGGTGACAGACTGGCGCGCTTCTTGCACTGCTAACGTACATGGACGATGGATAATGGATGGCACATGCCAGAACCTCCTTTGCCACAATATTCGTTCGAACCACCAGGCTCGGTCGAACCAAAACGTTTGCTAGAACACCTGACGACGGCGGTGGTACTGCTCGATGGCGATTTGCATGTGCGCTGGATGAATCCGGCCGCTGAGTCGTTGCTGGCGACTAGCCGGTTGCGTGTCATGGGTCAGCGACTGGAAAGTCTGGCGGGGGTCGAGGGCAGTGTCGAAGCGGTGTTGTTCAAGGCGCGCGACGAGCTGCACCCCTTCACGCAACGCGAGGCGAATCTGACGTTGCCGTCGGGGGATTCGGCCACGGTGGACTTTACCGTCACGCCGTTGTCCGCCGATGAACTGCTGATCGAGATCGAGCCGCGCGATCGGCTGTTGCGCATTTCCCGCGAGGAGGCACTGATCGCGCGCCAAGAAACCATCAAGGTGCTCACCCGGGGGCTAGCGCACGAGGTCAAGAACCCGCTGGGCGGCATTCGCGGCGCGGCGCAGCTGCTCGAGCGGGACCTGCCCGATCCGCAGCTCGCCGAGTTCACGCGGGTTATCGTCGAAGAGGCGGACCGTCTGCGCGATCTGGTCGACCGTATGCTGGGACCCAACAGCATGAGCCGCCACGAACCGCTCAACATCCATAAAGTGCTCGAGCGCGTGCGGACCCTGCTGGAGGCCGAGCATCCGCGTACCGAGTACGTACGCGACTATGATCCCAGTCTGCCGGAGCTGGAGGGCGATGAAGCGCAACTGATCCAGGCGGTGCTCAACGTCGCCCGCAACGCCGTCCAGGCGATGGAGGAGCACGGCGTCGACGCCCCGCGCCTGACCCTGCGTACTCGCGCCCGGCGGCAATTCACGCTGGGGGCCGAGCGTCACCGCTTGGTCTGTGAGCTGGGCATCCTCGATAACGGCCCCGGCATCCCCGAGACGCTACGCGAGACGCTGTTCTATCCGATGGTGTCGGGGCGTGCCGAGGGCAGTGGCCTGGGCCTTTCCATCGCGCAATCGATCCTGCACCAGCACCAGGGCTTGATCGAGTGCGACTCGGTGCCCGGGTGTACCGAATTCCGTTTGTTGATTCCGCTTGAGAGCCATCATTGAGGCTTGGGAGGCCCTATGACTGACGTCGCACGCATTGTGATCGTCGACGATGACCGCGCCATACGCTGGGTGCTGGAGCGCGCGCTGGCTCAGCCGGATCTCGACGTGCAGAGCTTTGAGCGCGCTGACACCGCGCTGGAACAGATGCTGCGTCAACCGCCCGATGTGCTACTGACCGATATTCGCATGCCGGGACTCGATGGGCTGGACCTGATGGCGCGCATTCGTGAAAGCCACCCGGATCTGCCGGTGATCGTGATGACCGCGCATTCCGACCTCGACAGCGCCGTGGCGTCGTATCAGGGCGGCGCCTTCGAGTACCTGCCCAAGCCGTTCGATGTCGACGAGGCCCTGGCCTTGGTACGCCGTGGCGTGGCGCATGCCCGCGAACGGCGTGCACCGGCGGCGGTGCCGGAAGGCCTGTCGGCGGAGATCATCGGTGAGGCGCCGGCGATGCAGGAGGTTTTTCGCGCCATCGGGCGGCTCTCGCAATCGCATATCACGGTGATGATCAACGGTGAATCGGGCACCGGCAAGGAGCGTGTCGCCCAGGCGCTTCACCAGCACAGCCCGCGTCATAACGGGCCCTTTATTGCCCTCAACATGGCGGCGATTCCCAAGGATCTGATGGAATCCGAGCTCTTCGGCCATGAAAAGGGCGCTTTTACCGGGGCGACGTCGCAGCGGCGAGGGCGCTTCGAGCAGTCTGATGGTGGCACGCTATTCCTCGACGAGATTGGCGACATGCCCGCCGAGACGCAGACGCGCCTGTTGCGCGTGTTGGCCGATGGCGAGTTCTACCGGGTCGGTGGCCACACACCGGTCAAGGTCGACGTGCGCATCATCGCCGCGACTCACCAGCATTTGGAGCGCCTGGTCGAGGATGGCCGTTTCCGCGAGGATCTGTTCCACCGCCTCAATGTGATTCGTATCCATCTGCCGCGTCTTTCCGAGCGACGCGAGGACATTCCTCGCTTGGCGCAGCACTTTCTGGCCGACGCTGCCAAGGAGCTCGCCACCGAGCCCAAGGTACTGACTCAGGAGGCCGAGCAGCACCTCACGCAACTGCCGTGGCCGGGTAACGTGCGCCAGCTCGAGAACACCTGTCGCTGGCTGACGGTAATGGCCTCAGGCCGAGAGGTGTTGGTCGAGGACCTGCCGCCGGAGCTGCGTGATATCGAGGGCACCGAAAGTGCCGGTGGCGACTGGCGCGGTGCCTTCCGTGAGTGGGCCGATCGCGCCCTGGCGGCGGGGCATACGCATCTGCTCGAAGAGGCGGTGCCGGACTTCGAACGCATCCTCATCGAAACGGCGCTCAAGCATACTGGCGGGCGCAAGGGCGAGGCTGCCGAGCTGCTCGGTTGGGGCCGCAATACACTGACACGTAAGCTCAAGGTGCTGCTGCCGGCGTTGGCAGACGATTGAACCTGAGAGTGAGGCCGATATGTCGGCCGCGGGTGTCGCGTGGTCATGGCAACGTCACGGGATCGTCATCGAAGCGTCGCGGAACTGTCATTCAAGCGGGCGAACAATGGGCATTACTCATTGTTCGCAACCAGGTGACAACGCATGTTCTCGCAGACGCTTTCACTGTCTCGCCCCGTTCTGGGGTTTGCCTTTGCTGCCCTCGCGGGTATTTCCACCGCCCAGGCCGACTTCCAGCTAAGCGACCGCTACACCGATGCCGATGGCGACCTCGTCGCCGACATTCCAGAAGATGAATCCCAGTGGCGCGATCCGGACACGCTGGTCTTCGCCTATACCCCGGTGGAGGATCCTGCCGTGTATGCGGATGTGTGGTCTGGCTTCCTGGATCATATGGAGGAAGTCACCGGCAAGAAGGTGAAGTTCTTCCCGGTGCAGTCCAACGCCGCTCAGATCGAGGCGATGCGCGCCGGGCGCTTGCACGTCGCCGGCTTCAATACTGGCTCCAATCCGCTTGCGGTGGCCTGCGCGGGCTTTCGGCCCTTCGCCATGATGGCCGCCGATGATGGCTCCTTCGGCTACGAGATGGAGATCATCACCTATCCCGGCTCCGGCATCGACGAGGTCGAGGACATCAAGGGCAAGACCCTGACCCATACCTCGGAGACGTCCAATTCCGGCTACAAGGCGCCTACCGCGCTGATGGCCTCGGAATTCGGCATGACTTCCGGTGAGGATTACGAGGTCGAGTTTTCCGGCAAGCACGACAATTCGATTCTCGGCGTGGCCAATCACGACTATGAAGTCGCTACCATCGCCAATTCGGTCAAGGATCGCATGATCGACCGTGGCGTGATCGACGCGGATCAGATCGAGGTGATCTACCAGTCGGATACCTTCCCGACGACGGGCTATGGCGTGGCGCACGACCTCAAGCCCGAATTGCAGGAAGCCATCAAGAAAGCGTTCTTCGACTTCGACTGGGAAGGCACTGCGCTGTCCGAGGAATTCGGCAAGAACGGCGAATCTCAATTCATCCCCATCACCTTCAAGAAAGAATGGTCGGTGATCCGGCAGATCGACGCGGCAAACGACGTGCAGTACCAGTGTTCGTAAGCCGGCGGGTAGTGGGCGGCGTCTTGCATGACGTCGTCTGCTGCCATGGTGCTGGGAGGATGACATGCTAGAACTCCAGCAACTTTCCAAGACGTATGCCACCGGTGACACGGCGCTGCGGGATGTCTCTTTCGTCGTGCCACGCGGTCAGGTGATGGGCTTGATCGGGCCTTCAGGCGCCGGCAAGTCGACACTGATTCGTTGCATCAATCGCCTGGTCGATCCCAGTGGGGGCCGTATCCTGCTCGGCGATACCGATCTCGCTCAGGTAGGGCGCAGTGAATTACGTCGCCAACGGCGGCGCATTGGCATGATCTTCCAGGAGTATGCCTTGGTCGAGCGCCTCACCGTCATGGAAAACGTGCTCTCCGGACGCCTGGGGTATGTACCGTTCTGGCGCAGCTTCACGCGGCGTTTTCCAGGGCAAGATATCGAGAATGCCTACCGCCTGCTGGATCGCGTGGGATTGCTCGAACAGGCCGACAAGCGTGCCGATGCCTTATCGGGCGGACAGCGCCAGCGGGTGGGTATTGCCCGTGCCCTGGCGCAGGAACCGGCGTTGCTGCTGGTCGATGAGCCGACCGCGAGCCTGGATCCCAAGACGAGCCGCCAAATCATGCGCTTGATCATCGAGATCTGTGACGAGCGCGAATTGCCGGCCATCGTCAATATTCACGACGTGCCGCTGGCGCAGCAATTCATGCATCGCCTAATCGGCTTGCGTGCGGGCGAGGTGGTCTTCGACGGCACGCCGGCGGCGCTCGATGAAGCGGTGCTCGGCGATATCTACGGTGCCGAGGACTGGACGGCGATGCGCCGTGAGCACGAAGAAGATCAGGCAGCCGAGGCGGACGCCACGCGGCGTGTGGCGGAGGTCGCACGATGAGCTTCGAGACGACCTATCCGACGCACTGGCGGCGCCCGCCGCGGATGTTGCGCGATCGGCGCTGGCGGCTCGTCGTACAGGGCGCGGTGCTCGTTTATCTAGTGCTGGCGATGGGCTCGTTGGACATCGAGTGGTCGCGGGTGGTGGAAGGACTGGCACGAGGACAGCGCTTCGTGGAGGGCTTCTTGCAGCCCGACTTCATCAGCCGCTGGAGCGATATCCGTCAAGGGCTGATCGAAAGCCTGACCATGACGCTTACCGCGACGGTGGTGGGGGGCTTGATCTCGGTCCCCATCGGTATCGGCGGGGCGCGTAACCTGGTGCCGGCGCCGGTATATGGGATATGTCGCACGATCATTGCCGTCAGCCGTTCGCTGCAGGAGATCATTATCGCGATCTTCCTGGTGGCGATGTTCGGTTTCGGCCCGCTGGCGGGTTTCATGACATTGTCGTTCGCCTCGATCGGTTTCATCGCCAAGCTCCTCGCCGAAGACATCGAAGAATGCGATGTGCACCAGATCGAAGCGGTGCGTGCGACGGGAGCGTCATGGTGGCAGGTGCTGCACTATGCCATCCAGCCGCAAGTCATGCCGCGCCTGATTGGCCTGTCGATGTACCGATTGGACATCAACTTCCGCGAAAGCGCGGTGATCGGCATCGTCGGCGCCGGCGGCATCGGTGCCACGCTCAATACCGCCATCGACCGTTACGAATATGACAGTGCCGGCGCCATCCTGCTGATCGTTATCGTCATCGTCATGCTATCCGAGTATGGCTCCAGCTATTTGAGAAGGTTCCTGCAATGAAACCATCTCTCGTTAATACCACCGAGCCGGCGACATATGCCCAGATCTGGACATTCCGCACTCCGCGCGCCCAGCTGGCTTTGTGGTGCGGGTGGCTGGCGCTGGTCGCGCTGTTCGTCTACTGCTGGCAGGTCATGAACGCCGATACGATGTGGGTATTCGTGGCCGATGCGCCGACCCAAGCCGTCGATATCGGTTCACGCATGTGGCCACCGAGTTTGAGTTATCTGCCCGAGCTGATGAAGCCGCTGTGGGATACGCTCAATATCGCCACCCTGGGCACGCTGGGCGGGGTGATCATGGCGGTGCCGGTCGCCTTTCTCGCGGCGCGCAATACCACGCCATCCTCGATCTTGATCAGGCCGCTGGCGTTGTGGGTGATCGTCGCGTCGCGCTCGATCAATTCACTGATCTGGGCCTTGCTGCTGGTGGCTATCATCGGGCCGGGGCTGCTCGCCGGCGTGGTGGCGATTGCGCTGCGTTCCATCGGCTTCGTCGGCAAGTTGCTCTACGAGGCCATCGAGGAAACCGATATCCGCCAGGTCGAGGCGGTCAGCGCCACGGGTGCGAGTTCCATGCAGCAGCTCAACTACGCCATCGTGCCGCAGATACTGCCGGCGTTCTGGGGAATCACCATGTTTCGCTGGGACATCAACATCCGCGAGAGCACCATTCTGGGGCTAGTCGGCGCTGGCGGCATCGGTCTCAAGCTGCAGTCGTCGATCAATGTGCTGGCCTGGCCGCAAGTGGCGACGATCCTGCTGCTCATCCTGGCCACGGTGATCGTCAGCGAGTGGGTCTCGGCGCGGGTGCGCCATGCCATTCTGTGATCTTTACGCCGTCGACACGCGGCATGCCCCGTGCATCTTGTCGTGCGGCGTAATATCCTTCTCCTCCTAACGTCTAAGTCGATGCCTTTCCGCCTGGTTTGACAGGTGACGCGTCAGCGGGAGGCATGTCCCATGCGCCAGTTAAGCTGGCCGTGTTCAATCCGACCGCCGTCGTCCGCGCGGGCCTTTCACCCGTGCGCCGTACGGTCGTCGCGTGACAATAGGAGTCCCGAGTGGCAACCCCCTCGCAACACGATCTACGTAATGACTTCCGCGCCCTGCTGGCCTCCGATCAATGCTTCTTCACCGCCTCGGTCTTCGACCCCATGTCGGCGCGCATCGCCGCCGACTTGGGCTTCGAAGTGGGGATTCTGGGCGGCTCGGTGGCCTCGCTGCAGGTGCTGGCGGCGCCCGATTTCGCGCTGATCACCTTGAGCGAGTTCGTCGAGCAAGCGACTCGCATCGGCCGCGTGACGCGACTCCCGGTGATCGCCGACGCCGACCATGGCTATGGCAACGCGCTCAACGTCATGCGCACCATTACCGAGCTCGAACGTGCCGGCGTGGCGGCGTTGACCATCGAGGACACCTTGCTGCCGGCGCAGTACGGGCACAAGTCCACCGACCTCATCCCCCTCGACGAGGGCGTAGGCAAGATGCGTGCGGCCTTGGAGGCGCGCATCGACCCGGCGATGGCGATCATCGCGCGCACCAACGCCGGTCAACTCGACGATGAGGCTGCCGTCGAGCGCGTGTGTGCCTATCAAGCGGCGGGCGTGGATGCTATCTGCCTGGTGGGCGTGCGTGACTTCGACCACCTCGAGCGCCTGGCGGCGCCGCTGGACATTCCGCTGATGCTGGTCACCTACGGCAACCCCGAGTTACGTGATCGCGAGCGTCTGGCTGCGCTCGGCGTGCGCGTGGTGGTCAACGGCCATGCGGCCTACTTCGCCGCCATCAAGGCCACCTACGATTGCCTGCGCGAGCAGCGCGATATCGCCGCTAGCGAATTGAGCGCGTCGCAGTTGTCCACACGTTACTCTACGCTGGACGAGTATCGCGCCTGGGCGCGCGATTATATGGATGTGAAAGAGTAGGCCTCGACAACCGGAGAGTGCGATGAGCGCCATGCAATGGGAGCGTCTGCTTGACCCTACCCGCCTCAATGACAAGCACGGAGGCTCGCGCGATGAAATCGGGCGCAGTCCGTTCCATAAGGATCACGACCGTATTGTCTTCGCCGGCTCGTTCCGGCGCTTGGGGCGCAAGACGCAGGTCCACCCGCTGACCGACAACGATCATATCCACACCCGCTTGACGCATTCTCTGGAAGTGGGCTGCGTGGGGCGCTCGCTGGGCATGATCGTCGGCGAGGAGTTGCGTGAGCGACTGCCGGGTTGGATCACGCCGGCCGACTTGGGGGTCATCGTGCAGGCGGCCTGCCTGGGGCATGACATCGGCAATCCGCCGTTCGGGCATGCCGGCGAATATGCCATTCGCGACTGGTTCAAGCGCGCCGAGGCGGAGGGCAGCGGGCTGTTGGCCGAGCTTTCGCCGGCCGAGCGAGAGGACCTGCTGACTTACGAGGGTAACGCCCAAGGGTTTCGCATCGTCACGCAGATCGAGTACAACCAGTTCAATGGCGGCATGCGTCTAACCGCTGCCACGCTTGGCACGATGCTCAAGTACCCGTGGACGGTGGAGCGTGCCTCGCGGGCCGGCAAGTTCGGTTGTTACCAGTCGGAGCGCGAGCAATTGGGCGAGGTGGCCGAGCGTCTGGGTCTGTTGCCGCATGGCGAAACCGCCTGGTGTCGGCACCCGCTGGCGTATCTCGTCGAGGCCGCCGACGATATCTGCTACGCACTGCTGGATCTCGAGGACGGCCTGGAGATGGGCATTCTGCGCTACGACGAAGTCGCCGAGGTGCTCATCCAGATCGCCGGGGGGACGCCATCGGGCTATGACGACATGCGTGCCCGGGGCGTGTCCCAGCGTCGACGTATTGCGGCCTTGCGCGGCGCGGCGATGGAACGTGCGGTGAACGATGTCGCGGCAGTATTCGTGCAACATGAGAGTGCGCTGCTGAACGGCACCCTGAATGGCGACCTGCTCGAGCTGTGTCATCCCGACTTGGGATGGGGAGTAGGCACGGCCAAGCAGATCGCCCGCGAACGTATCTTCCAAAACGAACGCAAGGCCAAGCTGGAGATCGGGGCCTACACGACGCTGGGCATTCTCCTCGAAGCCTTCATCGGCGCGGCGTATGAGCTTCACCACAGCGGCGAGTCGTCCTTCAAGCACCAGCGCGTGCTGGCGTTGATCGGCGAGAACACGCCCAAGCCCTCATGGTCGCTCTATGCCAGCTATCGGCGCATGCTCGATTTCATCGGCGGCATGACTGACCACTACGCCGTCGATCTGGCGCAGGAGATGGGCGGTCGCCTGCGCGGCGAGTAATGTGCTCGCTACTCGCCGCGCAGGCGCAGGGTTACGGCGAGACGCTGCGCAGGCGTTCGGCCAACCAGGCACGGGTGCCGCTGTGGCCTTCGCGTTCGGCGCGTTCGGCCAGTTGCATGGCCAGCTCGATGTCGTCGGCCTTGAGAGCAGCGTTGATCATCCGCCGGTAATCGAAGTCAGGCGTGGAGGCGCCAGCGCTTGACTGGGATGCCTGCTTGTCGCGTGCAGTCGCGCTGCGGGTCTCCGTCACACTGTCGGCATGCGAGCGCGTGCCGAGAATCGGCGTTAGCAGGCCACCGCCGGTCTCGCGGGATTCGCTTTCTAGGGTAACATTGCCGGTGGCGCTGTGCTCGGCGATGGGGTCGGGGCCTGGGGGAAGCGCGAGACCGCGCACGCGGGCATAGACTTTTTCCGCGCTTTCATACTGCGTCGTGCCTTGGCGCGCGGTCTCGTTGCTGTAGATCACCATGTAGGTGGCATTGGGGCCGGGGGTGATGTCGAAGGTGGCGCCCAAACGCGCCCCGGCGAAACCATTGGGGCTGAGGTAGTCGAATTTATCGCTGGTGACGCGCTGCGTGGGCTGAAAATCCTCATCGAGGATCAGCACCGTGGGCGCGAAGACCTGATCCTTGGCGATGGTGCTGGTGAGTTTGAACGTCAGCGGCTCGCGCGTGCGCGGTAACTCGAACGCCTGGAAGTAGCTGGCCCCGTCCTCGAAACGGTGCATCGGGGCTTGTGTGTCGAGCGTTAACGACTGTGACTCACCGACCGCCAAGGACTGATAAGGCAAGGCGGCGAGCGTGTCGCAGCAGTCCGTGGCTTGGGCGAGCGCTCGTTGGCTTTGCTTGGCCGGCGTCACGGCGGTGTCGCCGTGGGGAACCAACGAGGCGCAGCCCGCTAGGCTGGTCAGGGCCAGTCCCGAGAGTAGGATGGCGATATGGCGTTGTGGCATGCAATGAACTCCCGAATGCAAAAGCGGCCCCGACGCTCACGCGGCGGGGCCCGAAGGATCGATACAGCTTACTAGCGTGTCAGCGGTCGCTTTGGTGACCGCCGAGCGATCAACTGCCCCACCAGACCTCCATCTGGGCGCCGAAGGTCAGACCATCGGTGTCGTTGAAATCGACGTTGTTGGGACCTGAGCCAGTATCCAGCGCGTGGGCTTGGCGATAGCCTTCTGCACTCAACTGTTCCTCATAGGCATCGCCGCTCCACTTGGCGTAGGTGGCAAACAAGCGAATGGTGGGACGAATCATGGCACCACGCCCGGCCGACCACTGCTGGGCGAGGGTCAATTTAGTGAGGTGATGATCACCACCGTCATAGCCGGCGACATTGCTTTGCGGTTCGATATGATCGTAGCCGAGTTCCATGGCGGTGCTCATGATGTCGTTCCAGTAATACACTGGGCGCACGCCTGCCGAGAACCACTTACGGCCGGAGTCGTCATCCATGTTCTTGTCTTCGTAGATGGCGGCGTAGAGCAGGTCGAGCTTATCCGGCATCAGCCAGACATGGCCACTATCGAGCACGCGCCACATGTCGCCTTCCTGCTCGAGGCTACCTGTGGAGCGACCCACTGCGTTGCCATTACTGGTGATGATGCCATCGGTGGCGTACTGCAGTGCTACGGTGTTGGAGCCGCCGAACCAGTTCGACTGAGTGTGCTCGATGGTGCCCATCCAACCCTTGTCACCCTCGTCGTAGTCGATGCCAGCATCGTCATAGTAGTCCTTCTGCCAATCCGATAGCGAGGCGCGGCCGTAGTCGACGCCCAGTTGCAGCGAGCCGCCGGGATTGGTGGGAATGTCCGTCCAGCGCACGTCAACGGTATCGTCGGAGAGCCGCTGATCCTCGTCGGGAAGGTTGTCACTATCCGAGCCGGAGCTTCTGACCCAAGCGAAGTTAAGCTTACCGGTGCCGACATCGATATCCGAGATCCCCACGCCTGGGCCGGAGACGTCCCAGTAGTAGAAGTCGTTCATGTGGATATCGTGGCGCTTGTAGAAGCGCTTACCGGCCCATAGCGTAGAGCCGTCGGGTAAGCCGCTGACGGCGTTGGTGCCGGTGACGAACATCTCGCGCAGGGCGATATTGTTGTCATCACCCTTGAGCGATTCGTCGTCGTTGGACTGCGAGGTGACGTAGGCGACGCGGCTGGCGAAGTCGAAAGTGGTGCCCTGCTGGTCGAAGAGATTGGCGCCCAGGCCCAGCTCGGCATAGGTTTCACATTCGTTGCCCAGGCGGTACTTGGCCGGTGCCCCTGCCGCCTTGAAGCAGGTCTGGCTGCCGCCGCCGGCAGTGGAGCCGATGCCCGAACGTGCGTACCCGAAAAAATTGGGATTGATATCGGCATGGGCCAGGGCCGGCATGACGCAGGAAGCGCCGATCAGAGCCGCGAGTAGCGGTCGGCGTGTGAACTGGCGTGAGTCTCTCATGAGATGTCCCTTGTGATGTTATTGGTCATGGTGACGTTGAATCGTTTCATGGCGTGTGAAACGCGATGGATCGTGCGCGTCGCTCAGTGAGCCGTGAGACCCGGCACTGAGGTCGTTGCGCAGGGGTCTTGATACCTCCTGAACGGTGAGTGGACGAGGTGAGCGTTTTTGGGTCCGCGCGAAGCGGGAGCGCAGTGGCGTGTCGACAGCGTCGGCATGAGGATCCCTTTGTTGTTGTTTTCGAAGCGTCGTTATTTTCTAGGTGCGATGACGAATGATGTTTTCGTCATGTACGACATTATTAGCACGGTGTCGTAAGTTTTCATTTTGACTATGGTATAAACGCCACTAAAGTTTAATCTCTAAACTTATCGGGGCGATTTGGTGTCGCTTTTCCGCTTAAATTGCGAATTTTTGCGCATTTTATATGGAAGGCCAAGTTACTTAGTTTTTTATATTTATTACTGCGATGAAATATTACGAAAAAGGCGTTTGCTTGCCTTCTCGCGGTAGAGGCGTCGGGTTGGGATATCGTGTGAGGATATGCTGACGGTGCCATCGTAAGATGGCTGACGTCGTGTGCTAGACGCAGATGGCTGGTGGCATGCTGCCGCCGTTATCTAATGGCGTGTTGTGCGTGGGGCGAGCAGCATTTTGTGGGCTGAGGTGGTTGGCCGACGCGCGCGCAAACGACGCCTCGGCATGCGTCGTTCAAGAGGTAGTGCCTCGAGAGGATGTGCCGCGAGGTCCGTCGCGCTTGACGCGCTGATCGAGTGCCTGAACAACGCGTTGGTGCGCGTCGTCGTTCATGGGCTTGAGCGGAGTACCATTGATCAGGGCGGCGAGCCCTTCGCCGTTGACGACCATCAGCCCGTTGGGGGCTTTCTCGATCTTTATCTCCCAGCCGGGTAGGACCAGCACACCTTGCACGGCGATATCGCCCAGGGAGTGGCGCGTCAGCCATTGACGGCACCAACTCGCGGCCATCCGTGTGTGTGCCAGGGACTGCCGTTCGCGCCAGCCCGGGAAGCGCAGGCGCTGCCCGGCCACCGTTACCTGAGTGCGGGGCTCGCCCATGACGTCCAGCGGTGGGGTCCGGGCACTGACCTCGACCACGAAGACCCCATGTGGGGTGACCACGACATGGTCGATGGCAAAGCTGTCGGAGGGCACATCATGAAACACGAAATAGGGGTGCGCCTCCGGACGGATCAGACGTTCCAGCTCCTGGCCCACGGCTAGCTCGCAGGCCAGACCCAGCTTGAGGCGGCGAATACGCTGCACGTCGCGAATCAACCGAAAGCACAGCACTAACGCCAGCAAGGTGGTCAAAAGCCCGTAAAGCGCCCATTCCAGCCAGCTGTGCCGGTTGGCGAACAGCATGCGTCCCATGCCATAGACCAGCGGCGCCAGGGTGATGATGGGCCCCAGTGCGCCATCCAGGAAGAGCGCAGCATAAGCGCGGTCGAGTCGGTCGCGTAGCGACTGTGCGGGTTCGCGCAGTGTGCGCCCGTCATAAGGTGATACGAGCGCGCCGTCTTCCAGGTGGCGTAGCGCCAGCACTACGAGCGCAGTGGCGCCGAGCGGGGCGAGAAAAATGATCGGCAGTACGTATTCCAGCCAAGCCATCACGGTCATCCTGGTCGAGAACGTGTTACATGAACGCCCATTCTAGCTAGCTTGTCGGAGATCGGCGATGCCGACGAGCGATGGGCGCTTGTCGCGACGTGGGACGCCGGTTGTATCATGTGAACATCGGCTTTCCCGGGAGATCACGATGTTCGATTCCTCAGCGTCGTCATTGGCGACCTTTCTTTCCCGTCATTCGCGGTTGTTCGTGCTCACTGGTGCCGGGATGAGTACCGATAGCGGCATCCCCGATTATCGTGATGAGCAGGGCGCTTGGAAACGCTCGCCGCCGATGACGCATCAAACGTTCATGCACAGCGATACCGCGCGTCGCCGTTACTGGGCGCGTAGCCTGGTGGGGTTCCAGGCGCTCTCCGAGGCGCGGCCTGGACGCGCGCATCGTGCGCTCGCCGCGCTGGAGCGTGCCGGACGCATCGAGCAACTGGTCACGCAGAATGTCGACGGACTCCACCAGCGTGCCGGGTCGCGGCGCGTGATCGACCTGCATGGTCAGGCCGACGTGGTGCGTTGCATGCACTGTGGGGCGACCCAGATGCGCCATGCCGTGCACGCCGCCTTGGCGCGTCTCAATCCCCAATGGACGGGCCTGGAGGCAAGCGTCGGGCCAGATGGCGATGCCGACTTGGCGCATGACGACTTCGGCGATTTCTCGCTGCTTTCATGCGCACGTTGCGGGGACGGTATCTTCAAGCCCGATGTGGTGTTCTTCGGCGACAGCGTGCCACGCTCCCGCGTGGACGCGGCATTCGCTGCGCTTGAACGCGCCGATGCGATGCTGGTGGTAGGCTCGTCGCTGATGGTGTATTCGGGCTATCGCTTTGCGCGTCGAGCGGCGGAATCGGGCAAGCCGATGGCCTGCATCAACATGGGGCGCACGCGCGCCGACGCGCTGTTCAGCCTCAAGGTCGAAGCGTCGGCGGGCGAGACGCTGGATGCTGCGCTGCGTTCCCTGGAAGGCACTATGCTCACCGAGGGACTGGTTTCTCCAGCCCCGGCGGCCAGGACCTAGCCCGGCATCGAATGTCGTGGCGCGTCCGCCCCGCTCATTTTCGTTCCACCCCCTAAGGTGAAGCGGGTTCCAGCGTTACGGTCGGGATGGTGCCGGTCTCGCCGTTGAAGACCTCGACGCGCTCACGGTTGAGATGCGTCAGCCGCCCTTGATCGCGCACTTCGGCCTGCAAGATGTACGTATGCGCCGCCTCGATGGCGCCCTGGTCGTATTGCAGCGTAACCTCGGTCGCGGTGGTGTCGACGCGTGTATAGCGGCTTTCCGCGACGGTGTCGCCATCATTGCTATCTTTCAGCGTGACATCGAGGATGGCATCGTCCGACAGCTCGGGCGGTTGATCGAAGACGACCCGCGCATCGAGCGTGGTGAAATCAGGGCCACTGGCACAGCCCGCGAGGCCAAGCAGCAATAAACCGGTGAGTACGGCATATAGGCGACGCGGCACGTTAGGCAAGGACATGAGGGCCTCCTCGCACAGGGAAGGGAAAGTAGCCGACGGAGCGCGTTCAACCGCCAGCCAGTTTGACGCGATAGCCGCGCGCTTCGAGTTCTGCCTTTAGCGTTTCGCGCTGATCGCCTTGAATCTCGATGATGCCATCCTTGATGGCGCCGCCAGTGCCACAGCGCTGCTTGAGCGCCTTGGCCAGAGCCTTGAGCGCGTCGGCCTTGAGCGGCACGCCGTCTACTAGAGTCACGCCCTTGCCCTTGCGTCCCTTGGTCTCACGGCGCAGGCGGACGGTACCGTCGAGGCTTGCCAGGCGTTCTTCCTCTGCGGTTTCGGCACAGCGACACTCGGCCAGCGGTGCCCGGCACTCGGGGCAGACCTCGCCATGTTCGGTGGAATATACCCGTCCGCGTAATTGATCCTGCAGCGATGCCATGCGTGCCTCCTGAATCGATGTGTCGCGGACCTCCATGATAACGCGCCATGCCGGTAGGCACGATATCGGTCAACGCCATGCGGTGGGAGTCAGTGCAGCACGGCTTCCAACTGTTCCAATTTCGCCACGGCGCTGGGTAGGTCGCGCATGTCATGCAAGGCGATGGCACCCTCGGGCGTGGTTTCGCGCTCGGGGAAGCGGTTGATGTGTATCGTGCGCATTCCCGCCGCCAGGCCTGCTGCGACGCCCACCTCGGCATCATCGATGACGACGCAGCGTTCGGGCGCAACCCCCATCTCGCGCGCGGCATGCAGGAACAGATCGGGATCGGGTTTCCAGCGCTCGATGGTGTAGCCGCTGTAGAGGCGGTCCCCGAAATAGGGGCGCAGGCCGGTGCTGTCGAGGGCGCGGCGAATCTTGTGCTCCGGACCGTTGGAGGCGACGCAGCGGGGGTATTCGGCGAGCCGGTCGAGCGCCTCGCGGACCCCCGGAATCGGTTGCAACTCGGTGCTCATGCGCGCCTGCATGGTGCGGCGCATCTCCGCCTCGGCGGCCTCTCGAGTGGTGTCATCCAGAGCCCCGAAACGGCGCTCCAGCTCGGCGACGATGTTGGCGAATCTGACGCCTCGAAACTCTTCCATGTATTGGGGCGCGGCGAAGGGTAATCCGGCGCGGGTCAGGACATCGGACATGACGTCGGCGAGAAGGGGTTCGCTATCGACCAGGGTGCCATCGCAGTCGAACAACAGGCACAACGGATGAGACATGGTGAAGCCTCGAGGGCATAGTGGATTAAACCGTTCATTGTCCCAAATATCGGCAGGCGACGCCCAGTCTTGATAAAGCACACCGAGTTTGCGAACGGCGTTTTTAAACGCTATCTAGAACTTTAGTTGTCCCTGGCCGTGATAGCAAGGCCAGGGAGGCGTTCAAAGCGATTGTCCGCGATTATACGAAGTCCGGCGTCAGCCAGCGCGGGATGGTAAGCACCAGCTCCGGAAAGATGATCAGCAACACGATCACCGCCACCATCACCGCCAGGTAGATAAGCGTCGTGCCCAAAGCCTTGAGCAGCGGGATACCGCCTATCTTTGCCGAGATCATCAGGCAGAGGCCGTAGGGCGGCGTAATGAGACCCAACCCCAGAGCCATGACGCCGATCACCCCGAACTGCACCGGATGCACGCCTGCCTGCATCGCCAGCGGCTGGAAGATCGGCGCCAGGATCGCCATCGCCGGCAGCGAGTCCATGAAGGTGCCGATGATTAGCATTACCACTGCCATGATGATCAGCAGCGTGGTCGGGTCGCTGATGGTGACCCCGGCCATCAGCTTGGGAGGAATCTGATAGAAACTGATCAAGTAACCGAAGATCGCTGCGCCGACCAGGCTGAAAAGCGACAGCGAACACAGCCGTACGGTGCTGGTCGAGGCCTCAAGCACGTGCTTGAAGGTCAGCTCACGGTAGACGAAGAAGCCCAGTGCCAAGGCGTAGAGAACGGCGATCACGGCAGCCTCGGTGGGGGTGACCAGGCCTAGAGTGATACCGCCGATGATGACGATGGGGATCCCCGCCGCCAGCAGGCCATCTTTGCCCGAGCTCATCAGTTCGGAGAACGTCGCGCGCTGGCGCACTGGGACGTCATAGCGGCGCACGTAGAGCAGGTTGAGCAAAAGTTGAGCAACGCCGATCATCACCCCGGGCAGTATGCCGCCGAGGAACAGCCCGGCGATCGAGGTGTTGGTCAGCGCGCCCCACACGATCATGTTGATCGATGGTGGGATGATGATGCCCATCACCGACGAGGCGGCGGTGACGGCCACCGCGAAATGGGTCGGATAGCCTTCACGCTTCATCGCCGGAATCAGCACCGTGCCGACCCCCGCGCTGTCGGCGGTGGACGAGCCCGAGACGCCGGCGAATAGCATGCTGACCATGACGTTGACGTGGGCCAGCGCGCCCTTGAAGTGACCGACCATGCGCATGCATAGGGTGATCAGCCGATCGGTGATGTGCGCCGAATTCATCAGGTTGCCGGCAAGCAGGAACAGCGGCACGGCAAGCAGCACGAACGAGTCCATGCCGTTGTACATGCGCTGGAACATCACCCACATGGTCAGCCGCGGATCGAGAAGGATCATGCTGAAGGCGGTCAGCACCAGCGACATGGCGATGGGGATGCCGGCGATGATCAGCACGCCAAGCAGGGCAAACAGCAGCCACGGCAGGATGAAGGTCCATTCCATCGGCATCATGAGCGTGGCCCTCGCGGTTGTTCGCTGGCGTCGAGCGGCGTGTCGTCGGCGCTCGCCAGCTCGTCCAGTTCGTTAGGGGTGTTGAGTTCGGCTTCCATGGCGTTCATGCCGTGGAGCGCGGCATGCAGCAGCCGCTCGAGGCTGTACAGAACGATGAATATGCCGCAGACAGTGAACGCCGAATAGACGTAGATCATCGGCAAGCCGGACGCAGTGGCGCTGCGTCTCAGGCCGGAGATGGCGAAATCCTTGCCGTAGTAGATGAAGATTACGCCCACCGCAAAGCAGGCCAGATCGCGGATCAGGCGGGTCGCCAGGTCTGCCCGCGTGCCGCGTGGAAACGCCTCGAGCACGAAATGGTCGGCATGATAGACGCCGATCGCCGTGCCCAGCATGATTAGCCACTGAAAGGCGAATCGGCTGAATTCCTCGGTCCAGTAGAGCCGCGGCAACAAGGGCAGGTTGCGGCTGACGATCTGGTAGATGATCAGCAGGATGAAGCCCAGCAACAACGCCAGCAGGATCGCGTTGAGCAGGCGCTCAAGCCCTCGGTTGAGCCGTGACAGGCCATGCAGCAGTGCGGCCATGGCGTTGTCCTCGTGGTTGATGATGAGAGGTGGGAAGAACCGGCGGGGCACCTGCGCACGATGCCCCGCGTTGGGCTCACTTGCCCACGTTGACGATCTTCTGATGCAACTCGCTCAGGCCCATCTCGTCGATGACCTGCTGGAGCGGCTCGGCAACGATCTCCATCATCCGCTCACGGTCCATCGGGTAGAGCGTCGCGCCCTCCTGCTTGAGGGTTTCGAGGGCCTCGGCATCCTGCTTGAGCTGGACGTCACGTGCGTAGCTGGCGGCTTCATTGGCGGCTTCCATCACTGCCTGCTGCTGGCTTTCGTCGAGCCCTTCCCAGCTCATCTGCGACATGGTCAGCAGGCGCACCGTGATGTCGTGCTCGGATAGGCCGATATGCGGCGCGACCTCATGAAAGCGCATGCGTTCGATCCACTCGGCCTCATTGAGCAGACCGTCGATCGCACCCAATTGCAGGCCGGTGTAGATCTCCTTCCAGGCCATTACCGTGGGCTCGGCGCCTAGCGCCTTCCACGCGGTGATAAGCGGCTTGGTGGGGTTGGTGCGCAGTTTCATGCCCTCGAGGTCGTCGAGGCTCTCGAGCGGGCGCGTGCTGACGATCTGGCGCTTGCCGCCGCCGAAGAAGGCCAGCACTTTCACGTCGGTCTCGTCCTCGATCTTGTCGGCGATCTCGCGGCCGACCTCACCATCGAGCACCGCACGCCAGTGGTCGACGTCGCGATACATGAACGGTATCGAGAACACATTGGCGGTATCCGAGAAGTCAGTGATCAGCCCGGGATTGATGATCGAGAGGTCAAGTGCGCCGGCCATCTGCTGCTCGAACATCTCGGTCTCGTGGCCGAGCACGGAGTTGCCCATGATGGTGACGGAAACATCTCCGTCAGTCTTGTCTTCGATCAATTCTTTGAAGCGTTCGGCCCCGAGCTGATAGGCGGTGTCCTCGGTACCGCCATGGCCGAAGCGTAAGTCTACGGCCTGGGCGCCACTGGCCAGTGTCATACCGAGCGTCAGCGCGACGATGCCAAGTGCACGCTTGGTGAAGGAGTGGCGAGATAGAGTTGGATCGATCCAGTGCTGAGTCATGATGTCACCTCGTTCATTGTTGTATCCGCCTCGGGCGGGCTGGCGTGACGCCTCGGTTAGGCGTCGAGAGTGGCGTGTGGATATCGTCGATACAGTGCTTCCCCATGGGCGGGAATGGGGTCGCATGAGTGACGCACTTGCAGGCGTGGTGTCAGGATTACTTGTTCGCGAGCGCCGCCAGGATTGGCAATGCGCCGCATGGCCAGTCGCGCCGCTTCCTCGCCGATGGAGAAAGGGTGCGTGGCAACACTGGTCAAAGGAGGCAGGCTCAGAGCCGCTTCCTCGATATCGTCGGTACCGATGATCGCGCAGTCTTCGCCGGGTATCAGACCCAACCGCTGAAGTCCCAGCATGGCGCCTAGTGCCATTAGATCGTTGTGGCAGATCACGGCCGTGGGGCGAGGAGTTTCTTGCATCAGTGTCTGGATGCCCTCGAAACCGGCGCGGCGTGTCACAGGTCCGCGCACGATGCCCAGTACCTCGCCGAGCCCCTGCGCGTGCATGGCGTCGTGATAACCCTGGTGGCGGGCGCGTGTGGCGGAGTGCTCGGCTTCGCCGCCGAGAAATACGATGCGACGGTGGCCGAGCGCCACGAGATGATCCACTGCTTGTCGTACACCGAGTTCGAAATCGGTACCGGCGTAGTCGAACGGGGGCGTACCGATATGGCGCAATACCTGAACGCAAGGCATGTTCCAGCCCATCAACTGGGTGAGCAGTGCGGGATCAGTACCTTCGGCGGGACATAGCAGCAAGCCGTCGACACGTTGCTCGCGCATGCGCTCCAGAAAGCGCTGCTGCCGCTCGGGAGAATCTTCGCTGTTGGCCAGGAACGAGACATAGTTTTCGCGGTGCAGGACCGAATCGATACCCGCGACCATGGCACCGAAGAACGGATTGGCGATGTCGTAGACGACCACGCCGAGGGTAAAGGTATGACTGGCGCGTAGCGCTGCCGCTCCACGGTTGTAGACATATCCCAGAGCTTTGATTGAGGCCTGCACCCGCGTTCGAGTGGAATCCGCCACTAGCGGGCTTTCGCGCAGTACCAGCGAGACCGTAGAGCGTGAGACTCCGGCATGGGCCGCGATGTCCTGCAGCGTGACGCTTTGACGCGCGCTCTCGCGTGGGGATGATGGGGGCTCGGAGGATTCGGCCATGGCTGGTTTGCCTCGTTTTGGATTGATCCAAATATGAGAGTCAGCCTAGAAGAGTCACCGCCTCGTCCCCATTCGCCTTTGGTCCAAGTGCGACCAGAGTCGTAGGTGGGATGCGTTAGAACGCGTTCAAAGCGATTGTCCGCCGGTGAGTTCGATGCGTTCACCGTTGAGCCAGTTGAAATCGCTCGACAATAGGCTCGCGACGGCGGCGCCGATATCATCCGGCTTGGCGGTGCGTCCTAGCGGCGTGATCGAGCGGAAGTGAGCGTTGAGATCCGGATCGTCGCGCACCGCGCCGCCTGCGAAGTCGGTTTCCACGGCGCCAGGGGCGATGGCGTTGACCGTGATCCGGCGCTCGCCGAGTTCCTTGGCCATATAACGCGTGGTCACCTCCAGCGCGCTCTTCATCGCCGAATAGGCGCAGTGATTGTCCAGCACGAAGCGCGTGGCGGCGGTGGAGACGTTCAGGATGCGTCCGCCCCGGGCGATCATTGGCAGCAGGGCTTGGCTGAGCAGGAAGGGGCCCTTGAAGTGGGTGCGGTAGAGGGCGTCGAGATCATCCTCGGTGGTCTCTTCGTAGGGAGCGAGAATGCCCTCGCCCGCATTGTGGACCACGGCGTCTAGCTCCGTACGGCCGAAAGTGTCTTTCAGCGTATCCGCCACGTTGTCCTTGAATTCGGCGAAGGCGGTGCTGTCGCCGATATCGAGTTTGAGCATCGCCGCCGTGCCGCCGGCGGCCTCGATTTCGCGGGCGACCGACAGGGCGTCGTCGCGGTGACTGCGGTAGGTGCCGATGACGCCAACGCCGGCGGCGGCGAGGTGCAACGCCATGCTACGGCCGAGGCCCCGGCCGGCGCCGGTGATGAGGGCAATGCTGGAGGACATGGGTAGCTCCCGAAGCGGAAAGTGGGCGGCGTTGGGGCCGCTGTCAGTGAGCACTGCCTGGGGGCGGGACACTAGGTTTCAAGCGTGCGTGCATGAAACGAAAACGCCTGCACCGAGAGGAGCAGGCGTGAAAGGACGTGGCGCGTACGGCGTATGGGGAAGACGTCAGCCGCGCGGTGTGACGTCGTTGTAGGGGCTGGGCGGTTGCTGGCCCTCGAGGGCGGCGATGACGTTGTCAACGGCGCGCTGGGCCATGGCCTCGCGCGTTTCATGCGTCGCCGAGCCGATGTGCGGCAGGGTCACGACGTTGTCCATCCGCGTGAACGGCGAGTCGCCGGGCAGCGGTTCCTGAGCGAAGACATCGAGCCCCGCAGCGTGGATCTCGCCGCTGGAGAGCGCCTCGATCAGGGCCTCCTCGTCGACCACCTTGCCACGCGCGATATTGATCAGAATCGCCGAGGACTTCATGCGCTTGAGCACGTCCGCGTCGATCAAGCCGGTGGTCTCGGTGGTCAGGGGCACGTTGACGCAGACGAAGTCGGACTGCTCGAGCAAGGCATCGAATTCGCAGTGCGTGGCGCCGAGTTCCGCTTCAAGGGCCGGCTTGGGCGAAGCGTGGGTGTAGAGCACCTGCATGCCGAAGCCCAGTGCGCCGCGACGCGCGATAGCCTGGCCGATGCGCCCGAAGCCGATCATGCCCAGCGTCTTGCCGTGGACATCGGTGCCGAAGTGAGGCTCGCCGATACTGCTCGTCCACTGGCCTTGCTTGACCATGTTGGCCAGTTCCACCGCGCGACGGGCGCTGGCCATGATCAGCAGGAAGCCGGTGTCCGCGGTGGTTTCGGTGAGCACGTCCGGCGTGTGGCAGAGCAGAATGTTGCGCCGGGTCAGCTCGTCCACGGGGTAGTTGTCGACCCCCACCGAGATGCTCGAAATGGCTTCCAGGTGTGGGGCATCATCGAGCAGCTCGGAGGTGACCGGCAAACTGGCGCCTAGCAGGCCGTGCGCTTCGCTCAGCGCTTCACGAAACGCGGGGTCGTCGGCGCTTTCCAGATGGTCAAAATAATCGACGTGGAAGTGTGTGCGCAGTTGTTCGAGGTGATGGGGCTTGAGTCGCCCGAAGGCGAGGATGCGCTTGGTCATGCAGGGCTCCTGATCGTGAAATACAGCATGGTGGCGTGTCGTCACGCCATTGGATGTGCGGCTTCCAGGTCGCGCAGTCGGTCCCGGTGCGGCAGGCCTTCCATGTCACCGACGACCTGAACCTGTTCGGCGCCGATGAGATTGCCGCGATGCGCGGCCTGGCGTGGCGAGCACCCGTCGAGCAAGGCGCTGATCACACCCACCGCGAAGCCATCGCCAGCCCCCACGGTATCGACGACCCGGGAGACGGCCACTCCCTTCACTATGCCGGCATCGTCTGCCGTGCGCACGTAGCTGCCTTCCGGACCGAGCTTGATGATGACCCCGCTGGCGCCTTGATCGAGGTAATAGCCGGCGATGTCGTGCGCGTTATCGAGGCCGGTCAGGCGCTGGCCCTCGGCGAGCCCCGGTAGCACCCAGTCGGCGTGTGCGGCCAGCGCATTGAGGGTCTCGCGCATCTCGGCTTCGCTGTTCCACAGCGAGGGCCGCAGGTTGGGATCGAAGCTGATCGTGAGACCGGCCTCGCGCGCGCGTTCCAGCATGTGGAAGGCAAGTTCGCGTGTACTGGGTGAGAGCGCGGGGGGCAAGCCGGTGGCGTGTAGGTGGCGCACTCCCTGAAAGTCGAGATCGCGCACGTCGGCAACGCCCAGGTGGCTGGCGGCGCTGCCGCGCCGGTAATAGGCCACCTTGGGATCCTCGCCGTGTTCGGCGCGTTCCTTGAAGACTAGGCCGGTGGGATGCTCGGTATCGGTGCTCAGGTAGCGGCAGTCGAGCCCTTCGGCGTCGAGCGTGTGGCGGATGAAGCGGCCGAAGCCATCGTCACCGACGCGGCTGATCCAGGCGACGTGAAAGGCTAGCCGCGCCAGGCCGATGGCGACATTGGTATCGGCGCCGGCGATGCGCCGCTGGAAGCGCTCGACCTCGGCCAGGTCGCCGGGCGTTTCGGCGATGAACAGCGTCATCGCTTCACCGAAAGTCAGGATATCCGGTGTAGTGGAATCGTTCATGAAAAGATCCTGAAGGAAGCTGCAAAAGCGGTTGCCGAGGGCACGGCATCACGACGGGTCGAGCGATCGTCGATAGGAAAACCCCATCATAGAAATACCGGGGCATTACGACAATCGAACATACCTAGACTTTGGTCGGGAAGGTGGCGCTAAAGGAGAGCGGGGAGGTAGGTTGCGCGGGGCGTTGCGCCCCGCGCATGCGTGCTTCAGCTGACATGCGTGTGGATCAACTGCACCTTGTCCTGCAGCAGTGGCAGGAAGGTATGCGTCAGGGTGTCGAAGTCGATGCGGGCGGCATTGGTGCTGATGTTGATGGCGCCGAGCAGCTTGCCGTTGGCGTCGAAGGCCGGCACTGCCAGGGAGCGCAGACCGGGGTCCAGCTCTTGGTCGACGATACTGTAGCCCTGCTGGCGAACCTGCTCGATGCAGTTACGCAACTGCGCCCTGTCGGTGATCGAGCGTTCGGTGTGGGCCTCAAGCGCCACCCGTTCCAGGTAGGCCTCCAGCGCGTCGTCGGCGAGCTGGGCCAGCAGCACCCGCCCCATCGAGGTGTAAGTCGCCGGCAGCCGCGTGCCGACCGACAGGGTAATCGCCATCAGTCTATGCTTAGCGGAAGAGCGGGCTACGTACATCACCTCGTCGCCGTCCAGCACCCCCAGTGACGAGGATTCGCCGATCTCGGCGGTGATGTCTTCCAGGTACTGCTGGATTACCGAGCGATAGTTGTTGGCCGACAAGAAAGCATAGCCGAGCTGCAGGACCTTGGGCGCGAGCTCGAAGTGGCGCTGTTGCTTGCGCACGTAACCCTGGGCATGGAGCGTCAGCAGGAAGCGACGGGCGCGGGCCCGGTTCATCCCCGTCTTGGTGGCCACCTCGCTCAGTGTCATGCGCGGGGTATCGGCGTCGAAGGCCTGTATCACCTCCAGCCCGCTAGCCAGGGCGGTGACGAAGTCACGATCGTCGGTGGTCAGGGTTTCGTCATGCATGAGGGCATCATCACTGCGGTTGCGTATCGAGTTACTAGGCCATCCACCCTCAACCTAACATAATGTTCGAGTAGCGAACACTTGCACGCTTTGGGCAGAGGTGGCGGCTCCTGCCCCGTCGTCCGCCTTACCTTACGGAGATTCTGCCAAGCCCGCCGAGATGCTCCAGTCACCCTTAATGAGTCCCGAGGCTCTGATGGCCAGCCGCGACGAGGACTTCGTCGGCGTCATACTGGCCTTCGAACAGGCCCTGGCCGGCGCCGTCGACAAACTGGCGTTGGATGTCTCGTTGCTGACTCAGTCCGAAGTCGCGGAAGTCAGCGAGCCTGCTGTCCCGGGTGCCGGTGGTTCGTCGTCGATGCCCCATAAACGCAACCCGGTGATCTGTGCCCGCTTTCTCGCTGAGGTGCTAGGGGCAGACGCCGCACAGCGTGTTGCCAAGGAGGCCGCCGAGACCTCGCGTCACGAGCGTCGTGACTATGCCGATGTGCTCCTGGCTGACGAGGAGATAGCCAGGCAGGTGGATGCGCAGCGCCTGCGGGCATGTGTCGATCCAGGTTTATACATTGGTAGTAGCCCGTGGCAGGTTCAGCGCGTGCTGGATATGTTTGAAGCCATGTAATTTACTATTTTTAAAGCGTTAATTGTTTTTTTGTCCTTGGGGCAACGCGATTGCGTTGCCCTTTTGTGCGTTTGACCGGCCGTCGCAATCCCGATAATTTTGTTCGTATCACAAACCAGTGTTCACCAAGCGAACAAGTTGCGAGGCAATCCGCATGGCCGAATTTCTTAGCCTCCATGACGCCGTGGCGCGCTATGTCGAAGATGGCGCCACCGTGGCCATGGAAGGCTTCACCCACCTGATTCCCTTCGCCGCCGGACACGAGGTCATTCGCCAGCGCAAGCATGACCTGACGCTGATCCGCATGACGCCGGACTTGGTCTACGACCAATTGATCGGCGCCGGGTGTGCCAAGAAGTTGATCTTCTCGTGGGGCGGTAACCCCGGCGTGGGGTCGCTACATCGCTTGCGCGATGCGGTGGAGAAAGGCTGGCCGCACAAGGTGGAGATCTTCGAGCACAGTCATGCGGCCATGGCGTGCGCGTTCGAGGCCGGCGCGGCGGGCCTGCCATTGGCGGTATTGCGCGGTTACGTGGGCAGCGAGTTGCCCAGCGTCAACGATCAGATCAAGTACATCGAATGTCCATTCACAGGCGAGCGCCTCGCGGCGGTGCCTTCGGTGCGCCCGGACGTATCTCTGGTGCATGCGCAGAAGGCGGATCGCAAGGGCAACGTGCTGGTGGAAGGCATCATCGGCGTGCAGAAGGAGGCGATCCTGGCGGCGGGCAAGAGCATCGTCACCGTCGAGGAAATCGTCGACGATCTCGAGGCCGGTCCCAATGCCTGCGTGATCCCCGGCTGGGCCATCGACGCCATCGCCGTCGCCGAGAAGGGCGCTTACCCCTCCTACGCTCACGGTTACTACCCGCGCGACAACCGCTTCTACAAGGAGTGGGATACCATCGCGCGCGATCGCGACACCTTTCAGGCATGGCTCGATGAGAATATCTACAACGCAGGAGGTCAGGCCCAATGAGTAACGAATATACCTCCTCGGAAATGATGACCGTGACGGCGGCGAAGGCGCTGGAGAACGGCATGACCTGCTTCGTGGGCATCGGCTTGCCGTCCGAGGCCGCCAACCTGGCGCGCCTGACGCACGCACCGGACGTGGTGCTGATCTATGAGTCTGGCACGCTGCAGACCAAGCCGGACGTGCTACCGCTTTCCATTGGCGATGGCGAGCTTTGCGAGTCGGCGCTGACCACCGTGTCGGTGCCGGAAATGTTCCGCTACTGGCTGCAGGGCGGCAAGATCGATGTGGGCTTTCTGGGCACCGCGCAGATCGATCGCTACTGCAACCTCAACACCACGCTGATCGGCGATTATCAGGCGCCCAAGGTGCGCTTGCCCGGCGGCGGCGGGGCACCGGAGATCGCGACCTGCGCCGGTGAGGTGTTCATCACGCTCAAGCATTCCAAGCGGACCTTCGTCGACCAGGTGGATTTCATCACCACCCTCGGCTTCGGTCGCGACGGCAAGGCGCGTGACGGGGTGCCCAATATCGGCCGTGGCCCGACCCGGGTGATCACCGACCTGTGCGTGATGAAGCCCGATCCCGAGACTCGCGAGCTGGTAGTGGTATCGCTGCATCCGGGCGTGACCGCCGAGCAGGTGCAGGACGCGACCGGCTGGGAGATCCGTTTCGCCGAGCAGCTCGACACCACGCCGATGCCTTCCGCGAATGAGCTCGACGTGTTGCGGGATCTCAAGGCGCGTACCGAACGCAAACATGCCGGTGAGGCGTGAGGAGAATTCGATGAGCGATGTTTGGTTGTGTCATCCCACGCGTTCCGCCGTGGGACGTTTCGGCGGCTCGCTGGCCAGCGTCCGTCCCGACGACCTGGCGGCCACGATTTTCCGGGCCGTGCTGGCGCAGGCGCCGGACCTCGAGCCGGCGGCCATCGATGAAGTGATCATGGGCTGCGCCAATCAGGCCGGCGAGGACAATCGCAACGTGGCGCGCATGTCGGCGTTGCTGGCCGGGCTGCCCACCTCCGTGCCCGGTACCACGATGAACCGCCTGTGTGGGTCGGGCATGGACGCCGTGGGCACCGCATTTCGCGCCATCAAGGCGGGCGAGTTCGAGTTGGCCCTGGCCGGCGGCGTGGAGTCCATGTCGCGCGCACCGTTCGTGATGGGCAAGGCCGAGACGGCATTCTCGCGCAGCCAGGCGATCGAGGACACGACCATCGGCTGGCGTTTCGTCAATCCGCTGATGAAGAACCACTACGGCGTCGAGTCGATGCCCGAGACCGCCGAGAACGTCGCCGAGCAGTTCCACGTGTCCCGCGAGGATCAGGATGCCTTCGCCGTGCGCTCGCAGCAGAAGACCGAGCGTGCCCAGCAGTCCGGGCGCCTGGCGCAGGAGATCACGCCGGTCGAGGTGCCGCGTCGCAAGCAGGACCCCCTGGTCGTCGATCAGGACGAGCATCCGCGCGCAGGTACCACTCTGGAAAAGCTGGCCAAGTTGCCCACGCCGTTTCGCGACGGCGGCAGCGTGACCGCGGGCAATGCCTCGGGCGTCAACGACGGGGCGGCGGCGATGCTGGTCGCCAGTGACGCCGCTGTCGCGCGCCATGGTCTCACTCCGATGGCGCGGATCCTGGGCATGGCCACCGCCGGCGTCGAACCGCGCATCATGGGCATGGGCCCGGTACCGGCGACGCGCAAGCTGCTCGAGCGTCTGGGTATCGGCATCGATGAGGTCGACATCATCGAGCTCAACGAAGCCTTTGCCGCCCAGGGGCTGGCATGCCTGCGTGAACTGGGCGTGGCCGATGACGATCCGCGCGTCAATCCCAACGGCGGTGCGATCGCGCTGGGACATCCGCTGGGCATGTCCGGGGCGCGGCTGCTGCTGACTGCAGCGCACGAGCTGCATGTACTGAACAAGCGTTACGCCCTTTGCACCATGTGTGTCGGCGTGGGCCAGGGCGTGGCCACTTTGATCGAACGCGTTTAGAAAACTACCAGATGAGTTACCAATGGAAGCAATAACCAACTTTTCTGTACGGGTCGTACAGCGTTATCTACCCAGTGCATTTGTCCTGGCAGTGATTCTCACCGCTATCGTTTTTGTGTTGGGCGTCGCCGTTGGCGGTGAGTCACCCATGAACATGGCGGATTACTGGGGTGATGGGTTCTCGAGCCTGTTCAAGTTCGGAATGCAGATGACTCTGGTGTTGCTGACGGGTTATGTGCTGGCACTGACCCCGGTGGTACAGAGTCTCTTGACCGGTTTGACCAGGCGGGCCAATACGCCGAAGCAGGCGTTAGTGCTGACGATCGTGGTGAGCTTTGTCTGTTACTACCTGAATTGGGGCTTCGGCATGGTGGCTGGTGCCATCCTGGCGCGGGAGATGGGGCGTCGGGTCGCTATTCACTTCCCGCTGATTGTTGCCGCAGCCTACGGTGGCGAGTTGGTGCGTGGTCCCTCTTCCTCCATCCCGCTGGTTATAGCAACTCCTGACCACTTCATGGAAGACGCTATCGGTATCGTGCCTGTGACTGAAACCCTCTACTCCGTCTGGAATATTGCGCTGACAGTCGGTCTGCTATGCCTGTTGGTAATCTTCTTCATGCTCCAGAAACAGCCTGAAAAGATCATCCGGCTGGAAGCGGACAGCGAAGAAGGGCGGGATGCGCCGGCTCCAGAAAAGGCCTACCAAAGCCCATCGGATCGTATTGAGAAGAGCCGCTGGCCGACGCTTTTCCTCGGTCTACTGGCAGCGGGATATTTACTGAACAAAGTGATTTTTCAGGGATTCAGCATCGATCTGAACACGATCATTCTGATCTTTCTGGCCTTGGGCCTTCTCTTGCACCAGAGCCCAGCCGCTTATCTAGGTGCGGCGGAGAAGGCGGTCAATGCGGCTCGCGGAATTATCGTTCAATTCCCACTCTATGCGGGTATCGCCGGCATGATGACCAGTGCTGGCCTGGTTACCCAGTTTTCTGAAGCCATTATCTCGGTCGCCACACCAGAGACGTTCCCTCTGCTGACGTTCCTGTCTGCGGGTGCAGTGAACTTTTTCATTCCATCCGGCGGTGGGCAGTGGGCTATTCAGGGGCCCATCATGATGGAAGCGGCTGCAGCGCTGGGGGCTGACCCGGCACAGACCATCATGGCTTTCACCTGGGGAGATGGCTGGACCAACCAGATCCAGCCCTTCTGGGCGCTTCCCTTGCTGGGTGTGGCCGGCCGTTCGGCGCGCGACATCATGGGCTATCTGGTGATCTGGTTGATTATCTCCGGCGCTGCCATCGTCAGTACCTTTGTGGCATTGGTCGTATTTGGCTAGAGCCACTTTCAAGTAGTGAGTCAGTGATGTCCTTTATCAATATCAACGGCTGCACGGTTGCCTATCGCGATAGCGGTGCAGCCGCGCTGTTGGCGCATCTCTGGGCGTGAGCCAGAACGTGTGGGAGGGTGTGGTCGCTGCCTTGCATGGCCGCTTCCGCTGCGTGACTTGGGATCTGCTCGGCCATGGCGCCAGTGGCGGCCTGATCTTGGCGGCCATCTACCTCCCGAGCTGGACGATGTGCTGGGAGTGGCACGCTTGCATTTCGTGGGTACCTCGGTCAGGGGCGTGATCAGCTAGCTGTTGCTGATCCTGTGTCCTGAGAGTCTTTCCGATGTCGTGCTGATCAATACCGGCGCGTTCATCGACACCCCGACAACGGGCACACGCGGGTCTCGCACGTACGTCAAAGACGTCGCTCACAAAAAGCCGGCCAGCTCATCGCGCCCCAGGTTGGCGCCGGTGACGATGACCACGATATCGCCTTGCGGCGGTAGTGTCGCCGCGCTTTCGAGCAGGGCGGCCACCCCCACGGCGGCGCCAGGCTCCGCGACTAGCTTGGTCTGGTAAAGCAAGTGGCGCATGGCACGGTGGATGGCATCTTCATCCACGTCGACGAGCTCGGCGACGTGTTGGCGACTCAGCGGATAGGTGTGCTCGCCGACGATAGCGGCGGCGAGACTCTTGGCGCAGCTTTGCACCTCACTGAGCCTAGCGGGGCCACCCTGGGCCCAGGCATGCGCCATGCTCGCCGCCCCGCTGGGTTCCACGCCGATCAGCGAGAGCGAGGGGCGCAGCGCCGACGTCGCCACGCCGATGCCCCCGATCAGGCCGCCGCCACCGACCGGGCACAGAATCGCCTGGGCGTCCGGCGCCTGCTCGAGCACCTCGAGCCCCAGCGTGCCCTGGCCGGCGATGATGCGTTCGTCGTCATAGGGATGCACCAGCGTCAGGCCGCGTTCCTCGACCATTTCATGCATCAATGTCCAGGCCGCGTTGATATCGCCATGCAGGATGACCTCCGCACCCAGCGCGCGGCTTCCTTCGACCTTGAAGGGACTCGCATTCTCGGGCATCACGATGGTTACGGGCACGCTCCTTTGCTGTGCCGCCCAGGCTAGGCCCAAGGCGTGGTTGCCGGCGGAAACGGCGCCTAGCCCACCGACAAGTTCCGCGTCGCGGGCCGTGCGTAGCCAGTTCAGCGAACCGCGTGCCTTGAAGGAGCCGGTGTGCTGAAATGACTCTGCCTTGAGCCACACGCGCCGTCCCAGACGCTCGGACAGCGTCTGGTCGAGCAACAGCGGTGTCGGCGCGAGGGCCTCGGCGATCCGTTCCCGCGCGCGTTGGACATCGCTTACTTCCATTTGATATTGCAGCCCATGGAAGGCGTCTGCTGCGCTGACGGTGCGCGGTCCGCGAGCACGGCGTTGGCGGCGGCCCGTAAATCCTCCCCGGTGACCGGCGTCTCCTTGCTGGGTCGGCTGGCGTCGAACTGCCCTCGGTAGGCCAAGCGATGCTCATGGTCGAAGAGGAAGAAGTCCGGAGTACAGGCTGCCTCGAAAGCACGTGCCACGTCCTGGCTTTCATCCACCAGATAATCGAAGGTGTAGCCGCGTGCGTCGATTTCTGCACGCATGTTCTCGGGATTGTCGTCCGGATGGGCGTGAAAGTCGTTGCTGTTGATGGCGATCACCGCCAGGCCCTTGGCCTGATACTCGCGGGCGAAATCGGCGAAGGCATCCGCGATGTGCTTGACGAAGGGGCAGTGGTTGCAGATGAACGCGACGAGGATCGGCCGCCCGGCGAAATCGGCGCTGTCGACTTCCTTGCCGTCGGCATCGGGAAGCTGAAATGCCGGCAGTGGGGAGCCCAGTTCGGTCATGGTGGAAGGTGTCAATGACATGGGGACCTCCGATGCGCGCTGAATATCACTCACGCCTTATGACGGGCGAGAAGCCTGCCTTCATTCTAGGCGCGATTGGCCCCTCAAGGGCAAGGGTGCCTCTGAGAGGGGCATTGTCTAGGCGCGTTGGGCAGACATGAGGTTACGCCAAGCGAGCAGTGCGATGAGCAGGAACAACAGCGCGGCGATGCTGAACAACAGGGGGAAACCGCCGAGGCCGAACAACAGGGCGCCGAGAAACGGCCCGCTGGCCATGCCCATGAAGCTAAAGAAGTTGTAGGGTATCAAGTTCGTTGATAATTGCTATTAGCCTGCATATTAATTATCCGGCTAGGCTCGCATGACCACGACGCGGCCCGACGAGGCGCGTCTTCGCATGTCGATTGAGGTGAGACACATGACACAAGCACCGTTGTTTGCCGGCCAGGATGCCCAGCCGATCGCAGGAGGCTGGCGCCAGGGAAGTGCCGAGCGCCGCCTGACCGTGACCAACCCGTATTCCGGGGAAACGCTGCTCGAGCTGGCGATGGCCGACCGGCAAGACCTGGACGCGGCCTATCGCCATGCGCAGGCGGCCCAGGCCGAATGGGCGGCGCTGGGGCCGAACGCGCGTGGCGATGTCATGCGGCGCGCGGTGGCGATCTTCGACGAGCGCCATGACGAGATCATCGACTGGATCATTCGCGAGTCGGGCAGTACGCGGATCAAGGCGCAGCTTGAGTGGAACGCGGCACGGGCGATTACTCAGGAAGCGGCGAGCATGCCGACCCGGGCCCATGGCCGCATCCTGCCGTCTGACATTCCTGGCAAGGAAAGTCGCGTCTATCGGGCGCCGCTGGGCGTGGTGGGCGTGATCAGCCCGTGGAACTTCCCGCTCAACCTGAGCGCTCGCTCGGTGGCGCCGGCGCTGGCGCTGGGCAACGCGGTGGTCGTCAAGCCGGCCAGCGACACGCCGGTGACCGGCGGACTGCTGCTGGCACGTATCTTCGAAGAGGCAGGGTTGCCACCGGGCGTGTTGAGCGTCGTCGTCGGTGCCGGTTCCGAGATCGGCGATGCCTTCGTCGAGCATCCCGTTCCTTCGTTGATCACCTTCACCGGCTCCACCCCCGTGGGGCTCAACATCGGTCGCCTGGCGAGCGGCGGCAAGCATCTCAAGCACGTCGCCCTGGAACTCGGCGGCAACAGTCCCTTCGTGGTGCTGGCGGATGCCGATGTGGAGCAGGCGGTCGATGCGGCGGTGGTCGGCAAGTTCCTCCATCAGGGCCAGATTTGCATGGCGATCAATCGCATCATCGTCGAAGAGCCGTTGCGTGACGCCTTCACCACTCGCTTCGTCGAACGCGTCAAGGCATTGCACCTGGGCGACCCCGCCGACCCCGAGACCGCCGTGGGGCCGATCATCAACGCCAAGCAGCTCGAGGGACTCCAGACCAAGATCGCCAAGGCGCATGCCGAGGGCGCCACCTTGCTGACCGGAGGCGACCCCGAGGGTAATGTCTTGCCGCCGCACGTGTTCGGCGATGTCACGGCGGACATGGAATTGGCCGACGAAGAGATTTTCGGGCCGCTGGTGGGGATTCAGTCCGCGCGTGACGAAGCGCATGCGCTGGAGCTGGCCAACCGCACCGAGTTCGGTCTGTCGAGCGCGGTCTTCACGAGCAACCTGGAACGCGGCGTGCGCTTCGCGCAGGGCATCAAGGCGGGCATGACCCATGTCAACGACATCCCCGTCAACGACGAGCCGCATGCGCCGTTCGGCGGCGAAAAGAACTCCGGCCTGGGCCGCTTCAATGGCGACTGGGCGATCGATGAGTTCACCACGGAGCACTGGATCACGCTGCAGCATGAACCGCGCCAGTATCCGTTCTAACCCATAGGCGGGAGCGATACCCGGGCCGAGGCATGGCCCGGGACATGCACCGCAACGTCGTGAGGAGCTTTCCATGCAAATCAAAGCGGCCGTGACGCGAGACAAGGGCGGGCCCTTCTCGGTGGAGACCCTGACCTTGACCGAGCCGGGGGCCAACGAGTTGCGCCTGCGCATCGTGGCCACCGGGGTGTGCCACACGGATGCCGTCGCCCGGGACCTGGAGCTGACGCCGTTCCCCGTTGTTCTGGGGCACGAGGGCGCCGGGGTAGTGGAAGCCGTGGGGAGCGAGATCACGGCGTTCGCGCCGGGGGACCATGTCGTGCTGTCGTTTGCCCATTGCGGCGCATGCGAGCATTGCCTGACCGGCCATCCTACCGTCTGCATGCGCATGAACGAGTTGAATTTCGGCGGGCGTGCCGAGAACGGGGCCTGTTACCTGCATCGAGGCGACGAAGCGGTTTCCACCTTCTTCGGGCAGTCCTCGTTCGGGTCCCATGCGGTGGTGCATGAGCGCAACGCGGTCAAGGTGGATCCGGATCTCGACCTGGGCTTGCTGGCCCCATTGGGCTGCGGCATTCAGACCGGGAGCGGCACGGTTCTCAATCGCCTCAAGCCGGCGTTCGGCAGCAGCCTGGTGGTCTACGGCTGTGGCGCGGTGGGATTGAGCGCCGTCATGGCGGCCCGTCTCGCCGGCTGCGCACGGATCATCGCCGTCGACGTGCACGACAATCGCTTGTCGCTCGCCAAGGAGCTGGGGGCCACGCACGTCTTCAATGGCAGCCAGGTAGACGTGGTGGAAGAGATTCGTGCGGTGACCGGCGTGGGGGCGCACTATGGTATCGAGACAACCGGTGTGCCGCAGGTCGTGCGGCAAGGGATGCATGCGTTGCGTCCGCTGGGTCAGCTGGCCATCGTGGGCGTGACACCGGAGGTCACGCTGGACGTGCACAATGATCTGATGGCGGAAGGCAAGACCATGCTGGGCGTGATCGAGGGCGACTCGGTGCCCAAGGTGTTCATTCCCCAGCTCATCGACTACTACTGCCAGGGGCAGTTTCCGTTCGACAAGCTGGTGACGTTTTATGAGTTCGATGCCCTGGAAGAGGCGTTTTCGGATTCCAAGTCCGGCAAGACCATCAAGCCGGTGGTGCGTATGAATCCATAGATTCATACGCTTCTTGCAGAAGATGAAAAACGTCTACGACGCTTGAATGTCGCGTTAGCCGAATAGCTTTTTAAGCGTATGCGGCTGGCTGCGCAAATACTGCTTCGGGGCATGTACGGTCGCGCCGAGCTTGGCGGCGGCGTGCCACGGCCAGCGCGGGTCGTAGAGCATGCCGCGGGCCAGCGCGACGGCGTCTGCTTCGCCACCGAAGACGATGCCCTCTGCCTGTTCCGGTTCGGTGATCAGGCCGACAGCAATCACCGGCATGGCGACTTCCTGCTTCATGCGGCGAGCGAACGGTACCTGATAGTTGGGGCCGACGTTCAAGGTCTGGCGTGGGTCCAGGCCACCACCGGAGCAGTCGATGAAGCTGCAGCCGCGGGCGTCGAGTGCTCGCGCCAACTCGACGCTTTGTTCCAGATCCCAGCCGCCTTCGACCCAATCGCTTCCGGAGATACGGATACCCACAGGCTTGTCGTCCGGGAAAACCGAACGCACGGCATCGAAGATCTCCAGCACGATCCGCATGCGGTTTTCCAGACTGCCGCCGTACTCGTCATCGCGCTGATTCGAAAGCGGCGACAAGAACTCGTGCAGCAGATAGCCATGCGCTGCGTGCAGTTCGATCAACTCGAAACCGAGACGCTCGGCGCGCTTGGCCGAGGCGACGAAGTTCGCCTTGAGCTGCTCGATATCATCGAGACTCATCGCCTGTGGCGGACGCTGCCCGTCCTGATACGGTACGGCGGAAGGCGCCACGGTTTGCCAGCCCCCCTCTTCCAGGCTTAGCTGGGCACCGCCTTCCCAAGGTGCCTGGCAGGAGGCTTTGCGTCCGGCGTGGCCCAACTGGATGCCGACCGGCATCGGCGAGTGGGCACGAACGGACTCGAGTACACGTGCCATCGCTTGCTCGTTGTCGTCCGAATAGAGCCCCACGTCGCCAGAGGTGATGCGTCCTTCCGGCGCGACGGCGGAGGCCTCGACGATCAAGAGTCCTGCCCCGGAGAGAGCGAGATGCCCCAGATGAATCTTGTGCCAGTCGGTCATGCTGCCGTTTTCGTCGGCGGAGTATTGGCACATCGGTGAAATGACGATGCGATTGGGCAATTCGAGCCGGCCGAGCGTGAGCGGCGAGAACAGCTTAGGGGATGCCATTGAAACGTTCCTGAAGGGAATGATGGCAACAATGTAGCGTGCTAATAATTGCTTGGCAATGGCTATCTGCGCCGTCGTTTGGGCGAGAGCATTCGTACGCGGGCTTTAGAGCGTGGCTTCTTTTCTATCTCGTTCGACGACGGTGTTGCGTTGTGCATAGTGCTTTGAGATTCAGCACTTTTAGATTTAGTGCTTTTAGATGAAGCCTCGGCTGGCGAGGTGATCCAGGCGAATACCGGCAAGGAGAGGCGCCAGTAGATGGCACTGAGACGCAGCCCCAGGATCACCAGTATAGGCAGCGCGATAGTGGCGTAGGGGTGGATAGGTTGACTGTACAGGATGACGTAAGTCCAGGCGCCTGCAATAGAAGCTGTCGCATAAATTTCCTGGCGCAGCACCATGGGGACGCGTCTTGCGAGTACATCACGCAGCATCCCGCCCGCGACACCGGTGAGGAGTCCCATCAATACCGCTACGGTACCACCATGGCCCAACGCCAATGCCTTGTGAGCGCCGATGATGGTGAAGATGGCGAGCCCGAAGGCATCGAGTACGGGCAGGACGATGCGCGATAACCGGTGAATGTAATGAAAGCCGACAATCGATGACACGACGGTGATGATGATCACCCATAGATAGGTGGGGTCGGTGACCCAGAACACCGGGCGAATGCCCAGTAACAGATCGCGCAGGGTACCGCCGCCGATGCCTGTCATCGCGGCCAGTACCAGCATGCCGAACGGATCCATCCTCGAGCGGCAGGCAATGATCACGCCCGACAGCGCAAAGACGATCACGCCCGCCAGGTCCAGCCAGTAAATCCATCCTGCCACTGCGACGCTCCTTGGCTACTTTGCCAGCTACCGCTTGAGCGGAAATACAAAACGAACGCCATTGTAGGCTCAAGTGCCTGGATACGTCGCGCGCTCAGGCTCGTCTTTCCCCGGTCGCCAAGCGGCTGGCGCACCAGGGATACCTACGATATCGTATGTAAAGGGCCGGGTGTGCGTGCCTGCAAGTGGCGGGCGGTCAGCCGGTGGTCATGCAATGAATCCAGGGAGTCGGTCGACATGCAGGCAGGATATCGATACGCGGCGTTGGCCGTGGCGTTACCGATGCTGGCGGTGGCAACGCCCAGCCAGGCGCAGGACAGCGGCTGGCAAGGGAGTCTGGGGGCGGGGGCGATCCATGCTCCCGATTATCTGGGAAGCGATGACTACGAAACGTCCGTATGGCCGTCGGTCGACCTGACCTATGGCGATAGCCTGTATATCAACGCGCGCGATGGCGTGGGCTGGAACGTCATCAATCGGGATGGCTGGCGGGTATCGCCGTTTCTCGGTTACACCTTCGGACGCGACAACGACGATGACCTGCATCGTCTCGATGAAGTCGACGGCGGAGTCACGGCGGGCCTGCGGGCCGAATACACCGAGGGCCATTGGCAGTACAGCGCGGCCGTGGAAACGCCGCTGAGCGGTGACGTGGATGGCTACCATGTCAGCGCCAAGGCGCACTGGCGCTCGCGCTTGACCCAGCGGCTCTCCGTTTCGCTGGGCCCGAACGTCGCCTATGGAAGCGACGCCTGGACCGAGGACATGTTCGGCATTTCCGCGCGGGAGAGTCGGCGTTCCGGGCTGGATGCGTACTCGCCGAGCGAGGGCTATTTCCGCTTCGGTGCCGATGCCAGTGCCAGTTATTATCTCACGCGGACGTGGTCCGTCACGGGCCTGGTCGGCGTGTCGCGCCTGACCGGCGACGCCAAGGACAGTCCCATCGTCGACGAGATCGGTGATGCGACCCAGGCCTACGTGGGCGGATTCATCAACTACAACTTCTAGGCACGGTTCAGTCGGTATCGTCCAGCAGGCAGTTGGCAGAAAGTGCCTGACGTCGGGAGCGCTACAGGTGCAGAAATTAGACCAAGGTCTAAAGACCAAGGTATAATATCTGGATATCCACCGACACAGGCACGTTATCCATGACGATTTCGACTGCGCGACCGACTCTGCTCAAGCGTTTTGGCAAGCATGCAGGCCGTGTGCTGGGAATGATGACCGAGAGCGCCTATCGCGGCTTTCAGGCACGCACGTCCAGCGCCTATATCTGAAGGGCCCGGCTCAGCAGAGTCCCGGTCGCGGCATGGCCGGCCTTGCCCATGACGTGACATCGCGGTCGCCGAACGAAAAAGCGCCCCCGCCCATATCGGGCGGGGGCGCTTGCGTTGGGTGCGTTCACGCTCCGCTTATTTGGCGATGTAGACCGTGCGCACGTTGAGGAAGGCGCCGAAGCCGTATTCGCTCTGCTCGCGACCGTAACCGCTTTCCTTGACGCCACCGAACGGAAGCTCGGCGAAGGGCGTGGTGGGGCGATTGACGAAGCTCATGCCGACTTCGAGACGGCGCGCGACCTGTTCGGCGCGCTTCACGTCCTGGCCGACCACGGTGCCGCCCAGACCGTAGCGGCAGTTGTTGGCCAGCTCGATGGCGTGCTCGGCGTCATCGGCGGCGATGATCGACGCCACCGGACCGAACAGCTCCTCGTCGAAGGCCGGGTTGCCAGGCGCGACGTTGGTCAGCACCGTGGGCGCATACCAGGCGCCGGGGCGGTCGAGCACCTCGCCGCCGGTCTCGAGCTGCGCACCGTGCTTGATCGCCCGCTGCACCTGGTCGTGCAGGTCGTCGCGCAGGTCCTTGCGCGACATGGGGCCGATTTCGGTGTCGCCGTCCATGGGATCGCCGATACGCATCTTCTGCACGCGGTCGATGAGCTTTTCGGTGAAGCGCTCCAGCATCGGGCGTTCCACGATCAGGCGCTTGGATGCCGCGCAGCTTTGCCCGGTATTGTCGAAGCGGCCGTTCACGGCCAGCTCCACCGCCTTGTCGACGTCGGCATCGTCGAGCACGATCAGCGGGTCGATACCGCCGAGCTCGAGCACGCTGGGCTTGATGGCCTCGCCGGCGATCTTGGCCACGGCACGGCCGGCATCTTCACTGCCGGTGAGCGTGACGCCGCACACCAGTGGGTCGTGGATGATGCCCTCGACCTTGTCGGAGCCAACCGGCAGCCAGGTGAAGGTCCCTTCCTTGAAGCCTGCGTCGTGGAAAAGCTTGGTGATGAACTTGGCGCAGCCCGGGACATTGGAGGCATGCTTGAGCAGGCAGACGTTGCCACCTGCCAGATTGGGCGCGGCGAAGCGTACCACCTGATAAAGCGGATAGTTCCACGGCATCACGCCGAGCACGGCCCCCATCGGGTCGTGAACGATCTCGGCCTTCTGCGCGCCTTCTACCTGGCGTGGCTGCGGCTTGAGCAGGGATTCCAGGTTGTCGGCGTAGAAGCGAACGATGGCCGAGGAAATCTGTGTCTCGGCAATCCCCTGATGGAAGGGTTTGCCCATCTCGTGGGCGATGATCTCGGCCATTTCGCGCTGATGCTGGTCGATCAAGTCGGCCAGTGCGGTGAGTCGTTGGCGACGATCGGCCAACGGCAAGTGGCGGAATTCGGCATAGCCCGCGCGGGCTTGGTCGAGCTTTTCAGCCAACTGGGCATCGTCGAGCATCTCGTGCTCGCCGAGTACTTGATCGTTGGCGGGATTGACGGCGGTGAGGGTCTTGCGGCTCATGTCATCCTCCTTAACGGGATCGTCGGTGACGAGTCTTCCTGAGGTAGCCGTTCCTGCTTGCCTCACTACTCGTTTTGGCGATGCGCAAGGAGAGAATCAAGGGGGAGCTTCACATCCACTTAGCCCTGGCCACCAGAGATAATCCAGCAGCCAGGGCCAGGCGGGTCAGTCGAGCAAGGCGCGGGCCTTGTCGATCACGTTTTCGACGGTGAAGCCGAAGTGCCGGAACAGGTCCTCGGCCTTGCCCGATTCGCCATAGCCGGTCATGCCGATCACGTTGCCGCGAGGGCCGACGTACTTACGCCAATAGTCGGGATGCGAAGCTTCGATGGCGAGCCGGCGTGTCACCGTGGGTGGTAGCACCGCCTCCTGGTAATCGGCGTCTTGGGCATCGAATTCGCTGGCGCAGGGCATCGAGACGACGCGGACCTGCCGTCCCTGGTCGTTGAGCTGGGCAGCCGCTTCCATGGCCAGACCGACTTCCGAGCCGGTGGCGATGAGGATCAACTCGGGCGTGCCCTCGCAATCGTCGAGCACGTAACCGCCGCGTTCGATCGCGGCGAGCTGGGCGACATCGCGTGCTTGCCCGGGAAGCCCTTGGCGCGAGAATACCAAAGCCGTGGGGCCGTCCTGGCGCTTGAGAGCGGCGAGCCAGGCCACGCTGGTTTCGGTGGCGTCGCAGGGGCGCCACGTTGCCAAGTTCGGCGTGATGCGTAGCGCATTGAGTTGTTCGATGGGCTGGTGAGTCGGGCCGTCTTCCCCCAGGCCGATGGAGTCGTGGGTGTAGACGAAGATCACCTGGCGCCGCGCGATGGCGGCCATGCGCACGGCGTTGTGCATGTATTCCATGAACGTCAGGAAGGTGGCCCCATAGGGAATGAAGCCGCCGTGCATGCTGATGCCGTTCATGATGGCGCCCATGGCGAATTCACGAACGCCGT
The DNA here is from genome assembly GCF_023061185.1 of Chromohalobacter beijerinckii. GTDB lineage: Bacteria > Pseudomonadota > Gammaproteobacteria > Pseudomonadales > Halomonadaceae > Chromohalobacter > Chromohalobacter beijerinckii. The sequence goes on from NZ_JAKGAK010000010.1 coordinate 48,766, forward strand.
AATGCAGGTAGTTGCCGTCGGGCGCCTGGGCCGAGATGGCGCGTGCGCCCTCCCAGATCGTCAGATTCGATGGCGCGAGGTCGGCGCTGCCGCCCAGCAGTTCCGGCAGGCGTGGCCCCAGGTGGTTGAGCACACCGAGTGAGGCCTTGCGCGAGGCCAGTGTATCGCAGGCGTGCTGGGCCTCTTCGATCAGGGCACTGCCGCCCAGGTCGCCGGGTAGCTCGCCACGCCAGCGGCGCTCGAGCTCTTCGGCAAGCTCGGGATAAGCCGCGGCGTAGCGCGCGAAGCGTTGGCGCCACTCGTCCTCGGCGTGCTGGCCGGCCGTGTCGGCGTTCCAGCCTGCGTAGACCTCCTCGGGCACGTGAAACGGCGGGTGTGACCACTCGAGGCGCTGGCGCGCGGCGGCGACTTCATCCTCGCCTAGGGCGGCACCATGACAGGCGCCGGTGCCCTGTTTGTTGGGCGCGCCGAAGCCGATGACCGTCTTGCAGATGATCAAGGTCGGGCGCTGGTCGTGTTGTTTGGCTGCGCTGATGGCGTCTTCGATGGCAGCAGGGTCATGGCCGTCGACATCGGCGATGACCTGCCAGCCGTAGGCCTCGAAGCGCTTGGCGGTATCATCGGTGAACCATCCTGCGACCTCGCCATCGATGGAGATGCCGTTGTCGTCGTAGATGACGGTGAGCTTGCCGAGGCCCTGGGTTCCCGCCAGCGAGCAGGCTTCGTGGCTGATGCCCTCCATCAGGCAACCATCGCCGACGAAGCACCAGGTGCGATGGTCGACGATGTCATGCCCTGGGCGATTGTACTGCGCGGCCAGAGTGCGTTCGGCGAGTGCCATGCCCACGGCATTGGCCAGCCCCTGACCCAGCGGGCCGGTGGTGGTTTCGACCCCAGGCGTGTAGCCGAGCTCGGGATGCCCGGGCGTGCGCGAATGGAGCTGGCGGAACTGCTTGATGTCGTCGATGGCCAAGTCATAACCGCTGAGGTGTAAAAGCGAATACAACAGCATCGAACCATGCCCGTTGGAGAGCACGAAACGGTCGCGGTCGGGCCAGGTGGGGTTGCTGGGGTTGTGCTTGAGATGGTCGTTCCACAGCACTTCGGCGATATCGGCCATACCCATCGGCGCGCCGGGGTGGCCGGAATTGGCTGCCTGCACGGCATCCATCGACAGGGCGCGAATGGCATTGGCCAGCGTGAAGCGAGAGGGCATCGATGTCTCCTCCATGAGCGATGAATCAGTTAGCGAGCCGGTCGGCGATCAAGTCCTCGAGACAGGCCTGGTCGTCGGCGAAGCGACGAATGCCTTCGGCCAGCTTGTCGATGGCCATGGGGTCCTGATTATGCTGCCAGCGAAAGGCGTTTTCCTCTAGGGGAGGGACAGGCTGCGCCTCGGGATGCGTGAAGCGGACCTTGGCGTCGACATCTCCTTCGCGCGCCTCGAGCGTTTCCAGCAAGGCGGGCGAAATCGTCAGGCGATGACAGCCGGCGAGGGCGAGGACTTGCTCCGGCGTACGGAAGCTGGCCCCCATGACGACGGTATCGTAGCCGCCCCGGTCGGCGCGCTCGCAGACCTGGCGCACGAACCGCACGCCGGGGTCCTCCTCCGGGGAGAACGTTTGACCGGTTTCTTTCTGATACCAGTCGGTGACACGCCCCACGAAGGGCGAAACCAGGAACACGCCGGCATCGAAGCAGGCCTGCGCCTGAGCGTCGCTGAACAGGAGGGTGAGGTTGCATTGAATGCCTTCGCGCTCGAGTACCTCGGCGGCACGGATGCCTTCCCAGGTCGACGCGAGCTTGATCAAGATCCGCTCACGGCCGATACCCAGCGCCTCGTAACGCTCCACCAACTCATGAGCCTTGCGGATACTGGCCTGGGTATCGAACGAGAGCTTGGCGGCGGCCTCGGTGGAGACGCGTCCCGGAATGAGTTGGGCGACCTCGCTGCCGATGCCGACCGAGAGGCGGTCGACGATACGCTCCAAGTGGTCGGCGTCATGTGACTTCTCGTCACGCGCCTCTTCCAGGATCCGCTCGATCAGTGGCTGATAGCCGGGCAGCTCGAATGCCTTGAGGATCAAGGAAGGATTGGTGGTGGCATCGACGGGCCGATAACGTTCGATGGCGGCTGGGTCCCCGGTGTCGGCGACCACTTGCGATAGTGCCTTGAGTGAGTCGAGCTGTGAAACCATGGTGTGCTCCGCCGCGGTATGCGGGCGTGAAGGCCCTCGACGTGCCAGACGGCGTCGGGGGCTAAGAAATGGAGGGGAACCCAGTAAGCCGCCGCCAGTGCTCAGGCGGCGGCTTTTTCCAGGCGACGTTCGGTGCTATCGGCCAAGCGGGTCAGCAGCAGGCAGCACGACACCGCGCCGGCGTCCAGATGGCCGCGCGAGCGTTCGCCGAGGCGTGCCGCGCGTCCGATCTTGGCTTCCAGGTCGAGCGTCGAATCGCGACCGTCTTGGGCGCCGTTACGTAAGGCTTGCAGTGCGTGAGGAAAGTCGTCTCCGCCCTCGACGGCGTCACGGTAACGTTCGATGGCCGGCACTAGAGTGTCGAGAAGACACTTGTCGCCGACCTTGGCATCGCTGATCTGCTCGAGTGCTTCGCGTCCATCGGCCAACATGTCACCGAAATCCTTGGCGTCGAGGACGTTCTTGTCCTTGACCGACTTGGCCATGCCCATGAAGAGGCTGCCGTAAAGCGGCCCCATCGAACCGCCGATCGAGCCCATCAAGGTCGTGGCGAGCGTGCCCAGCGCCTTGGAAAGCGACAGCGATTGGCCGGCGACCGACTCCCCGCAAAGCCGAAACCCCTTGGCCATGTTGATGCCGTGATCGCCGTCGCCGATCGCGCCGTCGACGTCACTCAGGTATTGGCGGTTGTCGACGATGACCTCGACTAACTCCTCGAGAATGTCCCTGCCTTGAGTCGCGTCCAGAACTTGCATGATGAGTCTCCGTAGTAGCGGTTCCGATCAGCACTGCGTGATGGCCAGCGAGCGCGCCGGGGCGTCCAGCAGCGGTTTGAGCTCGTCGTCGAGCTTCATCAGCGTAAGCGTGGCGCCCATCATCTCCAGCGAGGTGAAGTAATTGCCGATGTCCGTACGGTGTACGCGAATATCAGCGGCTTCGAGCCGTTCGGCGATGTGTGCGTAGAGGATATTGAGCTCCATCACTGGCGTGGCGCCAAGTCCGGAGATCAACACCGCCACCTCGCTGCCGGCGAAGTCCTGGTCGGCGAGAACGGGGTCGCACATGGCCGTGGCGATGGCCTCGGCACTGGTCAGCGGCGCGACTTCTATTCCCGGTTCGCCGTGGTGGCCGATGCCGAGCTCCATGTGGCCGGGCTCGATCGAAAAGTTGGGCTTGCCATTGGCGGGGATGGTGCAGCTACTCAGCCCGACGCCGATGCTCGAACACGCATCGACGGCTTTTTGCGCCAGGCGAATGACCTCGTCGAGACTATCGCCCCGGGCCGCTGCCGCGCCGCCGATTTTCCACATCATCACCTCGCCGGCCACGCCGCGCCGCTTGTCGCGCTCCGCTGCCGGTGCCGAGGCCACGTCGTCGCGTGCAATCACCGTCTTGACCTCGATGTCTTCCATCTCGGCCATCTGCTTGGCCATCTTCACGTTCATGTTGTCGCCCGCGTAGTTGCCGTACAGGCAGGCGACGCCCTGCCCGTGGGGCGCGGAACGAAAGGCTTCGAGAAATGCATCGGCGGTGGGCGATGAGAATATCTCGCCGATGGCTACCGCATCACACATTCCTTCACCGATATATCCCAGGAAGGCCGGTTCGTGGCCGGAACCGCCACCGGTGACGATACCGACCTTGTCGCTTGCGCTGCTCGGGTACTTGAGAACACGCGGGTGGTCGGTGGCGGCAAACAAGCTCGGCGAGGCGCGCAAGTAACCTTTGATGGCATCGTCCACGACGTTGTCGGGGTCATTGATGATGCGTTGCATGGCGTATTCCTCTTGTTCGTTGTGACCGACGATGGGGCGTGGCGATCCACCACCTAGGCTGGCGGTATATATAATGATCTTTCACTGAACAGATGTTTAGGCTTGGGGCCCAAAGGCTGTCAAGGCATGGCCGGTGTCGACGTCTGAGACTTTGGTCGTGGGTAAGAGCGTCGAAGTGATGGTTTACGTATAAATATTTGAAATTAATGAGTTTTATTTATTTATCGGAAAATCGGTTAATAGGGTGACGCAAATCCGTGGCTGACTTTTCGTGATCGAGAATTTTACAAATGTTCGGTTAGTGATATTTTGAACATAGCCGCGAGCGGTAACAGTATGCCGGTCGCAAGCGGGAGGAATCATCACGGGAGGCTACACATGTCAGACTCAACAGGCCGCGCGGCGGCAATGCGCATCGCAGTGGGTGGCGACGAGGCCGCGTTCGAGCTCAAGGCTTTGCTGATCGAGCACATTCGCGCTCTGGGTTACGAGCCTGTCGATTACGGCACCTATAACGCTGAGCCGGTGCTTTATCCCGATGTGGCGGTCAAGGTGGCGCGTGCCATCGACGCGGGAGAAGTGGCGCGGGGAGTGCTGGTCTGTGGGACCGGCATCGGTGTGGCGATTTCGGCCAACAAGGTGCGCGGGATTCGCGCGGCGCAGGCGCATGACACCTATTCGGCCGCCAAGGCGCGTTCGAGCAACGATGCGCAAATCGTGACGCTCGGCGCCCGTGTGGTTGGCCCGGAGTTGGCCAAGGCCGTGGTGACGACCTTCCTCGAAACCGAGTTCGGCGGTGGCGGGTCGCGCGCCAAAATAGCGCGCATTGCGGAATACGAGGGGGAGGCTTTCCGCGACTCCCCGAGCGTCTGATCGTTAAGAGTACGCCTGTTCGCTGTGGTATCTTGTGCGCGTCGCCCGAAGTGGACCGGGATCGGGAAGCGGATCGTATGAGGCTAGTGCCATGAGTGAACGTGTCGAGAGCGCCGAGGTCGCGCTAATGACGGAGATCGCCTCTCTGTATTATGTGGAGGGCGAAACCCAGGAGGCGATCGCCAACCGGCTGGGGATTTCTCGGGTCAAGGCGGGACGGCTTTTAAAACGCGCGCATGCCGAGGGGATCGTCGATGTGCGCGTGCGTCAGCACCCCGCGGTGAGTGCCGAGATCGAGCAGGCGTTGATACGTCGCTTCGGTATCAAACGCGCCTTGATAGCGCTCGACAACACCGAACCCGACGTTCAACGTTCCGGCGTGGCCAGCCTGGTGGCCGATCATTTGTCGCGCGAGCTGCACGATGGTTCGATCGTGGCGGTGGGGATGGGGCGCAACGTGGGCTCGGTGGCCGATAATGTCTTCGAGCAAGGTGAGCGCAAATGCTCGTTCGTGTGTGCCATTGGCGGCTCGCTGCGTGCCGGCGAGTACATGAACCCCGACCATATTTGTCGTCGCCTGGCGATGAAATATGGCGGTGAAAGCGAAACGCTTTATGCCCCGGCGCTGGTGCAGAACCCGGCGCTGCGCGACTCGATGTATGAAAACCCCACCGTGCGCCAGACGTTGGATAGAGCGCGGCGCGCAGATATCGCGATGATCGGTGTCGGTGATCTCAGCGAGGATAGCAACATGGTGCGCATGGGCTGGTTCACGCCGCAGGAGATCGCTGAGGCGCGCCTCTCGGGAACGGTGGGTGACATGATGGGGTACGACTTCATCGACATGCATGGCCGACCATCGGAAACGCCCATGCAGGGGCGGGTCATCGGTTTGACCATAACCGACTTGGCGCGGATTCCCGACGTGGTGGCGATCGCCAGCGAGAATACCAAGGCGGCGGGGATCCTGGGGGCACTGCGTACAGGTGTCATCGATACCTTGGCCACCAGTGTGACCAACGCCCATACCATCCTGCGCTTGGATGAGGCGACTACCTCAACGGCGAGCTGAGTCAAAGTGTCGCCGATTGTCGTGCAGAGCCGTTCATATGAACACTGATGTGTCTATGTGAACGGCTTTTTTGTGCGGGCTTTCTCCCTCTTTCTGCACATTGCGGGCATTGGTTTCCATAAAAGCCCATGTAAAATCCATTATTTTCAATAATTTAAAAAGCAATCCTAAAGTATAAGGCGAAAAGGTCGCCGACTTCATTGACCTGGCTATACTGAAAAGCGTTAATTCATTTGAGCATCAAAAGATCAAATGATAAGTAAGCGTCAGCTCAATGGAGGCCATCATGAACGATACGCTCACCCCATCCCCCGACATCCCCGACACGATGCGTGCCATCGTGGCCTATGCGCCGGAAGACTATCGACTGGAAAACGTTGCGGTCCCCGATATCGGTGAAAAGGAAATTCTGGTCAAGGTCGAGGCTTGTGGTATCTGTGCCGGTGATCTCAAGGCGTATGAAGGCGCGCCGAGTTTCTGGGGCGACGAGGATCAGCCTGCCTATATCAAAGCCCCCATGATTCCAGGGCACGAGTTCATCGGACATGTCGTCAAGATGGGCCCCGGCGCAACAGGTTTCGAGATCGGGGATCGGGTCATTTCCGAGCAGATCGTGCCGTGCTGGGACTGCCGCTTCTGTCATCGCGGTCAGTACTGGATGTGCGAGAAACACGACGTGTATGGCTTCCAGAATAACGTCAACGGCGGCATGGCCGAGTACATGAAGTTTCCCAAGGAAGCCATCAACCACAAGCTGCCGGACGATGTGCCAGTAGAAAACATCGTGCTGACCGAGCCGTTTTCCTGCTCCATGCACGCAGTGGAACGAGCACAAATCCAGTTGGGAGATATCGTGGTGCTCTCCGGTGCCGGCACCTTGGGGCTGGGAATGATCGGCCCGGCCAAGAAGTCCGGTCCCGCCAAGCTGGTGGTGCTCGATCTTCACGGTGAACGCTTGGAACTGGCCAAGAAATTCGGCGCCGATGTGGTGCTTAATCCAGCTGACGAAGATGTCGTTCAGATCGTCAAAGACATGACCGACGGCTATGGCTGTGACATCTACATCGAAGCGACCGGTGCACCCAAGTCGGTGGAGCAGGGGCTGTCGATGTTGCGCAAGCTGGGTCGCTTCGTCGAGTTCAGCGTGTTCAAAGACCCAGTGACGGTGGATTGGAGCATCATCAGTGACCGTAAGGAGCTGGATGTGCTCGGCTCCCACTTGGGGCCCTACTGCTATCCGCAAGTGATCGAAGGTATCGAAAGCGGCGACTTCCCTACCGAGGGTGTGGTGACCCACAAGCTGCCACTAGCGGATTTCCACAAGGGTATCGAACTGATGAGACACGACAGCAGCGCACTCAAGATCATTCTCATTCCTGGGGCGTGATGTCGCGATGTTCTGCGTGGCGATCACAATCGTCATCCGACGCGGGACTTGATTACCACTCATCAGCGACGCCAGGGGGCGCTTCATCATGACTTCAGATACGGCCGTCATGCCTACGAAACGATGGCGAAAAGGGCGCGGTAGGGCGGTGATGATCGGCGTTGTGGTCGTCCTGCTTGCCGTCATGGCTTGGGACACCAAGGTGATGCCAATCGGCGCGGAAGAAGAGCAGGAAGGCGCGAAAATGGCACGCTTCGCCGAAGAAGAATTTCCCAAGATTCGCGATGATATCGACAGTAGAGCCGTCGATATCGAGAAGCTCTCCAGTGCGATTGCCGACGACCAGAGTGCGGCAGGAGAACAGTACGGTGTATCGGGCGGAGTCGGTCCCATCATGCCCGTTACCTTCACCGGCGTGGTAGGCGAAGGTACGTCCGGGACATATGAGGTCAAAGCCGACGAGGCGCCCGATGACCTCGTGGTACGGGTTCAGACCGGTCCAGCGATCAATGGCACCGACCTACGGGATGCCACAGGGGAGATCGCGTTCGGTCAATTCAAGAATCAGATCGAATACCAGAATGCGGGCGCCGCTCTGAACGATGCCATGAAGGCTCAGGTTCTATCGGATATCGATACGCAAAACCTGGAAGGCAAGACCGTGACGGTGACGGGCGTATTCCAGTTGATCAATCCGAATAACTGGCTCGTGACACCGGTCGACTTTAGCGTGAAATGAGCCGGAGGCTTGATGCGATGAACGAACATGCAACCAGTCAAGAAGGGGCGCTGGGCAAGGTGATTCTGTCGGCGCGCAATATCGCCAAGTCATTCGGTAATGTTCATGCCTTGAAGGCCGTCAATTTCGATGTCCACTACGGGCAAGTGACGACTCTTTTCGGCGAGAATGGCGCGGGAAAATCGACGCTGATGAAAATTCTCTCGGGGGTCATGCAGCCATCCTCGGGGGAGATCGTCCTCGAAGGCGAGCCGGTTCGCTTCTCCTCGACCACGGAGGCGCAGCGCCAGGGAATATCGATCATTCACCAAGAGCTTAGCCTTGCGCCCAATTTGAGCGTCCGCGATAACGTCTTCATGGGGCGTGAAATCGTCGGCAAGGGTGGTGTCGATTACGCGGAGGAAGCGCGTCAAACGCGCCAACTCATGGAAGAGCTGGATGAGCCCATCGATCCACTCACGCCTGTGGAAGATCTACGTCTCGGGCAGCAACAGATCGTCGAGATTGCCCGTGCGCTATCCGTCAATTCGCGCATTCTGATCATGGATGAGCCGACCTCGGCACTGAGCGCTTCGGAAGTCGAGGTACTGTTTCGCGTGATTCGTGACCTGAAAAGCCGCGGCGTCTCGCTCGTCTATATCTCCCACCATCTCGAGGAAGCCCTGACCATTACCGACCATGCCGTGGTATTGCGCGATGGTCGGATGACGGCCTATGCCGCGCGTCAGGAGATCGATCTCGAGTGGATCGTACGCAACATGGTGGGGGAAAACTTCGATCTCGGTTCCCCACCGACGGGCTATGCGATGGGGGATGCCGTGCTGTCGATCGAGGGCGTCACTGTCGCGGATGCTTCGGTACCCGGGAGAGCGGTGGTCGATAACGTGTCTTTGAGCGTGCGGTCCGGCGAGATCGTCTGCATCTATGGGTTGATGGGGGCGGGTCGCACGGAACTGCTCGAAAGCGTGGCGGGACGCGGCGACATGGACGCGGGCCGGGTTTTACTGCATGGCGAGGACATCTCGCGGCTGAGCATCGCGGAGCGTATCGAAAAAGGCTTGGTGCTGGTGCCCGAAGACCGCCAGCGTGATGGCCTCGTGCAGACGATGTCGGTGGGCGAGAACCTGTCGCTTGCCAGCATCGGTGCCTTTACCAAGGGACTGCTGACATCACGTGAGCGTGAGCACGGTGTAGTGCGGGAATCGATCAGCAATGTCCACATCAAGACCGACGGTGCCGCTGCCTCCATCGGTTCGTTATCCGGCGGTAATCAGCAGAAGGTCGTGATCGGCAAGATGATGGCGACGCATCCCCGGGTCGTGCTGCTCGACGAACCCAGCCGAGGGATCGATATCGGCGCCAAGGCCGAGGTCTTCAGGCTGCTCAGCGAGGGCGCGGCGCAACAGGGCTTGGCCGTGGTGTTCTCGACGTCGGAAGTCGGCGAATGCCTGAGTATTGCCCATCGTGTCGTCGTCATGAGTCGTGGCCGGATTGCGGCCGAATTCGGTGCCGATGCCAACAAAGAAGAGATTATGGCTGCCTCGGGCGAGGCCGTGGTCGCTTGATCCACTTGTAAAGCGGAGATAATCACAATGTCTGATGTCAGCCAAGATAACGGCAATGGACGGGGCAAACTATTCGGCGGCGATTTCGATATAAAGCGTATTCTTCTGGAGGGGCGTGCATTCTTCGCCTTGATCGCGATCATCGTCATTTTCTCGCTTCTTTCCCCTGTCTATTTCTCGACCAGTAATTTCCTGACCATGTCGTCTCACGTCGCCATCTTCGGGCTACTGTCGCTCGGGATGTTGCTGGTCATCCTGACAGGTGGGATCGATCTTTCCGTGGGCTCGACGCTTGGTCTGGCGGGTGTCTTCGCCGGCTTTCTGATGCAAGGCGTGTCCTTCGAAATACTGGGTGTCGTGTTCTACCCCCCTGTCTGGGTCGTGGTCATTCTGACGTGTGGGTTAGGCGCTCTAGTCGGGGCGATCAATGGCGTTCTCATCGCGTACTTCAAGGTGCCCGCATTCGTGGCGACTCTGGGGCTCTTGTACGTGGCAAGGGGCGTCGCCCTGCTGATGACCGATGGTCTGACCTATAACAATCTAGGTGGGGGTCCGGAGCTGGGCAATACCGGTTTCGACTGGTTGGGCTTCAACCGATTGTTCGGGATTCCGGTCGGTGTCCTGATCCTGGCAGCCGTGGCGATCGCTTGCATTCTACTGCTGGCGCGCACGCCGTTCGGTCGTTGGGTGTATTCCACTGGCGGTAACGCCCGTGCTGCAGAACTTTCGGGAGTGCCGGTCAAGCGCGTGCAAGTGCTGGTGTATGTGCTTTCGGGCATCTGCGCGGCCATCGCTGGGCTGGTGCTTTCCTCGCAGCTGACCTCGGCGGGGCCGACCGCCGGGACGACCTATGAATTGACCGCGATTGCCGGTGTCGTCATCGGCGGTGCGGCACTCACCGGTGGCCGCGGCAACGTGCGCGGCACTCTGCTGGGCGCCTTCGTGATCGGGTTTCTCTCCGACGGACTGGTGATCATCGGGGTCTCGTCGTACTGGCAGACCGTGTTCACCGGGGCCGTCATCATTCTGGCGGTCTTGCTCAACAGCATTCAATACAGCGGTCGGAAGAAGCAGAAAGCCTCTTCCGATGGCGAGACGACTTCGCCGCAACCGGATAGCGCCACTGAGCGCTCGCCGGCCTCGGGAAGTACTGCCGGTAAAGCCGGTACACAATCATAAGAGTAAAGGTGGTCGATTATGTTCATGAAAGGAAAACGCCTGCTGATAGCTGCACTGGCCGTGAGCACGCCGCTCTTCGCGAGTGGGGTCGCGGCCCAGGACGAAGGACGTATCTCCATTATCGTCAACGATACCTCCAATCCCTACTGGTTCACGGAAGGCAAGATCGCCGAGGAAACCGCCGAAGATCTGGGCTATCGCGCCGAGGTGAGCTCTCACAAGGGGGACACCAATAAGGAAAGCAACCAGATCGATACGGCCATCACCAATGGTGTCGAGGCGATCATTCTCGATCCGGCCAATGCCGACGGCTCCATTGGCGCGGTGCGCAAGGCCGTCGAAGCGGACATCCCGGTATTTATCATCAATGCCGAAATCAACGAGCAGGGGTTAGCCCAGGCACAGCTGGTGTCGAACAACGCTCAGGGTGCGGCGCTGGGCGCCCAGCAGTGGATCAAGAGTGTCGGCGATTCGGCAAGCTACGTGGAACTCAAGGGTGCGCCCTCGGATAACAACGCTGCCACCCGTTCCAACGGTTACGAAACCGTGCTCAGCCAATATCCTGGCCTCGAGCGGGTCGGCGTCGATGTCGCCAACTGGGATAGAACCCAGGGCTTCAATAAGACGCAGAGCATGTTGCAGGCCAACCCCGACATCGATGGCGTGATCAGCGGTAACGACGAGATGGCGCTGGGCGCGATCTCAGCCTTGAAGGAGGCCGGTAAGCTCGACGATGTCGTCGTGGGGGGCTTCGATGGTTCGCCCGACGCGGTCGAGGCGGTAAAAGCCGGTGAGATGGAATATACCGTGCTGCAGCCGGTGGCCATCTTCTCTGAAATGGCGGTGCGTATGGCGGATAAATACATCAAGAACGGTGATACCGGCATCGACGGCGAGAAGAAGCTCTTCGACTGCTTCCTCATCACCGCGGACAACGCCGATCAATACACCGACCCGTTCGTGCTTAAGCAGTAATCCTTCCTTGAATCGCTTGAGAGCGCCAGTGGCGCTCTCAAGTCACTCCCGGTCTCGATAGGTCTTACGAGACCTGCGGCTTCAACTCGCCACGTGCGTAGCGTTCGAACATGCGCTCGAGGTCGAGCGGGGCGATCTTGCTGGCCTGGCCGGCGGTGCCGAAGGCTTCGAAGCGTGCGATGCACACATCGCGCATGGCGGTGACGCTTTCCTTGAGGAACTTGCGCGGATCGAATTCGCTGGGATTTTCGGCCAGGAAGCGACGTACCGCGCCGGTGGACGCCAAGCGCAGGTCGGTGTCGATGTTGACCTTGCGCACGCCGTGCTTGATACCTTCGACGATTTCCTCGACCGGGACGCCATAGGTCTCGGGAATTTCGCCGCCGTGCGCGTTGATGGTCTCCAGCCATTCCTGCGGTACCGAGCTTGAGCCGTGCATCACCAGGTGCGTGTCGGGGATGCGGTCGTGAATTTCCTTGATGCGTTGGATGGAGAGGATGTCGCCGGTCGGCGGCCGCGTGAACTTGTAGGCGCCGTGGCTGGTGCCGATGGCGATGGCCAGGGCGTCGACCTGGGTGGCGGCGACGAACTGCGCGGCCTCTTCCGGGTCGGTCAGCAGCTGGCTGTGATCCAGCGTGCCTTCGGCGCCGACGCCGTCTTCCTCGCCGGCCTGGCCGGTTTCCAGCGAGCCCAGGCAACCCAGCTCGCCTTCCACCGAGACGCCACAGGCGTGCGCCATTTCCACCGCGCGACGGGTGACGTCGACGTTATAGGCGTAGTCGGCAGGGGTCTTGCCGTCTTCCTTGAGCGAGCCGTCCATCATCACCGACGAGAAGCCGAGCTGGATGGAGCGCTGGCACACGCCGGGGCTGGTGCCATGGTCCTGGTGCATGACCACCGGGATATGCGGAAATTCTTCCACGGCGGCTTGGATCAAGTGACGCAGGAAGGGCGCGCCGGCGTATTTGCGAGCGCCCGCGGAGGCCTGCACGATCACCGGTGAGTCGGTGCGGTCGGCGGCTTCCATGATGGCGCGCATCTGTTCCAGGTTGTTGACGTTGAACGCGGGAACGCCGTAAGCGTGTTCGGCGGCGTGGTCGAGCAGTTGACGCAGGCTGATCAGAGCCATGGGGAGTGTGATTCCTCTAGAAGTACAAGGCGGCCCGCAGGCCGCCGATCGTGACGTAGTGGTTTGAGTGGTCGTTTTAAGTAGTGGCTTGAGTAGTAGTTGTAAGTAGTTGTAAGTCGTGGCGTAGTGAGCCGGGTTACCGAGAGGCGGCTTCGAGAGCCGCTACGGCAGGCAGCTGCTTGCCTTCCACATATTCGAGGAAGGCGCCGCCGCCGGTGGAGATGTAGGAGACGTCGTCGGCGACGCCGTACTTGTCGATGGCCGCCAGGGTATCGCCACCACCGGCGATGGAGAACGCCGAGCTGGCGGCGATGGCGCGCGAGAGCGTCTCGGTGCCTTTACCGAACTGGTCGATCTCGAACACGCCGACGGGGCCATTCCACAGGATGGTGCCGGCGTTTTCGAGCAGTTCGGCGAAGCGCTGGGCGGTATCCGGGCCGATGTCGAGGATCATCTCGTCGTCACCGACCTGGTCGACCGGCTTCACCGTGGCCTCGGCCTGCTCTGAGAATTCGGTGGCGACCACCACGTCGGAAGGCAGCGGAATCTCGACCTTGGCCATGATGGCCTTGGCCTGATCGACCAGGTCCGCTTCATGCAGCGACTTGCCGACGTTGTAACCTGCTGCGGCGATGAAGGTGTTGGCGATGCCGCCGCCGACGATCAACTGGTCGCACTTTTCGGACAGTGCGGTGAGCACGTCGAGCTTGGTGGACACCTTGGAGCCGCCGACGATGGCCAGCATCGGGCGTGCCGGCGTGGCCAGCGCCTTTTCTAGGGCGTCGAGCTCGCCCGCCAACAGGGGGCCTGCGCAAGCGGTGGGTGCGTAGCGGGCCACGCCGTGGGTCGAGGCCTGCGCACGGTGTGCGGTGCCGAAGGCATCCATCACATAGACGTCGCAGAGTGCGGCGTAGGTCTTGGCCAACGCCTCGTCGTCCTTCTTCTCGCCCTTGTTGTAGCGCACGTTCTCGAGCAGCACGATCTCGCCGTCTGCGATCTCGACGCTGCCGTCGAGATAGTCCTTTTCCAGGCGTACCTCGCGTCCCAGCAGCTTGCCGAGGTGTGTCGCCACCGGGCCGAGCGAGAACTCGTCGGCGGGCTCGCCTTCGGTGGGACGGCCCAGGTGGCTCATCAGCATCACCCGAGCGCCGGCGTCGAGCGCAGCCTGGATGGTTGGCAGGCAGGCGCGCAGGCGCGCGTCGCTGGTGACTTGGTCGCCCTTGATGGGGACGTTGAGGTCTTCACGAATCAGTACACGTTTTCCGGCGAGATCCAGATCGGTCATCTTGCGCACGTTCATGGGCGTGTTCCTCACTTGGGTGAAGGGATGTCAGACGACAACGACGATGTCGAGGGTGCGGCGCGCGTCGGTGTGGCGGGAGCGGGCTGGGCGGCAAGCGCCAGCCAGTGCGTTGCCACGTCGAGCATGCGGTTGGCGAAGCCCCACTCGTTGTCGAACCAGCACAGCATCTTGATCAGATGGCTGCCGGCCACGCGGGTCTGGGTGGCGTCCACGATACCCGAGCGCGGATCGTGGTTGAAGTCGACCGACGTCACCGGCTCTTGGGTATAGCCGAGCAAACCGTAGAGCCTTTCTTGGCAGGCGGCTTGCAACAGCGCGTTGACCTGCTCGGCCGTGGTGGCCTCGCGCACCGAAAGCGCCATGTCCATGGCCGAGACGTTGATGGTCGGCACCCGCACGTGCAGGCACTCGAAGCGCCCGGCCAGATGCGGCATGAGGCGCTCGATGCCGCGTGCCAGCCCGGTATCCACGGGGATGATCGAATGCATGGCCGAGCGCGTCAGGCGCAGGTCGGTCTTGTGATAGGCGTCGATCACCGGTTGGTCGTTCATCGCCGAATGAATGGTCGTGGTCACGCCATGCTCCAGCCCCAGCGCCTCGTCGATAACCGTCAACAGCGGCACCAGACAGTTGGTGGTGCAGGACGCGGCTGAGACGACGCGCATCTCGGGGCGCAGCTCGGCGTCGTTGATGCCATGCACGATGGTGGCGTCGACATCGGCTTCTGCGGGCTGCGAGAACAGTAGCCGTTGAGCGCCGGCGGCGATATGTCGCTCGGCGGTGGCGCGGTCCTTGAAGCTGCCCGAGCATTCGAGCACCAGGTCGATGCCAAGCTCCGCCCAGGGCAGGCGCGAGGGGTCGGGCTCGGAGAGCACGCGGATGGCGTGACCGTCGATGATCAGCGCGCCGTCGCGGGTTTCCACCTGGCCGGGAAAGCGCCCATGGGTGGTGTCGTAGCGCGTCAGATAGGCGATGGTATCGAGATCGGAAAGCTCGTTGATGGCCACGACGACCAAGTCCGTCGCATGGCGCTCGATGAGGGCTCGCAGGACACATTGGCCGATGCGGCCGTAACCATTGATGGCGATGCGATAGGACATGGACAGACGCTCGGGAGCCCCGCTTCGACAGTGAAGCGCCGATGTTAGCGCAGTTACGCCCCGCTTGCCCAAGACCGCGTGACGTCGGCATGACATGACACGATTCAGCGAGGTGATCCATGCCACCGCAGGCGAGAGCCTACCCCACGAAATGCCACATCAATGGCAGCCATAGCGCAGTGAATACGCCGGTCAGGCTCATGCCCAGCGAGGCGAAGGCGCCGGCGGTGGGGCCGATGTCGAAGGCACGCACGGTGCCGATGGCATGGCCGTTGACGCCCAACGCGAAGCCGATGACGCGCGGGTCATGGATGTTTCCCCAGCGCGCCAGCAGGGTGATGCTGAGCGTGGCCATCACCCCGGTGATCAGCAAGGCGCCCATCAACAGCGGGACCGAGCCTTGCAACTCCTCGACGATGCCCATGGCGATGGGGGCGGTCACCGACTTGGGCGCCAGCGAGGCCAGCACCGTCGGCGTTGCATCCAGTAGCCAGGCGATGCCCACCGCGTAACCGGCCGCGAGCATGGCGGCGGGTGGCAAGGTCAGCACGATCGGCTTCCACAGTGTTCGAATGTGATGCACCTGCTGGTAGAGCGGCACGCCCAGCGCCACGGTAGCGGGGCCCAGCAGCCAGGTCAGCCAGCCGACGCCACGGCGGTACTCGGTGTAGCCGAGTGGCAAAAGTGCCAGCAAGCCGGCCAGCAGGCAGGCGGCGAGCAGAATGGGGGGACACCAGGCGGGCGAGCGCAGCCAGCTAAAAAGTCTCAGGCCTGCGAAATAGGCCGCCAGGGTGAGCACGATGGCGGTTTCGGGGCGTTGCGGGAGCGTGTGGGCCAGGCTTTCCAGGCGGAGTAAAAGCTCACTCATGCGGTCGCTCCCGGGGCGTGGCAACCAGACGTTGCATCAGCCACAGCGTGGTTAACGAGCTGAGCAGCGTGCCCAGGATCAGAGCGATGAAGATGGTCAGCCATTGGCCGCTGAACTCGTCGGCCTGGAAGAAGATGCCGACGACGCCGGGCATGATGAGCAGCGCCAGCATCCCGATCAGCGGTTGGCTGGCGGCGCCGAGGTCGTGGCTCAAGCGGCGGCGTAGCAGCAGCCAGAAAGTGAGCAATAACATACCGGCTACCCCGCTGGAGATCGGGAGTGCGAATAGCTCGACGGTGATGTCGCCAAGCATCAAAAACGCCGTCAGGATCAGAAAACCCCGTAGGATGGACAGCATGCGGATGGCCCTTGCATGAGTGTGCCGGAGATTGATGCGCATCATACCAGAGCACGTGGCGAATGCCGGACGCGACATTGACGCTTACGTGGCGAGCGTGAATTGCTATGCTCCACAAGCATGTGCCAGCCTGACGATCGACGTCGGCTGCCACGCCGTGCGTATAGCCAGGCTTGGATGACAGGGAGGAAGCTACATGACCGATATCGCAAGGCTCTTGGGGGCTGAGGCGGAAACACTGCTGGAGCATCAATGCCAGACGTTTCGCAAGGAAGATTTATACCTGCCGGGGCCGGATTTCATCGATCGGGTGATGTCGGAAAACGACCGCAGCCCGCACGTGCTGCGCAACATGCAGACGCTGTTCAACCATGGCCGCTTGGCGGGAACTGGCTATCTGAGCTTCCTGCCGGTCGATCAGGGCATCGAGCACTCTGCCGGGGCATCGTTCGCGCCCAATCCGCGTTACTTCGATCCCAAGAACATCGTCGAGTTGGCTATCGAGGGGGGCTGCAACGGCGTGGCCTCGACGCTGGGCGTGCTGTCCTCGGTGGCGCGCCGTTATGCGCACAAGATCCCCTTCATGCTCAAGCTCAATCACAACGAGACGCTGACCTATCCGGCGATCTACGACCAGACGCTGTTCGCCCAGGTCGAGCAGGCGCACGACATGGGCTGCGTGGCGGTGGGCGCAACCATCTACTTCGGCTCGCCCGAGAGCCGGCGCCAGATTCAGGAAATCAGCGAGGCCTTCGAACGTGCGCATGAACTGGGCATGGTCACCGTGTTGTGGTCCTATCTGCGCAATCCGGCATTCAAGCACGAGGGCACGGATTATCACGTTGCCTCGGATTTGACCGGCCAGGCAATCCACATGGCGGCGACGCTCAAGGCGGACATCGTCAAGCAGAAGCTCCCGGAGAACAATGGTGGCTATCGTGCCGTCGGTTTCGGACATACCCACGATAAGGTCTACGACGAGCTGACCAGCGACAACCCCGTGGACCTGGCTCGCTATCAGGTGGCGAACTGCTTCATGGGGCGCGCCGGGCTGATCAATTCCGGTGGTGGCTCCAAGGGCCATTCCGACCTCGGTGAGGCCGTGCGCACGGCGGTGATCAACAAGCGCGCTGGCGGCATGGGCCTGATTTCCGGACGCAAGGCGTTCCAGAAGCCCATGAACGAAGGCGTCGAATTGCTCAACGCCATTCAGGACGTCTATCTCTCCTCCGAGGTCACCCTCGCCTGACCCCAGACGATCTAGTGACACTGAATGACGACCCGGTCTTGCCGGGTCGTCATTCCGACTTTTCGTACATAGCGACCCATTGTCACGCTTGTGCCACGCGAGTGTCGTGCCGATTATGATGGTGGCGTGCCTAGTCTGGGTACGCTCATTCGATGCGGAGGGTGCATGTCGCAACCTGCCAGAGATGTCGCGCTTAAGGATATCGCTATCAAAGATGTCGTGATCGTCGGTGCGGGGCCGGTCGGGCTGTGCCTGGCATTGGAGCTGGCGGCGCTGGATTTGTCGGTGACGTTGATCGATGCCGCGCCGTACACGGCGTTGGCTTCGCCTGACGACGACGGACGTGAGATCGCCCTGACCCATGTCTCGCGCGAGCAACTGGCGGCGGCGGGCATCGACATCCCCGAAGAGCAGATGGCACCGATTCGCGAGGCGCATCTTTATAATGGCGCCAGCCCGAGGGGCATGATCCTGGCCAGTGCACGAGGAAAGGGCCAAGGGAGAGAGGGCCAAGACAGTATTGGCCAACTCGTCGCCAATCAGGTCATCCGGCAAGCCGCGTTCGAGGCGGTGCAGGGCGTCGAGCGTATCGAGCTCGTCACCGGGCGCCGGGTGAGTGCATTGGGCGCCGGCCCTGGCTGGCGTAGTGTATTGCTCGACGATCAGGCGCAAATTCCCGCGCGTTTAGTGGTGGCCGCCGATGGTCGTTTGTCGGCGACGCGCCGACTGGCGGGACTCTCTGCGCAGATTCATGATACCGGCCAGCGTCTGCTGGTGCGCCGCATGGCGCATTCGCGTCCCCACCGGCAGACGACGTGGTCGTGGTTTCACGGCGAGCGTGGCCTGGCATTGCTGCCGTTGGCAGGAAACACCGCGTCGTTGGTGATGACGCTACCGTCGCGCGACGCCGAGCGGTTCAAGGCGTTGTCGTCGGACGCATTCGCGGCGGAGGCGACGCGGCTGTATCAAGGCAGTGTGGGCGAGATGACGTGCCTCGATGCGCTGCACGATTATCCGCTCACGGTCAGCCACGCCGACCGCCTGGTGGCCGATCGCGTGGCCCTGGTGGGTGACGCGGCGCTGGGCCTGCATCCCGTCACGGCACATGGCTTCAATGTGGGATTGGCCAGCGTACGTCGCCTGGTCGAGGCGCTGACGAGTCACGCCGGGACGACGGCAGACGTCGGCGCAGCGGCGGGCCTGGCGAGCTATGCGCGTCACCACCAGCGCGCGATCGTGCCGCTGTGGCATGCCTCGCGTGCTCTGGTGGCGTTGTACAGCGATACGCGGCCGCCAGCACGTCTCGTGCGCCATTTGGCCTTGGGGGCCGCGCGCCAGGCCGCGCCGCTTCAGTGGCTGATGGAAGGCTATCTGGCCAAGTCGCCCGTGCGTCGCTGAAAGGGTGTTTATCCAAGGACGGTACTCGGCAATACAGCGTTGAAAATGGCCTCAAAATGCTAGTTCATCTCGTGTAGACTCCGCTTCTTCGTCCAACTCCGTCGTGTCTTCCTTCGTCTTCTTTGTCGATATCCCGCTAGTTACGTTTCTTCATTTCTTACCAGATATACACCACGTCCAGTTTTGTACTACCATATGTGGTGTATTGAGATGCGGTGCCTGATGCGGCATCGCGTCATCCTCGATAGATTATTTTTCGTCTTACCTCGCTTCGTTGCGAAAACAAAGGCTTATCATTCTCATGAGCATTAAGATTTACAGCAAGCCGGATTGCATGCAGTGCCACGCCACCTATCGCGCCCTCGACAAGCAGGGCATCGACTACACGGTGGTGGATATCAGTACGGATCCCGAGGCGGTACGGACCGTCGAATCGCTGGGCTATCGCCAGTTGCCGGTGGTCGTGGCAGCGGAATCGCAGCATTGGTCAGGTTTTCGTCCCGAGTTGATTCGCCAACTCGCGTGAGGGGAAGGGGGCAGCATGCGCGATGTAGTGTACTTTTCCACGCAATCGGGCAATACGCGGCGCTTCGTCGAAAAGCTCGACGTGCCGGCCCAGCGCATCCCGCGTAGCCGCAACGAAGCCCCGCTGCGCGTGGAACGCCCCTATATCTTGATCTTGCCGACGTATGGCGATGGCGATCCACGTACGGCGGTACCGGGGCCGGTGATCCGGTTCTTGAACGATCCCCACAACCGGGCCTTGATCGAGGGCGTGGTGGCCGGCGGCAATACCAACTTCGGTGCCGCCTTCGGCTTGGCCGGTCGCGTGGTAGCGCACAAGTGCCAGGTGCCGTTGCTGCACCGCTTCGAATTGATGGGAACGCCTGAAGATGTCGCCAAGGTGCATGGCTGCCTGGCGACGGAGATGACAGATGCTGGATGACACCGTGGAAACCACCGAGAATACATCGTCCTTGAACACGTCGTCCGTCGAGCTGAGTCGCACGACGCAGACGCTGGACTATCACGCCCTCAACGCGATGCTCAACCTCTACGATAACGAGGGGCGCCTGCAACTGCAGGCGGACCGTGAGGCGTCGCGTCAGTACTTCCTGCAGCACGTCAACCAGAATACGGTTTTCTTCCATTCACTGGCGGAAAAGCTCGAGTATCTGGTCGCGGAGAACTATTACGAGAAGGAGGTGCTCGACCAGTACGACTTCGCCTTCATCAAGTCGCTGTTCGAGCGCGCCTATGCCGTGAAGTTCCGCTTTCAAAGCTTTCTCGGCGCGTTCAAGTACTACACCAGTTATACGCTCAAGACCTTCGACGGGCGCCGTTACCTAGAGCGTTTCGAGGACCGTGTGTGCATGGTCGCGCTGACCTTGGCGCAGGGTGACGAGACGGTGGCTCGGCAGTTGATGGATGAAATCATCCATGGACGCTTCCAGCCGGCCACGCCGACGTTTCTCAATTGCGGCAAGAAGCAGCGCGGCGAGCTGGTCTCGTGCTTTTTGTTGCGCATCGAGGACAACATGGAGTCCATCGGGCGCTCCATCAATTCGGCGTTGCAGCTTTCCAAGCGGGGCGGCGGCGTAGCGTTCCTGCTCAGTAACATCCGCGAAGCGGGCGCACCGATCAAGCATATCGAGAACCAGTCCTCGGGCATCATTCCGATCATGAAGATGCTCGAAGACGCCTTCTCCTACGCCAACCAGTTGGGCGCACGCCAGGGCGCCGGCGCGGTGTATCTCAACGCGCATCATCCGGACATCTTGCGTTTCCTCGACACCAAGCGCGAAAACGCCGACGAGAAGATCCGCATCAAGACGCTGTCGCTGGGCGTGGTGATTCCCGACATCACCTTCGAACTGGCTCGGCGCAATGAGCAGATGTATCTGTTCTCGCCCTATGATGTGGAGAACGTCTACGGCAAGCCGTTCGGCGACATCAGCGTTACCGAGAAGTACGACGAGATGGTCGATGACGCGCGTATTCGCAAGACCAAGATCAACGCGCGCGAGCTGTTCCAGACGCTGGCCGAGGTCCAGTTCGAGTCGGGCTATCCGTATGTGATGTTCGAGGACACGGTGAATCGCGCCAATCCGATTGCCGGCCGCATCAACATGAGCAACCTGTGCTCGGAGATCCTGCAGGTCAATACGCCGTCCGATTACGATGCGGATCTGGGCTATGAGCGTATCGGCGAGGACATTTCCTGCAATCTCGGCTCGCTGAACATCGCCAGGACCATGGACTCTTCGGACTTCGGCGCTACGGTCGAAACCGCGATTCGCGGGCTGACGGCAGTCTCCGAGATGAGCGATATCCGCTCGGTGCCGTCGATTTCCGAGGCCAACAAGCATTCGCATGCCATCGGCTTGGGACAGATGAACCTGCATGGCTATCTGGCCCGTGAGCATATTCATTACGGCAGCGAAGAAGGGTTGGACTTCACCAACCTGTATTTCTACACCGTGACCTATCACGCGCTGCGCGCTTCCAATCAGTTGGCGATCGAGCGTGGCGTGGCGTTCGCCGGCTTTGCGGACTCGGACTATGCCAGCGGCGTGTATTTCGATAAGTACACCGAACAAGCGTGGGGCCCGCGTACCGCGCGTGTTCGCGAGCTGTTCGACAAGGCCGGCATCCATGTGCCGACCCAGGACGATTGGCGTGCGCTCAAGGCGTCGGTCATGGCGCATGGGCTCTTCAACCGTAACCTCCAGGCGGTGCCGCCGACCGGTTCGATTTCCTATATCAACCATTCGACGTCGAGCATTCACCCGGTGGTGTCGAAGATCGAGATCCGCAAGGAAGGCAAGTTGGGGCGCGTCTATTACCCGGCGCCGTATCTCAACGACGACAACCAGGAATACTACCAGGACGCCTACGAGATCGGTCCCGAGAAGATCATCGACACCTATGCCGAGGCCACGCAGCACGTCGATCAGGGCCTGTCGTTGACGCTGTTCTTCCGCGATACCGCGACCACGCGCGATATCAACCGGGCGCAGATTTACGCCTGGCGCCAGGGTATCAAGACGCTGTACTACGTGCGTCTGCGTCAGGCCGCGCTGGAAGGCACGGAAGTCGAAGGCTGCGTGTCTTGCACCCTGTAAGCTGTCGCCCACGCGACCACTCCATCGAGATTACCGGTGCGCGGGTGACCGTGCCCGCGCACCACTGGAATTGAGAGAATCGTCATGACCGCTACCGCCGCACCGCGTCATCTGACGCGTGTCGATGCCATCAACTGGAACCGCCTCCAGGACGACAAGGACCTCGAGGTCTGGAATCGACTCACTGCCAACTTCTGGCTGCCCGAGAAGGTGCCGCTGTCCAACGACGTGAGCGCGTGGAACACGTTGACCGAGCAGGAGCAGACGCTGACCATTCGCGTCTTCACGGGTCTCACGCTGCTCGACACCATTCAGGGCACCATCGGCGCGCCGGCGCTGATCGAGGATGCCGTGACGCCCCATGAGGAAGCGGTGTTCACCAACATCAGCTTCATGGAGTCGGTGCATGCGCGCTCCTACAGCTCGATCTTCTCGACGCTGTGCGCGACGCGTGATGTCGACGACGCCTACCGCTGGAGCGAAGAGAATCCGCACCTGCAGAACAAGGCCGAGCTGATTCTCAACCGTTACCGCATGGACGACCCGCTGATGCGCAAGGTCGCCAGCGTCTTCCTCGAGTCGTTCTTGTTCTACTCCGGCTTCTATCTGCCGATGTACTGGGCCAGTCGTGGCAAGCTGACCAACACCGCCGATCTGATTCGCCTGATCATTCGCGACGAGGCGGTTCACGGCTACTACATCGGTTACAAGTTCCAGCAGGCGCTGGCCAAGGAAAGCGCCGAGCGCCAGCAAGAGATCAAGGACGCCACCTTCGATCTGCTGCTCGAGCTCTACGACAACGAGGTGCAGTACACAGAGTCGCTCTACGACGACGTGGGGCTGACCGAAGAGGTCAAGGCGTTCTTGCATTACAACGCCAACAAGGCGTTGATGAATCTGGGCTACGAGCCGCTGTTCCCCGGTGCCACTGAAGCGGTCAATCCCGCGATCCTGGCCGCGCTCTCGCCGGGAGCGGAGGAAAACCACGACTTCTTCTCCGGCTCCGGCTCTTCCTACGTCATCGGGCGTTCGGAGCGCACCGAGGACGAAGACTGGGCGTTCTAGGTCGCTCTCAGTACGCTCCTATCAACGTTTGCTGTCGCACTGACAACGTTTGCTGTCGCACTGATCGGTCGGCATCTCCTGGGCGCCCGGCACTGGCTCGTGTCGGGGCGCCCGGGCGTGCATATGTCTTCTGCTTCCCCTCTCGTAAATCTTGTCAAAGCCGTCGGCGGCGGCCACGCTGGATAGCGTTCCGGAACGCGGCACGCATGCCGTCGACAGGCAAAGGAGAGCAACATGGAAAGCATCACCATACCGGGGACCGACCTCACGCCGTCACGAGTGGGGCTCGGCACCTGGGCCATCGGTGGTTGGAAATGGGGCGGTGCCGATGACGCCAATGCGGTGCGTACCATTCATGCCGCGCTGGATCGCGGCATTACGCTGATCGATACCGCGCCGGCTTATGGGTTCGGGCATTCCGAGGAGGTCGTCGGTCGGGCGCTGGCCGAGTATGGGCAGCGCGATAAGGTGGTGCTCGCCACCAAGACGGCGCTCGAGTGGCAGGAAGGCAGCGACGGCGTGGTGCGTAATGCCTCGGCGGCGCGCATCGAGAAGGAGGTGGAAGACTCGCTGCGGCGCTTGCGCACCGAAGCGATCGATCTGTACCAGATCCATTGGCCGGACCCCCAGGTACCGATGGAGGAAACCGCCAACGCCATGCAGCGCCTCTATCGTGCCGGCAAGATTCGCGCGATCGGTGTCAGCAACTTCAGCCCCGAGCAGTGCGATGCCTTTCGTGAGGTAGCGCCGCTGCACAGCGTGCAGCCGCCGCTCAACCTGTTCGAGCGCGATGCCGAGCGCGACATGATTCCCTATGCGCAGCGCGAGGAACTGGTCTTTCTGGCCTATGGCGCGCTGTGTCGTGGCTTGTTGACGGGCAAGATGCACGCGGATTCGGCCTTCACCGGCGACGACCTGCGGAAATCCGACCCCAAATTCCAGGCGCCCCGTTTCACGCAATACCTGGCGGCGGTCGAGGCGCTGACGCAACTCGCGCGCGAGCGTCACGACAAGCCGGTATTGGCCCTGGCGGTACGCTGGGTGCTCGATTCCCACCCCAATGCCATCGCCCTGTGGGGTGCGCGACGTCCGGATCAGGTGACGCCCCTTGACGCGCTTGGCGGTTGGTCGCTGACCGCCAGCGATCTACGCGATATCGATGCCATCATCGATGAGCACGTCACGGATCCCGTAGGTCCCGAGTTCATGGCACCTCCCGCGCGGGAGGGCTGATAGTCGCTCAAGCGGCCGTTCAGCGGACGGCTGTCATTTCGTCATCAATCAGGAGAGCCAACATGGAATATCGTCATCTCGGCCATTCCGGCCTGCGCGTTTCTGCACTGACGCTTGGCACGATGACCTTCGGCGGCGTCGGCAAGATGGCCAGCGTCGGCGACACCGGCCTGGGCGACGCCCAGCGCCAGATCGACATGGCCATCGAGCGTGGCGTCAACTTCTTCGACACCGCCAACATGTACTCTGAGGGCCGCTCCGAGGAGATTCTCGGCGAGGCGCTCAAGGCCAAGCGCGACGATGTACTGATCGCCAGCAAGGTGCGCTTCCCGATGGGTGAGGGGCCCAACGACGACGGCCTGTCGCGTTATCACATTCTGCGCCAGTGCGAGGCCAGCCTGAAACGGCTGCAGACCGACCACCTGGATCTCTACCTGATGCACCAGTGGGACGGCCTTACGCCCCTGGAAGAAACGCTGGAGACCATGGATCAACTGGTGCGCGCCGGCAAGATCCGCTACTACGGGATTTCCAACTGGTCCGCCTGGCATGTCATGAAGGCGCTCCAGGTCTGCGAACGGCACAACTTCATCAAGCCGATCTGCCAGCAGATCCACTACACCGCTCAGGCCCGCGACGCCGAATTCGAGCTAATGCCGGCGGCCGTCGATCAGGGGCTGGGCACCATGGTCTGGAGTCCGCTGGCGGGTGGCTTGCTCTCCGGCAAGTATCGCCGCGGTCAGCGCAATCCCGATGGCACGCGCTTCAGCCAAGGCTGGACCGAGCCACCGATCCATGACGAGGAAAAGCTCTTCGACTTGATCGATACGCTGGTCGAAGTCGCCGATGGGCACGGCGTGTCCGCCGCCCAGGTAGCGCTGGCCTGGACGCTGACCCGACCCGGCGTCTCCACTGCGGTGATCGGCGCCCGCAAGGATGAGCAGCTCAAGGACAACCTGGCGAGCGCCGAGCTCACGCTCAAGCCCGACGAGATCGCCGCCATCGAGAAAGTCAGCCGCCCAGAGCTGCTGTATCCGTATTGGCATCAGCATAATACGGCGGCCAACCGCTTGGGCCATGCCGACCGTGTCTTGCATGCCCCGTATCTCGACGACTGACCTTGGGCGAGACGCCGCGGTAACGCGGCCACACAAAAACGCCCGGCAAGCCATGCTTGCCGGGCGTTTTCGTTGTGCGACGGTCATTAAAGACCTGACGAATGGCGCCAGGCCGGGCGCGTTATGCCAACAGCGCTTTGGCCTGATCGACGACGTTATCGACGGTGAAGCCGAAGTGCTTGAACAAATCGCCCGCTGGTGCGGATTCGCCGAAGGTGGTCATGCCGACGATGCCGCCGTCGATGCCTACGTACTTGAACCAGAAGTCGCGATGTGCGGCTTCGATGGCCAGGCGTGCGGTGACGTTACGTGGCAGTACCGATTCGCGGTAATCGGCGTCCTGAGTGTCGAAGGTGTCGGTAGAGGGCATGGAGACCACGCGCACCGGCGTGCCGGCGTTTTCCAGCTCGGCGGCGGCATCCATTGCCAGGCCGACCTCGGAGCCGGTGGCGATGAGGATCAACGCGGGCGTGCCTTCGCAGTCCTTGAGGACATAGCCACCACGCTCGATATTGGCCAACTGTTGCTTGTCACGGGCCTGATGGGGCAAGCCTTGGCGCGAGAGCACCAGCGCCGAAGGGCCGGCCTGACGCTTGAGTGCGGTGTCCCAGGCGACAGCAGTTTCCACGGCGTCGCAGGGGCGCCAGGTGGAGAGGTTGGGTGTCGAGCGCAGCGTAGTGAGCTGTTCGATCGGCTGGTGCGTCGGACCGTCTTCGCCCAACCCGATGGAATCATGGGTGAAGACGTGGATGACTCGTTGCCCCATCAGCGCTGCCATGCGCACGGCATTGCGCATGTATTCCATGAAGATCAGGAAGGTAGCGCCGTAGGGCACGAAGCCGCCGTGTAGGGCGATGCCGTTCATGATCGCGGCCATGCCGAACTCGCGCACGCCGTAATGCAGGTAGTTGCCGCTGGGCTCGGACTGCGTGATGGCCTTGGCGCCTTTCCAGAAGGTCAGGTTGGAGGGTGCCAAATCGGCGCTGCCGCCCAGCAGTTCGGGCAGTTGCGGGCCGAGCTCGTTGAGGCATGCCAGCGATGCCTTGCGCGAAGCGAGGCTTTCGCCTTTTTCCTGGGCGTCTTCGATGAGCTTTTCGCTGGTAAGCGCAGTCGGAAGTTCGCCCTTGAGGCGACGTTCGAGCTCGCGGGCCTCTTCCGGGTAGGCCGCCTGATAGCGCGCGAAACGCGCGTCCCAGTCGGCTTCGGCCTCGCCGCCGCGCTGAGTGGCGTCCCAGGATTGGTAGATGTCTTCCGGCACGTGGAACGGGGGATGCGGCCAGCCGAGCTGTTCACGTGCGGCGGCGACTTCGTCTTCGCCCAATGCCGCGCCATGACTTTCTTCCTTGCCCTGCTTGTTGGGCGCGCCGAAGCCGATGATCGTCTTGCAGATGATCATGCTAGGCTTATCGTCGTTGGTGCGGGCCAGCTCGATGGCGGCTTTGACCGCCTCGGGATCGTGACCGTCGACGTTGGGCACTACGTGCCAGCCGTATGCTTCGAAGCGTTTGGCGGTATCGTCGGTGAACCAGCCGTCGACTTCACCGTCGATGGAAATGCCGTTGGCATCGTAGAAGGCGATCAGCTTGCCCAACCCCTGGGTACCGGCCAGCGAGGAAACTTCATGCGAGATGCCTTCCATCAGGCAACCATCGCCGACGAAGACATAGGTGTAGTGGTCGACGATCGCATGGCCGGGGCGATTATATTGCGCGGCGAGGGTGCGCTCGGCGATGGCCATGCCCACGGCGTTGGCCAGCCCCTGGCCCAGTGGTCCGGTGGTGGTCTCGATGCCCGGTGCGTAGCCGAGTTCCGGGTGGCCGGCAGTCTTCGAGTGCAGCTGGCGGAAGTTCTGCAAGTCTTCCAGCGAAATGCCGTAGCCCGTCAGGTGCAAAAGCGAGTAGAGCAGCATCGAACCGTGCCCGTTGGAAAGCACGAAACGGTCGCGGTTGGCCCAGTGCGGATTGGCCGGGTTGTGCGCGAGGTAGTCATTCCACAGCACCTGCGCGATGTCGGCCATGCCCATGGGGGCGCCGGGGTGGCCGGAATTGGCCTTTTGGACGGCATCCATGGATAGGGCACGAATGGCATTGGCCATTTCGAAACGGGACGGCATTGGCTAGCTCCTCGCCTGCGGCATCGGGTAAAGCGGCGTAGGAAAGAGCCCCGGCGCGTGAGCGCGTGTTCGGTTTTCTTCACTCTTTCCTACGCCGCCGATATCGAGCGCGGGGCGCCGCCTGTGCGGGCCCCGGGATTCGGTCCGGTATTGTCGCCGAGAAGCCACGTGGCATCAAATGTCGCCGAGGGCCAATCGCTAGGCAGCTAGTCATCCAGCGTGTAAACTTTGCACCCCCGAGCCGGCCTCGTCTCGCGCCGGACCTGTCATGCGTCGTGCCGACATCGCCATCGGCTGACGGCGTAATTTCATCTCCTTAATGATGGCGGTCGTGTTCCGGCTCGCCAGCATGTGATTGAGAGAGTCGAGGACGCCATGAGCGAATACTCCCTGTTTACTTCCGAGTCCGTCTCCGAGGGGCACCCGGACAAGATCGCCGATCAGATTTCCGACGCGGTACTGGATGCCATCATCGCCCGCGACAAGCAGGCGCGCGTGGCCTGTGAAACCATGGTCAAGACCGGTGTCGCCATCGTCGCCGGCGAGATTACCACGTCCGCCTGGGTGGATCTGGAAGACTTGGTGCGTAACGTCATCAATGACATCGGTTATACCTCCTCGGAAGTAGGCTTCGATGGAAACACCTGTGGCGTGCTCAATCTGATCGGTAAGCAGAGCGTGGATATCGCCCAAGGCGTCGATCGCAGCAAGCCCGAAGATCAGGGCGCGGGCGACCAGGGGTTGATGTTCGGCTACGCTACCGACGAGACCGAATCCTATATGCCGGCGCCGATTCACTATTCTCACCGTCTAGTGGAACGCCAGGCCGAGTTGCGCAAGCACGGCTTGTTGACGTGGCTGCGTCCAGACGCCAAGAGCCAGCTGACTTTCCGCTACGACGCTCAAGGCAAGCCGTGCAGCGTTGATGCCATCGTGCTTTCCACTCAGCATGATCCGGACATCGACCAGGATGAACTGCGCGATATGATCAAGCGCGAGATCATCGAAGAGGTGATTCCCGCCGAGTGGTTGACCGAGAACACCAAGTACCACATCAACCCGACCGGCAACTTCGTTATCGGTGGCCCGGTGGGCGACTGCGGCCTGACGGGGCGCAAGATCATCGTCGATACCTATGGCGGCATGGCACGCCATGGTGGCGGAGCGTTCTCGGGCAAGGATCCGTCCAAGGTCGACCGCAGTGCTGCCTATGCAGGACGTTACGTGGCCAAGAATATCGTCGCCGCCGGTCTCGCCGAGCGCTGCGAGATTCAGATCTCCTACGCCATCGGCGTGGCCGAGCCAACGTCCGTCTCGGTGGATACCTTCGGTACCGGCAAGATCAGCGATGCCAAGATCGTCGAGCTGGTCCGTGAGCACTTCGACCTGCGCCCGAACGCGATTACCAGCATGCTCAATCTGCTGCATCCCATGTATCAACTCACGGCGGCTTACGGACACTTCGGCCGCGAGCCGTTCGAGCATAGCTACACCTGGACCGATGCCAACGGCAAGCAGCAGACCGAGACCTTCACGGCCTTCCCCTGGGAGAAGACCGACCGCGCCGAAGCCCTGCGGAAGGCGGCTGGTCTGTGATGGGAAGCCTACTGGAATAAGAGCCGACATCTGAGGCTTGATCGACAAGCGACGGTATGACGGCATAGCGGATCCGGAGTCTCGGGTCCGCTTTTTTGTTCAATTACCGGCGCAATGAATCCGCGTCATGGTCGCCTCCCTCAAGAGCCTCTATCGTTAAAGGATAGAGGTGAGAGTTCCATCGACAATTCGCCATGGTCGTCGGCGACAGGGAAGTCCTTGCATGCTGGAAATCGCAGCAGTCTTCATTACGATCACCGCGCTTTTTGCGTGGTTCAACTACCGCTTCGTCAAGTTACCGGCAACAATCGGCGTGATGTTCATATCGCTGTTGGCGTCGGTGTTGCTGATTGTATTGAGCCACTTCGGTTTCGATGGCATTACCGATTGGGCCGAAGCCTGGCTGGGCCAGATAAACTTCAATGTCTTGCTGATGGACGGCATGCTGTCGTTTCTGCTGTTTGCCGGTGCGTTGCACGTCGATTTTCACAAGCTCAAACGCTATCGCTATTCGATAGGCTTTCTGGCCACCATTGGCGTGGTGATCTCGACCGTGGCGATTGGCAGTGCAGCGTGGTGGCTCTTTGGCACTTTCCATATGGCGGTGCCTTATCTCTACTGTCTGGTCTTCGGGGCGTTGATCTCGCCAACGGACCCGATTGCCGTGCTCGGCATCATGCGCAGTGCTGGTGCGCCCGAGGATATGGAGATCAAGATCGTCGGCGAATCCCTGTTCAATGATGGCGTCGCGGTAGTGGTGTTTACCATGATGCTGGGGGCGGCGACCGCGACCGAGGCGCTGACAGTCACACATTCCGCGATGCTGTTTCTGGAAGAGGCAGGCGGCGGCATTCTGCTCGGGCTGATCATGGGTTACATCGCCTACTGGATGATGAAGAGCATCGACCAGTATCAGATCGAGGTGCTGGTCAGCCTGGCGCTGGTACTGGGTGGCTATACGCTGGCGACGCACCTGCACGTTTCGGGACCGATCTCGATGGTCATTGCCGGCCTGTTCATCGGTAATCGCGGCCGCGAACATGCCATGTCGGACACGACCCGTCGCTATGTCGACGGCTTTTGGGAACTGATCGACGAGATTCTTAACGCGGTGTTGTTCGTGCTGATCGGACTCGAATTACTGCTGATTCCCTTTCAATGGTCATATTTGATCGTTGCGGGCCCGGTAATAGGCGTCATTCTGGTGACGCGCCTGCTCACTATTGGCCTCCCCATGATCGTATTGAGGCGTTGGGTGCCTTATCGTCGCGGGACCACAAGAGTGCTCACCTGGGGTGGGCTGCGCGGCGGCATCTCGGTGGCGCTGGCGCTGGGGCTGCCCGAGAGCGACTATCGCAACACCATCGTGATGGTGACCTACATCATTGTTCTCTTTTCGATTCTGGCTCAGGGGCTGACGATCGGTCGCCTGGTTCAGCACATCTTGTCTCAAGACTCCAAACAGAATTAGACTTTGGTAGTAGTTGCCAGTTCAGGCATGGTATCGGCGCCGGGTGTTCCCTACTCTATCCTTCATCGTGTTGAGTTTTTCTTCGGCCGAATGAGTCGATGACGTTCAAATGACGGGGTGAATAATGATGTTACGCACAGGCGTGTTGGTCGCGGCGTTGGGCCTTTCCGGTGCCCTGTTGGCCGGCTGCGGTGACGACGGGAGTGACTCCGAGAGCGAGGAGGCGACGCAAAACGGCGAGTCGAGCTCGCAGGCGTCCGAAGAACAGGCCTCGGGCGAGGCCAGTGACACCAATGGCGAGGGCGACACGCAGACCGCGAGTGCCGATCCGGTCAGCCTGATCTTTGGCACCGGTGGTACGGGTGGCACCTACTATCCCATCGGCGGCGCCTTGAAGGGTGTCTTCGAAGCCAGTGATCTCGTCGATGGCGTTCAGGTCGTCTCCACCGGCGCGTCCGTGCAGAACATCAACAACATCACTGATGGTCTCAACCAGATCGCCATCGTGATGAGCGATGTCGCCTACGATGCCGTCAACGGCGAAAACCAGTTCGATGGTCAGCCCGCCGATATCCAGGCGCTCGCCGGGCTTTATCCCAACGTGGTGCAGGTCGTGGCCACCGAGGACAGTGGTATCGAGAGCATTGCTGATCTCGAAGGCAAGCGCGTCGGTGTGGGCAAGGTTGGCTCCGGCGTCGAGCAGAGTGCCGCCAAGGTGATCGAATCCGCCGACCTGAGCTATGACGACCTGGCTCAGGTCAGCCATACCGGGTATGCCGATAGCGTGACCAGCATGAGCAACGGCAACCTGGACGCGGCTTTCTTCACGTCTGGCGTGCCTAACTCGAGCATCACCGGATTGATGCAAAGCACCGACATCACCTTCGTGCCGGTGAGCGGTGACGTGGCGGACAAGCTGCTGGAAGCCTACCCATATTACGAGACGTATACGCTGCCGGCGGGCGCGCCCGAGCGTTATGACCTCGGCGAAGAAGTCGACACCGTGGCGATCCGCAACATGTTGATCGTCAGCGGCGATATGCGCGATGACGTCGCCGAGGAGCTGACCCAGCGCTTCCATGATTACCTCAACTCCGAGAACGTTTCGGTCGGCGCTCTCAAGCAGTTCGAACCCGACACCATGAATCAGAACCTGGTGGCGCCGGTGCATCCGGGCGCTGAAGCCTTCTACGAAACGCTCACTTCCAACGGCGACAGTTCGAGCAGCGGTGACAGTTCGAGCGCAGATGCCGGTGATGGCGTGGACAAGTCCAAACAGACCAGTGCCGATACGCCAGAAGATAACGTCGAGGCCGCCGAGGGTAGCGAAGCCAGTGGTAGTGAGAATGCCCAGGACAAGGAGCCGCAATCCTGAGCCGGAGTTCTTTCGTTCTTGGCAGGCCATGACGCGTACTCGTAATGCGTAAAATCTGGCTGAGTATCGCAACGGTGGCGATCATGGTGATCGCCACCGTGTTGTATCCATGGCCTTGGTTGGCGGTACGCGAAGGGTCGCAATGGCGCTATGCCTTCCCGGGCTGGGAAGGGACATCATTCACTTTGCGCTGGACGCACTCGGTCGAGAAGGAAGACTGGGAAGAGTGGTTCGAGGTGACCGAAGGTGGCGCGATCGAGATCACAGGCACTCGTTTCAAAACCTTTGGGGCAGGCGTACCGGCATCGGCGGGTAAGGAAACACACCTCGAGGATGGCTGGGTGGTGATGACGGGCATCGACCGCGTCGTTGATCCTCTCGCCGTGCAGGCAGCCCCCGCTGAGCATTATCGCATGCGCTATGCCGGGCATATGTTCGCGTTATCGCATGCCTCTCCGCCGCCGATTTACACATTTAGCGTCCGCAGGGCCCCCCTCTGGCGAGTATTGCCAGCATTGGTGCGCCCCTGGTTGTCGTAATGACTCGCCTTGCGAGGATGAAGATCCCTATGTCTCAAGATAAAAGTGCACCAGCCGCCGATGATGACAAGGCGGTCCAGGAAGCGCTGGAAAAGTTTGACCGTGAAAGTTTGGTACGCGATGCGTTGCCGGGGATGGTGATCAAATTCGTCACCGGACTGGCGGTATTGCTGGCGCTATTTCACCTTTATACCTCGTTCGCGGGACCGCTGGTCGATGTGGCACAGCGCAGCATCCACCTGTATACCCTGCTGGGCCTGACGTTCATTCTCTACCCGTTGACCCGCAAGGGCGCGCGTGACCGGGTGCCTTGGGGGGATGCCATTCTGGCGGTGCTGGCGTTTGGTGTCGGCGTTTACATGCTGATGGTGTCCGATCGCGTCATTGCCTCGGCGGGACGCATCAACGACGTCGATATGCTGGTGGGCTTTCTGGCCATTCTGCTGGTGCTCGATGCCACCAGGCGCGCGACGGGGTGGGGATTGACGCTGCTGGCGACGATTTTCCTGGTCTACGGTTTTTACGCCAAGTTGTCGTTCTATCCGCAGTTGAACGAGTCGGTCATCTTGGCCACCTGCCGCCAGATCATGTCGCATCTGGTGTTCATCACCGAGGGCTTGCTGGGTACCGCCATCGGCGTATCGGCCAGCTATATCATTTTGTTCATTTTGTTCGGTGCCTTCCTGGGCAAGTCGGGGCTAGGGCAGCTGTTCAATGACCTGGCGCTTGCCGTGGCGGGCCATACACGCGGCGGGCCGGCCAAGGTGGCGGTCATCGCCAGCGGCTTTCTGGGCTCGATCAACGGTTCGGCGATCGCCAATGTGGTGACCACCGGCGCGTTCACCATTCCGTTGATGAAGCGTACCGGCTACAAGCCGAATTTCGCGGGCGCCGTCGAGGCCTCGGCGAGTGTCGGCGGACAGATTCTACCGCCGATCATGGGCGCGGCTGCCTTCATCATGGCGGAAGTCCTTTCGGTGCCTTATACCCAGGTGGTCCTGGCCGGGATCATTCCCGCCTTGCTGTTCTATCTGGGCGTGTTGTTCCAGGTGCACCTGCGTGCCCTGCGCAATGGTCTCGAAGGGATTCCACGCTCCGAGCTGACGCCGCTCAAGGCCGTGATGCTCAAGCGCGGTCATCTTCTGGTGCCGATGGTGGTATTGCTGTGGTTGCTGTTCGATGGCCGGGCGCCGTTCTTTGCAGCCTTTTGGTTGATTGCCGCCACCGTGCTGATCTGCGGCACGCGCCGAGTCACCGTGGGTGTCAGCGCCATTCTGGCGCTTTTGATCTTCGAGCCGCAATTGCGCGCGTTGTTTGCCGGTTATGCACAACCCAATATGCCGGTCAGTCGCTGGTCACTGTTCCTGATCATTGCGGTGCCGGTGGCGCTCAACGCCGTGCGTGCCAAGCTCGGCCTGGTAGCGGAAAAAATGGATATCGCCGAGTGCCGTGATGCCATGCACGATGGCGTACGCAATGCCATTCCGGTGGCGGTCGCCTGTGGTGCGGTGGGCATCATCGTGGGTATCGCCACGCTCACGGGCATCGCCCTGGACGCTGCCGATGCCGTGGTCACTCTGGGGCAGCAGATTCCGATCCCCATGATTCAGCTTCTGGTTACGCTGTTTCTGACCATGATCGCGTCCATCGTGCTAGGGATGGGGCTGCCGAGCATTCCCACCTACATCATCACCAGTACCATGGCGGCGCCGATCCTGCTCAACCTGCCGTTGTTCCGTGAATTGGCGGGTAGTAACGAGACGGCGATTTTCGTGGCGCACATGTTCGTGTTCTATTTCGGGTTGTTCGCCAACCTGACCCCGCCGGTGGCTCTGGCCGCCTATGCCGGCGCCGGCATCAGCGGTGGATCGCCCAATGCCACGGGCTTCCAGGCCATGAAACTGGCTGTCGCCGGGTTCGTGGTGCCCTACATGTTCGTGTTCGCGCACAGCATGTTGATGATTGACGCTACGCTGGGCAATATCCTGTGGGTGATCGTTACCGGTGTGGTTGGCGTCTTGTTGCTGGCCGTGGCGGTGGAAGGCTATCTGCGTCGGCCGCTCAATCCGTTCTGGCGTCTGCTGGCAGCCGTTGGGGCGCTGACACTGATCTATCCTGGCTTGATCAGCGATATCGTCGGTGCGGCAATTACGGCCCTCTTGTTCCTGCTGGCCAAGAAGACGCAACCCGAGACGGCGTGACAGGCGGGTGCGACTGCGCATGTCGATAATGCGTATTGATAATCAGGGGCGCCAGCCGGCGCCCTTGTTTTTTAGCCTGCCGTTCGTTAAAAAGAACGGAAGCGTTCTTTATGGTGAACACGCCATGCCATCACCGAGTCCTGTCATTGTTGCCAACTTGCGCCGCCTCCGCGAGATGCGGGGTTATTCATTGAGCGCGCTGGCCGAGCGGGCCGCAATCAGCAAATCGACGCTCTCGCAACTCGAAGCCGGCAAGGGCAACCCCACCATCGAAACGCTCTGGACGCTCGCGAATACGTTGGGCGTGGCTTTCAGTGAGCTGCTCGCCGAGGGCGAAGATGGCATGACCGTCAGCGAACCTGGTGGCGGCGATGTGCAATTGATGATGCGCGGGCAGCAGTCACCTCGAGTGGAGGTCTACTTCATGCGACTAGCGCCGGGGGAAATGAAAACCTCGCGAGCGCATCCGCGAGGCGTGCGGGAGCATGTCATGGTAATCGAGGGCACGTTGCGCGTGGGGGCGCTCCATGCGCTGGCCGTTTGCCGGCCGGGTGAAGGGCACGAGTTCGCGGCGGATGTCGAGCATCGCTATGAAGCCCTGCTGGACACCACACGGCTCGTGGTCAGCATCGTGTATCCGCATGACGAGGTGGCTCAATGAATCCCGAACGGGCAATCTCGACGTCCTGGCGCTCAGCCGGCCAAGGCTTGCGCGAGAGTCTGTCGCTGGTCGTCGGCTATGCGCCGATCGCGTTCTCGTTCGGGGTTATAGCCGTGCAGTCTGGGCTGACGCCATGGCAGGCCGTGGGTATTTCGTTGCTGGTCTTCGCCGGCGCCAGCCAGTTCGTGATGGTGGCGATGATGGCGGCGGGTAGTAGCGGGCTCGTGGTGTTGTCGGCGGTATTGATGATGAACCTGCGCCACCTGTTCTATGGTCCGGCCCTGGCGACACGCCTTGTGGCACTACCGCGTCGCCTAGCGCCCTGGCTGGCCTTCGGGCTGACCGATGAAGTCTTCGCCACGGCGATGTCCAAGGGAACGTCGCGGCCTCTCGAGCCAGCCTGGTGCCTCGGACTCGCCGCGGGCGCTTATCTGGCCTGGGTCGGCGGTACGGCACTGGGGGCCGGTGTCGGGGCGGGATGGGCAAGCGATGGCGGCTACGTGGCGCAGGCGCTCGACTTCGTGCTCCCGGCGCTCTTTTTGGCCTTGCTGGCGCAGGCGTGGCGTCGCGCGCGATGGCCGGTGGTGGTGGCGGCAGCCGGCGCCACGCTGTTGGGAATGGTGTGGTGGCCGGGGCATGTCGCCATGCTGGTCGGCATGCTGGCAGGTGCCTTGGTGGGTAGCCGTCGATCCCGTACCCAATGCTCTCAGGAGGCGACGACATGACATGGTGGAGCATCGTGATCGCGGCGGGAGCGGGCACGTTTCTGATACGTTATCTGCCGCTGCTTTTTGGGACGCACCTGGCGCGTGGTGAGGGCAGGCTGAGCCGCTTTCTCGGGGCGCTGGGGCTTGCCGCTATTGCGGCTTTGATCGTCCTATCGATGAGCGATCTATGGTGGCAGGCGCCGCACTGGCGTGGCGGGGTGCGCTTGGCACTGGGCGCGGCGGCGGTGTTGCTGGTGCAGCGTTTGACGCCTAACGTAGGGTTAGCCACGTTGGTCGGCGCCGGCGTCTATGGCGCGGCCGGATGGGCCCTGGCCGATTGAGATGAGCCGTTGCCATGTCGAATGAATGCTTACTGCCCACCGCCGAGACACGCCGCTACCCAGACCGGGTGCTGACCGATCGCCATGGCTTTCATCAGTGGCTGATCGGACTTGAGGGTGTTGTCGAGCTGGAAACGGGTGGGCGTGGTGCGCACGTGGATACGGGGCGGCTCGTCACTATCGATAGCGGCGACGAGCACCACTATCTGGCGCCGAGGCACAACCGTACGCTGGTACTCGATCTGCCCGTCGCGTGGTGCGAGGCGGCGGGGTTTGGCGATGTCACATCGCGCCGCTTGCCGTCGACCGTGCACGCGGATATCCCCGCTCTCGTCGACGCGCGTCCCGAGGTGCTGGCGAGGCGGCTCCATGCGCTGCTCGATATGGGGCGCATGACGCGTACCGAGCCGCGCTTGCGCTTACTGCGTTTGTTGCCGGAGGTCGAGGCGGATCTGGCGGCCCCCTGGCGTGTACGCGACTGGGCGGCGCGCTGCCACATGGCGGAGGCGGCGTTCGCGCGGCGTTTTCGCACCCTCACCGGTTCCTCGCCGCATGCCTGGCTGATAGAGCGTCGTCTTCAACGCGCCTGCACGCTGATGCAGGATGTCCATCGCCCCCTTACCGAGATCGCCCAGGCATGCGGCTTTCACGACAGCGCGCATTTTTCGCGTGCCTTTCGCGCACGCCATGCGTTGTCACCACGTGAGTGGCGGCAGCGTCGCCAGTCGGCAGGTTGATGATAGCCGTTACGCTAACCGAGTCCTGCGATTCGCCAGAGAACGTCGAGATAGGGCGGAATGATCAGCGGCGCTGCCACGGTCGTCAGCAGCACGGCGATGGCGCCCTTGGCGGGGCGGATGTTGAGCTCCATGGCGATGACCACGACATTGGCCGCCATGGGCACCACGCCCAGCAACAGCAGTGCGCCGGCCAGCGTCGCCGAAATGCCCATTGTCGCTTGCAGGACGAGCACCAGGCCTAGCATCACCAAGGGCCACATCACATAGCGCGCGGCGATGCAGATACCCAAAAAGCGCCCGTCGAATGCGCGCATCGAGACGCCGCCCAGCGTCATGCCGATGATCATCATGCCGAGTACGGTATAGCTAGCACGGAAGTAGTCGAGCCCTTCGATCACCGCGCCGGGCACCGACCAGGGCAGATGATAGGCGAGCAGGGCGGCGATGAAGGCATAGAGCAACGGCAAGCGGACGATCTTGCCAAGGCTCTCGCGGACCGAGAATTGACCTCGGGCGCTGATGTAAAAGCCCACGCTGAATTCGAAGAGCGTGACGCCTAGCAGGCAGAACAGGTAGGCGGCGACGCCCTCCGGCGGGAGTAACGCCATGGCCAGGGGCAGCCCGAAGTAACCGGTGTTGCCGGTGCCGGCGGAAAATGCCAACAGCGCGGCTTCCTGCGGGGCGAAGTAACGCCGCACGACGGCGTGGGTGGCCAGGCACAGTAGGCTTGCCAGCGCGAACATGCCCGCCGTCAGACCCAGCAAGGCCGGTGAGGGCTCGCCCAGATAGAGCCCGCGAAAGAACGTCAGCGGTGCGATGAGATAGATCAACAGCGTGGCGATGGGACGTGGATCGACGGCGAGACGCCGCGCGCAGAGCCAGCCCAGTGCCACGAAGATCAGCAGCATCCATAGCGGTTGAGAAAGGTCGACTTGAGACATGCGGCATTCCTGATAATGAACGCCCATGATGCCCGTTATGCGCCTTGTTGGGCAGCCCTCGCTTTGACCTGTCCCTGAGGCGCTTGTAATGCACCTAATGCGGTAGTCCTCGGGTCAGGATTCGACAAGTTTGCGGGTCGCGCGCATGGCAGGCTGAGCGAACGTTCGCATCTGCAAGGGGAGTCGACATGTCACTCGAGTCGTCCGCGTCTCGCCGGGCCACCTTGATCGGTGCCACCACGGTACTCAATTGGGCATTGCTGGCGGCGTTAACGCAATTGGCGGGGCCGGTGCCGCCGTTTTTGCTCACTGCGTTGGCGTTCGGTCTGGCGTTCGTGTGCTTCATGGCCTGGTTGCGACTACGCGGCGAGTCGCTGCGGGCGCCGCTGCGTCAGCCGCCGCGCGTCTGGGCGTTGGGTGTCGGCGGGCTGTTCGGCTATCACGCCTTGTACTTCATCGCCCAGCAGAATGCACCGCCGGCCAATGCCGGGTTGATCAGCTATCTATGGCCGCTTTTGATTGTGTTGTTCGTGGCGCTGCTGCCTGGCGAGCGACTGCGTGCACGTCACGTCGTGGGAGCGCTGTTGGGCTTCGTGGGCGCTGCCTTGCTGGTGGGAGGCGATGTCAGTGCCTCGGGTAGCGCCGTGGGCTACGTCGCTGCCTTTGCCTGCGCCTTCCTGTGGAGCGGTTACTCGGTGCTCTCGCGCGCCAATCGCGCGGTGCCCACGGCGGCCGTGGGCGGATTCTGCCTGGCGACGGCCGTGCTGGCGGCGTTGTGTCACTGGTTGTTCGAGCCCTCACGGTGGCCGCAAGGCATCGGATGGCTGGGCGTGATCGGCTTGGGCCTCGGCCCGGTGGGTAGTGCTTTCTTTACTTGGGATGTGGGCGTCAAGCATGGCGATCTGCGCTTGCTAGGGCTGCTGGCCTATTTTACGCCTCTGCTATCCACTCTGGTGTTGATCGCGACCGGTTATGCCTCGGCAACCGCCTGGCTAGTGCTGGCGGCAGGCCTGATCACGCTGGGCATGCTCATCGGCAGTGGCTGGTTACGCGTGCCTATACGTGGCACAAGATCGACGGATTGACCCTGAAGTCCACTCCAGACATTACACTGGAGGAAAGCCACTCAGAGGCAGGACGGCATGGGACATTCGACTTCCGGTCACGATCATGCGGCGCATGATCATCACGACCACGACCACGACCACGACCACGCGCCCACGGTCACAGCGGATAGCGCCAAGCGCGTCAAGTGGGCCATGTACTTGACCGCCGGTTTCATGTTGGCGGAGGCAATTGGCGGCTGGGTGTCGGGCTCGCTGGCGTTGCTGGCCGATGCCGGGCACATGTTCAGCGACAGCTTTTCGCTGGGGCTGGCGTTGTTCGCCTTCTACATGGGGGGCAAGGCACCGGACAAGCGGCGTACTTTCGGCTACCAGCGCTTTCAGGTGTTGGCGGCCTTCATCAATGGACTGACGTTGCTGGGGATCGCGGTGTGGATATTCATCGCGGCCATCGAACGTTTCACGCAGCCGATAGAGGTGCTGGCCGGACCGATGATGACCATCGCGATCCTCGGCTTGTTGGTAAATCTCGTGGTATTCAAGATCCTGCACGGAGGGGATCAGGAGAACCTCAACCTGCGTGGAGCGCTTTTGCACGTCATGGGCGATCTGCTGGGATCGGTGGCGGCGATTGTGGCCTCGCTGGTGATCATGTTGACCGGATGGACGCCCATTGACCCGTTGCTCTCCGTGCTGGCTGCGGCCTTGATTCTGCGCGCCGCCTGGAAAATTCTGCGCCGCTCGACCCATACCCTGCTCGAAGGAACGCCGGAAGGCGTCGATGTCGACAAGATTCGAACGGCCCTGGAAGACATCGAGGGTG
Source organism: Chromohalobacter beijerinckii (assembly GCF_023061185.1). Lineage (GTDB taxonomy): Bacteria > Pseudomonadota > Gammaproteobacteria > Pseudomonadales > Halomonadaceae > Chromohalobacter > Chromohalobacter beijerinckii. The sequence continues at coordinate 89,047 of NZ_JAKGAK010000010.1, forward strand.
TGGTGAGTGTGCATGACCTGCATGTCTGGGGGCTGACGCCGCAGGATCCACTACTGAGTCTGCATCTGGTGGTGCGCGATGACATGTCGCACCAGGTGATGCTTCAGGCTGCCTATGCGCGCTTGCAGGAACGCTTCGGGATCAGCCATGCCACCTTGCAAGTCGAAGGTGAGGCGTGCCTGACCGGTGGAGATTGCCAGGTCACGTCGACTACGCACCCCTGAGCCATGCAGCGTCTGACCGTGCGTTATGACCCGGATTAATGCCAAGCCGCGAAACTTTCATTGGTCAGCGTGGATGGGGCACGGCAGAATGCGCGGCATCGAATACCAACGTGACCCGATGTCGGTCGCGCCATGTCATGAAGAGGGTTGTACGATGAGCACTCGCGAACATCCGTTGGGCATCAGCTTCGAATTCTTTCCGCCCAATACCGATGCTGGGCGGGAAAAGCTGAAAGGCGTGCGTGACACGCTGGCTGAGCGGCGTCCGCGTTTTTTCTCGGTCACCTACGGCGCCGGGGGCTCGACGCAGGCTCGGACCTTCGAGACCGTCAAGTCGGTGCGCCAGTGTGGCATCGACACGGCGCCGCACCTGTCCTGCATCGGCAGCGACAAGGGCGAATTGCGCGAGCGTCTGGAGAGTTTCCGTGAAGCGGGAATCACCAATCTGGTGGCGCTGCGCGGTGACCTGCCCTCGGGGATGGGGGGCATGGGCGAGCTGCGTTACGCCAACGAGCTGGTCGAGTTCATCCGTAAGGAAACTGGCGATCATTTCCAGATTGCGGTGGCGGCGTATCCCGAAGTGCATCCTCAGGCACCCAGCTACGAGCATGATCTGCAGAATTTCGTGCGCAAGATGCAGGCCGGTGCCGATCTCGCCATCACGCAGTACTTCTTCAGTGCCGACGCCTACTTCCATTTCCTCGAGCGGGCCCGCGCGCAAGGGGTCGAAGCGCCGATCGTGCCGGGCATCATGCCGATCAGCAATTACACTAAGCTGGCGCGTTTCTCGGATGCTTGCGGGGCGGACATTCCGCGTTGGATCCGCAAGCAGCTCGAGGCCTATGGTGACGATAGCGAGAGCATCCAAGCCTTCGGCGAGGAGGTGGTGTCGAACCTTTGCCAGCGTCTACTCGACGGCGGTGCCCCGGGGCTGCATTTCTATACGCTCAACCAGGCGACGCCGGCGCTGCGAGTGCTCGACAACCTACGCTGCGATAGCCTGATGCATGGCGTCTAGCGTGCTCTTCATCTAGCCTGAGAGAGGTAGACGTCTCACCCACGGATAGGAGAAAGGCATGCTACGTACCCCTCGTATTGCGCTCGGTATCGGCAGTGCCCTGTTGATGCTGGGAAGCGCCCAGGCAGCGCAACATGACATTGAGATGCACCAGGTCGATGCCCAGGGAACCGGCGACAGCGTGGGCAGCGTGACCCTCGAGGACACCGATCACGGCCTGCTGCTCACACCGGAGCTTTCAGGCCTCGAACCGGGTATGCACGGCTTCCACGTGCACATGAACCCGAGTTGTCAGCCCGCGGAAAAAGACGGTGAAACGGTGCCGGGCGGCGCCGCTGGCGGTCACTACGACCCCGAAGACACGGGCACGCACCAGGGCCCCTACGCGGAAGGGCATCTCGGTGACTTGCCGGTGCTGATGGTCGATGAGGATGGCAACGCCACGACACCGGTCTTGGCGCCGCGTCTTGAAGCCTCCGATTTGGATGGCCGTGCTTTGATGATTCATGCCGGTGGCGACAATTACTCCGACGAGCCAAAACTGGGCGGCGGCGGCAAGCGTGTCGCGTGCGGCACCTTGTCTGATTGATAGCACTATCGGTCACGTAGGTAACGAAAAGGCTCCCCAGCGGGAGCCTTTTTTATGCGTCTTGCTTTATACCGCGGCGGTGCGGCGTGGTCCGCGATCAGTGCGTCTTGCCGTCACTCGGATCGATTAGGCGTACGGTTTGGATGTCGTCGGATGTATCGTCTTCGCGTGGCTGGTTGACGCGCGTGGCGAGGTCTTCGGCGAAGCCATTTTCATCGATGGCCAGCTGCTCCAGGTAATCGCAGGACACGCATTCCCGATAGCGGATGCCGTTCTGCTCCCAGGCAAGGATGCGATCCATGGCCGCGCAACGCGGGCAGATGGCGCCGGCGATGAAACGCTTGGGGGTAGCCGTCATCACGCACTCCTCTTGAAACGGCAACCGGGCGCGCGGCCCGGTCGAAAGTTGGGCTTGAACGCGCTGTCAGGCCGCGTCGGCATTTTCGATGCCGGAGTGGCGCAGTAGCGGTTCGATGCTCGGTGCACGCCCCCGAAAGGCTTCGAACAAGACGGCGGCGTCACGTGAACCACCGCGCTCGAGGATTTCCTGACGGAACCGCTGGCCCGTCGTGGCATCGAAGATGCCGGCTTCCTCGAAGGCGCTGTAGGCATCCGCCGAGAGCACTTCGGCCCACTTGTAGCTGTAATAGCCCGCCGCGTAGCCACCGGCGAAGATATGCCCGAAGCCGTTCTGGAAGCGATTGAAATCGACGCGTGGCGTGACGGTGGTCTTGTCGCGTACGTCGTCGAGCAGAGCCTGGACCTCGCCGGCATCGGGCGCTTCGAGTTCATGGTGCAGGCGGAAGTCGAACAGCGACAACTCGAGTTGGCGCATCATGCCCATGGCTGACTGGAAGTTGCGTGCAGCCTGCAGCTTGTCGAGCAAGGCGTCGGGCAGTTTTTCGCCGGTATCCACATGGGCGGCGATCATGTCCAGCCCCTCGCGCTCCCAGCAGAAGTTTTCCATGAACTGACTGGGCAGCTCGACGGCATCCCAGGCGACACCATTGATGCCGGACACATCGGCAACCGTTTGACGCGTCAGCATGTGGTGCAGGCCGTGGCCGAATTCGTGGAACAGCGTCAGCACTTCGTCATGGGTAAGCAGCGCCGGCTTACCGCCCACTGGGCGCGTGAAATTGCAGGTCAGGTAGGCGACGGGCAACTGCAGATTGCCGTCCTCGCGGGTGCGACGCACACGGCATTCGTCCATCCAGGCACCGCCACGCTTGCCTTCGCGGGCGTAAAGGTCGAGGTAGAAGCCGGCGATGGGCGTATCACCGTCGAGGATCTCGAAGTAGCGCACGTCCGGGTGATAGCGCGGCACGTCGTCACGCTCGGCGAAGCGAATGCCGTACAGCGTACCGGTAACCTGGAACAGGCCCTCGATCACCTTGGGGGCCGGGAAATAGGGGCGCAGCTGTTCTTGCGAGATGGCATAGCGTGCCTCGCGCAGCTTCTCGCTGGCATAGCCGATATCCCACGGCATGAGCGTCTCGAGCCCCAGCGATTCGCGGGCGAAGGCCTCGAGTTCATTGAACTCGCGCTGTGCCTGGGGATGTGCGCGATCGGCCAGATCGCCGAGAAAGCCCAGTACCTGCTGGGGCGAGTCGGCCATCTTGGTGGCCAGCGAATAGTCGGCATAGGTGTCGAAGCCGAGCAGTTCGGCCAGTTCACGACGCAGGCGCAGCGTTTCCTCGATGATCGGGGCGTTGTCGAAACGCCCGGCGTGTGGGCCCTTGTCCGAGGCACGGGTCACGAAGGCGGTATAGACTTCTTCGCGTAGCGCGCGGTCGTCGGCGAATGAGAGCACCGGGTAGAAGCTGGGGAAGTCGAGCGTGATGCGGTATCCCTCGACGTCCTTGGCTTCGGCGTTGGCCTTGAGCGTGGCCAGGGCGCTGTCCGGCAGCCCCCCAAGGCGCGCATCGTCGGGTAAGTCCTTGTGCCATGCCTGGGTGGCGTCGAGCACATGATTGGAGAACGTGTTGGCCAGTTCCGACAGGCGCGCTTGAATCTCGCCGTAGCGGCGCTTCTCTTCTTCGGGTAGATCGACCCCGGCGAGACGGAAGTCGCGCAGGGTATTGTCGATGGAGCGCTGCTGGCCCTCCTCGAGATGTGCGTATTCATCGCTTTCCTTGAGTCGCGTGAAGGCCTCGAACAGCCCCTGATGCTGGCCCAGCCAAGTGCTGTAGTCGGAGAGCATGGCGAGACACGCTTGATAGGCTTCGCGCAGCGCTTCGTTATTCATGGTGGAATTGAGGTGCGATACCGGCGACCAGGCCTGCGAGAGGCGGTCGTTGAGTGCCTCGAGCGGCGCTGCGAGGCGCTCCCAACTGATCTGCGACTGGTTGGCGAGGGCCTCGATGTCACGGCGATTCTCCGCCAGAAGCTGCTCGATGGCCGGCACTACATGCTCGGGCTGGATGTCATCGAATGGCGGCAGAACATGCGATTCGAGCAAGGGGTTGCGTGACATGGGCACCTCGATATGAACGTGTGAATGAAGCATAAGTGGGGGTGGGCCCGGCTGCTTTCAATGTCAATGCGATTGGCCGCCAACCGCGCGCCTGCTAGGCTTGGCGCTTTCGGCGCCGTGTGGGGCGCCAGGTCGTAACGAAGGGTGTAACACCATGAGTGAAACGCTGGAACGCTGGGGGTCGCGCCGTGCCTTCATTCTTGCGGTGACCGGGGCGGCCGTGGGCCTGGGCAACATCTGGCGCTTTCCCTACATGACGGGCGAAAACGGCGGAGCGGTATTCCTGCTGCTGTATGTGGTGTTCGTGCTGATCCTGGGGCTGCCGATCATGATGGCCGAGATCCTCGTGGGGCGTGCCGGACGCCGCGGGCCGATGCATGCCCTGGCGCATCTGGCGCGCCAGGCGGGGGTATCGCCGCATTGGCGCTGGTTGGGGCTATTCGGGGCCGTGACGGTGTTCTTCATCCTGTCGTTCTATTCGGTGGTCTCGGGGTGGTCGATCGAGTATTTGATCGAGTCGGTGAATGGCAACTTCAGCGGCCGCACGCCGGATGAGATCGGCGCCAGTTTCGATGCCTTCCTCGCCGATCCATTACGTATGACGTTTAACCATACGTTGTTCATATTGCTGACCATGTCGGTGGTCGCGGCGGGTATTTCAGGCGGCCTGGAACGGCTCAATAACCTGTTGATGCCACTACTCTACATCCTGCTGGTGGTGCTGGTCGGTTACGCCGTGACCACCGACGGTTTCGGCACCGCGATGGCGTGGCTATTCACCCCCGATCTCGAGGCTATCACCTTGAGCGTGGTGCTCAATGCCATGGGGCACGCCTTCTTTACCCTGGCGGTAGGCGCCTGCGCGCTGATGGCCTATGGTGCCTACATGCCCGATCATCAGAGTCTGCCGCGTGCCGTGGCGGCGGTGGCGGTGTTGGATGTCGCCGTGGCGCTGCTGGCGGGCATCGCGATTTTCTCGGTGGTGTTCTCGCAGGGTATGGATCCCGCCGAGGGGCCGGGATTGATGTTCGTGACCTTGCCCATTGCTTTTTCGGACCTGCCGGGCGGGCCGTTGTGGCTGGGCGTTTTCTTCCTGCTGTTGTTGCTGGCGACCTGGACCTCATCGATCAATCTGGCCGAGCCGTTGGTGGCGATCTGCACCGATGCCGGTCTCAAGCGCGGCAAGGCGGCGGCGTTGATCGGCTCCTTGGTGTGGTTGGTCGGTTTGCTGTCGGTGTTCTCGTTCTCAAGTCTGTCGGAGGTGAAATGGCTGGCAGGCATGAATTTCTTCGAGTTGGTGACCACCGTGCCGCTGGAGTTCTTTCTGCCCATCGGCGGATTGTTGATCGCCATCTTCGCCGCCTGGATCATGCCGGCGAACACGGCCATGCGGTCGCTGGACGCGGGCCCCGGTGGGTTCCGGCTATGGCGTGGGCTGGTACGCTATGTGTCGATCCCGCTGGTCGTCATCGTGCTGTTGTCGGCGCTATGGTGATGCCCGTCCATCGTGAACTGCCTCACCACCATGCATGGAATAAGGAGAGAGTGGATGACATTGCGGACGTTCAAAGGGACGACGCCGCGCCTGGGCGCGCGGGTCTATATCGATCCGGCATGTGTCGTGCTGGGTGATGTCACCTTGGGTGACGATTGCTCGGTATGGCCGATGACCGTGATTCGTGGCGATATGCATCGCATCCGTATCGGTGCGCGTTGCAGCATTCAGGATGGCAGTGTGTTGCACATTACCCATGCCAGCGATTACAACCCCGACGGCCATCCACTAACGCTCGGCGATGACGTGACGGTGGGTCACAAGGCACTGCTGCACGGATGTACCATTGGCAGCCGTGTGCTGGTGGGAATGGGCGCTACGGTCATGGATGGCGTGATCGTCGAGGACGAGGTGATCATCGCTGCCGGGGCGGTGGTAACGCCGGGCAAGCGCCTGGAAAGCGGGCAGGTCTATGCGGGCAATCCCGCGAAGCCGCTCAGGGCGCTCAAGGAGGCCGAGCGCGCGTTCTTCACCTATACGGCGGGGAATTACGTAAAACTCAAGGACGAGTACCTGGCCCAGCCACCCGTATAACGATGCGTCCGCATGTGCCAGGCCCCACGAGGCGGTATTTTCTTGCTTAACGCATTGTTTTGTCTCGTCATGAAGCCCCATAATCTGGTTTTTCATCCAGTATTGTCGAGGGCGTCCCGGGCGGGCCATGGCCAACTTTCGCACACATTTCGGCGTTGCCTTGGGCGGTGGCGCGTTGGCCGCCTATGCTGGCTGGCAGGCAAGCCTATGGAGCTTCAACGAGGGCTGGCCTCTGGCGATATTGACGGCGTTTGGCGGCATCCTGCCCGATATCGACTCCGATCATTCGCACGCCATTCGTTTGATTTTCACCCTGCTGGCCGTCCTGGCAGTGATTGCCGGCGCGCTATGGCTGCAATCGCGCCTTGCGCCGGGTCCATTGGTCCTGGCATGTGGCGGTTTGTATCTCGGCGTGCGTTACCTGGCCGGCGCGATCTTCAAGCGTTTCACCGTGCATCGTGGTATCTGGCATTCGCTGCTGGCGAGTCTGCTGTGCGGCATGGGCACGGCGGCGATGAGCTTTCATCTCTTGGATCAATCCGCACCGATGGCCTGGGCCCAGGGGCTGGCACTTAGTGGGGGCGCGCTGATCCACCTCCTGCTTGACGAGCTGTACAGCGTTGATCTGGTCGGCTCACGCCTCAAGCGTTCCTTCGGTACCGCCTTCAAACTCTTCGATTACCGCGAACCTGGCAACGCCGTGCTGTGGTTTTTGTTGGGCATTGCCTTGGCGCCGTGGCTGCCGCCCTGGGCCACGTTACTAGAGCTGGTTAGCCGTGGCGTGGCCTCATGGACGTGACGTGGCCTGGCGCACCCATTGGCGGAGCCAGCTCAGGCGTGCGACTCGGGTAGTCCTTGGGAGCGGCGTTGCGCGCGCTGGGCGCGTGTTTCGGCGCGCTCTAGCTCAAGCAGCCCCTTCTCGACGAAGGCCAGGTGTTCGTGGGCACGTGCCCGTGCTTCGTCGGCGTTGCCGGCGACGATGCTCTCGAACAATGCACGGTGTTGATCCATGAGACGATCGCGAGAATCAGGTTTTTCGAACAGGTGGGCCAAGTTGGCGACGATGCTCTTTTCCAGCAGGTGGAACAACCCACGCATGGTGTGCAGCAGCAGGACGTTGTGTCCTGCCTCGGCGATGGCCAGATGAAAGGCCGCGTCGGCACGTGCCTCGCGCATGGGGTCGCTGCTTCGGTCGGGGTGTCGGTAACTGGCTTCGAGCGCCTCGAAGCGCGTTTGCAGCATGGCCTTATCGTCGGCTGTGGCACGCAGGGCGGCGTAATAGGCTGATATGCCTTCCATGGCGTCGCGGAATTCGAGCAGGTCGAGATTGAACTCACCGTGCCGCGTCAGCATTTCCAGGAGCGGATCGCTATAGCTATTGTTGAGTTGTTCGGAGACAAAGGTGCCGCCGCCCTGGCGGCTGGTGAGCAGGCCGCGTGCGGCTAACTTCTGGATGGCCTCGCGCAGAGAAGGGCGCGACACACCGAAATGCTCGGCCAGTTCCCGCTCGGGGGGTAGCTTCTCCCCCGGCTTGAGGCTGCCTTCGAGCAGCATGGCCTCGAGTCGCTCGGTGATTACGTCGGCAAGACGCGGTTGTCTGAGGTGTTGTGGGGCCATGAGTGTCGCTCGTTACTCGGTGGTTGATGACAGGTGTAAAACCAACCAGTAAATGGTATTACCAATTTTACGCAATCTTCCCGCGCTACTCCAGCCTTCGTATAGGGCCTGACACTACGGTCTTGACTAAAGTTTAAGCCCATTTTTGTGCCATAAATGGGTTCTTTATTGACACTCTTCAGTACACGCTTATAGAGTTATATCCATCTCTTTTTGTAAATTGGTAAAACCAATAAAGAAAGGTGGTGAGGTGCCGCTTCCATCTCTTCGTCCGCCTATGTCTTGACCACTTTATGTCTTAATCACTCTGTTACCACCACTCTCCAAGCGCTCGGCACGACTCTTCAAGGGCCATTCAACGATAGCGCATCACTTGCACAGGGTTCGTCATGATCATTTCAGCCTCTACGGACTACCGCCAAGCCGCCAAGCGACGTATTCCGCCCTTTCTATTTCACTATGCCGACGGGGGCGCCTACACCGAGCGTACGCTGCGACGCAATGTCGAGGATCTTGCCGGTATCGCGTTGCGTCAGCGCGTGCTGAAGGACATGTCCAGCTTGTCCCTGGAGACCGAACTATTCGGCGAATCCCTCGCCATGCCAGTTGCCCTTGCCCCCGTGGGGCTGGCCGGGATGTACGCCCGACGCGGCGAGGTACAGGCAGCGCGCTCAGCAGCCGGGAAAGGCATCCCGTTCACGCTGTCGACGGTATCGGTCTGCCCCATCGACGAGGTGGCCTCGGCCATCGATCGCCCTCTCTGGTTCCAGCTCTATGTGTTGAAGGACAGGGGCTTCATGAAGCATGTGCTGGAGCGCGCCAAGGCCGCCGGTGTCAAGACGCTGGTCTTCACGGTCGACATGCCCGTGCCGGGGGCGCGCTATCGCGATGCGCATTCCGGCATGAGCGGTAAGCATGCGGCGGCTCGGCGCATGCTCCAGGCCGTGACGCATCCTTCCTGGGCCTGGGACGTGGGCCTTCATGGCCGCCCTCATGATTTGGGTAACGTCTCGGACTATCGCGGACAACCGACGGGGCTCGAGGACTATATCGCCTGGCTCGGTAACAATTTCGACCCCGCTATCTCCTGGAAGGACCTGGAGTGGATTCGCGAGTTCTGGGACGGGCCGATGATCATCAAGGGCATTCTCGACCCCGAGGATGCCCGTGATGCGGTGCGCTTCGGCGCGGATGGCATCGTCGTGTCCAATCACGGCGGTCGTCAGCTCGACGGTGTGCCCTCCACAGCGCGTGCCCTGCCGGCCATCGCCGATGCGGTCAAGGGCGACCTGGCCATCCTGGCCGATTCCGGCGTGCGCAATGGGCTCGATGTCGTGCGGATGATCGCCATGGGGGCTGATACTGTATTGTTGGGGCGTGCCTATATCTATGCGCTGGCCACCGCCGGCGAGGCGGGCGTTGCCCACCTGCTCGAGCTGTTCGAGAAGGAGATGCGTGTCGCGATGACGCTCACCGGTGCGCGCTCCATCGCCGAGCTCGGGCCGGACTCATTGGTGCCGGGCCAGGAGTCGGCGTCGATCGAGCGCACGCTTTCGCCGCTATTGGAATGATCGATGCGCCTTTCATGTTTGTCGTGAACGGGATGTGGGTCATGCTTAGGGTGTTGAGACATGAACGAGGGGAAGTCGATGGCTGACGAGACGGTATTGCTGTTCGACGCTGGCGGAGTGTTGGTCGACTGGCGTGGCACATCCGGGCTAGTCGAGCTGACTCAGGGGCGTTTCGATGCCGAGCAGGCGCGGCGCTTCTGGATGGGCTTCGAAGCGATCACGCCGTTCGAAACTGGTGGGGACGATGGCACACGCTTTGCCCGGGCAGCGCTTGAGGCACTCGAGTTGGACATGTCGCCAACGGCATTCCTGGCAGTGTTCGACGACTGGATGCGGGGACCCTATGCGGGCGCGATGGCATTGGTCGAGCGCATCCGTCCCGCCTATCGTCGCGCTATACTCAGCAACACCAACCCCGTTCACTGGCGGCGGCTAGTCGATGACTATCGTATTGATTTGCCCTTCGAGAAAGCTTTTGCCTCGCATGAGATCGGCGCGCGTAAGCCTGACCCCGAGGCCTTCGAGTTCGTCTGTCGCGCGCTCGACGTGGTGCCCGGCCAGGTACGTTTCTTCGACGACAACCCCGAGTGCGTCGATGCTGCCCGTGATTTGGGCATGACGGCGACCCAGGTGCGTGGCCTGGACGAACTTCGGAATGCCCTCGCCGAGTTCGAAGCACTGCGCCCGCCGGCTGATAATCGGAATCCACGATGAAAGCGCCCTATAGAGAGCTGCTTGAAGCGCTGCGTAAAAGGTTGCCCGCGCACAAGCTGATCGACGACCCGCTGCGATTGCTCGCCTATGGCACCGATGCCAGCTTCTATCGATTGATCCCGCAACTGGTCGTCCGTCCCGACAACGAAGAAGAGCTGATGGGCGTGCTCGCCGAGTGCCGGCGTCGACACCTGCCGGTGACGTTTCGCACGGCGGGGACGTCGCTTTCCGGACAGGCGGTGACCGACTCGGTGCTCGTTCAGTTGAACCAGGGGTGGCGCGATTACCGCATCCTCGACGCGGGACGGGCGATCAGCCTGCAACCCGGCATCATCGGAGCCCGCGCCAACCAGTTGCTGGCCCCTTACGGGCGCAAGATTGGCCCCGATCCTGCTTCGATCAATAGCTGCATGATCGGGGGGATCGCCGCCAACAATGCCTCGGGCATGTGCTGCGGCACGGCACAGAACAGTTATCGCACGTTGCGTGACATTCGCGTCATTCTCGCCGACGGCACGCTGCTCGATACCGCGGACGCGGATAGCCGGGCGTCGTTTCGTGCCTCGCATGGCGAGCTGCTCGAGGCATTGGAGCGGCTGGGGCGCGAGACCCGGGAAAACGCGCAGCTGGCCGAGCGCATCCGTCACAAGTACCGGCTCAAGAACACCACCGGCTACGCGCTCAATAGTCTGGTCGATTTCGAGGATGGCTTCGATATTCTCGCCCACTTGATGATCGGCTCCGAGGGAACGCTGGGTTTCATTAGTGCCATCACCTACGACACCGTGCCGGACGCGCCCTTGAAAACGGCGGCGTTGGCCTTCTTCCCTGACATGGCGACGGCGTGTCGGGCCACGCTCGCGCTCAAGTCGGCGCCAGTGTCGGCGGTCGAATTGATGGATCGAGCGGCCTTGCGCTCGGTTGAGGGGAGTCCAGGCATGCTGGGGCGCCTCAAGACGTTGCCCGCCGCTGCCACGGCACTGCTCATCGATGTGCGTGCCGAGGATGAGGCGACGCTGGCTCAGCGTATGTCGGCGGCGCACGCGGCGCTCGAGGGCATCAAGACATTGGAGCCGCTGGGCTTCACGCGGGATCCCGAGGAGTACGCGCGATACTGGAAAGTACGCAAGGGACTGTTTCCTGCCGTGGGCGCGGTGCGCGATGTGGGAACCACGGTCATCATCGAGGATGTCGCCTTCCCGATCGAATGTCTCGAGGCAGGTGTGGCGGCGTTGACCGAGGCATTCCGGCGTCATGGTTACGAGAGCGCCATCCTGTTCGGGCATGCGCTGGAAGGCAATTTGCACTTCGTCTTTCCCCAGGGCCTCGAGACGCCGGCCGAGATACAGCGATACGCCGCATTGATGGAGGACGTTGCGACCCTGGTGGCCGACGAGTATGGCGGCTCGCTCAAGGCGGAGCACGGGACGGGGCGCAACATGACGCCTTATGTCGAGCGTGAGTGGGGCGCCGAGGCGTATGCGTTGATGTGGCGTATCAAGGCGCTCTTCGACGTGGATAATGTACTCAACCCTGACGTCGTGTTGAGTCGCGATCCCGAGCAGCATATCCACAACCTCAAGCCACTGCCTGCCGCCGACCCCATTGTGGATAAGTGCATCGAATGCGGCTTCTGCGAGCCGGTATGTCCGTCGCGGGATCTGACCCTGACACCACGCCAGCGTATCGTGATTCAGCGCGAAATGTCGCGGCTCGAAGCCTCCGATGGGCAGGAGGACGCATCGCGCCTGTCGACACTGCGCGACGCCTATCAATATCAGGGCATCGATACGTGTGCGGCCGATGGCCTGTGCGCCACGCAGTGTCCGGTCGGGATCAATACCGGTGACCTCGTGCGTGGATGGCGGCACCGGCAGGTCGTCGAGCGAGGCGGCACGGCCCGCTTGGTTGGGCGTCACTTTTCCGGCACGACCCGCATCGGGCGAGGTGCGTTGCGCCTCGCGGATACCACGCACGGTGTGCTGGGTACGGGCATGATGAGCGCCTTGACGCAGAGCGTGCGTCGACTCAGCGGTGAGCGTCTGCCGCAGTGGATTCCCTCACTGCCAGCGCCCGCACCGGTACGCATTCTGGAACGTCGGGCAGGAAAGACAGTCGGTGGCAAGCGTGACAAGGTCGTCTACCTACCGGCATGCGCTACGCGAGTCTTCGGCGCCTCGCGTGGGGATGATGGGGTCGATGCCGTGACGCGCACGACCCTGGCGTTGCTCGAGAAGGCCGGTTACGAGGTCGTCATTCCCGCAATGATTGGGCATCTTTGCTGTGGCATGGCGTTTCAATCTCGGGGCTATTTCGACGAGGCAGATCACAAGGCGCGCGAGCTCAACCGCGAGTTGTTACTGGCCTCCCAGAATGGGCGTTATCCGGTGCTCTGCGATACCAGTCCGTGCACGCTGCGCATGAGTGAGCGACTCGATGCACGCCTGACGGTGAAAGATCCCGTCGCGTTCGCACACGACCACTTGTTGCCGCGCCTGGAGATCACGCCGAAGCGGGCACGCATCGCATTGCACATCACTTGCTCAAGCACGTGCATGGGGCTGGGCGATAAGTTCCTCGCTCTCGCCGAATACTGCGCCGACGAGGTCGTGGTGCCGCCGGAGATCGCCTGTTGCGGATTTGCCGGCGATAAAGGTTTCATGGTTCCTGAGCTGAATGCCGCGGCACTAAGGGGGCTGGCCGACGCTGTGCATGGCTGCGAGGTAGGCTACTCCAACTCACGCACCTGTGAGATGGGGCTGAGCCAGCATGCCGGTATTCCCTACCGCTCGATTCTCGATCTGCTCCATGAAGTCAGCCGCCCCTGTGTGATCGAAGACGTTGCCACATAAGTGCCGGACGACTATTTTTAAAATATGCTCTTGCGTTCAGCCGCTGTGGAT
>NZ_JAKGAK010000011.1 GCF_023061185.1 Chromohalobacter beijerinckii
TAGTGCCGTGATTGTCAAGGCGTTAGCCGAGGTGACAATCGCTGATAGCGGCCGATACGGCGGCGATATCAGAGGCCTTTCGAGGTGCGGCGCATTTTACCGAACTCGGCGTCACTGTCAAGCGAGAAAGCCACCCGAAGGTTTGAATTTCTCAAGCAAGTCAGTCACTTGCGCTACCTCTCCACCGCTGGCTACGAGGTCCGTCGCCGGCAGCGGATGCGTACTTTACGATCCACAGCGGCTGAACGCAAGGGGACGATTTAAAAATAGTTGCCGCTCGATTGGCGGCAGCTATACCTCGCCGCTATTCGCCTTATCCACACCCTGAACGAGGCGGCACATAAAAGAGGGTGTGGATAAGCCAATACCACACCTTGTAGCCACTGGGTGTGAACGAACTCAGCGCATTTTGCGCATGAGTGCGAGCAGAGGCCCCGATACCACATAGCAGCCGAACAGGATCAACAGCATGAGCGAGGGCTCGAGTGAAATCACCACGAACGCGAGCACAATCGCCAACAGCACGACGAAGGGAACGGGGCCCTTGAAATCGACCTCCTTGAAGCTGTGGTAGCGGATGTTACTAACCATCAATACCCCTGCCGCCGCAACGACGAACGCGATGAACAGTTTGAAACCCAGGGCGTCGGCGTCGAACTTATGCAGCGTCCATACGCAGCCGGCGACGAGTGCGGCGGCGGAAGGACTCGGCAAGCCAACGAACCACTTCTTGTCGGTACTGCCGATTTGCACATTGAAACGAGCTAGGCGCAAGGCTGCCCCGGAAGCAAAAATAAAAGCAGCGATCCAACCGATCTTGCCGACGTCTTGCAGGATCCAGGAGAACGCGACCAGAGCCGGTGCCACCCCGAACGAAACCATGTCGGCCAGGCTGTCGAACTCGGCACCGAAGGCGCTTTGCGTGTTAGTCATCCGTGCCACGCGTCCGTCTAGCCCATCGAGCACCATGGAGACGAAAATCGCGATAGCGGCTCCGGAGAAGTTGCCGTTCATCGCCGCGATAATGGAGAAGAAGCCAGAAAACAGCGCCGATAGCGTGAATAGGTTGGGCAACAAATAAATGCCTCGCCGGCGCACGCGCTTCCCGTTCTCGATGGTTTCCTCGATGATTTCGTCTTCGTCCTGAAACGCCGAATTGTCATCCGAGACATCCTCGGTGTCGGCTTTCTTGGGCGATTCTGGCGTGCCCGATTCTTGCGTCATATAAAGTCATCCGTTGCCATGGGACGGCCCTTGATGGGCCATTCCGACATTTTACACACTGCAAGCCTAGTCGACAGACGGCCTCCTTGACGACCCAAAACGTAAACGGGCGCGGCCAATTGGCCGCGCCCGCTCGATAACGACTCGCAGACAGCGCTTAGTTCTTGCTCTTGTCGACCAGTTGGTTGGCCGCGATCCAAGGCATCATGCCACGCAGCTTCGCCCCCACCTGCTCGACCGGATGCTCGGCATTCAGGCGGCGACGCGCATGCATCGACGGATAATTGCTGTTGCCTTCGTTGATGAACATCTTAGCGTATTCGCCGGTCTGAATGTCCTTCAGGGCATGGCGCATTGCTTCTCGCGACTGCTCGTTGATGATCTTGGGACCAGTGACGTACTCGCCATACTCCGCGTTGTTGGAGATGGAGTAGTTCATGTTGGCGATCCCACCTTCGTACATCAGGTCAACGATCAACTTGAGCTCGTGCAGGCACTCGAAGTAAGCCATCTCGGGAGCGTAACCAGCCTCAGTCAGCGTTTCGAAGCCAGCCTTGACCAGTTCCACGGTACCGCCGCACAGCACCGCCTGCTCACCGAAGAGGTCGGTCTCGGTTTCATCCTTGAAGGACGTTTCGATGATGCCGCTGCGGCCACCGCCGATACCGGCTGCGTAGGAAAGCGCCAACTCCTTGGCCTGACCGGTGGCATCCTGCTGGATGGCAATCAGGTCGGGAACGCCGGCACCGCGCACGAACTCGGAGCGCACCGTATGACCCGGCGCCTTCGGCGCGATCATGATCACGTCCAGGTCCTGGCGCGGCGTCACCTGGTTGTAGTGGATGTTGAAGCCATGCGCAAAGGCCAGCGTCGCACCTTCCTTCAAGTTGGGCGCGATATCCTGCTCGTAGATCGCCTTCTGATTTTCGTCGGGCGCCAGCAGCATCACCACATCGGCCGTCTTGCAGGCCTCAGGAACGGAGGCCACCTTGAAGCCCGCATCTTCGGCCTTGGCCACGGACGAAGAGCCCGGGCGCAGCGCCACAGTGACCTCGACGCCGGACTCCTTGAGGTTATGGGCATGAGCATGGCCCTGGGAACCATAACCTACGATGGTGACGTTCTTCGCCTGGATCAGCGAGAGGTCGCAATCTTTGTCGTAATAAACGCGCATGTCGTACTCCAGATATCGAAGAAGAAACGTATGAAGTGTCAGCGTTGATGGCTTTCCGCCATGAGCGTCGTCTGCCGCGACGCTTTGATGTCACCTTACGCCAGCCCCAAGCGTTGCGTAAAACGCTATATTTGCAATACCGTATGCCGAAAATTGAAATGATATTGCCATGGATACTCGTCCCTACCAGCAGTTCCTCAGCCTGGCCGATACCCTGCACTTTGGCCGCTCCAGTGAGTTATGTCACGTCAGCCCTTCGACGCTGAGCCGCACGATCCGCCAACTCGAGACACAGCTCGGCGTTACCTTGTTCGAGCGCGACAACCGCAGTGTCCGCCTGACCCATGAAGGCCGCCTCTTCCAGCGTTATGCACGCGATGCATTGGAGCAATGGGACGTATTTCGTCACTCGCTGATGGCGAAAAGCCGCGAACTATCCGGCGAAATCAGCATCTACTGCTCGGTGACTGCCAGCTACAGTTTTCTCTACGAGTTGCTCAGCGAGTTTCGCCAGCGCCATCCACGCATCGAATTGAAGCTGCATACCGGTGACCCGGCCAGCGCGGTTTCACGCGTCCTCAGCGGCGAAGAAGACATGTCGATCACCGCGCGCCCCGAAACCCTGCCCACACAGCTGGCATTCAAGCCAATCGCCACGTCGCCGCTGTTGTTCATAGCACCGCGTACCATGCCGGAATGGCTGGCCGGCCTCACCGCCACGACGGACGCCGCCAGCTGGGGCAGCATTCCCATGATCCTCTCGGAGTCGGGCCTTGCCCGCGAGCGAACGGATGCCTGGTTCCGCCAGCTGGGGATCAAGCCGCGCATCTATGCCCAGGTCGCGGGCAACGAAGCCATCGTCAGCATGGTCGGGCTGGGCTTCGGGGTCGGCGTAGTGCCGCAGATCGTGGTCGACAACAGCCCATTGGCCGAGCGCATTCAGGCCCTCGAGGTCGAGCCCGCGTTAACGCCTTACGAGGTCGGGCTCTGCGTCACCGAGAAGAAGCTGCGCAATCCGCTGGTCAAGGCTCTATGGTCGCAGATTCGCTAACCTTGACCCCTTAAAGCCAAAAAGGCCGCTCGTGAGAGCGGCCTGTAATGGCATGGCATAAGAGCACAGGCTCAGAGGCTGAGTATCTTGTCACCTCGCGAGATGCCCGATACCCCGGTACGCGCGACCTCGAGAATACCGATCGGCGCCATGGCCTGGACGAAGGCATCCAGCTTGCCGGCATCGCCGGTGATCTGCACCGTGTAGACACTCGGCGTAACGTCGACGATCTGCGCGCGGAAGATATCCACCGTACGCTTGACCTCGTCGCGGCTCGCGCCCAACGCCTTCACCTTGACCAGCATCAGCTCGCGCTCGATGTGATTGCCCTCGGTCAGATCGACCAGCTTGACCACATCGATGAGCTTATTGAGATGCTTGGTGATTTGCTCGATGACGCGATCATCGCCTTCCGTGGTCACGGTCAGGCGCGACAGGCTCGGGTCCTCGGTAGGCGCCACGTTGAGCGTTTCGATGTTGAAGTTGCGCTGGGAGAACAACCCCACCACGCGGGACAGGGCGCCGGGTTCGTTTTCCAACAGGATCGAGATGATGTGGCGCATCAGGTCCGCTCCGTCTTCGAAAGCAGCATGTCACGCATGGCGCCCAGGGGCACCTGCATCGGATAGACGTGTTCCCGGGGGTCGACGTCGATATCGAGGAACACCAGTTCGTCGTTGTCGGCGAACGTGCGCTCCAGCGCCGCATCGAGCTCGTCGTGATGTTCCACCTTGAGCGCCGTGAAGCCGTAGGCCTCGATCAACTTCTGAAAGTCCGGCAGCGACTCCACGTACGAGTGCGCATGGCGCGACTTGTAGTTGAGGTCCTGCCACTGGCGCACCATACCCAGCGTTCCGTTGTTGAGGTTGATGATCTTCACCCCGGTGCCGAACTGCTTACAGGTCGACAATTCCTGCATCATCATCTGAAAGCTGCCCTCCCCGGTGAAGCACACCACGACGTCATCGGGGAAGTTCTGCTTGATGCCCATTGCCGCCGGAAAACCGAAGCCCATGGTGCCCAGCCCCCCAGACGTGATCCAGCGATTGGGCTTGTCGAACTTGTAGTATTGCGCTGCGAACATCTGGTGCTGGCCGACATCGGTGGTCACGAAGGCCTCACCACGCGTGATGTGATACACCGCTTCGATGACTTCCTGCGGTTTGAGGCGCTCGCCCGGCTGAGACGCCTCGTAGAGCTTGCCTTCGCGTTCGGCACGCCAGCCATCGATGGTCGTCCACCACTCCGGCAGCGCCTCGGCATTAGCCATTTCCCGGCCTTGCAGCAGGCTGATCATTTCATTGATGACGCTATCCGCCGGTCCCACGATCGGCACATCGGCGCGCACCGTCTTGGAGATCGAGCTGGGGTCGATATCCACATGCACGATCTTGGCCGTGGGACAGAACTTCGAGGTGTTATTGGTCACTCGGTCGTCGAAGCGCGCTCCGATGGCGATAATCAGATCGGCATGATGCATGGCCATGTTGGACTCATAGCTGCCGTGCATGCCCAGCCAACCCAACGACTGCGCATCGGTCTGCGGATAGGAGCCGATGCCCATCAACGTGGTGGTGATAGGGAAGCCCAGGCGCTTCACCAACGCCGTCAGATTTTCGCTCGCGCCGCTGGTAACGATTCCGCCGCCGGTATAGAACACCGGGCGCCGCGCCTTGAGCATCATGTCCACGGCTTTCTTGATCTGGCCAGTATGGCCCCGCGTGACCGGGTTATAGGAACGGATCTTGACCTTCTTCGGATAGACGTACTCATAACGTTCGGTGGGCGCCGTCATATCCTTGGGGATATCCACCACCACCGGTCCGGGACGACCGGTCGCGGCAAGATAGTACGCCTTCTTGAGCACCTCGGGGATTTCCGAAGGGTGCTTGATGGCGAAGCTGTGTTTCACGATAGGGCGCGTCACGCCAACGATATCGGTTTCCTGGAAGGCATCTTCACCGATCAGATGACTGGCCACCTGACCACACAGCACCACCATCGGGATCGAGTCCATGTAGGCGGTGGCGATGCCAGTCACGGCGTTGGTCGCGCCGGGGCCGGATGTGACCAGCACCGTACCTGGCTTGCCCGAGGCACGGGCGTAGCCATCGGCGGCATGGGTGGCAGCTTGTTCATGACGAACGAGGATGTGTTTAACCTTGTCCTGGCGGAACAACGCATCATAGATATGCAGCGCTGCGCCACCGGGGTAGCCGTAGATACGCTCGACGCCCTCATCCTGCAGGAAGCGGGCGATCATATCGGCGCCGGAAAGCAATTCCACTGGTAGTTCTCCCCTGGAGATAACGAGTGCCATTCCACCGCCGCGTTACGGGCAGTGGAGTGTCGATGCGGCGGTACGCCGCTGCCGGCTGCGCCGGCACCTGATGCCATAATCCTGGCTCTGGGCCCGGGGTGGGGACCCGCACTCATAGAAACCACCGAGACCGGCTGGTCCGAGCGGTTCCTGGCACGGCAGATCGCCGTGTCGGGGTTGGCGGGAACAGGCGTTTGGCCCATACCCTTGATCTCCTTCGACAGGCGGGTAGAGGCATTTTTCAACCTACCCTTCACGCAGCGGCCGGGGATCACCCGTCAATGGCTGCGCCCGCAATCAGGAATCACCTAGATTCCATCAGCGCCCCCGAGCTGTCAACCTCCGACGCTCATACGCGCCCGGCAGCGCTTCGCAATCTCCCCTTAGTGCATCGTTCATCCACTAAAGTTGAATGCTTACCGACGGCATTATTAAGTCATCGCTGCTGTAATTTTGGTTAAGCTTCATAGGTTAGTGAATGGATTCACCCACACTGCAAAGGAGTCGCTCATGTCGCCCATCCTGAAATGGTCCGTCTTCGTCGCCATGGCGGGCTTCCTCTTCGGCTTCGACACTGCCGTGATTTCCGGAGCGGACAGACCCGTGCAAGAACTCTGGGGACTCAGCGATCTCCAACACGGCCTCTTCATCATGTCGATGGCGCTATGGGGGACGGTACTGGGCGCGATCTTCGGCAATTGGCCCACCGACCGCCTGGGACGGCGCAAGACACTGTTCGCGATCGGCGTCCTCTATTTCGTGTCGGCCGTGGGCTCTGCGCTCGCCACCGACCCGTTCTGGTTCTCCTTCTTCCGCCTGATCGGTGGGTTCGGCGTGGGCATGTCATCGGTCGCCGCGCCGGCCTATATCTCCGAGATCGCGCCAGCCGAACGGCGTGGCAACCTGGTAGCGCTCTATCAGTTCAATGTGGTGTTCGGCATTTTCATGGCCTACGTCTCGAACGCGATTCTCGGCAGCTTGCTCGGCGCTGATGCCTGGCGCTGGATGGTCGGTATCGAAGCCGTACCGGCACTCGTCTATACCCTAGCACTGTTCAAGGTACCCGAGAGCCCTCGCTGGTTGATCCTCAATCGCCACGACACCCAGGGCGCCGCCGCGATACTGCGCCAGGTCGATGCCACGCGCGATGTCGATGTGCAAATCGAGGAGATTCAAACCGCCGACCGCGAAGACAACAAGGTTCACTCCCGCTTCTTTTCGCACCGCTATCGACTGCCGATCACGCTGGCGTTCTTGATCGCCTTCTTCAATCAGTTCACCGGTATCAACTTCGTGCTCTACTACGCGCCACGCATTCTCGAGTCGGCACAGCTCGGCGCCAGCGCTTCCTTGCTCTCCACCGCCGGCATCGGCTTAGTCATGGTGATCTTCACCATGATCGGCATGGCGCTGATCGACCGCTTCGGCCGTCGCAAGTTGATGTATATCGGCTCGGTGGGCTACATCATTTCGCTATCGATCATTTCGCACGCGTTCTTTACCGATAACTTGGGCGGCGCGCTGATTCCTCTTCAGCTATGCCTCTTCGTCGCCGCACATGGCATCAGCCAAGGCACGGTCATCTGGGTCTTCATTTCCGAGATATTCCCCAATCGCGAACGCGCCCGCGGTCAGTCGCTGGGCAGCTTCACGCACTGGTTCTTCGCGGCCGCGATCACGCTGGTCACGCCCTGGGTGTTGGGCGTTTTCAACGGCGGGCCGGTGTTTGCTTTCTTCGCCTTCATGATGGTGCTGCAGATCGCCTTCGTTGCCTTCCTGATGCCGGAGACGAAAGGCGTTTCCCTCGAAAAGCTGCAACGCAAACTTTCCCCGCAGGAGTAATCGAGCCTGAAGGCGCTGCCCCAGAAGAGAGGCACAAAAAACCCGCGACACAGCATGTCGCGGGCGGGAAGACGGTCAGGACGCGACCGTGTATGGTGAGAGCATCGGGCGGCCCGGAGTTCCGGGCCGCTCGCGTTACTTGGCGAAGACGAGGTGGCCGTCTTCTGTGGTGACGCGGATGGTGTCGCCCGCCGCGAAATGCCCGGCGAGCAATTCCTGCGCCAGTGGATTCTCGATCCGGCTCTGGATGGCACGCTTGAGCGGTCGCGCGCCAAAGACCGGATCGAAGCCTACCACCGCCAGCTGTGCCAGGGCGTCGTCGCTGACCTCGAGACGAATCTCGCGCTCGACCAGGCGCGCCTGGAGCCGCTCTAGCTGGATCGCCGCAATGGACTGGATCTGCTCCTGCCCCAAGGCGTGGAACACCACCACTTCGTCGATGCGGTTGATCAGTTCCGGACGGAAATGATCGCCCACCACCCCCATCACGGCATCGCGCATCACGGCATAATCGGCGTCATCGCCGCCCATGCGCTGAATGATGTCCGAGCCCATGTTGGAAGTCATCACGATCACCGTGTTACGGAAGTCCACCGTGCGCCCCTGTCCATCGGTCAGCCGGCCATCCTCGAGCACCTGCAACAGGATGTTGAATACGTCCGGATGCGCTTTTTCGACCTCGTCGAGCAGCAGCACCGAATAGGGCTTGCGGCGCACCGCCTCGGTCAGATAACCGCCTTCCTCATAGCCGACATAGCCCGGCGGTGCGCCGATCAGCCGCGCCACAGAATGCTTCTCCATGAACTCGGACATGTCGATACGCACCATGGCCTCCTCGGTATCGAAGAGGAAGTTGGCCAGCGACTTGCACAGTTCGGTCTTGCCGACCCCGGTGGGCCCCAGGAACAGGAACGATCCATTGGGACGATGCGGGTCGGCCAATCCGGCGCGCGAACGGCGCACGGCGTTGGCCACGGCGGTCACCGCCTCATCCTGACCGATGACGCGCTCGTGGAGTGCCTCTTCCATGCGCAGCAGCTTGTCGCGCTCGCCCTCGAGCATCTTGGACACCGGGATGCCCGTCCAGCGCGAGACCACCTCGGCGATCTCCTCCTCGGTGACGTTAGAGCGCAACAGCTGGTGCTTGGCGGTATCCGCCTCGTGCTCGCTGGCCTCAGCGATCTGCTGCTCGAGCTTGGGAATCACCCCGTACTGCAACTCGGACATACGCCCCAGATCGCTCTGGCGGCGTGCCGCCTCGAGATCGATGCGCGCCTGTTCGAGCTCCGCCTTGAACTGCGCCGCCCCCTGGATGCTGGCCTTCTCGGCCTTCCAGACCTCCTCGAGATCGGCATATTCACGGCTCAGTTCGTCGATCTGCGCCTCCAGGGAATCGAGCCGCTTGCGGGTCGCTTCGTCGGTTTCCTTCTTGAGCGCCTCGCGCTCCATCTTGAGTTGGATCAGACGACGGTCGAGGCGGTCCATCTCCTCGGGCATCGAATCCAATTCCATACGAATCCGCGAGGCCGCCTCGTCGATCAAGTCGATGGCCTTGTCGGGCAATTTCCGGTCGGTGATATAGCGCGTCGACAGCTTGGCCGCAGCGATGATCGCGCCGTCGGTGATATCGACGCCGTGATGCACCTCATAGCGCTCCTTGAGGCCACGCAGGATCGCCACGGTGTCTTCCTCGTTGGGCTCATCAACCAGCACCTTCTGGAAGCGCCGCTCGAGCGCCGCATCCTTCTCGATGTGCTGACGATACTCGTCCAACGTGGTCGCCCCGACGCAGTGCAATTCGCCTCGCGCCAATGCCGGCTTGAGCATGTTACCGGCATCCATCGCACCCTCGGCCTTACCGGCGCCGACCATGGTATGCAATTCATCGACGAACAGGATGACGCGACCTTCTTCCTTGGCAAGCTCCCCGAGCACGGCCTTGAGGCGTTCCTCGAACTCGCCGCGATACTTGGCACCGGCCAGCAACGACCCCATGTCGAGTGACAGCACGCGCTTGTCCTTCAACCCCTCTGGCACCTCGCCGTTGACGATGCGCTGGGCCAGACCCTCGACGATGGCGGTCTTGCCCACGCCAGGCTCGCCGATCAATACCGGATTGTTCTTGGTGCGCCGCTGCAGCACCTGGATCGTACGACGGATCTCGTCGTCGCGGCCGATCACTGGGTCGAGCTTGCCATCCCCGGCACGCTGGGTCAGGTCCATGGTGTACTTGTCCAGCGCTTCCCGGCTTTCCTCGGCCGAGGCGTCATCCACCTTGTTACCGCCGCGCAAGCTGTCGATGGCGCTACGCACGGACTGCACGTCCAGACCGGCCTGCTGGAGCACCTTGCTAATGGTGGTTTTCATTTCCAGCGCCGCCAGCACCACCAGCTCGCTGGCGATGTATTGATCGCCACGCTGCTGGGCTTCGCGGTCGGCGAGATTGAACAACTGCGACAACGCCGAGGAAAGCTGCACATTGCCATCGAACTGACCGACGCGCGGCAGATCGTCGAGATACTGAGAAAGCCCGTTACGCAGGCGCGAGACATCGCCGCCGGCCTTCTGCACCAAGCCCTTGATGCCGTTTTCCTGCGCCTCGACGAGCGCCATCAGCACATGGCCGGGATCGAGTTGGTTATGACTACGCCCCACCGCGAGGGACTGCGCCTCACCCAGGGCATTTTGCAATTTACTGGTCATGCGATCGATACGCATCGAACCCCTCCTTCATCGCGACACGCCATCGGCGCGCCGCACGATCATCTTATGTTGACATCATCAATGGAGGTATGCTCGAGGCGTTTCAAGGCAGGGCGTGCAAAAATCGTTCCGACGTTCGATAGACCCGGGGTCGGAAACGAAGCGCCATTCAGCGCAACCAGATCACACTGGCCATGCGACCGGTGTGGCCGTCGTCGCGACGGTGGGAATAAAAACGCGGCTCGCAGGCGGTGCAGAAGTGGCCGCCACCGATATGACCGACGCCCAGCCGCTCGAGACGCAACCGCGCCAAGCGATAGATATCTGCCATATAGTGCCCGAGGCGATAGGGGCTGGGCTCGAAGGCGCTTTCCGCCTCGGGCTGCACGGCCACGAAGGTTTCGAACACTTCAGGGCCGACTTCGAACTGCGCCTTGGAAATCGCTGGCCCCAGCCATGCCATGAGCTCGTCCGGTGACTGCCCCAGAGCCGCCACGCTGGCCTCCAACACGCCGCCCGCCAGGCTCCGCCAGCCGGCGTGCGCCACGCCCACGCGCGTGCCCTGGCGATCACAGAAGAACACCGGTAGACAATCGGCGGTCAGCACGGCACAGGCATACCCCGTGTCGAAGGCCACCGAGGCGTCCGCTCGCGGCGGCTGCTCGGCAAACTCTGTACGGTAGTCCTGCTGGACGGTGGCACCATGCACCTGGTTCAGCCATAACAAAGGACGGGTGTCGTCGAGCTCGGCACTCAACAGGCGGCGGCAGCGGTCGACCGACACGGGATCGTCGCCTACGTGATGCGCCGTATTGAAGGACGCGAAGGCGCCCTGGCTGGGGCCGCTCTCGCGTGTGGTGACGAAGGCACCGACCGTGCTCGGCGCCGGCCAATCGGGCAGAATCAAGGTGGGACGTTCGCTCATGACAGGCTCACTCAGCGTGCGTGTCGGCTGCGTCGCGCAGAAAATCCAGCAACATCAGCATATCGTCCGGCAACGCCGCGCGAAACTCCACCGCCTCGCCCGTACCGGGATGCACGAAGGCCAGCTTGCGAGCATGCAGCGCCTGACGCGGAAAATGGCGCAGCACGTCCTTCAATGCGTCGGTGGCCCCAGCAGGCATCTTGAGGCGACCGGCATAGACCGGGTCGCCGATCAATGGAAACCGGCGATGCGCCAAATGCACGCGGATCTGGTGAGTACGCCCGGTTTCGAGACGACAGCGGACATGCGTATGGGAAGGAAAACGCTCCACCACGCGGTAGTGTGTCACCGCCGGCTTGCCCGAGGGAGTAACGGCCTGGCGCTTACGATCCTTGGGATGCCGCCCGATCGGTTCATCGACACGGCCCCCTGCGGTCATCCTGCCGGTCACCACGGCATCGTATTCACGCGACACCGTGCGCGCCTGCAATTGCTCGACCAGCGAGGCATGCGCCGATAACGTCTTGGCCACCACCATCAAACCGGTCGTATCCTTATCGAGCCGGTGCACGATGCCCGCTCGGGGTAGCTGCATCTGCCCCGGCGCATGATGCAGCAACGCGTTGAGCAGCGTCCCGTCAGGATTACCCGCGGCGGGGTGCACGACCAGCCCCGCTGGCTTGTCGATCACGATGACGTCATCGTCTTCATGGACGATCTCCAGCGCCATGGCCTGCGGCGCGAAGCGCGTGTCTTCCTCGAGCGTGGCCTCGAGCGTCAGTTGCTCGCCGCCGCGCAACTTGTCCTTGGGGCGCGCGGACGCGCCGTCGCAGGTCAGCGCCCCCGACTTGATCCACGCCTTGAGGCGCTCGCGGGAGAAGTCCGCGAACAACGTCGAGGCGGCTTGGTCCAGACGCTGGCCCGCCATCGTTTCGGGGACGCGTTCTTCTCGCTGCACGGTATCTGCCATGGCAATGCTCGGTTCCATTTCGCCACCGGGGGCGTTTGCTTTATAGTGACTCCGAACTGGCGGATTCTAGCACGGCCGCCCCGTATTGGTTGAACGAGGATGACGATGCGATTCCCTTCACTTGGCACGTTCGGTGCGTTGCTGCTTAGTGGCGCGCTGCTCGCCGGTTGCGCCAGCAACGAGCCGGCCCCGGATATACAAGAGCAGGATCTCTATCAGCAAGCTCAAGAGTCACTGGATGCCGGGCGTTACAGCACCGCCGTGACACGTCTCGAGGCGCTGGATACCCGCTTCCCCTTCGGTCGTTACGCCGAGCAGGCCCAGTTGGAGCTGATTTACGCGTACTATCAGACCGAGGACTGGGAGCAGGCGCGCGCCGCCGCCAGCCGCTTCATTCGTTTGCACCCCGATCATGAGCAGGTCGACTACGCGTATTACATGCGCGGCCTCGCGGCGTATCAAGCCGGGCGTTTCAGCCTCGAAGGGCTCGAGCTGATCGATATCTCCAAGCGTGACCTGGGCGCTACTCGCGATGCCAATGTCGACTTCGGCGAGCTAGTCCGGCGCTTTCCGGAAAGCCCCTACGCGGCCGACGCGCGTCAACGCATCGTCTATCTGCGCAACGTGCTCTCGCGTCACGAGCTGCAAGTCGCCGACTTCTATCTTCGCAAGGGCGCCTACCTGGCGGCGATCAATCGCGGCAAGTGGGTGCTTGAACATTACCCACAAACACCTGCCACACGCGACGCCCTGGCAGTCATGGTCGAGGGCTACATGGGGCTGAACATGCCCGAGCGGGCACGCGACGCCTTGCAGACGCTCATCGACAACGACCCCGACAATGCGCGCCTCGATGGCAAGACTTTCGAGCCCGAGCATGTCGACGCCAAGCCGCTGACGCTCTAACGGCGCCCCTCCGGGGAGCTGTAAGTCATAAGAGGTAAGCTGGAAGAAAAATCAAACGCTAAAAACACCTGTCTTGGCAGATAGCGATTCTTCCAGCTTCCAGGCGCGCAGCGCCGCTCTTCCTTCTTATAGCTCCCCGGCGACAGCCGGGGTCATTCCCCCGGCTGCCAGCCGTTGACGATGGGATAACGACGATCGCGCCCGAAACCGCGCGCGGTCACGCGAACCCCCACCGGCGCCTGACGCCGCTTGTATTCGCTACGGTCGACCAATTTCACGACCCGGTAGACATCCTCGCTGGCGAAACCGGCATCGATGATCGCCTCGGCACTCATATCGCCTTCGATATAACGCTCGAGGATAGCGTCCAACTCGTCGTAACCCGGCAAGGAGTCGCTGTCCGCTTGGCCCGGTGCAAGCTCGGCGGAAGGCGGGCGCGTGATGACACGCTCGGGAATCGCCGGCTCCTGCGCATTGCGCCACTTGGCAAGGCGATACACCCATGTCTTGTAGACGTCCTTGAGCGCGTTGTAGCCACCCACCATATCGCCATACAGCGTGGCATAGCCCACCGCCATCTCACTCTTGTTGCCGGTGCTCAGCACCATCAGCCCTTTCTTGTTGGAAAGCGCCATCAACAGTACGCCCCGGCAACGCGATTGCAGGTTCTCCTCGGTGGTATCGCGCTCAGTCCCGGCGAAACTCTCTTCCAACGTCGAGGTGAAAGCTTCCACCATCGGCGCAATAGGCATAACCTCGTAATGCACGCCGAGCAACTCGGCTTGCGCGGCCGCATCCGCCTTGGAGATATCCGCCGTGTAGTGATAGGGCATCATCACCGCCTGCACGCGCTCGGGGCCCAACGCATCGACTGCGATGGCCAGCGACAGGGCGGAATCGATCCCCCCTGAAAGCCCTAGCACCACGCCCTGAAAGCCGCTCTTATTGACGTAGTCGCGAAGCCCGGTCACCAGTGCACAATAGAGGCTTTCTTCCGACGCCAGCAGCGGTTCGCATTCGCCGGCCTCGGGCGCCCATGCGCCTTCAGCGTCGGTAAAGCGTACCGGCATCAAGCCGACTTCCCAGAACGGCGCACGTACCGCAACCTCGCCCTGGGCGTCGAGCACCAGCGAGCCTCCATCGAAGACCAGCTCGTCTTGGCCACCAATCTGGTTGAGATAGACCAGCGGCCGCGCGGCCGACTGAGCACGACGGGCGAATAACCGTTCGCGCTCGAGCGGCTTGTCGCGGTGATAGGGCGAGGCATTGAGCGTGATCAGGATATCGGCGCCGGCCTCGACACTCTGCGTCACCGGAGCACCGTCCCACAGATCCTCACAAACCAGGATGCCCAGTTTGGCGCCGCCATGCTCGACGACCAGCGGCGAGTGCCCCGGAGTGAAATAGCGCTGCTCGTCGAATACCTGATAGTTGGGCAGCGCCTGCTTGGCATATTCGCCAAGCCATTCGCCGTTGTACAACACGCCCGCCAGGTTATGCAGCCGGCCATCGCGCCTGCCGGGATAGCCGATGACCACCATCACGTCTCGCGATACTTTGCGCGCCATCGTCGCACGCGCCTCTTCCAGGCGTGTTTCCATCGATTCGCGCAGCAGCAAGTCTTCCGGCGGATAACCGGTCAGGAACAGTTCGGGGAAGACCACCACATCGGCGCGGTGTTCGATGCGCGCTTCGCGCACGGCTTCGATGGCCTGTGCGGTATTGCCGGGAATATCGCCCACCAGCGGGTCGAGCTGGGCCATCACCAGAGTCAGGTCTTGCATGAGCGGAAAGCGCCTCTCTCATTGCGATTGGCTGTGGAAACTGCCGTCGAGACGGCCTCATGGCTGTATTGTCACGCAACGCCGGCTCGCTGGCAAAACGCCTTGTCGTCAGACGCCACCTAGCCGGTAGGGGGCGGGATCGACCACCGGCGCGCGTTGCAGCAGTTGATCGACCAGCAGACGCGTCGACGCCGGCGCCAGCACCAAGCCATTGCGATAATGGCCGGCATTGACCCATAACCCCTCGATGCCGGGTACCGCGCCGATGGACGGCACGCCATCCGGCGAACCGGGGCGCAAGCCGGCCCAGTGATGCTCCACCGGGCACTCGGCCAGCGCCGGCACGATCGACAGCGCGCTATCGTAAAGCGAGCTCTTTGCTGTCTCGGTGGTACGCTGATCGAAACCCACCTCTTCCAAGGTGGAGCCGGCAACGACACGCCCATCGCCACGCGGAATCACGTAACGGCCATCCTTCAGCACCACGCGCTCGACCAATCCGGGCGACGCCTTGAACAGAATCATCTGCCCACGCACCGGACGCACCGGCAGTGTTACACCGATACCCGCCAGCAGCTGGCCGGCCCAGGCGCCGCCACATACCACTACGCGCTCGGCGGCTTCATGTCCCGCCGATGTCCGAACGCCGCGAAGGTGTCCATCCGCCACATCCAGCGCTTCGACCTCGACATGCTCGCGCAGGGTGACGTTAGGCATCGCCTGCAGGCGGGCCCTCAGCGCCTTGCACAAGCGCGGATTACGAATGCTACCCAAGGTCGGCATCCACAGCGCCGAGTCGAAACCGGGCGCGGCATTGGGCTCCTTGGCGTAAATCGTCTCCGCTCCGACCCGTTCCAGGGGCTTGCCAACCTCGCGCGCCCACGCGAGCGCCTGAGGCTCATCATCGACACGCAGATACAGGAGCCCTCGCTGGCGATACTCGGGATCGATACCGGTTTCTTCCAGCAGGCGCAGCGACAATTCGGGATAGGCGCCTTCGGAATAACGCGACAAGGCGGAAATCGGCGCGCTATAGCGCCAGGGATACAACGGGGAGACGATGCCGCCACCGGCCCAGGAGGCCTCGCGGCCACATTCGCCGCGTTCGAGCAGGGTGACGTGGCGGCCAGCGTCGGCGAGTTGCAGGGCCGTCATCATGCCGATGACGCCGCCTCCAGCGATCAAGAATTCACTCACACGGGCACTCGTTCTTGGCTGGCGAAACCCGCAATCTATCATGCGACGCTCAGCAAGGCAGCGCCTGCCATTGCTTGACTCTCAATGTGTCACCAGCATTTTTCTGGCTGTTTTTGCCCGGTATCGTACAGCTTCAGCACGCCACATTGATCCCCGCTTTGGCTATTGATCGGTATGGCCTTTAGCAGGAAACCATTGCCCTTCTCTTTATTAGGATTTCGCAGGGCTTCAAACTTGTACGCGTCGCTTTTCTCCTGCTTCGCGCCATCGGTATCGTAGAGATTATCTTGCGTGTACTGACGCTCCATCCGGTATGCCCACTGCGTCAGCGTGGCCTGGGCGTCGGTCCGTTGCGCCTTGCGTACATAATCGGTGTACGAGGGAATGGCAATCGCTGCCAAGATCCCGATGATGACCATGACGATCATCAGCTCGATCAGGGTAAAACCGCGGGCTCGATGCATGGCATGGACTCCTGAAAACGAAAACGAGACGTTCAACGCAAGGTACTCAGCGCAAGACCTCGCGCCACGCCGGACGAGTGGGCCCCTCGGGAGAACGGGTAACGCGCGTGTCGTCATTATCGGCCTGCGCCTGGCGGGCTTGAATCAATGCCTCGCCTGACTCGCGAGGCAACATCAGCGTAACGCGGCGCTCGAGTACCGCATGCGTTACCTGGCGTGTACCCCAGCCGAACGCGGTCACCTCGATACGTGCTTGGCAGGGCGCGTCGGCCTCGGAACACGAGCTCGTCAGGACAGTCAGCGTCATCCAAGGCGGCTCGTGAGTATCGAGAGGCATGGGTGCCCCGCTATCGCCATAGGCCACGCCGTCACGTCGCCAACGAGCAGCCGACCATTGGCTGGCATGCGACGCCTGTGGCATCAGGCAATCAGGCGCCGTGCAGTCGCCTTGGGCGTCGGGCAGTGTGTAATCCGCATGACGCAATCGCCATTCGCCTTCTTTGAGTGCTGCCTGCGCTGCTTGAAACGCAACTTGTCGATCCATGACGTTGCGCGCCATGCGCTCCTGCAGGACCGCGCCCTGCAAGCCGGCGAGTCCCAACGCCGTCATCGCCATCAGCAGAATCAGCGCGACGATCAGCGTCATGCCCCGTTCCCGAGAGGGGCCGCTGACGTTCACGATGACGTGTCACCCTGCGAGGTGACAAGCGGCGGGGATGCCACATTACGCAGAGCCACGCTCGTGGCGTACACCCGATACAGGCGACGATCCGGTGCCGTGACGGTTTCGCCATCGAAGACATAGGATGATGCCGTGTCGACGAGTCCATCCTGCCGCGAGGCCACCAGCAATTCGATGCTCACACCCTTGACGCTGGCCCAATCGCCGACGCCCGCGGCACGACGCCAACGACCCTCGACGAAATAGCGCAGCGCCATGGCCTCGACATTCGCATCGAGCGGCTGGGGAGACGTGCCATCCACCGCGCAGTCCAGCCCCTGCGAGGCATTCAGCGATAGCGTCGCCCGCGTGATGTCAGCACTCTCGAGACCCCCGCCCAGGCAATCCTGCAGAGGCTCATCCGTGCTGCCGTAATAGCGGACCCGCAAGGTGCTGCCGTTCCCCGCCACGATAGCGCCCTGGGCAAATTGCGATGTCGCCGGAAAGGTCTGCGCCTTTTGCCATTCGGCATACCCCGCCTTGCGTAGCTCCCGTGTCAGCACGTCAGTCACGAAGCGACCGCTCTCCTGCACCTGGGCCAGTTGCGTTTGCAAGCGGTACTGATGCTGATAGGCAATGAACAGGTCAATGACGCCAAGCAGCACGATCATGCTCAGCGCCAGGCTCACCATCAACTCGATCAGCGACACCCCGCTTTGACGGCGCCGCCCCGGAGTGGGTCGCTCAAAGTCGGGTCTGTAATCGATATTGCCGCTGCCCATCGTCATCACTCCAGCTCACACGCGGCGATCGCCAGACCACCTTCACCATCGCCGTCGCCACATCGTCATCGCCCGTCACCTCGATGCAGCCTTGCGCCTGGGGCAGCGCGCTAACCAGTCCCGTCAGCCAGGCACTTACCTGGGCCGATGCGGCGTTGCCGGGGTCGTCACTGCACGGCTGATCATAGGCACCGGCCAGCGCGCCGTGACGGTCGATGCGCAAGCGTTCGAGCATGGCCCCCACCCGCTGCACCGCCTGAGACTCGGCATCGGCATGCCGCTGGGCACGCAGTGCCTGGGTCTGTGTAGCCGTCAAACCCAGCATGCCGAAAGATAAAATGAACAGCGTGATCAGCACTTCGATCAAGCTGAAACCCGGCGTACATCCATGCCGTGACCGCGCGCCCCTATGTGTTGCCCTCATCGTATTTGCTCGACTGCCAAGACTACTTTATAAACAAACAAAGTAAATACTAATATAAAGTAAGGCAATCGATGCATCCAAAATCGCGGCACATGCGAGGAATGACACTGCTCGAATTGCTCGTGATCATCGTCATTGTCGGCCTGCTCACCACCCAGGGCGTCCCCGCCATGGGTCATGTGCTACGCGATCAACGCTTGCAGGCCGCCAGCCATACGCTCTATCAGGCGCTCTATTACGCGCGCAGTGAGGCTATTCGCCAAGGCGTGCCGGTGATGATGGTGAGTGATTCAGATGGCTGGGAACAGGGTTGGCGCATATTCGCCGATCGCGACGACGATGGCGAGCAATCGCCCTCGGAGCCGACACTACGCGCGGGTGGCGCCCCACCCGGCGGACTCCGGCTGCACGCCAATCAGCCCTTGCGTCGCTACGTGCGTTACGCGTCGAACGGCTACTCGATTCGTGCCTCCGGCAGCTTTCAGATTGGCAGCTTCTATCTATGCACGGCCAAGGCGACGACACCGGCACGGCGGATCGTGCTGAGCCGTGGCGGCCGGGTACGCATCGAGCGCCTGCCCGATGGTGACACTGCCTGCGCGCGATGACTCAGTCCGCGTTGCCGTATGACAAGCCTTCTAGAGACCAACCGGAGGCGCTGGAGTTATCATCGCCGTTGTCACCACTTCCGTCACCGTCGTCTCCTCCACCGCCCGGACCAACGGTCGACTCCATCAGTGCTTCGTCATAGTGAATGCCGGCACCGCCGGAAACCTCGACACGCCGTCCTTTCACGGCACCATACAATCCCCCCCCAGCGGCAACATTGACGGTGCTGTAAGGCGCGAAGATGGTGCCCTTGAATGCGGAGGCTCCGGTGATATTGACGCCGGCGTTCCAGCCGCTGGCACCCTCATCGTTATAGGTCGAGTAGAGAGATAGGATTGGATTGCCGTCGTCGTCAGTCGGGCTGTCAGACGCCACATTGAGATTGCTGCTCAGGTTGAAACGCCCCTTCTCGGTGACGATCTTCAACGAACTGCCCTCGGCGACGCTGAACGTGGCACCGCCGCCAATATCGACATCGCCTTTGACGTAGAGCGTCATATCACCGCCATCGACGACGAAGTTGGCACTGCCATTCAGCGAAAAACTGTCCAGCACAAGGACGTTGGTGGGCTCGGGAAAGATGCCATCGACCGGGACGTCGCGTGAGACCTTGTAGCGCTCGGGATTCGGCACGCTGTTGTTATTACGATCAGACGACACCTGGAGCCCATTCGGCGTCAGCGTATAAGTCTGGCTGCCACCACCAATCGATAGGCTTCCCGATGAGGCGTAAGGTTCCAGCGCATCGGTCAAGTCGCTGATCGTCGCCCCATCGCTCGTGGTAAACGCTTCACAGCTTTGTTGTCCATCCTCCCCTTCAGTGGGCTCGGTAACGACTTCAGGTACTTCCGCAACGTCCGGCGAAGCGGGCTTGATAGCTCCCCCCACCTGCTCGGCCACATCGCGATTACTCGTCGTGCGCACGACCGGCGCGGTGGCATTGCCATCGATGCGCGAACTCCAGTTGCCGGTGACGATTTCCTTGTTTGCCTCGACGTTACCTTGCACATGCCCGCTACTGGTCAAGCGCACCGCCTTGCGTGAGGCGACATTCCCCCCAACATTCGCACCGCCACCATTAATCGTGACAT
Organism: Chromohalobacter beijerinckii; assembly: GCF_023061185.1. Lineage (GTDB taxonomy): Bacteria > Pseudomonadota > Gammaproteobacteria > Pseudomonadales > Halomonadaceae > Chromohalobacter > Chromohalobacter beijerinckii. The sequence continues at coordinate 20,128 of NZ_JAKGAK010000011.1, forward strand.
CACCATTGGCGCGGATATTTCCAGAAACACTGCCTCCATTCACCATCTCGACCGACCCACGGCTGCTAACATCGCCTTGAATATCAGCCCCGCCATTACGAATCACGATATCTCCGTCCGCTTTCAGATCGCCATGGATCGTGCCGGAGTTACCGACGACGATTCGCCCCGCAGACTCTACATCTCCGTAGACCGGCTGCCCGCTACTCAGGACGATATCGCCTTCCTGAGAACCCTCTTTCTTATAACTGGATTTTATTGTGGCATTACTTTTATTAGCATTACCATTTTCACCGTACTTTCCATCACGGGAATCGTAACTATCAATAACCCCACCGCCTGATGCGTTAACCCCGTCACAGCCAACCAATGCATCTTGGTAAGGACCAGGAGAACTACCAATAGAATAAACGGCACTCAGAATATCTTGCCCACTTTTACCACTAAACTCACCATCACTATCACTTAAACCCCTTACCCCCCAAAAAATCACCTTTACTCTATCGCCTTCGAGCTTTACGACCTCTTTAATGCCAGCCTGAGTAAAGGCGTACTTTATATCTTCATCGCCAGACTCTTCTTCATTGCTACCCTTGCTTTCTTTATCGCTACCCTTCGCATCATCCTGAGCCCTACTTTTGCGCTCATCAGCGGACAACGAAAGAAGGCCTTTATGGTCTTCATACGAAATGATAGACTTTTTGCCCTCAACCTCCTTACCCTCAAGAATCTCGCCCACCTTATTCTCAACTTCGACCTTCCAACTTTTCTCTTTATCTAAGCCAGCACTTTTATCATTATTTTCAAATCGCCAAAAAGCCTCGTCCGCGCCCGCCTCGTAATTATTGGTGCGTACATAATTACCGGCTTGGCGCTCTTGATACTTCTTGACAGACATGCTGGAAATAACAGCCCCGGACGCCACCGTCAGCAGCAGCATTCCCACAACGAGCACGAACCCGGACTGTTTCGATGCCTTCATCTTCCTACTCCTAACGCCTAAGTAAGATCACGCTTAGCCAGATGGAAGGACACACTTTTACTAGAGCATTCTTCACAACCATGATCATAGTAATTGATAACTACGACGACACCTCTTGGGCTCTGACCCGTCTCACACTCTTTTGTATCTTCTCCTGTAGCGGATAAGCGACAAAATTGGATTGACTCTATTCCCGCCACATTTCCAGACGATAAATTAACGATCTTCTTACTTTTAGCACCATTTCCAGGCTGACACAAAAAATCGGCGCCATCAGCATAATAACTTACCGACCCTGCAGAGCTTTGCCCATTTTGATCAGCCCCCGCCCCTGGACATTTTATTTTTTTAATACCATCACTTGCCGTCGAATTAAACGACGTCAATGTGAGCCGACTTCCTTCATCACTTACTTCGATTTCCTTCGCCACCTTGACGGAAGAAGCGAGCGCCCGATGTATATACATCAGCTCGTCTTGCAGCTTGTAATTGTTATCCCGCTGCTCACTAACACTACTGATCGCTTGGTACGCCGTGATCGTGCCGCCGAGGATGATCAAGCCAAGAAACATGCTGATCATCATTTCGATCAGCGTGAAGCCTCGTTGGCGATGCTGGTTATTCATCCGCTGGCTCCTCGCATGGCAAGAAGGTGACAAGTTCCACGGTGTTATCGTCTTCACTGCCCCACTCAACGGTCAGAGTATAATAGCGTCCATATTCATTGTTATTGTCAGAAAAAGGGGCACTCTTATTGGCGGTTGCGCCAGGCAAAAGTACCTGCGTACCTTCGCCTAGGGCTGCGACATCGCCCTGCCACTTACTCAAAAGCCCTTCAGGGCCCTTAAGATTCTCACAAGTTTCATCCTGCTGCGCCCAGGCGCGTTCGTTCATGTCTCGGACCATGATGGTGGCGATTGTCGTATTGAGACTCTCGCGGGCGGACTGCAAAGACGTGAGCTGCATCGCGGCGAGCCCCAGCATGCCGATGGAGAGGATGGTCAGCGCCACCAGCACTTCGATCAGACCGAAGCCGCGTTGGGCACGAGGGAGGGGCTGCATCGGCAGTGCCATCACGAGCCGCACTCCTCGCCCGGCTCGGCGACATAAGCTCGTCCGGTCATCGTCAAGCACACTTGGCGTGAGGCGCCGTCCGACAGTCCCGCATGGCTGAGACGCCACTCGGTGCCACCGCCGGGATATCCAAGTTCATCGAAGCTCAAGCTGGCAGGTGGCGAGGGGTTATCAGCGATGTCGAGTCGCTCGGGAAACGGTTGATGGACGGCGATCGTGTCTTTTGCCTTCGTGTCATCATCAAAAGTGGCCTTTAATAGCCAACCTTTTGCCCAGTCGTCGCCCCCGCATGTCGCCCCGTCGGCACTCGCACACAGCGTGACCTCATCCTCGCGCATGATGGCTTCACCGCGCGCCAGGCGCAGCGCGGCGACTAGTTCATTGCTGGCGTCGGTGAGCTGTTGCTGCTGGCGCAAGGACTGAAAGCTGGGCACGGCGATGCTTGCCATGATCGCAAAGATCACCAGCACGATCAGCAATTCGAGGAGGGAGAAACCACGGCTATGCGACACGTGGCGAAGGCGATAAGCACGATGCGGCACGTACGACTTCCTGATCAGTGAAGCGGCGCGTTACGTACGCGGCATGGGGCGATACCCCATGCGCTTTGCCAATGTAGCGTACTTTGCAACGAATTGTAACGCTCACATCACATCGAAGGCGTGGTACCTCTCACTCGCTGGCGATCACCTGCTCACGCAGTTCCTTGGGCATGGAGAAGACGATGTCTTCCGCCTGCCCGGCCAGTTCATTGGGGTCCTCGGCACCCAGCGACTTGAGCCGGTCGATGACCGCCTGCACGAGGACTTCCGGTGCGCTGGCACCGGCCGTGATGCCGATGGTTTCCACGCCATCTACCCATTCGGGGCGGATCTGCTCGGCGGTATCGATCAGATACGCCGGCGTGCCGGTGCGCTCGGCCAATTCGCGCAGGCGGTTGGAATTGGAACTGTTGGGGCTGCCCACCACGAGCACCAGGCCGCTTTCGCTAGCCAGTTCACGCACCGCGTCCTGACGATTCTGCGTGGCATAGCAGATATCGTCCTTGCGCGGCCCGTCGATACGCGGGAACTTCTCACGCAGGGCGTCGATGACCCTTGAGGTGTCATCCATGGACAGCGTGGTCTGGGTGACGAATGCCAGCCGGTCAGGGTCGTTGACCTCGAGGCTCGCCACGTCCTGCTCGTCCTCGACGAGATGGATCTGACCGCCGAAGGAGGTATCGTAACGTCCCATGGTGCCCTCGACCTCGGGATGGCCGGCATGCCCGATGAGCACGCACTCCTGACCACGCTTGGCGTAGCGCAGGACTTCCATATGCACCTTGGTGACCAGCGGGCAGGTGGCGTCGAAGATACGCAGTCCACGCCGCTCGGCCTCTTCCTGGACCGCACGCGACACGCCGTGGGCGGAGAAGATGACGATCACGTCGTCGGGGATTTCATGCAATTCCTCGACGAATACCGCCCCGCGCTCGCGCAGACTATCCACCACGAAGCGGTTGTGGACGACTTCGTGACGCACGTAGATGGGCGGCCCGAACACATCGAGCGCGCGATTGACGATCTCGATGGCGCGGTCTACGCCGGCACAGAAACCGCGTGGATTGGCCAGCTTGATTTGCATGCTTACCTCGCCTCGATGCGCCGTGGCATCGTATCGATGGGCGGCGTGCGCCCGTCAAAACTTAATGGGTCGTGGCCGGGCGAACCTCGATCACCTCCACCTCGAAGGTCAGGGTACGCCCCGCCAGCGGGTGATTGAAGTCCACATCGACATTACGCTCGTCGATCTCGGCGATGACGCCGGGCAGCTCGCCGCCGCCCGGGTCGGTGAACGACATCATCGTGCCGACCTCGAGCTCGTCGTCGAACTGGTCGCGCGGCAGGCGCTGCACGTTCTGCGGATTGTGCTGGCCGAAGCCGTGCTCGGGAGTAATGGTAAAACGACCGGTCTCGCCATCGGTCATGCCCTTGAGCGGGGTCTCGAACCCCGGCGGCAGATTACCATCGCCGACCTGGAACGTCGCCGGTGACTTGTCACGGGTGGAATCGATCACCGTCTCGTCTTCCAGTTTGACGGTGAAATGCAACGTCACTTCCATCCCATCGCCGATACGGTACTCACTCATGGGGGTCTCTCTTATCGGATGTTGCCGTGTTTCGTCGGCCGTCACGCAGGGAGGCCAGAATCAAGCCAATGGCCCCCAAGGTGATGGCGGTATCGGCCAAGTTAAAGGCGGGGAAGTAATTTCCCTGCCAATGAAACGACAGAAAGTCGACCACGTAGCCATGCACCAGACGATCGTAGAGATTCCCCAACGCACCACCGATCACCAACGCAATCGCCGCGGCCGACAGCCGTTCATCGGCTTTGAGACGCGTCAACCACACGGTCAGGCCGATGCTCACGGCGAGAGCGATGGCCGCGAACAGCCAGCGTTGCCACCCCGAGTGATCGGCCAGGAAACTGAACGCCGCGCCGGTATTGTGCAGCAGCGTGAAGTTGAACACCGGCAATAATTCGACAGGTTGTGCATAGATCAAGTAAGTGCTGGCGAGCAGCTTGCTGCCCAGATCCAGCACGATCACAAGCAGCGCCAGCCATAGCCAGCGCAGGGGCCGCTTCATAGGCGGCGATACCGATCGATCAGGCGTTGCAGCGTCGTTCATTCGAGCCTCTCATATCATGATCAAGCGGCGCTATGGCCCGTAATGCGTCATCAGGCATAACGGCGCGTTTCGCCCGGCCCGTCGGGCAGGTTGCTCAGGCAACGACCGCACAGGTTCGGGTCGGCGGCATGCGTCCCCACATCTGCGCGGTGATGCCAGCAGCGCTCGCACTTGGTGTGCGGACTTTCCATCACACCCACATTTAGGCCATCGAGCTCGCTGGCCTCGGCCTGCTCGCTGCCCGCTGCGTCCAGCGACGCCAGATGCACTTCGCTGGTCAACAGCACGAAACGTAGTTCATCGCCGAGCTGCGACAAGGTCTCGCGCACGTCATCGTTAGCGTAGAGCGTGACCTCGGCGGCGAGGCTATTGCGTATCACCTTGGCGTTACGCGCGTCTTCCAGGCACTTGTTGACCGCCTGCTTGACCTCGAGCACCCGCGACCAAAACTCACGGCCCATGGCGGCATCCGCCTTCAGGGTCGTCAGATGCGGATAGTATTCCTCCAGCAGCACGCTATCGCCGCGCGCACCGGGGATGGCCTCGTAGATTTCCTCGGCGGTGAAGGACAAAATCGGCGCCACCCAGCGCACCAACGCCTCGACCACATGATAGAGCGCCGTCTGGCAGCTGCGGCGCGCGAGCGAGTCAGCCTGGGTGGTGTACTGACGATCCTTGATCACGTCCAGGTAGAAGCCGCCCAGCTCATGCGCGCAGAAGTCGTGCACCTGCTGGTAGACGTCACGGAAACGGTAGTCGTCATAGGCCGTCCGCATGCGCTCCTGAAGTTGCGCAGCGCGATCCACCGCCCACTGATCAAGCGCCAGCATGTCCTCGAAAGCCACGGCGTCACGCGCGGGATCGAAGCCATTCAAGTTGGCCAGCAAGAAGCGCGCGGTGTTGCGGATACGCCGGTAGACGTCGGCGGTGCGCTTCAGGATCTCGTCGGAGACCGCCATCTCGCCGGAATAGTCGGTGGAAGCCACCCACAAGCGCAGGATATCGGCGCCCAGCTTGTCCATCACCTGCTGCGGCGCGATGACGTTGCCCATCGACTTGGACATCTTGCGGCCCTTCTCGTCGACGGTGAAGCCGTGTGTCAGCAGCGCCTTGTAGGGCGCATGGCCGTCGATGGCGCAACCGGTGAGCAACGACGAATGGAACCAGCCGCGATGCTGGTCGGAGCCTTCGAGATACAGATCGGCGCGCGGCCCTTGCGCGTGCCCCAGCGAATGCGAGCCCCGCAAGACATGCCAATGCGTGGTTCCGGAATCGAACCACACATCCAGGGTATCGGTGACTTTCTCGTAGTCGCTGGCCTCGGAGCCCAGCAGCTCTTGTGCATCGAGACGGAACCAGGCATCGATGCCCTCGGCTTCGACACGCTTGGCGACCTCTTCCATCAGCGCGACGGTGCGCGGATGCCACTCCCCGGTCTGCTTGTGCAGGAAGAATGGAATCGGCACCCCCCAGTTGCGCTGGCGCGAAATGCACCAGTCAGGACGATTGGCGATCATCGAGTGCAGCCGCGCCTTGCCCCAGGCAGGGACGAACTGCGTCGCCTCGACGCCATCCAGCGCGCGCTGACGCAGGGTGCGCCCCGTATCGTCCTCGCGGTCCATGCCCACGAACCACTGGGCGGTCGCGCGGTAGATGACCGGCGTCTTGTGACGCCAGCAGTGCATGTAGCTGTGCGTGATCGGCGTGTGCACCATCAGCGCGTTCACTTCACGCAGCTTGTCGACGATCTGAGGGTTGGCCTTCCAGATCATCTCGCCGCCGAAGAACGGCAGATCATCGCGGTACACGCCATTGCCCTGTACGGGGTTGAGCATGTCATCGAAGCTCATGCCGTGCGCGCGGCAGGTCATGAAATCGTCCAGGCCGTATGACGGCGCCGAGTGGACGATCCCCGTGCTGCCTTCTTCCACGGTCACGTAGTCGGCAAGATACACCGGCGCCATACGCTCGTAGAAAGGATGCTGGAAATTGATGAACTCCAGCGACGCGCCCGTCGTCGTGGCCACGACATCGCCCTCGAGGCCATAGCGCGCCAGACAGCTTTCGACCAGCTCCTCGGCGAGCACCAGCAGCCGCTCGCCGGTATCCACCAGCGCGTAGGTGAAGTCGGGATGCACGTTCAGCGCCTGGTTGGCGGGAATGGTCCATGGCGTGGTGGTCCAGATGACGATCGCCGCCGGCTTGTCGAGCGACGTGAGCCCAAACGCCGTCGCTAGCTTGGCGGGATCGGCGGCGGTGAAGGCGACATCGATGGCATCGGACTTCTTGTCGGCGTACTCGACTTCCGCCTCGGCCAGGGCCGAGCCACAATCGAAGCACCAGTTGACCGGCTTCAGTCCTTTGAAGACGTAACCGCCCTCGACCATCTTCGCCAGCGCGCGAATCTCACCCGCTTCGTTGGCGAAGTCCATGGTCCGGTAGGGGTGCTCCCAGTCGCCGATCACGCCCAGGCGCACGAAGTCGGTCTTCTGCGCTTCGATCTGCGCCCCCGCGTACTCGCGACATAGATCGCGTGCTTCACCGGCGGCGAGATGCTTGCCGTGAGTGGTCTCGACCTTGTGCTCGATGGGCAAACCGTGACAGTCCCAACCAGGCACATAGGGCGCATCGTACCCCGCCAGCGCCTTCGACTTGACGACGATGTCTTTGAGAATCTTGTTGACGGCGTGACCGATGTGAATACTGCCGTTGGCATAAGGAGGGCCATCGTGCAGTACGAAGCTCTCACGGCCGGCGCGTGCTTCGCGCAGGCGCTCGTAGAGGTTCATGTCCTGCCACTGCGATACCCGCCCCGGTTCACGCTTGGGCAACATGCCGCGCATGGGGAAGTCGGTTTCGGGGAGGTTCAGGGTATGTTTGTAATCGCTCATAGCGGAAGGTCAGCCATCGTCTTGGTCGGCCGGGCGAGCGCCGGCCGAGGAGTCGGAAGTCGAAGGCTCGGGCGCCAGGGGCGCCGAGGCCAGCGGATAAGTCCAGCCAGTCGAAGCACACGGCAGCTCGAGCGCGGTGGCATCGAGCGGTGTCGCCGTGCGGAAATAGCGACGTGCCTGCGCCAGATCAGCATGAATCTGACGCGTCAGGGCCTCCAGCCCCGGAAAATTGACCTCGCCTCGCAGCCGCGCGCAGGGCACGACCGTAAGGCGCTGGCCATAGAGGTCACCCTCGAAATCGAACAGATGCACCTCCAGCACCGGCCGCGAGCTGCCCACCGTCGGCCGCCAGCCTATATTGGCCGCCCCCAGCAGCTCGCGACCATCGGGCAACCGCGTGACGCAGGCATAGATACCGCGTAATGCCAGGGAACGCGACGTCAACGGCAGATTAGCGGTGGGCACGCCGATGGTGCGTCCCAACTGCCGGTCGGCAACCACGCGCCCCGAGAGTTGATAGGGCCGCCCCAACAACCGCGCGGCCTGGGCGAAATTGCCGCTGGCCAGCAAGGTGCGTATCCGAGTACTCGAGACGCGTTCATCGTCGAGGGCAAAGGTACGCGTATGCTCGACCTCAAAACCACGGTGCTCGCCCACGCGTTGCAGCAACGCGAAATCGCCCGCCCGGTCACAGCCGAAGCGGAAGTCGTCTCCCACGACGAGATGCTTGACCCCCAGGCCGCGGATCAGCACGCGCTCGATGAACTCATCGGCCGTCAGACTTCGCAGAGCAGCATTGAAGGGCAGGCAGACGATACGCTCGGCGCCATATTCGGCCAGCAGCTCGACCTTGTCGCGCAATCTGCTCAAACGAGGCGGCGCCTGCTCGCCGGCAAAATACTCACGCGGCTGGGGCTCGAAGACGACCACCGTCATCGGCAACCCCAACGCCGTGGCGCGACTCTTGAGCTGATCGAGGATCGCCTGATGGCCACGATGTACGCCATCGAAATTGCCGATCGTCGCCACGCACGGGCCCGCCTCGCGCAGATTGTGCAGTCCTCTGATCAGTTCCATATGCCGTTCATATGCCGGTGAAACGTTCGATTATAACCAAGGGGGCCACGCCTGACAGCCATGCCTGCCCTACCATCAGCCACCCAGACGGAAATGCCTGAGGCGCACGCCGCACAGCGCCAGCCATCCAAAGTAGACCAGGGCGCCGCCCAGGGTCAGTCCGAGCAATGTTGCCGCGCGCTGCCATACGCCCCAGGCCAGCCACTGCTGCCATTCGGGGCATAGCCACCAAAGCCCGGCTCCCATGACGACGCAGCCGCCGCCCAGTGTCAACGCGTAGCGTCCCCAGCCCGGCTGAAACGTCAGTACGCCGCGCCGGCGTAGCCCCCAGCCCAGCAAGCCAGCATTGAGAAACGCCGATAGCGCCGTGGCCAGCGCCAACCCCGCATGCGCCAGCGGCCAGATCAACAGCAGGTTCAAGACCATGTTGGCGACCATCGCCACGACCCCGATCTTGACCGGCGTCTTGGTATCCTGGCGCGCGAAGTACCCCGGCGCCAGCACCTTGATGAGCATGAAAGGCAACAGACCTAACGCATAGGCCCGCATGCTGCGTGCCGCCATCACGATATCGTGATCCGTCATCGCCCCATAGTGAAACAAGCTCACCAGCAATGGCTCGGCCAGCAACACCAAGGCCAAGGCCGCGGGCAGCCCGACCAATAGCACCGCGCGCAACGCCCAGTCGAGCATCTTCGCAAAGTGCTCTGACGACTGCTCGGCATGGCGCTTGGAGAGGGCCGGCAGGATCACCGTGCCCAGTGCCACGCCGAACACGCCCAGCGGCAACTCCACCAGGCGATCCGAGTAGTAGAGCCAAGACACGCTACCTGACGCCAGCAGCGACGCCAGCACGGTATCCAGCAACAGGTTGATCTGCGACACCGATACCCCGAACAACGCCGGCGCCATCAGCGCCAGGATGCGACGCACACCCGGGTGCCGGAAGTTGGGCCAGGGACGCGGCGTCAGCCCCAAACGCGCCAGGAACGGCACCTGAAACCCCAACTGAACGACACCCGCGATCAGCACCCCCCAGGCCAGCGCCATGGCCGGGTCCTGCATCCAGGGCGTCAGGCCCAACGCCGCGCCGATCAACGACAGATTGAGCAGCACCGGGGTGAACGCCGGCACGGCGAAACGGTTCCAGGTGTTGAGCACGCTACCCGCGAAGGCGGTGAGCGAAATCAGCCACAGATAGGGAAACGTCAAACGTAGCATGTCGGCGGTCAGCGCCAGCTTGCCCGGGTCAGCGCTGAAACCTGGCGCGAATAGCCACACCAGCCAGGGCGCGAGGAGCACCGCCACGGCGCTGAGCAGGGCAAGTATCACACCAAGACTGCCCGATACCGCATCGAGCAGTTCGCGTACCTCTTCACGGGTCCGTTGGGTGGCATACTCAGACAGCACCGGAATGAACGCCTGATTGAAGGCGCCCTCGGCGAACAGGCGACGCATGAAGTTGGGGATCTTGAAGGCGACGAAGAAGGCATCCGCACCGCTGCCGGCCCCGAACAAGGCCGCGATCACGACATCGCGCGCCAGCCCCAGCACGCGCGAGAGCATGGTCATCGTGCTGACCACCATCCCCGAGCGCAACAGACCGCCACGCGCCGGTCGCTTCGCTGCCGACTCGCCGTCTTCCGGCGCTGCCTGCGATTGCTTACTCGTCACCGACTACCTCCACACCTCCGACGCCCAAGCGCCACTTACAAAAAAACCGGCCGAAGCCGGTTTTTTCACGCGTTAACGCCAAGTCCCGGCTTCAGGCAGCCAGGGCCTTAATTCGCTTGTTCAAGCGACTCTTGATGCGTGCAGCCTTACGCTTGGAGATCGCGTCCTTGTCGGCGATGCGGTCGATGACCGGCTGTGCCGCCTTGAGCTCGGCCATGGCCTGACCGTGATCGCCGCTTTGGATCGCCTTGACGACGCGCTTGATATACGTGCGCACCATGCTGCGTTGGCTGGCATTGTGCTGACGACGCTGCTCCGCCTGGCGGGCGCGTTTACGGGCCTGTTTGGTGTTCGCCACCGTCTACTCCTTGGAGATGTTGACAGTCATATTCTGTAAGAAATTGATTCGTATGACTTTTTACTACGTCACGCGAATCGGCCAAAACGGGATCGCCACTCGCGAGGCGTCCCATCAACGGGCCGTGTCTGAGAGGATGCGGCATTCTAGCATGGTCCGCGTGGAAACGGCTATAGGTTCACCGATCGACTCCTCGACATCACGCCCTCAGATGATGACCAAGTTATCGCGATGAATGAGCTCCGGTGATTCCATGTAGCCAAGCAACGTCTCGATACGATGACTGGGCTGACCCACGATACGACGTGCTTCGTCGCTGCCGTAGTTGACCAGCCCCTTGGCGACTCGGGCGCCTTGCTCATTGACGCAGACCACCATGTCGCCGCGCTTGAAGACGCCCTCGGCGCGCCGCACGCCCACCGGCAGCAAGCTCGATCCATGGCGATGCAGTACCTCGACCGCGCCATCATCGAGCACCAGCGTGCCGCGCACCTGAAGCTGCCCAGCCAGCCACCGCTTGCGCGCTGCCAGAGGGGCATGATCCGGCATCAACAACGTACCCAACGTTTCACCTTCCGCCAGCCGCGTGAGCACCGACGCCTGACGCCCACTGGCGATCACTGTCAGCGCGCCGGAGCGCGCCGCCAAGCGAGCCGCACGCACTTTGGTCGTCATTCCGCCACGCCCCAGGGCACCGCCGTCACCGGCGACCGCGGCCAGCGCCGGATCATCGGCACGCCCCTCGGCAATCAAACGCGCCTCGGGGTCGTGACGTGGATCGGCATCGAACAAGCCTTCCTGATCGGTGAGCAGGATCAACGCATCCGCTTCCAAGAGGTTGGCCACCAGAGCGCCCAGCGTATCGTTATCGCCGAAGCGGATCTCGTCGGTGACCACGGTGTCGTTTTCGTTGATCACCGGCACCACGCGCAGTGCGACCAGCGTGCGCAACGCCGAGCGCGCATTGAGGTAACGCTTGCGATCGGACAGATCATCATGCGTCAGCAGCACTTGCGCGCTACGCAAACCATGCCGTGCGAAATGGCCCTCGTAGCATTGCGAAAGACCCGATTGCCCTACCGCGGCGGCCGCTTGCAGTTCATACACTGCCGAGGGCCGAGACACCCAGCCCAGGCGCGCCATGCCCTCAGCTACCGCTCCGGACGAGACCAGCACGACCTCGATACCGCGCGCATGCAGGGAGGCGATCTGATCGACCCAACCGCCGACGGCCTCGGCATCGAGGCCACGGCCGTCGTTGGTCAACAATGCGCTGCCGATCTTGATCACGACACGCCGTGCACCTCGCAAAGCATCACGGCTTGTCGACTGCGACTCACTCACCGGCTTCTCTCCCTTCTTGCCTCGGCTCAGGGGGCGTATTCCACTTCGACATCGTAATCATCATCGTCGAAGTCATCGTCATCTTCCTGAACCGGCTTGCGCTTGCGCGACATGCGCGCTTCGGTACGCGCCACGGCCTCGTCTTCCATACGCTGACGCATCTCGCGCTCATGCTCGAAGGCCACTTCGTCTTCCGCCTCGAGCTGACGTTGCTCGGTCAGCCAGCGATGCGCCGCCTGTACCAGCGGCTGGGTGCCCTCGCTACTGATCGCCGAAATCCGATACACCGGCCCTGTCCATTCCAGGCGCGCGACGATATCGTCGACCGTCGCCTGGCGCTCCTCCTCGGGGAGCAAGTCGAGCTTGTTGAGCACCAACCAGCGTGGCCGTTCGGCCAGCGTGGTGGAGAATTGCTCGAGCTCGTACGCGATGGCCCTCGCACTCTCCACGGGATCACTTTCATCGAACGGCGCTACATCGACGACATGCAGCAACAACCGCGTGCGGGTCAGGTGCTTGAGAAAGCGCAGTCCCAAACCTGCACCGTCGGACGCACCTTCGATCAATCCGGGCACGTCGGCCATCACGAAATGCTCATGCGTCCCCAACTTGACCACCCCGAGATTGGGCACCAGCGTGGTGAAGGGATAGTTGGCGACCTTGGGTTTGGCGGCCGAGACGGCACGAATCAGCGTCGACTTGCCGGCATTGGGAACGCCCAGCAAGCCGACATCGGCCATCACCTTCATCTCGAAGCGCAGGTTGCGGCGCTCGCCCTCGGTACCCGGCGTCGTCTTGCGCGGCGCCCGGTTAGTGGAAGACTTGAAGTGAATGTTACCCAGCCCTCGGCGGCCCGCCTGCGCCACCAGCTCGACTTGGCCGATCTCGGTCACGTCGGCGATCACCTCGAGGGTGTCCTCGTCGATCACCGTGGTCCCCACCGGCACCTTGACGTACAAGTCTTCGCCGTTGCGGCCGCTCATCTGACGGCCTTGGCCCGGCTGCCCGTTGGGCGCCTTGTAGAAACGCTGATACTTGAAGTCGATCAACGTGTTGAGCGCGTCGTCACCGATCAGATAGACGCTGCCGCCGTGCCCACCGTCGCCGCCGTCCGGCCCGCCTTTGGGAACGTACTTCTCGCGCCGGAAACTCAGGCAGCCGTTGCCACCCTTGCCGGCCTCCACAATGATCGAGGCTTCGTCGACGAATTGCATGGACACTTCTCCCGACGGCTACGGCCGCCCTATACGAAAAGGCCCCGCCTGAGCGGGGCCTTTCCTTTCACCGTTCGTGGCGGTCTCAGGCGGAGACGACGCTCACGAACTTGCGGTTTTTCGGACCCTTGGTCTCGAACTTGATCACGCCTTCGTTCAGAGCGAACAGGGTGTGATCCTTGCCGATGCCAACGCCGCTGCCCGCGTGGAACTTGGTGCCACGCTGACGCACGATGATGTTGCCGGCGGTCGCCGCCTGGCCACCGAACAGCTTGACACCAAGGCGTTTGGATTCGCTATCGCGACCGTTACGAGAACTACCGGCAGCCTTTTTATGAGCCATTGCAAATACCTCGCGTTATCTAGGGAATATCGCTTACGCGGAAATTCCGGTGATCTTGACTTCGGTGAACCACTGACGATGGCCTTGACGACGCATCTGGTGCTTACGGCGACGGAACTTGATGATCTGGACCTTTTCGCCACGACCATGTGAAACGACTTCTGCCGTTACCTTGGCCCCGTCGACCAGCGGCGCGCCGACCTTGATATCATCATCATCGCCGACCAGCAGAACTTGGTCGAGCTCGAGGGTATCACCCGTGGCCACTTCCAGCTTCTCGAGCTTCAGGGTCTGGCCTTCCTGAACGCGGTACTGCTTGCCACCGCTCTTGATTACTGCGTACATGTCACTCTCCAGCACTCATCGGGGTTGCGCTCTTCATCGGCCTGCGGCGAGTGGCGCCCCTTCCGGCAGCCATCTGACAGGGAGCATGATGAGTCGAGCCGCGTATTATAGCGACACTCGGGCATACCGGGCAAGCGTCTTTCACGCCATAACTGGCGCGGCCTGGCGAGACCTCGGCATGCGCCTTGACGCCTCCCGGGGGGCCCCCTAGCATAGCCCGAGCCCAAGGCCGCAATAAGAGGCGGCCCAACCCCTTATTGCGACAAGCCGACCCATGCAGCCCAACGCATCGCCCATCCATGCGGCGGTCGCGGATGATTTCGCCGCCGTCGACCGCACCATCCTCGCCCAACTGGCTTCCCGGGTTCCCCTCGTCGAAACCATTGGCCGCTACATCATCGAAAGTGGCGGCAAACGGCTGCGCCCTCTGCTCGTGCTACTCGCGGCGCGCTCGTTGAATTATCCGGGCGATCGCCACGTGACCCTGGCCACGCTGATCGAGTTCATGCATACCTCGACACTGTTGCACGACGACGTGGTCGACGAATCACACCTGCGCCGTGGCAAGGCCACCGCCAACGACGCCTGGGGCAACGCGCCCTCGGTGCTGGTAGGCGACTTCCTTTATTCGCGCTCGTTTCAGATGATGGTCGAAGTCGGCTCGATGCGCGTGATGGAGATTCTTTCCGGCGCCACCTGCGTGATCGCCGAAGGTGAGGTGCTGCAGCTGACCAATATCGGCAACCCCGATATCGATGAGGCCGCCTACTTCGACACCATCCAAGGCAAGACCGCCATGCTTTTCGAGGCCGCCAGCCATAGCGGCGCGGTGCTCGCCGAGGCAAGCCCCGCGCAGGAAGAGGCACTCAAGCTCTACGGACGCTATCTGGGCCTGGCCTTCCAGCTCGTCGACGACCTGCTCGACTATCAGGGCGATGCTGACGCCATGGGCAAGAACGTCGGCGACGACCTTGCCGAAGGCAAACCCACGCTGCCGCTCATCCATGCCATGGCCGTCGGCGATGCCGAACAGACCAAGATGATTCGCCGCGCCATCCGCCAGGGCGGGCTCGACCATCTCGACGAGGTGCTGGCCATCGTCAACGACACCGGCGCGCTGGAATATACTCGCCGCCGCGCCGTGGAAATGGCCGACCGCGCCCTGGCTCAGCTCGAGCTGCTGCCCGAGAGCCGCTACCGCGACAGCATGGCCGAACTCGCCCATCTCGCCGTCGAGCGTCAGACCTGACCCGCCGCCTCGCAAAAGGGTTGCGCGCGCATCGCGGATGCGTATAATGCAGCCCCGTCGAGTCGGCACCCCCGGCACGAACGGAGTATAGCTCAGCTTGGTAGAGCGCTGCCTTCGGGAGGCAGAGGTCGTAGGTTCGAATCCTGCTACTCCGACCAAGAATACGAGCAAAAACGGCCACTTAGCTCTTCGGAGCGGTGGCCGTTTTTGGTTGCGGCGCTCTCCAGGTTCCACGCATCGAAAAGTCCTCAGCCAAGACTGTGTAACCGCGCGCTGCACGGGCGGCGCCTGCTTGAGCTTATCGAGACAAGAAGTTGCTGGCAGGTACCGAAAAAGCGTAAAACCTGAAATCAGGCGGATAACAAGAACCGGAAGGAGCAATCCATGAGCCGTTATCATGCTCCCGGCGCCCAAGGCAGTGCCGAGCCTGGCTCGGATGGCAAGGTCATGGCCAACAAGTTGGGCCTTACCGATCAGGAAAGCCTAGATGAAGCGGAAACCGAACTGCTTCTCAAGCTCTATGAAGACGTGTTCAGCACGCTGGAGGAAGACCAGTCCATCGATACCGAGATGCTGAAGCGCTGGCATCGCCGTTGGCTGGGTAGCCTCTACGACTGGGCGGGGGAGGAACGCCAAGTCAACCTGGAAAAGGACGGCTTTCCGTTTGCGGCAGCGGCTCAGCTACCAAATTTACTGCATCAGTTAGACAAGAAATGGCTGAGCCCACTGACGCCATGTAGTGGCATGACCCGAGAGGCAGCCATCAGAGCCATCGCTCAGGTGCATGTCGAGCTAATTCTGATCCATCCCTTCCGGGATTGTAATGGACGCATCGCGCGTCTGCTGGCCGATGCCATGGCCTATCAGGCGGGGATGAACCTGCTGGACTATCACGACTGGGTCGAGAACAAGGACGCCTACATAGGCGCGATCCACGCCGGCCTTAGCGGCGATTACGGGCCGATGATAGAACGAGTCAGTAAAGCGGCAGGGACTTGAAGCGAGACTGGCTAGTGCTCAGCTTTGTCTCAATAGCGTGGCTAGACTTACCGGTTTCCACGGCAGTGGACGTGGCAACGGCCTTCAGTAGAGCTTTGCGATCCACTGTGCGACGTTTTTTGAGCGCGGTGGAAGCTGTCATGGAAGTCCTCCTCATTCGATAGACTCTATTTTACGCGTTTTCCCAAGAACCTGCAGCATTCAGGTTCTCGTCCTGGCGCCGCCGGGAGCGTGCCATGCCTATGAGCAGCAGAAAGGATAGCTGATACGGCACGGTATCGAGGTGGAAGGGCTGATACGCCGATGGTTACCACTACTTAACCCAGGTTATCGATAACCTGGGCGAATAAGCACAACGTGACCAAGCTAGGAAGCTCAATGGCACACGGATGTGCCAACCTTCCTTACCCTTCATCAGTACGCTCACCAGGCCGTTTGCTTCACAACGTCGATAGGCATGATGTATCCGCACCATAGTCATGCCGTGCTTTCCAGTGGCGCGTCAGCATCCATACTGATGGATACGCCCATCGGCGTCTTGGGAGTCCATCATGCAACGTTTATCGCTGGAACCCGCCGCACTTCATGTCGCGCGACTCACCCCCTTGCTGGAATGGCTACAAACGCATCTGGCATTGCAGATCTTGTTGCGTACTCCGTACAGCGCTTATCTTGAACTGCACTGCGAAGGCCATAACAGTCATGTGCTACTGCTTGAAGAGCATCCTGATGCTCCCGCCAGCACGCTAGGCCTAGAAGCCGACAATGCAGAGTTCGAGCATCTTGCGCCCCGACTGACCAGCCAAGGTGCACGCTGCTTGGAAGCATCGCGCGAACATCCCAGCGCATCGCGTGGCTGTGCTTGGCGGGTACTGACCATGCCGCTACCCGGTGACTGGCAACTAATGCTACTGGCCCTTGATCCATACCGCTGCCAACACTTGGGCCCACACGGGCTGGCTTGAAAAGCCTCATCACTCTTCGTCTTCTTTCGCTCGCCTGACCCGTTCGGCCATGGCGCGGCGCTGTTTATTGCGACGATAGCGGCGCATCAGCGCCACCCAGCAAGCCGCGAGAAGCATCAACGCCAGAGTCATACCCTGCCAAGGGCGCGCCGCGTCGCCCAGACACGTCTCCAGCGTCATGATCAGGATGAACCCCAGGGCCTGACTGGCGATGGCTGCCGCGCGCAACCCATCGATTCCATAGCGCGAACTCACCATGCATTCTCTCCCTTCCGCCTCGCCCTGACGCCGCGCGAGGACTTCAACCCAGCCACCACGCTTTAAAGAGGCGACCCCAAGGGCGTTAGTGTAACGTGTCAGGCATCGCGATTCGTCATCGCCACCATGAGGGTCCCATGCCGCCGATCATGCTCGGACACGTGCCACTTCCACCTGCGCCTCTATACGCCTTCGTCACGGCGCTCGGCTTATTAGCGCTGGGCGCATTGTTGCGCCTATCCCGCACGCATCGACGCCAGTGGTTGAGCGGTACGCTGGTGGCAGCGCTGATCGGGGCTCGCCTGATGTATATCGTGCTTCATGCCGAGGCTTATCGCGAGGCGCCGTTCGAGGCTTTCACGCTGTGGCAAACCGGGTATCATCCGCTGGGCGCCTTGCTCGGCGCTGTCGCGTGGACACTGTGGCGCCTGCGCGACCTGCCAGCGCAGCAAATGCGACGAGCCACTGGTGCGCTCATGGTGTGCAGCGCGCTATGGTGGGGATTGAACGTCTGGCAACCGCTGGCGGGCGATCCTCCGCCCCCACATCTGCCGAGCCTGACATTGAAGGCACTCGACGGCACGCCGACGTCCATCGAAACGCTGGCGTCGGCGTCTCCGCTCATCGTGGTGTTGTGGCGCAGCGACTACCGGGCATGCCGCCGCACGTTGGCGCGGCTCGCCGACCTGAACCCCGATACCGCCGTATTGACGGTCAACGAAGGCCAGACCCTACTTCAAGCCGCACGCTATCTCGATGCTCAGCATGCCGCCTTCACCCATGACCTGCGTGACCCACGACAACGCCTGCAGGCCTATTTCGGGATGCCTGCACTGCCGCTGGTAATGCGCCTCGACGCCCATGGCAGGCTTCGCGATTACCAGGCAGGCGAGGTTTCCACGGCGCATCTCATGCGCTGGCTGACGCCCACGACCTGAAAACGCAATCGCCTGTTAAGCCCTTCGCCGCTTTCCGGTAGAATACCGCGCCCCGCCGTCCTGCATGCTCCCCCGGCAAGACGGCGCGCCACGTACCGTTACATCATCATCCCGAGGCATCATGAGCGAATTCATTCCGGGCCAGCGCTGGGTCAGCGACGGCGAAGCCGAGCTGGGGCTGGGCACGATCCTGAGCTGTGACGTCCGAAGCGTGACCGTTCTCTTTGCCGCCAGCCAGGAAACGCGCACCTATAGCGTTCGCCAGGCACCGCTAACCCGCGTGGTCTTCGGCGCCGGCGACCGGATCGAAGCTGCCGATGGCCGCACCCTGACCGTCGACGACACCAAGGAAACCGACGGGCTGCTGGTCTATATCGTCGAGACGGCGGACGGCGAATACGACGAGCTTCCCGAAAGCCGCCTCGCCGATAGCATGCGCTTCCAACAGGCGCGCGATCGGCTGCTCACCGGTCAGGTCGATCGCAACGACTGGTTCGAGCTGCGCTACCGCACCCTGCATCACTATCACCGCATCGCCCAGCATCCAGCGAATGGCCTGGCCGGCCCGCGGGTGGACCTCATCCCCCACCAGCTGTACATCGCCGACGAGGTCTCGCGCCGTCATGCGCCGCGCGTACTGCTGGCCGACGAAGTGGGCCTGGGCAAGACCATCGAAGCCGGTTTGATCCTGCATCGTCTGCTGCTCACTGGGCGTGTCGAGCGTGCGCTGGTCCTGGTGCCCGACAGCCTGAGCCATCAATGGCTGGTGGAAATGCTGCGCCGCTTCTCGCTGCATTTCACCTTGCTCGACGAACAGCAAAGCCAACACAGCACGGGCAACCCTTTCGAGAGCGCCCAGCTGGTGCTGGCCAGTCAGCAATGGCTGTTCGCCAATCCGCACCGCCAAACCCAGGCCCAGGCCTGCGACTGGGATCTACTGATCGTCGACGAGGCCCATCATCTCGAATGGACGCCCGAGACCAGCGGCCCCGGCTATGCCTGTGTCGAGCAGTTGGCGCGCGTCATCGACGGCGTGCTGCTGCTCACCGCCACGCCTGAGCAAATGGGCCAAGCCGGCCACTTCGCGCGACTGCGTCTGCTCGACCCCGAGCGCTACACCAGCCTGGAGGCCTTCGCCGCCGAAGAAGCGGGATATGCCAAGGTCGCCGAGGCAGTGGACGCCCTCGAGCGCCTGCCCGGCGATGCCGCGGATCGTGACGCCGTGGGCGCCGTCATCGACGACGCGGACAGTCAGGCACTGCTCGAAACGCTGTTCGACCCCGAAAGCGACGAGGCGCAGCACCATAGCGCCCGCCGCCAGCTCCGCGAGCAGTTGCTGGACCGTCACGGCACCGGCCGCGTGATGTTCCGCAACAGCCGCCGCCATGTCGCCGGCTTCCCCGAGCGTCATTTGCACGTCACGCGTCTAACCCCGCCTTCCAGCTACCGCCGCGAGCTACGCAAGCTGGACCGCGACATGGACTACCTCGACGACCTGCTGATCGCTACCGGGCTCGATCACCCCGAGGTGCTGCTATATCCCGACGCCATGTACCGCGCGTTGAGTGACAATTCGCCGGGCGACATTGCGCTCAATAGCGAACCCTGGTGGCAGATCGACCCACGCGTGACCTGGCTCCTGGAGCGCCTGACCGAGGTCGGCCGCGACAAGGTGCTGGTCATCGCTCACGATCGCGAAACCGCCAGCGATCTCAGCGAAGCGCTGCGCGTGCTAGGCGGTCTCCAAGCGCCGGTGTTCCACGAGGGCATGACGCTCATCGAGCGCGACCGGGCCGCGGCGGCCTTCGCCGACGACGAAGACGGCTGCCAAGTGCTGGTGTGCTCGGAAATCGGCTCCGAAGGGCGCA
Source organism: Chromohalobacter beijerinckii (assembly GCF_023061185.1). Taxonomy (GTDB): domain Bacteria; phylum Pseudomonadota; class Gammaproteobacteria; order Pseudomonadales; family Halomonadaceae; genus Chromohalobacter; species Chromohalobacter beijerinckii. The sequence continues at coordinate 40,379 of NZ_JAKGAK010000011.1, forward strand.
ACTTCCAGTTCTGCCGACATCTGGTGATGTTCGATCTACCGGCGCATCCCGATCAGCTCGAGCAGCGCATCGGTCGCCTCGACCGTATCGGCCAACAGCACGCCATCGAGATCTACGTGCCGGTGTTCGAAGATAGCCCCGGCGAGCGACTGCTGCGCTGGTACGATGAGGGCATGCGTGCTTTCAATGCCCCGCATGGCATCGGCAGCGAGCTCTACGATGCCTTCGGCGATACCGTGGCCGACTCCCTGCTCGACAATGACGCCCTCGTTGAAGTCATCGAGGAAACGCGCGCCTATTTCGAAAGCCGTCTTGCTGCACATGAGGCCGGCCGCGACCGGCTCTTGGAATGGAACGCCTGCCGCCCGGAACGCGCCCAAGACATTACCGAGGCCATCCGCGAGCTGGACGAAGACACGACATTGCCACGTTACGTCGACAAGGCCCTGGACGTGTTCGGCGTCGAGAGTCGCGATCTCGGTGGCGACATCCAGCACCTGCTGGCAGGACCGCACATGCTCGATGGCCTGCCAGGATTGGTCAAAGGCGAGGAAGGCTTCTCGGCGACGTTCGATCGGCAGCGTGCCCTGGCCCGTGACGACGTACAGCGCCTCTCCTGGGAACATCCACTAGTGCGCGAAATGATGGAGCGCATTCTCGACGGCACCCTGGGCAACACCGCACTGGCGCTGCTTCAGCACCCCTCGATTCCCGGTGGCAGGCTGATGGCCGAGCTGGTGTTCCGGACCCATTGTCCGGCACCTCGGCACCTGAATGTCGGGCGCTTCTTGCCACCCACCGCGGTTCGCTTGTTACTCGACGAGTCGGGCGCCAACCTGACTCAGAAGGTCTCATTCGGGGGCCTGGCGAAGAACCTCAAGAAGGTCAAGAAGGCCGTGGCGCGAGACCTGATCAAGTCGCGCCATGCGCAATTGCGGGAGCTGTTGACCAACGCCGAGGGCGAGGCCGAGAACGAGTTGCCGAGTATCGTCGAGGCCGCACAGACGCGCATGCGCGAGACGTTGGACACCGAGTTGGCCCGCCTCAAGGCCTTGGCACGCCATAACCCGTCAGTGCGCGACGCGGAAATCGACGCCCTCGCCCACGAGCGCCAGGCGCTGGATACGGCCATCGATGCCACGCGGTTACGCCTCGATGCAGTGCGCGTGATCGTCACTGTCGACCCACCCGAGTAAATCCAGGTCGAGAGACCCCGCGTCAGCGCCCGAGAATCGCCTTCAGGGCGCTGTCCAGCGTCGGATAGTGAAACGTGAACCCCGCCGCCTCCAGGCGCGCGGGGCGCATACGCGCGCCGGTCAACAACAGGCGTGACATCTCGCCCAAGGCTAGCCGCAGTAAGCCTGCAGGCACCTTCATCAGCGCGGGGCGATGCAGATGATGCGCCAAGGTACGCGTGAAGTCGGCATTGGTGACGGGATGCGGCGCGGAGGCATTGAAAGGCCCTTCGAGGTCATCCCGTTCGAGCAACAACAGCACGATGCGCACTAGATCCTCGCGATGAATCCACGGCATGTACTGACGCCCACTCCCCAGACGACCACCGAGACCCAGCCGGAAAGGCGGGAGCAGCTTGCTCAGCGTGCCACCACCGGCATCGAGCACCAGCCCGGTACGCAACAGCGCGACCCGCACACCCAGCGGTTCGGCCGCCCGCGCCGCCGATTCCCATTGCGCGCACAGGCGATGGGCGAACTCATCGGTGGGCGGCGTCTGCTCGGTGACGTCGCGCTCTCCTTGATCGCCGTAAAAGCCCATGGCCGACCCGGAGACCATGACCCTCGGCGGCGTCTCCAGACGCTCGCACAACGCCACCAGCTCGCGCGTGATGTTCAGCCGCGATTCGAGCAAACGCTTTTTCTGCGCCTCGCTCCAGCGCTTGTCGGCAATGGGCTCGCCAGCGAGGTTGACGATCGCCTCGGGGGCGTCTTCTGCAAATGCCATGACCGACTCGCGGATCTCGATGCCCTCGGGCAGATGCGTTTGCGCCCGGGCGGGCGAGCGCGATACCACTAGCAACCGATGGCCAGCCTCATGTAGACGATGGCAAAGCAGCCGTCCGACGAAACCGCTACCGCCGGTGATCAGTATGCGCATGATGACTCTCCGAATACGTATTATACGACCGTTGTACAGTTTGCTAGAGTTGTCCAGGTAAATATGTATTGGCCTGAGCGAACAGCATAGCTCATGGCCACCCGCCACGCGGCTGTCGTCGCCACGCAAGGCGCCACGCAAGGCGCCACGCCAAATACCATAGGAGATTGCTCGATGAGCCACGCTTTGATATTACTTGCCCATGGCTCCAGCGATGCGCGCTGGCGCGCGCCTTTCGAGACGCTCGAACACGACCTGCGCGCACGCCTCGAAACCCCCGCTGTCATCGCCTATATGGAACTAAGTGAACCCTCGCTGGAAACCCGAGTCGCCGAACTTTATGACCAAGGCCATCGACGCCTCGACATCTTGCCACTGTTTTTCGCCGCCGGACGTCACCTGCGTCAGGACGTACCAGCCCAGCTTGAGGCATTGCGCGCGCAATATCCCCAGGCGGCACTGACGCTACTCGATCCTGTCGGCCAGCACCCCGCCTTCGTCGAAGCATTGGCAGGCATCGTGACGGCCCGCGCAGAAGTATCGCCGGAAAACTAAGACGTGATGGGGATTGTACAAAATCATTGCGACGTACAACTTCATCCCCCATGCTGAGTGGCAAGATTCATAGGAGGAACCTAAGCGCATGAGTGAACAGGCGATGGATCCGGCCAGTTCGCCGCTGTACCCGATCCGCGAGGTTTCACGGCTGACCGGCGTCAATTCCGTGACCTTGCGCGCCTGGGAGCGCCGCTACGGCCTGATTCGCCCGCAGCGTACCCCAAAGGGACACCGTCTCTACGCACGCGAGGACATACGCCGCGTCGAACGCATTCTGCAATGGCTAAACCGGGGTGTTCCCGTCAGTCAAGTACGCGATCTGCTCGAGCAGGCCGAGCCCACAGCCAATGATGCCCCACCGCCAGACATCAGCGACTGGGAAAGCCAACGCCAGCAACTGCTGCAGGCCGTCGACGCGCTGGATAACGATACGCTGGAGGCCCTGTTCAGTCGCAGCATGGCGCTTTATCCCGCTGGTTTGTGCGTGACCGAGTTATGGCAGCCGGTGATCGATCAACTTGAGGAACGCTGGAGCGATCAGTTCGGTGCCGAGTTGCAGCGCCGCTTGCTGGAAAGCTTCTTGCGCACGCGGGTCGGCATTCGCCTTTACCACGCCAACCAAGCCTCACGGGGGGCGCGTCTACTGCTATTGCGCCTGCCCGAGGAGCGCGACCTTTTGCGCCTGTTGCTTTTGGCACTGGTCGCGTCCGCCTCGGGATTTCGGGTCGAATGGCTGGATACCGACCTACCGCTCAACGAGTTGCCACTGGCCGCGGAGCGCTTCAAGGCAGACGCCGTGCTCATGACTAGCGGATACGCCGAGCGCAGCGATCTCATCCGGCGTCAGTTGCCACGCTTGGCGGAGCAACTCGAGATGCCGCTGTGCTTAGTTGGCCCCGTGGCACGCATCCGCGGTGCGGAACTGGAAAACACCCAGGTCGCCACGCTCGGCAACGAATTACCCGCCGCGCTCAGCCGCCTGCATGGGCTGCTGGGACGCTAACCCTTACACCTGCGCCAGGGATGGGCCATGTCCGATGTGCAATTGATGTGGTTCCGCAGCGACCTGCGAACCTTCGATAACCGCGCCTTGCATGCCGCCGCCGAACGCGGACCGGTAATCGCCGTTTTCTTGATCAGCTTTCCGCAGTGGCAACATCACGACCACGGCGCCAACAAGGTGGACTTCTGGCTGCGTGGCGCAGCAGCGCTTCGTGAGCACCTGGCCGGTCTCAATATCCCCTTGCTGCAACGACGCATCGCGACCTACGACGAGGCACCCGCAGCACTGCTCGAACTGGCGCGCACTCATGGCGCCAGCGCGCTGCACTTCAATCGCGAATATCCTCTCAACGAGTCCCGCCGCGATGCGGCAGTGGAATCTGCCTTCCAGGCGAACGGGCTGGCAGTATGGGGCCACACCGATGCCGTCGCCTACGCCCCCGGCGAGCTGCTCACCGGCAAGGGCGAGCCATATAGCGTGTTCACGCCGTTCGCCAAGGCTTGGCATCGCCAGTTGGCGTCACGCCGCATCGCCTTGGTGGAAGAACCTGAGCCCCAAGCCCAACTGGCTATCGACGCCGACCCGCCGCCTTCTCGTGATCTCGAGGCGATGGCCGACGCGCCACTCGACCCGAGTCTGTGGCCCGCGGGACAGGACGAAGCCGGCGACCGCCTCGAACGCTTCCTGCGTTTTCGCGGCCATCATTACAAGCGCCAGCGAGATTTCCCCGCACTCCCCGGCACCAGCGAACTGTCGCCCTACCTGGCGCTGGGCATGATCTCGCATCGCCAGTGCCTGCACGCGGTGATGAGCAACAACGAGGGCCACCTGGCCGACGGCGATGCCGGCCTCACCGCATGGGCCAATGAATTGATCTGGCGCGAGTTCTATCTGCATATCGCCGCCAGCTTTCCCGACATCAATCGCCACTACCCCTTTCAGCCGCATACAAAGGCCTTGGCCTGGCGCGACGATGATGCGGGGTTTCAGGCTTGGTGCGAAGGGCGTACAGGCTACCCGCTGGTCGATGCCGCAATGCGCCAGCTCGTCCATTGTGGATGGATGCACAATCGCCTGCGCATGGTGGTGGCGATGTTCTTGTCCAAGCACTTGTTGATCGACTGGCGTCGCGGCGAAGCCTTCTTCATGCGGCATCTCGTCGACGGCGACTTCGCCTCCAACAATGGTGGCTGGCAGTGGGCCGCTTCCACTGGCACCGATGCCGCGCCGTATTTCCGCATTTTCAATCCCACCACTCAGGCGGAACGCTTCGACCCTGAAGGTCGCTTCATCGCAGAGTACCTGCCGGAACTGGCCGAATTGCCTCTCAAGTCACGCTTTTTCCCCGACGCGACGCAACGCCGGCAAACCGGCTACGCCGAACCCATCGTCGACCACAAGGCAGCACGCCAACGCGCGTTGGACGCCTTCAAGTCACTGACGACGTAACCGCGCGCCAAGCTCAGGCCACAACCCCTTTCGGAGGACAGCATGCGCCAGGACCCTACCTTGGAGGCGTTTTGCCATGCCTTCAAAAAGCTGGACAAAACATGTACAAGAGACCTCCAGAACCTCTACACTGAAGATGTGTCATTCACGGACCCATTACACCATCTCGAGGGGCGCGACGTGTTACTGCGCTACTACGCCGAGATGCTCGACAACGTGACCGAGTGCCGCTTCGACACTGGACACTGTCAGCGTGAGGGCGATGACGCCTGCGTCGACTGGGTTATGTATCTCACGCACCCCCGGCTGGCCGGTGGGCGCGAGATCGAGGTCGCCGGATGTTCGCGACTGACGTTTCGCGGCGAGCGGATCTGCCGGCAACGCGATTACTTCGATGCCGGCGCAATGCTCTACGAGCATCTTCCCGTGTTCGGCGCACTGATCCGCTGGCTCAAGCGGCGCGTGGATCCGGCGAGCCACTCGCGCTAGGCATCCCGCACCACGTGCGCTCGGCATCTAGAGGAGAGCCCATGGCGACCCCAACGGCACCCCGACGTATCTGGCTGACCGGCGCCACCTCCGGCATCGGTGAAGCCCTTGCCAAGCGGTTGTTGCAAGACGGGCACCGCGTGGCCCTGACCGCACGTCGACGCGACGCACTGGAGGCACTCGCAGCACCTTTCGAGAATGCCCTGGTCGTTCCCGCCGACCTGACCGATCGCACCTCGGTCACTGCCGCCGGGGAGCATATAGAGGCTATCTTCGGCGGCCTCGAGCTGGCGTTGCTCAACGCCGGCACCTGCGAATACGTCGACGCGCAACACTTCGACGTCGACCTGATCGAGCGCGTGCTCGCCACCAACCTGCACGGCACCCTGTATGCCATCGATGCGGCACTGCCGTTACTGCGCCGCACTCGCCATGGCACGCAGCGTCCGCAGTTGGCCGCCGTTTCCAGCGCTTCGGCGTATTTTCCGTTGCCGCGCGCCGAGGCTTACGGCGCTTCCAAGGCCGCGATCAGCTACTTCCTCGCCTCCCTGCGACTCGACCTGGCGGCGGAAGGCATCGATGTCAGCGTCATACACCCGGGCTTCGTGCGCACGCCGCTAACCGAGCGCAACGACTTCCCCATGCCCATGCGCGTCGAGGTCGATACCGCCGTCGAGGCCATCCTGCGCGGCCTGGAAAAACGCGTACTGGACATTCACTTTCCGCGCCGCTTCACCTTGCTGGTCAAGCTGGCGGGCATCCTGCCGCCTGCGCTACGTCATCGGCTCGGGCGTCTCTTGACCCGTAACACCGCCGAAGAGGGGCGCCCGTGAACGTGCCCACCTCACGCATCGCGGTGGTCGGTGGCGGCATTGCCGGCATGGCCTGCGCCCATTACCTCTCGCAACGCCACGAGGTGACGCTGTTCGAGGCCAACGCACACCTCGGCGGCCACACCGCGACCGTCGATGTCGAACTGGACGGGCAACGGCATGCCATCGACACCGGCTTCATCGTCTTCAACGACCGTACCTATCCGCACTTTCAGCGCTTGCTTGCGCAGTTAGGCGTGGCCGCGCAAACCACCGAAATGAGCTTCTCGGTACATGCCACGCACGAGGACTTCGAATATAACGGCCATACCCTCGACACCCTGTTCGCCCAGCGTCGCAATCTACTGCGGCCCGGCTTTCACGGCATGCTGCGCGATATCCTGCGCTTCAATCGCCGCGCGGTACGCGACCTATCACACGGCACCTTGCCGGAGGGCATGACGCTAGGCGAGTACCTAACACGGGGCGGCTACGGCGAGCTTTTTCGGCGCCGTTATCTACTGCCCATGGGCGCCGCTATCTGGTCCGCCAGCGAACGCGACATGGCGGACTTCCCACTGATTCCTTTCGTGCGTTTCTTTCATCATCATGGGCTACTGTCGGTGAGCAATCGGCCCCAGTGGTACACGCTGACCGGCGGCGCACGGCGTTACATCGCCCCGCTGACGGCCGCCTACGCGCAGCGCATTCGCCTGGCTTGCCCGGTGCTGGGTATCGAGCGCGACGCAACGGGCGTGGCCCTGACCACGCCCCAGGGCCAGGAGCGTTTCGATCAGGTGGTGCTCGCCTGTCACAGCGACCAAGCACTGGCGATGCTGGCTGCCCCCAGCCACGCAGAGCGTGAGATCCTCGATGCCCTGCCTTATCAGGACAATGACGTTGTCTTGCATACCGATACCCGAATGCTGCCACGACGGCGCCGCGCCTGGGCGAGCTGGAACTATCGCATCGACGGACGCCAGGAAGACGCCCGCATCTCGGTGACCTACGACATGAATCGTCTCCAGCATCTACCAGGCGCGACGCGCTTCTGCGTGACGCTCAACGACAGCGACGCCATCGCCCCCGAGTGCATGCTACGCCGCTTCGTCTATCGTCATCCCTGCTTCACGCTGGCGGGGGCCGCCGCCCAAAAGCGTCATGCAGAAATATCCGGTCTGCACCACCGTACGCATTTCTGCGGCGCGTACTGGCGCCACGGTTTCCACGAAGACGGCGTCTGGAGCGCGCTGCGCGTGGCCCGTGCACTGGGCTGCGATGAATCCGGTGTTCTGCAAGGGTCTCTCTCGCCGGCCAACGCAACACCTGAAGGAGTCCAGGTATGAGCGCCTCCTTGCATAGCCGAGTCACCTTGGGCGAACTGCGCCATCGACGATTCACGCCGCGCACGCACCGCTTCACCTACCGCGTATGGATGGCCTGGCTCGACCTGGACGAGTTGCCCGAGCTTTTCGATACGCTACCGGGCTTTAGTGCACGACGTGCGGCGCTGGCGCGCTTTCGCCGCGAGGATTACCTGGGGCCCGTGCACTTGCCACTCAAGACGGCGGTGCGCCAGCGACTTCGCCACGAGCTGGGCGAAGCACCCGACGGCCCGGTTCGAATGCTGACCCAGCTGCGCCTCTGCGGGGTGCTCTTCAACCCCATCACGCTGTATTACGCCTACGACCGAGACGAGCGTCTGTGCGCCATTCTCGGCGAAGTTACCAATACGCCGTGGCGGGAGCGCCAGGTCTATGCCTACCGGGTAACGCCGACGCGCCATGTCCACGCCGCCCATTTCGACAAAGCCCTGCATGTCTCACCGTTCAACCCCATGGACATGCAGTATCGGTGGCGCTTCAACACACCGGACGAGCACCTGCTGATGCATATGGAGGCGTGGCGCAACGCTACGCGCCATTTCGACGCCACGCTGAGTCTGCGTTTTGCGCCAGCGGGGCGGCGTGCATGGCTCACCGCACTGGCACGCGCGCCCTGGATGAGCCTCAAGACACTGGCCGCCATTCATTTCGAGGCAATGCGCTTATGGCTGAAGCGCGTGCCACTCTTTTCTCATCCCCGTGGCGAGGAGACACGCCCGTGACGACCACCCGTTCCGCTACCAAGACGCCTGTCCGCACGCTCGATGCGCGTGTAGCACGTTGGCTCAAGCCACGTCTGCTGCGCCAACTGTCGACCCTTGAGGGCGGCGTGCTGATCGTCGAGGAAGCCGGACACACGCATCGTCTCGGCCAGGGCGGGCCACTCACGGTACGCCTGCGGATACATCACGACCGAGTCTGGCGGCGCATCGCGCTGGGAGGCAGCGTCGCGGCCGGGGAAACCTATATGGATGGTGACTGGCACTGCGACGACCTGGTCGCGCTGATTTGCTTGCTCGCGCGCAACCTGGAACACGTCAACGAGCGTCTGGAGAAAGGCCCTGCAAGACTGGCGCACGGTGTCCTCAGCGCTCTCCAAGCCCTGCAACGCAATACCACCAACCGCGCCCGGCGCCATGTAGCTGCACATTACGACCTCGGCAATGCTCTCTTCGAGACGTTCCTCGATCGCGAGCACTGGCTTTACTCCAGCGCCATCTTTCCACGCCCCGACGCCAGCCTGGAAGACGCGTCGACATACAAGCTAGAGCTCATTCTCGACAAGCTGGATGTCGGCCCCGAGCATCACCTGCTGGAGATCGGCACCGGCTGGGGTGGACTGGCACTTTATGCGGCGCGCACCCGAGGCTGCCGCGTCACCACCACGACCATTTCCGAGGAGCAGTACGCGCATACCTCGCAGCGCATTCGCGACGCCGGCCTCGAGGATCGCATCACCCTACTCAAGCGCGATTATCGCGACCTCGAGGGGCGTTACGACCGCCTGGTATCGGTGGAAATGATTGAGGCAGTGGGGCATCAGTACCTGGACACTTATCTGGCCACCGTCGACCATCTCCTCGACGATGACGGCCTGGCGCTTATTCAGGCCATCACCATTCGCGACCAGCGCTATGAAGCAGCCAAGCGCGAGGTCGACTTCATCAAGCGTTACATCTTTCCTGGCGGTTTCCTGCCTTCCCACCAGGCGATGTTGGAAAGTATCGCGCGGCGCACGCAACTCAACGTACTCGTCCTCGACGAGATCGGGGCACATTATGCGCGTACGCTTTGCGAATGGCGCCAGCGCTTCGAATCCAGCCTCGAGCGCGTTCGAAGTCTCGGCTACGACGAGCGCTTCATCCGCATGTGGCGCTATTATCTGTGCTACTGCGAAGGCGGCTTCCGCGAGCGCACCATCGGCGCCTCGCAGTGGCTACTGGCCAAACCTGGCAGCCGGCGCGCACCGCTCACCGGCGCACCTTGACCCCATGCTTGGCAAGGTTTTAAACGCGCTCGCGTTTCAAGTCGGCTGGCTAGCCTGCGTGCTCGGTGGTACGCCCTGGGCCTTGCTCACGGTCACGGTAATCGTGACGTGTCACCTGCGGTGGCTGGGCATACCGGGAGAGTGGCGCTGGCTGGCGGGATTCGCGCTACTCGGCGCGGGCGTGGACGGCACGCTGACATTGCTCGGCGGTTTACGCTTTACCGATGGATCGGAACTCACTCCGGTACTGCCGCTATGGCTGTGGCTGCTCTGGCCGCTATTCGCGACCACCATTCACCATTCACTCGCTTGGCTATGGTCGCACCCGTGGCTGGCAATGCTGGGCGGGGCGCTCGGCGGGCCGAGCTCCTACCTAGGTGGCGCACGCTTGGCAGATGTCGAACTGGCGCCTTGGGCAGTGGCGGTGCAGGCCGTAGTGTGGAGCGGTTTATGCGGATGGTTGGCGCTCAGGAAAGTGACACCTCGAGATCGCCCTTGAGCCGCCTCTCGACATCGGTGACACGCTCGGGGCGGGCGTAGAGGAAGCCCTGCACCATGGCACAGCCCTCTGCACGCAGGTAATCCCGCTGCGCCTCGGTTTCCACCCCCTCGGCGACCACATCCAACCCCAAACCACGTGCCATGGCGAGCACAGCCGAGGTGATGGCAGCGTCGGCGCTATCGTCAGGCAGGGCGCGCACGAAGGCACGGTCGAGCTTGAGTTTATCCACCGGCAATTGCTTGAGATAAGCCATCGATGAATAACCGGTGCCGAAGTCGTCTATGGCAATCGGATGCCCCTTGTCACGCAGCGCGATGAGACGCGTCGAGATATCCCCAGCGCGCTCATCGAGCAGCACCGACTCGGTCAGTTCCAGTCCCAGCATGGCCGCAGGCACGTTGTGCTTGGACAAACTGGCAGACAACCGCGACTCAAGGTCGCCCTGGATTAGCTGCACCGCAGAGATATTGATCCACACAGGCACGAACGATAATCCTTGCTGGCGCCAGGTCGACAACTGCGCGCAAGCATGGTCGATCACCCAGTCGCCCAGCGACGCCATCAAACCGTGACGTTCGGCCAGGGGGATGAACGTTCCCGGCGAAATCATGCCATGCGTGGGGTGATACCAGCGCAGCAGGGCTTCCATGCCGGCCAGACGCCCGTCATCGAGATAGTGCTGGGTCTGGTAGAAAAGTTCGAGTTGCGTACCGTGCGCCAAGGCTTGGCGAAGCTCGTTTAGCAGCTCGAGTTGCGGATCCCCCGCGACTTCCAGCGAAGGACGGAAGCGTTGACTGTGGTTACGTCCGTGGCGCTTGGCAGCGTAGAGTGCCGACTCGAGACGCTGGAACAGCACTCCGGAATCACGCCCATCTTCGGGCGCACGGCAAGTGCCGATGGTCAGCCCCAGGCGAAGAGGTTTGTCGCCAACCTCGAACGGTTCGCTAAGATGCCCGCGTAGCCCTTCTACCCATTGTTCGTGATCGTCATAGGTCGTGGTGCGAATGACCATGAACTCATCGCCGCCCAGGCGGCCTACCACCCCTCCGGCAACGAAGGCGGCGAGCCGTTGTCCGAAGCGCGATAGCAGGCGATCGCCCTTGTCGACACCCATGGCATCGTTGACGGCCTTGAAGCCATCGATGTCGATCAATGCGATATCCAATCCCTCGCCGGCACGCAGGCGTTGCAAGCGCGAGGCCAGCAAATCATGCAGGCGCCGGCGATTGGGTAAGCCGGTCAACGGATCTTCGAAGCCGATACGCTGCAGATCCTGCTCGCGCGCTTTATGACGCGTGATATCGGTGAACAATCCCACGTAATGCGTGACGCTCCCCTTGTCATCCGTAATCGCCCGCACACGCAGCCATTCGGGGAATTGATCGCCATGCTTGCGCTGATTCCAGACCTCTCCTTCCCACTGCCCGGTAGCATTGAGCGTTTGCCAATAATGCTCGTAGAAAGCCTTGTCGTGGCGACCGGAGGAGAGCACCGACGGATCGAGGCCGCGTATCTCGTCGTCGCTGTAGCCGGTGATTTGCGTAAAGGCCGGATTGACCGCCTCGACGCGATTGTGGGCGTTGGAAATCACCACGCCATCAGGGGAGAGCGTGAGCGCCGCTTCGGTCAGTTGACGACGAGTCGCCTCCAGACGAATCTGCCGCCAGGCATCCAGGCCACCGATGACAACGACCACCAGAGCCGCCAGTCGCAGCATCAGCGTCGGCAAAAGGCTCATGGAGGCCATGGCAGCAATGCCCGTCCATACCAAGGGACGGTTAAGCGTAAAGACGGACCACATGGCGAGTTAGCGGCTCAATCAATAGAGGTTCGTGAAGTGCAGGCATCATGCCCCTTCTCTTGCGACCGGCGCAACCCGCACCCATCCGCGGATTGCACCCATAACGCGCGCCCGGTAGGCTAGCCCAGCGTGCATTCATTCGGCACTGCCAGTAGACTAAGGTGTTCGTGCTCTGCGACGCACCACAATTTCGACTCTCGGAAAGACTCAGTGACCAAGCAACATTCTTTCAGCTACGAAGAACTGCTGGCATGCAGCCAGGGCGAGCTTTTCGGCCCGGGCAACGCCCAGCTGCCGGCCCCCAACATGCTGATGCTCGACCGCATCACGCAGATTCAGGAGGGCGGAGGCGAGTACGACAAGGGCGAACTCATCGCCGAACTGGATATCCACCCCGACCTGTGGTTCTTCGACTGCCACTTCCCCGGCGACCCGGTCATGCCTGGCTGTCTAGGCCTAGATGCAATGTGGCAACTGGTGGGCTTCTACCTCGGTTGGCTGGGACATCCTGGCCGCGGACGCGCCCTGGGCTGCGGCGAGGTCAAGTTCTCGGGCCAGATAATGCCGAACGCCGAGAAGGTCACCTACCGGATCAACCTCAAGCGGATTATTACCCGGCGGTTGATACTGGGGATTGCCGACGGCACCGTTTCGGTCGACGGTCGCGATATCTATCAGGCCAACGATTTGCGCGTTGGCTTGTTTACCTCCACCGCGAATTTCTGATCAGGAGGCTTCCATGCGACGAGTGGTAGTCACCGGCCAAGGCATCGTGTCTTGCCTCGGCAATGACCAGCACCAGGTACTGGACGCGCTACGCAGCGGGCGCTCGGGTATTCGTTACAAAGATGAATACGCCGAACGTGGCTTCCGCAGCCACGTGGCCGGTGCCATCGATATCGATCTCGATACCTTAATCGACCGTAAGCTGCGTCGCTTCATGGGTGATGCCGCGGCATTCGCCTATGTCTCGATGGAACAGGCGATCCGTGATGCCGGCCTCGACGAAAGCGATATCTCCAACGAGCGTACCGGCCTGATCGCTGGCTCCGGCGGCGCGTCCAGCGCCAACCAGGTCGAAGCCGCCGACGTCCTGCGCGAGAAGGGGCTGCGTCGTGTCGGCCCCTACCGGGTCACGCGGACCATGGGCAGCACGGTCTCCGCCTGCCTCGCCACGCCGTTCAAGATCAAGGGCGTCAACTACTCCATCTCCTCGGCCTGCGCGACCTCGGCCCACTGCATCGGCAGTGCCGTCGAGCAGATCCAGCTCGGCAAGCAGGACGTAGTCTTTGCCGGTGGCGGCGAAGAGGAACATTGGACGCTGTCCTGCCTGTTCGATGCCATGGGCGCACTCTCGACTAGCTATAACGACGCCCCCGAAACCGCCTCGCGTCCCTATGACGCCTCGCGCGATGGCTTCATCATCGCTGGCGGTGGCGGCATGCTAGTGCTCGAAGAGTTGGAACACGCCAAGGCGCGTGGCGCCAAGATCTATGCCGAAATCGTCGGCTATGGCGCTACCTCCGATGGCTACGACATGGTCGCACCCTCCGGCGAAGGCGCCGCGCGCTGCATGCGGCAAGCCATGGCGAACGTGGACGGTCCGATCGACTATATCAACACCCATGGCACCTCCACCCCGGTGGGCGACATCGCCGAGCTCAAGGCAGTTCGCGAGGTGTTCGGCGACACCACGCCGGCGATGAGCTCCACTAAGTCGCTGACGGGGCATTCGCTGGGCGCCACCGGCGTGCAGGAGACCATCTACTCGCTGTTGATGATGGAGCATGCCTTCATCGCCGCCTCGGCTAACATCAGCGAGCTAGACGATGCTGCCCAGGGCTTCGATATCGTCGAGCAACGTCGCGACGATGTTGCCATCGAGCGCGTGCTGTCCAATAGCTTCGGGTTCGGCGGCACCAACGCCTGCCTGGTGCTGCAGCGCTACCGGGACTGATCCACGACCTCAGCGCCGTGCATTCCCCGGTAACACGAAAAAGGGGCGCCTCTCACGAGGCGCCCCTTTTTGAGTGCTGGTACACCTTCCGTCGGCAGAGGCTCAGGCTGGTACCTTGGTGGGCTCGCCCTCGGCCTCGGGACGCGGCACCGCGGAGATCTCGCGAAGCTGCGCCTCGATCCAATGCTCGACCTCGGCCAATACCTCGTTGGTGGAACGCCCCTGCGTGGCAATCGGCTCGCCGACCACCACATGCAAGTCTCCAGGCTTCTTGACCCAATGTCGTCCCGGCCAGTGTTCGCCGGCATTGTGGGCCACGGGCAACACCGGTACACCAGAGCGGCAAGCAATCACCACTCCACTCTTGTTGTAGCGACGCCGCTGCCCCGGCGCCACCCGCGTACCCTCGGGAAAGATCAGCACCGACAACCCCTCGGCCAAGCGCTGCGTGCCCTGCTCGAGCACCATGCGCATGGCCCGCGACGGACGCGAGCGATCCAGCGCGATGGGTTTGATCAAACGCAGTCCCCAGCCGAAGACCGGCATATTGAGCAACTCACGCTTGAGTACCGTGCATACCGGCACCTTAAGCAGCTGCAGGAACAGGGTTTCCCACTCGCTCTGATGATTGGCGAGCACCACGCAGGGACCCTCAGGCACGTTATCGCGCCCACTGACGTGATAACGCACCCCGCAAGACACGGCAAACCAGCTCACGATGAAGCGGTTATACAGATTCAGCAGCCGAAAACGCGAAAACAACGGCAAGAACGGTGCGGTCGGTAACAACACCAAGCCGCTGATCAGCAGCGCCAAAAAGTAGCCGGTATAAAATACGATACTGCGTAACACCTTCACGTCGCCGACTCCTTGTCATGCAGCAGGCACCAGTCATCCAACATGCGGCTCAGCTCGAGCCGCCAGGGCTTCTGGTGGATACCGAAAACGTCCAATACGCGGCGACAATTCAGGACACGCCGTAAGGGATGGTCGTGATGATGATGCAAGGCGTGCAATGTCCCTAATGTGGCGTCACGCTCCTGCCGCTCGAGATGCGTGGTGAGGTAGGTGCGTACGACGGAAGCGAACGTATATGGGCTGATCGGCTCGGTACCTGCCAGATGATAGGCGCCCCAAGCGTCGGCGCCACACCCTTGCTGCTGCATCATGCCGATCAACGCCATGGCCACCGCATCGACCGAAGTCGGGCACAGGATGATGTCTTCCGCGGCGCGCACTTCGTCACCCGCCAGCAGCGTGTCGAGTAACTCGGGTAACCAAGCATGCGCGCCGCCGAGCGCGAACAGCGGCCCCAGCCGTACGATGAGATGTCTCGGCAGACACTCACGCACCCGGTCGCCGGTGGCAATCAAGCGCTTCAGACTGTCATCGCGTGGCGCCGGGATGACATGCTCGTCGAGCGGCCCGTCGCCCCCATCCTCATAGAGTTCATCGGATACGCACCAGATCAACGGCACATCGTATTCCCGACACAGCGCGAGATTGGCGTCGACCGCCTCGACATGGGCCATGACCTCAGCGGGCGCCAGACGTGACGGCGCCGATAACGGTGGCACCACCAGCGCATCGGGCCGGGCTTCGGCCAAGGCCTCCGCCGAGACCTGTGTCTCCTCGACGATGGTCAATTGGGTATCGCGACGTCGATTGGCCTCACGCGCCAGCGCCAGGCTCAAGCAATGTCCTGCATCCGCCAGCAGCAGCTTCACGGCCTCTCCTTTCGCATACTCGTCTCCTCGATTCGTCGTCCACCTCGTCGACAGGGGCACATATTCGCCCATCGCCGTATTGTCTGTCATCCTCCGTGCCGCCGACAGGCCGCACAAGGAGACACACCGGGGTCGTACGCAAGACTGGCATTCTACGCCATGCAGGCGGCGGACTCAGCCCGAACCGCTGGGATGCCCAGTGACCAGGCTGCCCAGCACACGCTCCATTTCCAGAGCGGGCATGGGACGGAAGAAATAGAACCCTTGGACCAAATCGCAGCGCATCTCCCTGACCAGCGCGAGCTGCTCACGATTTTCGACCCCCTCGGCCACGACTTCCAGACCCAGGCGGTGGCCGATGAAGATCGCAGCCTCCATGATCGCGCGATCCTTGGGCTGATCCGGGGCATCCCGCACGAAGGCACGATCGATCTTGAGTGCCGTGACCGGGAAGTGTTTGAGATAACTCAGCGACGAGTAGCCGGTGCCGAAATCATCGATGGCGATGCGAAAGCCCAGGTCATGTAGCCGGCGTAACCCCTCCAGGATATGGTCGTCGGCCTCGATGAGCACATTCTCGGTGAGTTCCAGCCCTATGTCCCGAGGACCCAGGCCATGGCGCGCCAGGCAATCCTCGAAGCGCTGGAAGACATCGGGCCGACTCATCTGTCGACCGGAGAAGTTGATATCGATGCGCCCGATTGCCAGCCCGGCATCCCGCCACAGCACACGCTGCTGACAGGCAGTTTCCATGACCCAGTCACTAAGACGATGGATCAAGTCGGAGCGTTCGGCGAGGGGAATGAACTCGGCCGGTGAGACCGGTGGACCATCCGCCGGCTGCCAGCGCAGCAATGCCTCGAGATTCTCGATACGCCCGCTCGCGGCAGACACCTGAGGCTGGTAATGCAGCGAGAGCTCTCCGCTATCCAGAGCCTTCGCCAGCCGATCGACAAGGCGGTGCTGGTAGAGCAGTTGGTCATGGAGCTGCTGGTCGAAGAACCATACGCTACCGCGACCATCCAGCTTGGCCCGGTTCTTGGCCACGTCAGCGTTACGGATCAGCTCGCTGGCCGTTTTGCCGTTGTCCGGATAGAGGCTGATCCCCAGACAGGCCGTCACCTGATGCCGAGAACCATCCAACAGAAAAGGAGAGTGAAGAACCTCTTGAACCTTGTGAACCAGCTGCAAGAGCATTTCCTTGCGCTGACACATCGGGAAGGCGATGACGAATTCATCGCCGGAGAGCCGCGACATGATGTCTGACGCTTCCGTCACTCGATGCAGCCGCCGGGCCAACTCGACCAACAGCCGATCACCCTGTTCATAGCTTAGGGCGTCATTGATCGCCACGAAGTCGTCGATATCCAGATAGACCAGCATCATCCCGGCACTCTGTCGGCGACAATCGACGATGGCCTCGTCCAGCTGCACCTCGAACGTCTGGCGATTGGGCAGACGCGTCAGGGCATCGAAACGCGTGGCAAAATCCAGCTCGCGATACGCCCGCTTCTGAGCCGAGAGATCCACGTCGACACAGAACATCAGGGGATTCTCGGTGTGTTCGCCAAGCATCACGTGATGAGAGAAGACCGAAACCGGCTCCCCACTCTTGTGCTGAAGCTCGAGCTCTTCCGCCGGGATGTTGACCCCTTCTCTCACCCAAGCCCGATGCGCCTGAATCACAGATTCACGCATGGACTCCGGGATAATCAGCTCTTCCAGCGATTGGCCCTGCGCCTCCGCGGCGCCATAACCGTAGAGCCGGGTGCTGGCCTCGTTCCAGTAGATCACACGGCGCTCGCGATCATAGCCCTGGACCGCCACTCTGGGCAGGCTCTCCAGTAGAGCTCGGAAGCGCTGTTCGCTCTCCAGATACTGACGGCGCAAGAGCTCAATATCGTCCTGAACACTATCGCTTTGAGCCTCTGACCATCTCGCCCTGAGCTGTTGCCACCGACGCGCTAGTTTATGACACCGCAAGATTAGCCAGCGTCGAAAAACGACATCGTAACCGCCCATCCACTTTTCCATCATCGAAAGATGCTGTTGCCTGCATCATGAAACCAGATGACGCCCTCGCACTATCTCGCTCACTTCATACTCAAGGCATACGCAGGAATTCATCTAAACGTCAGCCCGACTCAGCCTGGCGTTGTCATCTGGCGTCACGAACCGTGATCAAAATCAACGTAATACAACAATCTTTATACCTTTTTTGATATTTCGCTGCAGATATTCTCCTTTCCGAAGGTTGCCCGGACGATATCGGGCAATCTCGCCCCATATATCAATGGAGAAGATCTCAATGAAACTCGACACCCTCAAGCGTGGCTTCAATTCCAGCACCATACCCTCCGATCCGCTCGCCGACTACTGGTCGCCGACGATTCACCAAGCCCTGAACCAGCAGGACTGGAGCAAAACCGAGGTGCGTTCCCGAGTAGACCTCAAGGCTTGGCAGGCATTCACCGCCGACTTGCCCCGGGACCCCTATGTCAATCGTCGCTGGAAACGTATGTCCTGGCTGACGCTGGATGAACGTGACGACGTCGTCGATATGGGCCATTGCCCCATGGCTCAGGGCGGCACCTTTAATGATGCGGAGAGCATGGCAGACCGCCTGCGCTACTATGAGCCGCTGACGCCGGCGTTCATGGCCCGACCGGACGTGAAGGCCTTCGTGCGTGCCTGGGCGCGGCTCTGGGACCTGAAACCCAACGAACCTATCCTGATGCAGATAACCGGCGTTCGTGGAGAAGGCATGATCGATCCCCTGCAGGGACAGGGGATTCATGCCGACGGATGCAAGGCGCTGAGCATCCTGGTGTTAAGTCGCCACAATGTCGGCGGGGGCGATAACCACCTGTATGCCGACAAGGCGGGCACTTTCCCCGTGGCCGACACGACCCTCGCCCCGGGCGATATCCTCCACCTGCGTGATGACCGTCTCTTTCATAGCGTGGACGGTATCCACCAGGAAGATGCCGGCGCGCCCTTCGAGCGCTTCATCATCATCATCAACAGCCGCTTCGTGGATCCGTTTCAGAACCAAATCCTGCGTCGGCACTTTCCCGAGGCGGTGCTCAACGAGACCCGCTAAGATTCACCGCAAATCCCAAACGGGTCGGCGCCGGAGTTCGTCTCCGGCGCCTCTTCCCTAGATAAAAGCGCCAGTCAGGCGCTGCATGTCATGCCTGGCGCACAACGCAAAACGCCACGCCGAATGGCGTGGCGCTTCGGTCATCGACACGGCGTCTCAGGCGACGCGTGCCAACGACTCGGCAGGCCCGAAGAATTCATGATGGCGCCGGCTGGCCGCGACGCCGAGCGTTTCCAGCGCCACATCGACGCAGCGCATGAAGTCCGCCGGCCCCACCGTATAGTACTGCGCGTCACGCGGGGCGTAGTCCGCCAGCAGCGCGGCATCCACACGGCCAACGTGATCAGGGGAGTCCTCCGGGCGCGGTTGCGAATAGACGGTGACCACTTGCAGCAACGCCGGAAACGCCTTGCGTAACTCCTCCAGCTCGTCGGCAAACGCACGCACCGCACCGTCGCGTGCCGCATGCAGGTAGACGACCCGGCGTCCTTCCTCGAGCGCCTGCCGTGCCAGCGGCAGCATCGGTGTCTGCCCCACGCCACCACTGATCAGCATCACCGGCGTGTCGCCTGCGGCCAGGGTCAAATGCCCCGCCGGCGGTAGCAGCTCCAGGGTGTCGCCCACCGCCAGGCGGTCATGAAAATGGCGACTGACCTGGCCACCCTCCTCGCGCTTGATGGAGATCCGATAGGTCCGACCATTGGGCGCCGCCGAGAGGCTGTAGTGGCGATGCACGGTGTCGCCGTCGATGGCCAGTTTGAGGCCAATATACTGTCCCGGGCGATGCTCAGCGACCGCACCGCCATCTACCGGCGCCAGCTCGAAGGAAGTGATGACGGCGCTCTCGGGATGCTTGGCGACAATGCGGAACTCACGGGTGCCGTCCCAACCACCAGGCTGGGTGGCGAAGTCGTGATAGCGACGTGCCTCCTTCTCGATCAGCAGCCCCGCCAGTTCCTCATAAAGCGCGCTCCAGGCATCGGCGACCTCCTCCGTTACTGCCTCGCCCAGTTCCTCGCCGATCGCCACCATCAGACATTCGCCGACGATGGGATAGTGCTCGGGACGAATGCCCAGCGAGACGTGCTTGTCGACGATGATACCCAGCACATCGTCGAGACGTTCAGGCTCGTGCCGCAGTTGTACATAGGCAACGACGGCGCCCGCCAGCGCGCGAGGCTGTCCGCCGCTTTGCTGGTGCGCGGCGTTGAACAACGTCTTCACCTCGGGATAACGCGCAAACATCAACGGGTAAAAGCGCTTGGCGATGGCTTCGATGTGTTCGGCAACCACCGGTGTAGTGGCGGCGATTACGGACTCCTGGGCGGATGTCAGCATGATGTCTCCTCGCGATAGGCGTTCAAGTGTGTGCCCCTGCTATCGCAATCGGAGTGCCAACTCGGCTCATTTAGCCGTGTCCGCGACATTGTGCCACGCCAGTGCCTGTCGAGACCGCGTGGTTGCCGCGTTGCAGAAACTTCAGGGCGCAGCCCAGTAGACGACGAGCACTTGCCCTCGGCGTAATGACTGTCAAAATAACACCCACATCGCATGTCACTATGACAATTTGCTCGAAAGAGAATGTCCAAATGACAGTCTTCTTGCACACCCTGCGCGACCTACTCGCCGATCTCAGCGTCGGGCGTGGCAGCGATGCTCTGCCCGAGCGCTGGGCAAAGCTGCTCGCCGCGCTGGTCGGCGATTATCCCGCCGATGCCAGCACGTTGATGGTCGCTCACGACGACGGCCTGCAGCCCGTGGCCGTGCTAGGCCTAGACGACGAAGTCCGCGGACGCCGCTTTAGCCTGACCGCGCACCCGCGTCTAGCCGCAATCGCCGCGCATCCCGGCGTGTGCCGCTTCCCGCTCGATTCGCCGTTGCCCGATCCCTTCGATGGTCTGCTCGACGACACCTTGAGCCATGTGCATGACTGCATGGGCGTGGCCCTGCGCGATGGCGACCGACTGCTCGGCATGCTGACGCTGGATGCCCTGACGCCGGGTTGCCTGACCACCGTCGATGATGACGAACTGTTGGCCGCGGCGGGCCTGTTGGCGACCTGCCTGCGTCTCGCACAGCAGCTCAGCGATACCCGTTCGCGCCTCAATCAGGCACTCGACCAGCACTTCACCGATCAGGACGCACCGCGTCACAGCACGCCCGATTGGCAGAGTCCTGCCATGCGGCGGTTGGAGGAAAGCCTCGCCCTGGTGGCGCCCACCGACATGAGCGTGCTGTTGCATGGCGAGACCGGGGTCGGCAAGGAGCGTATCGCCCGCCGCGTGCATGCGCTTTCCGCACGTCGCGAGGGGCCACTAGTACGCGTCAATTGCGCGGCCCTGCCCGAGTCGCTGATTGAAAGTGAACTCTTCGGCCATCGGCGCGGCGCGTTTTCCGGGGCCGTCCGCGATCATCGCGGCCATTTCGCCATGGCCCACGACGGCACGCTGATGCTCGACGAAATCGGTGAACTACCGTTGGCCATGCAGCCCAAGCTACTGCGCGTGCTGCAGGAAGGCGAGATTCAGCCGCTGGGAAGCGAAACCCCGCAGCGCGTCAACGTGCGCCTGGTCGCGGTCACCAATCGCGACCTGAGCCAGGAGGTCGCCGCCGGGCGCTTCCGCGAAGACCTCTACCACCGTCTGAGCGTCTTCCCCTTGCAGGTCCCGCCCCTGCGGGAGCGTCGCGAGGATGTGCCGCTGCTGGCCGGTGGCTTCCTGGAGGACAACCGCATTCGCCTGGGGCTCGCCAATCTGCGCCTCGACCTCGCGGCCGAACACGCCCTACTGTCCTGGCCGTGGCCAGGGAACATCCGCGAACTGGAGCATACCCTGGGACGTGCCGCGCTACGTGCCTTCGGAGACCAGTCTCCTGCAGGGCAGGACGCGCGTCGCAATGCCGTAGTCCGCATCGCCGCGCATCACTTGGAACTGCCGACAACGCCCGCCGACGACACCACTTCTTCCGAACCCACAGTACCCGAAACGCACCCCGCGCCCCCCGTGCCGCTACGCGAAGCCGTCGAGGACTTCCAGCGCCGGCATATCGCCCACGCACTGGAGGTACACGATGGCAACTGGGCCGCTACCGCGCGAACCTTGGGAACGGATAGCGGCAATCTGCACCGTCTGGGTAAACGCCTGGGGCTTAAACCTTAAGCATTACCGACTGGGCTGACCCCTTTACCTATAAAGCCCCGAATGTCGGGGCTTTATAGGTTACACATCACGCTTCCATCTTCGGCAAACGTCAGAACGGAATCTCGTCGTCGAAATCATCGAAGTTGCCGGGATTGGGAGCACCGTAATTACCTTGCTGGCCACCCTGCTGGGGCGGTTGTTGCTGAGGTGCCTGCTGCTGCGGGGGCGGACCGCCTTGTGGCTGGCCGTAGCCACCGCCCTGCTGAGGCGCATTTTGCGAGGGTTGCGCATAGTCGCCGCCACCCTGGCCACTGCGCGAATCGAGCATCTGCATGTCGTTGGCGACAATCTCGGTGGAATACCGATCCTGCCCGTCCTGACCCTGCCACTTACGCGTCTGTAGGCGACCCTCGATATAGATACGCGAGCCTTTCTTCACGTACTGCTGGGCGATTTCCGCCAGCTTATTGAACATCACCACCGTATGCCATTCGGTACGCTCCTGGCGCTGACCGCTCTGACGGTCGGTCCAGGTATCGGTGGTCGCGATGCGTAGATTGCACACCGGATTACCGGAAGGTAGAAAGCGGACTTCCGGGTCCTGACCGAGATTGCCGATCAGGATGACCTTGTTCACGCCGCGCGCCATGTGAGTCTCCTTGAAATAGTTCCGCGCCCGTTATCAGGCGCTCTTGTGATCTCGCTCGGACCCGAGGACGCGTTCTAGCGCCTCGGCATCCAGCCGCTGACGGTCAACCTTGAGGTAGGCGACACGCTCGTCGGGCACCACCATGACATCTTCGACGCCAGCCACGGCGGCGAATCGCTCCATCAGTGTATCCATCGTGCCCATCGAGCGCTCGTCCAGGGCGACGATCTCGCTCGAGAGGTGGCGGGGTGCCGGCATCTTCCAGACAATCGCCAACCATACCGCACCCAACAACGTCGCGCCCAGAAAGACCGCGTCCAGACCGAAGTGCTGGGAGAGGAAGCCGCCCGCCGTTCCGCCCAGGAAGGCACCCAGAAACTGGCTGGTGGAGTACACGCCCATCGCCGTGCCCTTGGCGCCCGCCGGGGCCAGCTTGCTGATCATCGACGGCAGCGTGGCTTCCAACAAGTTGAAAGCCACGAAGAATCCCCAGAGCAGCGAGAACAACGCCCAACGCCCATCGGAAAACTCCACCAGCCCCGCCAGACATAGCGTCAGCCATGCCACGGCACCGATGAAGATCGGTTTCATCTTGCGGTACTTTTCGGCCACGATCACCAACGGCACCATGGCCACGAAGGCCAGCGCCATGATCGGCAGATACACCCAGCCATGGTGCGCCGGCGCAATGCCCAACGCTTCCAGACGAAACGGCACGGCCACGAAGCAGGCCGTCAGGATGGCGTGCAGGGCGAAGATCGAGAAATCCAGGCGCAGCAGATCACGCCGCGCCAGCATCGCGCGGAGTTGAGTGCGGTCGAGCCCGACATCGCGATGCGACACCAAACGCGGTGCACGCGGCACTAGGCGCCACAGCACCAGCATCCCCACCGCCGCGAGTGCGGCCGTGAACCAGAACACACCGGCCAAGCCGAAAGGATCGGCGACCAAGGGGCCCACGACCATCGCCACGCCAAACGCGATGCCTATCGACAGCCCGATGGTCGCCATCGCCGCCGTACGCACTTCTTCGCGGGTCTGATCGGCCAGCAGCGCCATGATCGCCCCGGCGACCGCGCCGCTGCCTTGCAGGCAGCGCCCGACAATCACCCAGCCGATCGAAGTCGCCTGGGCGGCGACAACGCTACCTAGCAGAAACAACAAGAGTCCAATGCTGATGATGAGCTTGCGGCCGAACCGATCCGACAGCAGCCCAAAGGGAATTTGTAGAATCGCCTGTGTCAGGCCGTAACCACCCAGCGCCATTCCCACCAGCAAGGGAGTCGCACCATCCAGGTCCCCGGCATACAGCGCCAGGACCGGCAGTACCATGAAAAGCCCGAGCATGCGCGTCGCATATAAGCTGGCGAGGCCGAAAATGGCACGCCGCTCGGTGTGAAGCAATGATGAAGACATGATTGAGTCGCGTCGTTGAAGAGAAGAAACGTTCGATACCGAAACCGGCCCGCGAGGCCTTGCCGCAGGGGCCGTGACGAACCAACACCTCGGCGTCTCGCACGCGCGCAGACGCCGACCAAGCGCATTTTACCGACTGCCTGCCTGCCAAGGAAAGGACGCGCTTTGCTCGGACTCCACTGCACCCTCTATAATCGATCCTTTGACCGCGCCACCGCCACGGCGCAACCGGCACGAGGTGGGCATGGACAGAATTCTGGTCAGGGGTGCACGCACCCACAATTTGCAGAACATCGACGTCGAACTACCGCGCAACAAGCTGATCGTCGTTACCGGTTTGTCCGGTTCCGGCAAGTCATCGTTGGCCTTCGACACCCTCTACGCCGAGGGACAGCGCCGCTATGTGGAATCCCTCTCCACCTATGCCCGCCAATTCCTGTCGATGATGGAAAAGCCCGATGTCGACCACATCGAAGGGCTCTCGCCAGCGATTTCCATCGAGCAGAAATCGACGTCCCACAACCCGCGCTCGACGGTCGGCACGATCACCGAGATTCACGATTACCTGCGCCTGCTCTATGCCCGCGCGGGAACGCCACGCTGCCCCGATCACGACATCGATCTCGAAGCACAAACCGTCTCGCAAATGGTCGATCAAGCCTTGGCGCTGCCCGAAGGCAGCAAGTTGATGCTACTGGCACCGGTCATTAGTGGTCGCAAGGGCGAGCACCAGCAACTACTGGCCGAGCTGCGCTCCCAGGGCTACGTCCGTGCCATGGTCGACGGTCAGGCCGTGGAACTCGACGAGCTTGGTCCGCTCGACAAGAACAAGAAGCACGACATCAGCGTGGTGGTTGATCGTATCAAGGTACGCGATGGGCTAGCCCTGCGTCTGGCCGAGTCGTTCGAAACCGCACTCGGCCTGTCCGACGGCATCGCCATCCTTCACGATATGGATGGCGTACGCGACGATATCGTCTTTTCGGCACGCTTCGCGTGCCCGGTGTGCGGCTACTCGATCGCCGAGCTCGAACCGCGGCTGTTCTCGTTCAACAATCCCGCCGGGGCTTGCCCAACCTGTGACGGCCTCGGGGTACGCCAGTATTTCGATCCGCACAAGCTGATCAGCCATCCCGAGCTGTCGCTAGCCGAAGGCGCCATCAAGGGCTGGGATCGGCGTAGCGTGTATTACTTCAACCAGTTGCAGGCGGTCGCCCAGCATTATCGCTTCGCGCTGGAAACGCCCTGGCAGGATCTTGCCCGGCATGAGCGTGATGTCATTTTGCACGGCAGTGGGCAGGACCAGATCGCCTTCAGCTACGTCAACGACCGGGGGCGCAAGGTCACACGCGAACATGCCTTCGAGGGCGTCCTACCCAACATGGAACGGCGTTACCGCGAAACCGAGTCGAGCATGGTGCGAGAAGACCTCGCCAAACACCTGGCGGTACAGCCCTGCCCGTCCTGCCAAGGAACACGGCTGCGCAAGGAAGCCCGCCATGTTTATATCGACGGGCGTCCACTTCCCGAGATTTCACGACTGCCCATCGGCGAGGCCTGGCATTACTTCGCGGCGCTGGAACTGCCTGGACGCAAGGGTGAAATCGCCGTCAAGATCGTCCACGAGATCCATTCGCGCCTGGAGTTCCTAGTCAATGTAGGGCTCGACTACCTAACCCTAGAGCGCAGCGCCGACACACTCTCCGGCGGAGAGGCTCAGCGCATTCGCCTGGCCAGCCAGATCGGCGCAGGCCTGGTCGGCGTCATGTACATCCTCGATGAACCCTCGATCGGCCTGCATCAACGCGACAACGACCGGCTGCTTCAGACGCTCGAACGCCTGCGCGATCTCGGCAATACGGTCATCGTCGTCGAACACGACGAGGAGGCGATACGCGCGGCGGATCATGTCCTCGATATCGGCCCCGGCGCCGGGGTGCATGGCGGCCGTATCGTCGCGCAGGGGACCCCCGAGCAAGTCACCGAATGCGAAGCCTCGCTGACCGGCCAATACCTATCGGATAAACGCCGCATCGAGATCCCACCATATCGCATCCCCGGCAATCCAGAGAAAATGCTGCACCTCACCGGTGCCAACGGCAATAATCTGCAGAACGTTACGCTCGACTTGCCTCTGGGCCTTTTCGTGTGCGTGACGGGGGTGTCCGGCTCGGGCAAGTCGACGCTGATCAATTCGACGCTAATGCCCGTCGCCACGCGCGAGCTCAATCGCGCCACGAGCCTCACGCCCGCACCTTACAAGCGCATCCAAGGGCTAGAGTTGCTCGACAAGGTCATCGACATCGATCAGAGCCCGATCGGACGGACGCCGCGCTCCAACCCGGCCACCTATACCGGCATTTTCACACCGATCCGAGAGCTCTTCGCGGGCACCCAAGAGGCACGCTCGCGCGGCTACAAACCTGGGCGATTCAGCTTCAACGTCAAGGGCGGACGCTGCGAAGCCTGCCAGGGCGAGGGGCTGATCAAGGTCGAGATGCACTTTTTGCCCGACATCTACGTGCCCTGCGACGTCTGCAAGGGCAAGCGCTATAACCGCGAAACTCTGGAGATTCAGTATAAGGGCAAGAATATCCATGAGGTGCTAGAAATGACCATCGAGGAGGCATTGGAGTTCTTCTCACCGGTCCCGGCGCTTGCCCGGCGCTTGCAGACACTGATGGACGTCGGCCTGTCGTACGTGCGCTTGGGGCAAAGCGCAACCACCCTTTCCGGCGGGGAGGCGCAGCGCGTCAAGCTCGCCCGCGAGCTAGCTAAACGCGATACTGGCAAGACGCTCTATATTCTCGACGAACCCACTACCGGTCTGCACTTCGAAGATATCCGGCAATTACTGGGTGTCCTGCATCGCTTGCGCGATCATGGCAACACCATCGTGGTCATCGAGCACAATCTCGACGTAATCAAGACCGCCGACTGGGTTATCGACCTTGGCCCGGAGGGCGGTTCCGGCGGGGGACGCATCATCGCCGAGGGTACACCAGAGCAAGTCGCCAAGATGGACGTTTCGCACACCGGGCGTTTCCTCGAGCCGATCCTAGCCAAGCGCACAACTGCCAAGGCAACGCGCGAAGCGAGTACTGCCGAAACCTGATCGAAATATCGGCTATCAACAACGCATAAAAAAGCCGGCCCCGAGGGGCCGGCTTTATTGTGCCGAGATGGCGAAGCCTGACGAAGATTACTCCTCGGCGGCTTCCTCTACGATCGGACGGTCGACCAACTCAACATAAGCCATCGGCGCATTGTCACCAGTACGGAAACCGCACTTGAGAATACGCACATAGCCGCCCGGGCGCTCGACATAACGTGGGCCCAGCTCATTGAAGAGCTTACCGACCGTTTCTTTGGAACGGGTGCGGTTGAAGGCCAGCCGGCGGTTGGCGACGCTGTCCTGCTTGGCCAGGGTGATCAGCGGCTCGACGTGACGACGCAACTCCTTGGCCTTGGGCAGGGTAGTCTTGATGACTTCGTGCTCGACTAGCGACACACACATGTTCTTGAACATGGCATGGCGATGCGAGCTCGTACGATTGAGATGACGACCACTCTTACGATGACGCATGGTTGAAATTCCTTACCAAACTGGGACTCGAGTCGGCGCTCACGCAGAGGCCTTGTCGTCCTTCAGGCTCGCCGGCGGCCAGTTTTCCAGCCGCATGCCGAGGGAAAGACCGCGCGCTGCCAGAACGTCCTTGATCTCATTCAAGGATTTCTTGCCGAGGTTCGGGGTCTTCAACAGCTCTACTTCGGTACGCTGAATCAGATCACCGATATAATAGATATTCTCGGCTTTCAAGCAGTTGGCGCTGCGAACGGTCAACTCGAGATCGTCTACGGGGCGCAGTAGAATCGGATCGATCTGATCCTCTTCTTCTTCGACTTCCTGTTCCTTGTCGGCTTCGAGGTCGACGAACGCGCCCAGCTGCTCTTGCAGGATGGTCGCGCTGCGGCGAATCGCCTCTTCCGGATCCAAGGTGCCGTCGGTTTCCAAGTCGATAATCAGCTTATCGAGATCGGTACGCTGTTCGACACGCGCGGCTTCCACGGAGTAAGACACACGACGCACCGGGCTGAAAGTCGCATCCAGTTGGAGGCGACCGATCGCGCGCGATTCGTCTTCCTCGGAAGCACGGGTATCCGCTGGCTCATAGCCACGACCGCGAACTACCTTGAGCTCCATTTTCAGCTCACCGCTGTCGTTGAGGTGCGCGATAACGTGATCCGGGTTGATGACGTCGACATCATGATCGACGGCGATATCGCCCGCGGTCACCACACTCGGGCCCTGCTTGCTCAGCGTCAGAACCACTTCGTCACGGCCATGCATCTTGATGGCGACGTCCTTGAGGTTCAGGAGAATTTCGATGACGTCCTCTTGGACGCCCTCGATGGCGCTGTACTCGTGTAGAACGCCTTCAATCTCCGCTTCCACAATGGCGCAACCGGGCATGGAAGACAGCAGGATGCGACGCAGAGCATTCCCCAGGGTATGGCCGAAACCACGCTCGAACGGCTCGAGCACGATCTTCGCATGATTCGCGTTGATCTCTTCGACCTTGATGTCGCGAGGACGGAGAAACTCTGTCACTGAACGCTGCATAAGAACACCTTTCAGGCTGCCAAACGGATACTCGGTACTCGAAACCAGGCCCTGGCATGGGGCCTGGCGGCATCACGCAGTGGCTGCATGATTACTTCGAGTACAGCTCGACGATCAGGTTTTCGTTGATGTCGGCAGACAGGTCGCCGCGTTCCGGGACAGCCTTGAAAGTGCCTTCCATCTTCTTGGAGTCGACGTCGATCCAAGTCACATCGCCACGGTTGGCGGCGATGCCCAGGGCGTTTTGAATACGCGCCTGGTTCTTGGACTTTTCACGAACGGACACCACGTCACCCGGCTTGACCTGATAGGAAGCCACGTTGACGCTACGGCCATTCACGGCGATTGCCTTGTGGCTGACCAACTGACGCGCTTCTGAGCGCGTGGAGCCGAAGCCCATACGGTAGACGACATTGTCCAGTCGGGATTCGAGAAGCTGCAACAACAACTCACCAGTCGCGCCCTTGAGGCGAGCCGCTTCCTTGTAGTAGTTGCGGAACTGCTTCTCGAGTACGCCATACATGCGACGTACTTTCTGCTTCTCACGAAGCTGCAAGCCGTAGTCGGAAAGACGCTGACGGCGCTGGCCGTGGACACCCGGGATTTGCTCGGATTTGCACTTTTTCTCGAAGGGAGTAACACCGCTCTTCAAAAAGAGGTCGGTGCCTTCACGACGAGACAGTTTGCACTTCGGTCCAATATAACGTGCCATGAATCTGTCTCCTTAAACGCGGCGTTTCTTCGGCGGACGGCAGCCGTTATGGGGAACGGGCGTCGCGTCGGTAATGCTCTGCACGCGGAAACCCGCAGCATTGAGCGCACGCACGGCGGATTCACGGCCGGGACCGGGTCCCTTGACCAGCACGTCGACGTTTTTCACACCATACTCGGCTGCAGCAGTCGCTGCACGTTCGCTTGCTACTTGAGCAGCGAACGGGGTGCTCTTACGAGAACCACGAAAACCCGAACCACCGGCAGTCGCCCAAGAAAGGGCGTTGCCCTGGCGGTCTGTGATCGTCACGATCGTGTTGTTAAAAGAGGCATGGATGTGGGCAACCGCATCCACTACCTGCTTTTTCACCTTTTTACGGTTACTACGCGGGTTAGCCATGTTGATGTCTATTCCTGTCTTAACGCCAGAACGTGCGTTTTATTTGCGAATCGGCTTACGCGGTCCCTTACGGGTACGCGCATTGGTCTTGGTACGCTGACCACGCAGCGGAAGACCACGACGATGACGCAGACCACGATAGCAACCCAAGTCCATGAGACGCTTGATGTTAAGCGTCGTATCACGGCGAAGATCGCCTTCAACGGTATACTTGCCGACTTCGTTACGCAGGACATCCACCTCTTCGGCGGACAGCTCCTGCACTTTCGTCGTCGGCGCGATGCCGGTAGCGACGCAGATTTCCTGCGCACGCGTACGGCCAATCCCGAAGATGTAGGTCAGCGAGATCGCCGCATGCTTGTTGTCCGGGATATTGACGCCTGCAATACGGGCCATCAGCTTACTCCGAATGTTGAGCGGCTTGCTCGTTTAGTCGTCTATAAGGGCGCAATAGCATACCCCTTTGCCTCCTAAGAGACAAGGGGTATGCCTACGCCCGCTTTTAAGTCAGCGCAGGATCAACCCTGGCGCTGCTTATGCCGCGGTTCGCTACAGATGACACGAATCGCGCCATTGCGCCGAATGATCTTGCAGTTACGGCACATTTTCTTGACGGAAGCTCGAACTTTCATCGTTCTCTCCAAAAAACCTAGCGGGGCTCGTTTAACGCAGGATACCGCCGCTGCCATAGCCTTTCAGGTTGGACTTCTTCATCACCGATTCATATTGATTCGACATCAGATGCGACTGCACCTGGGCCATGAAGTCCATGACCACCACCACCACGATGAGCAAGGAAGTACCGCCAAAGTAGAAAGGCACTTGCCATGCCACCACGAGGAACTGAGGCATCAGGGAAACTGCGGTGATGTACAAGGCGCCGAAAAGCGTCAGACGCGTCATGACCTTATCGACATAGCGGGACGTTTGCTCGCCCGGACGAATCCCCGGTAGAAACGCTCCCGACTTCTTCAGGTTGTCGGCGACATCCTTGGGATTGAAGACCAACGCCGTGTAAAAGAAGCAGAAGAATAGCACCGCCGCCGCGAAAAGCAAGATGTACAGCGGCTGCCCCGGCCCCATCGCCTGGGAAACCGTCTGCAGCCAGGCCATGTTCTGCCCATCACCGATCCACTGACCAATCGAGGCTGGGAACAGCAAGATACTGGAGGCAAAGATCGGCGGAATGACACCGGCCATGTTGACCTTCAGCGGCAGATAGCTGCTCTGCCCGGCATACATCTTGTTGCCTACCTGACGACGCGGATAATTCACCTTGATCCGTCGCTGGCCACGCTCGATGAAGACCACGAATGCAACGGTCGCGATCCCCAGGACTGCCAACGACAGCAACGGCAAGATATTCCAGGCCCCATCGTTTCGCGCCAGCTCGAAAGACTGGCCGATAGCGCTCGGAAGACCCGCCACGATACCCGCGAAGATGATAAGGGAAATGCCGTTACCAATACCTTTTTCGGTGATCTGCTCTCCCAGCCACATCAGGAACACGGCACCCGCGACAAACGTCACGATCGCTGTGAAGTAGAAGCTGAGATCGCCGCTATAGGCGACGCCCTGTCCGACCAGACCGACTGCCATGCCGGTCGCTTGGATCAATGCCAGCAGCACCGTACCGTAGCGCGTGTACTGGTTGATCTTGCGCCGGCCAGCCTCACCTTCCTTCTTCAGCTGTTCCAGCTGAGGCGAGACCGCCGTCAGGAGCTGCATGATGATCGACGCGGAGATATACGGCATGATCCCCAGCGCAAAAATACTCATGCGCGACAACGCACCACCCGAAAACATGTTGAACATGCCCAGGATGGTGCCCTGATTTTCCCTGAACAAGGCAGCAAGCTGGTCAGGATTGATGCCAGGCACCGGAATATGGGCACCGATACGGTACACCACGATGGCGATGAACACGAAACGCAAACGCGCCCAAAGTTCACTCAGACCACTTCCACTGGCCGGCATGTTTCCTGACTTAGCCATTAGTCCTCTACCTTGCCACCGGCAGCTTCGATCGCGCCACGGGCACCCTTGGTGACCTTGAGACCACGAACCGTGACTGCTTTGTTCAGTTCACCGGAGAGAATCACCTTCGCGTACTTGGTATTATCCTTGAGTACGTTGGCTTTCTTAAGGCTATCCAGATCGACGATATCACCATCGATCTTCGCCAACTCCGCCACGCGCACCTCTTCGGATGCCAGCGACTTGATGGACGTGAAACCGTATTTCGGCAGACGACGCTGCAATGGCATCTGACCGCCTTCGAAACCGGGCTTCACGGACCCACCGGAGCGTGACTTCTGGCCTTTGTGGCCGCGGCCACCGGTCTTTCCCAGACCGGAGCCGATGCCACGACCGACGCGCTTCTCGGCGTGCTTCGAGCCCAGTGCTGGGCTCAGACTATTGAGTTTCATGGATTACTCTCCCTCAACACGCACAAGGTAATTAACCTTGTTGACCATACCGCGTACGGCGGGGGTGTCTTCCAGCTCAACCGTGTGACCGATGCGGCGCAGCCCTAAGCCACGAATAGTGGCCTTGTGCTTTTCCAGAATGCCGATGGTACTACGAGTCTGGGTAACCTTGATCGTTGCTGCTGCCATGATGCCTTACCCCGCGAGCTCTTCGACGGACATACCACGCTTAGCGGCAATATCCTCCGGAGACTGCATGGCGGCGAGACCTTTGATAGTCGCGCGCACCACGTTCACCGGGTTGGTAGAACCGTAACACTTGGCGAGAACGTCATGGACGCCTGCCAGTTCGAGTACGGAGCGCATGGCACCGCCAGCAATGATGCCGGTACCTTCAGACGCCGGCTGCATGAACACCTTGGAGGCACCATGACGGGCCTTCGTGGGG
The DNA here is from genome assembly GCF_023061185.1 of Chromohalobacter beijerinckii. GTDB lineage: Bacteria > Pseudomonadota > Gammaproteobacteria > Pseudomonadales > Halomonadaceae > Chromohalobacter > Chromohalobacter beijerinckii. Next base: position 73,084 of record NZ_JAKGAK010000011.1, read on the forward strand.
TACTGCAGCGTAGAGCCACTGAGACTTACCTTCACCATGTTGCGGCGAGCCTGGTCCATCGCCTTCTGGATCGCGACTGGCACTTCACGTGCTTTGCCGCGGCCGAAGCCGACGCGACCGTTGCCATCGCCAACGACGGTCAGTGCGGTGAAGCCGAAAATACGACCACCTTTCACAACCTTGGCGACGCGGTTTACCTGCACGAGTTTCTCTTGCAGATCGCCGCCCTTCTGTTCGTTATTCGCCATCGTAAAACCCTTTAGAATTCCAGGCCGCCTTCACGAGCGGCATCTGCCAGGGCCTTGATACGACCGTGGTATTTAAACCCGGCACGATCAAAGGCCACCTCGGTGATGCCCGCTTCCTTTGCGCGTTCGGCAATCAGGGCGCCCACCTTGGAGGCGGCGTCCGCATTGCCCGTGGATCCTTCACGCAGGCTCTTATCGAGCGTGGATGCGCTGGCCAGTACTTGGCCACCATCCGGCGAAATGATCTGCGCGTAGATGTGGCGCGGCGTGCGATTGACGCACAAGCGAGACACGCCAAGCTCGCGGATCTTGGCGCGAGCGCGGCGGGCACGACGGAGACGAGATTCTTTCTTCGCGTTCATAACCCTGCCTTACTTCTTCTTGGCTTCTTTGCGGCGGACTTCTTCGTCGCCATACCGAATCCCCTTACCCTTGTAGGGCTCGGGCGGACGGAAGGCACGAATTTCCGCTGCGACCTGGCCGAGCTTCTGCTTGTCCGCGCTTTTCAGCACGATAATGGTGTTCTTCGGCGTTTCAGCCGTCACACCTTCAGGCAGCGTATACTCGACGGGGTGCGAGAAGCCTAATGTCAGGTTGAGTGTGTTGCCGCTTGCTTGCGCGCGGTAACCGACACCGTTGATCTCGAGAGACTTGCTAAAGCCTTCCGAAACGCCGGTAACGAGGTTCTGTACCAGCGCACGGGTGGTTCCGACCATCGCCCAGCTTTTGGCGGACTCGCTCGGATTAAATGTCAGTTGGCCTTCTTCCTGGCCCACAGTGACATCGGAATGCACGGTCATGGAGAGCGTGCCCTGACCGCCCTTGACGGTCAGCTTGTTGGCCTCGAGTTTGACCTCGACGCCACTCGGCAGTTTCACCGGATATTTGGCTACGCGGGACATTCCAAACTCCTAGAATACGGTGCAGATGACTTCACCACCGACACCGGCCTGACGCGCCGCACGATCGGTCATCACGCCCTGAGAAGTGGTGACGATCGCGATGCCCAGACCATCCGCGACTTTCGGCAGCGTGTCCTTGCCCTTGTAAGAGCGCAGGGACGGCTTGGAAAAGCGCTGGATGTGCTCGATGACCGGCTTACCCTCGAAGTACTTGAGAGTAACGGTCAGCTGGGGCTTGGCGCCTTCCGTGACAGTGAAGTCGTGGATATAGCCCTCTTGCTTCAATACGCGAGCCACCTCGACCTTGAGGTTGGAAGACGGCATGGAAACCGTCTCCTTGGTGGCCATCTGCGCATTGCGGATACGGGTAAACATATCCGCCAGAGTATCTTGCATGCTCATTACGTTGCGCTCCTGATTCTCGCGTAGCTTACCAACTGGACTTCTTGAGCCCAGGTACGTCGCCACGCATGGCGGCTTCACGCAGTTTATTGCGGCCCAAGCCGAACTTGTTGTAGAAGCCGTGCGGGCGACCGGTCACGCGGCAGCGATTACGCTGACGCACCGGACTGGAATCGCGCGGCAACTCCTGAAGTTTCAGTTGGGCGTCGAAGCGCTCTTCATCAGAAGCGTTGACGTCATAGATGACGGCCTTGAGCTCGGCACGCTTGGCCGCGTACTTGTCTACCAGCTTCGCGCGCTTGAGCTCACGCTCAATCATGCTTTTCTTTGCCATGATCCCACCCTTATTTCTTGAACGGGAAGTTCAGCGCGCTCAGCAGCGCACGGCCTTCTTCATCGGTGTTGGCAGTAGTGGTGACTGTGACATCCAACCCGCGAATACGATCAATCTTATCATATTCGAGCTCGGGGAAGATGATCTGTTCACGCACACCCATTGAGTAGTTGCCACGACCATCGAAGGACTTGGGGTTCAGACCACGAAAGTCACGAACGCGCGGAATCGCGACGTTCACGAGACGATCGAGGAAATCCCACATCCGTTCGCGACGTAAAGTCACCTTGATACCGATCGGCCAGCCCTCACGGACCTTGAAGCCTGCGATGGACTTGCGTGCCTTGGTCACTACCGGCTTTTGACCGGAGAGTTTCTCCAGGTCGCCGACGGCGTTGTCGATCAGCTTCTTGTCGCTGGTCGCATCGCCGATGCCCATATTAAGGGTCACCTTGGTGATCCGCGGTATCTGCATCACGTTGGCGTAGCTGAACTGCTCTTGGAGCTGAGCTGCCACCTCGTTCTGATAACGTTCTTTCAAGTTCGCCATTTTGCTACCCGACTCGCGTTAGGCGTCGATCTGCTTTTGCGTCGACTTGTAGATACGTACCTTGGTACCGTCTTCCTGAATCTGGAAGCCGACGCGATCCGCCTTACCGGTCTCCTGATTGAAGATGGCCACGTTGGATCCGTGAATCGGGGCCTCACGCTCGACGATACCCCCCTGCTTGCCTTGCATGGGGTTAGGCTTGGTGTGACGTTTAATCATGTTCACACCGGACACGACATAGGACCCATCCAGGACCCGTTTGATCGTGCCGCGCTTGCCCTTGTCCTTGCCGGCAATGACGATTACTTCGTCGTCACGTTTAATCTTTCGCATATCCGCCTCGCTCCTCACAGCACTTCAGGCGCTAGGGAAATGATCTTCATGAACTTCTCGTTGCGAAGCTCACGCGTAACCGGCCCGAAGATACGGGTACCGATCGGCTGCTCGTTGGCGTTTTGCAACAGAACGGCCGCATTTCCATCGAAGCGGATCAGTGAACCGTCTGTACGACGGACACCACTCTTGGTACGTACAACGACGGCCTTGAGAACCTGGCCTTTTTTGACCTTGCCTCGCGGAATCGCTTCCTTGACCGTCACTTTGATGACGTCACCAACACGGGCGTAACGGCGGTGCGACCCGCCCAGCACCTTGATGCATTGCACCCGGCGCGCGCCGCTGTTGTCGGCGACATCCAGCATTGTCTGCGTCTGAATCATCGGTTTTCTCCAAACCTAAACTGACTGCACTGGTGAAAGGCTCTGGCCTGCTCAGCCCTTGGCCTGCTCGACCACCTCGACCAGCGTCCAGGCTTTCAACTTGGAGATCGGACGGCACTCTTCGATAGAGACCGTATCCCCGACCTTCGCCTGATTCGCCTCGTCATGGGCGTGCAGTTTGGTGGAGCGCTTCACGTACTTGTCGTAAATCGGATGCCGGACACGGCGCTCGACCTGAACGACGACGGACTTGTCCATCTTGTCGCTCACGACCTTGCCATTCAGTGTGCGGGCATTATTTTCTTCAGCCATCTCAGTCACCTGCCTTCTCATTGAGCACAGTCTTAACGCGAGCGATATCGCGACGCACCTGCTTGAGCAGATGGGTCTGGCTCAGCTGGCCGGTGGCCTTCTGCATGCGCAGGTTGAACTGCTCCCGGAGGAGCTCGAGCAGCTGCTGCTGAAGCGCTTCGACTGATTTTTCACGAATTTCCTGGGCTTTCATCACATCACCGTCCGTTTCACAAAGGTGGTGGAGACCGGGAACTTCTGGGCGGCCAGGTCAAAAGCCTCACGCGCCAGCTCCTCGGAAACGCCTTCGATCTCGTAGAGCACCTTGCCGGGCTGGATTTGGGCGACCCAATATTCAACGGAGCCCTTACCCTTACCCATACGGACTTCCAGCGGCTTCTCGGTAATCGGCTTATCCGGGAAGACGCGGATCCAGATCTTGCCGCCACGCTTGACGTGACGCGTAATGGCACGACGGCCGGCTTCGATCTGGCGAGCGGTGATACGTCCGCGACCGGTGGCTTTCAGACCGTACTCGCCGAAGCTCACCTTGCTTCCGCGATGCGCGAGACCGCGATTACGGCCTTTCTGCACCTTGCGAAATTTCGTACGCTTGGGTTGTAACATCGATCCACTCTCCCCTTACTTGGAACCTTTCTTCTTGGGCCCCGGTGCCTGAGCTTGTTTCTGCTTGGCACGCACTTCCTCGATGCCGCCGAGGATCTCACCCTTGAAGACCCACACTTTGACGCCGATAACGCCGTAAGTGGTGTGCGCTTCGTAAGTGGCGTAATCGATGTCGGCGCGCAGCGTGTGCAGCGGCACGCGACCTTCGCGATACCATTCGGTACGCGCGATTTCCGCACCACCAAGACGCCCTGACAACTGGATCTTGATGCCACCAGCGCCCAGACGCATGGCGTTCTGCACGGCGCGCTTCATGGCACGACGGAACATCACGCGGCGCTCAAGTTGGCCGCAGACGTTCTGCGCGACGAGCTGTGCGTCGAGCTCGGGCTTGCGTACCTCTTCGATATTGACGTGCACGGGCACGCCCATCATCTCGGAGAGGTCACGACGCAGGCGATCGACATCCTCGCCTTTCTTGCCAATCACGATGCCCGGACGAGCGGTGTGAATGGTGATGCGTGCGTTGTTTGCTGGACGCTCGATGGTGATGTCGCTCACAGAGGCGTTTTTCAAACGCTGCTCCAGGAAACGGCGCACTTCGAGGTCATTATTCAGCTTATCGGCATAAGCACCACGCTCGGCGTACCAGACGGAGCGGTGATCCTTAACGATGCCTAGCCGAATACCTGTCGGATTTACTTTCTGACCCATCTGGTCGACTCCTACTTCTCGGCTACCTTGACGGTGATGTGGCAAGTGCGCTTCAAAATGCGATCCGCACGGCCCTTGGCGCGAGGCTGGATGCGCTTAAGCGTCATGCCCTCATCGACGCAGATGGTCGAGACACGCAGCTCGTCGATGTCCATGCCATTGTTTTCTTCCGCATTCGCGATGGCGGACTGAAGCACTTTCTTGACGATCTTCGCCGCTTTCTTCGGCGAATACGTCAATGTATCCAGTGCTTCGGCGACCGGCTTACCGCGCACCAGGTCAGCCACCAAACGGGCCTTCTGGGCGGATAAACGAGCGCCACGCAGCTTTGCTGTGACTTCCATCTCTCTAACCTCTCTGGCTTACCGTTTGGCTTTCTTGTCCGCCGCATGGCCGCGGTAGGTGCGGGTGGCAGCGAATTCGCCCAGCTTGTGGCCAACCATTTCCTCGGAGACATGCACCGGGACATGTTGACGCCCGTTATGGACTGCAATGGTGAGCCCGACCATATTCGGCAGGATCATGGAGCGACGCGACCAGGTCTTGATCGGTTTGCGGTCGCTCTTCTCCACTGCAGTCTCAACCTTCTTCAGCAGATGAAGGTCAATAAAAGGACCTTTCTTCAGTGAACGTGGCACAGCCGTTACCTCTTAATGTCTTGGCGTTAGATCTTACTTCCGGGCCTTACGGCGACGGACGATCAGCTTGTCGGTGCGCTTGTTCTTGCGGGTCTTATGGCCCTTGGTGGGGATGCCCCACGGGCTGACCGGATGACGGCCACCGCTGGAGCGGCCTTCACCACCACCATGCGGATGGTCCACCGGGTTCATCGCGACACCGCGAACCGTCGGACGCACGCCTCTCCAGCGCTTCGCACCGGCCTTGCCAAGTTGACGGAGGCTGTGCTCGGAATTGCCCACTTCACCCAAGGTTGCACGGCATTCTGCCAAAATCTTGCGCATCTCGCCGGAACGTAGACGCACAGTGGCGTAGTTGCCTTCACGTGCTACCACTTGGGCACTGGCACCGGCACTCCGTGCGATCTGAGCACCCTTGCCGGGCTTCATCTCGATGCAGTGCACGGTCGACCCTACCGGAATGTTACGCAGCGGCAGCGCGTTACCACGCTTGATCGCTGCATTGACGCCGGACTCCAAGCGGTCGCCCGCTTTCACGCCACGCGGAGCGATGATGTAGCGACGCTCGCCGTCCAGGTACTTGAGCAGCGCAATGTTAGCGCTACGATTGGGATCGTATTCGAGGCGCTCAACGACAGCGGCAACGCCATCCTTGGCACGTTTGAAATCGATCACACGATAGTGCTGACGGTGACCACCCCCGACATGACGGGTAGTGATACGACCGTTATTGTTACGACCGCCGCTCTTGGATTTCTTCTCCAATAGGCCGGCATAAGGGCGACCCTTGTAGAGCTCGTCGTTGACGACTTTGATGACGTGACGACGACCGGCGGACGTGGGTTTGGTCTTAACAACTGCCATGATCCGTACTCCTGCCTTACTCGGCGCCAGAGAAGTCTTCGAGAGTCTCGCCGGCCGCCAGTGTGACGTATGCCTTGCGATATCCCTTGCGCAGACCAACACCATGCTGCGTGCGCTTGGTCTTACCCTTGACGTTCAAGACCTGCACGCCAGCGACCTTCTTCTCGAAGAGCGCTTCGACGGCTTTCTTGATCTCGGGCTTGGTCGCGTCCTGGGCCACCTTGAACACGTACTGGTTGTTTTCGGCGGCGAATGCGGCCTTCTCGGTCATATGAGGCCCGAGCAGAACCTTGAATACGCGTTCCTGGTTCATCCCAGCTTCTCCTCGAATTTACGCAGAGCGGAAACGGTGACCAGCACCTTGTCAAAGGCAACCAGGCTCACCGGATCGGCAGCCGCGACATCCACTACATCGACGTAGGGAATGTTACGCGCGGCGAGAAACAACTTTTCGTCGATGTCTTCGGTGACGATCAGCGCTTTCTCGAGATCCAGGTCCTTCAGCTTGGCAATCAGCTGCTTGGTCTTGGGGGCATCCACCGCAATGCTGTCAACGACGACTAGACGTTCCTGACGCACCAGCTCGGAGAGAATCGAGCGCATGGCCGCGCGGTACATCTTGCGGTTGACTTTCTGGGTGTAGTCTTGCGGACGTGCTGCAAAGGTCACACCACCACTACGCCACAGTGGCGAGCGAATAGTGCCGGCACGAGCACGGCCGGTTCCCTTTTGACGCCACGGCTTCTTGCCGCCGCCACGTACTTCAGCGCGAGTCTTCTGTGCACGAGTCCCCTGGCGACCGGCTGCGAAATACGCAGTCACGACCTGGTGGACCAGCGACTCGTTAAACTCTTTACCGAAGGTAGCGTCGGACACTTCGACAGTGCCGGCTTCGGCACCTGCGAGATTCAAATTCATCGGTCTCATACCCCTCAGCGAGCTTTAACGGCACTGCGTACGATGACTTCGCAGTCGGTCGCACCCGGCACGGCGCCTTTGACCAGCAGCAAATTACGCTCGGCATCGACGCGCACGATTTCCAGGCTCTGGACGGTCACACGCTCATTGCCCATCTGACCGGCCATCTTCTTGCCCTTGAAGACGCGACCCGGCGTCTGGCACATACCGATGGAGCCCGGAGCGCGGTGCGCAAGCGAGTTGCCGTGACCATTGTCTTGGGTGCGGAAATTCCAGCGCTTGACGGCGCCCTGGAAGCCCTTGCCTTTAGAGGTGCCAGTCACATCGACTTTCTGACCGGCTTCAAAGAGGGATACGGTGATGTTGCCGCCCACTTCAGGAGCATCTTCGCCCTCTTCCAAGCGAAACTCCATCAATGCACGACCGGCCTCGACACCTGACTTGGCATACTGCCCTGCGGCAGCTTTGGTCAGATGCTTGGCCTTGCGGGATCCCGAAGTCACCTGAATCGCGCTATAGCCGTCGGTTTCGACAGTCTTAACGCGAGTCACGCGATTCGGCTCGACCTCGATAACGGTTACGGGCACAGAAGCGCCATTTTCGGTAAAGATGCGGGTCATGCCGCTCTTCTTACCGACCAAACCGATAGTCATGTTCAGTCTCCTTTAGTGTACGGGGCTATCACCCGCTATGGCTGCCCTTTCCAGAGCATTCCACTAGCACATTGTGTGACGCCGTCCCGGCGTGGCGACCTTGTGGAAAAGCCGCTAGTGACTAGTGTGATCAGTCGAGCTTGATTTGCACATCCACGCCAGCGGCGAGGTCGAGCTTCATCAGCGCGTCTACGGTTTTTTCCGTGGGTTCGACAATGTCGAGCACACGCTTATGAGTGCGAATCTCGTACTGATCGCGCGCGTCCTTGTTGACGTGCGGCGAGATCAATACGGTATAGCGCTCGCGATTAGTCGGTAGTGGGATCGGACCACGGACCTGAGCACCCGTACGCTTCGCGGTATCCACGATTTCTTGCGCGGACTGGTCAATCAGGCGATGGTCAAAGGCCTTCAACCGAATGCGAATCTTTTGGTTCTGCATTAGCCTTAAACTCCAATGGATGTCGACGGCGCGAGCCGTCTACCCACGCATTCAAAGGATGCGCATTATAGGCAGGCTGACAGTGACTGTCAAACATGCACAGAAAGGGGGCTCCTCAAAGGAGCCCCCTTCGATCATCGAAGGGCGAAACCCTTACTTGACGATCTTGGCGACAACACCGGCACCCACGGTACGTCCACCTTCGCGAACCGCGAAGCGCAGGCCGTCTTCCATGGCGATCGGCGCGATCAGCGTCACAGTCATCTGGACGTTGTCGCCCGGCATGACCATTTCAACGCCTTCCGGCAGCTCACAAGTACCGGTCACGTCAGTGGTCCGGAAGTAAAACTGCGGACGATAGCCCTTGAAGAACGGGGTATGACGACCGCCTTCTTCCTTGGACAGCACGTAAACTTCGGCTTCGAAGGTAGTGTGGGGCTTGATGGTACCCGGCTTGGCCAGCACCTGACCACGCTCGACGTCGTCACGCTTGGTGCCACGCAACAGCGCGCCAATGTTCTCGCCAGCACGACCTTCGTCGAGCAACTTGCGGAACATTTCGACACCGGTAACGGTCGTCTTGACGGTATCCTTGAGACCCACGATCTCGACTTCTTCGCCAGACTTGACGACGCCGCGTTCGACACGACCGGTCACAACGGTACCGCGACCGGAGATGGAGAACACGTCTTCGATCGGCATCAGGAACGGCTGATCGATGGCACGTTCCGGCTCCGGGATGTAGGCATCCAGAGCCTTGATCAGGTTGGCAACGGCAGTCGTACCCATGCCGTTATCATCCTTGCCTTCCAGCGCCATCAGAGCGGAGCCGGTGATGATCGGGCAGTCGTCGCCTGGGAAGTCGTACTCGTTGAGGAGCTCACGAACTTCCATTTCGACCAGCTCGAGCAGCTCTTCGTCGTCGACCATGTCGGCCTTGTTCAGGAACACGACGATGTTCGGAACGCCAACCTGGCGAGACAGCAGGATGTGCTCGCGCGTCTGCGGCATGGGGCCATCCGCGGCGCTGCAGACCAGGATAGCGCCGTCCATCTGAGCGGCACCAGTGATCATGTTCTTGACGTAGTCGGCGTGCCCGGGGCAGTCGACGTGCGCGTAGTGGCGCTCTTCGGACTGGTATTCGACGTGAGCAGTCGCGATGGTGATACCGCGCTCACGCTCTTCCGGCGCGTTGTCGATGGTGTCGAATTCGCGCCAGTCGCCGCCGAAAACCTCCGCGGAAACGCGAGTCAGTGCCGCAGTCAGCGTGGTCTTGCCATGGTCGACGTGACCGATGGTACCGACGTTGATATGCGATTTGGTACGTTCAAATTTTTCCTTAGCCACTGCTATAACCTCTTTACGTTAGCTAACGGTTAACCATTCTGGTTGATGACGGCTTCAACGACGCTGGAGGGCGCCTCTTCGTAATCCGCAAACTCCATAGTGTAGCTTGCGCGGCCCTGGGTCTGAGAACGCAAATCGGTCGCGTAACCGAACATCTCAGCCAGCGGCACCGTGGCGCGGATAATCTTGCCTGCCGGCGAGTCATCCATGCCCTGAACGAGGCCACGGCGGCGGTTAATGTCGCCCATAACATCCCCCATGAACTCTTCGGGAGTCACGACCTCAACCTTCATCACCGGCTCCAGCAGCACGGCCTTGGCCTTCGGCGCGCCTTCCTTGATCGCCATGGAAGAGGCAACCTTGAACGCAGTCTCGTTCGAGTCCACGTCATGGTAGGAACCATCGAACAGCGTGACCTTGACGTCAATCATCGGGTAACCCGCGATGACCCCGTTCTGCAGCTGCTCATAGGCCCCTTTCTCGACGGCCGGCACGTATTCCTTGGGAACCACACCACCGACGATTTCGGAGGCGAACTTGAAGTTCATGTCTTCGTCTTCGCCCTTGTCTTCGGCCGTCAGCGGCTCGATGCGCAGCAGCACGTGACCGTACTGACCACGACCGCCCGACTGACGAACGAACTTGCCTTCCTGCTCGACACTGGCGCGAATCGTTTCGCGGTAGGCTACCTGCGGCTTACCGATATTGGCGTCGACTTTGAATTCGCGACGCAGACGATCGACGATGATGTCGAGATGAAGCTCACCCATGCCAGAAATGATCGTCTGACCGGTTTCCTCGTCGGTCTTGACGCGGAACGAAGGATCTTCCTGAGCCAACTTGCCCAGCGCGGTCCCCATCTTCTCCTGGTCGGGCTTGGATTTCGGCTCCACGGCGACCGAGATCACCGGATCCGGAAACTCCATACGCTCAAGAATGATCTTGTCCTGCAGATCACAGAGGGTGTCACCGGTGGTGACATCCTTGAGCCCGATGCACGCAGCGATATCGCCCGCGTAGACTTCCTTGATCTCCTCGCGTGAATTGGAGTGCATCTGGACGATACGGCCCACGCGCTCCTTCTTGCTCTTCACGGAATTGAAGATGCTGTCACCGGACTTGAGCACACCCGAATAGACACGGATAAAGGTCAGTGTCCCGACGAACGGGTCAGTGGCGATCTTGAAAGCCAGCGCAGCGAAAGGTGCTTTATCGTCAGCTTCACGCGTGGCGATTGTGCCATCCTTGTCGTCAAGCTCACCTTCGATAGCCTTGACCTCGGTGGGCGACGGCATGTATTCGATCACGCCATCGAGTACCGCCTGGACGCCCTTGTTCTTGAACGCGCTCCCGCACGTCACCAGAACGATTTCGTTATCCAGAGTACGGCGACGCAAGCCAGCCTTGATGTCCGCCTCGGAGAGGGCGCCCTCTTCGAGGTATTTGTCCATCAACTCTTCGGACGCCTCGGCGGCAGCTTCGACCATCGCCTCGCGATACTTCTCAGCGGTTTCCTTGAGCTCATCGGGAATGTCGACCAGCTCATAGTTCATGCCGTGATTGGCTTCGTCCCAGAGAATGCCCTTCATCTGGATCAGGTCGATAACCCCTTTGAAGTTATCTTCCGCGCCCCAGTTGATCTGGATCGGAACAGTATTGGCTCCCAGCTTCTGCTTGAGCTGGTCGAGCACCATGAAGTAATCGGCCCCGGCGCGGTCCATCTTGTTGACGAACACCATACGCGGAACTTCATACTTGTTGGCCTGACGCCAGACTGTTTCGGTTTGCGGCTGCACACCGGAGGAGCCACAAAGCACAACGACAGCACCGTCGAGGACACGCAAGGAACGTTCGACTTCGATCGTGAAGTCAACGTGTCCCGGTGTATCGATGATATTGATACGATGCTCATCGAACTGCTTGCTCATCCCCTGCCAGAAACAGGTCGTCGCAGCGGAGGTGATTGTGATACCACGCTCCTGCTCCTGCTCCATCCAGTCCATGGTGGCAGCACCATCATGAACCTCGCCAACCTTGTGAGACAGGCCGGTGTAGAACAGGACACGCTCGGTAGTGGTAGTCTTCCCGGCGTCGACGTGAGCCACGATACCGATATTACGGTAGCGATTAAGCGGAGTCTTGCGTGCCACGATGGAATACCCCGTTGGTTAGAAGCGGTAGTGAGAGAAGGCCTTGTTGGCATCTGCCATGCGATGCACGTCTTCACGCTTCTTCACAGCAGCACCCTTGCCTTCGGCGGCGTCCAGCATTTCGCCAGCGAGGCGCTGCACCATGGTCTTCTCACCACGACTGCGCGCCGCATCCACCAGCCAACGCATGGCCAGGGCCTGACGGCGAGAAGGACGGACTTCCACGGGCACCTGATAGGTCGCACCGCCAACGCGGCGAGACTTAACCTCGACCATCGGCTGGATCGTTTCCAGCGCCTTGTCGAAGATTTCCAACGGCTCATCCTTGCTACGTTCGGCAACCCTGTCCAGCGCACCGTAGACGATACGCTCAGCTACAGATTTCTTGCCGTTGATCATCAGGTGATTCATGAACTTGGCCAGACGCTCACTTCCGAATTTCGGATCCGGGAGGATTTCGCGTTTGGCGACAACTTTTCTTCTAGGCATGATAAGCCCTCGTTTCGAAGGGTCCTTCAGGTAAACTCGAGACAACGCATCGCGCGCTCGACCTTACTCTTATCTGACCGACAACAGTTGAAGTCTAGATCGCTTTGCGATCAAGACTTAGGACGTTTGGTACCGTACTTGGAACGGCCCTGACGGCGATTTTGAACACCAGAAGTATCCAGCGCGCCGCGAACGGTGTGATAACGCACACCCGGCAAGTCTTTTACACGACCGCCGCGAATCAGGACCACGGAGTGTTCCTGCAGGTTGTGACCTTCACCGCCGATATAGGAAGCGACTTCGTAGCCATTCGTCAGGCGCACACGGCAAACCTTACGTAGCGCCGAGTTCGGCTTTTTCGGGGTAGTGGTGTAGACACGGGTGCAAACCCCGCGCTTTTGCGGGCAAGACTGCAGCGCCGGCACGTCGCTCTTGGCGGCCGGGCGCTTGCGCGGCTTGCGCACGAGCTGATTGATCGTTGCCATATCTGTAGCTGACTCCAATGGTTGCCAAACCTTTCAACATTGGGGCAGGACGTACCCACCCCACTGTTAAAGGCTGCGCATTCTAATGTCTGGCGACGAGCCACGTCAAGTCCGCCACCACGTAGGCCCCGGACTTGACGGCATACGCCTAGAGGTCTTCGTCGTCGGCGTCCAACGCCGTGAGCTGCGCACCCAATTCCTGCTCGACATCGGAGGCCGAAGGATTGACCGTGTGCCCATCATCCTCACGCTTGCGACGCCGCTCGGCGTGGTGCGCCAATCCAGTCCCGGCCGGCACCAAGCGACCCACCACAACGTTTTCCTTGAGACCGCGCAGGTAGTCGCGCTTGCCGGACACCGCCGCCTCAGTCAATACGCGAGTGGTTTCTTGGAACGATGCGGCCGAGATGAACGACTCTGTTGCCAGGCTCGCCTTGGTGATACCCAGCAGCAAACGCTCGCTTTTGGCCGGGAATTTATCTTCCTGGGCCAAGCGTGCGTTTTCCTCGAGGACGCGGACGTATTCCGCCTGATCGCCGGTAATGAAGGAAGAATCCCCGGCATCGGTGATTTCTACCTTGCGCAGCATCTGGCGCACGATCACCTCGATGTGCTTGTCATCGATGACCACACCCTGCAGACGATAAACGTCTTGGATCTCGACCGTGATGTACTTGGCCAACTCCGCGATCCCGAGCAAGCGCAGGATATCGTGAGGATTGCTGGGGCCATCAGAGATGACCTCACCTTTCTCCACCGTCTCGCCTTCGAATACCCCGATCTGACGCCATTTGGGAATCAGCATCTCGACCGGCTCACCTTCTTCAGGCGTGACCGTCAGGCGGCGTTTGCCCTTGGTTTCCTTGCCGAAGCTGATAGTCCCGGTAACCTCGGCCAGGATCGCTGGCTCCTTGGGCTTGCGCGCCTCGAACAAGTCGGCGACACGCGGCAGACCCCCGGTGATGTCCTTGTTGCCGGATGCTTCAACCGGGATACGCGCGATAACCTCACCGACCCCGACCTGGTCGCCGTTTTCGCCTGCGATAATGGCCTTGCCGGGCAGCATGTACTGCACAGGGGTATTGGAGCCCGGCAGCGTGACATGCTCACCATTCTCATCGAGCAACATGATCATCGGGCGCTTTTCACGGCCAGAGGTTGGGCGCGCGGCGGTCTCGATCACCTCGATGTTAGAAAGACCAGTCATCTCGTCCACGCTGCGGTGGATAGTAATGCCTTCTTCCATGTCGCTGAATTGGGCCCTGCCCTCGACCTCGGCTACGACCGGATGAGTGTGCGGATCCCACTTGGCGACTGGCGTCCCGCCTTCGACCATGTCACCGTCACGGACCGACAGCTCGGCGCCATACGGCAGCTTGTAGTACTCGCGCTCGCGACCATGCTCGTCGGCGACGGCCAAGGCACTCGAGCGAGAAACGACGATGAGCTTGCCGTCATTGCGCTCGACATGCTTGATGTTGTGCAGGCGCACCGTACCACCGTGCTTGACCTGAACGCTATCGACCGCCGAGGCACGCGATGCAGCCCCCCCGATGTGGAAGGTACGCATGGTAAGCTGGGTACCCGGCTCACCGATCGACTGCGCCGCGATAACGCCAACGGCCTCGCCGATGTTGACCTGATGGCCACGCGCCAAGTCACGGCCGTAGCACGATGCGCACACACCATGTCGCGTTTCGCAGGTGATCGCGCTGCGCACGATAATCTCGTCCACGCCCATGGTATCGAGCTCGGCGCACCAAGCTTCATCCAGCAAAGTACCGCGCGGGATCAAAACATCATCAGTGGCGGGATCGACAACATCCTGCGCCACGACGCGGCCCAGCACGCGTTGTGCCAGCGATACGATGACGTCACCGCCCTCGATCACCGGATGTAGCGTCAGGCCTTCATACGTGCCGCAATCCTCTTCGGTCACCACCAGGTCCTGAGACACATCCACCAAACGCCGCGTCAGGTAACCGGAGTTGGCGGTCTTGAGTGCCGTATCCGCCAGACCCTTACGCGCGCCGTGCGTCGAGATGAAGTACTGCAGGACGTTCAGACCTTCACGGAAGTTGGCGGTGATCGGCGTCTCGATGATCGAACCATCCGGCTTTGCCATCAGGCCGCGCATGCCCGCCAGCTGGCGGATCTGTGCAGCACTACCACGCGCGCCGGAGTCGGCCATGATGAAGACGCTATTGAACGAATCCTGCTCGACCTGCTCGCCATGACGGTCGGTGACGGTCTCCTTCGAGATCCCCGCCATCATCGCCTTGGCGACCTTATCGTTGGCCTTGGACCAGATATCGATGACCTTGTTGTACTTCTCGCCCGCAGTCACCAGGCCGGAGGAGAACTGGTCCTCGATTTCCTTCACCTCTTCCTCGGCCCCGTCGACGATTTCTTTCTTCGAGTCGGGGATGACGAAGTCATTGACACCGATCGACGCGCCCGACCAAGTCGCCAGGCGGAACCCGGTGTACATCAGTTGGTCGGCGAAGATGACCGTATCCTTGAGACCCGCACGACGATAGACGGCGTTGATCAAGCCGGAAATCGCCTTCTTCTTCATCGGCTGATCGACCAGCTCGTAGGGCATCCCCTTGGGCAAGATGCGGAACAACAAGGCACGCCCCACAGTCGTATCGCGCAGCGAGGTCTTGCCGTTCAGTTCACCGCTTTCGTCGTCCCGGTCGTATTCGGTGAGGCGCACCTTGACACGCGCATGCATCGACACACTCTCGGTCCCGAACGCACGCTCGACCTCATCGAGGTTGGAGAAAACCATGCCTTCGCCTTTGGCATTGACCTTCTCGCGGGTCATGTAATAAAGCCCCAGCACGACGTCCTGAGACGGCACGATGATGGGCTCGCCGTTGGCTGGCGACAGCACATTGTTCGTGGCCATCATCAGCGTCCGCGCCTCGAGCTGTGCTTCCAGCGTCAGCGGGACGTGTACGGCCATCTGGTCGCCATCGAAGTCGGCGTTATACGCCGCGCACACCAACGGATGCAGCTGGATCGCCTTGCCTTCGATCAACAACGGCTCGAAAGCCTGGATACCCAAGCGGTGCAGTGTCGGGGCACGGTTGAGCATTACCGGGTGCTCGCGGATGACATCGGCGAGGATGTCCCACACTTCCGGCAACTCGCGCTCGACCATCTTCTTGGCGGCCTTGATGGTAGACGCTTGGCCGCTCGCCTGTAGCTTGGAGTAGATGAACGGCTTGAACAGCTCAAGCGCCATCTTCTTGGGCAAGCCACATTGATGCAGACGCAGCGTCGGACCCACGGTGATCACCGAGCGGCCGGAATAGTCGACACGCTTGCCCAGCAGGTTCTGGCGGAAACGCCCCTGCTTGCCCTTGATCATGTCGGCCAACGACTTCAACGGACGCTTGTTGGAGCCGGTGATGGCACGGCCGCGACGGCCGTTGTCGAGCAGCGCATCGACCGATTCCTGCAGCATGCGCTTCTCGTTGCGCACGATGATATCCGGCGCGTTGAGGTCGAGCAGGCGCTTCAGGCGGTTGTTACGGTTGATCACACGACGATACAGATCGTTGAGATCCGAGGTCGCGAAACGGCCGCCATCCAGCGGCACCAACGGACGCAGATCCGGCGGAAGCACCGGCAGCACTTCCATGATCATCCACGCCGGATCGTTGCCGGACTTGTAGAAGGCTTCCAATAGCTTCAAGCGCTTGGAGAGCTTTTTGATCTTGGTTTCGGAGTTGGTCTGCGGAACTTCTTCGCGCAGGCGTTCGATCTCTTCTTCGAGATCGACATCGTTGAGCAACGCCTGTACGGCTTCGGCGCCCATGCGGGCATCGAAGTCATCGCCGAATTCTTCCAGCGCCTCGAAGTACTGCTCATCGTTAAGCAGCTGGCCGCGCTCAAGCGTGGTCATGCCTGGATCGATGACCATGAAGCTCTCGAAATAGAGCACACGCTCGATATCGCGTAGGGTCATGTCCAGGAACAAGCCGATGCGCGATGGCAGCGACTTGAGGAACCAGATGTGCGCTACCGGCGCAGCCAGTTCGATATGTCCCATACGCTCGCGGCGCACGGCTGCCTTGGTTACCTCGACGCCGCACTTTTCGCAAATGATGCCACGATGCTTCATGCGCTTGTACTTACCGCACAAGCACTCATAATCCTTCACCGGACCGAAGATCTTGGCGCAGAACAGGCCATCACGCTCAGGCTTGAACGTACGGTAGTTGATGGTCTCAGGCTTTTTGACCTCGCCGTAGGACCAGGAGCGGATCAAGTCCGGCGACGCGAGCGTAATCTTGATCGCATCGAATTCTTCGGACTGTGCCTGCGATTTGAGGACTTTCACCAAATCTTTCATGGGGTCGGCTCCGTAGCGGAGTTGTCATGAGCGGGGCCTATCAAGGCCCCGCGGACCGTCATTCGTCAGCGTGAAACGCTCAGCCTTCCAGCTCGATATCAATACCCAGCGAGCGGATTTCCTTCACCAATACGTTGAAGGATTCCGGCATGCCTGCCTGCATCGAGTGGTCGCCGTCGACGATGTTCTTGTACATCTTGGTGCGGCCTTCCACGTCGTCGGACTTGACGGTCAGCATTTCCTGCAAGGTATAGGCCGCGCCATAGGCTTCCAGCGCCCAGACCTCCATCTCACCGAAGCGTTGTCCGCCGAACTGCGCCTTACCACCCAGCGGTTGCTGGGTTACCAGCGAGTACGAGCCGGTGGAACGGGCGTGCATCTTGTCGTCGACCAGGTGGTTGAGCTTGAGCATGTACATGTAGCCCACCGTCACTGAACGGTCGAAGGTTTCACCCGTACGCCCGTCGTAGAGCGTCATCTGACCGGAATCCGGCAGGTTGGCCAAACTCAGGAGATGCTTGATCTCGTGTTCCTTGGCACCATCGAAGACCGGCGTCGCCACCGGTACGCCATTGCGCAGATTCTTCGCCAGAGTGATGATTTCTTCATCGCTGAGCGAGTCGATATCCTCCTGGCGCGTCTCGGCGGTGTTGTACACCTGCCCCAAGAAGTCGCGAATCTCCGCCACCTGCTGCTGACGCGCCTCGCGCAACATCTCGTCGATTCTTACTCCGAGCCCCCAGGCGGCCATGCCCAGGTGGGTCTCGAGAATCTGCCCGACGTTCATGCGCGAGGGCACACCCAGCGGGTTGAGCACCACATCGACCGGTTCGCCATTGTCGTCGAACGGCATGTCCTCGACGGGCATGATAGACGAAATGACGCCCTTGTTACCGTGGCGGCCAGCCATCTTGTCACCCGACTGGATGCGACGCTTCACGGCCAGGTAGACCTTGACGATCTTGAGCACGCCCGGCGCCAGATCATCGCCCTGAGTCAACTTACGTTTCTTGTCTTCGAAACGCTCGTCCATCTCCTTGCGACGTTTTTCCAGCTGCTCATCGGCCTGGGCCAAGAGCTCGTTGAGCGACTCGTCCTGCATGCGCAGCTTGAACCACTGGCTACGCGGCAACTCGTCGAGGTAGGCTTCATCGAGGATGTCGCCCTTCTTGAGCTTGGGACCGCCATTGACCGGCTGGCCGAGCAACGTGCGCTTGAGGCGCTCGAAGGTGGCCTCTTCGGCGATGCGATAGGTTTCCTGAAGATCCTTGCGCACCTCATCGAGCTGGCTTTGCTCGATGGACAGAGCGCGCGAGTCCTTCTCGACACCATCGCGGGTGAAGACCTGCACGTCGATGATCGTGCCTTTCATACCCGTCGGCGCACGCAGCGAGGTGTCCTTCACGTCGGATGCCTTTTCGCCGAAGATCGCGCGTAGCAGCTTCTCTTCCGGCGTCAGTTGGGTTTCGCCCTTGGGCGTTACCTTGCCGACCAGAATATCGCCAGGGCCGACTTCGGCACCGATGTAGACGATACCTGCTTCGTCGAGCTTGCCAAGTGCCGCTTCACCGACGTTGGGAATGTCCGAGGAGATTTCCTCGGCACCCAGCTTGGTGTCGCGAGAAACACAGGTAAGTTCCTGAATGTGAATGCTGGTGAAACGGTCTTCCTCGACTACGCGCTCCGAGATAAGGATGGAATCCTCGAAGTTGTAGCCGTTCCACGGCATGAAGGCCATGCGCATGTTCTGGCCCAGTGCCAGATCCCCCATGTCGACGGAAGGCCCGTCGGCCAGGATATCGCCGCTTGCCACGGTGTCACCCGGGCGCACGATCGGGCGCTGGTTCATGCAGGTATTTTGGTTGGAACGCAGGTACTTGGTGAGATTGTAGATATCGACACCCGCTTCACCGCCGATGATCTCATCTTCGTTGATGCGTACCACGATGCGCTTGGCATCGACCGAATCGATCACCCCACCGCGCCGTGCGACTGCGCAGACGCCAGAGTCACGAGCAACGAAACGCTCCATACCCGTACCAACCAGCGGCTTCTCGGCACGCAGGGTCGGAACGGCCTGACGCTGCATGTTCGAGCCCATCAGGGCACGGTTGGCGTCATCGTGCTCGAGGAACGGAATCAACGCCGCGGCCACGGACACTACCTGACGCGGCGACACGTCCATCAACGTGACCTTGTCCGGTGCCATGAAAGTGGTCTCGCCTCTGTGGCGTACCTGAACCAGGTCGTCGACCAGCTTGCCGTCCTCATCCACCGTCGCAGACGCCTGGGCAATGATGAAGTCACCTTCCTCGATGGCCGACAGATGCACGACCTCGTCGGTAACCTGACGATCACTTACCTTGCGATACGGCGTTTCCAGGAAGCCGTAGCTGTTGGTGTGACTGTAGGTCGCCAGCGAGTTGATCAGGCCGATGTTGGGGCCTTCCGGCGTTTCGATCGGGCACAGGCGCCCGTAGTGCGTGGCGTGAACGTCGCGCACTTCGAAGCCGGCACGCTCACGGGTCAGGCCACCTGGCCCAAGCGCGGACACACGACGCTTGTGCGTGACCTCGGAGAGCGGGTTGTTCTGGTCCATGAACTGGGACAGCTGCGAGGAGCCGAAGAACTCTTTCACTGCAGCCGCCACCGGCTTGGCATTGATCAGGTCCTGCGGCATCAAGCCTTCGCTCTCCGCCATGGAGAGACGTTCCTTGACCGCACGCTCGACGCGCACCAGGCCAACGCGGAACTGATTTTCCGCCATCTCGCCGACACACCGAATGCGGCGGTTACCCAGGTGGTCGATGTCATCGACGTCACCAAAGCCGTTACGGATATTGATCAGCTCGCGGAGAACATCGAGGATGTCCTGATTGTCGAGAATCCCGGAGCCGGTATCCCCTTCGCGACGCAGACGGCGGTTGAACTTCATGCGACCGACGCCCGACAGGTCGTAGCGATCCTCGGTGAAGAACAAGTTGTGGAACAACGTCTCGGCCGCTTCCTTGGTCGGCGGCTCCCCGGGACGCATCATGCGATAAATCTCGACCAGCGCCTCTAGCTGAGAGCGCGTGGTGTCGATCTTCAACGTATCGGAGACGAACGAGCCCGCATCGAGATCGTTGGTGTACAACGTCTCAAGCGTGGTGATGCCCGCTTGACCGAGCGTTTCAAGCAGCTCGGGGGTGATTTCCGTATTGCATTCGCACACCAGCTCGCCGGTATTCGGATCGACCTGATCCTTGGCTAGCGTCTTGCCGAACAGATATTCCATCGGCACATCGAGGCGCTCGAGGCCGGCTTTCTCCATCTGGCGAATATGCTTCTGGGTAATGCGACGACCTTCCTCGACGATGAGATTACCCTCGCCGTCCTGGATATCGAAGGTCGCCGTCTCGCCACGCAGACGTGACGGTACCAGTTCGACGCTGAACCCTTTCTTCTCGACATGGAAGGTGCTGGTGTCGAAGAACGTCTCGAGGATCTCCTCGGCACTCATGCCCAGCGCACGCAACAATACCGTGGCCGGCAGCTTGCGGCGACGGTCGATACGGACGTAGACGTTGTCCTTGGGATCGAACTCGAAATCCAGCCATGAACCGCGATACGGGATGATACGCGCGGAGTACAGCAGCTTGCCGGACGTGTGACTCTTGCCCTTGTCGTGGTCGAAGAACACACCCGGCGAGCGATGGAGCTGGGAGACGATGACACGTTCGGTACCATTGACAACGAAGGTACCGTTTTCCGTCATCAGGGGGATCTCCCCCATGTAGACTTCCTGCTCTTTAATGTCCTTGATCGCCTTGTTGGACGAGTCCTTATCGTAGATGATCAAGCGCACCTTGACCCGCAGCGGCGCCGAATAGGTCACACCACGCAGTTGGCATTCCTTGACGTCGAAAGCCGACGTGCCAAAGCGGTAGCTGACATACTCGAGAGCGGCATTGCCGGAAAAGCTCTCGATAGGGAACACGGACTTGAAAGCAGCATGCAAGCCGACGTCGAGGCGTTCTTCGATCGCCCGGTCCTGCTGGAGGAAGTCGTAGTAGGAATCAAGCTGAATGGCCAGCAGGTAAGGCACATCCATCACTTGTGGCAGTTTGCCGAAATCCTTGCGGATGCGTTTTTTCTCAGTGTATGAGTAAGCCATCTGTATTCCCCAGCTTGTTCACCTTGGGTGACCGGTGCGTGGTCGGCGCCGCCTGAAGGGATTTCCCGTCAGGCGCTGACGGCAAGCCCTTACGAGAGCTCGCCGTCGGAATTCGTCTAGTCAGACACGTGACATTCTGGCTAGCAGCAACAGAAAAAGGCCGGCAGCGGGAAAGCCCGCCGCCAGCCATGAAGCTTACGCAGCGCGTAAAGCCATGGTCACCGGAGTTACTTGAGTTCCACGGATGCGCCAGCTTCTTCCAACTTGGTCTTGGCTTCGTCGCCATCTTCCTTGGACATGCCTTCTTTGAGGGTTGCCGGGGCGCCGTCGACGGCTGCCTTGGCTTCCTTGAGACCCAGACCAGTGATTTCACGAACCACCTTGATGACGTTGACCTTCTTCTCACCAGCGCTGGTCAGCACCAGGTCGAACTCGGTCTGTTCTTCAGCTTCTTCAGCTTCGCCACCGCCCGGGCCAGCCACAACAGCGGCGGCCGCAGAAACACCGAACTTTTCTTCCATCGCGGAAACCAACTCAGCCACTTCCATGACGGACATTTCGGCGACGGCGTTGATGATATCTTCTTGAGTCAGTGCCATTATCAAATTCCTAACTTTGCGGGAGCCTCATGTCATGAGGGCTCATTGATACAGGATTCGTGCCAGCGCGGTTCAGCCTGCCCTTAGGCCGCTTCTTCCTGCTTCTGGTCACGCAACGCAGCGAGTGTACGAGCCAACTTGCCAGCCGATGCTTCCTTCATGACGGACAACAGCTTGGCGATGGCTTCATCACGTGTCGGCAGCGTCGCCAGACGGTCAAGACCGGAAGCCGGGATGAACTCGCCTTCGTATGCCAGCGCCTTGATCTCGAAATCTTTCTCATTCTTGGCGAATTCCTTGAACAGACGAGCGGCAGCGCCCGGATGCTCATAGGAGAAGGCCAACATGGTCGGACCCGAGAACGTCTCGTTGAGGCACTCCCAAGGAGTACCTTCGAGGGCGCGGCGTGCTAAGGTGTTGCGCACAACACGAACTTGCACACCATTCTCGCGGGCCTGCTTGCGCAGTTCGGTCATGGCGCTTACCGCCACACCGCGAGAATCGGCAACGACGACGGAGAGCGCATCTTGTGCGGCTTCACTGACCTCGGCAACGATCGCTTTCTTGCCTTCGAGTGCTAATGGCACAGTGATCACTCCTTCGTACCGGACGCCTTTGAGGGCGTTCCAGTGGTTACCATCTCCCCCATCTTCGCTTACCACGAGAGGGGGCCGGGGTGATGGTGCTCACCAGACATCTGGCGGCCACACCATCTGCGCAGGCGACTTTTTAGGTCCATTAAGCCATGCCTTCTCAAGAAAGCATGGCACCTGCGGTCTTTGACGGTGCCCCGCCGCCACGCTTAAACGCTGTGTACGGGGACCGCAAAGTTACTGCCTTTTCCCGCGACTCACACGAACGGCGTGTGATCCACGGTCAACCCTGGCCCCATGGTAGTGGACAGGGTAATTTTCTTGAAGTAGATGCCCTTGGACGTACTCGGCTTGAGACGCTTGAGGTCACCGATCAATGCATCGAGGTTGCCCTTGATAGCACTGGCGTCGAAATCCACCTTACCGATGGCGGCATGAATGATGCCGTTCTTGTCGGTACGGAAGCGCACCTGACCTGCTTTCGCGTTCTTCACGGCAGTGGCGACGTCCGGCGTTACGGTGCCGACCTTGGGGTTGGGCATCAGCCCACGCGGACCGAGGATCTGGCCCAGCTGCCCAACGACACGCATGGCGTCCGGTGCGGCAACTACCACATCGAAGTCCATATTGCCTTTTTTGACGTCTGCCGCCAGTTCGTCCATCCCCACGACATCGGCGCCGGCCTCTTTCGCGGCATCGGCAGCAGCGCCTTGAGCGAAGACAGCGACACGTGCGGTTTTGCCTGTACCGTTAGGCATGACAGTAGCGCCACGCACGACCTGGTCGGATTTACGCGGGTCAACGCCGAGATTGATCGATACTTCGACGGACTCTTTGAACTTGACCGCGGACACTTCGGACAACAGGGCAACAGCTTCTTCCAGGTTATATACCTTGGATTTGTCGACCTTTTCGTTGAGCATCTGCACGCGCTTGGTAAGCTTGGCCATGATCAGAGACCCTCCACGTTGAGGCCCATGCTACGGGCACTGCCTGCGATGGTGCGGACAGCCGCATCAAGGTCGGAAGCCGTCAAATCGGGCTCCTTGGTCTTGGCAATCTCTTCCAGCTGCTCGCGTGTCACGGTACCGACCTTGGTCTTGTTCGGCACGCCAGAGCCAGACTTGATTCCCGCCGCTTTCTTCAACAGCACTGCTGCGGGCGGCGTTTTGGTGATGAACGTGAAGCTGCGATCAGAGTAGACCGTGATCACGACCGGCGTCGGAAGGCCCGGCTCGATATCTTGGGTTTCGGCATTAAACGTCTTGCAGAACTCCATGATATTGACGCCGTGCTGACCCAGCGCGGGGCCCACGGGGGGACTCGGATTGGCCTTACCCGCTGCAACTTGCAGCTTGATATAGGCCTGTACTTTTTTCGCCATGTTGGACTCCAGTTGGGTGGTAACGCCTTGCGGCTCCCCGTTTCAACGAGACCCTGAGGCCTCTACGACATGCACCGGCTCATACCGAGCCGGCGTCTTGAATTCAATCTTTTTCGACCTGAGCGAACTCGAGCTCGACAGGGGTCGAGCGCCCGAATATCAGCACACTGACATGCAAGCGGCTCTTCTCGTAGTTGACCTCTTCCACCACGCCGTTGAAATCGGCAAAAGGCCCATCAACAACACGCACGGTTTCACCCGGATCGAAGAGCGTCTTGGGACGTGGCTTGTCCGTACCGTCTTGTACACGACGCAATATGCCATCGGCTTCTTTTTGCGTAATCGGTGCCGGCTTTTCCGGCGTACCGCCGATGAACCCCATGACACGCGGCGTCTCATTCACCAAGTGCCAGGTGGCGTCGGTCATTTCCATCTCGACCAGGACATAGCCGGGATAGAACTTGCGCTCGCTTTTGCGGCGCTTTCCGTCACGCATCTCGACGACTTCTTCGGTCGGCACCAGAATTTCGCCAAACTGGTCTTCCATGCCATACATCTTGACGCGCTCATGTAGAGAGCGCATCACATGCTTTTCGAAGCCGGAGTAGGCGTGGACGACGTACCAACGCTTGGACATGAAAACTCCTAACCTATGATGCCGGACATGGCCCAGCCGAGAAGCGTATCGATCAGCCACAATAGAATGCCGACCAACACTACGGCCACCAAGACAATCGCAGTGGTCTGGATCGTCTCGGGGCGCGTCGGCCACACTACACGCTGAATCTCCTTACGCGACCCGCGCGCCAATTCAGCCAGTGCACGCCCCTTGGTCGTGGTCAAGGCCACCGCCGCAGCGGCTACACCAAGCACAACGACGCCTAGAACGCGATACAGCAGCGCTTGATCGGCAAAATAAGCATTGCCCGCCACCGCCAGCACGACAAGAACGACGGCGACCGCCCATTTGGCGACATCAAAACGCGACCCTTGCACCTCGGCGCTTTGTTTCATGGAAAAGGAACTCCTAAAGGCGCGGCAAGCGTGACAAGAAATAATAAAGGAAGAACCAGCACTGAGGAAGGCTGGCAGGCCAGGAGGGAATCGAACCCCCAACCTGCGGTTTTGGAGACCGCTGCTCTGCCAATTGAGCTACTGGCCTATACTCTGCAACCTGACGCTTCACTGGTAGGCTTTTGCCACAGCGCGCGCCATATTAGCTAACTACAACCAGGAAGGCAACCCAGTTGTATCGCATCAAGACGAGATTTAAGTCTCGCCCAATATGGAGCTCATGGACGGATTTGAACCGTCGACCTCACCCTTACCAAGGGTGTGCTCTACCCCTGAGCTACATGAGCCTAACTTGGAGCGGGCAGCGGGGATCGAACCCGCATCATCAGCTTGGAAGGCTGAGGTTCTACCATTGAACTATGCCCGCCTGCCCACTCGTCGCTTGCGCCCTATGGGCTGGCGGTCAAGCATTTAATCTGGTGGAGGGGGAAGGATTCGAACCTTCGAAGCTTTCGCGGCAGATTTACAGTCTGCTCCCTTTGGCCACTCGGGAACCCCTCCAACGTGGCGACGAATTCTACGGACTTTGAGAATTGTGTCAAGCACTTAATTTACAATGCTTTTCTCTTTCCATGAGCCCGTCGACCCGAAACGCGCAGCATTGTGTCAAAGCAGCATTGAGAATGCAAGGCCAGCCCGGACTTTTTCCAGGGGAGGAACGGAGGGTGGCAGCGGTGCCCCAGCCAGTCGCCCAGCGCGCTCCGCGGCCGTTAACGGGTAGCATGTTTCAAGCCCCGCATAGACCATGTCCGGCCACACTGCATGTGGGATACGCAACCCGCGAGACACTACCCGAGCGTCTCCCCCAGTCAAGAGCAGTGGTAGCGCAACGCCTTCTCGGTCACATACTTCGCTATAGATACGGTTAACGGCGCTCACCGCCGACATGTAGATACCGTGATTGACCGCCTCGACCGTGTTGCGCCCTGGCGCCAGCAGCTCATCTGCCTCACTGTCAGGATCAATAGCCACATTACGCGTCCCCAGCTTGAGACTTTCTTTCATCAAGCGCAGTCCGGGGATGATATATCCCCCCAGATGGCGACCGCCGGGCAATACAAAATCCATAGTGATCGCGCTGCCGCAATCGACACTGCAACAGCCTCCCGTCAGCTGATAGCCGGCAAGCACTCCCATCCAGCGATCGACGCCAAGACGCCCAGGCTCATCATAGCCGCAGCTGACACCAAGCGCTTCAGAGGTAGAGCGTGCCACATGCACCACACCGACTTGGCGCCGCAGCAATGTCACGGTATCGCGCAATACGGATTCTCGCGCAACGCTCGAGATACGCACGGCCTCTACGACATCGAGGTCGGGTATGTCGGCGCCGGGCCGCCACTCTTCCCGTGTCCAGACGGCCCCACGAGAGCGAATTTCACTACTCGCGACATCCTTCAGTCGCCACTTCGACAAGGTATTGCCGATATCGAGATCCAAAATCATGAGCGCGCGCGCAAGCTGATTTCGCCACCGGCCAGCAGCCGGACTTCCCCATTCAAATTGACTTGCAAGTTCCCGGTGGCATCCACGCCCTCGGCAACGGCAGTGTAAGTGCGCTCCCCCTGAACGACATCCACCTCGAGCCCTGCATAGGCATTGCGACGATTCCAGGCATCACGCCACGGCTCGAAGCCATATTGCTCGAAAAGAGGCAGCATTCCCAGCAAGGCTTCCACCAACGATGCAGACAGTTCATTGCGCGTGATATCGGACCTCACGTCATTCAGGGCGGCGACGGGTTGTTCCACGCTATTGCGTGCAGCGTCAGGCAAGGAAACATTGAGCCCAATGCCGATGACGACCTCGCAGGGACCGGCGACATCACCGCTCACCTCTAGAAGGATACCGGCCAACTTCGCCGTGCCATCCCCCCGGCGCAACAACAAATCATTGGGCCATTTAAGCACCACAGGCACGGAGAGACGCTCCAGCACTTCGGCCAGTACCACACCCACGGCCAGGCTCAAACCTTCTAGCGCCGAGGCACCTTCATCGAAACGCCATCCCAACGAGAACAGAAGGCCACTTCCCCAGGGGCAGACCCAATGACGACCACGCCGTCCACGCCCGGCATCCTGACTCTCCGCCAAGCACACCTCGGCATGCCCAGCACCTTGCTGAAAGCGCTCGCGCAAAAAGGTGTTGGTCGAAGGCAGCGCATCTTCAACGAACAGACGGGTTAAATGATGACGTGGCTCCGCGGGCAGGCGCTCGATGATAGCCGGCCCGGACAGCAGGTCCAACGGTGCGGCCAAACGATACCCTTGGCCTTTCACCGCTTCCAACTGCAGCCCTATTTTCTCCAGCTTCTTGAGCTGCTTCCAGACCGCCGTACGTGAAACGCCCAGCTGCTCGCCCAATTGCTCGCCGGAGTGATACTCACCGTCGCTCAGCAGACGAATCAGATCACCAATCGTCATTCCGGTCATCCCCGTCGGGAAAAAACGACATTCTATCGAAATGCGCTCCGCCGGGGGAGCATAGCCGACCAAAGCGCAACAAATTACTCTGTCAGGAAGCAATTTTAGCCGTAGAGTGCGCCAACCATCCTGGGCCGTACGCATAGACATAAAAAACCCCAGCCTCTTTCGACGCTGGGGTTTTAGACGCAATGCCTGACGATACTCGGGGCGGCGCGCCGGGACTCGCCAG
>NZ_JAKGAK010000012.1 GCF_023061185.1 Chromohalobacter beijerinckii
ATGGCGAGTCCCGGCGCGCCGCCCCGAGTATCGTCAGGCATTTCTTTTAAAACCCCAGCGTCGAAAGAGGCTGGGGTTTTATCGTTTATGGGGCTCTACCCACATGCCTGTCTAAACAGTACAATTCGCGGCAAGAATCCATTCTTTTCAGTCAGATGCTTGATCAGCGCCGACTGCCGCAAATCAGCGAAGTATATCGATGTCAGATACTCAAGTGGCTCAAGAAGCAGAATTACGCCGGACCTTCGCCATTATCTCGCACCCCGACGCCGGCAAGACCACCATTACCGAAAAAATGCTGCTGTTCGGTAACGCTATTCAGCTCGCCGGCTCGGTCAAGAGTAAGCGCGATGAACGTCATGCGACCTCCGATTGGATGAAGATGGAGCAGGAGCGTGGCATCTCGGTGACGACTTCCGTGATGCAGTTTCCGTATAACGGTCGGATCGTCAATCTGCTCGATACGCCTGGCCACGAAGATTTCTCCGAGGACACCTACCGCACGCTGACGGCCGTGGATTCAGCATTGATGGTGATCGATGGCGCCAAAGGGGTCGAGGACCGTACCATCAAGTTGATGGATGTCTGTCGTTTGCGCACGACACCAATTTTGACATTCATCAATAAGATGGACCGTGATACCCGTGATCCGGTCGAGGTGATGGATGAAGTCGAAACGGTACTGAACATTCAGTGTGCTCCGATGACTTGGCCGGTGGGGATGGGGCGCCATTTTCGTGGTGTCTATCATCTCTACAATGATGTCATTCACCTTTACAAACAGGGCCAGGGCAACCGGATCCCGGAAGATTTGCGCATCGAAGGGCTCGATAGCCTCGAGGTCGATGAAACGTTGGGTAAGGATGCTGCGGAGGAATTACGGGCGGAAGTCGAGTTGGTTCGCGGCGCATCTCATACTTTCGATCTTGATGCGTATCGCCGCGGCGAGCTTACCCCGGTGTATTTTGGAACCGCGATGGGGAATTTCGGTGTGCGTGAAATGCTCGATGGCTTCGTCGAATATGCGCCCTCGCCATTAGCGCGCGACACCGATAAACGCACCGTAGAAGCAAGCGATGAACGTTTCACCGGTTTCGTGTTCAAGATCCAGGCCAACATGGATCCTAAGCACCGTGACCGCATTGCCTTCTTGCGGGTGTGTTCGGGCAAGTATGACAAGAACATGAAAATGCGCCACGTACGCATTGGCAAAGATGTCAAAATTGCCGATGCACTGACTTTTATGGCATCCGACCGTTCTCATGTCGAAGAAGCCTGGCCTGGCGACATTATCGGCTTACATAACCATGGTACGATTCAGATCGGTGATACCTTCACGCTGAACGAGGATATGCGCTTCACGGGTATTCCGCACTTTGCGCCCGAGCTGTTCAAGCGTGTGCGGTTGCGTGATCCGCTCAAGATGAAGGCCCTGCAAAAGGGGTTGAAGCAGCTCTCGGAGGAGGGCGCGACGCAGGTGTTCATGCCGATGGATAACAACGACTTGATTGTCGGGGCCGTTGGATCGCTGCAGTTCGATGTCGTCGCGCATCGCTTGAAGCAGGAGTACAAAGTCGATTGTCTTTATGAGCCGGTCAATGTACAAACCGCTCGCTGGGTGTATTGCAACGACGCCAAGATGCTTGATGAGCTAAAGCGCAAGGCCAGCACGAACCTTGCCTGGGACGGTGGAGACTACCTTACTTATCTAGCGCCAACGCGCGTCAACCTGCAGATGACACAGGAGCGTTGGCCGGATGTTGAGTTCCGGGCTACGCGCGAACACTAAGCCCCCGCTAGCATTTCGTCTTCGCCGACTCATCCCCATCGTATGCGTCGGCGAGAGAGGCACACCATGTCTGCGACTCTGATCGATGCCCATTGTCATCTCGATTTCGATGTCTTCGATGAAGACCGCGATGCTGTACTGGCGCGTGCGGCCAAGGCTGGAGTGGGACATTACATTGTTCCGGGGACGACGCGTGAGCGTTGGCCACAGGTAGCCGCTCTTGGGCGACGTTCAGAGATCAGTGTCTGCTATGGGCTGCACCCTTACTTTCTTCAGGCCCATACGCCCGAAGATACTAACGCTCTTGAAGCCCAGCTCGACGCCTACCCGGATACCGTCGCCCTCGGCGAATGTGGCATCGACGCGCGTCTTGATGATCTCGATCGCCAATGGCAACTCTTCGATGCGCAATTACGCATCGCTAAGCGGCGCCACCTGCCGGTTGTGATTCACTGTGTCCAGGCCAACGATCAAGTGGTAAAGCGCTTGCGCCAGCTCGCATTGCCTGCCGGTGGCCTGATACACGCGTTCTCGGGGAGCCCCGAACAGGCTCAAGGCTTCCTGGAGGCGGGCTTCGTTCTGGGGATCGGCGGGGGCGCGACCTATGCACGCGCTAAGCGCCTACGGCGCGCTATACGTTCGCTGCCCGACGATGGTTATGTCCTCGAGACCGATAGCCCGGATATGCCGCTGTACGGCGAGCAAGGGCGACGCAATGAGCCAGCCCGAGTTCATGCTGTGTGTGAAACGGTGTCTGAGCTCCGAGAACAGTCCTATGCCGCGGTGGCAATGCAGAGCACCGCCACCGCGCGCCGCCTATTCGGATTGGTGCCACATCAAGCCTGAAGAGACATACTTTCTGGATCGACGCGTTCGATCGCATAGGGTAACGCTAGACGCTTGAGCGGAACGCCATCGATGTTGAGCTCGCGAGGTTCATCGCGCTGCGTAATGATAGCGAGTACTTCGGCTTTTCCGTCAGCGTTTAGGGCAGCGCACACGACGTCGCCTTGAGATTTGCCGTTAGTGTCGTGCACGGGCGTTCCGAGCGTCGGTAGCGTGTCGCTTTCCAGTTGAGCACGCAGCAGACGTTTCTTGACCTGGCCACGGAAATGCGCCCGCGCGACCACTTCTTGTCCGGTGTAACACCCTTTGCGAAAGCTGATACCACCCAAGGCTTCCCAGTTGATCATCTGCGGGAGATAACTATCACGTTGCGCATCGCCCAACCAGGCGAGGCCGGCTTGGATATCCTGCAGACGCCATACGGCGTTGCCGACGGGCGTTGCGATGTTCTCGAAAGCCTTCCATAGGGACAAGGCCGTAGCCTCGGGAGCGACGATCATGAAGCGAGGCATCGGGCCTGGGTGGTGTAGTATGACCGCTGCATGGCTTTGAGCCATAGCCCATGTGGCGGGGGCAGCTACATCGAGCTGAGTCTCGACCTGAGCAGCTGCGTCTTCGCCCAGTACACCGAATACCCGCGTTGCCGGCCGCGTGATCTCGACCTTGTAAAAGGGCGCGTATTTCGCGAGGTGCGCGTGCAACGGGTCTACTACGCCGATATCCAGCAGGAGCCAATAGCGTGTCTCGTCCACACGCATCAATTGGCCGTTGGCCAGCATGCGCCCCTTGGGCGAGCAAAATGCCGTTAAAGGCGCGAACTCGCCATTGACAAGTTCAACCTGGGCGCTGGTCTGCCCCTGGAGAAAACGTTCGGCATCGGGACCGGCAATTTCCATGATCGAGTACTGTGGCAACGGGGCAATTGCCGTGGACGACAAAGGCACGCGAGCCTGGGACACGGCCTCGCCGAAGTGCCACTCATTCTCTGCTGCGCGCACTAGCCCTTGCGTTTCAAGATGACTAATCCAATCGTTCATGGAATAACTCCGTATCGCGAACGCGGCGGTCGCTCGACTGTATTCAAATGTCACCCTCGAATATCAGGGCGGGCAAGGGATTTTCCAACCACCGCGGCACCGTCGTTGTGCCATGATAAACTCCCCGGCAAACGAATGAACGAATGGAGAAGACCCCATGGCGCGTATAGCACTGACCTTCGAGCAGGTCGACAGTGCCGAGGATGTCAATCGCATCACCACGGCCCTGATGGAGATGGACGGCGTCGAGGAGGCCGAGGTCGGCCGTCATGGCGCCGACGTGGAAGGGCGCGTGCGGCGCGAGGCGTTGCTGCAAACCATCCAGGCGCTGGGGTACAAGGCACACTGACTGTCACACGAGAGGTAGCCATGACGATCACGGTCATCACGCAGCGCGACGGCTCGCTTCGCCAGCAGGCGACGGTAAAGGAATTTTCGGCGTTGGCGGTGGATGCTCCGCGAGAGGTGGGTGGGGATGAAAGTGCGCCTGATCCGCACGACTATTTCGATCTGTCGCTCGGTGCGTGCAAGGCCATGACGGCCCTGATGTACGCGCGGCGTAAGCAATTGCCCGTGGAAACGATCACCGCGACCGTCGAGCGCGACGCCAGCGATGAGGCTCGGGGTCATTATCGGCTTACCGTGACCCTGGCGTTCGAGGGCATCGATGATCCTGAAACGCTGAACCGTCTGCTCGAGATTGCCGATCGCTGCCCGATACAACGCCTGATGACCGCCAGCGAGGTGGACATCACTACGCGCCCGGCCTGACCGCAACCGCGGTCAAGGCTTGAACGGCCCTTACCTCGCCCTTATGTGAGACTCATGAGCAAACCCTTTCGCATTCAGTCGCAATTCCAGCCTGCAGGCGATCAGCCGGCGGCTATTGAAGGCCTGATACATGGCTACAATGCTGGACTTGCGCATCAAACACTGCTCGGTGTCACCGGGTCCGGGAAAACGTTCACCATGGCCAACGTGGTGGAGCGCCTACAGCGTCCGACCATTGTCATGGCCCCGAACAAGACGCTAGCCGCCCAGCTTTACGGCGAGTTCAAGAGCTTTTTCCCCGATAACGCGGTCGAGTATTTCGTTTCGTATTACGACTACTATCAGCCGGAAGCCTATGTGCCGTCGTCGGACACCTTCATCGAGAAGGATGCCTCGATCAACGACCATATCGAGCAGATGCGTCTCTCGGCGACCAAAGCGCTTCTGGAGCGTCGTGATTCGCTGATCGTGGTGTCCGTCTCGGCCATTTACGGCTTGGGGGATCCCGATCAGTACTTGAAGATGCGCTTGCACTTCAACCGTGGCGAACTGATCGATCAGCGTACCTTCCTGCGGCGCCTCGCCGAACTGCAATATACCCGCAACGACATGGATTTTCGCCGCGGGACCTATCGGGTTCGGGGCGATGTCATCGACGTTTTCCCAGCGGATGCGGAAGACGAAGCGGTGAGAGTGGAGCTGTTCGATGACGAGATCGAGACCATCAGCCTGTTCGACCCGCTGACCGGCGAGGTGCGTGGCAAGGTGCCGCGCATGACGATTTATCCCAAAAGCCACTACGTGACACCGCGCGAGACGATTCTCGGCGCCGTGGATGACATCAAGGCTGAGCTGGCCGAGCGGTTGGAGTGGTTGCGCAAGAACGACAAGCTCGTCGAAGCTCAGCGTCTCGAGCAGCGTACGCTTTATGACATCGAAATGATGCTCGAACTGGGATATTGCAACGGCATAGAGAACTACTCGCGCTATCTATCGGGGCGCGCGCCGGGTGAGGCTCCCCCGACGTTCTTCGATTACCTTCCGGACGACGCGCTGTTGTTCATCGATGAATCCCACGTCAGCGTTCCCCAGGTCGGCGGAATGTATAAAGGGGACCGTTCACGCAAGGAAACATTGGTCGAATACGGGTTCCGATTGCCCTCGGCGCTGGACAACCGTCCCATGAAATTCGAGGAATGGGAACGCATTTGCCCGCAGGCAACCTTCGTTTCCGCAACACCGGGCAAGTATGAGGCCGAACATGCCGGTCAGGTCGTTGAACAGGTCGTACGTCCCACCGGCTTGGTCGACCCCGAAATTGAAGTGCGGCCGGCGGGTACGCAGGTAGATGATCTACTCTCCGAGATTCGGCTGCGCACTGACGTGGGGGAGCGCGTTCTGGTCACCACGTTGACCAAGCGCATGGCCGAGGATCTCACCGAGTATCTCGGCGAGCACGATATTCGGGTCCGCTACCTGCACTCCGATATCGACACCGTCGAGCGCATAGAGATCATTCGCGATCTGCGCCTGGGTAAATTCGACGTCCTCGTAGGTATCAACTTGCTGCGCGAGGGACTGGACATACCAGAAGTCTCGTTGGTGGCGATTCTCGATGCCGATAAAGAAGGCTTCCTGCGCGCCGAGCGGTCGTTGATCCAGACTATCGGGCGTGCGGCGCGTAACGCACACGGCAAAGCGATTCTTTACGGTGATCGGATAACGGATTCGATGCGTCGGGCGATGGATGAAACCGAGCGCCGTCGTGATAAGCAGATCGCGTTCAACGAAGAGCATGGCATCACGCCCAAGACGGTAACGAAGTCGGTTGCCGACATCATGGAAGGGGCTCAGACACCAGGTAAGAAAGTAGGACACAAGCGTCCCGACAAGCGTGTTGCCGAAGCACCGGGCGACTATAGTGCCGAGCAGCTCAACCAGATGGATGCCGCAGGCTTGACGCGGGAAATCGGCAAGCTCGAGGACGCCATGCACGAAGCCGCGCAAAATCTGGAGTTCGAAGAAGCCACGCGCCTGCGCGATCAGTTGCAATCCCTGAAGTCACGGTTGATTGAGTTAGGATAACGCCAGTTTATACCGTTATCTTTCTGCAAAAACTCAAAATAAAATAGATCGTCACGCAGCCTTTGAGCGATCCACCTTAAGCGTGATCGCTCATTTTCGGTATAATCCCACGTTTGTGTTTCTCGCGATGTTTCTTACGGAACCTCGCGAGGTATAGACCATAATAAGGAGTCTCTTTCATGACCGTGATACGCCAGGATGATGTAATCCAGAGCGTGGCTGATGCCTTGCAGTTTATTTCTTATTACCATCCCAAAGACTTCATCGACGCCATGCACGAGGCGTATCAGCGTGAGGAGAATCCCGCCGCTCGCGATGCTATCGCTCAGATTCTGATCAACTCTCGAATGTGTGCCGAGGGTCATCGACCGATCTGTCAGGATACAGGCATCGTGACAGTATTCGTCGAGATCGGTATGAACGTGCGCTGGGAAGCCGATATGAGCCTCGACGACATGATCAACGAGGGCGTTCGCCAGGCATATAAGCTCCCCGACAATGTCTTGCGTGCCTCGGTATTGGCCGATCCTGATGGCAAGCGTCAGAATACCGGCGACAATACGCCAGCCGTCATCCATCACAAGCTGGTCCCCGGTGATAAGGTCGAGGTCCACGTCGCAGCAAAAGGGGGCGGTAGCGAGGCTAAGTCCAAGTTCGCGATGCTCAATCCTTCCGACAATGTCGCCGAGTGGGTCCTGGAGCAGTTGCCCAAGATGGGAGCGGGTTGGTGCCCGCCAGGTATGCTGGGCATCGGCATCGGTGGCACCGCCGAAAAAGCCATGCAACTCGCCAAGGAAGCCTTGCTCGATCCCATCGATATTCAGGATCTCAAGGCACGTGGTGCCGAGAATCGTGCCGAAGAACTGCGTCTTGAGCTCTTCGAGCAAGTCAACCGGACCGGTATCGGCGCACAAGGGTTGGGCGGGCTGACCACTGTACTCGATATCAAGGTCAAAGATTATCCCACCCACGCTGCCAACAAGCCGGTCGCTATCATTCCCAATTGCGCAGCCACGCGGCATGTGCATTTCACGTTGGACGGTAGCGGTACAGCGTCACTGCCCGTTCCGACGCTGGAAGACTGGCCGCAAATCACGCGTGAAGCGGGTGACAATGTTAAGCGGGTAAATCTGGATACGGTCACGGCTGAAGAGGCGGCTTCCTGGCAACCGGGCGATACGCTGCTACTCAATGGAAAGCTGCTGACAGGGCGTGATGCCGCGCACAAACGCATGGTCGATATGCTGGCCAAAGGCGAGTCTCTGCCGGTCGACCTGCGTGGGCGCTTCATCTATTACGTAGGGCCTGTCGATCCGGTTGGTGACGAAGTCGTCGGGCCTGCTGGCCCCACGACGGCTACGCGCATGGACAAATTCACACGGACTATGCTCGAGCAGACCGGTCTCCAGGGAATGGTTGGCAAAGCCGAGCGGGGACCGATGGCGATCGAGGCAATCCGTGACAACGGGGCCGTTTACCTGATGGCAGTGGGAGGTGCTGCGTACTTGGTGGCGCAAGCGATCAAGAAATCCCGCGTGGTCGCCTTCGAGGATCTCGGAATGGAAGCGATTTATGAGTTCGACGTCGAAGACATGCCGGTGACCGTTGCCGTCGATAGTCAAGGCGAGTCGGTCCACCAGATCGGTCCGGCGAAGTGGAAAGAGATTATCGCCGCGAGTGCATGATCATGCGATGATCGTCGCTTCAGGCCCCGTTCCACGCGGGGCCTGATTTTTAACCAGCGAGCGCTTCGAAGGTTTCAGGGAGGAACCGACATGACATCCGGACTGATCGGTATCCTGATCGTGACGATCCATGTGCTGGGCGTGTTGTCCGCCGTCATGGCATTGATGTCGAGTCGTACCTCGCAAGGGGCGGTTGCCTGGATCGTTACGCTTTTGACCTTTCCCTACCTGGCCGTTCCCATCTACTGGATCTTCGGACGTCCGCGTTTTTATGGTTACACCTCTGCGCGCGGCGAACGCGACACCGTACTACGTCAGGTCCTATTGCGTTTCAGGCCCCGGCTCGAGCCTTTCTTTTCTCGTCCCTCATTTGACACCACGCGCATTCAGGCCGTCGAGCGTCTGGCCATGATGCCCATGAGCACGGGCAATCGCGCCGAACTGCTCATCGATGGGGAAGAAACCTTCCAGAGCTTACTAGAGGGAATCGATGCCGCGCGCGAATACATCCTCGTGCAGTTTTTCATTTTCCGCGCCGATGAAATAGGCACCTTGTTCAAGCAGCACTTGATGCGTCGGGCAGAGCAGGGGATTCGGGTTTGCTTGCTTTACGACGAAATCGGCAGCCGCAGTCTACCCAATGACTACTTGCACGAGTTATCGCAAGCGGGCATCGAGGTCACGGCCTTCAACTCGTCGCGCGGCTGGCGTCACCGTTTCCAGATCAATTTCCGCAATCATCGCAAGATCGTGGTCGTCGACGGGCGTGAGGGGTGGACCGGTGGCTTCAATGTGGCCGATGAATATCTAGGGCGGGTGGCGCGTTACGGCCCCTGGCGCGATACTCATCTCAAGCTCACCGGACCGAGCGTCATGGGATTGCAGGAAGCCTTCTGGGAAGACTGGTACTGGGCCACTGAAGAAATACTGCCCTTGAACTGGGAACCGTCGATTACCTGCGATGAGTGCCAGCACGTGGTGATTGTGCCTTCCGGGCCGGCTGATAACTGCGAGACGGCAAGCCTATTGATTCAACATGTCATCCACGGGGCCCATGAACGACTGTGGGTGACCAGTCCATACTTCGTCCCGGATCAGGGAGTGCAAGATGCCTTGAAGCTTGCCGCCTTGCGTGGTGTCGATGTACGCGTGATGATTCCCGAGCGTCCCGATCACTTACTGGTTTTCCTATCGGCTTTTTCCTTCTTGCCCGAGATGATTCGTCACGGCGTACGTATTTTTCGCTATCAGCCGGGGTTCCTGCACCAGAAAGTCGTCCTGGTCGACGACGAGACAGCGCTGGTCGGTTCAGTCAACCTCGATAACCGTTCGTTTCGGCTCAATTTCGAGATTACTGCGTATGTACCCGATGCGGTATTTGCCGGCCAGGTAGAGGACATGCTACGTCGGGATTTTGCGGCATGCCGCGAGGTATCGCTGGACGAACTCAACAATCGCCCCATCTGGCGTAAACTCGTCTCGCGGGCGGCCTATCTGCTAGCCCCCATACAATGACATCCGTTGCGTATCGAGACGCGATGTTCGTATGCTCGCGGCTGTCGTACATTTATTGCGTGACCACCAGGAGTGCCGGTGAATCTTGAAACCAAGTGGCTCGAAGATTTCGTTGCCCTCGCCAATACACGCAGTTTTTCCGCGTCGGCGAGACAACGGCATGTCACCCAGCCTGCTTTTAGCCGACGCATCCGCTCCTTGGAACAAGCCGTGGGTGCCACCTTGGTCGATCGTTCCACGACGCCTATCGGGTTGACCCCGGAAGGGCAGTTATTCCTGGTCACGGCACGCAGTATGGTCGAGCAGTTGAGCGAATGCCTTGCCCATTTGCGCGGTCTGTCGATGGCCAACGAAGCACTCGATATCGTCGCCGCGCATTCGCTGGCGTTGACGTTTTTCCCGCGCTGGATTTCACGTTTACAAAAGGGCGTGGGTGAACTTCCGACGCGGCTGGTCGCCATGAACGTCGGGGATGCCATTCATGTGTTGCGCGAAGGCAACTGCGATCTGATGCTGGCCTATTACGATCCCTACGCTAGCATGCAGCTCGACGGCGAGGCCTTTCCTTCATTTTCCATCGGCCAGGTGAAAATGCTGCCGGTTTGCGTACCTAACGCCGATGGCACCCCACGCTTTGCACTGGACGATGAGGCGGGTATCCCGTTTCTCGCCTATACCCAGGGCGCCTTTCTGGGACGTAGCGTACGCATGCTGCTCAAGAACGATCCGCTACGCATGCGCCTCAAGACCGTCTATGAGACCGCCATGGCGGAAGGCCTCAAGGGTATGGCCCTGCAGGGGGTCGGTATGGCATGGATTCCCGATTTTTGCATACGAGAAGAACTCGCCGCAGGGCGCTTGATCCGCGCGGGAGATCCGCAGTGGGACATTCCACTCGAGATACGTCTTTACCGGTGTTCGCTGGTACACAAGCCCGGCGTCGAGAAGCTCTGGCGACAGATGATGAAGTTACCGCGCGACTTCCTGCAGGCATGAATAGGTGGCAGCGACTTGCGTCATGGC
Source organism: Chromohalobacter beijerinckii (assembly GCF_023061185.1). Taxonomy (GTDB): domain Bacteria; phylum Pseudomonadota; class Gammaproteobacteria; order Pseudomonadales; family Halomonadaceae; genus Chromohalobacter; species Chromohalobacter beijerinckii. The sequence continues at coordinate 10,752 of NZ_JAKGAK010000012.1, forward strand.
GTGGCCATGCCGGCCGGCAAGCCCAGAAAGTTCTGAATGATGAAGAAATGGTCCTCGAACAACGCCTCGGGATCGAGGTCGGCCAATGCTACCCAATGGGCTTGCTCGCCACTGCGTGAAGGCTTGAGCTGGGGCAGTTGCTGTTCGGGTCGCAGGGCAAAATAGAAAGCCTGCGCCAAGGTGCGCCCTCGCCAGCTGCGATGGGGATCATCGAACAAGCGCTGACCACGTAGCGAACCTTTGAGCACGGCTTCGGGGATCTTGAGGCGCACACGCTCACGCAGCTCGCGCAAGCAAGCATCAAGCAAGCGCTCCTGGGGCTGAATGAAACCTCCCGGCAAGGCAAGTAACCCCTTTCCGGGTGCCGCTCGACGCTCGACCAGCAGCACATGCCCGGACTGCACCACGACGGCATCGACGGTCACGAATACCGGCGGATAAGGCGCCTGCGCCCAGGCTTTACGATACTCTTCGAGTAGGTGCTGTTCTTCCCACAGTTGCGCACATTCCGGCGTTTCAAGAAAACGCCGCAACACGTCGCGGACCGGTTCCGACAGGCCGCTACGTTCCCCGCGCGCCAAATAATCGTCTGCCAATGCCGGTTGGCCAAACAACGCTTCGCGAATTCGACTGGCCGAGACATCACTGACTAGCGGGACGCTGACCGACTCCCATTGCGGAAACAGCGTGAGATAGTAGCTAGACTGACCGCGACTGGCACCGATCAAGCCGATTCGGGGTAACCGCCCCTGTTGGGGGACGACCACGTCGCGCACCCGACGCTGCACATCGCGTACCCAGACATCGTTGTTGTAGAGCGCATCCAATAACGGCGTGATTTCGAGTCGCGCGTTATCATCGTCATCGAAGCATTCGCGCAGCATGTCTCGACGCTCCGCGAAGCGCCAGGGATTGCGCAGCGAACGGGCCTGCCAAGCGGACCCCACCATGACGATCACCTGCCGCGCTTGTTGCAACGCCTCGCGAATGACAGTGATATGCCCCAGGTGCGGCGGCTGAAAACGCCCGATGAAGACCAGACAATCGAAGGCATAGGGTGTATCGGAGGAGGGCAAAGACGTGGTGGCGTTGGACATGAAAGCTCCATCAGCAGGGCCGAGCCATTATGGGCAGCCACTCGGGCCTCTGCAATATAAGCAGTAGCCGGGGCATCTGCGCTATCCTGAGACCCAGCAACGGTGTGCTCATCATTCATCATGTCCGACAAGGAGAGTCCGTGATCAACCTTTCGCCGCGCTATTGGTACCGAATCGTCGTCAACGCCGCCACCTTATGGCTTGAGCACAATGCGTTCAGCTTCGCGGGTTCCTTGGCGTTTTACACCCTGTTTTCACTGGCGCCGACGATCATCATCGCCGTCACGGTCATTGGTCTGGTACTGGGAGAAGACGCCGCGCAAGGCCAGATCGTGGCGCAGTTGCAAGACACCATGGGGCAGGACGCCGCCACGGCGATTCAGCAAGCGGTGTCTCAGTCCCGCATCGAAAGCTCCGGTATCTTGCCGACGTTGCTCGGCATTGGCGCGCTGGTGGTGGGGGCCACGACCGTCTTCGCACAGATGCAATTCTCCCTCAATACGCTCTGGGGCGTGACAGCGCGTCCCGATCGCAACGGGCTTTGGCTATTCATCAAGAAACGTCTTCTGTCGCTGACCGTGGTGCTAGCGGTGGGTTTCATCCTCATGGTGTCGTTGGTGTTGAGCGTGATGCTGCGTGCCTTCTTCCGGTATGCGAGCGACTGGCTGCCAGGCGTCAACGCGCTCTTGGGAAGCGCCGAATTCCTCGTCTCGCTGGCGGTGATAGCACTGTTTTTCGCCGCTATTTTCAAGGTGTTGCCGGATGTCGTGGTGAGCTGGCGAGATGTTATCGTCGGCGCGATCGTAACGGCAGTGCTGTTTGCGATCGGGCGCTACGCCATCGCTGCGTATCTAGCTTATACCGCTACGGCGTCGACATACGGCGCGGCGGGGTCGGTCGTTCTAGTATTGCTGTGGGTTTACTACAGTTCGCTGATTTTACTGTATGGCGCCGCTTTCACCCGCACGCATCTCGAAGCGCGTGGCAAGCGTATCGTACCTCGCAACTCCGCGGTCTCGGTCAAACGCGAATTCGTGGATCCACCCGAATATTCCGCAACCCAAGCGACGCCCGCAAGCAAAGGAGAGGGCCATGCATGAATATTGTCTCAAGGCCTGGGTTACCGGCCGTGTGCAAGGCGTTGGATTTCGCGCCGCGTCACGCGATCAAGCGCTAATGGAAGGGCTTACCGGGCATGCCAGGAACCTCGGCGACGGCCGTGTCGAGGTGCTGTTATGCGGCGAGCGGGCGGCCGTCGACCGTGTCGTACGCTGGTTATGGCAAGGGCCACCGGCGTCGCGCGTTACTCATGTCGAATGCGAAGAGGTTGACGTCACGCATCCGAGTGTCTTCGAGCTCGGTTAGAACTGCCCCCGAACCGTTCCTATACAGACCGGGAAGATGGGGGCAATTGCCTTCAGCGAGTCAGTGTTTCGACGATCCAGTCTACGACGGCCTCGCCGTCGGCGTTCATGCACACATCGACGAGCGGCGTACGTGCCCAGCGTGGATCGATGAAAGCACGCTCTTGTGGCGCAAAGAGCGTCTGGCCTTCGGCGTCGCCCTCTGTGACGACATTCAAGTGCCCGCGTACGGTCGTGAAGAGTTCTGGACGCATCAACCATGCCAAGGCACAGCTGTCGTGTGGGCAACAGCCATCGATATCCAGCGCCGTGCGGTAGAATGCGCGATAAAATGCATAGCTACCGGCCAAGACTTCGCCCAGCTTGCCTTGGGCCGAGGCTATCTTGTCCATCTGCGCGGGGCCCAGTACGCAGCGATGCGTAGCATCGAGCCCCACCAGGGTCAGTGGCCAGCCCGCCGTCAAAACACGTGCGGCAGCATGTGGGTCATTGAAGATATTGGCCTCGGCGACGGGCGTGACGTTACCCCCCTCACGAATCGATCCCCCCATGACGACAACCTGTTTGACGCGATCGACGATGCCCGGGTCGAGCTGCAGCGCGGCGGCTAGATTGCCCAGCGGGCCCACGGCGACCAGCGTGACTTCGCCGGGGCGGGCATTGACCTGTTCGACGATGAACTGTGGCGCACTGATCGTCTCGGCGCGATGGCTCGGAGCAGGTAAGGGATGGTTGCCCAGCCCGTTGTCACCGTGGATATGCGCCGGCGCCGGATGCTTGAGCTTGACCAGGGGCGCTGCTGCGCCTTGTGCGACGGGGACTCGCTGGTCGGCGAGCTCAGCAAGCAGCAGCGCATTGGTCGTTGCCGTATCGATATCGACATTGCCGTAGGTCGTGGTCATGCCGAGAAGCTCGATCTCGGGATGTGCTAAGGCGATGGCAATGGCTTGGGCGTCGTCTACGCCAGGATCGGTATCGAAAATCAGAGGTGTGATCATGAGGTTCCTGTATCAAATAACGGTCAAGTAACAAGCAAACGGTGCCGAAGGGGATCAGTGACGCAAGACATCGCGTGCTGGCCAGTCACGGGAAGCCGCCGCAACCTCGCTGGCATGCGGGATACTTGGTGCCGCGCCGCTTTTTTGCACGCACAAGGCAGCGGCCGCGCTCGCTTCATGCAGGCAGGTTTCGATGGAGGCATCTCGTTGCCGTGCGGCCATGAAGTAACCGATGAAAGTATCGCCGGCCGCGGTCGTATCCACAGCTGTAACAGGAAACGCAGGCAGCTCGAGGCGCTGCGCGCCATGCTGATAACGCACGCCATCACGTCCCAACGTCAACACCAGCTCGACCTCGGGTAGGCGTTGATAGAGGGCATCCATGAGCTCGGCGACTCCGGCATGTTCGTCGAGCCCCGCTAGGGCCGCGGCTTCGCCACGATTGAGGAATAGTATCTGACACAATTCGAGCGGCAACGCGTGCACATTGGCCCCTAGGGGGGCGGGATTGAAAGCGATCCGCATGCCATGGCGCGCGGCAAGTGTCATGATGCTCGCGAGCGCATTGCATTCGTTTTGCAGCAACAGCCAATCATCCGGCGTTACCGAGGTCATCAGGGCGTCGAGGTGACGCTCGTTGAAGCCATGGTTGGCCCCGGGATTGAGAATAATGGCGTTCTCGGCGTGGTCGTCGACCTGAATGATGGCATGCCCGCTAGCATCGGCAGTCAGCTCGATCAGGGATGTGTTGACGCCCGCCTGGTTGAGGATTTCCAACACCCAACGATCGTTCTGTGATACACGCCCCCAATGCGTCACGTCACCGCCTGCACGGGCCATGGCCAATGACTGATTGGCGCCTTTACCGCCCAACCCCTGTGTAAAACTCTGGCTGGACAATGTCTCGCCGGGACGTACCAGGTGACTGACGCGGTAGACGTAATCGATATTGATTGAACCGTAGTTATAAAGCATGCAGGCTCCCGACCATAAAAATCATGTATTAAGCGCGCGAAGCGAGCCATTGATGCAGGTTGTCGCGCGTCAGGCTGACGACGTTGGCGCGCGCTTCCGGCGAGATCCAAGCACTGTGCGGCGTGACGATGAGGTTGAGCGCCTCGTCCAAGGCTTCGATGAGCGCATGCCCCTGACGCGGCGGTTCTTCGGGCAGGCTGTCGACACCGAGCCCGCCGATTGATCCGCCCCGAAGCGCGTCCAGTGCTGCTTTTTCATCTATGATACCGCCCCGTGCGCAATTGATCAGCAAGGCGCCGGGCTTGAAGCGGGACAGCATCTCGGCGTCGACGAGATGCCGTGTCTGATCGGTGAGCGGGCAGTGTAAGCTCAATACATCGAGCTCGCCCGCCAGTGACGCAAGGGAAGGGCGCGAATCCTGCGCTTCGTTGCCTGGGCGCGCGGCAAAGGTGACGCGCATGCCGAAGGCCTCGGCCAAGCGCGACACGGCGCGGCCGAGCTCACCATGGCCGACGATAACGAGATGCTTGTCGGCCAATTGCAGGGTGCGGTGATCGAGCAAGCAGAACAAGGCGCTTTCTTGCCAACGCCCAGCGGCAACATCGCGCATGTAAAGCGGCAAGCGATTGGCGAGGGCAAGCATCAACATCAGAGTATGTTGCGCCACGCTCGCCGTGCCGTACGCAGAGACGTTACGCACCTCGATACCTCGATCGCGAGCGGCTTGCATGTCGATATTGTTGGTACCCGTCGCCAACACGCAGATCAATTTAAGGTTGGGCAGGGACGCGAGCAGGTCGCCGTCCAGCACCACCTTATTGGTGATGGCAATATCCGCGTTGTCGAGACGCGCCTGACGTTCGTCGTCGGGGGTATACGCATGGACCTCGAGGTTATCGACCGCCGCGTGCAACGGTGAGAGATCAATATCGTCGCCGAGGCTGGCGGCATCGAGAATCACGGCTTTCATGCGACGTCCTTTTCTTTTGACGAATAATAAAGTGAGTCTGGCATCGTGGCGGCAAGCTGCATGATATCGAGCCCCGATACGCTTGCCCGCTGGGTGGCGCAACGCGCTATAATGAGCGGCTTTCGGAAAAGGCTTGGAAAGTGCGATCTCCGGCCCTATATCCCTGCCACCGCGCGAGCGTCGCGCGGGCGCTTCTTGATGACATGAATGGTGAGAACCATGCCCATCTACGAGTATGAGTGCAAGGCCTGCGGCCATCGCCTGGAAAAGCTGCAGAAAGTCAGCGCGGCAGCGCTGACCGATTGTCCACGCTGCGAGCGCGCAGAATTATCACGCTTGATCTCCGCGGCGGGCTTTCGCCTGGCCGGCGGCGGATGGTATGAAACCGACTTCAAATCGGGGCAAAAACGCAATCTCGCGGGAGAGGCTTCCGCGCCCTCCACGTCTACCGAGACCGGCAACAAGACGCCCGCCTGACGTGTTCGGCGCCGCTCGGCGGCGCCGAATCGCCCCATGAAATACGCAACGAAACAGGATAAGACATGCGCAGTCACTATTGCGGTCAATTGAACGAAACCCTGGTGGATCAGGAAGTCGCTCTCTGCGGCTGGGTACATCGTCGGCGCGATCACGGGGGAGTGATTTTCCTCGATTTGCGCGACCGCGATGGTATCGCCCAGGTCGTGGTCGATCCCGATACTCCCGAGGCCTTCGCCAATGCCGATCGTGCCCGCAACGAGTTTGTACTGCGCATTCGCGGACGCATTCGCCTGCGCCCCGAAGGCACCCAGAACCCCAACATGCCCACCGGCATGATCGAGGTGCTGGCATCGGACGTCGAAGTGCTCAACACGGCGGCCACACCCCCGTTCCAGCTCGACGAGCATGGCAAGGTCGGTGAAGAGACTCGTCTCAAGCATCGTTACATCGATCTGCGTCGCCCGGAGATGATCGACAAACTGCGGCTGCGTTCGCGGATCACACATAGCGTGCGCGCGTATCTGGAATCCCAAGGTTTTCTGGATATCGAGACGCCGATTTTGACACGTGCCACGCCGGAAGGGGCTCGTGATTACCTGGTGCCGAGCCGCACGCATCCGGGTGAGTTCTTCGCCTTGCCGCAGTCACCGCAGCTGTTCAAGCAGCTATTGATGGTGTCGGGCTTCGACCGTTATTACCAGATCGCCAAGTGCTTCCGCGACGAAGATCTGCGTGCCGATCGCCAACCCGAGTTCACCCAGATCGACCTGGAAGCCTCGTTCGTCGAGGAAAGCGACATCATGTCCTTGACCGAAGACATGATTCGTCAGCTGTTCCAGGACGTGCTCGATGTCAGCCTGCCGGCGTTCCCCAAGATGCCGTACAGTGAAGCGATGAACCGTTACGGCTCGGACAAACCCGACCTGCGTATCCCGCTCGAGCTGATCGATGTCAACGACCTGATGCGCGATGTCGACTTCAAGGTGTTCTCCGGTCCGGCCAAAGCCGATGACGGGCGCGTGGCAGCGCTCAAGGTCACCGGTGGCGCCAAGCTGTCGCGCAAGGAAATCGATGCCTACACCGACTTCGTCAACATCTACGGCGCCAAGGGGCTGGCCTGGATCAAGGTCAACGAACGCGCCAAAGGTATCGAAGGGCTGCAGTCGCCGATCGTCAAGTTCATGGAAGGTATAATCGAGTCATTGCTCGATCGGGTAGGCGCCGAGGATGGCGACATCATCTTCTTCGGTGCCGACAAGGCACGTATCGTCAATGAGGCGCTGGGCGCTCTGCGCGTCAAGTTGGGCGAAGACCTCGATCTGTATACGCAGGAGTGGGCGCCGTTGTGGGTCGTCGACTTCCCCATGTTTGAAGCTGACGACGCCGGTCGCCTAGCCGCCTTGCACCATCCGTTTACCGCGCCTTCGAGCTCGCCGGAGGCGTTCAAGGCAGACCCCGCCAATGCGCTGTCGCGTGCCTACGACATGGTCCTGAACGGTACTGAGCTGGGTGGCGGCTCCATCCGTATTCACGATCAGGCGATGCAGCGGGCGGTCTTCGAGGTACTGGGCATCGGTGAAGAAGAAGCCGAGGAGAAGTTCGGCTTCCTGCTCGACGCCCTCCGGTTCGGCGCGCCGCCTCATGGTGGCCTGGCCTTCGGCCTCGATCGTCTGGTCATGCTGATGAGCGGCGCCAAGACGATCCGCGAAGTGATCGCCTTCCCCAAGACGCAGAGTGCCGCCTGCCTGATGACCGATGCTCCGGGCGAGGTCAGTGCCGATCAGCTCAAGGAGCTCAACATTCGCTTGCGTCAGAAGGCTCAGCAAGGTGGCAACGGCGAGGCCTGATGCGCGCCGTTTGCCCCACGTTCTTCTCGTTTTCCCGGCGTCGCCTCGGCGCCGGGTGTCCTGCGAACACGAACGCCTGTTTTTTTCAAGGAGTGACGTCGACATGGCAGGCCATAGTAAATGGGCGAACATCAAGCACCGCAAAGCCGCCCAAGATGCTAAACGCGGCAAGATTTTCAGCAAGCTGATCCGTGAACTAACGGTTGCCTCCCGGCAAGGCGGCGGTGAGGTGGCGGACAATCCCCGCCTGCGCGCCGCCATCGACAAGGCGCTGTCCAACAACATGACCAAGGACACCATCCAGCGCGCCATCGAGCGCGGCGCCGGCAATAACGACGGCGACGAGATGGAGGAAACCGTCTACGAGGGCTACGGCCCCGAAGGCGTCGCGGTGATGGTCGAATGCATGACCGACAACCGCAATCGCACGGTCTCCGAGGTGCGTCACGCCTTCAACAAGAACGGCGGTAATTTGGGCACGTCCGGGTCCGTCGCTTTCATGTTCCATAAGCAGGGGCGTTTGACGCTGCCGGAGGGCACCTCCGAAGAGGCCGCCATGGAGGCCACGCTGGCCGCCGAACCCGAGGACATCATCACTCAGGACGACGGCACGCTCGAGATCGTGACCTCCGTGGAAGGCTTCGGTGCTGTCAAGGACGCGCTAGTCGAGGCGGGCATCGAGCCCTCCGCAAGCGATGTCGGGTCCTATCCCGATAATTACTCCCCCGTCGACGATGTGGATACGGCGCGCAAGGTCCTCAAATTATTCGACATGCTCGAAGACCTCGACGACGTGCAGAACGTCTATTCCAACGCCGATTTCTCCGATGCCGTCATGGCGGAACTCGAGTGAGTGGCGTGACGCGGGTGAGTGGCGGCACGGAGATGATGAGTCGATGATCCTGCTGGGAATCGATCCCGGGTCGCGCATCACCGGTTACGGCATCATAGATGTCGCTTCGGCGACGCCGCGTTACGTCGCCAGCGGCTGCATCCGCATCAAGAGCGACCAGTTGGCTCAGAAGCTCGCCCAGGTGTATGCCGGCGTCGGAGAGTTGATCGGCGTGCATCGTCCGCATGAAATCGCCATCGAGCAGGTCTTCATGTCCAAGAATGCCGACTCCGCACTCAAGTTGGGGCAGGCACGCGGCACGGCGATCGTCTGTGCCGCCAATCACGGCCTCGAGGTCTTCGAATACGCCCCCACCCAGATCAAGCAAGCGGTCACCGGCACCGGCGCGGCGACCAAGGATCAAGTACAGCATATGGTGACGGCGATTCTGGGGCTCGACGGCACGCCACAGGCCGATGCCGCCGACGCACTGGCCATCGCCTTGACCCATGCCTATGCGCGCCAGGGCCGCTCGTTGTCAGCAGCGCGCGGGCGGCGGCGGAGCGGTTCCCGTCAGCGTTGGCGCGACTTCCGCCCCGACTGAGACGCCGCATGTCGGGTGCTGGTCAGTTGCGAGGCGGATCAGTATAGTGTCAACCCAGTCAATCGAAGGACTCGATGTGCATGATTGGACGCTTGCGTGGCACCCTGTTGGAAAAGCAACCGCCGTGGATCGTCGTCGATGTCGGCGGCGTCGGCTATGAGCTGGAGACCTCTATGACCACCTTGCTGGCATTGCCGGCGGTGGGCGAAGAGGTTCAACTCCACACGCATATGGCGGTGCGCGAGGATGCGCATTTACTGTATGGCTTCGCACGCGGCGAAGAACGTCAACTCTTTCGCGCGCTGATCAAGGTCAACGGGGTAGGGCCCAAGCTAGCCTTGGCGATTCTCTCCGGCATGGATCAGGAAGCCTTCATCCGCTGCGTCATGGAAGACGACAGCAAGGCGCTGACACGTCTCCCCGGCGTCGGCAAGAAAACCGCCGATCGATTGGTCGTGGAAATGCGTGACCGCTTCCCCCATTGGCAGCTCGAGCAGGAAAACGGACTGCATGCTCTTGAGTTGGGTGCCTCACCCGCAGCACCTGCGGCCGATCCTTTCGCCGATGCGGAATCGGCCCTCGTCGCCTTGGGCTACAAACCTACCGAAGCCTCGCGCATGCTGTCCGGGCTGGACGATAGCCTCTCCACGGAAGGCCTGATCAAAGCCGCCCTGACACGCAAGATGGCAGGTTAAGGACCGCGAATGATCGATACCGACCGTCTAATCGCGGCGCAACCTCAGGGAAGCGAGGTGCACGTGGATCATGCCATTCGTCCGCAGCGACTGGCCGAGTACATCGGCCAGCCCCGCGTGCGCGAGCAGATGGATATCTTCATCAGCGCGGCCCGTCAGCGCAGCGATAGCCTCGATCATACCCTGATCTTCGGGCCGCCTGGCCTTGGCAAGACCACGTTGGCCAACATCATCGCCGCCGAGATGGAAGTCGATATCAAATCGACTTCCGGCCCCGTACTCGAGCGCGCCGGTGACCTCGCCGCCATGCTCACCAACTTGCAAGCCGGTGATGTGCTGTTCATCGACGAGATACATCGCCTTCCCGCCTCGGTGGAAGAGGTGCTGTATCCCGCGATGGAGGATTATCAGCTCGACATCATGATCGGCGAAGGCCCCGCCGCGCGTTCCATCAAACTCGACCTGCCTGCCTTCACTCTGGTGGGCGCTACCACGCGTGCGGGGCTGCTCACATCGCCGCTGCGCGATCGTTTCGGTATCGTGCAACGACTGGAATTCTATGCGGTCGACGAATTGACCGAGATCGTGGTGCGTTCAGCGCATTTATTAGGGGTCGAGGCCGACCGTGACGGTGCGGCCGAAATTGCCCGCCGCGCGCGTGGCACGCCACGCATCGCCAATCGTCTACTGCGGCGCGTGCGCGACTTCGCCGAAGTGCGTGGCGATGGTCGCCTGAACGAAGAAATTGCCGATCAAGCTCTCAACATGCTGCATGTCGACCGCCATGGGCTCGACCACATGGACCGACGCCTATTGATGGCGATGATCGAGAAGTTCGATGGCGGCCCGGTCGGCGTCGACAGCCTCGCGGCCGCAATCAGCGAGGAACGCGATACGATCGAGGATGTCCTAGAACCGTACCTGATCCAACAGGGATTCATGATGCGCACCGCGCGTGGACGTGTGGTCACACGTCTGGCTTACGAACACTTCGGCCTGACGCCGACCGATGCCGTTGTCGCAGCGCCATCGCTTGATGACAAGCGACAGGAGAGCGATGTATGAGCGGCTTCACGCATACGGTCAAGGTCTACATCGAAGACACCGATGCCGGCGGTATCGTCTATTACGTCAATTATCTCAAATACATGGAGCGGGCACGCAGCGAGTGGTTAAACCACCACGGCCTGGCCCAGCGCGACTTGCTCGCACAGGGTATCCAACTGGTTGTGCATCACCTTGAATGCCGTTATGCCAAGCCCGCCCACCTCGACGACGAGCTGCACATCACGGCGGACGTCGTCGAATCCACTGCCTGCCGCGCGACCTTCGCCCAGACAGTGACACGTCGCGGGGAACGACTGTGCGAGGCCCGGGTGGACATCGTCTGCCTCGAGGCTTCTCGGCTTAAACCCTTGCGTTGGCCGGATGCGCTGCAGCCGCTAATGCACGGATAAACCAAGCGAAACGAACTCTCAAGCGACACGAGGACTGCCGTGAACGACTCCATGTCCATTCCGCATCTGATCATGAACGCCAGCCTGATCGTTCAACTGGTCATGCTCCTGCTCCTGGCTGCCTCAATAGCCTCCTGGATCATCATTTTTCAGCGTAGTATTGCGCTGCGGCGCGCCGAAAAGGCCTATCAGGATTTCGAAGACCGTTTCTGGTCCGGCGTCGATCTCAACGAGCTCTATCGCGAGCTGCCCGCTGAACAAGAATCTCACGGCGCGGAGCACGTTTTCCGCTCCGGTTTTCGTGAATTCAACCGTCTTATGCCCAAGACCCAAAGCACCGATGCGGTGCTCGAAGGCGTGCAACGTGGCCAGCGCGTCGCCCTGTCGCGTGAAGAAGATCGCCTACAACTGCATCTCACTTTCCTCGCCACGGTCGCTTCGGCAAGCCCTTATATCGGCCTGTTCGGGACCGTATGGGGCATCATGGGGTCGTTCCAAAGCTTGTCGATGGCTCAGCAAGCGACGCTGTCCACTGTCGCGCCCTGGATCGCGGAGGCGTTGGTCGCCACGGCCATGGGCCTGTTTGCAGCTATTCCTGCGGTGATCTTCTATAACCGACTATCCGCCCATGCGGGACGCTTGCTCGGCAAATACGAAAACTTTGCCGAGGAATTCCACGCCATCCTGCACCGTAATCTGCAGGGGCGCAGCGAACGCGAGGCATCCTGAGGGAGGAAACATGTACGGATCCTATCATCATCGCCAGCGGCGCAAGCCGATGGGTGAGATCAATGTCGTGCCGTTCATCGATGTGATGCTGGTGCTGTTGGTGATCTTCATGATCACCGCTCCCATGCTCAATCAGGGGGTCGATGTCGAGTTGCCACAAGTGTCGTCCGAGCCTATCGATACCGAGGAGCAAGAGCCGCTGATCGTGTCGGTGGATCGTGAAGGGCAGTACTACATTTCCCTGGAGGATGAAGAGACCCCCGTCGCCCTTGATGAACTTGGGGAAAAGGTCAAGGCCATGTTGAGCCGCAACGCGGATACGCCGGTCATGGTGCGTGGCGATCGCAATGTTTCCTATGGTCAGATCGTGACTTTGATGAGTACGCTGCAAGGTTCGGGAGTGGGTAACGTCGGACTTATCTCCGAACCCCCTTCCGGCGGTGAAGAGTGAGGCATCGACATGGCGAAACGTGAACGCCGTGTAGGCTATGGTTGGCCGGTGCTGCTGGCCATTGGCGTGCATGTCGCGGCGCTGATGCTCACTCTCATCAAATGGCCTGAAAGCGAGTCCGACCCAACCTCTTCATCAGTGGTCCAGGCGACGCTCGTTCGCGCTGAAACGGCAACGGATCAACCCCAGCAGACCGAGGATTCCACTCCGCCCGCCTCTCAGTCGGAAGAAGAGGATGCGCCGGAACCCGAAGAATCGGCGCCTTCGGAAGCGTCTGAGGAACCAGAACCCGATAGCGAGGCCGAGACAACGGATAGCGCGGTGGAAGAAGCCAAAGCCGAAGCACAGCGCTTGCAGGAAGAAGCGCAACGCGCGGCGGAACAGCGAGCCGAAGCCGAGCAGCAGCGCCAGGAAGAGGCTGAAGCCGAGCGGCAGCGTCAGGAAGAAGCCGAAGCCGAGCGGCAGCGCCAGGAAGAAGCTGAAGCTGAGCGGAAGCGCCAAGCAGAGGCCGAAGCTGAGCGGAAGCGCCAGGAAGAGGCTGAAGCCGAGAAGAAGCGCCAGGAAGAGGCTGAAGCCGAGAAGAAGCGCCAGGAAGAGGCCGAAGCCGAGAAGAAGCGCCAGGAAGAGGCCGAAGCTGAGCGGAAGCGTCAGCAAGAGCTCGCCGAACGGGCGGCTCAGGCCAATAACTCATCACTGGACAGCATGATCAGTGATGAAGAACAATCCATTGCTAACGCAAAGCAGGCCAGCGAAGCTGCCAATGGCTTCAAGAACCTGGTTCGCCGATACGTCGAACAAAGCTGGAATGTACCTTCCAATGCATCTTCGGAGTTACGCGCCATCGTGCGAATCCAATTGCTGCCCACTGGCGAGCTGGTAAACGCCACAATCATACAAAGCAGTGGCAATTCCGCTTTCGATCATTCCGTGATCAATGCCGTCGAAAAGGCGGCGCCATTCCGTGCGATGCGCGAACTCGACGCTTCGGTAAAAGGGCAGTTCCGTGAATTCAATCTGGACTTCAACCCAGAGGACATCCGCTGATGAAACGACTCAAGTTTTGGACAGCCGCGCTGCTGATGTTATGTGCCGGAATGGCGCATGCCGAGCTGACCATCGAAATCACCAAGGGCAGCGATCAGGCCATCCCCATTGCCATCGTGCCGATGGAAGGCGGGGATGCACTACCGCAAGAGATCTCGCGTATCGTCGGCAACGACCTGGAGCGCAGCGGTCGTTTCAAACCATTGTCGCGAGATTCGCTGATTTCCCGGCCCAGTAGCAGTGATGATGTTTACTATCAAGATTGGCAGCAGTTGAATAGCGACTACCTGGTGGTGGGCAAGGTCGAGAACCAAGGCCAGAATGGCCAGTACCGCATTCAGTATGAGCTTCTCGACGTTAATGGCGAAGACCGTATGCTCGGCGAGGTCGTAACCGCCAGCCGGGATCAACTGCGCGACAGCGCGCACTATATCAGCGATCAGATCTTTGAAGAGATCACCGGAATTCGTGGCGCTTTCTCTACGAGCATCGCCTATGTCACGGCCAATGGCGTCGATGACAACATCAAATATACTTTGAACATCGCCGATTCCGACGGGCACAACAACCAAGAGATTCTCTCCTCAGATGAGCCCATCATGTCACCGGCGTGGTCACCGGACGGTCGCAAGCTGGCCTATGTCTCGTTCGAGACGGGGCGGCCCTCCATCTATGTCCAGAACCTTTCGACAGGGCAGCGTATCCAGCTGACCTCCTTCGAAGGAATCAACGGTGCACCGGCATGGTCACCGGATGGACGCAAGCTGGCAATGTCGCTTTCCAAGGATGGCCAGCCGGAGATCTACGTCATGGATGTCGGCTCGCGAAATCTCACGCGCCTGACACATAGCGATGCGATCGACACCGAACCCGAGTGGGCGCCGGACGGTCGTAGCTTGATTTTCACCTCCGATCGTAGTGGCAATCCGCAGATCTATCGTTACAACCTGGGTGATGAGCAGGCCCAGCGGATCACCTTCACCGGCAGCTATAATTCACGTGGCCGTTTCAACCCGGACGGCGATGCGATATTTATGGTGACCCGCGACGACGACGGTTTCCACATTGCTCGCCAGGACCTGGATACCGATCGCATGACGGTCCTCACCGATTCCAATTGGGATGAATCTCCCAGTGTCGCGCCGAATGGCACCATGGTAATCTTCGCCACGCAAGAAGGGACCCGCGGTGTATTGGGGGCCGTATCGGACGATGGTAGTGCTTCCTTCCGGCTGCCGTCGCCGCAAGGGGACGTGCGCGAACCTGCATGGTCACCCTTTTTAGACTAAACCGCGATAGAGTCATTTGACTTTCAAGCAAGGAGAAAACAATGCAATTCAAACCATATGCTCAAGGCCTCGCCGTCGCCATTTCACTCGCCGTTCTCGCGGGTTGTTCCAGCACTGGCGGCACCCAGGATGGCAGCATGGATGGCACGTCCGGAACAGGCGCCGGTGGCTCAGACTCCGCCTCCAGCCAAGGCATGGAAAGTGGACAAGGCACTTCAGGCAGCGAGATGGGCGACCGCAATGCCATTCCTGAAGAGCGCACCATCTACTTTGCCTTCGACCGCGACACTATTCGTCCGGAATTCGAGTCAGTACTCGAAGCGCATGCTCAATATCTCAAGAATCACCCCAACACCGATGTCGTCTTGGAAGGGCATGCCGACGAGCGTGGCACCCGCGAGTACAACCTGGGGTTGGGTGAGCGTCGTGCGCAAGCCGTCGAGCAATATCTCAGTGTGGAAGGCGTCTCGTCCTCACAAGTCGAAATCGTCAGCTACGGCGAAGAGCGTCCTGCGGTACGCGGTCACGATGAAGAGTCGTATGCCCAGAATCGCCGCGTCGTCTTTTCCTACTAAACGTCGCCGGAGTCAGGTATGAAACACGGTCTGAAAAGACTGTGCGGCGCGGGAGCCTTGGTGCTCCCGCTGTCCGTATGGGCTCAGCCCTCGGTCGATGACTTGACCGACCAGTCCAGCAGCATTTATAGCCAGACCGCCGTGCGTGACGAATCGGGCGGCGGTGGTGGCAATCTGGCCTTGTTCAATCAGTTGAAGGACAGCCAGCGCGAGATCAAGCAATTGCGCGGCCAGCTCGAAGAGCTGCGCTACCAGCTCGAACAGCAGAAGAAACTTTCGCAAGAACGGTTTCTGGATCTTGAAAAGCGCGTCGATGACATGGCGTCGCGTTCTAATGCCTCCAGAGATGCTGCCGGCGTCGATAGCGATGCCGCCGAGTCGATCACCGGTGATGCCGGTGCCAACGAATCGCAAGCAGGTAGCACTCAAGAGGGCGCGTCAGGCGACCAAGGGCGTGAAGATTATCAAGCGGCTTTCAAGAAGGTGCAGGCGCGTGAGTTCGACCAGGCCATCCAGGCTTTCGAGGATTTCCTCAGCGACTACCCGAACTCCGATTTACGCCCCAACGCGCACTACTGGCTAGGCGAGTTGTATTCCGCGCAATCGCAATTGGACGCGGCCGCCGAGTCTTTCCAGACGGTCATCGATGACTATCCCGACAGCAACAAGGTCGCGGATGCCCTCTACAAGCTGGGATTGCTAAAAGCACGCCAAGGCCATCCCGATGAAAGTACAACGCTCCTCGAGCGCGTCCGCGACGACTATCCTGATAGCAACGCGGCTGATATGGCCGAGGATTTCCTTAACCAGTCAGACTGATTGACGCCGCAAGATGGGGGATGCGTCATGGAATGCCATATTGATTATCATCCGCCAGCGAACCTGCTAGAGGGTCGTGTTGTACTCGTGACCGGCGCGGGGGCCGGCATCGGGCGTGCTGCCGCGCGCTCTTTTGCCGAACACGGCGCCACTCTGGTACTGGTTGGGCGTACGCTGACCAAACTCGAGGCGGTCTACGATGAGATCGAAACCGCTGGCGGGCCGCAACCCGCGATTTACCCGCTCAACTTCGAGGGGGCGACACTCAAGGAATATCGTGATCTAGCCAAGACACTGGAACGCGAGTTCGGGCGCCTCGACGGTCTTCTGCACAACGCCGGCCTGCTCGGGGAATTGATGCCTTTCGCGCAATACGACTCGGAGCTCTGGGAACGGGTGATGCAGGTCAATGTCACCGGTCCGGTCTGGATGACGCAGGCATTACTGCCATTACTCGAGGCATCCCGCGATGCCTCGGTGGTGCTAACTTCCTCGAGCGTCGGGCGTAAGGGCCGCGCGCGCTGGGGTGCTTATTCGGTTTCGAAATTCGCGACGGAAGGCTTCATGCAGGTGCTGGCCGATGAACTCGAGCCCACTTCGTCGGTACGTGTGAACACCCTCAATCCCGGGGCGACCCGCACGGCCATGCGACAAGGGGCATATCCTGACGAGGATCCAGCGACGTTACGCACGCCGCTGGATATCATGCCGACTTACTTGTGGTTGATGGGTCCCGCGAGCCGGGGACATACGGGGCAGGCATTCGATGCCCAGCCGCCCAAAGGTGTGTCACCGGGAACCGCATAAGCAGTTCCGTCAACCTGGGCGGCCAACCGTTTCGTCTTCGCCGGGCCAAAGCGCCTGCGTCAAGCTTTCCGGCGTTTCGAACCAACGATCCACCGGCCAGGTGTCAGGTGTTTCTGCGTCATCGATGTAGCCATAGCGTACTGCGATGGCGTACATTCCAGCAGCACGCGCCGCCTGCATGTCCCGCAGATGGTCACCGATGTACCAGCAATCCCCGGGCGCGACGCCCAGACGTCGCGCGGCCTCGAGTAGTGGCGCGGGATCAGGTTTCTTGAGTGGCAAATCATCCGCCGCCAGCAATACACCATGGGTCAGACTCAGTGCCTCGACCAACGGCGCAGCATAGGCGCGCGGTTTGTTGGTGACGATTCCCCAGGGGCGTTGGGCCAGGTCCCAGGCTTCTAGCAGGGGCGTTAGACCGGGGAACACACGGCTATGCACCGCAATATTGCGACCGTAGGTCTCGAGCAGGAAACGCCTCGCCTCGCCATGATCGGCATGCGTAGGTGCCAATCCCAGTGCCAGTTCTACCAGCGCGCTACCGCCGTTCGAAACCTGCCCCCGTATAACGTCATAGGGCAATGGCGCGAGTCCATGATGTGTTCGCAAAGCGTTGGTGGCGTAGGCCAGATCGGGGGCCGTATCGACGAGCGTGCCGTCGAGATCGAAAAGCAACGCCGCCGGTCGGGCGTGACTCATCGTGTCTCTCCAGTGCCCGTCCATTCCGGCGTGCAGTGCATCATGTAATTCACGGACACATCGTTAGCTACCAGGCGATAGCGCTTGGTCACGGGGTTGTATGTCAGTCCGGTCTGACGACGCACGCGTAAGCTGGCGTCACGGCACCAGGCCGACAACTCCGCCGGACGAATGAACTTGTTGTAGGTATGCGTTCCGCGGGGCAATAGCTGCAACACGTACTCGGCGCCTAGAATGGCGAACATATACGCCTTGGGATTGCGGTTGATGGTCGAGAAGAACAAGTGGCCACCGGGCTTGACCAAGGTCGCGCATGCCCGTACGACCGCCGCCGGATCGGGAACATGCTCGAGCATTTCCAGACAGGTGACGACATCGAACTCACCGGGGTGCTGAGCCGCCATTTCTTCGGCGCTGATCTGACGGTAATCGACCGTCACCTCGCTTTCCTGCTGGTGCAGACGCGCGACGGCAAGCGGCGCTTCGCCCATGTCGATGCCCGTGACCCGAGCGCCGCGATGGGCCATCGCTTCGCTAAGGATACCGCCACCACATCCCACATCGATGGCGGTCTTACCCGCCAGGTTGGCCTGCTCATCGATGAAGTTCAGGCGCAGTGGATTAATCTCATGCAGCGGCTTGAACTCGCTTTCAGGATCCCACCAGCGGCTGGCAAGCGCTTCGAACTTGGCGATCTCGGCGTGATCCACGTTGTTACCGAACGTCTCGCTCATGGGGTTTCCTCTTGGAGAAATGATCGAACCGATGCCGCAGCATACGTATCGAAATCTATGTCTTTATGTGTCGTCACGTGCCGGCACGCCAATAATGCACATTCTACAATGTTACGCACGGATGTTGAGGGGCGCATTCTGCCAACCTCGACACTGCTAGACAGTGCGAACCTCTTTGCCTGAATACCATCAAAGGAATGCCGAATCGTTGGCGCCGTCACGCTTTTCACTATGGCATACTGCCAACACTCGACCCTAGAACGCTAAGGAAGGATTCCTCATGATCAAGAAGGCCGTACTCCCCGTTGCTGGACTCGGTACGCGTTGCCTACCAGCCTCCAAGGCCATTCCCAAGGAAATGATCACTATCGTCGACAAGCCGGTCATTCAGTATGTCGTCGAAGAGGCGGTGGCTGCCGGCATCAAGGAAATCGTGCTGGTAACGCACTCCAGCAAAAGCGCCATCGAGAATCATTTCGACAAGAACTTCGAGCTCGAGGCGATGCTCGAGGCCAAGGGCAAGGATGAATTGCTCGCGGAAGTGCGCAACATCGTCCCCGAGGATGTGAGCATCATCGCCGTACGCCAACCGGTCGCACTGGGGCTTGGGCATGCCGTACTGTGTGCGCAGGCAGTGATTGGTGACGACCCCTTTGCCGTACTGCTTCCCGATGTGCTGGTAGATGCTGGCGAGCTACCGCAGAACGACCTAGCCGGCATGATCGAAGCTTATGACAAGAGCGGCCAAGCACAGATCATGGTCGAAAATGTGCCACAAGAGATGACCCACAAGTATGGGATCGTCGCGCTCGAGGGCGAGGCACCGGCCCCTGGCGACAGCGCACCGCTGACGGGCATGGTCGAAAAACCCAAGGTGGAAGAGGCACCTTCCAGCCTGGCGGTGATCGGACGTTATTTGCTGCCGGCGGCTATCTTCCCGCTGCTGGCCGAAACCAAGCCCGGGGCGGGGAATGAGATCCAGCTTACCGACGCCCTCGAGACGCTGCGCCAGCAGCAGGGCGCCGAAGCTTATCGCATGCGCGGCAATACCTACGATTGCGGGCACCAACTAGGCTACCTGGAAGCCACGCTGGCACTCGCCAAGCGCCATCCCCAGCATGGCGAAGGATTCCGCTCCCTGTTGGGCCGTTACGCAAACGAGGGCTGATGCCATGCGCGTGAACGTGTATGGAAGCGAGCTATCGGCGGCCGTGGCAGCAGCAGCGCTTTCCTCGGTGGGGCATCAGGTCGACTGGTGCCCACATCCTGAGGTGCCTTGGCAACGTCTGGAACATGCCGAATGGCTGCTTCGCGAACCGGGGCTCAAGGCCCAGATCGATGCGGGATGTCGTTCGGGTCTGCTACGCCTGACCGATACGCCCACACGGGAAGATGTCGAGATTCATTGGCTAGCCTTGGCCCCGGACCAACGTGAAGCTGCCGAGGCCTATGTCGCCGATATTCCCGCAGCGCAAAGCAACCCGCTGGTGATCGTCAATAATTCGACGTTTCCGGTCGGCCACACCGAACGCCTCGAAGCGTTGCTCGGTCACGCCGGCCAATCAGCCGTCGCCTTGCCGGACATGCTGGAAGAAGGCCGTGCCTGGGAGACTTTCACCCGCCCGGCACGCTGGTTGCTCGGCAGTGAAGATAGCCAGGCCACCGCGCAGGTACGCGAGCTGCTACGCGCCTTCAACCGTCGCCAGGATGTGTTCCAGCTCATGCCGCGCCGCGCTGCGGAGCTCGCCAAGCTGGCGATCATCGGGATGTTGGCGACACGCATAAGCTACATGAATGAGCTAGCGGGCCTGGCCGACTCGTTGGATGTCGATGTCGAACACGTCCGCTTGGGCATGGGTGCCGATAGCCGTATCGGTTTCGAGTACCTGTATCCCGGCTGTGGTTTTGGCGGACCCAGTTTTTCGCGTGATCTCATGCGCCTGGCCGATGTCCAGCATGCCTCTGGTCGCGAGTCGTTGCTGCTCGAGCATGTTCTCGACATCAACGAGCAGAAAAAGGAGACGCTGTTCCGCAAATTCTGGCACCACTTCCATGGCCAGCTTTTCGAGCGGCGCGTTGCAATCTGGGGAGCGGCGTTCAAGCCGGGGACCACTCGCATCGATCAAGCGCCGGTGCTCACCTTGCTTGATGCGCTGTTGGCGCAAGGGGTCAACGTCAGCGTTCACGACCCCGAGGCGTTGCCGGCACTGCGTGATCTCTACGAGCAGCATCCTCGCGTACGCTTTTGCGACGATGACTTCTACGCTGCTTGCGAGGGAGCGGATGCTCTGATGCTGGTCACCGAATGGAAATGCTACTGGAACCCCAATTGGCGCCGACTAAGCGAGCTCATGGCCACACCACTGATCCTTGATGGCCGCAATATCTTCGATCCCGACTATGTCGCGGCACGTGGCTTGATCTATCGTGGTATCGGTCGGCGAGCGGATCCGACCAACGCCTGAACGACACACGCCCCGTCGAGGCGGGGCGTGCATGATACGCGTCGATGTCACCGCTTATCTCGAGGGGCGATCAATCATTGAAGTTCTGGGCGATGAAGTCCCAGTTGATGACGTTCCACACGGCGTCCAGGTATTTTGGACGCGCATTGCGATAATCGATGTAGTAGGCATGCTCCCAGACATCGATGGTCAGCAGAGGCGTTTGGCCGTGCGCGATGGGACAGTCGGCATCGTCGGTGTTGCTGATGTCCACGCCGCCGTCGTCGGTCTTGATCAGCCAGGTCCAGCCTGAGCCGAAATTACTCGCCGCTTTGGCATTGAACGCCTCCTTGAATTGTTCGAAGGAACCGAACTTCGTCTTGATCGCATCGCCCAACGCACCTTTGGGCTCACCACCCCCCTGAGGAGAGAGGCAGTGCCAGTAGAAAGTATGGTTCCATACTTGGGCCGCCTGATTGAACATGACGCCCGAAGCCGATTGAATGATCTCTTCGAGTGACTTGTCGTCGTCTGCGGTGCCCTGGGTCAGCTCGTTGAGCTTGTTCACGTAAGCCTGATGGTGCTTACCGTAGTGATACTCCAGTGTTTCGGCGGAGATATGCGGTTCGAGTGCGTTTTTCTCATACGGCAAGGCGGGTAGTTCGAATGCCATGGTGTATCTCCTTTTATCGTCATCGGCCGAGAAGCAACGCAGGACCGCTGGGGCATCTCGGCGTGAAGCTTTTTACTATCGGGGTCACTCTATCCACTAAAAAACCTTACAATACCAAGCATCTGCGTTCTCAACGGCGCCCGGTATCTTAGCACCGGCCCCGGTAAGCGCCAATTTCGCCATACGCATGTGATACGCCAGGGTATTGATAAATAACGTAGTCGAGACGAGAGCCGAGCATGTCTGAACGACCGGAAGGAACACGTCAGGAACCGCGTATCGTGCCCGAGCGCGATACTGATCCCATTGCCGAGGGACGCCTCGACAGCCGTCCACGCCGTGCCAGCAACGGTACCCGGCGTCGACGCTCACGCGTCTGGCCACTGTGGTGCCTGACGTTACTTCTCATCGTCGCCCTGGCAGGAGTCGTGAGCTTTTACTGGCACGAGCGCCAAGCCTGGCAGGTACGGCTTTCCAATCTCGAGGCAAGGCAAAACACCTTGACCGACCGCCTCGACGCCACGGGTAGCTCGTTGGATGCCTCTGGCGACAGCCTGCGCGATGAACTGGACCGGCTGCGCTCCGAATTGGATTCCTCCCGCGCCGTGATCGGCAATCTGGAAAACAAGGTTGGCGAGCTGGAGGAAGGTACGGGCTCGGGCAGTGCCCTGGAGGATTTGCGTGAGACGCAGGACGCGCAGCAAACGCTCATTGCCGCCCAGCAATCCTCTCTCAAGGCCCTGGAAAGTACCGGAGAGGATGCGCGCGCCACCCTGTCGTCACGCTTAGAGTCGCTCTCCTCGCGCCAGGAAGAGCAGGGCGGTGGGCTCGAGACGTTGAAACAGCGTATTGAGGAGCTCGCCGACACACGTCAGGCCCGTGGCGAAACGCTTGACGACCTACAAGAGAACCTCGACGATCTGAGCGCTCGGCTCGCATCATTATCCGGCGATCACGATGACGTCACCAATGAGGTCGCTAGCATTCAGGACGATCTACGGGAACTTCGCCAGGGACAATTGGCTCTCAATGCCAACGTGGAAGCGCTTTCCGCTTCACAGTAATGCCGCCGTCGACTAATCACGCGATCTCACGACAAGGATTGAGTCATTGGAAATCAGCCGAGATCAATGCCCGGGGTTTATCGCCTCTTCACTGGTGGACGTTGTCGATCAGCAACGCTGGGGAGGCTGACGTCGATGCGCCACTCCATGACACGGCGCATCCTGTGGGGAGCGGCATTGAGTGTCGTCACGTCCGGCGCCTATGCGCTGGACGCGTCCGTCGAGGGGCTCGAAGGCCCCGCCGCCGAGAATGTCGTTACCTTCCTGCGTGCGGTGGATACCCAGAACATCAGCGAGGAGCGCCTGGATAGCGAGGTTCGCGATCGCACCCAGCGCGCATTGCGTGCCTTCGGTTATTACTCACCCCAGATCGAAACGGCGTATCCCGACGGAACGTTCGATGCCGACGCCGTTATCTCCATCGATCCTGGTCCACAGACGCATATTACCCAGCTCGATGTAGGTATCGATGGCGACGCTCACGATGACAGGGCCTTTCAGCGCGCACTCGATCAAGTGGCGCTCAAGGAAAGCGATGCATTACGCCATGATCGTTACGAAAGCGCCAAGAGCCGCTTTTCCACGTTGGCGCTCGAGCGCGGCTATTTCGATGCCGGCTTTACTCAACGGCGAATGGAAGTGCGCCCCCGGGAAGCCAGCGCCCGTATTTTCCTGAGGATGAATAGCGGGCCGCGTTACCATTTCGGTGACATTCGTTTCTCGGGTAGCCAGATCGAAGAAGCCCGCCTGCGCCGCATGCTGCCGTTTGAGGACGGCGATCCCTACCTCGCCGGGCAATTGGCCGAGTACAACCAGCGCCTGGGAGAGACCGACTGGTTTCGCGGTATCGCCGTGCGTCCACGTATCGACAGCGGCGGACGTGGCGCAAACAGCGGACAATGGTGGCAAGAAGCCACCGGGCGTAGGCCTCCTTTGACGAGTGGTCCGGGCCTTGCCGCCGTGCGCCAGCTTCATGGCCAGCAGCGCACCGACGTGCCGGTCGACGTCGATGTCATTCCCGCCGACCGCCATCAGTTCGAAACCGGGATCGGCTATGCCACCGATGTGGGGCCACGCGTTCAATTCAGTTGGGATATGCCCTGGCTCAACGATCGTGGCCACAGCCTGTCGAATGCCTTGTATCTCTCGGGTCCCGAGCAGCGCTTCGACGGTGAGTATCTAATGCCGCTGGCAGACCCGCTGCGCGATAGTTACCGTCTCGGCTATGGCCTGCGTAAACTCGACAACGAGGACACGCAAAGCCTGGAGAGTTCGGTCGAGTTGGCACGGCGCTGGGAATTCGACAACGACTGGGTGCAAGAACTCTATTTCCGTACCACGTACGAGGATTTCACCCAGGCAGACCAGGACGAACAAGTCCTGCTGCTTTATCCAGGCATCAGTTGGACCCGTACCCGTACGAGGCAACCCAATTTTCCCATGTGGGGCGATCGACAACGGCTGGCATTGGAGGTTTCCGATACCAAGTGGGGGTCAGACGCGCGCTTCTTGCGTACCACATTCGACTCGCAATGGATTCGCTCGCTGGGGCAGGACAATCGCTTCGTCGGCCGTGTTGGCGGTGGCGCCATGGCGACCGACACCTTCGACAAGATTCCTCCGTCACTGCGTTTCTTCGCCGGTGGCGACCAGAGTGTGCGCGGCTACAGCTACGAGAGCTTATCGCCGGAGAACGACGACGGCGAACTGCTCGGTGGCCAGCACATGTTGACCGCCAGCGCCGAGTATCAGCGTCGGGTCACTGGCAACTGGTGGGGAGCAACCTTCATCGATACCGGCAACGCCTTCAATGAATGGTGGCCCGAGGAACTCAAGACCGGCGCCGGTATCGGTGTGCGGTGGATTTCGCCCGTAGGGCCCGTACGTTTCGATATCGCCCATCCTTTCGATAATGAGGAGGACGCGTGGCGTCTGCACTTCGCCATCGGACCGGAATTCTGATCCGTGCACTGATTTACGTACCACTGTGGCTCTTGGGACTGACGTTGTTGTTGCTCGGGGTAGCTTTGTCGCCCTGGGGGACTGCGTGGCTGGCCGATCAAGGTCAGTCACGTGGCTGGTACGAGGTCGAGGAGATAAAGGGAGCGCCGCTGGACACGCTGACGTTACGTGGACTGCATCTCGATGTTGGCCCTCTCACCCTCGATGTCGAGCGCTTGCATCTGAGCTGGGCCGACGACTGTCTGCTGGACGGCAAACTCTGTCTTCAGGGACTGCAGGTCGAGGGCGCACACATCGTGTTGGCGTCCGGCAATGCTAGTGACGATGCCCAGTCTGATACATCGTCAGGCGGGGGCATGCCCGCACTCTGGTTTCCGTTTCCCATCGAGATACGCGCCCTCGGGCTCGAGGACGTTCGCGTCGATCTGGCCGATGGCACACAACTGCAATGGGATGACTTCACCACCGGGGCGCGCGTTTCCGGCAACGACCTTACATTACTGCCAACCCGCCTGGAGGGGACGCAACTCTACCTGCCGATGAGCGAAGGGCAGCGTCTGACCCAAGGGATGACATCGCCGGCCATTCCTGCCGGTAGCATCGATGCGGCTTCACAAGCGGCGGGGGACAGCTCTGCCGAGGAATCCGCAACCGATGAAACGCCTGTGGCTGAGAGTGAGGCATCCGATAACGACGCCGAACGCCGCTTGGCGTTGCCCGAGATCGAATTGCCACTCGATATTCGAGCCCCGAGCCTGGTGGTCGACGACTTTCAGTTGCGTGGCGCGACGTCCTATAACCTGACGCAGGCGACGCTGTCGCTATCCACCGAAGGCAGCGATGTCGCCATTCATCGGCTACACGTGCGCAGCGATGACGGTGAGGCGGAACTTGCCTTGCAGGCCACACTAACCGGTGATTACCCCCTCCACGGTAGCCTGGAAACGCATATCGCACGAGCTCCGTTGGCCGGTCAGCGGGCGTCCTTGACGCTGGATGGCTCTCTGGCCGATCTGGCGCTCGATCTCGACGCCAGTGGCCCCGTCACAACCACGCTGACGGGCAAGGTGGATGCGCTGGCACCAACCTTGCCATTTGGCCTGTCGCTCGATGCCAGCGACATCACTTGGCCACTGGCGGGCACGCTCACCGCGCCTGAACTTGCTGCGGGAGGGCATCTGGATGCCGCCGCAGTGTCGGCATCACAGCACGTGGGCGCAGGCCAGGCAGCCTATCGGCTCGACACACTCCATCTCGACGCCGATGGCTCCTTAGAGGATTATCGAGTCGCACTCGACTTGACGGCACGCGGAGACGGCCTTCCCGAAAGCCGCTTGACGCTCGATGGTCATGGCGACGCCTCGCACTTCGCTTGGGAACCGCTCACGCTCCAGGCCGAAGGCGGCACCTTGAGCGGTCGTGGCCAAGTAGACTGGGCCTCGGCGCTATCGGTCGAAAGTGACCTCCAACTCGACCAGCTTCCCATCGGAGCCTTCACCGAGGCCGTGGATGGAACGCTCAACGGCAAGGCGCGCGTCGGCTTTGATATGCAGCCTCAAGGCTGGCGACTGCGCATACCGCAGCTGGCCATCGACGGCACCTTGCAAGATAGGGCGCTGCGCTTGAACGCCAAACTCAGTGGCAATAGCCAGATGCAATGGGCGATCGATCAGCTCGACCTTCGCCAAGGCGATAACCGCATTACCGCGGAAGGCACTATCGGTCAGCGTCTGGACCTGCGCAGTCGTATCACGGCACCGCGACTTTCTACGCTGTGGCCCGGGCTCGGTGGCACCTTGCAGGGCGATCTCGACGCCCAAGGCTCCCTCGAGTCGCCACGTCTCGATCTCGACATGACCGGTGAGGCACTGCGCTACCAGACGCAACAACTCGAGTCCCTATCGCTGAAGGCGCATAGCGAAGGGGTCGACGACCCACGTGTGAAGGCCGACGTATCTATCGAAGGACTCGAGGCCGGTGGCCAACGTGTCGACGCACTGAACCTCGCATTGGCAGGGCGCCTCTCCCAGCACACGCTGGAGCTCGATGCTCAACTAGGAAGCGGCATGCCGCTCTCACGGGCGAGTCTCACGCTCGACGGCCAGTATGACGCAGATGCCCAACGCTATCGCGGGTCGCTGGTGCCGCTCGAGCTGGCGACCGAATACGGCGATATCGCGCTCGATGACGCACTGGACTTCGATGCCGATATCGCCGCCCAACGCGTGACACTCTCGCCGTTTTGTTTGGTTCGACAGCAGGGAGGCGAAGCGTGTCTCGTCGACCGAGCGCGGCTCTCCGCCGATACCGGCGACGCGTCGCTGGCCTTGCGCGACATTCCCATGGACCTGCTGGCCGACAAGCTGCCATCGGGATGGCGCGTGGATGGCGAGACCCAGGGCGAGGCCAACATGAGCTGGCAACAGGCGGGCCAGCAGTGGCATGCCGAGGGCCAGATTGATAGCCAACTGGACGTCACTGGAGAAGATGCGCGTGGCAATCCCTGGGAACTGCCGGACAGCCGCCTCGCAGTGACGTTCGATGCCACGCCATCTCGCGCCGATACACGACTGACACTCGATCAGGGCGACACCGGACAACTGGCATTGTCGTTGGGCATTGACGACCCGCTGGGTGAGGCCGCCTTGGAAGGGCGACTGCAAGTCAACGACATTGCCTTCACTCCGTATCGTGCTCTCGTCGAGGGCTTGTCCAACCTCGAAGGGTCGCTCGCCGGCGATGTTACCTTCGCGGGGACGTTACGCCAGCCCGACCTCGATGGCGAACTCACCGCCGAAGGCGTAAAAGCACGTGGCCCGGCGATTCCCGTCGCGATACGCGATGCCCGTATGAGCATCGACTTCGCCGGACAACGCGCCGACATCGACGGATTCGTGGCTGGTGAGAAAGGCCAGCTCAACCTGGATGGTGAGGCCGGTTGGCAGGATCCTTCGGCCTGGCAGGCGCGTCTAGGCATCGAGGGGCAGGACGATCCGCTGGAGGTTAGCCTGCCGAACTTCGGGCGTTTGCGTGTCGCCCCTGATCTGCGTGTCGATGCCAATCCAGACCGCTTGCGTGTACGTGGCGATGTCGATGTACCCTGGGCGCGCCTGGAGGTGGGTAAGATTCCGCCTTCTGCAGTGGCACCAAGCAGTGACGAGGTCATCATCACGCGTGAGGAAGATGCTGCCCAGCAAGAAGCCTCAGCATCCGGCGAGCAGGGCGAAGCAACGGCCCAGGCGCTCTCCGAGGCTGGCATGGCACTGGATATCAGCGTCATGCTGCATCTCGGCGCGGACATGAGCCTCGAAGCCTATGGCCTCGAGACACAATTGGAAGGCCAGCTCGAAGTACGCCAGGGCAGCGGGCCCGTGCAGCTGTTCGGCGATGTTAACTTGGTCGACGGCAGTTATACCGCGTTCGGACAGGACTTGATCATTCGTCAGGGGCAGATTCTGTTCAGCGGGCCGGCGTCCCAGCCACGCCTGCAGTTCGAGGCGATTCGTAACCCCGACACCATCGAGGACGATGTGACTGCGGGGCTACGCGTCACGGGCCGTGCGGAGAACCCCCAGTTGAGCATTTTCTCGGAACCCGCGATGTCCGAGAGCCGGGCCCTTTCCTATCTTCTCAGGGGGCGAGCGCCGGGCGACGACGGCGGCGATGGCGCGCTGACCTCGGCGCTGATCGGGCTCTCGCTGTCGCAGAGCGGCCGCGCCGTGGGCCAACTCGGCCAGGCATTCGGTGTCGATGATTTAAGCCTCGACACCTCGGGCTCGGGCGAGGATAGTCAAGTCGTCGTCAGTGGCTATGTCTTCGATGACTTGAAAGTTGGCTACGGCGTTGGCATTTTCTCACCCATCGCCGAGCTGACACTGCGCTATCGACTGATTCAGAACCTGTATCTGGAAGCAGTATCCGGCGCAGCTCAGGCACTCGATTTGATCTATACCTTCAGCCTTGGGCGCAGCAGCGCTTCGCCTTGAGGCCACTGCCGCAGGGACACGCGGCATTGCGACCGATGTCGAGGCGGCGCCACTGGGCGTCGCCATCGACATAGAACCACTGGTCGGCATGGGAGACGAAACGAAAGCGGCTGGTTTCGGAAAGACGCTGAAAGCCATCGGCGTCGATGAAATCGGCGCTGAATGTCACCGTGCCTTTCTCGCCTTGTTGGGTGCTGTCATGGACGAACAGCTTTAGCCAGCGTGCTGTGCTCGTGGCCAGTGAGTCGCGAGTGGGGCAGGTGGCGGGGTCCCAGGTAACGATCAACGCGTCGTACGCATCGCGTGCGAAGGCGCTATAGCGTGCTCGCATCAGCGCCTCGGGTGTCCTCGCGCGGCGCGGATCCTCATGGATCGGCGCGCAGCATTCATCGAAGCGCCGTGGCTCCCCGCAGGGGCAGGTGTCGGACGCTTTTTTACTCATCGTCATGCGAGAATTTTCCTATGTTGTCACAAAAATCGCTCGAGCTTCCCACGGCGGAAACCGCACTCGAGGGGCGTGATACGCCCATACGTATCAGCGGAACTCATAATGTCAACGGCCGCTCGATGTTGCCGCCGTTCCCAGAAGGGCATGAGGAAATCGTGCTAGGGCTTGGTTGTTTCTGGGGAGCCGAGCGTCTGTTCTGGGAAATGCCGGGCGTTTACGTGACCGCGGTGGGTTATGCTGGTGGCTATACGCCTAACCCAACCTACGAGGAAACCTGCACTGGACATACCGGACATGCCGAGGTGGTCCACGTCGTGTTCGACCCCACCGAAATCGGGTTGCCCGAATTGCTACGTGCTTTCTGGGAAGCGCACGATCCGACGCAAGGTATGCGACAAGGCAACGACATAGGCAGCCAGTACCGGAGCGTCATCTACACCACGGATGAGCTGCAGCGCCCACTGGTCGACAAGAGCTGGCAGGAATACGACCAGGCTCTACGTCAGCAAGATTTGGGGCATGTCACCACTGAAGTCGCACCGCTCGAGGCCTTTTACTACGCGGAAGAGTATCACCAGCAGTATCTAGCCAAAAACCCGGCGGGGTATTGCGGCCTCAAGGGTACCGGAGTGGCCTGCCCGGTAACGTGAAGCGCAGGCACTTTTCTGGCATCAACCATTAGGGCCCGGTCGCCAACGTGCGATGGGGCGCCAGATGCTGGGCCCAGCATTCCAACTGCCATGCAACACGCCGTGCCAGCCAGGAGCCGAGTCGGCCTTGGCGTGACTCGACAAAGCCGACATGCCCGCCCTGATGGGCGATTTCCAGGCGCACGGCATCGCCTGGGGCCGGCAGCCGGGAGAACAAATCGGCGGGCATGAACGGGTCATCCGCGGCGTGCAGGATGAGGGTCGGCAGTTCTATGTCGCCCAGCAGGCGGCCGGCGGAGGCGCGCCGATAATAGTCACTGGCCGACTGAAAGCCGTGTAAAGGTGCCGTGACTGCATTGTCATATGCCCAGAACGTCTCCAGCCCCGCAAGCTGTCGCGCGCTGAGTGCGATCGGCAGGGGGCCGGCCGCCAGCTTGGTGGTGACCTTGCGTTTGAGGGCGTGAAGCAGGTGACGCTGATAAATGCGGGAAAAGCCGCGGTTGAGTGCATCGGCACTGGCCGCCAGATCGAGTGGCGCGCTGATGGCGATGGCCCCGGCCAGATCGAGACCGTCACCGCCTTGCTCGGCCACCAACTTGAGAAGCATGTTGCCTCCCAAGGAGACACCGGCCGCCACTTTGATGGCGCGTGGATAACGTAGCGCCAACTGTCCAATGACCCAGTAGGCATCCGCCGTATCGCCCGAATGATAGGCCCGGGCGAGCCGATTGGGTGCCTGCCCACAGCCACGAAAGTGCATCAGTACCGCTCGCCAGCCCATTTCACTCGCCATGCGCATTAACTCACGTGCATACGGGGAGTCGAACGAGCCTTCCAAGCCATGAAATAGCAAGAAAATCGGTGCGTCCGCCCGCGTAGGAGCTGGAAGGGCCCAGGCAAGCTCGACGAAATCGCCATCGGGTAGGTTAATGATTTCCGTTTCACGCGCTAGCGGGGGCAAACGGCGAAGGCGGGGCAACAGGGTCTGCACATGGCGATTACCCAAGCCTCTTGGCGCGCAAAAATCGGCGGAAAACAGCGTGCGTGACATCAGTGTGGCTCTTGCGAATCTATCTGTAGCTTAACGCGTTGCGCTTGCTCGGCAAGTACCTTCAGGCGTTGGAGTACGTTGCCTCGAGTTGTTGCCATAAACCGGGCAAACCGGGGTGACGTGAATCCTTGCGCGCGTACAAACGCAGATCCAGCGGGACATCCCAACGCTCATCGCCAGCACGCACCAATTCACCATTGGCCATTGGCGTGATGACGCTGCGCTGCGGCAGCCAGCCAAGCCCGTAGCCTTGTACTACCAGCTCGCGAATATTGGTGGCCTGCACACTTTCATTGAGCGTGGTCAGGTAGACAGGGCCCGGTTGGCGGCCGAGGTGCGCCTCGAGCGCGGCCGCCATCAACCCGCGTGGATGAAAGGCGATCAGCGGTTGGGGCTGGCGGCGTGCTCCCGGCAACGAGAAGCGCGAACGCCCCTCGGCATCGGGGGCGCTCACCGGGACGAGTCGCTCTTCGCCCAGACTCAGATATTTAAGCTCACTCATTTCAAGATCGAAGGCGATCCGTCCGCGCGGCCAATACAATAGCGCCAAGTCACATTCGCCACGTTCCAGCCCATGCAGATAATCGCCGATCAACCAGCTCGTAGCGCGCAAGTAGGGCGATATCGACGGTCTCAGGGCGTGCTGATCGAGCCAACCAGGCAAGAAGTTCGACACCAAACTCTGTGGCGCGGCCAGTAGGATGCGCCTGGCCTCGTCGGTGGCGATTGACTGCAAACGGTCACGCGTCAATCGCACGCGCTCGGTGATCTGCTCGCAAAGCGCTAGAAACTCCTCGCCGGCGGGCGTCAGGCTCAACGGCAGGGTTTGGCGATTGATCAATGTGGTGCCCATTTCCTCCTCGAGCAGTTTGATACGCCGCGAGAAGGTTGGTTGGGTCACGTTCTGGGCATCGGCGGCCCGGGAAAAATGGCGTTCCCTGGCCAGCACGATGAAGTCTTCGAGCCAGCGAATTTCCATCTTCAGACGCCATCCATCATCGTTAACGCCGCACGCCAGCCGAGGCGTGTGGCGTTGCATGGCAGCGCCCCGTCACGCGCAGGTGGGCGGGGCGCTGCAAGTGTCTTGCTCCACGATACGCTCAGATTCGGCCTTCCTCGACCGCATGACACGCCACTTGGTTGCCATCGTCGGTGACGATGAGCTGAGGGACTTCCTGGCGACAGCGTTCCATGGCGTGTGGACACCGGCCATGAAAGACGCAGCCCGAGGGCAGGTGAACCGGCGTGGGTACTTCGCCGGAAAGGCGTACATGCTCGGGGCGGTCGTCTTCGAGACGGGGAATCGCCGAGAGCAGTGCTTGCGTATAGGGGTGCTTGGGGCTCGCGAACAGCGAGCGCGTATCGGCTAGCTCACACACCGTCCCCAAGTACATGACGGCTACACGCGTGCCGAAATGCTCGACGACCGCCAAGTCATGGGTAATGAACAGATACGTCAGGTGACGTTCGGCCTGTGCGTCCATCAGCAGGTTGAGCACCTGGGCCTGGATCGACACATCGAGCGCCGAGATCGGTTCATCAGCGACGATGAACTCGGGGTCGACGGCCAACGCCCGGGCAATCGCGATCCGCTGGCGCTGACCGCCGGAGAATTCGTGCCCGAAGCGCTTACCCCATTCGGGGTCGATGCCTACCGACGCCATCACGTCGGCCACTTTGTCTTGAACCTGCGGTGTCGTCCAATCCGGGTGGTGAAAGCGCAGGGGTTCTTCCAGCGTCTGTTGAATCGTCATGCGTGGGTTAAGCGAGGCATATGGATTCTGGAAGATCATCTGCATGCGCTGACGATAGGGCAGCAGCCGCTTGCCACGCATATTATCGATGCGTTGACCGTCATAACTGATTTCCCCGGCGCTGGGGGACAATAGCCCCATGACCAGTCGCGCCACGGTGGATTTGCCGCAGCCGGACTCGCCGACTACGCACAAGGCCTCGCCTCGGTGAACGGTGAGGTCGACACCGTTGATGGCATGCACCTGCTCATTGCGCCGCACCAGACGGCCTTTTTCGAAGTGCAACTGTTCAAGAAAACCATCGGCCAGCGGGAAATGCTTGTACATCCCGCGAACCTCCAGCAGGGACTCAGCCTTCGCGTGGTTCTGTGAGGCGGTCGCGGGTGATGCTTGGGTGGCAACGGCGTTCATGAGGCCTCCTTGGCGAGCATGTCACGCACCATGTGGCACGCGACGTCGCAATTTCCCGAGGTAACGAACTCGGGGACCTCTTCAAGGCAATCGCGACGCGGCTGCCCCGAAGCGTCGTAACGATATTGGCAACGTGGATGAAATGCACAGCCGCTCGGTGTATTGGCAAGTGATGGCATCGAGCCGGGAATCTGATTGAGACGACTGCCTGGCGTGGTCATCTGTGGCAGAGCATTGAGCAAGCCTTGTGTGTAAGGATGCTGGGCATTGTTGATGATCTCGCGCGTTGGGCCCTGCTCAATGACGCGTCCGGCATACATGACCAGCGTACGCTGAGTCATCTGGCTGACCACGCCCAGGTCGTGGGTGATCAACACCAGCCCCACGTTGTGCTTCTCGCACAGCTCACGCAGGAGCGTCATGATCTCGGCTTGAATCGTCACATCCAACGCCGTAGTGGGCTCGTCAGCGACGATGATATCCGGGTCCAGCAGGAGCGCGATCGCAATGATGATTCGCTGGCGCATGCCTCCGGAGAGCTCGTGAGGATACTGATCCAGACGCGTTTCCGGCGATGGGATATAAACCTGCTTGAGCTTGTGCAGGGCGATGGCGCGCGCTTCGCGTGTCGAGATACGCCGATGCGCTTTGAGGCTCTCGACCATCTGCTCGCCAATGGACAGCACGGGATTGAGCGTCATCATCGGATCCTGAAAGATCATCGAGATCCGGTTACCCCGCACTCGGCGCAGCTCGCGTGCCGACATTCGCGCCAGGTCGTTGCCCTCGAAGCGAATGCTGCCGTCGGCGATATACCCCGGCTTGGCGATAAGATTGAGCAATGTGAACGCGGCCACCGATTTGCCCGCGCCGGATTCGCCGACAATGCCCAGACGCTCGCCACGATCCAGCGTGAAGCTGACGTCGCGCAAGGCGCGCACCTCACCTTGGCGCAGGGCGAAGCGCACATCGAGATTGGAAACTTCGAGTAAAGCCATGTGCGTTATCCCTTGTAGAGCCGAGGATTCATGACGTCGCGCAGCCAGTCGCCAAGCAAGTTGACTACCAGCACTAGTACCACGAGGACTGCGCCTGGGATCAGGGTGATCCACCAGGACCCGGACTGTAGATAATCGAAGCCGGACTTGATCAATGAGCCCAGAGAAGGCTGAGTTTCCGGCATGCCCAAGCCCAGAAAGGAGAGGGCAGCCTCGGAAATGATGGCGTTGGCGATCTGCACGGTCGAGATGACGAAAATCGGCGAGAGCGTGTTGGGTAAGATGTGGCGGAACATGATCCGACGGTCGCGATACCCCATGACGCGAGCGGCATCCACGTATTCCTTGGAACGCTCGGCCAGCACCGAAGCACGCACCGTGCGGGCGTATTGCGGCCATTCGGCAAGCCCGATGATCAACACCAGCAGCCAGACGGCGTAGTCGCTATATACGGCACCACCGAACACAGCCTTGATCAACGCCCCGACGATGATGGCGACCATCAATGTCGAGAACGACAGCTGAATGTCCGCCAGACGCATCAGAAACGCATCGATCCGGCCACCCAAGTAACCGGCCAACAGCCCCACAGTAACGCCGATCAGCGCCTGGAGCATCACTGCACCGAAGCCGATGATCAGCGAGACGCGCGCGCCATAGAGAATCGTCGACAGCAGGTCACGCCCCTGGGCATCGGTGCCCAAAGGGAAGAGGGCATCAGCGCCGTCGATCCATATGGGAGGAAGCTCGGAGTTAAGGATATTGATCTGGGTGAGATCGTAGGGGTTCATCGGTGCGAGCCACGGCGCGCAAACCGCCCCCAAGAGAATGCATAGGAAAATGGCCAGGCAGAATTGCGCGATCCAATCACGCTTGAAGCTGTAGACCAGATAAGAATTACGGAAACGCTTCCAGCGGGAAGGCGTTGTTGCGGTCGTTGTCGTCATGCCGGCTTCCCTGTCAGTTTCACTGTCGGATTGACCAGCCCGTAGATCAGATCAACCAGCGTGTTGGTCACCACGAAGATCAAGCCGACAATCATCAGGTAAGTCACGATGAGCGGAATATCTGAGCGCTGGATGGCTTCGAGGAACATCAGGCCCATACCCGGCCACTGGAAGACGGTCTCGGTCAGGATGGTGTAGGCCACCATGGTGCCGAGCTGCACACCGCCGACGGTAATGACCGGCAACATAGTGTTCTTGAGTGCATGCACGAAGTAGATACGCTTGAGCGAGATCCCTTTGGCCGTAGCGAACTTGACGTACTCCGACTGCAGTACCTCGAGCATTTCGGCACGTATCAGACGAATGAACAGCGGCAGCATGATCGACGCCAACGAAACGGCGGGCAACACCAGGTACGTCAGGCCATCGAGGGAGAAGAAGTTGCTATCCCATGTGCCGAAGAGATGCGTCAAGTCGTTGCCACGCCCGTATGACGGCATTCCGCCTTCGGTGGACAGTAAACCGTTGAGCCATTGCCCCCATCCCGTACCCGACGGAAATGGTGAGAAGTCGACGCCGATCGCGAAGAGTTGAATCAACATGATGGCCGTCAAGAAGACGGGGATCGAAATACCGATGATAGACACGCTCATGAAAAAGCGTGACAAGGCTGATCGCGGGCGTATGGCACAGTAGACCCCGATGGGCACCGAGAACACCACTATGATCAGTGTCGCAGCAATCACCAGTTCCAGCGTCGCCGGTAAATGGCGCTGAATGACCTCTGTCGTCGGTTCATTGAAAAAGTATGAATAACCGAAATCGCCTTGTAGAGCGTTGACTGCGAAGCGGCCGTACTGCACGAGGAAGGAGTCGTTGAGCCCCAGTTCTTCTCGCAGTTCGGCCCGCTGGCTCTCCGGCACGGACTGTCCCACCATCTGCTGGATGGGATCGCCCAGATTGCTCTGGATGGCGAAACTGATAACGCTGATGACGAACATGACCACGAAGGCATGCATCAGTCGCTTGATCAGAAAAGCGATCATGGATGGCGTGTCCTGTTAAACGGGCATCTCCGTCCCATGCCCTGAGAGGGCCGGGGCGGAGAAACATCGTGGATGGGAATAGGGCAACGCCGCCCAATGGCGGCATTGCATGGTCGCGCCCTTACTGCTCGACCACGAGATCCCCGAGATACGGGAAGTTCATGACGTTCACCACGGGCTCGAGCTTGACGTTTTTCTTCGCCGCCCAAGCGAGGTCCTGCCAGTGCAACGGCATGAAGGCGGCGTCGTCATACAGCGCCTTCTCGACTGCTTGCAACATCTCGGCACGCTTGGCGCGGTCCGTCTCGACATTCGCCTGCGCCACTTTCTCGTCGAGCTCTGGGTTACAGTAGTTAGCCGCGTTGTACTGGCCGGCTCCCGTCTCGGGGTCCGGGCACTCGGTGAGATACTGGAACAAGTTGGCGGAATCCTCTGTATCGGCGTGCCAGCCGATCATCATGATATCCGCGGCGCGGTCGTCGAACTCTCCCCAATACTGAGCTTTGGGTAGCGTCTTGAGGTCCACGTCGATATTGATGCGCGACAACATCGTGGCCACCGCTTGGGCGATTTTGGCGTCGTTCACATAGCGGTTGTTGGGCGCCATCATGGTGACCGAGAAGCCATCTTCGTAGCCGGCTTCCTTCATCAGCTCCTTGGCTTTCTCGACGTCGTAGCGCGGTTCCAGGCTGTCGTTGTAACCGTCGTAGCCCTTGGGAGAGAGTTGCGCGGCGGGAGTCGCAAAGCCTTTCATCAACCGGTCGGCGATGGCCTGCTGATTCACTGCGTAGTTGAAGGCCTTGCGGACACGTGGATCCTCGAACGCTTCCACACGCTTCTGGTTGAGCTGCATGAGGATGATGCGAGTGCCAGACATGGTGGTCAGCTCAACATTCTTGTCGGCTCTGACGCGGTCCAGATCATTGGGCGGCACGGGCGCGATGAAATCGACATCACCGGACAGCAATGCCGACACACGCGTGGCGTTCTCGCCGATCGGCGTCAGTACGAGACGGTCGACATTGCCCGGGGAATCTTTGTCCCAGTAGTCATCGAAACGTTCGAACTCGACCTTCACCCCTTGCTGGCGATCCACGACTTCGTAAGGTCCCGTACCGGAAGAGTGGCGAGATGCGAAAGAATCGCCGTTCTTGACGATTTCATCCTTGGGGTCGCCGTCTTCCGTTTCGCCCGAGTAGTACTCGCTATCCATGGGAAAGATATAGGTCGCGAGGTTGAGAACGAGCGGGTAGGGCTTATGCGTCTTTATTTCGACGGTGTGCTCATCGATGGCCGTTGCCGAAGCGATGGGATCGAAGATCGCCTTGAAATCGGCACTACGCTTCAGACGATTGATGGTCCAGACCACGTCCTCGGCAGTAAAGTCGTTACCGGTATGGAACTTGACGCCATCACGCAGCGTGAAGCGCATCGTCTTGTCGTCGATGCGTTCCCAGTCCGCCGCCAGGCGCGGTTCGAATTTGACATCTTTCGTCCAGCGCACGAGGGGATCGTGCGTCAGATGTGAAAGCTGCAGGATGCCACCGGAGAGCTGTTCATGGATGTCCAACGACACCGGGTCGGCATCGTAGGCCATACGCAATGTCACGGGGTCGCTATCGCTGGACGAATCTTGCGCCAGTGCGGGTAGGGGAAGCACGACGGAGGCGCCCAGCAGCGAAGCCAGGAGAGTCTTCTTATCGATCATGTTGAAGCCCTATTGTGTATTGTTATGCGACGAGAATCGTCAGCTTCAACATAAAGAGCTTTGCTGGCAGACGACAATCGAAATCTTGATGGTCGCCATTCGTTAGATGAATAACTCCGCTCCGGCGGCTTCTTCTGAGTAGCTTAGACGCGGTCGAAACGGTGAATGTGTGAGGCTTCGTCGAGTTGCGATACCGTGCACTCGAGATCGGTCACACAGCCATCGGACAAGCCGTAGACCCAGCCATGGACCGATAGGTTCTGGCCCCGCTGCCAAGCACGTTGCACAACCTTCGTGCGGCACAGGTTGGCAACTTGCGCGCGCACGTTGAGCTCGCACATCCGGTCGACCTTTTCGTCGAACGATAGTGGCGCAAGAGCCTCGCGGTTGACGCTGTATAGCTCGCGTACGCTGTGCAGCCAATAATCGATCATGCCGTTGTCGCCATCGGAGATCGCGGCACGCACGCCACCACAACCATAATGGCCCACTACCATGATGTGCTCGACCTGCAACACATCAACCGCGAACTGCACTACCGATAGCGCGTTCATGTCATTGTGGTACAGCAGGTTGGCCACATTGCGGTGCACGAACACTTCGCCCGGTGGCAAATCGATGATCTGGTTAGCGGGCACGCGGCTGTCCGAGCACCCGATCCACAGATAGTCGGGATTCTGCTGATGCGACAAGCGCTCGAAGAATTCCGGGTCACGCTCACTTACGCTGGCGGCCCATTGGCGATTCTGTTCCAACAGCTTCTTGATATCGCTCATGTAAATCTCTTCATGCAGGGGGTATCCAAGCAACTTTTACCCCCTGTGCCACCAAGCGTCAATCTAGCCCCTCCCTGAGCGTTCGCCGGACTGTTATCATCTGCGTCATCGAAAAGTCAGGAGATCGACGTGGCTCAGTACGATTACGACCTATTTGTCATCGGCGCGGGCTCCGGTGGAGTACGCGCCGCACGCACGGCGGCTGCTACAGGGGCGCGCGTCGCCATTGCCGAAGACCGCTATCTGGGTGGCACCTGTGTGAATGTCGGGTGTGTGCCTAAGAAGCTTTATTCCTATGCGGCGCATTTCCATGATGCCTTCGAGGATAGTGCCGGCTTCGGTTGGACGCTGCCCGAAGCACCGCGCTTTGACTGGGCGACGTTGCGCGACAACAAGGTCGAGGAGATCAAGCGCCTCAACGGTATCTACGGGCGTTTGCTCGAAGGTGCCAACGTCATGCTACTCAATGGTCGCGCTCGGATTACCGGGCCTCATAGCGTCGAGATCAACGGCGAGACGGTCTCCGCCGAAAAGATTCTGGTAGCGACCGGCGGCTGGCCCTGGGTTCCCGATATCGAGGGGGCGGAACATGCCGTGGATTCCAATCGCGTCTTCGATCTGGAAACCTTTCCCGAGCGCTTCCTGGTACTCGGCGGCGGTTACATTGCGGTCGAGTTCGCCAGCATCTTCAACGGGCTCGGTAGCGATGCACACCTGGTTTATCGCGGCGAACTGTTCCTGCGCGGCTTCGATCGTGAAGTCCGTGAGTTCACCCGCGACGAGATGCAGAAGAAGGGCGTCAACCTGCACTTCGAGACCACCATCGAGCGTATCGAGCCGGTCGGCGATGCCTACCGCGTGAGCCTGACTAACGGCGAAACACTGGAAGTGGACGTCGTGCTGGCGGCCACCGGACGCCGCCCGAACCTAACCGGTCTGGGACTCGACGAGCTGGATATCGCGCTCAATCCCGATGGTACCGTGAAGGTCGACGAGCGTTATCAAACCTCAGAACCGTCGATCCTGGCGCTGGGCGACGTAACCGGTGGTCC
Organism: Chromohalobacter beijerinckii; assembly: GCF_023061185.1. GTDB lineage: Bacteria > Pseudomonadota > Gammaproteobacteria > Pseudomonadales > Halomonadaceae > Chromohalobacter > Chromohalobacter beijerinckii. Next base: position 50,188 of record NZ_JAKGAK010000012.1, read on the forward strand.
CGAACTTACCCCTGTGGCGCTTGCCGAGGCCATGCATCTCGTTCAGCACCATTACGGGGATGCAACGCCGGGGCCCTTGGATTATCAGGACATCGCCACGGCAGTCTTCTGTCACCCCAATATCGGCACAGTCGGTCTGAGCGAAGAAGAAGCGCGCGAGCAGTGCGAAGCTGGAGTGCGCATCTATCGCGCTGACTTCCGCCCCATGAAGCACACGCTCTCAGGCAGTCAGGAACGTTGCCTGATGAAGTTAGTCGTTGATGACGCAACCGATCGTGTAGTCGGCGCTCACATGGTGGGCGACGATGCCGGCGAACTCATCCAGGGGATTGCCATCGCCGTGCGCGCACGCCTGACCAAGACCGACTTTGACGCCACGGTGGGCATTCATCCCACGAGTGCTGAAGAGTTCGTCACCATGCGCTCCTTGTCACGTCGCTAGCGATGTGATGCAGTTTCGGATAGCAAACGGGCCACCTCGGTGGCCCGTTTGCGTTGATACCCGACAACGAGGCCTCTTCACGCAATGCATGCATACGACTCATGATTGACTAAACTAAGAGCAGTCGGAGTTACATGAGCTCAGGATAGCGGCGCATTCCATATGCGCATATCCAAGTATAATGTGTGTTTATGTGATTACGACATGACGATAACGACTTATTTGATCAATGCATAAGCCGCTGTTATTATTGCGAACACATTCGCCATTAGCGAAAAATGGATATGACACCCACGACCGAGAACTTCACGCCTTCCGCCGATCTCGCGCGCCCTAGCGTCGCCGACACCGTGATTGGCAGTGCACAGAAGACTCTTTTCATCCGTAAACCTACGACCGACGACGGGTGGGGGATCTACGAGCTCGTCAAGGCATGCCCCCCATTGGATGTCAACTCGGGCTACGCCTATCTATTGCTCGCGACGCAATTTCGCGATACCTGTGCCGTCGCCACGGACGAAGAAGGGGAGATCGTCGGTTTCGTCTCCGGTTATGTGAAGCGCAACGCGCCGGATACCTACTTCCTATGGCAAGTGGCCGTGGGTGATAAAGCTCGCGGAACGGGCTTGGCTCGGCGCCTCGTCGAAGCCGTATTGATGCGCTCGGGAATGAGCGGTGTCCGTCATCTTGAAACTACCATCACACCCGATAATGAGGCATCGTGGGGGCTGTTCAAGCGCCTTGCCGACCGTTGGCAGGCACCTTTGAACAGCCGTGAGTATTTCTCCACGGGGCAACTGGGTGGCGAGCACGATCCGGAAAATCTCGTCCGAATCGGCCCGTTCGAGCCGCAACGAATTTGACACGCTTAAAGAGGCAAGCTATGCAGACTGAGATTCTCGAACGTATGGAATCTGAAGTTCGGACCTATTCGCGTTCGTTTCCCACCGTTTTCACCGAAGCCAAGGGTGCCCGACTGCACTCTGAAGACGGTAAGCAGTACATCGACTTTCTCGCGGGCGCCGGCACGCTGAATTACGGCCACAATAACCCCCACATCAAACAGGCGCTGGTGGATTACATCGCGTCCGACGGCATCGTTCATGGCCTCGACATGTGGAGCAAGGCCAAGCGCGAATATCTGGAAACCCTCGAAGAGGTAATCCTCAAGCCGCGCGGGCTGAACTACAAGGTTCAGTTGCCGGGGCCGACGGGGACTAATGCCGTGGAAGCCGCCATTCGCATAGCACGCAATGCGAAAGGGCGTCATAACATCGTCGCCTTCACCAATGGTTTCCATGGGGTCACCATGGGGGCGCTGGCTACCACCGGTAACCGCAAGTTCCGTGAAGCCACCGGTGGTATCCCGATGCAGGGCGGAAGCTTCATGCCCTTCGATGGCTACATGGGTGAAGACACCGACACCCTGAGCTATTTCGAAAAGCTGTTGGGCGACAACTCCAGTGGTCTCGACATTCCCGCCGCCGTGATCGTCGAAACGGTGCAGGGCGAGGGCGGCATCAATCCGGCCAGCATTGCGTGGCTACAACGTCTGGAAAAAATCTGCCGCGCCCACGACATCCTGCTGATCATTGATGACATCCAGGCGGGCTGCGGACGTACCGGCAAGTTCTTCAGCTTCGAGCATGCCGATATCAAGCCGGACATCGTCACCAATTCCAAATCATTGTCAGGCTACGGGCTGCCGTTCGCACATGTGCTGATGCGCCCGGAGCTGGATATCTGGAAGCCCGGCCAATACAACGGCACATTCCGTGGATTCAGCCTTGCGCTCGTGACGGCCGCCGCCGCCATGCGCCACTTCTGGAGCGACGATACCTTTGAGCGTGATGTGCAGCGCAAAGGCGGTATCGTTGAAGAGCGCTTCCAGAAGATCGCTACCTTCATGACCGAGAAAGGGCACAAAGCCAGTGAACGTGGCCGTGGCCTGATGCGTGGTCTGGATGTCGTCGACGGAGATATGGCCGACAAGATCACAGCCCAGGCCTTCCAGAACGGCTTGATCATCGAAACGTCGGGTCACTCCGGCCAAGTCGTAAAATGCTTGTGCCCGCTGACCATCTCCGACGAAGATCTCAATGAAGGTCTGGATATCCTTGAGCGAAGCGTCAAGGAAGTTTTAGGTTAAGCCGGAATGCATTGTTCGTTAGTTCACTAAGTTGTCATCGTCACATGCGTTACAGTGGACATTGGATGCGGCCCGCGAGATCGCGGGCCCTTTATTGAGACCATAGAGGATTGCGCTACATGATCGTCCGTAACCTGGAAGAGTGCCGCAAAACCGAGCGTTTCGTTGAAGCCGATAACGGCAACTGGGATAGCACGCGACTGGTGCTGGCCAACGATAACGTTGGCTTCTCGTTCAACATTACCCGTATTCATCCGGGCACTGAGACACACATTCATTACAAGCATCACTTCGAGGCGGTTTTCTGCTACGAAGGCGAAGGCGAAGTCGAAACGCTGGCCGATGGCAAGATCCATCCCATCAAGGCCGGCGACATGTACTTGCTCGACCAGCATGACGAGCACCTGCTGCGTGGCAAGGAAAAAGGCATCACCGTAGCATGCGTGTTCAATCCTGCCTTGACCGGCCGCGAAGTGCACCGCGAAGATGGCTCCTACGCGCCAGTCGACGAATAAGCGCTAGCGTCTAGTATGTCCGCAAAACGCTGCCTTATCCGGCAGCGTTTTCTTTTTGTGCGTGAGTGGGCGATGAAACCATCGAAGACGCCGCTCAACACTATGATGGGCCGCTCAACACTATGATGAATCGTGTTGGTGATTGTACCCATAAAGACAAACCCTCGAGTTCGCATAATATATATTATGTTAAATTCTATATTTATCTTGTGCCAGTAATGGACATCCCAGCAACCAACTCCGTATGATCAAGCGCGATTTTGTTCAGGTGCCTGAGCCCCACGCCCTCTCGTTTCGTTTCAATGCGTTGCCAAGATGGCCCTAGACAGGAAAATGCTATGCGCTCCCGCTCGTTATTTATTTCCGCTTTGTGTGTTGGTGTACTGACACTCGCAGGCTGTGCCGTACCACAAGCGACACATCATACCGACGACTTGACCGAGACGGCTTTCAACCAACGTCTGGAGAGCCTAGAAAGTAATCTGGCGCTACGCTGCTCGACTCAAACCGAGCTATTACGCGTTCAAGCCGAGCGTGCGCAGCGCATCGGTGACAATGTGCGGGCTAATGGCAAGCTGCTGCGTCATTTACGCGCCGATGTCGAGAATATCGGCCAAGAACCTCGCGTAGTGACCACATGCCCCATCGAGCGCAGCGATACTGCCAGCAAGGAAATGCTGGGTCGCAATGAATGGGTTGGCTTCCCCACGGTCGGCACCTACCTCAAGGCTCGTGTGGACTCCGGTGCTAATACATCCTCGCTCTCGGCGCATGAAGTGACGGAATTCGAACGCGATGGCGAAAGCTGGGTGCGTTTCAAGTTGGCACTCGAAGATGACGAGCCAGCCGTCGACGGTATACGTGATGACGCGATCGAGGCACCGGTGACACGCCGCGTCAAAATCATTCAAGCTTCGGGGACCGACAGTCGCCCCGTGATCAGCCTGCTGATGACTCTGGGCCCCCTCAAGCAGCGCGTCGAGTTCACGCTCAACGACCGCTCGCATCTCGATTACCCCGTCTTGCTGGGGCGGCGTTTCTTCATGGATATAGCGCTGATCGACGTCAGCCAGGCCTACATCCATCCGCGGCCGGAATTTCCCGGTGGCAAGAGCGCGTCAGAGGCGGAAAAGGATCAGCAAGACAACGATAGCGAGGAAGAAGCTCGCTGAGTCGGCGCCCCATGGCGCATCTCGATAACCTCAAGTGGACGGCGTCACGGCGCGCCGCTTTGTCGACAAGGATAATGCATGTCCCGAGTGCCCTTTTACCTCTTGGTCGGCGCCTTGCTGGTCATTGGTATCATCTTGACCATCTTCCGACATTTTCACTACGACGTTCCCTTCATGCCGGGCGAGCAACGCCAGATATGGGAAGTCGAGGCACAGGTCAACTTCGATGCCGAGAACGGCCCCGTCAGAATCGATCTTGCCCTGCCCTCCAACCAGCCAGGCTTTCGTCTGCTGACGGAAAACACCGCCTCTTCGGGGTTCGGACTATCATATCTGCGTGACGACAAAGCACGCCATGCGCAGTGGGCAATCCGGCAAGCCAATGGGCCCCAGCAGCTTTATTACTCAGCGCAGTTGCTGGTGACCGATGGCGAGGAAGAGTTTCTGGCCGAACCTCCAGCATTGCAACGCGATATCGGCTGGGAGCGGCCCTACGATACCGCTGCGAGAGAAGTCATCGACCAGGCACATGAGCGCTCGGCGGATGCCTTCACGTTCACGCGTGAGTTGATCAAGGAGTTCACCGATCAACGCCAGGGGGAAAACGCTCGACTTCTGCTCTCTCAATACGAGCGCCCTGTCTTGCTGACCCGCTTACTCAATCAAGCCAATGTTCACGCTCGGATCGTCAATGGGCTGAGGCTGGAAGACGGCCGTCGTCGACAGTCGCTGACCCCGTGGCTGCAAGTGTTCGAAAATGAGAAATGGGTACTGATCAATCCCCGGACGGGCGAGCAAGGCAAGCCGGATGATCTCTTGCTGTGGGAGCGTCACGGCAATGCCGTGCTCGAAGTCCAGGGGGGCAGCGACTCTCGCGTGAGTTTCTCCATGTTGCGTCATAACGAGCCGGCATCGGTTGCGGTGCGCAATCAGTTTGCCGACGATACCCTGCTGAACTTCTCTATTCACAGCTTGCCCATCGAAGAACAGGCCCTTTTCAAGACGATCCTTTTGATTCCCATTGGGGCGCTGGTCGTCGTGCTGCTGCGCGTTCTCGTGGGGCTCGAGACCTCCGGTACTTTCATGCCGGTGTTGATCGCTCTGGCCTTCATCCAAACGACCTTGATCACCGGGTTGGTCGGTTTCCTGCTCGTCGTCGCCGTAGGCCTGGTGATTCGCAGCTATCTATCGCGACTCAATCTATTACTGGTGGCGCGAGTGTCGGCGGTGATCATAACGGTCATCGCCATCATTTCGTTGTTCTCGGTCATGGCCTATCGCTTCGGCCTCAATGCGGGGCTGACCATCACCTTCTTCCCGATGATCATTCTCTCCTGGACCATCGAGCGGATGTCGATCCTATGGGAGGAAGAAGGCCCGAAAGAAGTCCTCAAGCAAGGATTCGGCAGCCTGCTGACTGCCGTGCTGGCCTATCTAGCCATGAACAATCCTTGGGTCCGCCACATCACCTTTAACTTCCTGGGCGTACAGCTGATTCTCATGGCCATGATTCTGCTGCTGGGGAATTATACCGGATACCGTTTGCTGGAATTGCGACGCTTCCAGCCCCTGGCGAAGGATGACTGATATGTGGGCGACTCCAGCCAGGTTGCAGGCCAAGGGCGTCATTGGCATGAACCGCCGTAACATACGCTACATCGGTCGTTATAACGATCGCCGGCTCTATCCTCTCGTCGACGACAAGCTGCAGACCAAGCTCCTGGCCAAGCACCATGGAATTACTACGCCAGACTTGATCGGTACCGTGAGCACGCAATTCGACGTGAAGCACGTCGTCGAGATGGTGAAAGACGCACCAGGTTTCGTCATCAAACCCGCCAAGGGCAGTGGCGGCAAGGGCATTCTCGTCGTCGAACGCCAACAGGATGGTGGTTACGTCAAGCCCAGTGGTGCGCGTATCGAACGGGTGGACCTGGAACGTCACGTTTCCAATATCCTGTCCGGGCTTTATTCACTGGGCGGCACGCCCGATGTCGCGGTTATCGAGTCCTTGATCGCCTTCGACGAAGTCTTCGCCGCGTATACCTACGAAGGCGTGCCCGATATCCGCGTCATTATTTTTCGCGGGTATCCAGTCATGGCGATGATGCGCCTTTCCACGGCGGCGTCGGATGGTAAGGCAAACCTGCACCAGGGCGCCGTCGGCGTAGGGCTCGACATCACCACGGGTGCGGCCTTGCGAGGCGTGCAGTTCAATCGCCCGCGCGAAGACCATCCCGACACCGGCCACGGCCTGGCCTCCTTGTACGTTCCAGGTTGGGATGCCCTGCTCCACCTGGCAGCCAGCTGCTATGAAATGACCGGACTCGGTTACTTGGGCACCGACATGGTGCTCGATCGCCACCACGGCCCAATGCTCCTCGAACTCAACGCACGCCCGGGGCTAGCCATTCAGATGGCCAATGGCGAAGGGTTAAGGCGGCGACTGGACCTGATCGAGAAGCAAGCCGAGACACGCTCGGTCGAAGCACGCGTCGCTTTCGCACAGCGGCATTTCGCGCGCGAGGGAGAGCTGGCCAGTTCCGCATGACCGGAGCGGAAGGCCGGGCACGTCTGGCCCCGCCCGGGGCAACGGCGTAGAATGCCCCGCACTACCGAGAACGATGGTGTTGCGATGCTCGACTCCCATGCGCTACTGACTCAGGCGGAACGCCAGTGCCACAAGCACGGTGCGCGCTTCACTCCGATACGGCGACGTGTCTTGGAGATGATTGCCACCTCGCCAGGCGGTCTCAAAGCCTATGATCTGCTTGACCGTCTCGCTACGGAGCATGCCTCGGCGCGCCCCCCGACCGTCTATCGCGCGCTGGAGTTTCTCATTGAGCAAGGCCTGGTCCATCGCATCGAATCGCTCAACGCCTATGTTGCCTGCCCTTGTCCCGAGCATGCGCATGGCTTCCAACTACTGATATGCCGTTCGTGCGGTCGAGTGGAAGAACTGCACCTCGACGACGTCAACGAGCAGTTGACCCAGGTAGCTCGTCAACAAGGCTACCGTATCGAGCGACAAACCATCGAACTGCTGGGCCTGTGTGCATCCTGCACCGAGCAAGCGTCCGCTTAACTCATCCAACGCCAAGACGACGACACGCCATGACCGATCTCTTCAAGCAACTCGAGCCGGCAACGCAAGGCACGCGCGAACCGACCAGTACGTTGCTCGACGCCGTGCGTTGGAACGCTGACGGGCTGATTCCCGCCATTGCGCAGCAGCATGAGAGCGGCGAGGTGTTGATGATGGCATGGATGAATCGCGCCGCGCTGGAGGAAACGCTCGCCACCGGGCGTGTCTGCTACTGGTCGCGCTCACGCGGCAAACCGTGGCGCAAAGGTGAATCTTCCGGGCAGGTTCAGAAGTTGGTGGCGGCGCATCTCGATTGCGACGGTGACACTCTGTTGCTGAGCGTCGATCAGCAAGGACCTGCATGCCACACCGGGCGGCGTAGCTGCTTCTATGTTGCATTAGGCGAGGAAACAGCGGAAGTCGGCAGCGCGCCACTGATGGATCCCGCCGAGCTATACGGCCAGCGCTAGCCATGCGACTGCTCGGCAAGTGCCTCTCCGGTGTCATGATCGGTCTGCTGCGCGGCTATCAGTACGTCATTAGTCCTCTGCTTGGCCCACGCTGTCGCTTCTGGCCCAGCTGTTCGCAATACGCAGTGGAAGCCATCCAGATTCATGGCCCCCTGAAAGGCGGTTGGCTGGCGCTCAAGCGAATTCTGAAATGCCATCCCGGCCACCCCGGCGGTGTCGATCCGGTGCCGCCCGGGCCAGGCGACTGCGACTCTCACGCCGATCACGAACACTCCAATACGCGCTGAAGGCCCTCTGGCCCCGCGTTGCTCGTGGAGAACGCAGGCACTTAGCAGACCATTCAGACACGCTAGGCGGCTTGCTTTGCCACCGTATAGATTCGATCAAGCATGGCATGCAATCCGTTGCTACGCGTCGGTGACAAATGCTTGTCGAGACCAAGCTCGCCCAGGAAGTCCGGCGGCGTCGCCTGAATCTCGCTGGGGGGCCGGTCGTTGTAGATCCGCAGCAGAACGGCGATCAGCCCCGAGACGATGGCGGCATCGGAGGTTGCATCGAAATGCAGCCGGCCATCCTCCAGGCGGTCGTGGATCCAGACATTCGACTGACAGCCCTGAATCTTGGTGTCGTCGCTTTTCAACGACTCAGGGAATGTCGGCAATTGTTTGCCCATGTCGATGATGTACTGGTAGCGATCCATCCAGTTGTCGAATATGGCGAACTCATCGGCCAGTTCGGCTTGTGCTTCTCGTGCTGTCATGCACCCTCCTCGCAAATCGATTGCTCATTATAACGTGCCATCGCCATGTGTGTCGGCGTCCCCGAGCTGGTGATGCGCCAATTGACGATGCCACTCTTCAGCCTCGGCGTGCAGATAGCGCGCGGTGGTATCCAGACGTGCATGACGAGCGGTACTGGCCAGATAGCGCAATTCCACACCGGCCTGCGCCTGGTGTGTCAATGCAGTGTGGCGCAACCAATGAGGCGTGGCCTGTTGTAGCGGAGCGCGCTTGGCTTCCGGCAGGTCGTCAAGGGCTTGGTAGCCCGCACGAAATGTCTCGCGAATCAGCCGATAGAGCTGGTTATCCCCTACCCCGCGCTGGCCATCCAGCGCTCGCAGCAGCGGCGTGGTCTCGTCAGGCTCGGGCTGCGGCGACATGCCCAGCGTCATCCGCCAATCTGCGAGCAGTTTCATCATATCAGGCGGAACCGGCACCTCGGCCAGCTTGTCGCCCTTCCCCACAACTCGCCACCACCAGCGCCCTTCACGCTGAATGAAGTCGCCCATGCGTGCCTGCGCTATCTCGCCGAGGCGCGGCGCCAGCAGGTAGGCAAAGCCAAATAGAAACCGGCGCCGCGCCCAACGATAATAGGCGCCGTCGCCCGCCTTCGTGGATGGCGCCACTTCCAGCCATGCCCAGAAGCGCTTCCACAGCGTCCTTTCGAGATAACGCTCGATACGTTCGCTGCGATTGTCCATGCGACGACGCTTGTCACGCATCAGACGAAACGGATTGTGTTCGAGCCATCCCGCCTCGACCAGCCAGGCGAACATGCCCTGCAGGATGACCAATGCCTGGCGCCGGCTGGCCGCCGATAGCGGCTGACGAAACGGCCGCCACTGCGGCGCATGTCGAGGCCGTGACGGCCCCTGCCACAATGCTGCCGGTTGAGGGTCAGCCAGGAATCGTTCATAGGTATCCAGCGTGTCACGCCGGACGTCCCCTAACGCTTCGCCGCGCCGTTGAAGCCACAACAACAAACGCTCGGCTTCCTTGCGATAGGCGCGCCATGTCTGAGGACTCGACTGGAATTCACGCAACCAGAGTGCAACGGCGTCTACATCGGTATGAGCCGAGATATGCGCCTCACGCCGCATGCTGCGTTTCTCGCCCGCTTCCACTGTCACCGTGGCAGCACTGGTTTCGAGCGCGACGATCGCTTCAAGCGGCCCTTCCAGTTCCTGCTCTTGCTGTTCCTGCCTCCGCTCGTCTTGCATGACGGCTCATGCCCTCTCTGCTTCCAATGTCGAGCAGTGTCCGTCGTTACGTTCAAAAATTCAAGATAATGCGCGTAATCTTGAATTTATAGGCAGTTTCATAATGTATTTTACGTATTACGTTTAATGTAATATTGGCCAATTCCAGGTAACGGGGTATGCTGTGAGGAGTAATCCAACGCCCTTTGTGGCGCCCGGTACAGAGGACTCGACATGGCCCGCAACGGCATTCAATACGAGGACGTGCAGCACGCGATCGATACGCTGCTACGTCAAAACGACGCCCCTACCGTCCAGAAGATCCGCGACATTCTGGGCACGGGGAGCTTCACGACGATCAGCGATCATCTACGGGAGTGGCGTTTACGGCGGGAGCGGAACCGGGATGTCACGTCGAGCGAGACACCGCCGGAGGCGCTACAGGCATGGATGACGGATCTCTGGGAAAAAGCCCAGGCGCTGGCGGCTGAATCCCTAGCGCATTATCGTCAGGAGGCCGATCAGCGTGTCGAAGAGGCGCAAGCCGGGGCCAAAGCCGCCGACCGTAAGGCAGCTGACGCCGAGGAGCGCCTGGCAGCATTGAATACGCATTTCGAGCAGGCACAAGCGCGGCTGGAAGAAAAGACAATGCAACTGGCCAACGCGCAAAGCGAACTGCAAGCGGCCCATCAGCAGGAAACCCAGCAGGCACGACGCGTGCAGCAACTCGACGAGGAATGCCAGAAACATCAGCGCCAACTAGAAACTGCTCGCAGTGAGAACCGTGAAGCCATGGCAGAGCTCTCACGTGAGCATCAGACGCAGCTGAAACAAGAGGAACAGCGCCACGAAGCGGCGGAAGCACGCTTGATGGGACTTCTCGATGACGCGCGTCAGGAGCGCCAGAATATCGAAAAGCAGGCCCAAAAACGCACTGCATCACTGGAACAGAAGCTCGAGCGTGTACAAGCCGAGCTCGCCGAGCAGCGCCGCCAATACACGACACTGGAAGAAAAGGCACGCAGCGAAACCTCGCAGCGGCAGTCATTGGAAAGCAAATTACGGGAAAGCCAAGGGCAACTACAGCAAACGCAAAGCGACAGCCGGCGCGCAGAGCGTGAACTCGAGCAACAGCACGCCGTCAATCGCGAGCTGCGCGAAAAGCTGGCACGCCTGCCACTACCCCCCTTCGTCGTCTAATTCGAAATACGGACACTTCCCGGCCACCAGACCTCGAAATGACGAAAGCCCGCACATGGCGGGCTTTCGATGCTGGCTTCGGACTGTCACGACTTGGGAGTGGTCGTGTCTAGCGTCGTTCAGCGGTAATAAGCGTTGGTATCGTCGGTATGGTCGGTGACGTCACGGATACCGACCAGTTCGGGAACACGTTCGACCAGCGTCTTTTCGACCCCATCCTTGAGGGTTATATCGACCGCGGCGCAACCTTGGCAACCACCACCGAACTGCAGCACCGCGATATTTTCCTCGGTCAACTGCATCAGGCGAATTTCACCCCCATGAGCCGCCAGGCCGGGATTGATTTCGCTGTAAAGCACGTAATTGACACGATCCTCGAGCGGACTGTCGGCATTGACTTTCGGCATCTTGGCGTTGGGCGCCTTGATGGTCAGCTGGCCACCCATGCGATCCGCATTGAAGTCGACCACCGCCTCTTCGAGAAACGCGATACTGTTCTTCTCGAGGTAGACCGTGATCTTGTCCAGATCGAGACGCTCGTCGCTGGGCTCTTCCTCGCCCGGGCGGCAATAAGCCAGGCAAGTTTCGGCATATGGCGTCCCCGGCTGGGTGATGAAGATGCGCACCGCGATGCCTTCGACGTTTTGCTTGGCCAACAGCTCAGCAAGATATTCCTGAGCGTTGTCGGTAATTTGGATGGGCTGGCTCATAACACGTTACTCTCTACCTGAGATGTTGCCTTCATGGTATGAAAAAGCGTCGCTCGACACAATCCCGAGTATTTTGCTGGGTCTTGGCGACTGCCCACATTGCGGAGCTTCTGGTACCATCCCCGCCTCGTATATCGCCTGCGTGACATCAGCCTCGTGCCGGTCTCGCTGACGTTCACCCTATCGCTCGGATCCCGCTGGAGAAATACGCCGACATGCCTGCCGCCACTGCTTCGTCATTAACACTCGCCGCTTCGTTCTCGTCGCTTCACGAACAGCTGGCACGGCGCATCATGATCCTCGATGGTGGCATGGGCACCATGTTGCAGGGCTATGAGCTGGATGAAGACGACTTTCGGGGACAACGCTTCGCCGATTGGCCGAGCGATCTCAAAGGCAACAATGACTTGCTGGTGCTGACGTGTCCTGATGTGGTGCGTGACATCCACCGTGCCTATCTCGAAGCCGGCGCGGATATCGTCGAGACCAATACCTTCAACAGCACCCAGCTGTCGCAATCCGATTACGGCATGCAGTCACTGGTCCCCGAGCTCAATCGCGAAGCCGCACGCCTGGCCAAAGACGTCTGCGAGGCGGTGAGTTCGGAAACCGGCGTGCCCCGCTATGTGGCCGGTGTACTGGGGCCAACTTCGCGCACGGCGTCCCTCTCGCCGGATGTTAACGACCCCGCCAAGCGCAATGTCACTTTCGATCAGTTGTTCGACAACTACTACGAGGCGGCCGACGCCCTGATAGACGGCGGTGTCGATCTATTCATGATCGAGACCATATTCGACACGCTCAATGCCAAGGCAGCCATCTATGCGCTCGAGAGGCTGTTCGAGGCGCGTGGCGCGCGTTGGCCGGTGATGATCTCGGGCACCATTACCGACGCCTCCGGACGCACGCTGTCCGGACAGACCACCGAGGCGTTCTGGAACTCGATCCGTCACGCTCAGCCGCTTTCCGTCGGGCTCAACTGCGCCCTCGGCGCGGCGGAGTTGCGCCCTTATCTCGAAGAACTCTCCCACAAGGCCGATACCTTCGTCTCAGCGCATCCCAACGCGGGGCTACCCAACGAATTCGGCGAATACGACCAGACCGCCGAGGAAATGGCGTCGATCGTGCGCGAATTCGCTGAGAGCGGCATGGTCAACATCATCGGTGGCTGTTGCGGTACCGCGCCGGAGCACATTGCCGCCATTCGCGATGCCGTTGGCGAGCTGGCGCCGCGCCAGGTCGTCGAGCGTCCCAAGGCGTGCCGGCTCTCGGGGCTGGAGCCCTTCAACATCGAAGCGGACTCCCTGTTCGTCAACGTCGGCGAGCGTACCAACGTGACCGGGTCGGCGCGCTTCAAGCGCCTGATCAAGGAAGAGGACTACACTACCGCTCTCGAAGTGGCGCTCGAGCAAGTCGAAAATGGCGCCCAGGTCATCGACATCAACATGGATGAAGGCATGCTCGAGTCTCAGGAGGCCATGGTGCGCTTCCTGAATCTGATCGCCTCGGAGCCGGATATCTCGCGCGTGCCGATCATGCTCGATTCCTCCAAGTGGGAGATCATCGAGGCAGGCCTCAAGTGCGTCCAGGGCAAGGCGGTGGTCAACTCAATCTCGCTCAAGGAAGGCGAAGATGCATTTCGCCAACAGGCCACGGCGTGCCGCCGGTATGGCGCCGCCATCGTGGTCATGGCCTTCGACGAGGACGGCCAGGCGGACACCTTCCAGCGCAAAACGGAAATCTGCGAACGCGCCTATCGCCTGCTGGTCGACGATATCGGCTTCCCCGCCGAGGACATCATCTTCGACCCCAACATCTTCGCCATCGCCACAGGCATCGAAGAGCACAACAACTACGCCGTCGATTTCATCGAGGCATCGAAGTGGATTCGCGAGCACTTGCCGCATGCCATGCTCTCGGGCGGCGTGTCCAATGTGTCGTTCTCCTTCCGAGGCAACAACGCGGTGCGCGAGGCGATCCACTCGGTCTTCCTCTATCACGCCATCAAGGCTGGGCTGACCATGGGGATCGTCAACGCCGGCCAACTGGCGGTCTACGACGATCTGCCCGCCGAACTGCGCGATGCGGTCGAAGACGTAGTGCTTAACCGTCGCGACGACGGCACGGAACGCCTGCTCGATATCGCCGATAAATACAAAGGCGACGGCAGTGGCGGCGAGAAGAAGGAAGACCTGGAATGGCGTAGCTGGGAAGTCGAGAAGCGCATCGAACATGCCTTGATCAAGGGCATCACTGCGTACATCGAAGACGACACCGAACTGGCGCGACAGCGCGCCCAGCGCCCCATCGAGGTCATCGAAGGCCCACTGATGGATGGCATGAACGTGGTCGGCGATCTGTTCGGCGATGGCAAGATGTTCCTGCCCCAGGTGGTCAAATCAGCGCGGGTCATGAAACAGGCGGTCGCCTATCTCATCCCCTACATCGAAGCCGAGAAGAGCGCGGGCACCCAGGCCAAGGGCAAGATTGTCATGGCCACGGTCAAGGGCGACGTACATGACATCGGCAAGAACATCGTCGGCGTAGTACTGCAGTGTAACAACTACGAGGTGATCGACCTGGGCGTGATGGTTCCGGCGGAGAAGATCTTCGCCGCCGCGCGCGAGCATAACGCCGACATCATCGGTCTATCTGGGCTGATCACGCCGTCGCTGGATGAGATGGTCCATGTAGCCAAGGAAATGCAGCGTCAGGACTTCACGATTCCGCTACTGATCGGCGGCGCGACGACCTCCAAGGCCCATACCGCGGTCAAGATCGCACCACAGTACGAGCAGCCGATCATCTACGTCAGCGATGCCTCGCGCGCCGTTGGCGTCGCCAGCCGTTTGCTCTCGCCGACCCTCAAGCCGAATTATGTCGAGGAGATCCGCGCGGAATACGACAAGGTCCGCGAGCGCAATGCCAAGCGTCGCCCCAAGGCCGCCGATCTCGCTTACAGTGAGGCGCGCGAACGCCGTCCCGCTCTCGATTGGGCCGATTACACGCCGCCCGAACCGACCTTCAGTGGGCTCAAGGTATTCGACGATTATCCGTTGGAAGAGTTGGTCGAGCGCATCGACTGGACGCCCTTTTTCATGAGCTGGCAGTTGTCTGGCAAGTATCCTAAGATCCTCGAGGACAAGGTGGTTGGCGAAGCGGCTCGCAGCCTATTTGCCGATGCCCAGGCGATGCTTCGTAAGCTGATCGATGAGCGCCATATAACGGCGCGTGGCGTGATCGGCATGTGGCCGGCCAATAGCGTCGACGACGACAGCCTCGAGGTCTATGCTGACAGCTCGCGCAGTGAAGTAGCCGAGCGTCTTCATCATATTCGCCAGCAGACTACCAAGAATCGCGATGGCGTCTGCCAGAGCCTCGCCGACTTCATCGCACCGCGTGATTTGGAAAACGGCGAGCCAAGTGGCAAGCAGGACTGGATAGGCGGCTTCGCGGTGACCACCGGGCATGGCGCGGACGAGCTGGCGAAGCAATATGAAGCGGCCGGTGACGATTACAACGCCATCATGGTCAAGGCCTTGGCCGATCGCCTCGCGGAAGCCTTCGCCGAACGCATGCACGAGCGCGTGCGCAAGGAATTCTGGGGTTATGTGCCCAATGAAACCCTGGACAACGAGGCGCTGATCGCCGAGAAATACCAAGGCATTCGTCCTGCCCCCGGCTACCCTGCCTGCCCCGACCATACCGAGAAGGCCACGCTCTTCCGGCTGTTGGATGCCACGGCCAAGACGGGTATCGAGCTGACCGACAGTTACGCCATGTGGCCCTCGGCGGCGGTTTCCGGTTGGTACCTCTCGCATCCGAGTTCGAAATACTTCTCTACGGGTAAGATTGGCCGAGACCAGGTCGAATCGCTGGCAGTACGCAAGCAAATGCCACTGAAAGAGCTCGAGCGCTGGTTGTCGCCGGTGCTGTCTTATGACCCTGAATGAGACACGCCATCGAATACTCTTTTTTAATAACATAAACGCAATAAGCTATTATTATTTATTCTTTCAAAGAATATAGAAGGCAGGGTAAGGTGCCCTGCTACGGCAATCCATGTGACTAGCAGGACACCGCCTGTATGTATCGGTACGACACGTACGACCAAACGCTCGTAGACGAGCGCGTCGCCCAGTTCCGCGACCAGATGCGCCGCTATCTCGAAGGTAAGATCAGCGACGAGGAATTTCTACCGCTGCGCGTGCAGAATGGCCTTTATGTCCAGCGCTATGCGCCGATGCTGCGTATTGCTATTCCCTACGGCATGCTGGCCTCCTATCAGCTACGCAAGCTGGGCGAGATCGCCGCACGCTACGATCGCGGCTATGGCCATTTCACTACGCGCACCAACCTGCAGCTGAACTGGCCGAAGCTAGAGGACGTACCGGACATCTTGGCCGACCTGGCAAGCGTGCAAATGCATGCCATCCAGACCAGTGGCAACGACATCCGTAATACCACCACCGATCAGTTCTCCGGCATCGCCGGCGACGAGGATGTCGATCCTCGCCCCTGGTGCGAACTCATTCGTCAGTGGTCGACCTTCCACCCCGAGTTCGCCTACCTGCCGCGCAAGTTCAAGATCGCCGTGACCGGTGCCGAGGAAGACCGTGCGGCCATCCAGGTGCATGATGTGGGTCTACGCTTCTGGCGTAACGAGGACGGCGACGTGCGCGTCAAGGTACTCGCCGGTGGCGGTCTGGGGCGTACGCCGATGATCGGCGCCGTGATGTGTGAAGACCTGCCGTGGCAACATCTGCTGACGTATCTCGAAGCGATCCTGCGCGTTTACAACCAATACGGTCGGCGCGACAACAAGTTCAAGGCGCGCATCAAGATCTTGGTCAAGGCGCTGGGTATCGACGAGTTTAGGCGCCGTGCCGAAGCGGAATGGGCCCATCTCAAGGATGGCCCTCAGACGCTGACCGAAGAGGCTGTCTCCGCCGTGACCGACCACTTCGTCGAACCGCCCCGTCGCGCTGTCGCCGAGGACGCCATCCAGGCCTACGATCGCCTACGTGGAGAGAATCGTTCCTTCGCCCGCTTCGTGACCAACAACGTCACCGATCACAAGGTTCCCGGTTACAAAGCCGTGACGCTATCACTCAAGCGTCATGATCACTCGCCCGGCGACGTGACCTCCGAAGACATGGCCGCTGTCGCGGACCTGGCTGACGAATTCAGTTATGGCGAGCTGCGTGTCACGCACGAGCAAAATCTGGTGCTGACCGATGTGCCGGTGGATCGCATGGAAGACCTCTGGCAACGACTCGAGACGCTGGGCATGGCCAACCCCACCGTGGGCACGCTGGCCGACCTGATCTGCTGCCCCGGTGGCGATTACTGCTCACTGGCCAATGCCAAGTCGATCCCGGTCGCCCAGGAAATTCAGGAACGCTTCGAAAACCTCGACTTTCTGTATGATCTGGGGCCGCTGGAGCTCAACATCTCCGGCTGCATGAATGCTTGCGGACACCACCACGTGGGGCATATCGGCATTCTCGGCGTCGACAAGAAAGGCGAGGAGTACTATCAGATCTCGCTGGGCGGCAGTCAGGGCAACGAATCGTCGCTGGGCAAGATTCTCGGCCCCTCCTTCTATCGTGAAGATGTGACCGACGTGATCGATAAGCTGCTGAAGGTCTACGTCGGGGAGCGCACGGCCGACGAAACCTTCCTCGATACGTATCGCCGCATCGGCTTGAAGCCCTTCAAGGAGCATGTCTATGCCTGATCAGTCACGCACCCTGATTGCCGATCGCCGCATCCAGGACGATGAATGGGTACTTTGCGAAGAAGATGCATCACGCCCCGAGAACGGGCGTGTCATCCTCCCGCTGGTGGAGTGGCAAGAAGCGCCCGGCGATGACGTCGCACCACTGCTGGCCAGCGATACCGAGCTCACCCCCGAGCTCGCCGAGCAACTACTCGATGCGCCGCTGATCGCGATCGATTTTCCCAAGTTCACCGATGGCCGTGGCTACAGCATCGCGCGCCAGCTGCGGGAGCGCCATGGGTACCAGGGTCAGATTCGCGCGGTTGGGGATGTCTTGATCGATCAGTTGTATTACATGTCGCGCTGCGGCTTCGATGCCTTCCTGCTACGCGAGGATCAAGTCGTCGAAGATGCGCTCAACGCTCTGGACACGTTCAGCCTCAGCTATCAGCCCGGCACCGACACGCCGGAACCCTTGTTCAGACGGCGTATGCGCGAAAGCGCCTGACACTGAGCAGGTACTGGCCGACGTGCGATTCACATGAGAACGACGTCGGCCTTCTCCCCCGCTTTATCATTCAAGATAGGGAACTACCCCCGCCGTTTCTGCTGGCGTTCGCGATTTCTGGCGCGGGCACGCTCCGACTTCCGCAACATGGCATAGGTGGCACCCAAACCGCCGTGGCTTTTATGCGCCGAGACATAAGCCTGCACGTCGTCGAATTGCGCCAGCCATTTACCGATGTACGAGCGTACGATATTCGCCTGTCCTTCGGCTTCTTTGCTGCGGCCATGAACGACCAAGACACAGCGCAGATCATGCTCTTGCGCGTCTCGTATGAATCGAAACAGTTCGCGGCGGCACACCTCAAGCGGCTTCTTTTGCAAGTGTAAAGACGCTTCCGGAGCATAACCGCCATGACGTAAACGCTCGAGCACGCCTATCTGAATGCCGTCCCGGCGGTACTCCATGGGATCGGCCGGCCCTATCAGGTCGACGAATTCATCGGATAAGAAATTGCTCTCTTTGTCATCGGCCTCAGCCTGAGCGCGGCGAGCCAATTGAGCCTCTGAAGGAGCGGAGGGAGAATGTTCAACGTCCGCCTTGTCGCGGCCTTTAGTCAAGGGCTGAACGTCTTCCCCTAACGCCTGCCGAAATAGATCGTCTCGCATGTGCTGGCTCATTGGCTTGCTCTCCTATGGCCTACGATCTCGAGAAGCCTCGACGGTTCCCAAGCTAACGAGATAATGCCACACTCCCCGCCCTTGGCGGCAAGCATAAACGCAGATGCCCTACCTCACTCGTCCGTAGCCTCGCGCTTCAAGAACTTGGGAGATGCCAATGCGCTGGGTCTATAGAATCGGGCTTCTCGCCGTGATCGCTATCGTCCTCGGGTTCGGCTATCTCTGGTACACCTTCCAGAGTCCCTATGGCTATGAAGCACCAGACAATCCGCCAATCATGGATCGTCGTCTCGAGCATCACAGAGTGTTCGTCTATGGCACCCTGCGTTATGCTCCGATCCGCTGGTTGGTCATGGGACGTGCCGGCACCGCAACACCCGCCACGCTCCAAGGCTATACCCGAGATGAGCTGGATATTTCACCGGCGCCTAACGAGCAGGTCGATGGATATACCCTTTCGGTCACAAGCGATGAGCTCAAACGTTTGGACCGATACGAACATTTAGGGGAGCGTTATCGGCGTGTAAACGTCAAACTCCATAACGGGCAAAGTGCTTGGGTCTATCGACGGTTATGAATTTTTAGATTTGGCTTATCAAAGATAGATAACGGTATAAAGCATGCCTCAGGAAAACCGTATCATTCCCGAGGCGTGTGCAGTAGGCGTTCCATGGGCTGGGTCAACACCTGCTGGCAGTGATCTTCGGCTTCTTGGAGTGCAGCATGCACGAGCGTCATTTCACTCGTCGGCGCATTTTCGCCGAGTGGCACCGGCCACGGCATGGCGCGCTGAAACTCCCAGAGCGTCAACACGCCCAAGTCGCGCCCCAGCATCCAGCGATCATTGTCCAACTGAGCAGCAACCCCCAGCTTTTCCAGCGGCGTCATCACTTCCGTGTACCGCAGCCCCAGGCACATCGCCAATTCTCGATCGGCAAGCGATCGCCCATGCTGATGCGCTTCGTGAAGTCGAGACACTACGCCCAAGGCTTGCCAGAACGGCGGCCAATAGCGCCATTCGACACGCCGCCGCTCGTTCAGCCAAGCGGCCAGCTCGGCCCCTACCAACACGATCGACCAAGACAGGAACACCCATATCAAGAACAAGGGAACGGCAGCAAAAGTGCCGTAGATCACTTGGTAAGATGGGAAATAGGTGACATAAAGCGAAAAGGCCCCCTTGGCAAGCTCCAGCGCCAATGCCGCCACCCCTGCCCCAGCCACGGCATGCCGAAACCGAACGCGGCAATTGGGAACTGCCATGTAAATGAAGACGAATGCCGTGAAACTCAGTGTCAGCGGCAACAGACGAAGGAAGGTCGCCGGGCCGCCCAGCACATCAGCGGCGCCGCGTACCAGGGTCAATGACGCCAGGTAGGAAGACAACAGAAATCCCGAACCGACCAACAGCGGGCCAAGCGTCAGCACCGCCCAATACAGCAGAAAACTGGACACTCCCCGCCGACTGCGCGACACATGCCAGATCGTGTTGAATGCCCTTTCGACGGTGACCATCATCATGACGGCCGTCACCAGCAGAAAAATCAGCCCGATCAACGTCAGGCTACGCGCCTGGCGAGAGAAGTCACGCAGGTGCTCGACCAACGCCGATCCCGTGGCGGGCACGAACTGGCTGAAGATCAAGCCCTGGAGCTGTTCGCTGATTCCCTGAAAACTGGGGATGGCCGACAACATCGCATAGACGACGGTCATGAAAGGAACCACGGCAAACAAGGTGGTATAGGTCAACGCCGAGGCAGTCTTGAGCCCGTCGTGAGAGTCGAAACGCTGTATCAGTTCACGCAGGCTACGCAGGATGAGCGCGGGCCAGCGGCGGTCGAGGAGTTGTGGGCGTCGCATGTGGCACTCTACAATGCTTGGCTAATTATTTGATTCGTCGACCCCAGCTGCCGGAGTTAAGGCATGACGACTTTTACACTTTACCACAACCCACGCTGCTCCAAGTCGCGTGAGGCCTTGGCCCTGCTCGAGGCCCGCCACGTCGTTGTCCGCGTGCATCGCTATCTCGATGATCCACTCGACATCATGCAACTCCGTAGCCTCGCACAGCGACTCGATGACGGCGTGCCGGCCTTGGTTCGCACCAGCGAAGCCCAATGGAAAGCCTTAGCGCTCCAGGATCCTAGTGACGAGGAACGCTTGCAGGCCATTGCCGACAATCCTCGGCTCATGCAACGCCCGATACTCGACGATGGCACACGTGCCCGCATCGGTCGTCCCCCGGAAGCTCTTCTCGACTTGATCGAATGATCGATGTCCCACGACACGAGGCCTCCCATGACTCGCCCCGCTTCTGAAACACCTTATGTACTCGTACTGTTCTATTCACGGAACGGTGCCACGCGAGAGATGGCGGAGCAGCTCGCCGCCGGCGTGGAAAGTATTTCCGGCATCGCGGCACGGCTACGCACCGTTCCCCCCGTTTCCACGACATGCGAAGCGGTCGACCCGGAAATTCCCGCCGAGGGGGCCGTCTACGCAACATTAGAAGATCTCCGACACTGCTATGGTCTGGCGCTAGGCAGCCCCACACGGTTTGGCAACATGGCCTCGCCCCTCAAATACTTTTTGGATACCACCAGCGAGCTTTGGATGAACGGCGTCCTTGCCGACAAACCCGCCACCGCGTTCACCTCCACGGCCAGCCTGCACGGCGGACAGGAAGCCACGCTATTGACCATGCTGATTCCCCTGCTGCATCACGGCATGGTCTACGCAGGCGTGCCTTATCGCGAAACACGCCTGCTGACGACGCAATCCGGCGGCACACCCTATGGCACGAGCCACCTGGCCGGCGCGCAGGCAGATCGCCCCTTGGATGACGACGAAACAACGCTGGCTCGCGCCCAGGGTGAGCGGTTAGGGCGTCTCGCCCTGGCCATGCGCTCGCTTCATGAGGCGACATGATGCGTCAACAACTCGATCAACTGGCGACACGCCACGGCTTAGCATATGTCACGACACAGGCACGCCGAGGCGTCTGGGGCGGCTTGGCGGCCCTGGCTATCTTACAGCTTCTCGGTGGCTGGCAGTTGCATGCCAGCGGTCAGATCGGCCTGATGCCCATCGCCGTCCGCCTCTTGCCGCTGGTGCTCTTCTTGCCTCCTATTATCACTCGACGCCCGCGTGGACACGTCATGCTCGCATTCGTCAGCCTACTGTATATATTGCAGGGGCTGATGATCGCCCAGCTACCGGGGCGGCTGGTATGGGGGACGCTAGAAACACTCGCAGCCCTCGTCTTGTTCGTTAGCGCCGCCGCGTATGCGCGCTGGCGCCGACAACAACTGACAGGCTAAGAAATGCCGCTACGTCCGTCGAGCTGCCTCATTCTCGCGATGCTCGTTGTCAGTATCGCGTGCTCGTTGCTCCACCTGCCGTTATGGCCGGCCGCGATTCTGGGATGGCTCGCGACGTTGCGCCTGAGCTTGCAACTGCCACGAACCTCCCGACGACAGGCCACATGGCTGGGCCTCGCCGGAGTGATCATCTGGGGCGTCGCTCTATGGCGCGAGACGCCGACCTCGCTGGTTGACGGACTCAGCGTCAACCAGCCCTTGCTGATGATGTTCGCCGGCGTCAGCTTTCTCTCCATGGCGCGCCCTCTCAAGGATGACGATACGCAGCACGAACGGCGCGGTAGCTTCTGGGGCACGTTGCTAGGCGTCCACCTCTTCGGGGCAGTCATCAATCTTTCCGTACTGTTTCTGTTCGGGGACCGCATGCAGCGCCAAGGACGCTTGACGCGCCAACAGGCCATCGTCCTGGGACGCGCCTTCCCGGCGGCAGCAGCCTGGTCACCGTTCTTCGTCGCCATGGGGGTCGCCCTGACCTATGCGCCGGGCATCGACTTCCTTGCATTGCTCCCATGGGGGCTTTTGGCGTCGTTGTTTCTGCTGGCGCTGGTGGCCATCGATGCGCTGCGCCTGCCCGGCGAATTCATCGGCTACCCCCTCGGCAAAAGCAGTCTTGTGTTACCTGGCGTACTGGCGCTGAGCGTCATCGTGATGCACTTCATTTGGCCGAGCTTATCTATCCCTTTGATCATCAGCATCGTATCGCCACTATTCGCAACGCTGCTGGTCCCCTCGCGCGAGCGTCGTGGCAGATTGCATAAACAACTCAACGATGGATTGCCGCGCCTAGGGCCCCAATTCGCGTTATTTCTCGCTGCCGGGCTCATCTCGAGCGGTCTCGCCGCTCTGCTGGCCAGTGCACCGGACAGACAGTTCCTGCCGCTTGATCATTTCGGGAGTTTCGCTGCCTGGATCACGCAAGGTATTCTCGTGATATTGGCATTCGTGGGTATTCACCCGCTTGTCGGCATCGCCACGATCGCGCCGCTAGTACAACCTCTGGGGACGGATCCTACCTTGCTGGGCATGTTGTTTCTCATGAGTTGGGCGCTAGGGACCGGCTGTAGCCCCTTATCGGGCAGTAACCTCGCGCTATGTGTTCGCTACGGCATCAAGTCCCGGGACATGATGCGCTGGAACCTACCCTACGCGGTACTCGGCTGGCTGGCATGTGGCGCAGTATTTGCCTTGTATGCCTGGTGGGAGACTCCCTAATCCTCTGGATAAGGATGACACTCATGCTTCGCGCGCACTCATCATGGGTGAATCTCTGCCAACGACACGACGACTTTTACCTATCTCGACCGCCTGGAGCGCTATCCTGATGGGTATGACCGCATTCGCCTGGATACGCAGGCATTCACCGGGGATGTCCGTCGAATGCCGCCGCCCGCTAAAGAGATGAATGCACACTTGGAGAGGAAGACCATGAATTATGATATCGCTGACCTGCGACGCGATTACGCTGGCGAGACACTCTCCGACGCGCACACGCCGGCGTCGCCCATCGACTTGTTTCACGCCTGGTTCTCGGCCGCCCGCGAGCATGAACCTCAAGATCCCAACGCCATGACGTTGGCCACTGTGGATAGCCAGGGGCTCCCTCATGCTCGAGTGGTATTACTCAAGCATTTCGACGAGCAAGGTTTCGTGTTCTTCACCAACTATCAAAGCCACAAAGGTAGTGAGCTGGCGAATGTCCCTCATGCTGCCTTGGTCTTCTGGTGGCCCACCCTTCATCGGCAGGTACGTATCGAAGGGCGCGTGGAAAAAGCCGAGGCCAATATTTCTGATGAGTATTTCGCCAGCCGTCCTCGGGACAGTCAGCTAGGCGCGTGGATTTCCCAGCAAAGCGTGGAAATTCCCGACCGCGAATGGCTGGAGGAGCGCAAGCAACGCTTCGAACAGGTCTATTCCGATCAAAGCGTCGAGCGTCCCCCTCACTGGGGTGGCTATCGTGTTAAGCCATATATTCTGGAGTTCTGGCAAGGCCAATCCAATCGTCTCCATGATCGGATTCGCTATCGCCATCACGAGCAGGATGCAGCCTGGAGCAAAACGCGCTTGGCGCCTTAATCTCAAGGCTTGCCCCCTCCAGCACGTCAGCGAGCCCACCATGCAAAACGCCCGGTCCACTAAGGACCGGGCGTCTGCTTCAACACTCTTCGACAGATAATGTCGTAAGTAGCGCCTATCAGCTATCGCCGTTTACCCACTCATCGACGACATCGGGATGCTCGTCGACCCACTTCTTGGCGTTTTCATATGGATCGGAATCTTCTTCCTGATTCATGAGCATCACTTCGCCCATCTGCTCCGGCGTCCACTCGAAGTTATCGAGAATCGCGTAGGCTTCCGGCATATCGTCCTTCAGCCCTTTGCGCACGACGGTATTGATGTGCTCGGCGCCACCATAGACGTTCTTGGGATCGTCCAGATACTTGAGGTCCCAACGTGCGAACATCCAGTGCGGCGTCCAACCGGCGACCACGATATCCTCATCGTTCTTGATGGCACTATCCAGCGCAGCCGTCATAGTGGCACCGCTACCCGATTGCAGGTTGATAGCATCATCAAGATCGTACTCGTCGATCGCCTTCTCAGTCAGGTTCATGAGGCCAGCACCGGGATCGATCCCCACGATCTCGTCATTGACGACATCGGCCTTGTCATCGAGCTCATCGATGGACGAGATATCGGTATAAGAGGGAACGACAAGTCCCAGCTTAGTACCTTCAAGGTTCGGCCCCAGGTTCTCGACCTTGTCGCCAACCTTGTTCAGGTACTGTTCATGCGTGGAAGGCAACCATGCCGCCACCATGCCATCAGCATCACCATACGCCACGGCTTGCCACATCGCAGCGGCTGACAGTGAGGACATTTCCACGTTATAGCCTTGCTCTTCGAGCACCGCACGCACGACGTTCGTGGAGGCCACTTCGGAGGACCACTCGACATAAGCGAGCGTGATATCACCCTTGCTGTCCTGCGCTTGCGCGATGCCCGCATTGAGTCCTGCACCGGCGGCCATCATGATGGCGCCATAGCGTACGGCTTTCGTCAATGGAGTGCGTGTCATCGTTTTTCCCCTTCTCTTATTGATGGGAGATCCTGCCGGAACGGCCAGCGGCCGTTCCTTTTCGAGCACATGCTCGATACACGGCGTTTTGTTACGCCTTGCTTCTTAGCTAGTTTTCTTTTTCGGCTTGCGAAGCGCCTGCGTGATGCGATCCAGCAACATGGCGAGGATGACGACAGCGATACCCGCTTCGAAACCATCGCCAGGACGCAGACGCTGGATGGCGCGCCACACTTCGCTACCCAGGCCATCGGCCCCGATCATCGCCGCGATCACGACCATCGACAGCGCTAGCATGATCGTCTGATTGATGCCGGCCATGATCGTCGGAAGAGACAGCGGAAACTGTATCTTGATCAACTTCTGACTACGTGTGGCACCAAACGCATCTGCCGCCTCTATCAAGTCCTTGGGCACCTGCCGGATACCCAATGTCGTGAAGCGTATCGCCGGCGGCATCGAAAAGATCACCGTGGCGAAAATAGCTGACACCGAACCAATCCCGAAAAAAGGAATGGCTGGAATCAGGTAAACGAAAGCCGGCATGGTCTGCATGAAATCCAGAACCGGCATGATGAGACTATAGAAGCGATCCGAAATGGCCGCGAGCACGCCAAGTGGCATGGCAATGACTACCGCGACCACAGTGGCGATCACCACCAGCGTCAAGGTCTCGATCATCGGGTCCCAAAGCCCAAGGTTCCAGATCAAGGCCAGTCCCAACACCGCGCCAATCCCCAGGCGCAGGTTGGCAACCCGCCAGCAGATCAGCGCGATGATCGCCATCAGTGCCCACTCAGGCAGCCACATCAGCCCATCATTGAGTACCGTAATCCCGCTCTGCGTAACACGCGAGATGCCTCGCGTCACCATGGAATAGTGCGAAGTTAGAAAATCGAGACCACCCTCGATGCCGTCGCCGAGGGGAATGCGTGGAATATCAATCGCCATCAGTGCTCTCCCGCTTCAGCCAGTTTCTCAAGTACCGCGCCCTTCACGACCACCCCCAATAGACGCTGGTTGTCGTCGACGATGGCAATCGGATAGCTTTTATCGTTGAACATGGCAAAGAGATTGTTCATCGGTTCATCCGGACCGGCCTTCGGGAAGTCGTTCTGGATCAACTCGTTGATCGTGTCCTTGCCAGCCTTGGCAGCAGCATCGACGTCGTCGACATTCACGATGCCTAACAAGGTGCGGTCACGACCGATGACGTAGATGGAGTCGAGTCCGTTGTCGCTCATCTTGCGCAACACGGTGCGCGGGCCGTCGCTATCACGCGCCGTGGCACGCACGGAACGCATGGCACTGTTTGCCGTGAAGATGCGCGACATATCCACGCCCTCTACGAAGCGCGCCACATAATCGTCAGCGGGCCGCGTCAGGATATCTTCGGGCGTGCCCATCTGAACGACTTCGCCGTCCTTGAGAAGGATGATGCGATCACCGATGCTGATTGCTTCATCAAGATCATGGGTGATGAAGATCGTGGTCTTCTTCATGCGGTGCTGCAGCTCGATCAGTTCTTGCTGCATATCCTTGCGGATCAGCGGATCGAGTGCCGAAAACGCCTCATCCATCAGCATCACGGTCGAGTCATTAGCCAATGCGCGGGCCAGACCGACACGTTGCTGCATGCCGCCGGAAAGCTGGCTCGGATAAGCATCTTCCCAGCCGTCCAGGCCTACTTGCTTGAGAGAGTTACGAGCGCTTTCCACGCGAGATTTTTTCTCGATGCCGCGCACCTCAAGGCCATATTCGGCATTTTCCTGCACGGTCTTATGCGGAAATAGCGCAAAATTCTGAAAAACCATCGAGAAGTGACGGCGCCGGCATTCCAGCAGCTCTTTCTCGCTGAGCTTGGGAATGTTCTGACCATCGATCACGATATCGCCCTCGGTGGGCTCGATGAGGCGATTGAGACAGCGAATCAGCGTCGATTTCCCGGAACCCGACAGACCCATAATGACGAGAAGCTCGCCTTCACGTACATCGAAGTCGATATTGGAAAGACCCAGAGTCTGGCCGGTTTTCTCAAGAATCTCGGGACGCTTTTTCCCTTGGTTACGCAGCTCGAGCGCTTTCTTAGGCTGGGAGCCAAACACCTTGCTCAGGCCGCGCACCTGAATCTTGATATTGGTTTCGTCTGTTTCAGTCATAGGCTTGCCTGCTTTGGTCAAGTCGTCGCCATGCCCTTGCGAAGCAAGAGCGCTCGGCAATGTCACGTTGTCACGTTGCGAGTATCTGGCGGGTCAGTCTCCTGGCTCTTATTATGGTCATGGAGATGATAAGAGATGATCATGAAGATAAAATTTCGTTATGTTTCGTATCGAATCATACCTACTTATTGATATTGCTTCAAATAAAAACAGCTGATGATTGATCCATGGTTCAATAACCCGGCGCGCGCCGCCAGGCGCCTCGATCATACTCGATCGCCGAGCTCGGCAAGCGACGAAGCCGACCTTCAACGGCTTCACCGCGACATCGGGGGATCGACCAAGAAGCCTTAGTCCGTGGGGCTCTCCAGCCGGTGTCGCTGCCAATCGTTGCTCGGCTCGTTGAGCCGCAAGGAGGCCTCGACCACCTGCTCTTCCATGTTATAGCGGAAACTGAAACCCAGGTGTTTCAGCAATGCGCGCATGGGCTGATTGTCGAGCATCACCGTGCCGACCATCTCGAGGATGCCGATGCCCTTGCAGTAGCGGATCATCTTTTCCATCAGCAGGCTACCGAGACCATGCCCGTGGAGATCATCGCGAATGATCACGGAAAATTCAGTGCGGATGTTGTCCGGATCGTTCCACACACGCACTACGCCCAGCATTTCCTTACTGCCATCGGCTCGCGCATGCTCGGCGATGAACGCCATTTGGCGGTCGTAATTGATCTGCGACAGCACGGCCAGATCACGCTGCGTCAGGTCCGCTTTGTGGTGGAAGTAACGAAAGCGAATGCTTTCCTCGGAGAGCCGCTCGTGGAATAGCGTGATCAGCGGCGCGTCCTCTCCCCGGATCGGGCGCACTTCGACATCCATGCCATTGCCCAACGCCCGCCATTCACGAAGTTCCTCGGGGTACGGCATGATCGCATGACGCGCGGGCTGCCCCAGGTCCATGGCAAAGTCCACCGCCACGACACCATCGCGGTTGAGCAATAGCGGATTGAGCTCCAACCCCTGGAGTTCAGGCAAATCCGACGCCATCTGCGAGAGCTTGACTAGCAATTCGCAAAGGCGCTCGACGTCTTGTTCGGGGTCGGCGGCGTGCTCACGGATCAGGCGGTACGCATGCGTACGCGATACCAACTCATTGGCCAGGGTCATGTTCAGGGGCGGCAAGGCCACCTGACGATCCGCCAGCACATTGATCTTGTAACCGCCAATGCCGAAGACAATGATCGGCCCGAACACCGGGTCACGCGTAATGCCCGCACAGAGTTGCATCGACGCCTTGCCACGCTGCATACGTTGCAGGCAATAGCTAAAAATCGGGCTTTCGGGGAATTTTTCGCGGACTTTGTCCCCCAGACGCCGCACGCCATCGGCCACCTGCTCCGGTGTCTCGAGGTCTTGCAGCAAGCCCGCAGAGAGCTTATGGGGGTGCTTGCGGTAGCGAAACGGCACGCAGTTATTTGCATGCACGATCTTCAGTGCCATGGGGCCTTCGATGTCCCGCGCCGCTTGAAACGCCTCCTCGGGGCCGAAGACATACTGGCTCGGTGCCGACGGTATGCCATAGGCGGCCAGGACCTCCGCGGTTTCCTGATGCGTCAGGCGATCACGCTCACGTTTCTTGGCGGAGGCGATCAAACGATGGCAGCGCGCGCGGATGTCAGGTTGCGTCGTGAAGGGCAGGCTTGGCGGCGTTTCCTGCAGGAGCGTCTGCACACGCTGATAATCGACCATGTGCATGAACGCCTTGACCGCTTTCTCTGGAGAGATATAGGTAGGGATGCCCGCCAGATTGCACTCATGGCGTGCCTTGAGCGCTTCCTCGAGCCCCATCCAACTGGTCAGCAGGTTGCGCTTGAAGCGCTTGCGATTAGCGATCAACGCCTCGGCCGTTATTTTGGACGGCGCCAGGCGAGTCGGGGCGTGTACCACCAGTACAGCGTCTACGTTGGCATCGGCCGCCACGATCTCCAACGCATCGACGAACCGCTCAGGCGAGGCATTACCGCCCAAATCGACGGGATTACGCCCCGGCAAGCTGACATCGAATTCCCCCTGCACCAGCGCATCGCGGGTAACGTCAGTTAATTCCGCCAGCTTCCCCCCAGCAATCACCAGCTTGTCTATCGCCAAGAGCGCCGGACCCAACCCATTCGCCACGATGGCTAAGCGATCACCACGCAACGGACGCATGCGCGTCAGTGTTTCCAGTG
Organism: Chromohalobacter beijerinckii; assembly: GCF_023061185.1. Classification (GTDB taxonomy): domain Bacteria; phylum Pseudomonadota; class Gammaproteobacteria; order Pseudomonadales; family Halomonadaceae; genus Chromohalobacter; species Chromohalobacter beijerinckii. The sequence continues at coordinate 79,658 of NZ_JAKGAK010000012.1, forward strand.
CATCGAACAACTCATCGGAATCATCCACGCGCACGACCCCTGCGCGCGCCAACGCCGCGTCGAACACCACGTCGCGATTATCGATACCCGGCGTCTGCGGCTCATGCGTCAGTGTCGACTGCACCGAGCGTCCGCTCTTGATTGCCAGCACCAACCGGTGTCGCGAGGCATCGCGCAACGCAGTCATGAAATGCTGCGCATCGTGTACTCGTTCCAGATGCAGCAGCAAGGCACGTGTCGGCGAGTATTGGTTGATGTAATCCATTAGGTCGGACAGCATCACGTCAACGCTGTCGCCCAATGTCACCAAATGCGAAAAGCCGATGTCGCGGCCCGCGGCCCAGTCGATCATGGCATTGCCGAGCATCCCCGACTGCCCTAGATAGGCGACACGTCCCGCCTTGATCGGCTGGCTGGCATACGTGGCGTTGAGCTTGCTGCCGGGCACCACGATCCCCAGACACTCCGGCCCCAACACGCGGATTCCCGAGCGCAGCGCAGCCTTGAGCATACGCTCTCGAAGCGAACCGCCATCCTGTGTTCGATCGTCGAGATATGAGCCCCCCGACAGCACCAAGGCCGCGCGCGCGCCCAACTTGCCCAGTGCCTCGATGCTCCGCGGCACGCCTTCTACCGGATTGCAGAGGATCGCCAGATCCGGCACGGCGGGCAAATCCGCAATACGCTTTACGCAGGTGACGCCGTAGACCGTGTCATAACCGCGCGGGTTCACCGCCCAAAGAGTGCCGGAAAATCCCGCCTCAAGCAGATTGCCAAGCACCATACCGCCCATTGAATGCGGCTTTTCCGAAGCGCCGATTACTGCCACGCTATGTGGCTCGAAGAAGTGACGCAGAAAACGCGTTCCCACAGCAATCTCTCCCGCTTGATCCGACTTTGCCGCTCACCAACCGCCCAGGCGGCCGCAACTTAAGCTCTAACTGTAAAGTCGGTATGCGATGACAGACCATTTTTCAGGCAGCGCGTAACGCAAGCCTCTCGTCATGGCCGCAGTGACGTGGCATCGTTCGACCTATAGGCACTGTTCTCACATCCTATCAGGCCTTAAGGTCCTCCGCGGACAGCATGCGCCCATCGTCTCAGCCGATAGACATCCTCTGGATGGAGTTCCCATGATCACTGCGTATATCACCCACCCCGATTGCATGCAGCATTTCATGGGGCCGAACCATCCCGAGAGCCCCAAGCGCCTTGAAGCCATACGCGCACGCTTGGCCTTGAGCGGTGTCTTGACGCATACCATGCAATCCGAAGCGCAGCCGGTAAAAGCGCAGACGCTCGCCCTTGCGCATTGTCCGCAGTATCTGGAGATGCTCGAGGCTCACTCCCCGCAGGAAGGCTTGAGCGAACTCGACGGCGAGACCCACATGAATCAGGACACGCTAGCCGCCGCGCGTGTCGCCGCCGGCGCAGTCGTACGTGGCGTGGACCAGGTCTTTCGTCACCAGGCGGATAACGTCTTCTGCGCCGTGCGCCCACCCGGGCACCATGCCGAACGTAGCTCGGCGATGGGCTTTTGCTTCTATAACAACATCGCCATCGGGGTGGCCCATGCCCGCCAGCGTTATGGCGTCGAGCGCGTCGCTGTGCTGGATTTCGACGTCCACCAAGGCAACGGTACGGTCGATATCTTCAAGGACGACCCCAGTGTCCTGATCTGTTCGAGCTTCCAATCTCACTTCTACCCTTGGCGCTATCAGGACGACACATGGAGCAACATCGTCAACACGCCCTTGACGGCCGGCAGCGACGGCACCGTGTTCCGGCGTGACGTAGAAACGCAGTGGCTTCCCGCGCTGCAAGCCTTCAAGCCACAGTTGATCATGCTCTCGGCGGGATTCGATGCTCACCGCGACGATCCCATGGCGGATCTTAAGCTCGTCGAGTCCGATTACTTCTGGGTAACGCAACTTGCTTTGGATATCGCCCGTGTATACGCCGAAGGGCGCTTAGTTTCGGTACTCGAGGGCGGCTACCATCTGGATGCCTTGGGTACCAGTGTCGAGGCGCACCTCAAGGCGCTGCTGGGTTTTCCCCTCGGCGACCCGTAAGCGCTCTAAAACGACCCCGGCTCGCCCCGCGCCCAGCGGGCTGTGGTATCCTAACGGAAACTTTATTTCCTATCGTGGAACTCCATGGCTACCCAAACCGATAGCGACGCCGCCCTGCGCATCGCCTCCGGACGCAAACCGTTCGTCGAGCCGCTACGTCTGGGTGATCGCCTCAAGGAAATTCGCCTGTCCAACCACTGGACCTTGGAAGATGTCAGCCAACGTACCGGTTTGGCGCGCTCGACGCTGTCCAAGATCGAGAACGACCAGATCTCACCGACCTTCAGCGCCGTGCAGAAACTGATTGGCGGCCTCGGAATCGATCTACCGCAATTGCTGACGCCGCCCAAACCGCAGTCACACACTCTCGGTCGCCGCGATTTGACTCGCGTCGGCGAAGGCCAGCAACACCCTACGCCCACCTATGAGCATGAGCTCCTCTCGTGGCAGTTGGCCCAGAAGCGAATGATCCCGTTCAAGACCATCGTGCGTGCGCGGGACTTCAACGAGTTCCACGAATGGGTGCGCCACGATGGGGAAGAGTTCCTGATGGTGCTCGATGGCGATATCCTGCTGTATACCGAGTTCTATGAGCCACTACATCTGACCCACGGTGACAGCATCTATTTCGACAGCGACATGGGCCACGCTCTGGTCTCGCTCAGCGAATCAGACGCCGTGGTACTCTCCGTATGCACGCGCGGCGAGAACGCGTAACGCATGACGCCCGGCTCAAGGCCGGGCGTCATGTCACCTCTGTACATCGCACTCGGCGACATTCAGTCGATGTCTTTCACCGCACTATCACCGGATAGTTCGCGTGCCATCATGCGATCGCTGTATGCCACCCCGTAGCGCTTGCGCGACCAGAGCTACATCGCCAGCCCCAGCAGCATCCAGGCCCCGAAGACGACCCACTCGATCGGCAACAAGCTAGGTATGCTGGACGTCATCGCCCCGCCACAACAACTTGCCACATTCATCGAGCGTGTAGCCGCCCAGTGACTGGGCCAGGGTCAAGCCGGCAGCGCTGTGTAGATAATCGAACATCTGCTGCAACAGCGACCGAAAATACACGTTGCGTGGCGTCACCAGATCGAACGCCTCCTCGGTGATGGGGATGAACCCCAAGCCGAATTCATTGGCCGCGGATAGCGTTCCCGGCCCGATATCGGCATCGTGGCGGGCGATCAAAGAGGCGATCTCGCGTTCACTATAGGCAACGGCGTGGGTATTGAGTTGCTCTAGCCGCAACTGATGCCCAGCCAACCATTCCTTGAGGAAGCGCTGCGACCCTGCTCCTTCCTGGCGAATCGCCCAGCGCCGGTTGGCACCGAAGAGCCCTGAGGGGTCGTGCGGCTGATGTCGGTCCTCGGCGCGAATGATCAACCCCTGACTGCGACGGAAAAGACGTACCAGCACCCAATGACGATAACCGCTATGACTTCTCACCAGGGCGGGATGGCGCAATTCGCTTTCCTCGGCGCGCCCCCAATGAATGGCGCACACATCGGCGCGGCCTTGTGAGAGCAATGACAAGCCCAGTTGCGTCCCGGTCACGCTATACCCATAGAAGGCATGCCCCTGCTGCTGCTGATTGAGTCGCATGATCAGCGCCGAGAGCAAGGGATCGTCGCTTCCCGTGACCATCAAGCGGTCAGCCAGTACCCCATGATGGCAGGACTCGAGGATCCACTGCTCGACCAGACGTCTCGGAAACAACCACTTGCCAGTCACCTTGGTGGAGGGGATGGCGCCATCGCTGGCCAACTGATAAACCTTCTTTTCGTTGAGATGTAGAAGCTCGGCGACTTGATGCACGTTGAGAAACGGCGACGTAGAGGATGAATCACTCATGAGGAGTCCTTGTGCCGAAATGCGGCTTTGTCCCCCGGGCGTGGCGCCGGCATGGCGTCCAGCACCAGGCGCGCCTGCTGGTCGACGACCTGAAAATGCCGCCCCTTGGCCCGCGCCACCAGCAGTACACCGAAACGCTGCGCCAGCTCCACGCCTTTCTGCGTCATGCCCGAACGCGAGACCAGCACGCTGATTCCCATCTGCGCGACCTTGAGCACCATTTCCGAGGTCAGGCGTCCCGTAGTGTAGAAAATGTCGGCCGAGGCCAGCTCGGCATCTTCCGGCGCACCTTCGCCCAGTGCCGCCAGCCATTGACGACCGGCCAGCGTATCCACCGCATTATGGCGCCCCACGTCTTCCACGAACCCCAGCACGCGATCCTGACGGCATAGCGCGCAGCCATGCACGGCCCCGGCATTGCGATAGGTCTCGTTGAACTGCCCCAGGTTGTCGAGCATGCGATACAGCACCGCCTGGGATAACGGTGCGCGCGGTAGCGGTTGCAGGTCGGTGGCATCGAGCAAGCGTCCGAAGACCGTTCCCTGTCCACAGCCGGTGGTCACGGTTCGCTGGGCCAGACGCGCGTCGAGATCTTCGGGCAAGGCACGCGTCACGACTGCGGCGGCCTCCACGTCCCAGTCGACCTGTAGTGCTTCGACATCCTCGACACGCACCAACAGCCCCTGGTTACGCAGATAGCCCAGCACCAGCGCTTCCGGCTCGGCACCCAGCGTCATCAGGGTGACGATCTCCTGCCGGTTCAAGTACACCGTCAAGGCGCGCTCGGCGGCGATCGCCTGCTGACGGTGCTGGCCATATTCGTCGATCACCGCAATCTCGAGCGTTGTCGGCATCCGCGCCCGACTCAGCACTACATTGGACATGCTCACCTCCTTCTTGTGGCGACAGGATACCCAAAGCGCGACATGCATGCCCAAGGGAAATATACGGCGAGGACACATTTTCCAGACTATCAGGCACGCGGCTTGCTATATGATTCAGACATAGCGTGACATGTTTCATCTCACAGGGAGGCAACCATCATGGCGGCCGACGATAATCTGAGACACTTAAGCCTCGAGCTGGCCTTCCAGCGCCAGGAGGTCAAGGGCTTCACGTCCCTGACCTGGTACATTGCAGACATGGGGTGCCATGCTCGCGGCTCCCATGTCCTGCCGCTGACACTCTTTCTCACCGAACGTACCGCCTATCGTTTCAACCTGAACTCCCAACACCCCCGCCTGTTCGTGCGCTGCGAAACGACCGACGACGGCCCCGCGCCGCGTGAACTGACCGCGAGCCAAGAAGTCGCGGCCAACTGGATGGATGGTGACACCCAAGTCCTCGACACCCCCATGCCTTTAGCGATACAGGCCTGGATCGAGGCCTATCTGGCGCGTCATGGCGAACGTGTCGAAGGTGGCCGCAAGAAGAAACGCGCAGGCGCCGGGCGCGCCAGCCAGGAGTAATTTCATGAGCTTCATGCAACGCTGGTCACAGCGCAAACGCGATCATGGCGACGCGTCGCCGTTCGATACAGCGAGCGAAGAAACAACGGCCCCCCTATCGGAACGGGCACACGCGTCTGCCCCGAGCGAAGAGCACGAAACGTCATCACGCGCTGCAGCGTTGATCCCCGGTTACGATCCGCAGCGCCCACTCGATGAGCAACTCCCCGAACCGGAGCAGCTCGGCGCCGGGGACGACTTCCGGGCCTTCATGCTGCCGGGGGTCGGTGAACTCCTCAAACGCCGCGCTCTGCGCCGCATGTTCAAGGTCGGCAACTACAACGTGCGCGACGGTCTCGACGATTACGACGAGGATTATTCGCAACTGATGCGAATGATGCCCGAGGTCAGTGCACGGATGCGCCAATGGCTGCACAAGGATCAAGAGACTGAATCCCAAGACTCGGAACAGCATGACGACGCGGTGGCACTGCAATCCGAGATGCCCCTCGAAGAGGATAAAGACGACGCTTCTGAAGCCGTGCAGACATCCCGCCCGGAAGAGGTAGGCCAGTTGGAAGAAGAGGAACCAAATGACCCATCCGGGCGCTCGGGTGCGTCAACTTGACCCACAGGGTCGATCAATAGCGCCCGCGCACTCCCGTATCTTGCCCGGCAAGCCCTTCGTTTGCGACGAGAACGGGTATCTAACCTGCAGTCATAACACTATATAAAGCTCGGCCAAGACCGAGACGCGATGCCACACGATTGGCACGACAAGATTCAAAGACCCGTGGCAAGACCGACAAGTTGATGAGGTGACATGCCCCAGTTCATCGATACGCGCGCGTTGAATGACGACGCACGTAATGTAGCCGCCCGTGAGGCTGCCCTGCAGCAGGTATCATGGCCGCAGAACCTCGCTCCGCCCACCGTGAGCTACGTCAGCCACGGTCATGTCGCCATCGTGGGCCCGGCGGACGCGACTCGCCGGGCGGCCCGCCAGCTCGCGGAAAGCGAGCTCGCCAGCGTGACGCTGATCGCGACGCAGGATGACGATGACGAGGCGTCCGACCTTGCCAATACGCATTACATCGCCTGCGATGCGCCGCGATTGGAAGGCTATCTCGGAGCCTTTCGCATGACCGCCGGCGAAAATGGCCCACTGCTCTCCAAGGCGACGATCGGTCGTGACCACTTCGATGCCGTACTCGATCTCGGCGCATCGCCATTGATGCACTACGAGCTCCCCCCGCCGGGCTACCACCGCGTCACACATGCCACGCCCCTCGATCAAGCCATTCAGGATCTTCAAGCGTGCATCGGCGAGTTCGAAAAGCCGCGCTATTTTCAGATCGAAAGTGATCTATGCGCCCATGCCGGGCGTGGCCAAAGCGGCTGCACCCGCTGCCTCGATATCTGCCCCGCCGATGCCATCTCCAGCGTCAAGCAGGAAATCGTCATCGACCCATTCCGTTGTCACGGTGCGGGCAGTTGCACCAGTGTCTGCCCCACCGGGGCCATTCGTTATGCATTGCCCACACCCGAGAGCCTCGACGATTATATCGCGCGTCTTCTTGCTAGCTACCAAGCCGAAGGCGGCGATACGGCGGTGGTGCGTTTTCTCGATCAAGAAACCCAAGCCAGCGAAACCACCGAAGCGGCGGGCCATGTACTAGACGTTCCCCTCGAGGAACTCGGCGCGGCGGGACTTGATCATTGGCTCGGCGCCCTCGCCCGAGGCGCCGCCGAAGTGCGCATCGTCATGCATGATGCCCTGCCGACTTCCTTGGCGCATTTGGTGCGCGATCAGCATGCACAGGCGATTACCATGCTCGAGTCGCTGGGCCACGACCCTCGGCGCCTGAGCCTGATCGATGCAGGCGATATCGCCATACGCGACGCACTGCCGATCTTGCCACCCCTCGGCGAACGGCTGGAGACGAAACGCCCACACGCTAAGCGCGAGGCACTCAACGCCATTCTCGATTTCCTTGCCGCGCACGGCACGCCCCGTGAGACGCGTGTCGCCATGCCGGCGGGTGCACCTTTCGGCACCCTCGACATCGATACCGACAACTGCACGCTGTGCATGGCTTGCGTGGCGGTCTGCCCCACCCAAGCACTCAGCAGCCCCGGTCAATCACCGGCTCTCAACTTTCAAGAAAGTGCCTGTGTGCAGTGCGGGCTTTGCGAAACCGCATGCCCCGAACAGGTCATAGCGCTGCACCCCGGTTTCATGGCCGCTCCAGAGACCCGCAACCACGTCGCGACGGTCAAGGAAGAGGCGCCATTCGAATGCATCGGCTGCGGCAAGCCTTTTGCCACCGCTAGCACCATCGCCTCGATCAAGCAGAAACTCGCCGATCACCCCTATTTCGCCGGCGACGCCATCAAGCGACTGGAAATGTGCGAAGACTGCCGCGTCAAGGATATCTGGCACGACATGGCGCGTGACCCCAACGCTCAGCTCAAGGTATGACCATGACGACATCCGAGCATACCGACACGCACTCAACCGATACGCCCGCGTCGCTTTCCGCGGCTCTTGAAGAGCGCAACGCCTTGCGCGCCGATGTTTATCTATTGCTGGCCCGCCTGGTGCGTGAGGCGCCCAATGCCGAGCTCCTCGACTTTCTCTCCGCGCTCGAACCCGACGATGAGAGCTCGGCACTCAAGCGGCACTGGGCCTCATTGTCACTGGCCGCCCACCACGCGCATCCCGGCACGCTGCACGATGTGCATTTCGGCTTGCTGGTTGGGGTCATCCAAGGGCAACTCGTGCCGTATGCCTCCTGGTACCTGACCGGATCGCTGATGGAAATGCCGTTAGTGGCCCTGCGCCATGACCTCAAGCACCTGGGCTTCGAGCGCGCCGCACACGTCAAGGAGCCCGAGGATCATTTCTCGGCGATGTGCGAAGTCATGGCCATGCTCATCGATTCTCATGCCGAGGCACAGGCAGCCTTTTTCAAACGCCACCTGAGCCCTTGGGCGCTACGTTTCATGCGTGACCTGGCCCAGGTCGAAGACCCGTTCTATGCCAGCGTCGGGGCGCTGGGGGAGGCCTTTTTCTCCCGCGAGGATAACCAGTTGCAGAGCGACCCCGACGCGCAAGTCGTCACGTTTTCGCCAACCCCCACTAAGCTCAGTGAAGGGGACACCCACTCATGACCTGCACCCATGACGCTGCCTGACGGCAATATCACGGTGCTCAGTGACCACAGGAGTCGCCCCATGAAAGAGTCGAACAATAAAGCGTCGAACAACCCCGCCCGGCGCCGCTTCTTGCGCAACATCGGACTGGGCACGGTCGCTGCGGGTGCAGCCGTGGCCGTCGGCCATGTCACCTTAGCACAGGCACAGTCGGATGAAGAAAAAGACGCCGCCGATGCCGGCGAAACGACGTATCGCGAAACCGATCACGTCAAGGCCTTCTACGCCACCTTGCGCGACTAAACGGTCGAGAGAACCGGAACTGAGGACATAACCATGCGATTGACTCGAAAATCCTCCCAACCCGCCGGCCAGGGCGGCCTCGGCATCAGCCGCCGGCAATTCCTCCAGCGCAGTGGTGTGGCGACGGGTGGCCTCGCCGCTGCCGGCTTCATGGGCCATGGCATGATGCAGGCCGCTAACGCCAAGGAAAAGACGGCGTATTCCGATGCTCCCGTCGAAACCAAGCGCACCATCTGCTCTCACTGCTCGGTGGGGTGTGGCGTCTACGCCGAGGTACAGGAAGGCGTCTGGACCAAGCAGGAGCCCGCGTTCGACCACCCGATCAACCGCGGCGCGCATTGCGCCAAGGGTGCTTCGCTACGTGAGCACGGCCATTCCACGCGGCGCCTGAAGTACCCAATGAAGCTGGTCGACGGCAAGTGGCAGCGCCTCGAATGGGATCAAGCCATCGAGGAAATCGGTGACAAGGTGCTGGAGCTGAGCGAACAGCACGGTCCCGACAGCATTTATTGGCTAGGATCGGCCAAGTTCAATAACGAACAAGCCTACTTGATGCGTAAGCTGGCAGCCTTGTGGGGCACCAACAACACCGATCACCAGGCACGCATCTGCCACTCCACCACCGTCGCCGGTGTGGCCAATACCTGGGGTTACGGGGCGATGACCAACTCGCTCAACGACATGCACTTCAGCAAGTCGATTCTGTTCATCGGCTCCAACCCCAGCGAAGCGCACCCCGTCGCCATGCAGCACATTCTGCATGCCAAGGAACGTAGCCACGCACAGATCATCGTCGTCGACCCACGATTCACGCGGACCGCTGCCAAGGCCAACAAGTACGTGCGCCTGCGGCCGGGGTCCGACGTGGCCTACATCTGGGGGCTGCTCTGGCATATCTTCGAGAATGGCTGGGAAGACCAGCAGTTCATCGATCAGCGCGTGTTCGGCATGGAAGAAGTACGCCGCGAAGTCGCCGAGTTCCCGCCGGACGTGGTCGAGCGCATCACTGGCGTCGGCGAGGCCGACATGTACGATGTCGCCAAGCGCATCAGCGAAAACCGTCCCGGCTGCGTGGTGTGGTGCATGGGCGGTACCCAGCATACCACCGGCAATAACAACACCCGCGCATACTGCATTCTCGAGCTGGCGCTGGGCAATATCGGCGTTTCCGGCGGTGGAGCCAATATCTTCCGTGGCCACGACAACGTGCAGGGCGCTACCGATCTAGGGTTGATGTCGCATTCACTTCCTGGATATTACGGTCTTACCGAAGGTGCCTGGAAGCACTGGGCCAAGATATGGAATGTCGATTACGAGTGGATCAAGAACCGTTTCGACCAGACCGAATACAACGGTAGCCTGCCCATGAACTCCAATGGCATCACCGTCTCTCGGTGGATAGATGGGGTTCTGGAAAATGACGAGGATATCGCCCAGCGCACCAGCCTCAAGGCGATGTTCTACTGGGGGCATGCGGTCAACTCTCAGACCCGTGGCCCGGAAATGAAAAAGGCCATGAGTCAGCTCGAGTTGATGGTCGTGGTCGATCCCTACCCCACCGTCGCCGCCGTCATGCACGACCGTACGGACGGCGTATACCTGCTGCCCGCGGCCACGCAGTTCGAAACCACGGGTAGCGTGACCGCCACCAATCGTTCTCTGCAGTGGCGCGATCAGGTCGTCGAACCGATGTTCGACTCCAAGCCCGATCACGAGATCATGTACCTCATGGCCAAGAAACTCGGCTTCGGCGACGAGTTCACGCGCAACTACACCATCGAGAATGGCCGTCCGGTGATCGAGGACGTGCTGCGCGAGATCAACGCCGGCATGTGGACCGTGGGCTATACCGGGCAAAGCCCCGAACGCCTCAAAGAACACCAGAAGAATTGGCACACTTTCAACTTCGACACGTTGAAAGCTGAAGGCGGCCCCGCCGATGGTGATTTCTACGGTTTGCCCTGGCCCTGCTGGGGAACGCCCGAGTTCAACCATCCCGGCACGCCTCTGCTCTACGATATGAGCAAGTCCGTTAAAGAAGGTGGCCTTACGTTTCGGGCTCGCTTCGGCGTCGAACACGATGGCGAGGATCTACTCGCCGACGGCGTCGCAAGTGAAGGCTCCGAGCTCAACGACGGTTACCCCGAGTTCACCGCCGACATGCTCAAGGAATTGGGCTGGTGGGATGATCTCACCGCCGAAGAAAAAACTGCGGCGGAAGGCAAGAACTGGAAAACCGATCTTTCCGGCGGGATTCAGCGCGTGGCCATCGAACATGGTTGCGCGCCCTTCGGCAACGCCAAGGCTCGCTGCCGTGTGTGGACCTTCCCCGACGAGGTACCCAAGCATCGCGAACCGCTCTATACCAGCCGGCGCGACCTGGTGGAGGAGTATCCGACCTGGGACGACGTGGCATCATTCTATCGCCTGCCGACTCTCTATCGCTCGATTCAGGAGCAAGACTTCAGCCAGAATTTCCCGATCATCCTGACCTCGGGACGCTTGGTCGAGTACGAGGGCGGCGGCGAAGAAACGCGCTCCATGTCATGGCTCGCCGAGCTTCAGCAGGAAATGTTCGTCGAGATCAACCCTGCACAGGCTAACGACCTGGGCATCAAGAACGACGACATGGTCTGGGTACACGGCCCCGAGGGCGGCAAGGTCAAAGTCAAGGCCATGGTGACGCCGCGCGTGGCGCGCGACGTGGCGTTCATGCCCTTCCATTTCGGCGGCATCTTCCAAGGCGAGAGCCTGGCGGACAAGTACCCCGAAGGGGCACGGCCCTATGTACTCGGCGAGGCCGCCAACACCGCAACTACTTACGGTTACGACATAGTGACGCAAATGCAGGAAACCAAGTGCACGCTATGCCGAATCGAGAAAGCCTCCGCCTGATCCGACGATGCTTGAAACACCGATGAGGCCTCGCGCCTCATCGGTTAGAGGAGAACACCATGGCTCAAATGAAATTTCTTTGCGACGCCGAACGTTGTATCGAGTGCAACGGCTGCGTCACGGCCTGCAAGAACGCCAACGAAACCGATTGGGGCATCCAGCGTCGTCGCGTGGTCACCCTGGACGATGGCAAGCCTTCCGAGGTCTCGATTTCCGTGGCCTGCATGCATTGCGACGACGCCCCATGCATGGCGGTTTGCCCCACCGACTGTTTCTACAAGACCGAGGACGGCATCGTCCTGCACGACAAGGACATCTGCATCGGCTGCGGTTACTGCCTCTACGCCTGCCCCTTCGGCGCGCCGCAGTTTCCCAAGGAAGAAGCCTTCGGCGAACGCGGCAAAATGGACAAGTGCACCTTCTGCGCCGGCGGTCCCGCCGAGACCAAGGAAGAAGAATACGAAAAGTACGGCGCCAACCGCATCGCCGAAGGCAAGTTGCCCTTGTGCGCCGAGATGTGCTCCACCAAGGCGCTGTTGGCGGGGGACGCCCAGACCATTTCCGACATCTTCCGCCAGCGTGTGGTCTATCGCGGCCATGAAGACGGCGGCTGGTCGTCTGTCGAGAAGGCGCAAATGTCGGGCCCGGACGTCTCGGCCAATCTCGACGAGATGGCCTACGACGCCACCCGCGCCACACGTGAAGGGTGAGGAGAACGCTCATGCACACACTCATGCAATGCCTGTGGCGGCTGCGTATGATCGGTGCGGTGCTATTGCTGGCGGTATTGGCCGCCAGCTTGGCCCCACCTTCATCGGCGGCTGAGCCCGACGAGGAAATCGGTCAAGCGGTGGGCACGGTGGACGCCGATACCTGGCGACAGGTCAAGAGTGGCGAGGACTTCATCGATTCCCGCCATGACTCGACCTACAACCTGATCAACCCCAGCGGCGAAACCTGGCGCCAGGTCCGTAACGAGTGGATTTCGCCCGCCGGCCTGATCGCAATCGGCGGTATGCTGGCGATCCTGGTGATCTTCTACCTTGTCGTCGGACGCAACGACCTCGATCACGAGCGCACGGGTCGCAAGATCCTTCGCTGGACCGCTCTCGAGCGCTCGCTGCACTGGAGCGTGGCGACGCTGTTCATCGCCCTCTCACTGACCGGGTTGAACTTGCTGTATGGCAAATTCGTGTTCCGGCACATCTTCGGCGATGTCTTCTGGGCCAATATGATCATGGGCTCCAAGCTGATCCACAACTACGCGGGCCCCATCTTCGGGATCCTGCTCATCGTCATCCTCGCCAAATGGCTCAAGATGAATTTGCCCAAGAAGCACGACTGGGAGTGGTTCAAGCAAGGTGGCGGCATGGTGGGCGACAAGCACCCTGATGCCGGTTTCGCCAATGCCGGCGAAAAGGTCTGGTTCTGGCTGCTGGCCAGTGTCGGCCTGCTAGTCATCGTCAGTGGCTTCGTGCTCGACTTTCCAATCTTCGGCCAGACCCGCGACAACATGCAGTGGGCCAACATGTTCCACGGCGTGACGTCGTTGATCCTGATGACCGTGGCGCTCGGGCATATCTATATCGGCACCTTGGGCACCGAGGGCGCGTTCGAAGGCATGGCGACCGGCTATGTCGACGAAACCTGGGCCAAGCAGCACCACAACCTGTGGTACGAAGAGGTCAAGGACAGCGCCGGCCAGCCCCAGCAAAACGATCCGCCCGTCGGTGACGACACGGCGACGGCACACCGACCCAATTGAACGCCATAACAAGCGCTGAAACGCCGCAAGCAAGACGACACCGCCCCCGGGCGGTGTCTCTCTTTGTTATGCTAGCTCCATCTCATGATGACATGCCAAGCGAAGAGGCTTTCCCCATGCAACACATCAACGCTGATACGCGCACCGAACTCGAGGCGGCCGCCTTCCGCCAACTGCTCGATCACCTTGACGCCAACAAGGACGTGCAGAATATCGACCTGATGATCCTGGCCGATTTCTGTCGCAACTGCCTGTCCAAATGGCTGGTCAACGCTGCCAGCGAACGGGGTATCGAACTCGACTACGAGACGGCCCGCGAATACGTCTACGGCATGCCCTATAGCGAATGGAAGGAACTCTATCAGGCCCCTGCCACGCCCGAACAACTCGAGGCGCTGGACGCCCGCCAGCAGCGCAAGAAGGACACGCACGCATGAGCGATGCCGCTTTCGTTCCCCTCAAGGTCGCCGTACTGACCGTCTCCGATACCCGCACGGAGGAAACCGACCGCTCGGGCAACGCGCTGGTGGAACGCCTGAAGCGCGATGGACATGAACTCGCCGACAAACGCATCGTCGTCGATGACGTCTATCGTATCCGCGCGCTCGTCGCTCAGTGGATCGCCGAAGAGGGTGTGCAAGTCATCGTCACCACCGGTGGCACGGGCTTCACCGGGCGTGATTCCACCCCCGAGGCGGTCGAGGTGTTGCTCGACAAGCACATCGAAGGCTTCGGCGAGTTGTTTCGTCATCTCTCGTGGCAGGAAATCGGCAGCTCCACCGTGCAAAGCCGCTGCCTGGGCGGCCTGGCCAACGCTACCGTGGTGTTCTGCTTGCCCGGTTCCACCGGCGCCTGTCGCACCGCTTGGGATGGCATCCTTCACGAACAGCTCGACAGCCGCCATCAACCGTGCAATTTCGCCAATCTCGTGATCCCCGGGAGAGGTCAGCATGGCTGAGCTGCAAAGCGTCGAACGGGCACTGGAAGCGCTTTTGAAGGACGTGAAGGCGGGAGATGTCGAACGGATCGATTGCGAAGCAGCGGCGGGCCGCGTGCTGGCCGAACCGGTTACCGCGCGTCTCGACGTACCGCCTGCCGATAACAGCGCCATGGATGGCTATGCATTGCGCCATGTGGACGCCGGTCAGTGGTTACCCATCAGCCAACGCATCGTGGCCGGTCACGCACCTGAGTCGCTCACACCAGGCACCTGCGTACGCATCTTCACCGGCGGTGAAATACCGCCGGGTGCCGACACGGTAGTGATGCAGGAACGCGTGGAGGCACGCGTGGAGGCGCAAGATGCCCAGGCGCATATTCCCGGCGACATCACGCTGGGCGATAACGTGCGTCGCCGTGGACGCGACGTGGAGGCCGGCACTCCGCTTCTGGAAGCAGGCACTCGACTGGAAGCGGCCGCCTTGGGGCATCTGGCAGGTCAGGGCATCACGCAGGTCGACGTTTATCGTCGCCCGCGCGTGGCGCTGCTCTCCACCGGCGATGAAATCGTCGACCCGAGCCAGTCGCTCGCACCGGGGCAGATCCATAACTCCAACCGCCCCATGCTCTCGCGCCTGCTCGAACGCTTCGGTGCCGAGCTGGTCATGCGCGAGCACGTGCCCGATGACTTCGCAACGACCCAGCGCCTCTTACGCGAGGCCGCCGAACGCGCCGATATCATCATCACTACGGGTGGCGTCAGCGTGGGCGAAGAAGACCACGTCAAGCACGCGCTGGAATCACTAGGTCAGTTAGATCTCTGGCAGCTGGCCATGCGCCCCGGCAAGCCACTGGCCCTGGGAAGGGTCGGCGAGGCGCGGTTAGTAGGCCTACCCGGAAACCCTGTGTCCTGCTTCGTCGGTGCCTGGGTCTATCTGCGCCCGCTGATCGGAGCGTTTCTTGCCTGTCCGCGCATGGCCACGCTACCCCGCTTGTGGGCGCGTGCAGCGTTCACCACGCATACGCAAGCACGTCGCCACTACATGCGCGTGAGGCTCGAATTCACGCCCGAGGGTGTCGTCGCGCATGCCTTCGCCGATCAGAACTCGGCTGTGTTGTCCTCCTGCCTGGAGGCCGACGCTCTGGCGGTCGTACCCGAACACACCACCCTCAACGAGGGCGGGCGTGTGGAATGCCTATGGCTAACGGATTAATACCACTGAAAACGAGGCCTAGTCAGCGCTCAACGCTTTATTGAGCGCCGGCCAGAGGACATGGAAGTCGTGCTCTAGTGCGGGATAGTCGGTGCGCAACCAGGGCACCAATTCGGCCAAGCGATTGGGACCACTCAAACGACGCCCGAGGCCCGCGATCGCGTGGCAGGTAAAGTCGAAGTCGGCGTAACGACTCAGCCAGTCGTCTTCGATCAGGGCGGGAATCATAGGTGCCAAACGACTAGGGGCTCGCCCCTGGGCATGGAGCACCCGGTAACAACGCGCAATCAAGGCAGCATCGGCATGATCGCGCGCCACGAAATGATCCCAAACCAGATCCAGCGCAATGCCCACCACACGTCGCTGAGGACGTGGTGCACGCTCCCGCACGCCTCGGATCACGGCATGGTCATCGACCCAGGCGTCTACACGACGGTGATGGCGAATACCGCGCGCGATCTCCGCCGCCCAATCGCCATCGGGATTACCCTTGACACCATCGGCGATCAAGTTGCCGTACAGGAAGGCGTCGTTGCCGCCACGTGCCAGCCAGGCGTGTGCAAGAAAGTTCATCGAAAGCCTAGACAGTTCTTAAAGACAGCTTTTAACGCCAGTCCTTAAAGACAGTTGGTTGGTTTGGGCAATCCCGCCAGGCGCGCCCCCACCTTTGCGGGGCTGTCGGGAAACAGCCGCATCAAATGCAAGGAGCGCCCTTTATCGGGCCCCAGCGCTTGGCTGACGGCCTTGACCAGGGGACGCATCGCCGGCGCACTTTCGTAACGCGCATAGAAGGCCCGCAACACTTCGAGGACTTCCCAATGCTCGGGCGTCAATTCCCGGCCTTCCTCGGCGGCCAGTGCCTCGGCCACGGCCGGCGTCCAGACCGCTAGGTCAACCAAGAATCCTTCGGGGTCGAGCCCAATGTCGCGGCCTTCTACCGTGATATAGCGTGTCGCTTGCGTGGTCGCCATCAGAACCAGCTCACCGTGCGTTGCGCTTCCTCGGTCAGCGCCACGAAACCGTCCATGTCCACGATCGTCACGCTTGCATCGCAGCGCCCCGCCAGACCGCGCGATTCCAGATCCTCGCGCAGGGCGAACAAGCGCCCTTCCAGTCCGGGAAAATGTTGTACCTGTGCACTCACCGCGCCAAACACGCCATCTTCGATAAGCATCAACCCATCTTCCTCCCCCATCGCGCGCAATACGTCCTGATGAACGGAGCTCGAACTCGGGGCACGATTGAGCAAGTGCAACAACATTCGCAGGTGTCTCCTAACAGCGCTATCCCACTGACGTTCAGTGCGGGCAGCGTTCAGAAATTGAAGATTTGACGATGCCCGGCAAGCACCGTCGAGAGTTCCGACGTCGGCACTTCAATCACCGGCAAGAGCAGATCGTCGCGGGTTAATCCGCGCGCTTCGAGCGAGTCGACATCGATATACAAGCGCTCGATATCGTACATCTCGAGCATCTCGAAGGTGCTTTGGGAGCCCTTCTGTCCCAGCGGGCCCGGGCCCTGTCCCCGAAGCAATGCCCAGACGCCGTCTCCCATCAGCAACAACGAGACGGACTGACCGAAGGCCGCGCCCACCAATGCTAGATCGAGAGCCTCGCGTAGCCATAAGCTGCCGTGCGGCGCATGGCGCAGCATCACCAGAAGATCGCCGTGCGGCGCCTCGGTTATCTCGGACATGACAGTCCCCCGTGACATGAATGAGCGACGCCTTCTTCAGGGCGCGAAGGTAATCAGCCGCTCGTGCGTTTGGCCGATGTCGAGCAACTGACCCAACCCTGTCAACTCGAAGGAAGGCTCGAGACTCGCCCCGCTCTTGCCATGCCGTTCGGCCTCACGGGCATCGAGCAAGCCACGGCGCAGCGCCGCCGCCACACAGACCTGCAAGGCGGTTCCATGCGTACGCTGCAAGTCGCACCAGGCATCGACCAAGTGGGGTTCATCCTGCGGTGGCGCTGCGAAGTGCGCCGCGTTGTGAACCCCATCGTGATAGAAGAACACCGTATCGACACGATGCCCCCGTGCGATGGCGGCATGCGCGAAACGCAAGGCGGAATGCGCTGCCTGATGGCTATACGGGCCTCCTAGCACGAGCAGGGCGTAACGCATCGAAGAATCTCCCGTCACTGACGCGGTGAATGACGCTATTGTCCTCGACGTGGCGAGGTCAGGCAAATCATGGATACACCAAACGTCATGATATCAAACGATCATTGACGCCAACCAAGTTAGCGAGTATATTTTTAACAAGCTAACGTATAGCGCATCTTTAGCTAGCGATACGATCTGTTGATATCCCCAACCTTGGCCGCCTTTCTAGGCGGCTTTTTTTATGCCTTGCCGCAACAGGGGCAACTAATATGAGCGCCGTCACGGTTTGTGCGAATCCTCTTTAGCCGTTACGAAATCCGGCTAAATTGAAAGTGTCTGTGTCGTAATGTACCGGCACACCTGCTGATTCGTGGAGGTTACGATCATGACCGTTGCCCTGCTTGCCCCTACAAAACGCCCGCCAGCAACGATGAAGCCGGCCGAAACGGCTGTTTCAACCACGTTGTCGATCACTCATAGCGATAAAGCAACCCTCTTGGGTCCGAGGCCTAAGTGCGAGATAGGCTGCCTGGCGCTCCTTCGTCATGACCTACACCTTCGTCATGACATATATGACACCGAGGATATCGCCAATGCCCGCCGCCGCGCGATTTTCTATACCCGCTGGCACGGACTCGCCGCCCCCCTCCTGCAACTCTGGCGCGGATAAAACGCCCCCTACGCAAAAGGCCCACACCTCTCGAGATGTGGGCCTTCGACAGACAGGCGCAACAGCGCCACTTTCTGCATCAATCGTTGGACATGAAGCCCAGAAGAGACAACAAGCTAACGAACAGGTTGTAGATCGACACGAACAGGGTAATGGTCGCCAAGATGTAGTTGGTTTCCCCTGCGCGATGGATGATCTCACTGGTCTGATACAAAATCGCAGCCGACGAGAACAGCACGAAGCCTGCGGAAACGGCTAGCGCCAAGGCGGTGATATTGAAGATCATCGCCGCGACCATTGCCAGTATCAACACGATCGCCCCGGCGATCATGAAGTTACCCAGGAAGCTGAAATCCTTGCGGGTAATCAAGGCCACGGCGGACAGCCCGATGAAAGTCGCGCCTGTCATCCCCAGCGCAGTCATCACCAGTTGCGCCCCATTGGGCAATGACAGGTAGAGGCTCAACATCGGCCCCAGCGTGAACCCCATGAAGCCTGTGAAGGCAAAGATCGACAAGATGCCCGCCGCCGAATTCGCGGTCTTGTGAACCAGGAACATCAAGCCGTAGGCGCCAATCAGGAAGATGAAGATATTCATCTGTCCGATGCCCATGGCCATCGCGGTTCCCGCCGTCACAGCGGAGAACAACAGCGTCATGGCCAAGAGCATATAGGTGTTACGCAACACCTTGTTAGTACTGATTTCCGATCGCGTCTGCTGACCAGCAATCTGAGAAGTGCGGTGTGCCATGGGATTTCTCTCCTCGGTGGCGCTGAAAACTATAAGGTAAGACCAAGGATGCCCCGCTTGAGTTCCCACTGCAAGATGGATATTCAACGCCCCGGCGTT
>NZ_JAKGAK010000013.1 GCF_023061185.1 Chromohalobacter beijerinckii
TCTGGCTGATCTGAATCACGGTCAGACGAACAAGATACTGGCAAAGTGCGCGCTGCCCTGGTGCGCAGCATAAAAAAAGCCGCCCGGGCGGGCGGCTTAAAGACCGTGACTAGCTTGATGAGGAGATAACCATGGGCAGGAACCTGACATTCGCTGCTTAGGTCAGTGGCGCTTGGCGGCGCCACGATTGTTAAGGTAAACCATTCTCATTTGAGTCGTCAAGCGTAACGAGAATATTTTTCACTTGGGTGCATCGGGAGGCTTTTCGTGACGCATATCGCCATGTTCAGTGCCCAGCCGTATGACCGGCGTTTCTTCGAGGCCGCGAATGCGCGCCATGGGTTCCAGATCGGCTATCACGAGGTGGCGCTCAGCGCGGAGAGTGTCATGCTGGCCCATGGCGCCGACGGCGTGTGCGCCTTCGTCAACGATACCCTGGACGCCACCGTGCTGGCGGCGCTTGCGGCCCAAGGCGTAGGTTTCGTGGCCATGCGCTGCGCCGGGTTCAACAATGTCGACATCGAGGCCGCCGTACGTTTGGGCATCGCGGTGGTGCGCGTGCCGGCCTACTCGCCGGAGGCGGTGGCCGAGCATGCCCTGGCCTTGTTGCTGACACTGAACCGCCGCACGCATCGGGCCTACAATCGCGTGCGCGAGGGTAACTTCATGCTCGAGGGCCTATTGGGCATGACGCTGCACGGCAAGACGGTAGGGCTCATCGGGACCGGTCGCATCGGGCTGGCCACGGCACGCATATTCGCCGGTCTCGGCTGTCGCTTACTGGGCGAGGACCGCTACCCCAGTGAGGCGTTCACGACACTGGGTGGCGAGTATGTCTCGCGCCGGCGCCTGCTGGCGGAGAGCGATGTGATCAGCTTGCATTGCCCATTGACCGACGACACGCGTTACCTGATCGATGCCGAGGCCCTGGCGACGATGAAACCGGGGGCGCTGTTACTCAACACCTCGCGCGGTGCTCTGATCGATACGCGCGCGGTGATCGACGCGCTCAAGGCGCGCCGCCTGGGCGGACTGGCCATCGATGTCTATGAGCAGGAAACCTCGCTGTTCTTCCGTGACCATTCCGGCGATATCATCGACGACGACGTCTTTCAGCGTCTGGTGACCTTCCCCAACGTGCTGATCACCGGGCACCAAGGGTTTTTCACTCAGGAGGCGTTGGCCGAGATCGCCGAGGTTACGCTCGGCAACGTGGCCTGCCTGCAGCGTGGCGCGCCTTGTGCCAACCGTGTCGACGATTGAGGCTCAACTGGCCAGCGCCATCCATGCCGGCAAGGTCACCATGGCCAGCAGCGTCTGGCCGGTAATCAACGCTGCCATTAGCTCGGCGTCACCGCCAAGCTGGCGGGCGAGGATGTAGGCCGAGGTGGCGGTGGGCAGTGCGGCGAACAACAAGGCGATATCCCGACTCACCGGGTCGAGCCCGGTCAGCCAGGCCAGGCTCAACACCACCAGTGGGGTAGCGCCGAGCTTGAGCGTGGCCGACCACCAGAACGCATGGCCATGTCCTGTCAGCGCACGGGGTCGCAGGGCAACGCCCACGGCGATCAGCCCCAGCGGCAGGGCCGCGCGTCCGGTGAGTTCGACGGCGCTGCCCAGCCAACCCGGCAGACCGATGCCGGTGACATTGAGGGCGATACCGAGTACACAGGCCAGGATCAGCGGGTTGCGCAACAGGGCGGCCAGGCTGCGCCCCAGGCTAGAAGGCCCCAGCGTGCCCGCGGCGATGAAACCGCTCACGCAGAGAATGTTGGCCAGCGGGACCATCAATGCAACGGCGACTGCGGCTACCGTCGCCCCAGCTTGGCCATGTAGCGCGGCGGCGCCGGCGACTCCTACGTAAGTATTGAAGCGCAGCGTGCCTTGTAGCACCGAGGTAAACGCCGCTGGCGCCAGCGCTAGGCGATGACGCGCGCACCAGAGTCCCAGCGCGAACAGTGCCATGGTGCCCAGCAATGCCACCGCTAGTCGGATGATCGGCACCTGCGCGACATCCGCCGTGGCCAGCGTCGAGACCAGCATGGCAGGGAACAGCAGAAAGTAGATCAGCCGTTCCATCGCGGGCCAGAAATCGCCCCCGGGAAAACGCCGCCAACCCAGCAGGGCGCCGAGTAGAATCAGTAAAAACAGAGGGCCCAGGGCCCCAGTGACACCGCTCATTGTGCCTCCGCTTGAGCAACTTCATGGACACCGGACACTGACCGCAGCCAAGCTCGCCGGGACACGAACTGGTAAGCTTAGCGCGATGCCCCTGGGTAATGGGATTCGACCTAACGATATGCAACATCATGATGAAGATCCGGTAAGATCGCTGCTGCTCAATCTACTGACGCTAGTAACGCTGATAACGGTCCTGGTAGCGGCTGGTTATCTCGCCGACTATTACCTGCGTGATTCGCGCGAGAACGTCACCTGGTATCCGCCGCGTATGCATTGCGATCTGCGCGACGGGGCGTGCCGTACCGATATTGGCTTGAATGGGACGTTGCGCTTCGAAATAAACGGCGACTTCGCCTCGTACGAGCCGTTGACGCTGGATGTACAGACATCCGGTATCGACGTGGAATCGGCGGTCGTGGAGTTCGTCGGACGCGACATGAACATGGGCCTTACTCGGGTTGAGTTAGAGGCGGTCGGGGATGGCCACTTCCGGGGCGTGGGCGAGCTCCGTCCTTGCACGGAAACGGTCATGCCGTGGCGGGCACAGGTGATTCTCGAGACCCCTGAGGGGCAAGAGGGGAGCTGGTTCGACTTCGATATTCACCGCTAGGCGCGGCATACCACGTAACGTTTGTCCACATTATAACAATCGCCCTTACCATGCGGCTTGTGGGTAAGCCAACGCTTACTCCGTGCTTTCCTCTGGGTGGCAGCTTTTATTAAAAAATTAATTAAAACAATGGCTTAATATGTGATTTCTGATGCGCTGGCGAGGCGTGCTTGACTGCGGGCGAGCGTCATGCAAGGGCTCAATGGGGTCAGGTAAGCCGGTTTTCACCGCCAAGCCACAGACGCTCCACAAAACTATCCACAGGCGGTAGTGGCGATGGGGTGTGGAAAACGCACAGCGCGAGCGTCCGGCAAGAAGGCCATGCGTAGAAAGACGAGGATAGCGTGAAGAGAGATGTTAGGCGCCCCGCGAGGCGCCTAACGTGACGAGCGCTTACTCGTTGGCTGACGCTTGTTGGTCGTCGCCGGCTTCGATGCCCAGCAACTCGATCTTGAAGGTCAGTGCCTGGTTGGGGCCGATCGGGCCGCCGGTGCCGCCCTGACCGTAGGCGAGTTCGGCGGGCACGTAGAGCATCCAGGTATCGCCGACCTGCATCTTCTGCAGGGCGTCCTGCCAACCCTCGATGACCTGACCGACCTGGAAGGTAATCGGTTCGCCGCGCTCGTAGGAACTATCGAACACGGTACCGTCGGGCAGCTTGCCCTCGTAGTTGACCTTCACGGTATCGTCGGCGCTTGGGGTTTCGCCGTCGCCGGATTCGAGAACCTTGTACTGCAAACCCGAGTCGGTGACCTTCACACCGTCTTTCTTGGCGTTCTCTTCAAGGAACGCCTCGCTGGCCTTGCGGTTCTTTTCGGCTGACTGCGCCTTTTCCTTCTTCTGCTCAGCCATCTTCTGCTTCTGGAAGTCAGAGAGCGTGGCGGCGATCTCATCATCGCTCATCTGCAGGTCATCGCCGGCGTAAACGTCCTCCACCGCTTGGGTAAAGGCGTCGGTATCGAGATCCGAGATGTCCTGCTTAATGCTCTGGCCGAGCGTGGCGCCAATGCTATAGCTGAGTTTGGCTTCGTCGCTCTGCGGGGCAGCCATCGCCAGCAGCGGCGTCGCTACGAGGCCGCCGAATGCCACAGCCGTCATCAAACGTTTCATGAAAACTCCTTAACAAGATAAACAAACACCGCCCCTCGACTGTACCAGCACCGGTGCCGTTGCGCATCTGTGCGGAGGGCGACGGCTTGACATCGACGCGACTTTGCTCTTCTCTGAATCTACATTGATAAGAAAGAGGGAACTCTATGCAACTGCGCAATATCGTTCTGAGTATCACGGCTTTAGGCTTGGTTGGTGTCGCGTCCACGGCGTCCGCCGATACCTGGCGTTTCGGTCTCGAAGAGACCGAAGGTAGCGTGCAGTACGGCTATGCGGAAGAGTTCAAGAAGTTGATCGAAGAAAAGAGCGACGGCGACATCACGGTCGAGTTGCTGCCGTATGGCTCCTGGGGGTCAAGCTACTCGGCGTTGTATGACGCCATCCAGAGCGGCGCCATTCCGCTTGGCTTCGGCTCTGGCTTCTTGGGCGGTACCGTCCCGGAAAGCCAGTTGATGAGTCTCAACTACGTCATGCCGAACGATCAGATGGAAACGGCCGAGATTCTCAACTCCGACGACTTCCTCAAGAGTGATGCGTGGCAGGACTCGTTCCGCGAGCGCGGTCTGGTGCCGCTGGGGGCCTTGCCCGAAGGGTATCAGGTCTGGACCACGAATAAGGAGGTCCGTACGCCGGAAGACATGGATAACCTCCAGATCCGTGTCATGGATAACAGCCTGCTACGTTCGACCTATGAAGCCTATGGTGCTTCGCCGATCACCATCGCCTACGGCGAGCTCTATAGCGCCCTGCAGCAAGGTCAGGCGGAAGGTAACATCCAGCCAGTTTTCGCTCACGAGAACATGGGCTTCTACGAAGTGCAGGACTACATGATCTTCGCCGATCAGTCGCAGTTCATCGCCAACTTCATCGGTAACGAAGAGTGGTACGACGACCTGTCCGACGATCAGCGCGAGATGCTTGATTCGACGCTCGACGAGATGGTTCAGAAGGGTCACGACATCCAGACCCAATTCAACTCCGAACGTCTCGAGACCATCAAGGAAAAAAGCGACATCAACATCGTCCACCTGGACGAGGAAGAGCGTGATGCCTTCCGCAAGCTGGCCGAACCAGTGCGTCAGACCTACGTCGATATGGTCGGCGAACGTGGTCAGAAAGCGTTGGACATCGTGCTGGATCATGTCGATCAGTCCGAAGACAAGGCGGAGTAAGCCTGACCGCCAACGTCTGAAGTACCGACATGCCGCATGCAAAACCCCGGAAGCTCACGCTTCCGGGGTTTTTATGTGTCTAGCGGATGGTGGTGCGTCAAAGAAGGTCGCTCCACGACGTGCTGGCCCGGCGAAGGCCGGGCCGGGCGCACTCAGTCGCCGCCGAGCGAGGGGAGCAGCAGCGATATCTGCGGGAACATGATCAAGATGATCGTTGCCAATGCCAGGATGGCAATGAATGGCGGCGTGCCGCGAATGACTTCCATGTAAGGGCGGCGGAATACCGCGATGGCGGTGAAGATATCGCAACCGAATGGTGGGGTGGCCGAGCCGATGGCCGCCTGCAGGGTGACGATCACGCCCACATGCACCGGGTCCAACCCGGTGGCTTCGACCAGTGGCTTGAAGATCGGCACCAGAATCAGAATGACCACGATCGGGTCGACGAACATGCAGCCCACGAAGAAGGCTGCAGCGATCAGCAGCAGTGCCAGAAACTGGTTGTCGCCGATACCTTCGATGATGGGGCCGAGAATTTGCTCCGGTACGCCGGCGGTGCCTAGGGTCTGTGAGAACGCCGCGCCGATGGCGACGAGGATGAAGACCACGGCGGTGATCATGCCGGTAGAGAGTGCCAGGCTACCGAGGTCACGGATCGATACCTGACGGTAGATGACGACCTCGAGGAGAAAGGCATAGGCCACCGCGACTGCCGAGGCCTCGACGGCGCTGAAGAAGCCGCCGTAGATACCGCCGACCACCAGCACCGGGAAACCCAACGGCAGAATGACTCTGCGAACCGCCTTGAAGCGTTCCGCCCAGGTGGCGCGTGGCTCGGGTTCGATCCCTTTCAGGCGTGCACCGATATAGCAGTACACGGCGAACATGGCCAGGATCAGAAGGCCGGGGAGAATGCCGGCGAGGAACAAGTCGCCGATCGAAGTCTTCATGACCACGCCGTAGACGATGAAGCCGATGCTGGGTGGAATCAGCAGCGCAATATCGCTGGCGTTGATGATCAGGGCCAGAGCGAAACTGTCAGGGTAGCCCCGCGCCAGGAGACGAGGACGCATCGGTCCACCCATGGCGACCACGGTGGCCTGCGTAGAGCCCGATACAGCCCCGAACAAGGCGCACGAGGCGGCGGTAGTGATGGGCAACCCCCCACGGACATGACGGGTGAAGACATCGACGACATCGAGCAGGCGGTTGGCAGTATGGCCTTTGGTGAGAATGTCGGCAGCGAAGATGAACATGGGCACGGCGGCGAGTACCCAACTGCCGATGCCATTGATCATCCAACTCACGGCTTGGTCGGGCCCGAAAAACGTCATATCGGTGAACATCATGAACAGCGTGCCCGCCGCCAGAGGGACCATCATGGGGAATCCGAGCAGCAGCAGCACCAGCATGATCACGGCTAGCCAAGTTAGCATTGTTTTACGTCCTCGCGTTGATGGCGGTCGTGTTTCGGAGAGGCAGTTCAGGCATCGCGGCGTGCATCATTGCCATTGCCATTGCCATTGCCTTCTTCCGCTTCCGGGGGCACTTCGTCGTATTCCTCTTTTTCGTTGAAGGCACGATAGATATCGTCACTGACCAGGTTGCGCACGGCGGTGAGCAGGTATTG
This sequence comes from Chromohalobacter beijerinckii, assembly GCF_023061185.1. Lineage (GTDB taxonomy): Bacteria > Pseudomonadota > Gammaproteobacteria > Pseudomonadales > Halomonadaceae > Chromohalobacter > Chromohalobacter beijerinckii. The sequence goes on from NZ_JAKGAK010000013.1 coordinate 6,704, forward strand.
CACGCCGGCGAGAATGAAGCCGACAGGGAGGGCGAGATAGACGATCCATAGCGGGATGTTCAATGAAGCACTGTTACGACCGCGATCATGAATGGCCATGACATAGTCGATGGACTTGTCGGCGAAATAGAACATCAATACCGCAGTGCCCAGACAAATCAGGATGAGGAGTGCCTTGCGCCAGCGGCCGCTGAGCTGGTCATAGATCGCCGACATGCTGATATGGCGGGCATTACGAGCTGCATAGCCGACACCGACGAAGGTGATCACCACGATGAGCATCTCGGTTACTTCATAGGTGCCGGGGATGCCTTGATCGAATAGCAGATTGCCGACGACGTGACCGCTCATGAGCACGGCCATGGCGAGTACGCCCCCCGCGATGATCACGCGCTCGATGATGCCTAGGCCATGATCGATAGTTCCCAGTACACGAAGCAAGGCACTGCGTGATTCAGCCTTTTCATCGCTATTGCCAGGCTGTGAAGGTGTCATGTCGTAGAGTCCTTTTTGTGATGGCCGATTCGTCGTGCGAATGGCATGGATCTCGACGTCCGTACCGCGCCGTGAAGGTGTCGCGATCAATCGGACTGGCTTCTATAAAACCTACAGAGTTTGCGGGGTGAGCGCCACTCGTCAATGGCGTGTCCGCACATGCGTGATATACGCTTTTCGAGCGTTGAGCTGATTGCGAAGCGATAACGTATTATGGATGGTGAGCCGTGTTTTGGGTGGTCAGCGTTGCCAGCGCGGCTTCTTGTGCTGGCTCGTGTATGGTCAAGCAGCGTGTTAGCTGCATTGTCAGGCTGGTGTCGTCCGCCCGGCGCTTGCGGACGGCATGCAACGTCTCGCTGAGTGCCTGAAACTGGCGCAGTGTTTCGCGTTCGGCGAGTAGCTCGGCTTCCTTGAGATGATCGCGCAGCGTCGCCACGTCATGTGCATGTCGCGCCCGCGGCTTGAGCATGCGGCGTAGGTAGCGGATCGGCTGTGTGACCTCGGCTTGCCAGGCACGGATCTCATCCAGCGTGCTGTACGTCTGCTCGGTGGGCACGAGAGCGTGATGATCGAGCCAGCAGCGCCACAACAATTCGCAGACATCCGCCCCTGCCGTATCTTGTAGCTGCAAGCAGGCGTCGGCGACTCCGGGGCGCTGGTACAACGCCAAGGCATAATCCCAAAGCGGTGGATTCCGCAGGACATCGCACAATTGGGTAGAATGCATGGGCAATCTCCAGCCGTCCTGGCAGGCATGGCGGCGTAACTCACCGAATCACCACCGGAGCGGGCATGATCGCATTTCGCCAACTCGCGCTGCAACGCGGGATCCAGCCGCTGATCGAGAACGCCGACCTCACGTTACACGACCGTACCAAGGCGGGTGTCGTGGGCGCCAACGGCTCGGGCAAGTCGAGTCTGTTCAAGCTGTTGCTGGGAGAGCTGACCCCGGAGCGCGGCACGGTGGAGCTTTCCGGTGGGCAGCGCATTGCGCATATGGCGCAGGAGGTGGAGGCGCTCGACCGGGCACTGGTCGAGCATGTCCTCGATGGTCACACCGAGTTACGTGCCACAGAACGTGCCCTGGCCGAGGCTCAGGCGAACGGAGCGGTTCACCGCGAGGCCGAGTTACATGGCGAAATTGAAGCGCTCGAGGGTTATACCGCGCGCCCGCGCGCCGAGCAGATGCTGGTAGGGCTGGGCTTCACGCAGGATGACCTATATCGCCCGCTATCGGACTTCTCGGGTGGTTGGCGAATGCGTGTCAGCTTGGCGCAAACGCTGTTCATGCCGTCTGACCTGATGCTGCTCGACGAGCCCACCAACCACCTCGATCTCGATGCCTTGTTATGGCTCGAACAGTGGCTGACACGCTATCCCGGCACGCTGTTGCTGATTTCCCACGACCGCGACTTCCTGGACGCGGTGTGCGATCACATCGTGCACTTCGAGCAACGCCAGTTGATGCTGTATCGCGGCAACTATTCGACGTTCGAGCGAACGCGAGCCGAGCGTCAGGCGCGTGCCCAGGCCGAGGCGGCCAAGCAGCAAGCTCGCCGCGAGGAGATCGAGCGCTTTGTGGCGCGCTTTCGCGCCCAGGCCAATAAAGCGCGTCAGGCGCAGAGTCGCTTGAAGATGCTTGAGCGCATGGAAACCATCGCCGTCGCGCATGCCGATTCACCGTTTCATTTCACCCTGCCCAGTGCCGACAAGACCTCCTCGCCGCTTCTGGTGCTCGATGACGCTACGCTGGGATATGGTCAAACGCCGTTGCTCGAGCACGTCAGCGTAAGCATCTTGCCGGGACAGCGGATCGGGCTGCTGGGCGCCAACGGGGCGGGCAAGTCGACGCTGATCAAGGCGCTAACGGCGCAGCAACCGTTGCTGGAGGGCAAGCGCGTGCCGGGTGATAACCTGGCGATCGGCTACTTTGCCCAGCATCAGCTCGAACATCTCGATGTGAGTTCCACGCCGTTCGTGCACATCCAGCGGCTGTCGCCTACGGCCAGCGAACAGGAGATTCGCAACTTCCTGGGTGGTTTCGGGTTTCACGGCAATGACGTCTTCGCCAGTGTGGGGAACTTCTCTGGGGGCGAGAAGGCGCGCCTGGCGCTGTCGTTGATCGCTTGGCAAAAACCCAACCTGTTGTTACTCGATGAGCCTACCAACCACCTCGATCTTGAAATGCGCGAATCCTTGACCCAGGCCTTGGCCGGGTTCGAGGGGGCGGTGATCATCGTCTCCCACGACCGCCACCTGCTGCGCGCCAGCGTCGATGAGTTCTGGCATGTAGTGGATGGCGGTGTCACTGCCTTCGACGGCGATCTGGACGACTACCGCGCCTGGCTCAAGGCGCGTCTCGAGGGCGAGCGGCGCGATGCGCGCCAGGAAAAGGCCGAGCGTCAGGTGACCGCAGAAGCACCCAAGGGCGACCGTAAAGCCTCGCGCCGCGCCGCCGCCGAGCTGCGTGAAAAGTTGCGACCGCTCAAGCGTGAGCGCGACAAGATCGAACGTGACATGAGCGCGGCCCAGGCTGAGCTGGAGAATCTGGAAGCTGCCCTGGCCGACGAAGGTCTGTATCAGGACAGCGCGCGCAAGGCAGAGCTGACCGACTTGCTGGGGCGCCAGGGCGATACGCAGAGCCGTCTCGAGACGCTCGAACAGCGCTGGCTGGAGGCCGAAGAGGCGATCGAGGAGCGCGAAGCGGCGTTAACGGACGACGCTTGATACGCGGAGGTGGACGCCTACCCTCGGCGAATGAGCGCGGGTCACCGGCCTTTATGTCTCGACGATAAAGGTCACTGGCCCATCGTTAAGCAGCGAGACCTGCATGTCGGCGCCGAATTCGCCGGTAGCGACGCGCGACCAAGCCTGCTGCGCTCGCGCCACCAAGTAATCGAATATCGCCTCGCCATGGGCGGGTGCCGCGGCGCCATCGAAACCCGGCCGCAGGCCCTTGGCGGTGTTGGCCATGAGGGTGAATTGCGGCACCAGCAGCAAGCCACCTTCTACCTGCTGCACGTTGAGGTTCATTTTGCCTGCCTCGTCGCCGAATATGCGCAGTTTGAGCAGTTTATTCAGCATTTTATCGGCGTGGGCTTGGGTGTCTTCGGGCGCCACGCCGATCAAGGCCATTATGCCTTGCTCGATGGCGCCCGTGGTGCGGTCGTCGACGTCGACGCTGGCATGGCGGACACGTTGAATGACGGCTCGCATGGCAAGAATCCTTGTGGACGCGAAGAGATGAATATTCGCGCTACCAGGCGCGGCACACCATCATGTCCACATGCACTTCGGCGAGCAAGCGCTCAATCAAGGGCGCCGGTTGGTGCCGGCCGAAGAGCGCCAGGTCCTGGTGTCCGAGTGCCAGCAGATCGGGCGGTTGGCGACGCAGGTAATCCATCAGCACCTCGCCGGGGTCGCCTTGCTCGAGGACCAGCTCAAGCTCCGGCACGTCGCCGACCTCTTCCATGAGCTTGTCGATTTCCGCTTCCAGGCGGATGCGGCGCGCGGCGAGTTCGCGCTCGCGCCAGCGGGCATAGCCGCTATCGGAGCCCATTTCATCGTCGCCGGGTAAGTGCCAAGCATGCAGTAGGGTCAAGCGTGCCTGGGGGAAATGTGTCAGCACGTCGCGCAGGGTGTGGCGGCTGGCCAGCGAAAAATCCACCGGCACTAGCACGTCTTGCCACGCTTGCTCGGGACTGTGGCTCACGGTGAGTACCGGGCACGGCGCACGGCTCAGTACGCGGGCCAGGGTCGTGCCACCGACCAGCGCGTGCTGACCGCGTTTACGGTGGGTGCCGAGCACGATCATGGTGGCATCGCGGTCATGCGCTTCGCGGATTATCTCGGCATAGGGCGCTCCGGTGACCGTCTGTATCAAGGTTTCGGGTGCGGTAAGCGCGTAATCCTCGCGAATATCGGTCAACTGACGCTCGAGCTCATGGACGACGCCGGCCTCCAGATCGTGCAGTGCCTGATGCGGCAGATAGGGATCGAGGACGTGGAGGATGTCCAAGCGGCAGCCTTGGGCATGGGCCAGTTTCACGGCACGTGCGAAAGCGGCACGGTTTTCGGCGGACAGGTCGCAAGCCAATAATAAGGTCTGAGGCATGATACGTCCCTCCTACGAGAAGGCGGCGTGCGAATGCAGGCGACACCGCGCTGACGTCGAGCAGGATGGTAGTGACCGCTACGCCATGGGTGGCATGGCGGTGAAGCAAAGCATGGTTGCCTCCGACGCTCTCTGCAAGTATAGGGTGACGATAAGCTCCGCGTATGCCTGCGTGTTCTCACCACCAGGCGTGAAAATGATGCACCGGCCCGCGCCCTTGACCGACATCGAGATGCTGGCTGGCGTCCAACGCCGTATGCAACCAACGTTTGGCGTTGCCGATTGCCGCGTGGATATCGGCGTGGGCATTGGCTTCGCCCGGTAGGCGGGCGAGATAGGCGGTCACCGCCGAGGACAGTGCACAACCGGTACCATGCAGGTTCTGGGTGGCGATGCGCGGTGCCTCGAGCCATTCCACACCCTGCGGGGTCGCGAGAAGATCCGGGCAGGCGTTACCGCTGAGGTGCCCACCTTTGAGCACCACATACGGGGCGCCGAGGTGCGTCAGCTCGGGTAGCAATGTTGCCATTGCCTGCGTGGTACGTGGGGTATCGGTACCCAGTAGCACGGCCGCTTCCGGTAGGTTGGGCGTGATCACATCGGCCAGTGGAACCAAGACATCACGCACCGCGTGGATGCCGGCACGATCGACCAATATGTCGCCGCTCTTGGCGACCATCACCGGGTCGAGCACGACCCAACGTGGCCGGTAGCGGGTCAGAGCGTCGCGAATCGCCGTGGCGACGTCCATGCTCGCCACCATGCCGATCTTGACCGCGTCGATGCGTACATCACCGAGCAGATTATCGAGTTGCTCGGCGATCATCTCGGCGGGGATCGGGTGCACGGCACGTACGCCTTGCGTGTTCTGGGCGATTACCGCCGTGATGACGTTGGTGGCATAGGTGCCCAACGCTGAAAACGTCTTGATATCCCCTTGCAGCCCGGCGCCACCCGAAGGGTCGGAGCCGGCGATAGTGAGGACATTGGGAGGTGTCTGAGCGGTGGACATGGCCTAACCTTCAGTGTTCTGGCGTGGTGCGCGCCCATTGTGGCTTGGGCGCTTGCTTGTTGGGTGCGTAGGATACCGGCAAAACGTTCGGTGAACAGGGCATGTGGTGCAGCAACGCAGGATGTGCCTGGGTAACTTAGACTTTCGTTGACACCTGGCGAAAGGTCAGAGTGCCCCTTCGGATCATTTTTTATTAAAACAATCTTTGCTGAATAACGCCTCCAGCGTAAGTGATGACTTACGGACTAAGCCCTGTGAGTGGTGATCATGGTGCTCGGCATGGCGTTAACTTACTAACTTTATCGTTGGTCTTCCTGACAGGTGCCGCTAAATCCCCTAGAATCGTAGGGACTCGCCACACGCAGGCAACGTGAATGGCGCTACGAGGTGCGTGCATCTCGATGATAACGAATATTGGGGTAGCGCCCTACCGCGCTATCCGCTGCTTGTGAGGCATGGCAATGACCGATGAGGCAACCGCGCTGATCGCTGAATATTGGGCCGTGGGGCTATTCATAATAGCTGTATTCACGCTATGTGCCCTGATGATCGGTGCCGCGAGTCTGCTTGGCGGTCGTAGCCATGGTCGTAGCAAGTCCCTCCCCTTTGAATCGGGTGTTGTCGGTACCGGCAATGTCCGTCAACGCTTTTCCGTCAAGTTCTATCTGGTCGCGATGCTGTTCGTGATCTTCGATATCGAAGCCGTGTTCCTGTTCGCCTGGGCCGTATCGGTCCGCGAGGTGGGCTGGGAAGGCTTTGCGGGCGCTGCCGTCTTCATCTTCATCCTGTTGGCGGGATTGATCTACGATAGTCGTGTCGGCGCCTTGGAATGGGCACCACGCAAGCGCGGTCAATCGCCCGATATCGTGACGGATCGATGAGCGTACCGCCTTGGAGGCGGTCTTGAGCCGGCGACGGCCGGCATAGCGCCAGATACCCGAATTTTCTTTTTCAGAGCTTCGAGGCGCATCATGCAATATACCCTGACGCGAGCGGATAGTGAGCCAGCGCCGGGTAGCGCAAGCTATCCGCTGGACAAGCGCGAAACCACCGATGACCCGATGAAGGAGCAGGTTCACCGCAACGTCTTCACCGGCAAGCTGGAAGATGTACTCAACGATAGTGTCAACTGGGGGCGCAAGCACTCCCTGTGGCCATACAACTTCGGCCTCTCCTGCTGCTATGTGGAAATGACCACGGCCTTCACCGCGCCGCATGATGTGGCGCGTTTCGGGGCCGAGGTCATTCGCGCTTCCCCACGTCAGGCCGACTTCATGGTCATCGCCGGCACCTGTTTCATCAAGATGGCGCCGGTCATTCAGCAGCTTTACGATCAGATGCTCGAACCCAAGTGGGTGATCTCGATGGGCTCCTGTGCCAATTCTGGGGGCATGTACGACATCTACTCAGTGGTGCAGGGCGTCGACAAGTTTCTCCCGGTGGACGTCTACGTACCTGGCTGCCCGCCGCGTCCCGAGGCGTTTCTGCAAGGGTTGCAACTGCTTCAGGACTCCATTCAGCAGGAGCGTCGTCCGCTTTCCTGGGTGGTTGGCGATCAGGGCGTGTATCGCGCCGAGATGCCCTCGCAGCGCGAGGCGAATCGTGACCGGCGTATCGCCGTGACGGAACTGCGTTCCCCGGATGAGGTGTAGGCCCCGTGCCTGATGCCGTCGCCTGCTATCCGAAGTCGATCCACCTTGCCGGGGAATGAAAACCGATCATGAGCGCAGTTCAATCGCCATACGCCAATCACTCGCACGCCGATGACCCGGTGGTCCAGGCGTTATTTGCGCGCTTCGGCAACCACGTGTTCGTCGAACAATCGACGTACACCGGCATGCCGGTCTTGTGGCTCGACCGCGAGCACCTGCTCGAGGTGCTCGGCTTCCTGCGGGACATGCCCGAGCCCTTCGAGATGCTCTTCGACTTGAATGCCATCGACGAGCGTCTGCGTAGCCATCGCGCGGATTTGCCCCCTGCGGACTTCACGGTCTTTTATCAGTTGATGTCGGTGTCGCGAAACCGAGATCTCATGCTCAAGGTGGCGCTGTCCGAGCGCGATCTCGAGGTGCCCAGCGTCGCTGGCCTTTACCCCAACGCCAACTGGTACGAGCGCGAAGTCTGGGACATGTTCGGCATCGACTTCCGTGGCCACCCGCACCTGACGCGCCTGCTGATGCCGCCCACCTGGCATGGCCATCCACTGCGCAAGGATTATCCGGCGCGCGCCACCGAGTTCGATCCCTATACGCTGACCGTTGAAGGTCAGGATACCGAGCAGGAAGCGCTGCGCTTCGATCCCGAATCCTGGGGCATGAAGCGTAAGGATGAGAACACGGACTACATGTTTCTCAACCTGGGGCCCAATCACCCCTCCGCGCACGGTGCCTTTCGCATCGTCCTGCAGCTCGACGGTGAGGTCGTGGTCGATTGCGTCCCCGACATCGGCTATCACCATCGCGGCGCCGAGAAGATGGCCGAGCGCCAGTCCTGGCACAGCTACATTCCTTATACCGATCGCATCGACTACACCGGCGGGGTAATGAACAACCTGCCGTATGTGATGGCGGTGGAAAAGCTGGCGGGCATCCAAGTCACCGATCGCGCCAAGACCATTCGCGTGATGATGGCGGAAATGTTCCGCATCAACAGCCACTTGCTGTTCCTGGGCACCTATCTGCAGGACCTTGGGGCGATGACGCCGGTATTCTTCACCTTCACCGATCGTCAGAAAGCCTACGAGGTCATCGAGGGCATTACCGGTTTTCGCATGCACCCGGCGTGGTATCGCATCGGCGGTACCGCGCATGACCTGCCCAATGGCTGGGACAAGCTGGTGCAGGGCTTTCTCGACTGGATGCCCAAGCGGCTCGTCGAATACGAGCGCGCCATGATGGAAAACGCCGTCATCCGCGAGCGCACCAAACAGGTGGCTGCCTTTACCACGCGTGAGGCGCTCGAATGGGGCGTCACCGGGCCCAATCTGCGTGCCACCGGCTGCGACTTCGATCTACGCAAGAAACGCCCTTATTCCGGCTACGAGAACTTCGATTTCGAGGTGCCGCTGGGGGCCAACGGCGATGCCTTCGACCGGGGCCAGCTGCGCATCGACGAGATGCGCCAGAGCCTGCGTATCATCCAGCAATGCGTCGATCATATGCCGGCCGGCGACTACAAGGCTGATCACCCGCTGACCACGCCGCCGCCGCGCGAGAAGATGCTCCAGCACATCGAAACCCTGATCACGCACTTCCTGCAGGTCTCCTGGGGCCCCGTGCTCAAGCCCAACGAGTCGCTTTCAATGATCGAGGCGACCAAGGGTATCAACAGCTATTACCTGACCTCGGATGGCAACACCATGAGCTATCGCACGCGCATCCGCACGCCCAGTTTCCCGCATCTTCAGCAGATTCCAGCAGCGGTGCGCGGTTCCTTGGTGCCGGATTTGATTGCCCATCTGGGGAGTATCGATTTCGTGATGGCCGACGTGGACCGCTGACATGACACACGCTTCGACTTCTACTTCTGCGCCCATCGCCACCGACGGTTTCGTGCTGCACGACGAGGATCGGGCGGCCATCGCCCATGAGCGCGAGCATTACCCACATCCGCAGGCAGCCAGTATCGAGGCGCTCAAGATCGTGCAGAAACGCCATGGCTGGGTGCCGGACGCCGCCATCGAGGCCATCGCACGTGAACTCGGTGTGCCGCCGGCGAGTATCGAGGGTGTGGCGACGTTCTATAGCTTGATCTTCCGCCAGCCGGTGGGACGCCACGTGATCCTGATATGTGACAGCAGCTCGTGCTTTCTCACCGATTATGAAGCCTTGCGTGATGCCTTCTTTGAGCATCTTGGCATCGGCTTCGGGCAGACCACGCCGGATGATCGGTTCACGCTGCTACCGGTGTGTTGTCTCGGCGCCTGCGACCGGGGCCCGGCGCTGATGATAGGCGACGATACTTACGGGCCGGTGACGCCCGAGGAGATCCCTAAGCTGCTGGAGGCGTACGCATGAACTGGGAGAACGAGGCATGAGCCGGATTCTGCAAGACCGCGACGAACGCCGCCCTGAAACGCATCCGCTGACCTTCCGGCTCAACGACGACGGAACGTCGGTGATGCTCGACGCCTATCGCGAGCAGCAAGGCTACGTCAGCGTCGAGCGCGCCTTTCGAGACCTGACCTCGAAGACGCTGATCGACGAGCTCAAGACTGCCAACCTGCGCGGGCGCGGCGGCGGCGGCTTCTCCGCCGGGCTCAAGTGGAGCCTGACCATGCAGGGTGAGGGCATCCCGCGTGGTTATATCGTCTGTAACGCCGACGAAATGGAGCCCGGCACCTTCAAGGACCGCCTGCTGCTCGAACAGCAGCCGCATCTGCTCATCGAGGGCATGATCCTGGCTGGCTTCGCCAACAATGCCTACCAGGGCTACATCTTCATGCGCGGCGAATACGTCGACGCCGCGCGGACGGTCCAACGTGCGCTGGAAGAAGCGCGTGCCGCCGGTTGGCTGGGCCGCGATGTGGCCGGCAGCGGTTGGGATTTCGATATCGCGTTGCATACCGGCGCCGGTCGCTATATCTGCGGCGAAGAAACCGCGCTGATCAACTCGCTGGAAGGCAAGCGTGCCAGCCCCCGGGCCAAGCCGCCCTTTCCGGGGCAAAGCGGGGCCTGGGGAAAGCCCACCGTGGTCAACAACGTCGAGACGCTGTGTAACGTGCCGTCCGTCGTGCTGCATGGCGCGGATTGGTATCAGGGTCTGTCTCAGGGCAAGAGCGGCGATGGTGGCACCAAACTGTACGGCGTCTCCGGCAAGGTCAAACGGCCCGGCTTGTGGGAGTTGCCCATGGGCACCACGGGCAACGAGCTACTCGAGCGTGCCGGCGGCATGCGTGATGGCCATACGCTCAAGACCTGGCTACCCGGCGGCGGGAGTACTGGCTTTCTGCTGCCCGAGCATCTTGAGCTAGGACTCGATTTCGACACCATCGGCAAGGCCGGCAGCCGTCTGGGCACCGGGCTCATCGCGGTGGTGGCCGACGATCAAAGCGTGGTGTCGCTGGCGCGTAACCTGGAGGAATTCTTCGCCCGCGAATCCTGCGGCTGGTGTACGCCGTGCCGCGATGGGTTGCCGTGGAGCGTCAAGCTCCTGCAGGCCCTGGAGGCTGGCGAGGGCGAGCGGGGCGATATCGATTTGCTGGAATCGCTGGCCGTGGACCTGGGCCCGGGCCGGACCTTCTGCGCGCATGCGCCGGGGGCGGCAATGCCGTTGGCGTCAGCGATTCACTATTTCCGCGATGAATTCGAGCGTGGCGTCACGCGTGGCCAGGGCAAGGCGCATGCCGACCCGATCCCGGTGGGCAGCGTATGAACGACGTGACGATGACGACGGGTGAGGAGCGATAATGGCAACGATTCACGTGGATGGCCGGGATTACGAGGTCGACGGCGCCGACAACCTGCTGCACGCTTGCCTGTCGCTGGGGCTGGATATCCCGTATTTCTGCTGGCACCCGGCCATGGGCAGCGTGGGTGCCTGCCGCCAGTGCGCGGTCAAGCAGTACAAGAACGCCGACGACACGCAAGGCATGCTGGTGATGTCCTGCATGGCACCGGTGCAGGACGACGCCTATATCTCCATCGAAGACGAGGAAGCCAAGGCGTTTCGTGCCAACGTCATCGAATGGCTGATGATCAATCACCCGCATGACTGTCCGGTCTGCGAAGAAGGCGGCCACTGCCATTTGCAAGATATGACGGTGATGACCGGCCATGACAGCCGCCGTTACCGATTCCGCAAGCGTACCCACCGGAACCAGGATCTGGGACCGTTCATCGGACATGAGATGAACCGCTGCATAACCTGCTACCGCTGCGTGCGCTTCTATCAAGATTATGCCGGCGGCGGTGACCTGGGCGCCTTCGGGGCGCACGACAACGTCTATTTCGGACGTTTTCAGGAAGGCACGCTGGAGAGTCCTTTCTCGGGCAACCTCACCGAGGTTTGCCCGACCGGGGTCTTCACCGACCAGACCCACTCCGAACATTACACTCGTAAGTGGGACTTGCAGTTCGCGCCCAGCGTCTGCCATCAGTGCGCGGTAGGTTGCAATATCAGCCCCGGCGAGCGCTACGGCGATATCCGGCGTATCGAGAACCGCTACCATGGTGAAGTGAATCACTACTTCCTGTGTGACCGCGGGCGTTTCGGCTATGGCTACGTAAATCGCGAAGATCGTCCGCGCGTACCTGAATGGCGCGAGCGCCAGCGTGTCGGCACCGAGCCCGGCGAAACGGGCGTGGTCGCCGGCACCATTAGTTTGGAAATCGACGATGCGCTGGATCGTGCCGCCGATGGACTGCGCAACGCGCGCCGCGTGATCGGCATCGGCTCGCCACGGGCGAGCCTGGAAAGCAATCATATGCTGCGCACGCTGGTGGGGAACGCCAACTTCTCCACGGGCATCGCTGCCCGAGAGCTCGAGTTGCTGGTACGCATGAACGAGCTCAATACTCGCTGTGGCCTGCCGTCGCCGAGCCTGCGCGAGATCGAAAACTGCGATGCGGTGTTCGTGCTCGGTGAGGACCTCATCAATAGCGCCGCGCGTATGGCGCTGGCCATTCGCCAGGCAGTCAACGCCAAAGGCGAGGCGCTGGCCGCCGAACGCGGCATCCCGTCCTGGAACGCCGAGGCGGTGAAGACGCTGGCGCAAGAAGCACACCATCCCTTTTTCCTGGCTACGCCGGATGCGACCGAACTGGATGAGTTAGCGGAGCAGACCTATAACGCCGCTCCGGACGACATCGCGCGGCTGGGCTTCGCCGTGGCGCACTACATCGATTCCGAGGCGCCTTGCCCGGAGGCGCTGGACGACGCGACCACAGTGCTGGCTAGCCGTATCGCCGAGGCCTTGATGATGGCCCAGCGTCCACTGGTGGTCTCGGGGGGCTCGCTGGGGACACCGGCGGTGCTCGAGGCGGCCGGCAACGTGGCGCGCGCCCTGGCGCGTCGGACACGGCCCGGGGCGTTATCGCTGGTGCGCCGTGAGGCCAACAGCACCGGCCTGTCGCTACTCGGCGGGCAATCGCTGGATTGGGCCCTGGAATGCTTGACCAGCGGCGAGGCCGATGGCGTGGTGATTCTCGAAAATGATCTGTACGCACGGGCCGATGCAGGACAGATCGATGCCGCCCTGCAGCGTGCCGACTGCATCGTCACGCTCGATCATCAGCGCACCGCGACCTGGGACAAGGCAGACATCGGGCTGCCAGCATCGAGCTTTGCCGAAAGCGATGGCACGCTGGTCAGCCTGGAGGGCCGGGCCCAGCGTTTCTATCAAGTCTTCGAGCCCAGCTATATCCGCCCTGAAACGCGCATCCGCGAAAGCTGGCGGTGGCTCAACGCGCTCAAGGCCAGCGTCGAACGTCAGGTGGTGACGCCGCTCACGCTCGATGAAGTGACGCGTGACATGGCCATGACGTACCCCGCCCTGGCGCCAGCCGGCGATGCCGGGTTGAGCGCCGCCTATCGCGTGCATGGACTACGCTTGGCGCGCGAGCCTCACCGCTATAGCGGACGCACGGCGATGCGTGCCAACCTCGATGTCAGCGAGCCCCGCGCACCGCAGGATCCCGACACGCCATTCGCGTTCTCCATGGAGGGTTATGCCGGTTACGCCGAACCGCGCCGCGAAGTGGCGTTCGCCTGGGCGCCGGGATGGAACTCGCCGCAAGCCTGGAACAAGTTCCAGGACGAGGTCGGTGGGCATCTGCGGGCCGGCGACCCCGGCGTGCGGTTGTTGGGGCCGCTGCCCGGGGATTACGACTATGCGCGAACGTTGCCGGCACGCTTTGCCGCGCATGACGATCAATGGCTGGCGGTGCCGCAGGCGCGGCTGTTCGGAGGCGACGAGACCTCGTCGCGAGCCGAGCCGATCCAGGCACGCATGGCCGAGACGCGTTTCACCGTGTCGCGCGCTGCCGCCGAGCGGTTGCGGATGTCGCCGGGCGCTACGTTGACGCTCAACCTAGGGGCGCGACAGCTCACGCTACCGGTAGAGATCAGCGATGCTTGGCCCGATGGCGTGATTGGCGTGCCGGATCAGTCGGGGTTGCCTTTGGCCGCGCCTGAGTGGGCCCATCTCGAACCCCAGGAGGTGCGCGCATGAGCTGGTGGACGCCACAGGTCGAGGCGATCGCGTTCGCACTTTTTCAAGCATTGGTGATTCTGATCGCTGCGGTGGGTGCTGGGGCGCTGCTGACCATGGTGGAAAGGCGCCTCTTGGGCCTATGGCAGGATCGTCACGGTCCCAACCGCGTGGGGCCGTTCGGGGTGCTGCAGATCCTCGCCGACATGCTCAAGATCCTCTTCAAGGAAGACTGGATCCCGCCGTTCGCCGATCGCATCTTCTTCGTGCTGGCGCCGGCGATTGCCATGGCGTCATTGCTGTTGAGCTTCATGATCATCCCCATCACGCCCAGTTGGGGGGTCGCCGACCTTCACATCGGTTTGCTGTTCTTCTTTGCCATGGCAGGCATCAACGTCTATGCGGTGCTCTTCGGCGGATGGTCGAGTGGCAACAAGTACGCCTTGCTCGGGGCGATGCGCGCCTCGGCGCAGACGCTGTCCTATGAAGTCTTCATGGGCTTGTCGCTGATGGGCGTGGTGGCCATGGCCGGTTCGTTCAACATGCGCGAAATCGTCGCCGCCCAGGAAACGATATGGTTCATCGTGCCGCAGTTCTTCGGCTTCTGTACCTTCCTGGTCGCCGGCATCGCCGTGACGCACCGTCACCCATTCGACCAGCCCGAGGCTGAGCAGGAGCTGGCCGATGGCTATCACGTCGAGTACTCGGGCATGAAATGGGGCATGTTCTTCATCGGCGAGTACGTGGGCATCGTGCTGGTATCGGCGCTGATGGTGACGTTGTTTCTGGGTGGCTGGCACGGCCCGTGGTTGCCGCCCATCGTGTGGTTCCTGCTCAAGACTACCGTGTTCGTAGGCTTTTTCGTGCTGCTGCGAGCAGCCCTGCCGCGTCCCCGCTATGACGCGGTGATGAGCTTCGGGTGGAAGATCTGCCTGCCACTGACCCTGATCAATCTGCTGGTGACCGGCGCGCTGATTCTCGTATTCAGCCCCGCCGGTGGCTAAGCGTCGAGACTGGAGGAGACCGTGACGATTAAATCACTGCTCGCGGGAACATGGTCGCAACTGCGGACGCTGGGCATGGTCTTCATGCACGCCTTCCGCAAGCGCGAGACCCTGCAGTACCCGGAAGAACCGGTCTATCTGTCGCCGCGCTATCGTGGGCGCATCGTGCTGACCCGTGATCCCGACGGCGAAGAGCGCTGCGTAGCGTGCAATCTATGTGCGGTGGCGTGCCCGGTGGCGTGCATCTCGCTGCAGAAAGGCGAGAGCGAGGATGGTCGTTGGTATCCGGAATTTTTCCGCATCAACTTCTCGCGCTGCATCTTTTGCGGACTGTGCGAGGAGGCGTGTCCGACCTCGGCGATTCAGTTGACGCCGGATTTCGAGATGAGCGAGTTTCGTCGCCAGGAACTGGTCTACGAGAAGGAGGACCTGCTGATCTCGGGGCCGGGCAAGGACCATAACTACAACTTCTATCGCGTGGCGGGGATGTCGATCGCCGGAAAAGACAAGGGTGAGGCGCAGAACGAAGCCGAGCCGATCAACGTCAAGTCGTTGATGCCCTGACTAGGATAGGGAGACATCATGGAAATCGCCTTCTATCTCAGCGCCGTGGTTGCCGTGCTCGCGACGCTTGGGGTGGTCACCGGTCGGCACCCGGTACATGCCTTGCTTTACCTGATCGTCTCGCTGATCGCGGTGGCGATGGTGTTCTTTGCACTGGGGGCGCCTTTCGCCGGGGCGCTGGAAATCATCGTCTACGCCGGCGCGATCATGGTGTTGTTCGTGTTCGTGGTGATGATGCTCAACCTCGGCGAGGCCGCCGCGCAGCAGGAGCGCGCTTGGTTGCGTCTGAGCACTTGGTTGGGGCCGGCGATACTCAGCGGTGTTTTGCTGTTGGTGCTGTTAGTGACATTGATCGGCGCCGATGTGGGCGGCCGTATCGAGGGCGAGACCTTGACCGCCAAGGCGGTGGGCACGTTGCTTTTCGGGCCTTATCTGGTCGTCGTCGAGCTCGCCGCGATGCTGCTGTTGGCTGCGTTGGTAGCGGCGTCGCATCTGGGGCGCAGCGAGGCGCATGACGAGGCACATGCGGTACGCCAGGTACCGGGAAAGCGCACTGCAGATGGCCGCGGGCGCGCCGCCAGCGAGCGCTCGCTCGGTGACGACACCTCAAGCGAGGAGAATTCACGATGAATGGCGTTCCCATGGAACACGGCTTGATCCTGGCGTCGGTCCTCTTCGCGCTGGGGCTGGTGGGGCTGATGATGCGCCGTAACATGCTGTTCGTGCTGATGAGCCTGGAAGTCATGATGAACGCGGCGGGACTCGCCTTCATCGTCGCGGGGACGCGCTGGGGGCAGCCCGATGGCCAGGTCATGTTCCTGCTGGTGATCACCCTGGCGGCGGCCGAGGCAAGCGTGGGGCTGGCGCTGTTGTTGCAGCTCTATCGGCGCTTCAAGACCCTTGATATCGATGCGGCAAGCAGGTTGCGCGGATGAATCTACTCACTCTGACATTCTTGTTTCCCCTATTGGGGTGTCTAGTCCTGGCGCTGAGCGGTGACCGCCTGTCGCTACGCGGCGCGGCGACGGTGGGGGTCACCGCGCTGGGACTGGCGGCGGCGACGACCGTGTGGGTGGGCCTCGACTTTCTCGGGCACGGCTCGGCGGCGCAGGTCATGGAACTTTGGACCTGGATAGACGTGGGCGATTTCCAGCCGTCGATGGGGCTACTGGTCGATGGGCTGTCGTTGACGATGCTCGGCGTGATCACCGGCGTGGGTTTTTTGATCCATCTGTTCGCGGCCTGGTACATGCGCGGCGACACGGGCGTTCGCCGTTTCTATGCCTATATGAACCTGTTCGTGTTCAGCATGGTGCTGTTGGTGCTGGGCGACAACCTGCTGCTGCTGTATCTCGGTTGGGAAGGCGTCGGCCTGTGTAGCTATTTGTTGATCGGCTACTACTACCATGAGTCGGCCAATGGCTGGGCGGCGTTCAAGGCCTTCCTGGTGACACGTATCGGCGATGTGTTGATGGCGATCGGGCTATTCATCCTGTTCGTCGAGCTTGGCACGTTGGATATCCAGACGTTGTTGGCACGGGCGCCGCAGGTCTGGGCACACGGCGACCTGATGGTC
This sequence comes from Chromohalobacter beijerinckii, assembly GCF_023061185.1. Lineage (GTDB taxonomy): Bacteria > Pseudomonadota > Gammaproteobacteria > Pseudomonadales > Halomonadaceae > Chromohalobacter > Chromohalobacter beijerinckii. Next base: position 23,618 of record NZ_JAKGAK010000013.1, read on the forward strand.
GAGTTGGCCACGTTGATGCTGCTCGGCGGGGCGCTGGGCAAGTCCGCGCAGTTGCCGCTGCACACCTGGCTGGCCGATGCCATGGCCGGCCCCACGCCGGTCTCGGCGCTGATCCACGCGGCGACCATGGTCACCGCCGGGGTGTATCTGATCGCGCGCATGCATGGCCTGTTCCTGCTGGCGCCGGATGTTCTGACGTTGGTGGGCTGGATCGGTGCGGTGACGCTGCTGATGGCCGGGTTCGCCGCCCTGGCGCAGACCGATATCAAACGCGTGCTGGCCTATTCGACGATGAGCCAGATCGGCTACATGTTCCTGGCACTGGGCGTGGGGGCCTTCGATGCGGCAATTTTCCATCTGATGATGCATGCCTTCTTCAAGGCATTGCTGTTCCTCTCGGCCGGCTCGGTGATCGTCTCCTGTCATCACGAGCAGGACATGCGACGCCTCGGTGGGCTGTGGCGCAAATTGCCGCTGGCCTATGCCGGGTTTGTGGTCGGTGGCTCGGCGCTGGCCGCATTGCCGCTGGTGACGGCTGGCTTCTACAGCAAGGACGAGATCCTCTGGGAAGCGCTGGCGTCCGGGCATATCGGTTTGCTGATGGCGGGCCTGGTCGGCGCGCTGCTGACTTCGCTTTATACCGTGCGCTTGATCGTCGGCACCTTCCATGGCACGCCGGGCAGCGATCATAGCCGGGATGCCGAGGGCGGGCGCGGCCTGGTGCATGGTCTGCCTCTGGTCGTGCTGATCGTACTCTCGACGCTGGTGGGCGCCTGGATTCACCCGCCGCTCGACGAGGTGCTGCCGGCAAGCCCCGGCGCGGCGAAGGAAGCCGGACGCCATGCGCTGGAAATCGGTGCCATGCTGGTCGCCGTGGGCGGTGTGGCTGTGGCGCTGTGGCTGTTCGCGTGGCGACGCGAGCTGGTGGCGCGCTTGGTCGCCCTGCCGGAAGGTGCGCGCCTGTGGCGCTTGTGGCATCACGCCTGGGGCTTCGATGCCCTGTTCGATGCAGTACTGGTCAAACCGTTCCGTGGCCTGGTGTGGCTGTGGCGTAGCGACTGGATCAACGGGCTGTGCAACTTGGTGCCGTTGCTGGCGCGCGGCCTGCGCTGGCTATTGACGCGCTCCCAGACGGGGCGGCTGCGCCACTATGCCGTTTCGATGACGCTGGGCGCGACCGTGGTGCTGATCTTCCTGGCTTTGGGGTAAGCGATGTACGACTTGAAGAAAGACACCGGTGGCGGGGATAGAAGGCTAACGTGGCAAGCTGAGGGGGCGCAGCGCTGATGATTCTTGTCTGTCTGATTCTGATTCCCTTCATCGGCGGGTTGCTGTGTTGGCAAGCCGAGCGTTTTGGTGAGCAACCGCCGCGCTGGATTGCCCTGGGCACCATGCTGCTCGAGTTGGCGCTGGTGCTGGGCGTGTGGTGGCATGGCGATTACGGTTTGAACGCCGTGCAGGGTGCCTCGGACTGGGTCCTCGAGTGGCGCGCTGATTGGATCCCCCGTTTCGGGATCGAGGTCCACTTGGCGCTGGATGGCCTGTCGTTGATCATGATCGCGCTCACCGGGCTACTTGGCGTGCTGGCGGTGGTCTGCTCATGGCACGAGATCTCGCGCCGCATCGGTTTTTTCCATCTCAACCTGTTGTGGATTCTGGGCGGCGTGGTCGGCGTCTTCCTGGCCATCGATTTGTTCCTGTTCTTCTTCTTCTGGGAGATGATGCTGGTCCCCATGTATTTCCTGATCGCGTTGTGGGGACATAGCGGTTCCACGGGTAACACACGGATCCAGGCGGCGACGAAGTTCTTCATCTACACCCAGGCCAGCGGGCTACTGATGCTGGTGGCCATTCTCGGTCTGGTGTTTGCGCATCACGCCGCCACCGGGGAATACAGCTTCAGCTATGAAGCGTTGCGGCATACCGCGCAGAACGAGCTTTCTCCTCAGATGGCATGGTGGCTGATGCTGGGCTTCTTCATCGCCTTCGCGGTCAAGATGCCAGTGGTGCCACTGCATGGATGGCTACCTGACGCCCATGCCCAGGCCCCCACCGCGGGCAGTGTCGACTTGGCGGGGATTCTGCTCAAGACGGCCGCCTACGGTATGTTGCGCTTCGCTTTGCCGCTGTTTCCCGAAGCCTCCCAGGCTTTCGCGCCGGTCGCGATGGGGCTTGGCATTCTGGGGATCTTCTACGGTGCGATCTTGGCTTGCGGCCAGCATGACCTGAAACGCTTGGTGGCCTATTCCAGCATTTCCCACATGGGCTTCGTGCTGATCGGCATCTACAGTGGCACGGAGCTAGCGCTGCAGGGTGTGGTAGTGCTGATGGTCGCGCATGCCTTCTCGGCCTCGGGACTCTTCATTATCAGTGGCCAGCTCTACGAGCGCCTGCATACCCGTGACATGCGCCTGATGGGCGGCCTATGGGGCCGTATCAAGGGCCTGCCGGGCATTGCGTTGTGCTTCGTGGCGGCCTCGATGGGAATCCCGGGCACGGCCAATTTCGTGGGCGAGTTCCTGGTGCTTTTCGGCACCTTCGCTACCTGGCCCTGGGTGGTCGTGGTCGCCAGTGGCGGCTTCGTGCTGGCGGCGATCTATTCGCTGTTCATCATGCAACGCGTCTACTTCGGTCCGGCCAAAGAAGACACGCCTCTGGGCGGGCTCGATGGCCGCGAAATCGTGATGATGCTCGGCCTGCTGGCCCTGGTGTTGTGGGTCGGGCTCTACCCTGGTCCATTGTTGGATACCTCGGAGGCGGCGATGCAAAACGTGGAGCACATCATGACGCTGGAAGAAACGCCTGCCATGCCTGAGGAGACGCCATGACGTCGTTGCTTGCTCTTTCACCACTGATTATCGTCTGCGCCACGGCCATCGTGGTAATGCTGACCATTGCGTGGCGCCGGTGTTATGACCTGACGGCCACGTTGACCGTGATTGGCCTCAATCTGGCGCTGGCGGCACAGCTTTTGGCTTGGTGGCAGGCACCGCTCGACGTGACGCCGCTGATGGTAGTAGATGGCCTGTCGATCTTCGGCGGCGTGCTGATTCTCGTCGCTACTCTGGCCTGTGCCACGCTGGGGCATGCTTACCTCGAAGGCGCGCGCGGTCCACGCGAGGAATATTACCTGCTGCTGTTGTGTGCTGCCGCTGGTGGGATTGCGCTGGTGAGCAGTCGCCACTTGGCCTCGCTGTTCTTCAGCCTGGAACTGTTGTCGATGCCACTTTACGGCATGCTGGCCTACACCTATCGCGAGCGTGGCGCCTTGGAAGCGGGCGTCAAGTACATGGTGCTCTCCGCGGCGGCCTCGGCCTTCTTGCTATTCGGCATGGCACTTCTGTATGCGCGCACCGGGCATCTCGATTTCGTCGGGCTGGGTGAGGCACTGGCGGCGGCAGGTGGCGATGGATGGCTGCTGGCCGGCATGGGCATGATGCTCATCGGGTTGGGCTTCAAACTTTCCATCGTGCCGTTCCATTTGTGGACGCCGGACGTCTACGAAGGAAGTCCCGCCCCGGCGGCCACCTTCCTGGCCTCGGCAAGCAAGGTGGCGGTGCTGATCGTCTTGCTGCGCCTGCTGCAATCCGCCCCGGCGACCGAAGATGCCTGGTTTCACAGCCTGCTCGCCGTACTCGCCTTCGTGACGATGCTGGCCGGTAACCTGCTGGCGTTGATGCAGCAAGATCTCAAGCGCCTGCTGGGCTATTCCTCGATTGCGCATTTCGGCTATTTGCTGGTGGCACTGGTGATCAACGAGGGGCTGGCGGTGGAAACCGCGGGTATCTATCTGGTGACCTATGTACTGACGACGCTGGGTGCGTTCGGTGTGGTGACGCTGCTGTCGAGCCCCTACGGCGGCGCCGATGCTAGTCGCTTGCACCATTACCGTGGTTTGTTCTGGCGGCGGCCCTACCTGACGGCGGTACTGACAGTGATGATGCTGTCGCTGGCGGGCATCCCCTTGACCGCAGGCTTCATCGGCAAGTTCTATATCGTCGCGCTGGGGGTCGAAGCCAGCCGCTGGTGGCTGGTCGGCGGCGTGGTGGCCGGGAGCGCCATCGGACTTTACTACTATCTACGCGTGATGGTGACGCTCTTTTTGCCCGAGCCAGGCATGCAGCGCCGTGATGCGACCACCGATTGGGCGCAACGCGCCGGTGGCGTGGTGGTGCTAGCGCTGGCGGCCTTGGTCGTACTGTTGGGGGTTTATCCCGCGCCGATGATCGACTGGGTGCGTCTCATGGCCGCGACGTAAGCATCGCGGTCGTACCGGCATGGTGCCAGTCGCTCATGAGGCGGCATGGTCGTCGGGCATGCTGCGCAGGCAGGCGGTGGGCAGTTGAATGTCCACTGCCACTGGCAGGTGGTCGGAAAACAACCGGTCGAGTACCTCGAAGCGTTCGGCGTGCAAGGCGTCGGAGATCAGAATATGGTCGAGCGCGCGACGCGGCTGCCAGGCGGGATACGACAACGGCATCACCACCGGGTGCAGCGGCAGCGCATGGCAGAAGCGCTGGTGGGCGTTGATCTGGTCCGGCGTGCAGTTGAGGTCGCCCATCACAACCACGTGGCGTAGCGGTTGAATAAGCTCGCTCAAGTAGTCGAGTTGCCGGGTACGCGCGCGATGTCCCAGAGCCAGGTGCGCCACGACCAGGTGCAAGGCATCGGGACCGTCGCCGAAGCGCGCGTGAATGGCGCCGCGCCCCGGTAACGTGCCGGGCAAGCGATACTCGTCTATTTGACGCGGCGTCAGGCGCGACAGCAGGCCGTTGCTGTGCTGGGCGACACGCCCCAGGTTGCGGTTGAGCTGCTGGTAGTAGTGAGGAAACTCGGCCCGCATGGCGAGATACTCGACCTGATTGACGTGCCCCGAGCGGAAACTGCCCCCATCGACCTCCTGAAGGCCGACGATATCGTAGTCGCGTAGTGTATCGCCGATCAGATCGAGGCGTCCCTGACGCTTGGGGTGCGGCAACAGGTGCTGCCAACTGCGCGTCAGGTAGTGATGGTAGGCCGAGGTATGAATACCGACCTGCAGATTGCAGGTCAGCAGGCGTAGCGAGCGGGGCGCCTGGGAAGCAGGCGCCGCGGCGGTAGCATTACTCATTGCGTTCGCTGCGTACCTTGTCGATCAGGGCATCGGCGATCTTGGGCATATTCTCCAGCGAGCCGGCGCTGCTGGGCGTGATCACGTAATGACCGTCGACGATCAGGGCAGGGACCCCCATGATCTTGTAGCTACGCATCTTGGCGTTGGCGCGATTGATCTGACTTTTCACGCCGAAGGACTCGAGGGCATCGAGCGCGTCGTCCTTGCTGACGCCGTAGTGAGTGAAGAACTCGGCGATGTCGTCCGGCTCGGTGAGACGCTGGCCTTTCTCATGGATGGCATCGAAGAAATCACTGTGCATTTCCTTCTGGATGCCCAACTCCTTGGCGGCGTAGAAGGCGCGCGCATGCTTGGTCCACGTATCGCCCATGGTGGCCGGAATGCGCTGAAAGGCAACGTCGTCGGGTAACTCGTCGACCCAGGCATTGAGCGGCTCTTCGAGGGCGTAGCAATGCGGGCAGCCGTACCAGAACACCTCGTTGACCTCGATCTTGCCATCCGGTACTTCGGTCTTCACCGGCTCGTCGAGCACCTTGTAATCCTCTCCCGCGACCGGGCCGGCGGCCATGACCAGCGTTGACATACCCAGGCCGGCGGCCAGTACTAACAACGACTTCAACATGCATCTCTCCTTGCCTTGCATAAACAGCAGAAAACAGACGGTGAACGGTCATCGCTCACCATGATGAACGTTTGAACCGCACCGGCAACCAGGGTTCCCGAACGGTCAATGTGAACTCATGCTTTAGTGATACCACTCCAAGCATCGATATGGAAAGGGCGCACGGGCTATCGACGGCGGCTTTGCTCGCATGCGCGGTGCCCACGCAATGATACACTGTGGCGCAAACGTCCTTCATGGATCATTCGCCGCTCATGGGCGGCAGTTCAGTCGAGAACCAACATGCAAGATGGCAAGATCAACTACCAGTCCGCGCGTTTTTTGATCAGTGCGCCGCGCTTGGCCTTGTGTCCCCCGGACACAGGCGCGGAAGTGGCGTTCGCCGGGCGCTCCAATGCCGGCAAGTCCAGCGCGATCAATACGCTGACAAGGCAGAAGTCACTGGCGCGTACCTCCAAGACGCCGGGGCGCACGCAACTGATCAACTTTTTCACCCTCGCGAACGACGAGACGTACCGGTTGGTGGATCTGCCCGGTTACGGCTTCGCCAAGGTGCCGGATCAGGTCAAGCTGGAGTGGCAGCGTCACTTGAGCGAGTACCTGTACGAACGTGAGGCACTGAGGGGTTTGATGTTGGTCATGGACGTACGGCATCCGCTGAGCGAGTTCGATCAGATGATGCTGGGCTGGGCCGATGAGAAAGCGATGCCCGTGCACATCCTGTTGACCAAGGCCGACAAGCTCAAGCCCGGGGCGGCCAAGTCATCGCTTCTGGCGGTGCGGCGTCAGCTCGCCGAATGGGAAGACTTGGTCAGCGTGCAGCTGTTCTCTGCGCTCAAGCGACAAGGCGTCGACGAGGCCTGCGCGCGCATGGATGCCTGGCTATGTGAGCCAGATACCGTGTGATGCGAAAGGTTGATTAAAACGCCCGGCTATCGAGCAGCGCGGGGAGCTCACGAACGTGGGTCAGTCTATGTACGCCGGGTAGCAGTTCGCACGGACCTTCGTTCTTGGCGTCGATCCAGGCTACCTGCATACCCAGGCGCTGTGCTGGTAGCACATCCTCGCGCCAGGAATCGCCGACATGAAGAGCCCGCGACGGTTGGGCGCCGAGCCTTGCCAGCGCCGCGAGGAAGGCACGCGGGTCGGGCTTGGGGGCATGCAATTCGCCTGCGGCGATCATGACGCTGAAATGGTCGGCCAGGTCCAGGCGATTGAGATCGGCGTTGCCGTTGGTGATCGCGGCGATCCGATAGCGCCGGCGCAGCGTGTCGAGCATGGCCACTACCTCGGGATAGGGCGTGAGGTCATGGCGCAGGTCGAGGAAATGCGCGATGGCGTGCGCCGCCCATAGACGCGCCTGAAGGCGTGGCAGGCCATAGGCTTCTACCATCTCGAATAACGCGCGTTCGCGAATCCAGGTGAAGTCGCCGCGTTTGAGCGGAAAGCGCCGCGCCACGTCGGCGCGGCGCTGTTGATATGCACTCAAAGGGTAGTGAGCCATGAATGTGCTGCCGACGCCTGGCGAGGCGGCGGCGAGTGCGTCGCTGAGCCATTGATAATGGCTGGCTTCGGCACGCTCGAGGACTGGGCGGTTGTTCCACAGCGTGTCGTCAAGATCGAAGGTCAGCGCGGTTATCGCCATCGAGTCGTCTCCAGGGCTGTATGCCTCAACCTTCATCGGGTGTGTCGCGTCGCCGGGCGCGCGGGTGTGCATGATCATAGGCGTCGGCGAGATGCTGCCAGTCGAGGCGTGTGTAGACCTGCGTGGTGGATAGATTGGCATGGCCCAGCAACTCCTGGACGGCTCGCAGGTCCTGGCTCGATTCGAGCAGGTGGCTGGCGAAGGAGTGGCGCAGCCGATGCGGGTGCAGGTGTTCGGGCAGGCCGCGCTCGCGGGCAAGATGCACGAGGCGTTTCTGCACCGCGCGATGCCCGAGTCGTACGCCGCGTTGACCGACGAACAGCGCGCGTTCTTCCGCGTCGGCTAGTTGGCCACGGACCTTGAACCATGCGGTCAGCGCTGCCTGGGCACGGCTGCCAAGGGGCATTTGGCGCGGCTTGCTACCCTTGCCCACCACTCGCACACGCCGCGTCTCTAGATCCGTGATGTCCAGCGCCGTCAACTCCGCTAGACGCAGCCCGCAGGAATAGAACAGCTCCAGCATGGCTTGATCGCGCACGCCGAGCGGGGTGTCGTCGTGCGGGGTATCCAGAAAGCGCGATAACTGATCGACATCCACCGGACGTGGCAGGTGCTGAGGCTGACGCGGTGTCTGGGTCAAGGCCACGGGATTGTGAGCGAGCACGCCGCTGTGCACCAGATGATCGGCGAAGCGCGATAGTGCGGCGCGGCGCCTGGCGAGACTGCGCGGGGCTAGACCGCGGGTGCGCTCGGCGCCCAAGAAACGACGCACCAGGGCAACATCCAGCGTGGACCAGTCGTCGATGTCATGTGCCTCGAGGAAATGCGCTAGTGCGGCCAAGTCGCGCCGATAGGCATCCAGTGTTGCGGGGCTGGCATGCCCCGCCAGCCCGCGCAGGAATTCTTCAATCGCGGCGTGCATGCTCGGTATCCAGCCGGATCAGCAAGCGCGCGACGATTTCGCCGAGGTAATCGGTGAACAGGGTGTCGAGCGTGGCACGAAAGTGCTCGCTCTCCTGGCTGGCGAGCAGCAGATAACCGAGCGGCTCGCCCATGGTCAAGCGCGTCACAGCGCATGAACCGCTGCTCTCGGGTGGCTCGGAATGGGGCAGGAGCTTACGCCACGCGTCTCGCGAGAGCTGGGTGCAGCGGCTGTTGTGGCCGTCGAGAAGCTCCTCCAGTGTCGCGCGCGCGGCGTCATCGAGACGCAACTGGGGTGGCTGTACGGCGCGGCCATCAAGAGGTGAGTCCAGCCACAACGCGACCGCCTGGGTGCGAAAGCGCTCGCTGAGTTGGGTCGATAGGGCTTCACCCAGCGCGTCGACGTTTTCCGCCTCGAGCAACGCCAGGATCAGCGAGCGCGTGCGCTGGTATTGCGCCTCGTTGTGGCGCGCCGTCTCCAACAGATGTTCGAGGCGCCATTCGGCGGTCTCGGCGCGCTCGCGCAGGTCGTGCACGAGACGTTCGAGCAGCGAGATCGCGCCCTGGGTCTGGGGATGCGGCACTTTTAGCTGTTGAAGCAGTCCCTCTCGACCGACGAAGAAGTCGGGGTGACGGGCCAGCCAATGCGCGACACGCTCGGGGTCGAGCGTAGTGCGCGGCTCGGGCGCCTGGGCTTGGGACATGCGTATGTTCTCCTGTGTTTCCGTCTTGCGTGCCGTGTCGTTGTTTGCAGGTTCTCCGGGCACTCGGCAGTGCTGCTAAGGTAGCGCGATACGCCCCTCGAAGACGCTGGTGGCGGGGCCGATCATTACCATGGGAGCATCCTCGGCGGGCCATTCCAAGGTTAGCGTACCACCGGGTAGGTGAACATCGACGGGACTCTCGAACAACCCGCGCCGGATGCCGTTGGCTACCGCCGCGCAGGCGCCGGTGCCACAGGCCAACGTTTCGCCGCTGCCGCGTTCGAAGACCCGCAGGCGTGCTTCGTGAGGCGAGACTATCTGCAAGAAGCCTACATTGACGCGCCGGGGGAAGCGCACGTGGCGCTCGATGAGCGGGCCCAAACGTGCCACTGGCGCGGTATCGACATCGTCGACCACGAGGACAGCGTGAGGGTTGCCCATCGAAACGACGCCGATCTCCCAGCGTGCGTCGTCGACCTCCAGGGTATGCGTGGGCGCATCGGCCGGGGCATCGAAGGGCACGGCTTCGGGCGCGAAACGCGGCACGCCCATATTTACGCGGACCCGCTCGTCTTCCTCGACGCGAAGGGTCAAAGGCCCGGCCTGGGTTTCGACGCGAATCTCGCGCTTGTGGGTCAGGCGCGCTTCGCGCACGAAACGCGCAAAGCAGCGGGCGCCGTTACCGCAATTTTCCACCTCGTGGCCATCGGCGTTGAAGATGCGGTAGCGGAAATCCATCTCGGGGTCGCGCGGTGGTTCGACCAGCAGCAACTGATCGAAACCGATGCCGAGATGACGGTCGGCCAACTGCCGGATGCGCTCGGTGTCGAGCCGCGCCCGCTGGGTGACCAAATCGACCACCATGAAGTCGTTGCCGAGCCCGTGCATCTTGGTGAAATGCAGCAGCATCAGGAGGTCTCCGCCAGGCGATGCTCGCCAGCCCACAAGGCGGCGAGCGTCTCGCGTTCGCGCACGATTTGCGCGCTATCGCCGTCGACCATGATCTCGGCGGGACGCGGCCGGCTATTGTAGTTGGAGGCCATCACGAAGCCGTAGGCCCCCGCCGAGCGTACCGCCAGCAGGTCGCCTGGCGCGATGGCCAGTTCGCGCGCCTTACCCAGGAAGTCGCCGGTTTCACAGACTGGGCCGACCACATCGTAGAGTGCCGTCTCGCGCGGCGCTCGGGTATCGACCGGGACGATGCGCTGCCATGCCTGATACAGCGCGGGGCGAATCAGGTCGTTCATGCCGGCGTCGACGATGGCGAAATGCTGGGTCTCGCCGGGCTTCAGGTATTCGACTCGGGTGAGCATGATCCCGGCGTTGGCGGCGATCGAGCGGCCCGGTTCGAAGAGCAGTGTCAGGTTGCGGCCATCGAGGCGCTCGAGCAGGGCCCGGGCGTAATCGTAGGGTGCGGGCGGTTGCTCGTCTTGATAGGGCACGCCAAGGCCGCCACCCAGGTCGAGATGCTCGATGGTAATGCCCGACTCGTGCAGGCGGTCGAGCAGCACCAGCAGGCGGTCCAGGGCGTCGAGGAAGGGCGCTAGCTCAGTGAGCTGCGAACCGATGTGGCAATCCAGACCGACGACCTCGAGATTGGGCAGTTCGGCGGCCCGCTGATAGACCTCGAAGGCGTCATCGACGGCGATACCGAACTTGTTGGCCTTGAGGCCGGTGGAAATGTAGGGATGCGTCCGGGCGTCGACGTCGGGATTGACGCGCAGCGAGACGCGCGCCACCCGGCTGCATTCGCCCGCCACCTGGTTCAGGCGCTCGAGTTCCGGCAGCGATTCCACGTTGAAGCACTTGATGCCCACTTCCAGCGCGCGGGCCATTTCACCGGCCTGCTTGGCGACGCCGGAAAACACCACCTTGGCGGGGTCGCCGCCGGCGGCCAGCACGCGCTCGAGCTCGCCTTGGGAGACGATATCGAACCCCGCGCCGAGGCGCGCCAACAGGTCGAGCACGGCGAGGTTGGCATTGGCCTTCACCGCGTAGCAGATCAGGTGCGGATGCTCGCCCAGTGCATCACTGTAGGCCTTGAAGTGGCGCGTGAAGGTCGCCCGCGAATACACGTAGCACGGCGTGCCGAAGCGCTCGGCGATGTCGGCCAGCGGCACGTCTTCAGCGTAGAGTTGTCCGTCGCGGTAGTTGAAATGATCCATCGTCAGTCTGCGTCGCTGTCGGATTGGGAAGAGGCGTCGCGTGCGGCGTTTTCGTCCTGGTCGGCGTCGTCTTCATAGGCGTCCGCCGGATCGTACTGCTCGCTGGCCTGTTCGTCATCGGGCATGTAAAGCGGCCCCTTTTGGCCGCAACCGGCGAGCGTGAACACAGCTATGCCGAGAATGGCCAGCATGGGAAGTAAGCGCATCATGCCTCCTGTTGCAGCGTAGCGAGCGCGTCGCGGGCGCGTTGGGCAGCGGCGCGGACCTGATCCGGCGCGGTGCCGCCGATGTGATTGCGCGCTGCCACCGAACCTTCCAGCGTCAGTACTTCGAAGACGTCGGCCTGGATGGCGTCGGAGAACTGGCGCAACTCGTCGAGGGACATCTCTGAAAGGTCCTTCTGCTCGCGCAGGCCCAGCGCCACGGCTTGGCCGACGATTTCGTGGGCATCGCGAAAGGCCACACCGGCGCGCACGAGGTAGTCCGCTAGATCGGTGGCGGTGGAGAAGCCCTTGCGCGCGGCCTCGAACATGTTGTCCGTCTTGGCCTCGATGGCCGGCACCATGTCGGCGAACGCCTTGAGACAGCCCTGCACGGTGTCGAGGGTGTCGAAAAGCGGTTCCTTGTCTTCCTGATTATCCTTGTTGTACGCCAACGGCTGCGACTTCATCAGCGTCAAAAGCCCCATCAGGTGGCCATAGACGCGGCCGGTCTTGCCGCGTACCAGCTCTGGTACGTCGGGGTTCTTCTTCTGTGGCATGATCGACGAGCCGGTACAGAAGCGATCGGGCAGATCGATGAAGTCGAACTGGGCGCTGGTCCACAGCACCAATTCTTCGCTCATGCGTGACAGGTGCATCAGCAGGGTGCTGGCGAAGGCACCGAACTCGATGGCGAAGTCACGATCGCTGACCGCGTCGAGGCTGTTCTCGGCGGGGCGCTCGAAGCCCAGCAGCTCGGCGGTGACGTGACGATCGATGGGGTAGGTGGTGCCGGCCAGCGCGGCGGCTCCCAGCGGCATTACGTTGACGCGCTTACGGCAGTCCAGCAGGCGTTCGTGGTCGCGGGTGAGCATTTCCTGCCAGGCCAGCAGGTGGTGGCCGAAAGTCACCGGCTGGGCGGTCTGCAGGTGCGTGAAGCCGGGCATGACGGTGTCGGCTTCGCGCGTGGCCAGCTCGATTAGCCCCTCGCGTAGGCGGGCGATCTCGGCCGCAACGACATCGATCTCGTCGCGCAGATAAAGCCGGATATCGGTGGCGATCTGGTCGTTGCGCGAGCGCCCGGTATGCAGCTTTTTGCCGGTGATGCCGATTTTCTCGGTCAGCCGGGCCTCGATGTTCATATGCACGTCTTCGAGTTCCACCGACCAAGGAAACTGCTCGGCCTCGATTTCCCGCTCGACTTCGCCGAGGCCTTGCACGATGGCCTCGCGCTCATCAGAGGTGAGCACGCCAACGCGTTCGAGCATGGTGGCATGCGCGATCGAGCCGCGAATGTCGTGATGATAGAGGCGCCGGTCGAAGTCTACCGATGCCGTGAAGCGCGCGACGAAGGCGTCGGTGGGCTCGCTGAAGCGTCCGCCCCAGGATTGGTTGGTCGTATTGCTCATCGGGCGTGGCGTCCTGCTTGGTCGAGATGGTGATGCCCTGAGTGTACCAGAGTCGGCGCCGCTGGCGAGGTGGGACAGGGCACGGGAACGCTGGGGGCGGGATTTTTCCTCGACCGGGGACTGCTTTATGATGATAGTCATACCCGCCGCCGAATCGGTGTGCGCCCATTTAGGAGAGTTCAATGCCCGCCATGCAGACACTGCGCATCGCCACCCGTCAGAGCCGCCTTGCGTTATGGCAGGCCGAGCATGTCAAGGCTCGTCTGATGGCGCTACATCCTGGACTCGAGGTGGAGCTGGTCGCCCTGACGACGCGCGGCGACAAGATTCTCGACTCGCCGCTGTCCAAGGTCGGCGGCAAGGGGCTGTTCGTCAAAGAATTGGAGGAGGCGCTGCTGGATGGGCGTGCCGATATCGCCGTGCACTCGATGAAGGATGTGCCGATGCACTTCCCCGAGGGATTGGGGTTATCGGTGATTCTGGAGAGCGGCGCACCCACGGATGCCTTTGTCTCTAACGATTACGCGACTCTGGACGCCTTGCCCGAGGGCGTGCGTGTGGGTACGTCGAGCCTGCGTCGGGGGTTGCAGGTCAAGGAGGCACGTCCCGATCTGGAGGTGCTCAACCTGCGTGGCAACGTGCAGACTCGCCTGGGCAAGCTGGACGGCGGCGAGTTCGAGGCGATCATTCTGGCGACCTCGGGGCTCGAACGTCTCGAGCTTGGTCACCGGATCACTCAGGAGCTACCGCCGGAGGTCAGCCTGCCAGCCTGCGGCCAGGGCGCACTGGGCATCGAATGTCGCTATGACGATGAAACGCTGCTCGAGATCCTGGCGCCGCTCGATCATTCGCAGACGGCCACCCGGGTGCGCGCCGAACGCGCCATGAACACGCGCTTGGACGGCGGTTGCCAGGTGCCCATCGGTGGCTACGCTGTGCTCGAGGATGATGATCGCACAATATGGCTACGGGCGCTGGTCGGTGATCCGGATGGCTCGCATGTGTTGCGCGCCGAAGGGCGTGGCTCGGCTTCCGAGCCCGAGGCCTTGGGCGTGCGTATCGCCGAGTCGCTGCTCGAGCAGGGGGCCGGTGAGATTCTCGCGGATATATACGGCCAAGGTGAATGAGCGTCGCGTCACGCATTCTGGTGACGCGCCCCGGCGAGGGCGGCGAACGGCTGGCCAAGGCCTTGTCGGAGGCGGGGTTCGCGCCTGCCCACCCGGCGTTGATGCACTTGCAGCCGCTCGACATCGACGAGGTCAAGCGCACTCCCCTGCTGGATGTCGATCAGTATGATGTGGTGGTCGTGACCAGCCCTTTCGCTGCCGAGTGCCTGGTCGAATGGCTCGACCGCTATTGGCCGCAATTGCCGCAGGGGCCGCGCTTCTATGCGCTGGGGGTGGCGACGGCGGCGATGCTGTACCGTGGTCTAGACATCAAGGCGAGTGTGCCCGATCCCGGCCGGGGCACGACCAGCGAGGCGCTGTTGGCGATGCGCTCGCTGGCGCGGCTCGACGGCCAGCGGGTGCTGGTTGTGGGCGGAATGGGGGGGCGCCAACTGCTCGCGCAGACGTTCGAGACGCGTGGCGCACGAACCACCAAGCTGGCACTCTATCGGCGCGTTTATACGGCGCCGGACACGACCGCTGCCGGTTGGCTCGCCACGGGCGATTTCACGGCCATGACCGTGACCAGTGGCGAATTGCTCGAGCATCTGGTTATCTGGTGCGGACAGGCGGCGTTGAACAAACCGCTAATCGTTTCCAGTCAGCGTTTGGCTACACTGGCAGACACGGTGGGCTTCGCTTCGCTCCACGTAGCGCAGGGTGCAACCCCCGAGGCCTTGGTGACCGCCGTACAGGAAGTAGGCGACACGTGACGCGCCGACGTTGATCACGATGAGTTTGAAAAGGGCTAGCGACACATGAGCAAACGACAGGATCAGGATGACAAGAACACGCCCACCGATGCGTCGACGTCCGCCGATGAGACGCCTCAGTCGCCGTCCTCCTCCGAGACTCACCAGGCTGACACCGACGCCGGTAGCGAGGTAGCCGACGAGACGCGCGGTGCCTCGGACAAGGCGGCGGACGCCGCGTCGTCCAAGGCATCGACGACCGGCGCCGCGGCGCCCCAGACCTCCTCCGATGCGACGCCAACGTCGGATGAAAAGGCAGACGATGCGTCACGCAAGGCGAGCGAGACGACGTCCGGAGCCGGCGCATCAGCGTCCACTGCCAAACGTGGTGGCAAGTCCCAGCAGGGCACTAAGTCCCAGCAGGGCACCAAGTCCCAGCAAAAAGCGACGGACACTCCAGCCAAGGATACGGACAAGACCCGCACCAGCGGTACGCGCGCAGCGTCGGCTGGTGGCGCATCGGCGGGCACTACCGCGCATGACAAGACGGCCGCGCACGATAAGACGACGTCGAGTAAAGCTGGTGGCGCCGGCAACGGCACCTCGCCTCCCTCCACTCCGACTTCGCAAGGTGGCGGCGGTGGCAACGGGCGTGGCCTGGCCATCGTGGCGCTGATCATCGCCGTGATCGTTGCCATCGTCGTGGCGCTGGGGCTTGGGTATGGCTGGAAGCGCTTACAGGCGCAACAGGCCGAGCTGGCCAGTGCCGGCGAGGAGAACGCGCAGACCCTCGACACGCTGCGAGAACGTCTCGACCAGCGAGAGGAGGCGTTCGAATCGCTACAGGGCGATTTTCAGGACTATCGTCAAGACATCGACAAAAATCTCGACAAAGTACTCTCCGAGTTGGCTGACGAGCAGGAGGCCGACCCGCGCGAGTGGCTGCATGCCGAGGCCGAGTATCTGCTGCGCCTGGCCAACCAGCGCTTGCAACTCGAGCGCGACGTCAAGGGCGCCAAGGCGTTGCTCAAGGCCGCTGATGAGCGTTTGACCGATGCTGACAACCCGGCCTTGATTCCGGTGCGCCGGGCGATTCAGTCTGAGCTGGCGGCGCTGGATTCGGTGCCCACGGTGGATCGCACCGGGTTGTATCTGGCATTGATGGCGCAGCAGGAGCAACTGGCGGATCTGCCGCTCAAGCAGGATGTGGAAGAGATGGCTGCGCAGAACGACGACGATTCCTCACTCGAGGGCGGTTGGCAACAACAGCTCTCTCGCCTGGGCGGTGAGCTCAAGGATCTCGTCGTCATACGCCGTCACGATGAAGCGTTGGAGGCCTTGGTGACGCCCGAGCAGGAGTCCTACCTGCGCCAGAACGTGCGCCTCTTGCTCGAGCAGGCTCAATTGGCCCTGCTCAAGACCGAGCCCAAGCTCTACCAGGCCAGCCTCGACAAGGCGATCACGCTGATTGAGCGCTACTACGATACCGAGCGCGATGCGGTGAAAACCTCCCTCGAGCGCCTCGAGTCATTGCGTGACAAGACCATCCGGCCAGAGCTGCCGGATATCAGCGAATCGCAGCAGACGCTCAAGGACTTCATCGAGAAGCGTTTCCAGAATGGCAACGATGACGGTGGTGGCGAGCAACGTCAGAGCGATGAAGGAGACAGCGAATGAGAAAGCTGATTCTTCTCATCGTCGTGGGGCTGGCCGTCGGCGCGCTATTCGGCCAGTTGATGCAGTCAATGCCCGGTTACTGGCTGGTACGCGTGGGGGATACCTCGATCCAGACCTCGTTCTGGCTGGGCCTGGTGATATTGCTGGCGGTATTTCTTGCCCTGCATTTCCTGCTGCGCGTTCTCCACCGTCTGCGCCGTCCGGTGAGCCGGCTCAAGGTCTGGAATAGCCGTACGCGCAATCGCAATGCCATGAAGCGTACCGTGAGAGGCTTGGTGGCACTCGCCGAAGGCCGTTGGAAGCGTGCCGAGAAGGATCTGGTCAAGGCGGCGGACGATTCCAGTACACCGTTAGTCAATTACCTGTCCGCAGCGCTGGCGGCGCATTACCAGGGGCGCTTCGAGCATGCCGATACGCTACTCAAGCGTGCCCATCACAGCACCGAGGGAGCCGATAATGCGGTGGGCATGGTGCAAGCGCAGCTGATGCTCGATCGACAGCAGTTCGAGGAGGCGCTGGCGACGCTGACGCGCCTCGAAAAGCAACTGCCCAATCATCCGCAGGTGCTCAAGCTGCTGCGTCAGGCTTATCTCAGCGTCAACGACTGGGAAGGGCTGCGTCATTTGCTGCCCAAGCTCGACAAGCAACAGCTGATCACCGATGAAGAGCGCCGTGAGCTGGAGCAGCGAGCCTATCGCGAGTTGATCCTTCAAGCGGTTCAGCGCCAGCCCAATGCCGATGCCAACCGCGTGCGTAATCTGTGGGCCGATATGCCCGACTATCTGCGCAGCGATGTCGAGCTGGTTGTCTTGTATACCGAGGCGCTGGTCAAGGATGGCGAAGAAGCAATGGCCGAGCGCTTGCTGCGTCATTCTCTCAAGGAGCACTGGGATACGCGTCTGGTGCTGCGTTATGGCTTGCTCAACGTGGATGCCGGGCGTCAGTTAGCGTATGCCGAGAAATGGCTGCAGGAGCGTCCCAACGACCCCGATTTACTGCTGAGCCTGGGGCGTTTATCGTTGCGCAACGCTTATTGGGGCAAGGCGCAGGAATACTTCGAAGCCAGCCAGCGCCAGCGTTCCAGTGGGGTGGTATGTGCTGAGCTGGCGCGTCTCTATGCCAACCTGGGCGAACATCAGAAGAGTCAGCTCTTCTATCGCCAGAGCGTGGAGCTGCTCGATCGCTCGTTACCGGCGTTACCGCAGCCTAGCGAACGCACACGCTAGCCAACGTTTTTTGCTCTCCTGGGCGCCCGCGGGCGCCCTTTTTTATCGTCCGTCATGAAGGGCGAGTCGCGGCCTGCAGGTGCCTTATCGGGGTGGCCTGTGGGCCGTTGGTGTTTCTATGCTCTTGTCCAATTGGTCAAGATGTGGTTAACGTTAGAGCTTCCTTCATGACAACAATGATACACATAGGAAAACATCATGGCGCAGACTCCCCACCGACGTGCCGCCACGTCATCGACGACGCAGCAGGACAGTGCCCTGGAGCGTTACTTCGGCATCAGCCGTTATGGCTCGACCCTGCGAACGGAATTACTTGCTGGCCTGGCGACCTTCCTGGCGGCGATGTACATCATCGTGGTCAATCCCTCGATCTTGAGTGATGCGGGCATTCCTTTCTCGGCGGGGCTCTCGGCGACCGTTCTGATCAGCTTCCTTAGCAGCTTGGCGATGGGGTTGTACGCGCGTAACCCTATTCTCGTCGCGCCCGGCATGGGGATGAACGCGCTGTTCGCCTATACCCTGGTGCAGGGGGCGGGACTGCCTTGGCAAGTGGCGCTGGGCTGCGTGTTCTGGTCGGGGGTGCTGTTTGCGCTGCTGGCATTCTTCAACGTGCGCAAGGCGATCGTCGAGGCGATTCCCGATTCGCTGCGCTATGGCATCACCTGTGGTATTGGGTTATTCATTACCTTCATCGGCTTCAAGAACGCCGGCTTCGTCGTTGATGACCCTGCTACGCTGATAGCGCTAGGGGGGCTGGACCCAGCGTTGATTACCTTCATTGCCGGGATGCTGTTGACCGCGATTCTGGTCACGTTGCGCGTCAACGGCGCGCTGGTGCTGGGGATTGTCATCACTACGCTGGTGGCGATACCCATGGGGCGACTCTGGGGTTCGGATGTCGTCGTGGCATGGAGCGGCCTTGCCGCGTGGCCGGATTTCAGCGTCATGTGGCAGGTGGATCTGTGGGGCGCGCTCAAGGTCGCTTACTGGCCGTTCATCTTCGTGATGCTGTTCACCAACTTCTTCGATGCGTTGTCGTGCTTCCTGGCGCTCTCGGAAGCCGCCGATCTCAAGGACGCCGACGGGCAGCCGCGTAATCTCAAGCGCTCGATGACCGTGGATGCCTTTGCCTCGATGATCGCTGCGCCGCTGGGGACCAGTGCCGCGCAGACGTTCATCGAGTCCGGAGTGGGCGTTGCCCAGGGCGGGCGCACGGGAATCGTTGGGATCGTCTGTGGGCTGCTGTTCCTTCCATTCCTGTTCCTGTCACCGTTGCTGTCGCTGGTGCCGGCGATCGCCACTGCGCCGGCATTGGTCATGGTCGGCGTGTTCATGCTAGCCCCGGTAGGACGTATCGAGTGGCAGAAAATGGATCAGGCTTTTCCGGCGTTTTTGGCGATCATCGTCATGCCGCTGACGTACTCGATCACGCTGGGTATCGCCTTCGCGTTCTTGAGCTTCGTGGCGATCAAGCTTTGTACGGGGCGTCTGGTCGAGATCAAGCCTGCCATGTGGGTGACGGCGATACTCTGCGCGATCATGCTGGTGACGATGCAGTGAGATAGCGTGGTCTGATCGCTAGGCCGTCGACGAAAAAGGGCCGCCCCGGATGGGGCGGCCCTTTTTCGTCGAGGTTGAGGAAAGGTCAGCTACTCTCATCCGGATCGGGATCATTGTCACGGTCCGGCTGAGAATGCCGCTGGGAGGTCGCTTCGGACGTCTTCGTTGCCTCAGGTGTAATGTCTCGGGCCTTGGGCTGACCGGCAGGGCTGCCGTCGATATTGAAGGCCTGCTGCATGAGGCGCAGGTTGGCGGGTGGTGCGTTGCCATCCTTTTCCTGCCCGAAGTAAAGCGTGGTGTGCGGGAACGGAATCTCGATGCCGGCAGCGTCGAAGTACATCTTGACCAAGCGGTTGTAGGCACGACCCACGGCCCACTGGTCGCCCGGCGTGGTCTTGATGATCACGCGGATGTTGACCGAGCTGTCGGCCAGTGCGGTGACGCCGGCCACGCTGAGCGGTTCAAGCAGCTTGTAGCCGTGCTCGCTTTCCTTGAGAGCGTCGAAGGCGGCTTGCAATTGCTCGATGGCATCGTCGATGCTCTCGCGGTAGGCGATACCGTATTCGCCGACGTGGTTACCGAATTCGCGCATGTAGTTGGAGACGGTATCCACCGAGGAGAACGGCACGATGTGGTAGGTGCCCGAGAGATCGCGAATACCCACCGAGCGGATGCCGACGCGTTCGGCCGTCCCGGTGGTGCCGCCGACGGTGACGACATCGCCGGTGTTCATGGCGTTTTCCAACTGAATGAAGACCCCGGTGATAACGTCCTGTACCAGCTTCTGCGAGCCGAAACCGATGGCGAGGCCGAGAACCCCGGCACCGGCGATCAACGGGCCGATGTTGATGCCGATTTCCGCCAATATGATCATCGCCGTCATGGTGATCAAGGCGATCGCCAGGGCGTTGCGGAACAGGGACAACAGTGTCTTGGCGCGGGCTGAAGGTTCACCGGCACCTGCATCCGCATTCAAGCGATGCTCGATCAGGCTAGCGAGGCCGATCCAGGCGGCGATGGCCACCAGCAGGATGATGATCACATTCAGCGTGGTGCCCACGACATGTATGCCGGCCTCGGAGGCATACCAGGCCGCGAGGTCGAAGACATGCCAAGCGCTGAGCACGAACATCGCCACGACGATCAAGATGATCGCGCGAATCACCTTGAGGGTGGTCGGCACGTAGGCGTTGAGACGCGTTTCAAGCAAGGGGAGGCGACGCTGGAGATCCCCGGAGAGGCGAATGCGGCGGCCGATAAGCTGGGTGAGTACGCCCGAGACCAACATGCCGATGCCGATGATGATGACGGTCTTGAGCGTAGCCATCAGCACGAAGGGCAGCGCCGTCTGCGGATGCAGCACGGTGACGGCGAAGACCACCAAAGCATAGGCCAAGGCCAGCATGTGCCAGGTGCGGCCCAGCAGACGCAGCGCGAAACGCGTAGCGCTCATGTCGGCATTATCGGCGCGTTGCATCAGGGCGTCGCGCAGCGGCATGCGGTGTTTGAGGATCACCGTCGCGGCGTAGATCAGCGCGAGCAGCATGATCAGCGTGCCGAGCCCCTGGCCGAGCGCAGGTGACAGGTTGTAATTGATGATGGGCACAGCGACCAGCATGCCATAACCGATGAAGCCGGCCAGGCGTGCGAGGAAGCGATTGCAGGATGAGGCCTGTGGCGAGGCGATAGGCATCAGGCGCAGGCCATCGTAATGCGATGAGAACAGCATGCGCAGCGCGGCCTTGAACAGCTCGATCATCAAGAAGGCGTTCAGGAATAGCGAGAAACGCGTTTCCATGCTGCCTGCCACACCGATGGCAAAGGTCGCCACCAGGTTGCCAACGACATAGGCCAGTATGACGACGACGACATCCACGATGGCGGCAAGTACGACGGCGATGACGGTGCGTAGCAAGGCGCTTTTTTCAGTGGGCTGCGACGACCATTGGCTGAGCCTGCGGAACAGTGGCGACGCGATACGTCGCAGCACGAACAACGCAACGAAGGCCCCGATGACCACCAGCGCGAGGTTGAGCGCGGCGATTAGGAATACGCCGGTATCGAAGCCTGGCCCGCTGGCGCTTGCATCGCTACTGCTGAACAAGCCGACTAGAGCCGTGCCTAGGCTCTTGAACTGACCGCCCAGATTGCCCGCGATATGACTGGTGGCATCGGCCAGGCGACGAGGAAAAGAGACCTCCGCCGCCGTCTGGTTGCTGGGCGCGCCGTCGGCGATCTCTTCGGGAGAGGATGCGCCTTCGACATTCAGGGCGTTTTCTTGGGCTGCCTGGGCACGCAGTTGGTCGATGATCGTCTGGCGGGTCTGCTCGTTTTCGAGCATGTCGGCCAGGCTCGAATAGGCCGGAGTGTCGCCGTCCGTGGGTGTCGCGTCCTGTTGAGCCAGGGCCGGCGCCATCACGAAAAGCAGACACAGCAACAACCAACGGCTGAGCCACGTATCGAGGCGTAGAGTCGGCACGCGGTAACCTCCTTGTACGGAATGAACTGAGTGGCATGCAGCCACATCGTTTATGATGAATTTGCCTAGCAATACTAACACTAGGTGGCTCATTGCCGAGCGTCGAGCGATGGACGCAGCCGTTTCGGCGGCTAGGCGTCACGAAAGGAATATGAGCCACCGCTAGCATGATGATAACGGCTTCATGCTTTTTTGTACCATACTTGTACGAATCCGTACTGCCTGACACTTTAGCAATACATGGTCAGCATCGGCTTGTTGACGTTGCCTCATGCAGGGAGGTGCCTCGATTTGCATCGAGTATCTCTTCTCGGCATGCTTAAGTCACACTTCCAATAAAGGCATTTCCCATGACTCAGTCATCGATGCGTCTCGCCGGTCTGGCCTTGATTGCCGGTGCTGGCTTGGCGGCCACTACTGCGCAGGCTCAAGATAAGGGCACCGTTAATCTATCCTACGTCGAGTGGTCTTCTACGGTCGCCTCCACCAACGTAATGCGGGCTGTACTCGAACAAGCCGGTTACGAGGTTAAGATGTCCTCGCTGTCCGCCGCCGCCATGTGGCAGTCCGTGGCTACTGGCGACACCGATGCTTTTCTGGCCGGATGGCTTCCGACCACGCATGAGGATTACTACGCCAAACTTAAGGATCAACTGGTCGATACGGGCGTCAACCTGGACGGCACCAAGCTGGGTCTGGTGGTTCCGGCCTATAGCGAGGTCGATTCGATTGCGGACCTCAATGAGCATGCCGATGACTTCGACAACAAGCTCACCGGTATCGACCCGGGCGCCGGGATCATGCGCCTCACCGACAAGGTCGTTGAGGAATACGATCTTGACCTGAACCTGCAAAGCGGAAGCGGCGCCACGATGACCGCAGCACTGAAAAGCGCCATCGCTAACGATGAAGATATCGCTGTGACCGGTTGGACGCCGCACTGGATGTTCGCGCGCTGGGATCTCAAGTACCTGGACGATCCCAAAAATGTCTATGGTGGCGCCGAGCAGATTCATACCATCGTTCGCCAGGGACTCAAGGAAGACATGCCCGAGGCCTATGCCATCCTGGATGCCTTCGAGTGGACCGCCGAAGACATGGGCGAAGTCATGCTGATGAATCAAGAGGAAGACTCCGACCCCTACGAAAATGCCAAACAGTGGGTCGAGGAACATCAGGACATGGTTCAAGAGTGGCTGCCAGAGTCGTAAGTCACTCCGGCTAAGCTCAGGGGCACTCGGCCCCGTTAACGAAAAAAGCCAACCCCGTGGGGTTGGCTTTTTCGGTGTTTGGTGGAGGCGGGGGGAATTGAACCCCCGTCCGCCGGCACTCACCCATCGGCTCTACATGCTTAGGTCCGTCTTTTAATTTAGCGCCTCTGGCTCCGACGGGCAGGATCCAGCGACGCGATTCCTCTAAGTTTTAGCGGCTGACGCGAGGACAAAGCCAGCCGCGATCCCATCAATCTGAGCTCGTATCCCATCGGTGATGAATGGGCACATCACCTCCGGGCCGGACTAGAAGCTAGCAGTTGTTACGCTGCCAGCGCGCCCTGAGCGTAGTTGTCGTCGTTTGCGACTATTGGTCGTAACGTTTGATTTACGAGATACGTTACGCTCTCGGCATGCACCTCAGGGATTGTCACCGGCGTCGAAGCCATGTCGCCCCCGTAAGCGTTTCTACAGTCTAACAGGTTGGGACGCCCCGAGGCTAGTTCAACCCCGTCGCCACGGCTTTTCGTGGACAGAGGCGTCTTTTTCTCGGTGCGCCCTTGTCGCGTTCAGTGGGCGCGCATGATACGGGCCTTTTCGCGATTCCAGTCGCGGGCCTTTTCGGTGGCGCGCTTGTCGTGCATCTTCTTGCCGCGTACTAGCGCGAGCTCGCATTTGACGAGATTCTTCTTCCAGTACAATTTCAGCGGCACGCATGTATGCCCCTTGTCCTGGGTACGCGAGAAGATCCTGGCGATCTCCTTGCGGTGCAGTAGCAGCTTGCGCGTACGCGACGGATCCGCCACGACATGCGTGCTCGCGGTGTCGAGCGGCGTGATATGACTGCCTAGCAGCCACGCTTCGCCATTCTTGATCAGGATGTAAGTATCGGTGAGCTGCGCCTTGCCGGCGCGCATGCTCTTGATTTCCCATCCGGCCAGCGACAGGCCAGCCTCGAAGGTCTCGTCGATATGGTATTCGAAGCGAGCCTTCTTGTTTTGCGCGATGGTACTTGAGCCGATATTGCCCTTTTTCTTGGCCATGGAACCTCTACATTACGATGCGCCGAATCCGCTAGCCCCATGACATGGGGGAAGGCGTGATATCATTCAAGGCCTTGATGTTAACCTTCCATCATACGCGCAAGGCGCAACAAAGTCAGCGGAGTGGTGAATGCCTACGGTCAATCGGTCTGCCTTGGTGAGACATTCATGCGAGGCGATGTTCGGTCTGGTCAACGATTTCGAGAGTTACCCTGAGTTCTTGCCGGGGTGTCGTCGTGCACGGGTCATTGAGCACGAAGAGGGGCGCTATCTGATAGGTGAGATGACTCTGGGTAAAGGGAGCGTGGAGCAGACGTTGGCCACGCGTAATGACCTTTATCCCTATGAGCGCATCGAGCTGTCGTTGGCCGAGGGGCCTTTCAAGCGTCTCAACGGTCGCTGGCTGTTCACGCCGATGGGCGAGTCGGCCTGTCGGGTGAGCCTGGAAATGGAGTTCGAATTTTCCAACCGCCTGTTGGGAATGGCGTTTGGCAAGCTGTTTCAGCAAGTGGCTGGCCAATTGGTCGACGCGTTTACGCGTCGCGCGGATGCGCTTTATGGCCGCCAGTGACATCGAACAAACGCATATCAACGTTGAGGTCGCCTTTGCGGAGCCTCATCGTCAGCATGTCATCGCGCTCACGGTGCCTTCTGGGACGTCGGCGCGCGAAGCGGTCTCGATGGCTGATTTGTCTACCCTGTTTCCCGAGCGTGGGACCGACTTCTTCAGTCACGCACCACTAGGCATCTATGGGCAGGCATTGCGCGAGCCGGCCCGACATACGCTAGTGGAAGGAGATCGCGTCGAAGTCTACCGCCCATTGGAAGTCGACCCCAAGCAAGCGCGCTTGGCGCGGGCTCGGGGCGGCGACTAAGCACGCTTACTCTTCTGGAGCGTAACTGGGGCCCGCTGCGGGAGCGCTATCGCCTGGTCCGGAGCCTTCCACGGCCGGTCCGGGGCCGCTCTGAGTCGAGAGTTCGACATCGTCCTCAATGTCGCCCTCACGCTCGATGTCGGCCAGCTTGTCGTTCTGGAAGGTCAGCGTCACGCGCTTCTCTTCCACATCGTCATAGGCTTCGTCGAGATAGAAGACGTAGTCCCAGCGATTTTCGTCGAACGGGCCTTGCAGCAAGGGGCTGCCCATTACATAGCGCACCTGCTCCTTGGTCATGCCAGTCTCGAGTTGCGAGACCATGTCCTGGGTGATGAGATTGCCCTGCGCCAAGTCGCGTTTGTAAACGCCGACGTAGCTGCACCCGCTGACGAGCGTCAGGGCGACGGAAAAGGTGACTGTTTTAATCAAGTTTTGCATTTGCGCCTATCATTCACTATCGTTGCCTGGATTGATCATACCTGACCTACCACGATACTGCGAAGAGCAACCGCAACCATGGCCGATCAGAACCATGAACTGCGCAAGGCGGGGCTAAAAGTCACCTTGCCGCGTGTCAAGATCCTGCAAATTCTCGAAAGTACGCAGGACCAACACCATCTGAGCGCCGAAGATGTCTACAAAGCTCTGCTCGACGCAGGTGACGATGTCGGTCTGGCGACTGTGTATCGTGTCTTGACCCAGTTCGAGACGGCGGGGCTGGTGATTCGTCACAATTTCGATGGCGGGCATGCCGTGTTCGAATTGTCGCAGGAAGAGCACCATGATCATATGGTGTGCCTGGAAAGCGGCGAGATCATCGAGTTCTTCGACGACACCATCGAGCGGCGTCAACGCGAGATCGCCGAGGAGCACGGCTTCGAGCTCGTCGATCATGCCCTGGTGTTGTACGTACGCCCCAAGGGTTCTAGCGTGACGCGTCAAGAAGGCTCGGGGCCTGGCAAGAAGTAGTCTGAGCAGTTAGCGTACACCGACGACGAAACCGGCCCTCATGGCCGGTTTCGTCGTTTCGTACCTCACCGTTGAAGGTGGCTATAGCGCCAGGTTAGCTCAATGCTGGGCGTGCTGGCTGGCGTCGAGCATTTCGCGAGCGTGTGCCAGTGTACGGTCGGATAGTTTGACGCCGCCTAGCATGCGCGCCAGTTCTCGTACGCGCCCGGCATCGTCGAGCAGCGCCATGTGCGTCAGGGTCGTATCGTGTTCGGCACGCTTTTCGATATGCAGATGATGATGCGCCTGAGCTGCGACTTGCGGCAGATGCGTCACGGTCAAGATCTGCCCTTGGGCACCGAGGCGCCTCAGTAGTTGGCCGACGATTTCCGCGATGGCGCCGGAAACGCCGACATCGACTTCGTCGAAGACCATGCTGGGGACGCTGCTATGCTGTGCGGCAACGACCTGGATCGCCAGGCTGATGCGCGACAGTTCGCCGCCCGAGGCAACTTTGCTCAGTGGGCGTGACGGCTGACCGGGATTGGCGCTGATCATGAAGCGAACCTGATCGAGCCCTTCAGCCTGGGGCGTCTCGCGCGGTGTAATGGCAACCTCGAAGGTCGCTTTGCCCAAGCCCAGGAAGGCCAATTGCGCCTGAACGGCTTCGCCGAAGTCGCGCGCTGCCTCAAGACGTGCCTCGCCGATCGCTCGTGCCTGCTGCCTGTAGGTGTCGCGAGCCTGTTCTACTTCCTCGGCGAGTGCTTCCAAGTCATGTTCACCACCTTCGAGACTCGCCAGTTCGTCGCTCAGGCGCTGATGCAGGTCGCGAAGTTCTTCAGGCATGACGTGATGCTTACGTGCGATGCGATGCACTTCGCCGAGACGGGCCTCGACCTCCATCAGTCGTTGAGGATCGAGCTCGGTGGTGTCGACGAAGCGATGTAGTTCGCGTGCCGCTTCCTCGATCTGGATCTGAGCCTCGCTCAGCATGGCCAGGGCGTCTGCCAGTTGGCGTTGGGTCTGTTCAGGGGCGTTTCCCAAGCGAGCGTTGGCGTGATGCAGCAATGAAAGTGCGCCGTGTTCGTCCTGATCGCAACAGTCGGCGGCGAACTGGGCATCCCCCAAGACCTCCTCGAGGTTGGCCAGTTGGGTCTGCTCGTCCTCTAGCGTCTCGAGTTCGCCTTCGGCGAGTGCCAGTTGATCCAGCTCCTCGACCTGGTAACGCAGTAGCTGACGCCGTGCCTGAACTTCATCGCCACTTTCTTGCAAATCGCGCAATCGCCGTCGGCGTGCGCGCCAGTGATGAAAGTGCTCGCCGAGAGTCGCCACGGCCTCGGTCTGGCCGGCATAGGTGTCGAGCAGACGCAGGTGCGTTTCTTCGCGCAAGAGCGCTTGATGGGCGTGTTGGCTGTGGACCTCGATGAGGTGCTCGCCAAGTGCTCTCAGATCGCTCACCGTGACTGGCTGACCGTTGATCCAGGCCTTGGAACGCCCCGAGGCGGTGACGACGCGCCGCAGCAAGCACTCGTCTTGCGGTAGTTCCCGCTCGGTGAGCCAGGCACGGGCGTCGGCGAGCTGGGTGATATCGAAGCGCGCACTGATATCCGCACGTTCGCAGCCGTGGCGTACGCTGCCCACGTCGGCGCGCTCTCCCAGGCATAACCCCAAAGCGCCAAGCATGATCGATTTGCCGGCGCCGGTCTCACCGGTGACGGCCGTCATACCGTCGTGCAGGTCCAGATCGAGGCGTTCGACGATGGCGTAGTCGCGAATGGCTAGCTGTATCAGCATGAAAACCTCCGGGCGTCGGAAACGAAGCTGATCTCTGTGTGTTTATACAGTAGTTGGGTGAGGGCTTCAATTGCCAGTCGTCTCAAGCGATATGGGTGGCTTGAGATCGTTCATCGCATCCCCATATAGGAGGCAATCGCTTATTAGATGCGGCTTCGGGCCGCGCCAGCTGTCAGGAGAAACTCATGGCCAAAGACCCGCAGACCCCGACCGAGGAAGAGTTGGCTCGCGCTGAGCGCGATGCTGAACCCCAGCCGGACGACACCACCGGAGACGATGCCGAACTCGAAGGCGTCGTCGAGGATGTCGAGGCCAGCGAGGCCGATGCCGAGGCGCTCGAAAACCCGGAAGCCGACGCGCTGGCTGTGCGTGTCGAAGAACTGGAGCAAGCCTTGACGGAGTCCAAGGATCAGGCGGCACGTGCCGCCGCCGAAGCGCAGAACGTGCGTCGCCGCGCTGAGCAAGATGTCGAAAAGGCACGCAAGTTCGCCTTGGAAAAATTCGTCAAGGAATTGCTGCCGGTCATCGACAGCCTGGAAAAGGCGCTGGAGTCGATGCAGGAAGGCGCTAGCGAGGTGCATCGCGAAGGGGTCTCGATGACTCTGAAGCTGCAGCTCGACGTGCTTAATAAGTTCGGCGTGGAAGCCGTCGATCCGCAAGGCGAGCCGTTCGACCCTCAGGTGCATGAAGCCATGACCATGGTGCCCAACTCCGAAGTTGAGCCCAACACCGTGATCGAGGTCATGCAAAAGGGTTATCTGTTGAATGGACGTCTGGTACGTCCGGCGATGGTAGTCGTCAGCCAAGCCGCCAATTGATGTGGCAGGGGAGGGATGTGACGCCGATGCCCTTGAAAGGCGTGGCCCCACCCCCCAAATAGACGAACAACGAGGCGGCAATGCCGCCGACGAAGACGAAACAGTCAAGCAACGATTTTGAGGTATTCCAATGGGACGCATCATCGGTATTGATTTGGGGACCACCAACTCCTGTGTTGCCATCCTTGACGGCGGCAACGCGAAGGTGATCGAAAACGCGGAAGGTGCACGCACCACGCCGTCCATCATCGCTTACACCGACGATGGTGAGACGCTGGTTGGCCAGGCAGCCAAGCGCCAGGCCGTCACCAACCCGAGCAACACGCTGTACGCGATCAAGCGCCTGATCGGCCGCAAGTTCAAGGACGACGTCGTCCAGAAAGACATCAAGATGGTGCCTTACACCATCGCTGAGGCCGATAACGGCGATGCTTGGGTCGAGGTCAAGGGCAGCAAGTTGGCACCGCCGCAGGTTAGTGCGGAAGTGCTGAAGAAGATGAAGAAGACCGCCGAAGACTATCTCGGTGAAGAAGTCACCGACGCGGTGATCACCGTGCCGGCTTACTTCAACGATAGCCAGCGTCAAGCTACCAAGGACGCGGGGCGCATCGCCGGTCTCGAAGTCAAGCGTATCATCAACGAGCCGACGGCGGCCGCGCTGGCCTATGGCATGGACAAGGCGCGTGGCGACAAGACCATCGCGGTCTATGACCTGGGCGGCGGTACCTTCGATATCTCCATCATCGAAGTGGCCGATGTCGATGGCGAGACCCAGTTCGAGGTGCTGGCCACCAATGGTGACACCTTCCTGGGCGGCGAAGATTTCGATCTCAAGCTGATCGACTATCTCGTGCAGCAGTTCAAGAGCGATTCCGGCATCGATCTGTCCGGCGACAGCCTTGCCATGCAGCGTCTGAAGGAAGCTGCCGAGAAGGCCAAGATCGAGCTCTCCTCGGCACAGCAGACCGAGGTCAACCTGCCGTACATCACGGCCGATAACACTGGGCCCAAGCACCTTAACGTCAAGGTCACGCGTGCCAAGCTCGAGTCGTTGGTCGAAGAGCTGGTGCAGAACTCGTTGGCGCCTTGCAAGACGGCGCTTAGTGACGCCGGTCTGTCCTCGTCCGAGATCGACGACGTGATCCTGGTGGGTGGCCAGACGCGCATGCCGCTGGTGCAGTCCAAGGTTGCCGACTTCTTCGGCAAGGACGCCCGCAAGGACGTCAACCCGGATGAAGCTGTGGCCGTTGGCGCGGCAATCCAGGGCGGCGTACTGGGCGGCGACGTCAAGGACGTGCTACTGCTCGACGTCACGCCGCTGACTCTGGGCATCGAAACGCTGGGTGGCGTCATGACGCCGCTGATCGAGAAGAACACCACGATCCCGACCAAGAAGACGCAGACCTTCTCGACGGCGGATGACAACCAGACTGCCGTGACCATTCACGTGCAGCAGGGTGAGCGCAAGCAGTCCAGCGGCAACAAGTCACTGGGTCGCTTCGATCTGGCCGACATTCCGCCGGCGCCGCGTGGCGTGCCGCAGATCGAAGTCGCATTCGATCTGGATGCCAACGGTATCCTCAACGTCTCCGCCAAGGACAAGGCTACCGGCAAGGAACAGTCCATCGTCATCAAGGCCTCTGGTGGTCTTTCCGACGAAGAGATCGATCAGATGGTCCAGGACGCCGAAGCGCATGAGGCCGAGGACAAGAAGTTCGAGGAACTGGTGCAGCTGCGTAACCAGGCCGATGGCATGGTCCATGCCGCGCGCAAGACCCTCGAAGAAGCCGGCGATAAGGTCGAGGCCAGCGAGAAAGAGCAGATCGAGACCGCGATCAGCGAACTTGAGGAAGCCACTAAGGGCGACGACCAGGAGCATATCCAGGCCAAGCTCGATGCGCTGACCGAAGCCTCCGGTAACCTGGCGCAGAAGATGTACGCCGAACAAGGCGATGCGAGCGCCGAGGGCGGTGAGCAGCAAGCCGACGATGGCGCCCAGAAGAAAGAAGACGACGTGGTTGACGCCGAGTACGAGGAAGTCAACGACGACCAGAAAAAGCAGTAACCACGACGTCTGATGCTCGCATGACGGCAGCGCGGGGGATGCTCTCCCGCGTTGCTGTTTGCGCAGCGCCGACACGGAGGCGGACCATCCATGTCCAAGCGTGACTATTACGAAGTATTGGGCATCGAGCGGGGAGCTGATCAGAAAGAGATCAAAAAGGCTTACCGTCGACTCGCCCAGAAGTACCATCCGGATCGTAATCCGGATGATGACACCTCGGCGGAGAAGTTCCGCGAAGTCTCCGAGGCTTATGAAGTCCTCGCCGATGAAGAAAAGCGTGCTGCCTATGATCAGTTCGGCCATGCCGGCGTTGATGGTCAAGGGGGCGGCGGCTTCGGTGGCGGCGGCGCCGGAGCAGGCGGATTCAGCGATATCTTCGGCGATGTGTTCGGCGATATCTTCGGGGGCGGCGGTCGTCGCAACCCCAATGCGCCGCAGCGTGGTGCCGACCTGCGCTACAACCTCGAGATCGATCTAGAGGACGCCGTTGCCGGTACCACGGTCGATATTCGCGTACCGCGTCACGTCGCATGTGAGCATTGCGATGGCGATGGCGCCGAGCCGGGTTCCAGCAAGGAGACCTGCCCGACCTGTCACGGTCAGGGTCAGGTGCGCATGCAGCAGGGCTTCTTCGCCGTGCAGCAGACCTGCCCGACCTGTCATGGCGCTGGTCAGAGCATCAAGGTGCCGTGCCGCAAGTGTCATGGTGAAGGTCGCGTGCGCGAAACGCGGACCTTGTCCGTGAAGATCCCTGCCGGGGTCGATACCGGTGATCGGATTCGTCTCAACAACGAAGGTGAATCGGGGCTCAACGGTGGGCCGCCGGGTGACCTTTACGTACAGGCAGCGATCAAGCCGCACCCGATCTTCGAGCGTGACGGTCGCCATCTGCTGTGTGACGTACCGATCAACTTCATCGATGCGACGCTGGGCGGCGAGCTGGAAGTGCCGACCCTGGACGGTCGAGTCAAGTTG
The DNA here is from genome assembly GCF_023061185.1 of Chromohalobacter beijerinckii. Classification (GTDB taxonomy): domain Bacteria; phylum Pseudomonadota; class Gammaproteobacteria; order Pseudomonadales; family Halomonadaceae; genus Chromohalobacter; species Chromohalobacter beijerinckii. Next base: position 54,926 of record NZ_JAKGAK010000013.1, read on the forward strand.
AAGATTCCGCCGGAGACGCAAACCGGCAAGATGTTCCGGCTCAAGGGCAAGGGCGTCAAACCGGTTCGCGGCGGCCCGCCAGGCGATCTGTTGTGCAAGGTCGTGGTGGAAACGCCAGTCAACTTGAGCGAGGAACAGAAGGATCTGCTGCGCAGCTTCCAGGAAAGCCTGGACGGCAGCAACAGCCATCACTCGCCTAAGAAGTCGAGCTTCTTCGACGGCGTGAAGAAGTTCTTCGAGGACATGAAGCCGTAGGCGAACCTCGGCATTTTCTCCTCAGACCCCGCCATGGCTTACATGGCGGGGTTTTCTCGTATAAGGGGCTGGCCTCGCTGCACAGGCGAGTGCTGTCTTACCTCGAACGCTTCGTTGCGTGTTGGGAGTGCCCGTGCGTGCCATAATTCGATTACCATTAGAATGCTAATCGAATAGGGAGGCCTTATGTCCGAGTCCCAAGCTGTCGTGTCGACGACATCCGGTTCGCGTTATATCAATCGCCTGTGCAAGCACTGGCAGCACAAGCTGAGCGTTGCCCACGACGAGCATCAGGGGCGCGTCACGTTCGATGGCGGGGTGTGCCACATGCGCGCCGAGGCGGGTGCCTTGCATCTGCAACTGACGGCCGAGGATGCGGCGACCCGTGAGCGCCTCGAAGAGGTCGTCGCGGTGCATCTCGAGCGAATGGCGAACCGCGAGACGCTCGATATTGTCTGGCAGCCTGCTGTGACGTGATGCCGACGTGGCTTCATCCGCGATCACGTCATATTCATGATCGGCGGTGTGCGTGACGGGAATGCGGGACGGTTTGGTATACTCTCCGGTATTCATCGACACGCAATCGCAAGGAGTCCACATGACGCGTATCGCCATCGTCGGCGTCGCCGGGCGCATGGGCCGCACCCTGGTCAATGCCGTACAGCAGGATCCCGAGGCCAGCTTGGCGGGAGGCATCGTCGAGCCCGGTAGCTCATTGGTCGGTGCCGATCTGGGCGAGCTCGCCGGTGCTGGGCGCTTGGGCGTGAACGCCACGGATGACCCGGCTGCCATCGTCGATGCCTTCGATGTGCTGATCGACTTCACCACGCCTCGGGTCACGTTGGCCAATCTGGCGTTTTGTGCTGAGCACGGCAAGGCCATCGTGATCGGCACCACGGGACTCTCCGACGCCGAGCTCGCCGAGCTCGACGGTTATCGTGACCGCGTTCCCATGGTGTTCGCGCCCAACATGAGCGTCGGCGTCAACCTTACCCTCAAGCTGTTGGAAACCGCTGCTCGGGCGCTGGGTGACGAGGGCTACGATATCGAAGTGAGTGAGGCGCATCATCGCCACAAGGTCGACGCGCCTTCCGGCACGGCGCTGAAGATGGGAGAGGTCGTGGCCAAGGCCTTGAATCGCGACCTCAAGGACGATGGCGTCTTCGAGCGTGTGGGGCAGTGTGGGCCACGCGGCGACAAGGAGATCGGTTTCGCCACCGTGCGTGCCGGCGATATTGTCGGTGAGCATACCGTGATGTTCGCCACCGAGGGCGAGCGCATCGAGATTACGCACAAGGCGTCTAGCCGCATGACTTTCGCCAAGGGCGCGGCGCGTGCGGCGCGCTGGGTCGCATCGCGCGACAGCGGTCGCTACGATATGCAGGACGTACTGGGCCTCAAGGGCTAGTCTACGACCTGTAAATCGCGTATCATCGAGCCAATTTGGCCAAGCAAACGCATTGATGGCCACAGGGATCCGAGCGAATGACAACAAGGCGGGATGAAACCGGGCTTCTTTCAGGTTTCGTCCCGCTTTTTTACGACCCGCGAGCAGCGGTCGTCGATACTCTCAGTGCTCCTTGAATACGAGGGGCCCGGCGGCTCGCCGGCCCTGGCTCAGACTCGCGCATGACAAGGGGAGGACGTTGCGTTGATCAGACCCGCGATATTGGCCTTGGAAGACGGTAGTGTATTTCATGGCAGCGCCATCGGAGCCGATGGGCAAACGAGTGGTGAAGTGGTTTTCAATACGGCCATGACTGGCTATCAGGAAATCCTCACCGACCCCTCCTATACGCGACAAATCGTTACCCTCACTTATCCTCATATCGGCAATACCGGCGTCAACGCCGAGGACATCGAGTCCGCCGCCATCGCTGCGGCCGGTTTGGTGATCCGTGACTTGCCGCTCATGGCCAGCAGCTTCCGTAGTGAGGCGAGCCTCGACGAGTACCTCAAGCGTGGCAACGTGCTGGGCATCGCCGATATCGATACGCGGCGTCTGACGCGACTGTTGCGTGACAAGGGTGCGCAGAACGGTGCGATTCTGGCGGGTAGCGATGCCGAGGGCGAGGATGCCGTCGAGCGGGCCTTGGCTGCCGCGCGCGCCTTTCCCGGCCTCAAAGGCATGGATCTCGCCAAGGAAGTCAGCTGCCGCGACACTTATGAATGGAACGAAGGCGAATGGGCGCTGGGCAGCGGCTACACCGATGCGGCCGAGCGCGAGCGTCCGTTTCATGTGGTGGCGTATGACTATGGGGCGAAGTTCAACATTCTGCGCATGTTGGCCTCGCGGGGATGCCGCCTGACGGTGGTGCCGGCACAGACCCCGGCCGCCGACGTGCTGGCGATGAACCCTGATGGTGTCTTCCTGGCCAATGGGCCTGGCGACCCGGAGCCTTGCGATTACGCCATCGCGGCGATTCGCGAGGTCATCGCCGCCGATGTGCCGCTGTTCGGCATTTGCCTTGGGCACCAACTGCTGGGGTTGGCCTCCGGGGCGCGCACGGTGAAGATGAACAACGGCCATCATGGCGCCAACCATCCGGTCGAGGACCTCGATACCGGCCGGGTAATGATCACCAGCCAGAATCACGGCTTCGCGGTCGACGAAGCGAGTCTGCCGGCCAACGTGCGGGCCACGCACCGTTCGCTGTTCGATGGCACGTTGCAAGGCATCGAGCGTACCGATTGCTCGGCGTTCAGCTTTCAGGGCCATCCCGAGGCCAGCCCCGGCCCGCGCGATGTTGCGCCGCTATTCGACCGCTTCATCGCCTCGATGCAAGCGCGTCGCTAAGGCCCCGCCTCCGCGCGGCGGAGGCGCTTTCACGTTGAGCCGTCGTCAGTCACCAAGTTAGCGGGAATCGTCATGCCGAAACGTACCGACCTTCAAAGCATCCTGATCATCGGCGCTGGGCCCATCGTCATTGGCCAGGCGTGCGAATTCGATTACTCCGGCGCTCAGGCCTGCAAGGCGCTGCGCGAGGAGGGCTATCGGGTCATCCTGGTCAACTCTAATCCGGCCACCATCATGACCGATCCGGTGATGGCGGATGCGACCTATATCGAGCCGATCACCTGGCAGGCGGTGGCCCAGATCATCGAGAAGGAGCGCCCCGACGCCATCCTGCCGACGATGGGTGGGCAGACGGCGCTCAACTGCGCGCTGGATCTCGACAAACATGGCGTGTTGACGCAATACGGCGTGGAGATGATCGGTGCCAATGCCGATGCCATCAATAAGGCCGAAGATCGCGATCTGTTCGACAAGGCCATGAAGAACATCGGCTTGGAGTGTCCCAAGGCCAAAGTCGCCCATCGCATGAGCGAAGCGTGGGAGATCCAGGGCGAGCTGGGCTTCCCGGTGATCATCCGGCCGTCTTATACCATGGGTGGCTCCGGCGGTGGGGTGGCCTACAACAAGGAAGAGTTCGAAGAAATCTGTACGCGGGGGTTCGAGCTTTCCAACAACCATGAGCTGTTGATCGACGAGTCGCTGCTGGGCTGGAAGGAATATGAGATGGAGGTCGTGCGCGACAAGCACGACAACTGCATCATCGTCTGCGCGATCGAGAACTTCGATCCCATGGGTGTGCACACCGGGGACTCCATCACCGTCGCGCCGGCGCAGACGCTGACCGACAAGGAATATCAGATCATGCGTGACGCCTCATTGGCGGTGTTGCGCGAGATCGGTGTCGAGACCGGTGGTTCCAACGTGCAGTTCGGCGTCGATCCGCAGACCGGTCGTGTGGTGGTCATCGAGATGAACCCGCGCGTCAGCCGCTCCTCGGCACTGGCGTCCAAGGCCACCGGCTTTCCGATCGCCAAGATTGCCGCCAAGCTGGCGGTGGGCTACACGCTCGATGAGTTGCAGAACGACATCACCGGCGGCAAGACACCGGCTTCGTTCGAGCCGTCCATCGACTACGTCGTTACCAAGATTCCACGCTTCACCTTCGAGAAGTTTCCCCAGGCCAATGATCGTCTGACCACGCAGATGAAATCGGTGGGCGAAACCATGGCCATCGGTCGGACCTTTCAGGAGTCATTGCAGAAGGCGCTGCGCGGCTTGGAAATCGGCGTCGATGGCCTGGATCCTAAGGTCACCGATTTCAACGGCGCGGGCATGGCGCTGATCAAGGGCGAGCTGCAGGCCGCCGGTGCCGATCGCATTTTCTTCGTCGCCGATGCGATGCGCGCGGGCATGAGCATCGACGAGGTCTTCGCGCTGACCAATATCGATCGTTGGTTCCTGGTGCAGATCGAGGAACTGGTGCGTCTTGAGCAGCAGACCGCCAGTCGCTCGCTGAACGAGCTGTCGGCGTCGGTGCTATTCCGCCTCAAGCGCAAGGGCTTTGCCGATGCGCGTCTTGCCTCGCTGCTTGGAGTTTCCGAGGAGGAGTTTCGTAAGACACGCCAGAAGCACGGCATTCGTCCGGTCTACAAGCGCGTCGACACCTGCGCGGCCGAGTTCGCCTCCGACACGGCCTACATGTACTCCACCTACGAGGAAGAGTGCGAGGCGGAGGTCAGCGACCGCCAGAAGATCATGGTGTTGGGCGGCGGGCCCAACCGCATCGGACAGGGCATCGAGTTCGACTATTGCTGCGTGCACGCGGCGCTCGCCATGCGCGAGGACGGCTTTGAAACCATCATGGTCAACTGCAACCCGGAAACCGTGTCCACCGATTACGACACCAGTGATCGCCTCTACTTCGAGCCGGTGACGCTCGAGGATGTGCTGGAGATTGCCGACAAGGAAAAGCCCACCGGTGTGATCGTGCAGTTTGGTGGACAGACGCCGCTCAAGCTGGCGCGTGCGCTTGAGGCGGCCGGTGTGCCGATCATCGGTACCACGCCAGATGCGATCGATCGCGCCGAGGATCGCGAGCGCTTCCAGAAGATGATCGATAAGCTGGGTCTCAAGCAGCCGCCCAACGCCACCGCGCGCAGCTTCGAGGATGCCTTCTCCAAGGCCGAGAAGATTGGCTATCCGCTGGTGGTGCGTCCCAGCTACGTGCTGGGAGGCCGCGCCATGGAGATCGTCTATGACGCTTCCGAGCTAGAAAACTACATGACGCATGCGGTCAAGGTCTCCAACGATTCGCCGGTATTGCTGGATCACTTCCTCAATGCGGCCATCGAGGTCGATATCGACGCAGTCAGCGACGGCGAGCAGGTGGTGATCGGCGGCATCATGCAGCATATCGAGCAGGCCGGTGTGCACTCTGGCGACTCGGCGTGCTCGTTACCGCCGTATTCGCTGCCGCCGGAAGTGCAGGACGAGATGCGTGACCAGGTCAAGCGCATGGCGCTGGAGCTCAATGTTGTCGGGCTGATGAACGTGCAGCTCGCCTGGCAGGATGGCGAGATCTACGTCATCGAGGTCAATCCGCGTGCGTCGCGTACGGTGCCTTTCGTGTCCAAGTGCATCGGTACCTCGCTGGCCCAGGTCGCGGCGCGCTGCATGGCCGGGAAGACCCTTGCCGAGCAGGACTTTACCCGCGAACGCTTGCCAGGCTATTACAGCGTCAAGGAAGCCGTCTTCCCGTTCAATAAGTTCCCAGGCGTCGATCCGATCCTGTCACCGGAGATGAAGTCCACCGGTGAAGTGATGGGGAGCGGCGCGACCTTTGCCGAAGCCTTCTACAAGGCGCAGCTCGGTGCGGGCGAGGCGATTCCGCGCTTGAGCGGTGAGCGTCAGGCTTTCCTTTCGGTACGTGACCCAGACAAGAGCGAGATTACCGAGGTGGCTCAATCTCTGCTAGCATTGGGCTTTAGCCTGATCGCGACCCGTGGCACCGCCATCGCTCTCGAAGCGGCTGGCCTCCCGGTCAAGGTCGTCAATAAGGTCTATGAAGGCCGCCCCCATATCGTCGATATGCTCAAAAACGACGAGGTGGCCTATATCGTAAATACGACCGAAGGCCGCCAGGCGATCAGTGATTCTTCCGTGATCCGCCGTACCGCACTCGCTCGCAAGGTCCCTTATGCCACGACGCTGGCTGGGGCGCGGGCGGTGTGTATGGCGCTTGAGTATGGAAATGCAATTACCGTACGGCGGCTGCAGGAACTGCATGCAGGAGCAAGCACATGAATAAGGTCCCGATGACCGTCGCAGGTGAGCAAAGCCTGCGAAAGGAGCTCGAGCACCTCAAGAGCGTGGAGCGTCCCCAGGTGATCAACGCCATTGCCGAGGCGCGTGAACACGGTGATCTCAAGGAGAACGCCGAGTACCATGCTGCGCGGGAGCAGCAAGGGTTCATCGAAGGGCGCATTCAGGAAATCGAAGGCAAGCTGTCCGCGTCGCAGGTGATCGACGTCACCAAGTTGCCCAAGACCGGCAAGGTGATCTTCGGCGTGACGGTCGAGCTGATCAACCTCCAGGACGATGAGGAAGTGCGTTACCGGATCGTCGGCGAAGATGAAGCCGACATCAAAGAAGGGCGGATTTCCGTGACATCGCCGATCGCGCGCGCTCTGATCGGCAAGGAAGAGGGCGATACGGTGTTGGTGCGCACGCCGGGCGGCGATGTCGAATACGAGATTGCCGGGGTCGAGCACCTCTGAGCCAAGCTCGAAGCTTGAAGAAAAACGCCTCGCAGCGCCGCTGCGAGGCGTTTTGTTTTTCCGTTCGCGCGAAGCGCGTCAGCGCCGTCCGTGGTGGTTCTCGAAGCGCTGGATGTTGGATAGCTTGGGGTTGACGCGAGGGTTGCGGCGATAAAGCAGCGCAACCTTGCCGATCGTCTGGACGAGTTCGCTTTGGCTAGACTCGGTCAACTCGTCGAGCACGGTCTGGCGGGCGTCGCGATCGCCGATGGCGAGCTTGATCTTGATCAGCTCGTGGTCTTCCAAGGCGCGAGCGAGCTCGGCCAAAACGCCTTCGGTCAGCCCGTTTTCCGAGACCGTCACCACGGGGTTCAAGTGGTGGCCGATGCTGCGAAATGCTTTCTTTTGTGCCTGTGACAAGCTCATGGTATCGTGACTGTTCCGGGTTGGCGGACACTCGGCGTTTTGCCGAGGGCGTTATCTGAATGCGGCCAAGCCGCAGACCGGCGCAACTGCTATCGTTCGTTTTGGCCTTGTGGCCAGCCTTTGAAGTGTGGCGCCGAGAAAAGATAGAACGCGCCATGTTACGGGGAAAGCGGCGTCTTGGAAAGGCCGTGCCGCCCGCCCAGCTAGCCCGCCCTGCCTTCCGGATGAGTTTAGACCGCTATCGATTTAGGTGACCCGTGGCACGTTCCTCGCATACTAGCAAGAGCTCGGCCTCTTGGCTCAAGGAGCACTTCGACGATCGCTACGTACAGCGCTCGTGGCAAGATGGCTATCGCTCGCGAGCGAGTTACAAGCTACTCGAGCTCGATGCCAAGGATGCGCTGCTCAAGCCAGGCATGACCGTCATCGACCTTGGCGCCGCACCCGGCGGGTGGAGCCAGATTGCTGCCGACAAGGTCGGGGCCAAGGGCTGTGTGGTGGCGTCTGATCTCCTGGAGATGGATGCGTTGGCCGGAGTGACGTTCGTGCAGGGCGACTTCACCGAAATGGATGTGTTGGAGCGAGTTCTTGCCGCCTTGGACGGGCGCCGTGTCGACCTTGTGATGTCCGACATGGCCCCCAATATGAGTGGTATGGCGGCCATCGATCAGCCCCAGGCGATGTATCTCGTCGAACTGGCGCTGGATCTGGCGCGCCAAACCTTATCGCCCGGTGGGCGCTTTCTGGCTAAGGTCTTCCAGGGAGAAGGGTTCGATGCATATTTGAAAGAGCTGCGCAGCAGCTTTCGCAAGGTGACGACTCGCAAGCCGGAGGCCTCGCGTACCCGTTCGCGCGAAGTCTATCTGCTTGCAGAAGGATTCCACGGCTGAGCTTGCGTCCATAGGACTTGCCCTCAGGCGTATCGGCTCGATAGTCATAATGACTTGGTAGTCGGAACGCTTCTTGTGGTGTAGTGTCCAATCTATGGTCCTGCTTGGCAGACAGTTGCATGCAATGAGGGTATTCCCTTGAACGACATGGCGAAGAACCTGATCCTCTGGTTGGTCATCGCGGCAGTGTTGCTGACGGTGTTCAACAACTTCAGTTCCGACAGCTCGCCTCAGGCGATGAGCTACTCTCAATTCGTCGAGCAGGTGCAGAATGACCAAGTGAGCAATGTAACCATCGAAGGTTACACGATCACGGGCGAGCGCGATGATGGCTCGCAATTCCAGACGATCCGTCCGGCGGCGCAAGATCCCAAGTTGATGGATGATCTGCTGGCGCACGATGTCAGTGTGGTCGGTAAGCAGCCGGAAGAGCAGAGCCTGTGGACGCGCCTGCTCGTGGCCAGCTTCCCGATTCTGATCATTTTGGCGATCTTCATCTTCTTCATGCGTCAAATGCAGGGGGGCGCTGGTGGCAAGGGCGGCCCCATGAGCTTCGGTAAGTCCAAAGCCAAGCTGCTGACCCAAGATCAGATCAAAACCACTTTTGCCGACGTAGCCGGTTGTGACGAGGCCAAGGAAGAAGTCGAAGAACTCGTCGACTTCCTCAAGGATCCCAGCAAGTTCCAGCGCTTGGGGGGGCAGATCCCTCGCGGCGTCCTGATGGTGGGACCGCCGGGGACGGGTAAGACGTTGCTGGCCAAGTCGATCTCTGGCGAAGCCAATGTGCCGTTCTTCTCGATCTCGGGCTCCGACTTCGTGGAAATGTTCGTCGGCGTAGGGGCGTCGCGTGTCCGTGACATGTTCGAGCAAGCCAAGAAGCAGGCTCCATGCATCATCTTCATCGATGAGATCGACGCCGTCGGGCGTTCGCGTGGTGCCGGCATGGGCGGCGGCAACGACGAACGCGAGCAGACGCTCAACCAATTGTTGGTCGAGATGGACGGTTTCGAAGCCAACGAAGGCATCATCGTCATCGCCGCGACCAACCGTCCCGATGTGCTCGACCCCGCGCTGACGCGTCCCGGACGTTTCGACCGTCAGGTAGTGGTGGGGCTCCCCGATATTCGCGGTCGCGAGCACATTCTTGGCGTGCATTTGCGTAAGGTGCCGCTGGCGGATGATGTCCAATCTAGCTTCATTGCACGCGGGACGCCGGGTTTCTCCGGTGCCGATCTGGCCAACTTGGTCAATGAGGCCGCCTTGTTCGCTGCGCGTCGCAACAAGCGCCTGGTGGGCATGGACGAGCTCGAAATGGCCAAGGACAAGATCCTGATGGGCGCCGAAAAACGCTCGATGGCCATGTCTGAGAAGGAAAAGAGCAACACTGCGTATCACGAGTCGGGTCACGCCATCATCGGGCTCTTGATGCCTGAGCATGATCCTGTCTACAAGGTGACGATCATCCCGCGTGGCCGTGCGCTGGGTGTAACCATGTTCCTGCCAGAAGAAGACCGGTATAGCCTCTCTCGCCAGCAGATCATCAGTCAGATTTGCTCGTTGTTTGGCGGCCGTCTTGCTGAAGAGATGACCCTGGGGCCGAATGGGGTCACCACGGGTGCATCAAACGACATCAAGCGCGCTACCGAGCTGGCCCATAACATGGTGGCCAAGTGGGGTCTCTCCGAAGAGATGGGGCCGCTGATGTATGACGAGGACGAGTCGCACCAGTTCCTGGGTGGCCCTGGTCAAGGTGGCAAGCTCAAATCTGGCGAGACCACGACACGACTCGACAAAGAAGTGCGTCGGATCATCGATGAGTGCTATTCCAAGGCGCGCCAACTCCTCGAGGACAATCGTGACAAGCTCGATCTGATGGCCGAATCGTTGATGCAATACGAAACCATCGACGCCAACCAGATTCGCGAGATCATGGAAGGTCGTAAGCCGCGTCCGCCCGAGGATTGGGACGACAAGGGACCGACCACCGGGTCGGGGCACGCTGCGGGCACAGCGGCGGACGAAGAATCCGACGCCAGCAGTGACGAAGATGACGACGCGCGTCGTCGCCCCTCTGATCCGTTGGGCGGGCCAGCCGGCCACTAATATCAACTTAGTACCACTTCCCAACGGGCGCCGCATAGCGGCGCCCGTTGGCGTTTGGAGTGTGCTTACACTCCGGCTACCGCATGGTAAGGTAGACGTTTGACGTTGCAACGGCTCTGATCAATGCAAGACCGATACGCCATGCCCAAGCAGTTGCGTTGTGGGCGCCATCAGCTCGATCTCTCGTATCCTCGCGTCATGGGGATCCTCAATGTCACGCCCGATTCGTTTTCCGACGGCGGCCGCCATAACGCCCTGGATGAAGCCGTACGTCACGCCGAAACCATGCTGGCCGAGGGCGCGGCGATCATCGATATCGGTGGCGAATCGACGCGCCCCGGCGCGACACCGGTGCCGCTCCAGGAGGAGCTGGATCGCGTGTTGCCGGTGGTGGAGCGTTTGGTCAACGAGCTGGATGCATTGGTGTCGCTGGATACCAGCCGCGGCGAAGTGATGCGTGAGGCGGCATCGCGGGGCGCGGGCATGATCAATGACGTGCGCAGTCTGCGCTGGCCCGGCGCGCTGGAGGCCGCGGCGGTGAGCGGCCTGCCGGTGTGCGTGATGCATATGCTGGGCGAGCCTACCGACATGCAGCGGGCACCGCATTATGAGGTGCCTATCGAGGAAGCGGTCGCTACGTTCCTTGAGAAGCGTATCGCCGAATGCGAGGCGGCAGGAGTTCGACGCGACCAGTTGGTACTCGACCCAGGCTTTGGTTTCGGCAAGCGTGTCGAACATAACCTGCGCTTGCTGAATCGCATGCAACCATTGACTGAGTTTGGGCTCCCCGTGCTGGCCGGTATGTCACGTAAGAGTATGATTGGCAAAGTGCTGGCGCGTCCCGTCGAGGAGCGCTTGCCGGGCGGCCTGGCGCTCGCCACGATGGCGGTGGAGCGTGGGGCGCGTATCGTGCGCGTCCACGATGTGGGACCGACGGTGGATGCGGTCAATATGACTTGGGCAGTGCTACAGGAAGGCACCGACGCATGACACGACGCTATTTTGGAACCGATGGTATTCGCGGCACGGTGGGGGAGCCCCCCATTACCGCCGATTTCGTATTGAAGCTGGGCTGGGCGATGGGGCGTGTGCTGTCACGCCATACGGGGCGCAAATCGCGCGCCAAGGTGTTGATTGGTAAGGATACGCGGATTTCGGGCTATATGTTCGAGTCTGCCCTGGAAGCGGGGCTATCGGCGGCTGGGGTCGATGTGTCCTTGTTAGGGCCGATGCCCACGCCGGGTATCGCGTACCTGACGCGGACGTTCCGTGCCGATGCGGGCATCGTCATTTCCGCATCACACAATCCGTTTCAGGATAACGGCATCAAGTTCTTCTCCGCCGAGGGCGTCAAGCTTGCCGATGCCGTCGAGGAGGAGATCGAGGCGGAACTCGAGCAGCCGCTATCCACGGTCGCGCCGGCGGCCTTGGGCAAGGCGCTACGTATCTCGGATGCCGCGGGACGTTATATCGAATTCTGCAAGTCTACGGTGCCCGACCGTCTGACGCTGGAAGGCCTGAAGGTGGTGCTTGATTGCGCGCATGGCGCAACCTATCACATCGCGCCCAGCGTGTTACGCGAACTGGGCGCCGAGGTCAGCTTGATCGGCGTCGATCCGGATGGGCTCAATATCAACCAGGGCGTGGGATCCACGCATCCTGACGCCTTGCGTGCAACGGTGATTGAGCGTGGCGCCGACCTCGGCATGGCGTTGGATGGCGATGGCGACCGGGTGATTCTCGTTGATGCCGAAGGGCATGAGGTCGACGGCGACGATATTCTTTATCTGATTGCTCGCGACCGGAAGATGCGCGATATGTTGGGCGGTGGCGTGGTCGGGACGCTGATGTCCAACTTCGGTCTTGCGGCCGCGCTGGAGGCCTTGAGTATTCCCTTTGAGCGGGCCAAGGTCGGAGACCGTTATGTGATGGAGCGCTTGGCGGCCAACGGCTGGCAGCTGGGTGGCGAGTCCTCGGGGCATATCGTCTGCGGTCATGTGCAGTCGACCGGCGATGGGATCGTGTCGGCGCTTCAAGTGCTAGCGATCATGGTACGCGAATCATCGTCGCTGTCGGGCCTGCTCAAGGGTTTCGAGAAAGCGCCGCAGGCGTTGGTCAACGTACGCCTGACCTCCGATGTCGATAATGAGGCGCTGTTGGCCAATGAGCAGGTGCGCCATGCCGTTGCCTCAGTCGAGGCGGAGCTGGGCGACGAAGGGCGTGTATTGTTGCGCCCTTCGGGCACCGAACCCTTGATCCGAGTCATGGTTGAAGGGCGTCCCCATTTCGACGTCGATGCGCTAGCCAAGCGTATTGCGGACGATATCGAAGGGCAAATGGCGCGCTGAGGCGCGCATATTGTGTTGTCAATACGCCTCCTATACCATGGCGCTCCATTCGGAGGACTATTCTATGCGCACGCCGCTGATCGCGGGCAATTGGAAGATGAACGGCTCGCACGCACTGGTGGACGCGTTCGGTCGTGCCTTCGCCGACGCCGCGCTTCCCGAATCGCTGGATGTCGCAGTATTGCCGCCATTTCCTTATCTCGATGCGGCACGTCGCGCGTTGGCCGACGTATCCGTGCAGCTCGGTGCGCAGACGCTCAATCCGTCGCATGCCGGTGCGCACACTGGCGAGGTCAGTGGGCGTATGCTCAAAGAGTTTGGTGTCGACTATGTGCTCGTCGGCCATTCGGAGCGGCGTGCGCTCTACCGGGAAACCGATGATGAGGTCTATGACCGCTTGCTGGCAGCATTGGATGTCGGGATTCAGCCGATTTTGTGCGTCGGCGAGACGCTCGAGGAGCGCGATGCAGGGCATACCTTTGATGTCGTGCTGCGCCAGGTCGGCCATGCGTTGGCTCCCCTCGAGCCCGAGCAGCGCGCTCGGGTAACGATCGCTTACGAGCCGGTGTGGGCCATCGGTACGGGACGCACGGCGACGCCTGAGCAAGCGCAGGACGTCATGGCCGCTATTCGCGAGTACCAGTCCGGTTTCGATCCAGACCTGGCGCAAGCAATGCGTCTGCTTTACGGCGGCAGCATGAGCGCGGCCAACGCGGCTGAACTGCTGGCTCAGCCGGACATCGACGGCGGCCTGGTGGGTGGTGCTTCGCTCAAGGTCGACGATTTTCTAGCCATTTGTCATTCAGCAAGGTAGCGCGATGTATATTGGGGTGTTGTTGGTTCATGTGGCGATCGCCATTGCCCTGGTGGTGTTGGTGTTGCTGCAGCAGGGCAAGGGGGCCGACGCTGGCGCGTCCTTTGGGGGCGGTGCTTCGCAAACGGTCTTCGGGTCGCAAGGCAGCGGTAATTTCCTGGCAAAGTTGACAGGAGTGCTGGCGGCGATTTTCTTCGTGACTTCGCTGGGCCTGGCATACTTCGTCTCGCAGGCAGGAGACGCACCACAGGAAGGTGTGCCCGACGCGCAGGCCGTCGAGCAACAAAATTCCTCGCAGTCTATTGACGAAGAGGCAGATAGCGAGGAGAATACAGCGCCAGTACTCGAGGACGGCGGCGAATAAATGCAATGTCGTCATTGAGTTAGCTCATCGAACAATGTGCGAGGCCAAGATGGCTGGCATCACGATGAGCGGTTTAGCAGGTGAAGCGACACAAGCGAAGGTATCAAACGTTTTGTGCCGAGGTAGCCTGGCCCCTGTTGCCGAAGTGGTGGAATTGGTAGACACGCTATCTTGAGGGGGTAGTGGCCTCATGGTCGTGCGGGTTCAAGTCCCGCCTTCGGCACCACATTGAGTCAATGTAAGCTGTTGACCCAATTAAAGATTGGCACGATATGACGATGGTTCGGCACCTTGACCTTTCAAGAGGTGGCCAGTATAATCGTCAGCCATTGATGCGGGGTGGAGCAGTCTGGTAGCTCGTCGGGCTCATAACCCGAAGGTCGTCGGTTCAAATCCGGCCCCCGCTACCAAGTTTTTTACGAAAGGCCCCTTCCTATGAAGGGGCTTTTTGTTATCACTTGCGACGATAACGCCAATCAGCCACCTAGCTTTCCTCTTTACTCCTGGTCAGGTGCCTGATGCAACTGCTAGTGGGAGCCTCCGTCTGTGGCAAATAAGCACGCTGCATTGAATACGCTCATCGAGCCGGTCGTGACGGCCATGGGTTTCGATCTCTGGGGGGTCGACTACCTTGCCCAGGGTAAGCATTCCCGTCTGGTGATCTATATCGAAAGCGCCGAGGGCGTGACCGTGGATGACTGCGCGTCAGTCAGCCGTCAAGTCAGTGGCGTGTTGGATGTAGAAGACCCCATTGCGGGAGAATATCGCTTGGAGGTCTCATCGCCGGGGATGGATCGGCCCCTGTTTACGCTCGATCAGTTCGCGCGTTTCAAGGGCAGCCATGTCAAGGTGAAGTTGAGCGTCCCCTTCGAAGGGCGTCGCAAGTTTCAGGGACAACTGGCGGGTGTCGAGGGCGACGAGATTCTGCTGCAACTCGACGGACAAGAATATTGCTTTCCAGTCGAAAGCATCGAGCAGGCGCGGGTGGTGCCTCAGTTCGATAATTAAGGACAGCTTTTCTACGAGGCATAGGCATGAGTAAAGAGATTCTGCTAGTCGTGGATGCGATCTCGAACGAAAAGGGGGTGCCGCGAGAAGTGATCTTCGAGGCCGTGGAGTCGGCGCTGGCGAGTGCATCGCGCAAGCGTTTCGACGGCCAGGAAGTGAGCGCCCGCGTCAAGATCGACCGTGTGACTGGCGACTATGAAACCTTCCGTCGCTGGACCGTCGTCGACGACGACGCGTTCGAGAATCCGGACAGCGAGATTCCGTTCTCCGAGGCAGAGCGTCGCGATCCGCCGCTGGCCCTAGGCGATGTGGTCGAAGAACAGGTCGAGTCGGTAGCTTTTGGGCGCATCGCTGCCCAAACCGCTAAGCAGGTCATCGTGCAGAAAGTGCGCGAAGCCGAACGAGCCGAGGTCGTGCGCCAATACGCCGAGCGTGAGGGCGAACTGGTGGCAGGTATCGTCAAAAAGACCACGCGTGAAGGGTTGGTAGTCGATCTGGGAGAGAACGCCGAGGCGTTCCTCCCGCGTAGTGAAATGATTCCCGGCGAGCGTTACCGCATGAACGAGCGGGTACGTGCACTGTTGTGGAAGGTCGATGCCGAGGCGCGTGGCTCGCAGTTGATTCTGACGCGTACGCGTCCTGAGATGATCGTCGAGCTTTTCAAGATAGAAGTACCTGAAATTGCTGAGCAATTGATCGAGATCAAAGGGGCGGCGCGCGATCCAGGCGCACGCGCCAAGATCGCGGTGAAGACCAACGACAAGCGTATCGATCCGGTCGGTGCGTGTGTCGGCATGCGCGGTTCGCGTGTGCAAGCGGTGTCCAATGAGCTGGGTAACGAGCGCGTGGACATCATTACGTGGGACGACAACCCGGCGCAATTGGTGATCAACGCCATGGCGCCTGCGGAAGTCGGTTCCATTCTTGTCGACGAAGACGCCCACTCCATGGATGTCGCCGTCGCCGAGGATAACCTGGCGCAGGCCATCGGCCGCAGCGGCCAGAACGTTCGCCTGGCTTCCGAGCTGACGGGCTGGACGCTCAACGTGATGACCGAGGAAGAGGCCGAAGGCAAGCGCGAGCAAGAAATCGACAGCCTGATCGAGTACTTCATCAATCATCTCGAAGTCGACGAGGAACTGGCTCGTCTGCTGGTCGAGGAAGGCTTTACCTCGCTCGAAGAGCTGGCTTACGTGCCGCTCGAGGAATTGCTCGAAATCGAGGAATTGGATGAAGCACTGATCGAAACGCTGCGCGCTCGAGCCAAGGACGAGTTGCTGACGCTGGCCATTGCCTCAGAGGAGGCACTGGACGGTGCGCAGCCTGACGACGACCTCCTTGAAATGGAGGGCATGGAGCGTCACTTGGCATTCACGCTCGCCAGCCGAGGGATCGTTACTCGTGAGGATTTGGCCGAGCAGTCCATCGATGATCTCAAGGACATCGACGATGTGGACGAAGAGCGCGCTGCGGCGCTGATAATGACCGCTCGTGCGCCTTGGTTCGAGAGCGAACAGTAATCTGGTCACGGGCTCAGGAGGGTCGTAATGTCAGACATGACCGTTAAGGATTTTGCCAGTAAGGTGGGACGCGATGTGTCCCGTCTACTGGAGCAGATGAAAGAAGCAGGACTCCCTCACAAGGCCGAAAGCGATGCGGTATCCGAGGAGGACAAACAGCGCCTTCTCGATCACCTGACGCGTAGCCATGGTGGGGATAGCGGCGCGACGAAGAATCGTGTGACGTTGACACGTAATACCAAGAGCCGGATCCGTAGTGGCGATGGTCGCGGCAAGGCCATCGATGTACAGGTGCGCAAGAAGCGTACTTACGTCAAGCGCGAGCCGGAGCCGACCGAAGAAGCACCGGCCGAGGAAGCCGGTCCGCGTCAGTTGGTCGGTGACATGGCCGATGCCAAGCAGGCTCAGGCCGCCCAGGCTGCCGAAGCCGCTAAGGCGGAACAGGCCGCTGCGGAAGAGGCCGAACGGGCGAAGGCACAAGAGCCGGCACAAGACGCTCAGCCATCCGAGACCGCCAAGCCGGCTGAAAGTGAGGCCCCGAGCACACCGGACACCCCCGTGCCCGAAGACATTGCCACACCGGCACCCGCGAGCGAGCCCTACGTCGAAGCGCCACCGAAAGAGCCACGCACACCGAATCGTCGCGGTCAGACTCCTCACAAGAAAGAGTCCGAGCGTGGCCGCAAAGGTGGTCGTGACGATGATGACGAGCGTCGTGAGCGTCGTCGCGGCAATGCCAAGAAAGCCAAGCGCTCCGAGCGTCGTGGTGGTCGTCGTGGTAGCGGCGGTCGTGATAATCAGCATGGCTTCCAGAAGCCGACGCAGCCCATCGTCCGTGAAGTTGGCATTCCTGAGTCGATCAGCGTTGCCGAGCTGGCCGACAAGATGTCGATCAAGGCCAATGAGGTCATCAAGGCGATGTTCACCATGGGTGCGGCGGTGACCATCAACCAGACCATCGACCAAGACACGGCGGCCATCGTCGTCGAAGAGATGGGCCACAAGCCCAAGCTGGTCAAGGACGATGCGCTGGAGACGGAAGTGCTCGAGGCCATCTCCTACGAAGGCGAAGAGATTACTCGTGCGCCGGTCGTCACCGTCATGGGTCACGTCGACCACGGCAAGACCTCGCTGCTCGACTATATCCGTCGCACCAAGGTTGCAACCGGGGAAGCCGGCGGTATCACGCAGCACATCGGTGCCTATCACGTCGAGGACCAGCACGGTGGCGTGACCTTCCTCGACACTCCAGGCCACGCGGCGTTCACCGCCATGCGTGCTCGCGGTGCTCAGGCGACCGATGTTGTCATCCTGGTCGTTGCGGCCGACGATGGCGTCATGCCGCAGACCGTCGAGGCGATCGAGCATTCAAAAGCGGCCGGCGTGCCGATGGTGGTGGCGGTCAACAAGGTCGATAAGGAAGGTGCGGATTTCGACCGTATCCGCAATGAGCTGTCTCAACACGGTGTGATCTCCGAGGAATGGGGCGGCGATACGCAGTTCGTACACGTCTCAGCCAAGACCGGTGACGGCATCGATGCACTGCTCGAGGCGGTACTGCTGGTCTCCGAAGTGCTCGAGCTCAAGGCGGTGCCGGAAGCACCTGCCAAAGGCGTCGTCGTTGAATCTCAGCTGGACAAGGGCCGCGGTCCGGTGGCGACCGTGCTGGTGCAGAACGGCACGCTCAAGCGGGGCGATATCGTCTTGGCTGGTTTGCACTATGGTCGCGTTCGAGCGCTGGTCAACGAGACCGGCACGCGCGTGGAAGAGGTCGGCCCGGCCATGCCGGTCGAGATCCAGGGGCTCGATGGTACGCCCGAAGCCGGTGACGAGTTCATCGTCGTCGCCGACGAGAAGAAGGCACGTGAAGTCGCCAACTTCCGTCAGGGCAAGTACCGCGAAGTGCGCCTGGCTCGCCAGCAGAAAGCCAAGCTGGAGAACATGTTCAGCCAGATGGGCCAGGACGAAGTGGCCAAGGTCAACATCGTCCTCAAAGTCGATGTTCAAGGTTCCTTGGAAGCGATTCGCGGTGCCCTGGAAGAACTCTCCACCGAGGAGGTCAAGGTCGCAGTCGTGTCTTCGGGTGTCGGCGGTATCACCGGTACCGATGCCAACTTGGCGGTGGCCAGTGACGCCATTCTGGTCGGTTTCAACGTGCGTGCCGATGTGTCTGCGCGGGAAATCGTCGAACGAGAAGGCTTGGATCTGCGCTATTACAGCGTGATCTATCACCTCATCGACGAGGTCAAGCAAGCCATGAGTGGCATGCTGGCGCCGGAGTGGAAGGAAGAGATCGTCGGCGTGGCCGAAGTTCGTGAGGTGTTCCGTGCGCCCAAGATCGGCGCCGTGGCAGGCTGTATGGTCGTCGAAGGCACCGTGCATCGTCACAAGCGGATCCGCGTACTGCGCGAGAACGTCGTCATCTACGAAGGCGAGCTGGAATCCCTGCGTCGCTACAAGGATGACCTTGGCGAGGTCCGCAGCGGTATGGAATGCGGTATCGGTGTCAAGAACTACAACGACGTTCAGGTCGGCGACAAGATCGAGGTCTTCGATCAGGTCAAGGTCGAGCGTAGCCTGTAAGGCATGGCGGACGACGTGTCGTCCGTCATCCGAATGGCGAATCGCGGGAGATAACGATGCGCGAATTCAAACGTACCGATCGTGTGGCCGATCAACTCCAGCAGGAGTTGGCTACCCTCATCCAGCGTGAGATCAAGGATCCACGCCTGGGGATGGTCACCGTGAGTGCGGTGAAGGTCAGCCGCGATCTGGGCTACGCTGACATCTACATCACACTGTTGGGTGAAAACGATGCCACGCGCATCGATGAAAACCTCAAGGTATTGCGTCATGCGAGGGGTTTTTTGCGCAGTCAGATCGCCAATCGCGTCAAACTACGGCATGTGCCGGAACTGCGCTTTCATTACGATGAAAGCGTTGTGCGTGGTCAGCGTCTGTCATCCTTGATCGACGAGGCGGTGGCCGATGATCGCCGGCGTCACGAAGATGATGAAGACGAGGTACGTTGATGGCGCGACGTCGTCGTGGCATACCGGTGGATGGCGTGCTACTGCTCGATAAGGCGCAGGGCATTTCGTCTAACCATGCCTTGCAGCAGGTGCGCCGTCTGTATGAGGCGCAAAAGGCTGGCCATACCGGTACGCTGGACCCAATGGCGACTGGCTTGCTGCCGATCTGCTTTGGCGAGGCGACCAAGTTTTCTGCCTATTTGCTCGATGCCGACAAGACGTACCGTACGCATGTCAGGCTCGGCGAGACCACCGATAGCGGTGATGCAGAAGGCACTTTGGTTGAACGTCATTCGGTCCCGGCCCTCGTCGAGCAAGATATCGAGGCCGTGCTGGCGAGGTTCCGCGGTGACATCGAGCAGATTCCGCCAATGTACTCGGCGCTCAAGCACCAGGGGCGCCCTCTCTACGAGCTGGCTCGCGAAGGCAAGCAGGTCGAGCGTGCGGCGCGCCGCGTGAGAGTTTATGATATGCGCCTGCTGTCGTGTGAGGCCGAAGGCTTCGAGCTTGAGGTCCGCTGTAGCAAGGGCACCTACATCCGTACCCTGGCTGAGGATATCGGTCGGGCGCTAGGCTGTGGTGCGCATATTACGTCCCTGCGTCGGCTGCGTAGCGGACCTTTCGATGCCGATGCCATGCAGGGCTTCGAGGCGCTCGAGCAAATGGACGGGGCCTCGCGTCAGGCGAGGCTGCTGCCTGTCGATGCGATGCTGCCCCATGTGCCAGCGCTTGAGGTGGCAGCGATCGAATCGCGGCGGCTTCTTCAGGGACAGCGGGCTCGAGTGGATACCGGAGCGTTGGCTCCGGACGAGACGGCGCGTCTATATCACGACGGCGCTTTTCTAGGGCTCGTGAGCGTTACGACACCTGGGGAAGTCATGCCGCGACGCTTACGGAATACCGCCTCGCCCGTTCGCGAGTGAGGCGTGATACTCGGCGCGTGCCATGTGCGCCGGGCGGACCGATACCATCGGTGTGCATGAAGGCCAGGCCTTTAACATGGCGCCCGTATTTCGCGGGCAGTACCTGGAGACTGCAAATATGCGTGGTCTCCGACATTCATTGCTCAGGCATATTGTTTACTGGAGAGAGAAATGGCACTGACCGCTGAACAGAAAGCCGCCATCGTTGACGAATACGGTCGTGGCGAAAGCGATACCGGTTCCCCTGAAGTACAGGTGGCTCTGCTATCCGCCAACATCGATGGCTTGCAGGATCACTTCAAGAGCAACAAGCAGGATCACCATTCTCGTCGTGGTCTGATTCGCATGGTCAACCAGCGTCGCAAGCTGCTGGATTACCTGAAGCGCAAGGATCTCGGGCGTTATCAGTCGTTGATCCAGCGTCTCGGCCTGCGCCGCTAAGGAAAGTCTCGTTCGCGACAAAGCAGGTGTGGATGCCATGAAGGTACTGCACCTGCATGCCAGGGTCGCGAAGGTCTTTCACGTGAGCACCGACGCATGGTTGTTTGAAACGGGCAGTCCTACGGGGCTGCCCGTTTTTTGTTTCGTCGGCTCCGCGTGTCGTAATGAGTGGCCCCGTGGCGCGTGAGCTCCTAAAATGGTCGCCGAGTCGAGACGACCCATACATGAGATGAAAAGTTAAGGACATTGCCGTGAACCCGGTCAAGAAAACGTTTCAATACGGTCGCAGTACCGTCACCCTGGAAACGGGCCGCATTGCCCGCCAGGCCACCGGTGCCGTGATGGTGACCATGGACGACACTGTGGTGCTGTGCACCGTGGTGGCCAAGAAAGACGCCAACCCCGCGCAACCTTTCTTCCCGCTTTCCGTCCATTATCAGGAAAAAACCTACGCCGTGGGCAAGATCCCCGGTGGCTTCTTCAAGCGTGAAGGCCGTCCTACCGAGAAGGAAACCCTTACCTCGCGTTTGATCGATCGTCCGATCCGCCCGCTGTTCCCCAACGGGTTCATGAACGAGGTGCAGGTCGTGTGCACGGTGCTCTCCACCGATCGCAATCATGATCCGGACATTGCGGCGATGCTCGGCACGTCTGCGGCGTTGGCCATCTCCGGGGTTCCCTTCAATGGTCCGATTGCTGCCGCGCGCGTTGGTTTCACCGAAGACAATGGCTATTTCCTCAACCCGACGGTGGAGGAGCTTGGCAACTCCGAGTTGAACATGGTCGTGGCCGGTACCGGGAAGGCCGTGCTGATGGTCGAGTCCGAGGCCAAGGAACTGCTCGAAGATGAAATGCTCGGCGCGGTGCTTTTTGGCCATCAGGAAATGCAGACTGCGATCGCCGCTATTGACGAATTGACAGCCGAAGCCGGCAAGCCGCGTTGGGAATGGCAACCCGCCACCGAGAACGCAGCTCTCAAGGAGGCCCTGGCAGCAGGTTTCGAGGCCAAGATCGGTGAGGCCTATCGCATTACCGACAAGATGGCGCGCCAGGATGCCTTGTCCGCCCTGAAAGATGAGGCGATCGCGCAACTGGCCGATGAAGAGCAGGGCCAGTTCGATGCGGGCGAGGTTAAGGGTGGCTTTGCCGGCCTGGAGAAACGGGTGGTGCGTTCACGGGTGATCAAGGGCGAGCCGCGTATCGATGGCCGCGATCACAAGACCGTCCGTCCGTTGGCGATCGAGGTCGGTAACCTGCCCAAGACACATGGCTCGGCGGTATTTACGCGAGGCGAGACGCAGGCGGTAGTGGTCGCGACCCTGGGCACGTTGCGGGACGCTCAGTTGATCGAGTCGCTGGAAGGCGAGCGCAAGGACCGCTTCCTGCTGCACTACAACTTCCCCCCTTATAGCGTGGGTGAAGCCGGATTCATGGGCGGGCCGAAGCGCCGCGAGATCGGCCACGGGCGACTGGCGCGTCGCGGCGTTCAGGCCATGCTGCCCAGCGAGGAAGACTTCCCTTACACCATCCGCGTGGTGTCGGAAATCACCGAGTCCAATGGCTCTAGCTCCATGGCGTCGGTATGCGGCTCCTCGCTGGCGTTAATGGATGCCGGTGTCCCGCTCAAGGCCCCGGTGGCGGGCATCGCCATGGGCTTGGTCAAGGACGAGGACGGCTTCGCGGTGCTGACCGATATCCTCGGTGACGAGGATCATCTCGGGGACATGGACTTCAAGGTCGCTGGTTCCACTGCCGGCGTGACGGCCCTGCAGATGGACATCAAGATCGAGGGCATCAACGAGGAGATCATGGAAACTGCGTTGCAGCAGGCGCACGAGGCGCGGCTGCACATTCTCGAGCAGATGAACACGGTGATCGCTCAGAGCCGCAGCGAAGTTTCCGACAACGCGCCCTCGATGGCGACCATCAAGATCGATCCCGACAAGATCCGTGACGTCATCGGCAAGGGCGGCGCCACAATCCGCAAGATCTGCGACGACACCGGCGCGTCGATCGATCTCGACGACGACGGTACCGTGCGCATTTACGCTGAGGACAAGACGGCCGCCAAGGCGGCGATCGATACCGTGCTGGCGATTACCGCCGAACCGGAAATCGGCAAGCTCTACCGGGGCACCGTCGCGCGTATCACTGATTTCGGCGCTTTCGTCACCTTCATGCCGGGTACCGATGGTCTGGTGCACATCTCGCAGATCGTCCCCGAACGGGTCAACGACGTACGCGACTACCTGAGCGAAGGTCAGGAAGTCATCGTCAAGGTGCTCGATATCGACAACCGCAACCGCGTGAAGCTTTCCATCAAGGAAATCACCGCAGAAGAAAAAACGGCATTCGAGGCAACTCCGGCTGAATAAATGACCTGCGTCAAGCGGTTAATGAAGCCCCGTACACCAAGGTGTACGGGGCTTTTTACGTTAGCGACACGTCAAACTGAGTAGACGCTTGTGGCGGGAGACGAACGGCGCTTGGGCATCCACTGGCGCAAGCGGCGTGAAAGTCGCTTTTCGATGAATTCGAAACTGGCCCACGACAACACGGCGATGAGCGGTAAGCAGATGGCCAGGGTCGCGTAGGGTGGGAGGCCGACGTGTTCGCGTAAGGTGTATTGCGCCGTCCACAGCACGATCACATGAAGCAGGTAGGTCGAATAGGACCAATCCCCCAAGGCCTTGATCACTCGGTTTCCGGCGAATAGTGGCTCCATGGAGATGAATGCACATAGTAGCACTGTACTCGGTAAGCCCCAGGCGAGGAAGCGCGTCATGCCCTGTGGGTCGTCGAACTGCATGAGCAGTGCGAATGCCCCAACGGCGATACCGGCCGGGAGCCAGCGCCCCTGGGGTAGCCAGCCGCGTCGATAGATGATGCCGACCCCCAGCCCGAGCAAGAAGTTGTAGATGATGGGGTCATGGTAGAAGTCGCTCAATAGTGGGCGCTCCGCGAGCCAAGCGCTGATCGCAATCAGCACCAAGGCAAGTAGCCACAGGCGTAAATGCCGGTTGACCAGCAAGGAGCCTGCAAACACCAGATAGAACAGCATTTCGAAGTTAAGCGTCCATCCCACGGGCAATGTTGGATAGTATCCATAGCCAGCGGGGTTCTCGGTGGGTAGAAAGAAAAGCGACATCACCAGGCTTTTGAGGTCCAGCTCGTAGTCTGGCATGACGTCCTGCGAGAGGTAGATGATGCCTGCGGTGATGGCAGTATACAGCCAGTAGGCGGGCACGATGCGTGCTGCCCGCTGTAGGAGAAACTCCCCACTGGAAGGTGCGCGGCGAGCGGTGGCGGCATAGATGACGAAGCCACTGATGATGAAAAAGATATCCACACCCATTTGGCCTCGGGTGGCGAGAAGGTGTTCGAAGGCATTGTTGGCATCGAAATCGAAAAAGACCTGCACGAAGTGGTGGAAGACGACCACCCATGCCGCAAACGCACGTAATGCCTGCACCGAAATCAACATACCGATGATATTTCCTGTTGAAGCCAAGACGGATACGACGCCGCTTGGGCGTCGTAAACGGTTGGGCAGGCAGGATAATCGAAAAGTTCACCGGTTTGACGTGGAGTTACAAAACAGTGTTTTAGTTAGCATCTCACGGGCGTTCGATGGCCAGCGCCACGCCTTGTCCTCCGCCGATGCACAGCGTCGCCAGCCCTTTCTTGGCGTCGCGTGCGATCATCTCATGCAACAGCGTCACCAGGATGCGGCAGCCGGAGGCGCCGATAGGGTGCCCCAGTGCGATGGCGCCGCCATTGACATTGATCTTGGCTGGATCCCATCCAAGTTCCTTATTGACGGCGAGTGCCTGGGCGGCGAAAGCCTCGTTGGCTTCGATCAAGTCCAGTTCATCGAGTGACCAGCCTGCGCGCTCCAGGCAGCGTCGCGTGGCGGGGGCAGGGCCGATGCCCATGATCGCGGGGTCGACCCCGGCGTTGGCGTAGGCCTTGATCACTGCGAGGGGCTCCAGTCCCAGTGCCTTGGCCTTGTCCGCCGAACAGAGCATGGCCACGGCAGCGCCGTCGTTGAGCGACGAGGCATTGCCGGCGGTGACGCTACCATCGCGCTTGAAGGCTGGACGCATGCCGGCGAGCTGTTCGGCGGTCACACCTGCGCGAGGTCCTTCGTCGGTAGTGACTTGGAGTGGATCGCCTTTGCGCTGGGGGACCTCGACCGGCACGATCTGTCCGGCGAAACGGCCTTCTTCGATGGCTGCGGCCGCCTTTTGTTGGGATGCGGCGGCAAAGGCGTCCATGTCCTCGCGGGTAATGGCGTATTTGGCGGCAAGGTTCTCGGCAGTAATCCCCATGTGGATATCGTTGAAGGCGTCCCATAGGCCGTCGCGGATCATCGTGTCCACCGCCGTCCAGTCGCCCATGCGTTGACCGGTACGCGAATTCGGCAGCACGTGCGGGGACAGCGACATGTTCTCCTGGCCACCGGCAATGATTAGCTCGGCGTCGCCACAGCGGATGGCCTGGGTGGCCAGATGCAGTGCCTTGAGGCCTGAGCCGCAGACCTTGTTGATGGTCATCGCCGGTACGGCGGAAGGTAGCCCCGCGTTTATTGCCGCCTGGCGAGCGGGGTTCTGGCCGCATCCGGCGGCCAGAACCTGGCCTAGAAGGACCTCGTCGACCTGTTCGGGCGCCACGCCGGTATGCGCGAGCAAGTCCGCGATGACCGTGGCACCGAGCTGGGTTGCGGGGAGGCTGGCGAGGGCGCCGCCGAAGCTGCCGATGGCGGTGCGCCTTGCCGCTACGATCACCACGTCTTCCATGAGAGTCTCCTGTCAGCCTAGAGGGGCGGTATATTCAGGATAGGCGAGTCCCGTGTAGGACGACAATCGGGTAATGGGTGTAGACCGTCGGTATTAGAGGATTACCGGCCCGAGGTGGTGTACATGGAAAAACCTCGTCGTGATGCCGCGTCGACGCTCAGCGCGGCAAGCTGACCGGGAGGTTATCGATCAAGCGGGTCGTGCCGAGATGCGCGGCGACCAGCAGAATCGCCTCCTGGGTATCGGGCGCGATGGGACCGAGATCCTGGGCGCGGCGCAGCTCCAGGTAGTCGGGTTTGAAGCCCTGTTCGGTGAGGGCCGCGAGACCGTCACGCAGGGTCGTCGGCGGCGACTCGCTTGCGCGCAGTGCATCATGCATGTGGCATAGCGTGCGATAAAGTGCCGGGGCACGCTGTCGTTGTGCGGCACTCAGATAGCCGTTGCGTGATGATAGCGCCAGGCCGTCCTCAGCGCGTTGCGTGGGAACGCCGACGACCTCGATCGGGAAATGCAGGTCCGCCACCAGTTTACGGATGACCATTAATTGTTGGTAATCCTTGCGGCCAAAGTAGGCCACGTCCGGCTGTACCAGGTTGAAGAGCAAGCTGACGACCGTGGCCACGCCGTTGAAGTGACCCGGGCGATTGGCGCCGCACAGCCCTTCCGAGACGTCGGGCACGCTGACGTGCGTGTGCGCCTCGAGACCGTGCGGGTAGAGCGCATCGGCACTGGGGGCGAAGACGATATCGCAGCCATGGCTCGCCAGCGCCTGTGTATCGGCCTCGAGCGTGCGCGGGTAGCTCGAGAAGTCTTCATTGGCCCCGAACTGGAGCGGGTTGACGAAGATGGTGGCGACCACCACGTCCGCATCACGGCGCGCGGCATCGACCAGGGCTAAATGCCCGGCGTGCAGATTGCCCATGGTCGGTACCAAGGCAATGCGCTGGCCGTTGCGGCGTGGGAGATTCAAATGGGCACGCAATTCGGCGATGTCGTGCAGCGTCAACATCAGAAACAATGCTCCTCGGCGGGGAACTGGCGTGTCTTGACGGCGTCGTGGTAGGCCGCGAACGCGGCCTGAATGCTGTCGCGGCCGGTCAGGAAATTCTTGGCGAAACGTGGCGGCCGCCCATGCGTCACGCCGAGGATGTCATGCATCACCAATATTTGGCCATCCACATCGGGGCCTGCGCCAATCCCGATCACCGGGACTTCCACTGCATCGCGCACGGCGCGACCCAGCGCGGCGGGCACGCACTCGAGCAGGATCACCGAGGCACCGGCGTCGACCAGCAAGCGGGCATCGTCGACGATGCGCTGAGCATCGTCCTGTTCGCGGCCTTGCACCTTGTAACCGCCGAACTGATGTACGCTCTGGGGCGTCAAGCCCAGGTGCGCGCATACCGGAACCCCGCGCTGCGTGAGGGCGCGTACGTCGTCGCGCATCCAGCCCGCGCCTTCGATCTTGACGAGCTCGGCGCCGGCGCGCATCAGGGCGCCGGCATCATGCAGCACCTGGCGCGTGTCGGCGTTGCTCATGAAGGGTAGGTCGACCATCAACAGGCTGCGCTGCTTGCCGCGCGCCACGCAACGCGTGTGATAAAGGATATCGTCGAGCGTCACGGGAATCGTGCTGGCATGACCTTGCAGCACCATGCCCAGCGAATCGCCCACCAGTAGTACATCGATACCGGCGGCGCCCGCATGCTGCGCGAACGAGGCATCGTAAGCCGTCAGGCAACTGAACGGTTCGCTGGCACGCTTGAAGGCATTGAGGTGGCTCAAGGTGACGGTTTTCATGAAACATTCCATGCTGTGGCGGCCCGCGCGGGCCTGGGGAAAGTGTTACCGCAAACGTTACCTCAGGGTGCCGAGAGTGTGGATCGGTAACACATCGGCTGCAACTCGACTTTTAGGGAAGAAGGCGGTGCAACCCCGCCCCATCGTGGTGCTTCGCCAGGGTGGCGATGGTTTTATCTGCAAGCGCTACATCGGGGGCGAGCTCCGCCAGGGGAACGAGTACGAAGGCACGTTCGCGCATGGCCGGATGAGGGAGCGTCAGGCGTGGCGTTCGCCATTCGAGATGTGCATAGAGCAAGAGGTCTAGATCCAGCGTACGCGGCCCCCAATGGCGTTGGCGCACTCGACGATGGCGTTGCTCGAGTGCCTGCAATTGATCGAGCAAGGCTAGCGGCGAGAGTCGCGTGAATACGCGGGCAACGGCATTGATGAAATCGGGTTGATCCTGGGGGCCCACCGGCGCGGAGGCATACAGGGAGGAATGCCCCGCCAAGTGGGTTAGCGGCAGGGCATCAAGCTCATTCAGCGCGCGCGAGACATGCTCGCGCGGTTCGTCAAGATTGCTGCCCAGGCCGATATAGGCCGCCACGTGGTCACTCCTGGCGTCCGTCATTGCCATGCTCGGAGGACGGGTTGCGCCGCCGACGGCGACGACGCTTGGGGCGGTCGGAAGTGCCAGCCGGGGAGCCACTGGTCTTGGCGATCAGGCGTGCCTGCTCGTGGTCATCGCCTTCTTGGAAGGCCGTCCACCAAGCACCGAGTCCCGGGTCGATCTCACCGGCGCTCTCCCGCAGCAGGAGGAAGTCATAAGCGGCGCGGAAACGAGTATGCTCCAGGGTCTGAAAGGCGCGCTTTCCGCGACGTTTGGGCAAGCGTTGCTGAAGATCCCAGATTTCCCGCATCGGCATGCTGAAGCGCTTGGGGATCGAGGTGTGCTGCAGTTGCCGCGAGATGCTTTGCTGCGAGGCGGTCTGCTGTGCGGGAATCGGTGGTATGCCTTCGCTCTCGAGGCGCTCGGCGCGTAGCCGCATGCCGGGCCATAGCATGGCACCGTACAGAAACGCCGGAGTGACGGGACGTTCTTCCCGGATGCGCCGGTCGGTATTGATCAAGGCCTGCTCGATCAGTGGCCTTGCCCACGTGCGTTCCGCGATGGCTTCTTCGACCTCCGGGAACAGCATGGCGAAGAGGCCATACTCGCGAAGCAGTTCGAAGGTGCGCAGTGCTTGTCCGGAAAGGAAGAGCTTGAGGACTTCCTCGAACAAGCGTGCTGGAGGAATCTGCAGTAGCAAGGGCGCCAACTCAAGAATCGGGGTCTCGGTGCGCGGCTCGATATCGAAGTCCAGCTTGGCGGCGAAGCGCACGGCACGAAGCATGCGCACTGGATCTTCGCGATAACGCACCTCGGGGTCGCCGATCAAGCGCAGGGTGCGGGCCTCGAGATCATTCACGCCGTCGGCCCAATCGTGAATCGAGAAGTCGGCGATGTTGTAATAAAGCGCATTGACCGTGAAGTCGCGACGTAGCGCATCTTCCTCGATGGTGCCCCAGACGTTGTCACGCAGCAGCAAGCCGTCGTCGGATTGCTGGGAATGCGCGGTGTCTTGATCGTCGCCGGGCCGACCACGGAAGGTCGTGACTTCAATGACTTCGCGGCCGAAGCGCACATGGACGATGCGGAAGCGGCGCCCGATGATGCGTGAGTTGCGAAATAGCGTGCGTATTTCTTCCGGCGTGGCATCGGTGGCGATGTCGAAGTCTTTGGGGACTTTACCGAGCAGTGAGTCACGCACACAGCCACCTACCAGGTAGGCTTCATGGCCGGCATTATGCAGACGATACAGTACCTTGAGGGCATTCTCGCTGAACAGGCGCCGCGATACGTCGTGCTGATCACGCGGGATGACGCGCAATGTAGGTGTGGAATGGCCGGAAGGCTGTTGAGCGCCAAACAGGGTCTTCAAACGTTCACCGGGGCGTTGGAGAAAGCGGGTAAATCCTTTGAACATGCGTCGTTAACGACTTGCGGAGAGCGAAGTTGCTAGTGTAAGCCGACACTCCTTGGCTTGCAAAGGATGTGGCGTGATGGGAAACGAGAACGGGCTGATCGCAAGAAATAGGTGGAATGCATGGCATTAGAAAGGGGAGACCCGATGGGCCTCCCCTAAGTATGCTGTGCAACGTCCTTGCTGCTGTTTCTTCTTCGTGATGGCGCATCGCCTTGAATACGCACCACAGTCACCAATGAGATTCGGCGGGCAAGCAGTATTCTTGTTGTTGTGACTCTTCCCGCGTGGTGACCACCTCGTATTCAAAACAATAATCCAACCACGACGACATTGTTTCTCCCGACGTTTTGTTGTTGTTGTCGGGATGCTTCGGGCGAGGGCATTGTTCTTGTTGGGCCTCGCATGAAGCGTCGCGTCCTGGTTCGGTTCCGGATCTCGACCATCTTGTTGTTGTTGGCGGTCGACTCGCATTGCGTCTCGTTTGTTGTTGTTGGCGATTCGCTTGCGATGTTCCAGCTCGACGTTGTTGTGTTTGTTATTGCCGATGTCGGGCTGAGCACCTGGGGCGTACGTTATTGTCGTTGTTCGTGCGCCACGGGCGTCCGGCTGTTGTTTTTCTTGATCTATATATTGCAGTGGCCGTGCCACCATTTGTTTTTTTCTTTTTAATCAATGTTTTATGGTTTTATGTGAAAGTTCCCTGCGTTCCGAAAGAGCTTGGTGTTACCGAAATTGCCGCATAACGGGGCATCTCTTGTGTGGGATGGTAACAACTGGTGCATCGGCCTCGTCTCAATGGCGCATAGGGTCTCTAAAAAGGCCGAGAAATGCGCTTAGACCATAGTCGTGACAGGGGGCAAAAGGCGCTCGGCGTTGGCATTAAGCGCTCTCACGCTAGGCGGCGGGCGTTTTTCTTGCGTGGAATGCCCAGGCGCTGGCGACGCTCCCACAGGCACTTACGGCTGATGCCCAGCTTCTGGGCCAGCTCGGTTTCACTCATCTGTGCCTGATGTTCGAGGACGAAATGCTGGAAGTAGTCTTCCAGGGAGAGGTCGTCGTCCTCCTCCTCGGGGGCCGCGGATGGCTCTGAAGATGCAGAGACCGGCTCCTGTCTTCGTTCCAGCGGGAGGCCGAGATCGTCGGGGTGGATAAGGTGACCCTCGGCGAGAATGACCCCGCGCTCCAGGGCGTTCTCCAACTCACGTACATTGCCTGGCCAGGCGTAACCGAGGATGTCGCGGCGTGCGGCGCGCGATAAGCGCAATCCCGGTCGTGCATGGCGGGTGCAAGCACGCTCGAGAAGAACCTGGGCAATGGAGAGGATATCGTCGTCGCGTTCGCGAAGCGGTGGCAGTTCGATCTGCATGACATTGAGGCGGTAGTAGAGATCGAGCCTGAATTCGCCGCTACGTGACAGAGAGTGCAGATCACGATGCGTCGCCGCGATCAGTCGCACATCGACGTAACGTGTTTCCACCGAGCCGATACGCCGGATCTCGCCTTCCTGAAGCACTCGCAGTAGGCGGGCCTGAGCGTCCAGGGGCAGCTCGCCGATCTCGTCGAGGAAAAGCGTGCCGCCATCGGCGGCTTCGACCAGGCCGGTGCGTGCACTGTTGGCGCCTGTGAAAGCGCCCTTTTCATGACCGAAGAGTTCGGATTCGATCAGGGTTTCGGGAATCGCGGCGCAGTTGACGCAGATCAGCGGTGCCTTGGCGCGGCGGCTCTGGCGATGCAGGGCGCGCGCGACCAACTCCTTGCCGGTGCCCGACTCACCCTGCACCAGCACGGTGACGTCGGCGGGTGCCGTCTTGCGGATGCGTTCGTAGACACGCTGCATGGCGACGCATTCGCCGATCATGCCGCGGGGAACACCGCTAGGGGCGGCGGTTTCCTTGGGCGCCGGGCGTGACAGCACACGTGACACGGTTGCCAGGACGTTATCGTCATCGACGGGCTTGGCGATACAGTCGACGGCGCCTTCCTTGAGCGCGACCACTGCCTTGCGCAGGCTGGCGTGGTCGGTCATGACCAACACCGGCGTTGGGGCGCTTAGCGCGAGCATCTGTGTGCCGTCTTCTCCTACCAGGCGCAGATCGCAGACCACCAGGTCGAAGGTCTGCGGCGCTAGCGCCTGGGCGGCGTCGAGAGATGCGGCGGTCGCGACGCTGTATGCCTGGCGCTCGAGCAGGTCCTTCAGGGCCTGACGCGGGGCGTCTTCGTTTTCGACGATCAGGATTCGGCTCATGGGCCTCATGGTCGCGTGAATGCATGGAGAGTGGCCGAACGTCGGCTCATGCAGCGCTCGGTTGGTTTGTATCCTGACGCCTGCTGGCTGGGCGAATCAAGCCAAGGAGTGTGCGACTATGGCATGACAAGAGCGCTGTCGAGGAACCGGGGGCACGTGCGGTTGTAGGCTTTCAGTGCTCGTTTGCTGCCATGTGACGCAGGCGCTCGGGGCGCCAGGCGGTGATGGCCGCTTCGAGCTGGTCGGCTACGCAGGCGTGCACCATCTCGCGTGGCGGTTGCTGACTGAGCCGCTGCAGGGCGTGGTGCAGGGTGTGGCGGATGCCGGCTTCATCGGTCGGCAGCGCTGGGGCAAGATTCTGCTTGGAGAGCTTCTGGCCGTTGTCGCCGAGCACCAGGGGAAGGTGTAAGTAACGCGGCACCGGGAATCCCAGTGCGTCCTGCAATTGACGCTGCCAGGGGGTGTTGTCGAGTAGGTCGGCACCGCGCACCACATCGGATACGCCTTGGTCGGCGTCATCGACGACCACCGCGAGCTGATAGGCCCAGAGATCGTCCTTGCGCTTGAGGACCACGTCGCCCAATTCGATAGGGTCGAAGCGCTGGTGACCCAGGCGTCGGTCCTCCCATTCGACGGGACGCCGGCCAAGATCGCTGCGCAGCCGCCAGGCCAAGGGGCGCTCGGGATGCAGCGGCCCATGCCGACACCAACCCGGATAGATGGCATATTCGCGCCACTCCTTACGCGAACAGCTGCATGGATAGGCAAGCCCTAGCGCGGCAAGGCGTTCGAGCGCTGCCTGGTAAGCGGCGTGACGCTCGCTCTGATGGCGTACGGGGCCATCCCATGTCAGGCCGAAGGCTTCCAACTGGCGGAGAATGGTATCGGCGGCGCCAGTGGGGCAGCGTGGCGGATCGATATCCTCGATACGCACGAGCCAGCGCCCCTTGGCGTGGCGCGCGTCGAGAAAGCTCGCCAAGGCCGCCAGCAGCGACCCCAGGTGCAGGGGGCCCGAGGGTGTCGGTGCGAAGCGACCAGTGTACGCCATGTCACACGTTACCTACGCAATGGCAAACGGGCACCCGAAGGTGCCCGTTGAAGGAATGTTCAGGGACGGTATCAACCGCCGAGTTGCTTTTCCTTGAGCTCCGCCAGCGTTTTGCAGTCGACGCAGAGCGTGGCGGTGGGGCGAGCCTCGAGTCGGCGAATGCCGATCTCGACGCCGCAGGCTTCACAGAAGCCGTAGTCGTCTTCATCGATGTTTTCGATGGTCTCGTTGATCTTCTTGAGGAGCTTGCGCTCGCGGTCACGGGTACGCAATTCCAGGTTGAAGCCTTCTTCCTGGGTGGCGCGGTCGGCCGGGTCGGCGAAGTTGTTGGCCTCTTCCTGAAGGTGGCGCACCGTGCGATCCACCTCTTCCATGAGCTCCTGTTTCCAGATGAGCAGGATTTGGCGGAAGTGCGCGAGCTGTTGCTCGTTCATGTATTCTTCACCCGGCGCCGGCTCGTACGGGGTGAATTTTTTCGGCGCTTCCGATTTGATTTCCGCTACTGGCATGGGACTGCCTCATTACGCAAGTGACTTGGGCCGATGCCTGGCCAGGGTAGGGCTTGGGCGCCCGCCCGAAGCCTTGCTTATTTAGCGGAAAAGCGCGGGCTTTGCAACCATTCTCGGCGATAAAATGACGCATTCCGATCTCGGTCAAAACGCTGGAGCGCGCGCGTTACGCGGCCACGCGGCCGCTATCGCGAGAATGTGATTTTTTGTCCCATGGTGTGACGCGTTAGAGACTCAAGAGGGGAAGATGGAATACACGCAACTGACGTCCGGTATTCTGGTGCGTCGCTATAAGCGTTTTCTGGCCGATGTGCGGTTGGCGTCAGGCGAAGAGGTGGTCGCGCATTGCCCCAATACTGGCTCCATGCGCGCGGTCAACGTTCCCGGGTGTCGCGTCTGGCTCTCGCCGAGTCATAACCCCGCGCGCAAGCTGGCCTGGACCTGGGAGTGGATCGAGCTGCCCATGCCCGGCCCGGAGCCGGCCTTGGTTTCGGTGCACACTGGGCGTGCCAATGCGTGGGTCGAGGAAGCTCTGAGCACTGGACGTATCGCCGAGCTGGCGGGGTATACGGCGCTCAAGCGGGAGGCGAAGGTCGAAGGCGCACGGCTCGATTTTCGCCTCACCGATGCACGGCAAACGACCCATGTCGAAGTCAAGCAGGTGACGCTACGTGAAGACGACGGCCATGGCTATTTCCCTGACTCGGTCAGCGAGCGTGGTCGGCGGCATCTGGAGAGCCTGGCGGCGCGGGTCGCGATGGGCGAGCGCGCGGTGCTTCTGTTTTGCGTGGCACACACTGGGATCGACACCGTGGCACCGGCCGCGCACCTCGCCCCTGCCTATGCCGAAACGCTACGTCGCGTCGCCGCCCAGGGCGTCGAAGTGCTGGCGTATGGTGTCAGCGTCACCCGGGACACGGCCGGCGTACCTTGCCAGGCGATGTTGACCCGGCGGCTGCCGGTGGATCTCGAGCGGCAGCCGCCGGGTGCTTGAGTCAGCGTGAGGCGCGGGTGACGCGGAAGATTGCTGTCTCCCCGCACAGATTAGGCCACAGCCGCGAGCTCCAATGTGGCTCGTGGTCGCCGTTGCCGACGCGTTGATCGACGATGGTCAGGCCCTTGTCACGGCACAGCTGGCCGAAGTCGCGAAACGTCGATAAGTGGATGTTGGGTGTGTCGTACCAAGCATGGGGGAGCGACTTGGACACCGGCATGCGGCCCTGAAAGCCGAGATACAGGCGGTGGCGCCAGTAGGCGAAGTTGGGGAAGGCGATGATGCATTCGCGGCCCACGCGCAGCATTTCATCGAGGGTGCGGTCCGGGCGCTGCAGAGCCTGAAGTGCTTGAGTCATGATCACCAGATCATAGGCGTCATCCTCGACGTTGCTCAGGCCGTCGTCGATGTCGTGCTCGATGACGCTGACCCCGCGTTCGA
Organism: Chromohalobacter beijerinckii; assembly: GCF_023061185.1. Lineage (GTDB taxonomy): Bacteria > Pseudomonadota > Gammaproteobacteria > Pseudomonadales > Halomonadaceae > Chromohalobacter > Chromohalobacter beijerinckii. The sequence continues at coordinate 89,447 of NZ_JAKGAK010000013.1, forward strand.
TGCAAGCGGTGATGCCGTCGGGGTCGATCTCCAGGCCATAGCCGACGACCTGCTTGTCACGCGCCAGGGCGGCAAGCAGTGCGCCGTCGCCGCAGCCCAGGTCGAGCACGCGCGCGCCTTGCGGGACCCAGTCATGGATCAATTTGAGATCGGCGCGCATCAGGTCGTCTCCTCGAGCTGCAGGTCGCGGGCGGCGCGACGCATGAAGCCGCCGAACACCGCTTCGTAACGCGGATGTGGTAGCAAAAAAGCATCGTGGCCATGCGGTGAGTCGATGCTGGCGTAGCTGACGGTCTTGTCGGCGCGCATCAGGGCGTCGACCAGTTCCCGTGAACGCGGCGGTGCGAAGCGCCAGTCGGTGGTGAAGCTGACCACCAGGAATGGGCATTGCGCCGGCGCCAGCGCCGTGGCGAGATCGCCGCCGTGCAGGGCGGCCGGGTCGAAGTAATCCAGCGCCTTGGTCATCAGCAAATACGTATTGGCATCGAAGCTGGTGGAAAACGTATCGCCCTGATGGCGCAGATACGATTCGACCTGGAACTCCACGTCATAGCCGAAGTTGAGCTGATCGGTACGCAGATCGCGGCCGAACTTGGCCCCCATCGAATGTTCGGACAGATAGGTAATATGGCCGATCATGCGGGCTAGCTTGAGCCCGCGTTTGGGCACTGTGCCGTGCTCCTCATACCAGCCGTCGTGGAAGTCGGGGTCCGAGCGAATCGCCTGACGGGCGACTTCGTTGAAGGCGATGTTTTGCGCCGAGAGGCGCGGCGTGGCGGCGATGACCACGGCGTTGGCGATGCGCTCGGGATATGCCATCGTCCATTGCAACACCTGCATGCCGCCGAGGCTGCCGCCGACCACGGCGGCGAAGCGTTCGATGCCCAGTCGATCAGCCAGGCGTGCCTGGCTATGTACCCAGTCGGCTACCGTCAGAACCGGGAATTCCGGCCCCCAGGCGCGCTGGGTCTCGGGGTTGGTCGAGGCAGGGCCGGTACTGCCGTGGCAGCCGCCGAGGTTGTTGATCGAAACGACGAAGAAGCGTTCGGTATCGATCGCCTTGCCGGGGCCGATATACGCGTCCCACCAGCCGGGCTTGCGATCTTCCATGTCATGGAAGCCGGCGGCGTGGTGGTGACCGGACAGCGCATGGCAGATCAGCACCGCGTTATTGCGTTCGGCGTTGAGCGTGCCATACGTCTCATACACCAGCGTGTAGTCGGACAGCGTCTTGCCGCCGGCCAGTGCCAGCGGGGTATCGAAGTGCGCCGTTTGTGGCGTGACCAGACCGACCGAGTCGGGAGGTAGCGTATCGGGCATCGTGTGTGTCGGTTTCCGTGTCCAGCGTGGGGCGCGCGACGGCGCCAGGGTCGTGAATGTTCAGAAGCCTACCAGCATGCCGGGCAATCCCGCTGCACGGGCGAGTGCGCCGACGACGAGGCTATCGACCAGATTGATAGCGATGAACACCACGATGGGCGACAAGTCGATCATGCCCAGCGGGGGGATGACCTTGCGTACCGGCGCCATGATCGGCTCGACCAATTGGTTGACGAGGATGGCCCCGGGGTGGCTGGCCTGCGGCGCGACCCAACTGAGAATGATCATGATGATCAGGGCAAAGAAATAGATGTCGAGGATGGCGCTCAACACCCCGGCCAGTGCCGCCACCAACACGCCCTGAATCGGTGGCATGCCGATGCCGGCGAGCTTGAGCAGAACGAAGATGGTGATGCCCTTGATCAGCAAGCCCGCGACCAGCGAGGCGGGATCGAAGCGTCCACGCGGACGGAAGATGCGCTGCAACGGTGCGACCACCGGGCGCGTGGCCTTGATCACCGCCTGGCTGACGGGGTTGTAATAATCGGCGCGCGAAAACTGCAGCAGAAAGCGCAGCATCAAGACGAACAGATACACATTGATTAGCGTGTTGACCAGCATCAAGCCGGCGCTTCCCATTTGGCTGCCCATGGGGCTCCTCCGTGTCGAATGGGTGAAGGGAAATTCAGTCGCGGCTCAGTTCGTCGGCCAGTTCACGAGCGCGTGTCGCGCAGGCTTGCGTCGCATTTTCGAATAGTCGACGCAGGCCGTCATCCTCGAAGCTATTGATGGCGCGTTCGGTGGTGCCGTTGGGTGAGGTCACGCGGCGGCGCAATTCAGCTGGCTCGAACTCGCTTTCGCGGGCCATGCTGGCCGCGCCGTAGGCGGTTTGTAGAGCCAGACGGCGGGCGCTGTCGGCGGGCAAGCCGAGCTTCTTGCCGGCGTCCTCGAGCGCTTCCATGATCAAAAAGAAATACGCGGGTCCGCTACCCGACACGGCAGTGACTGCCTCGAGAAGCGTCTCGTCGGCGACCCATTCCACGAGTCCCACGGCTTCCAGCAACGAAGTGGCCAGCTGCTTCTGCTCCTCGCTGACGCGGGCGTTGGCGTAAAGCCCCGAGGCGCCCTGACCGACCAGGCTGGGGGTGTTGGGCATGCAGCGGATCACGGCCATGTCGCCGCCCAGCCAGGTATCCAGCGTTTCGGCACCCAAGCCGGCGGCCACTGAGACGATCAGCGGGCGTTGGCGTTGCACGCTATCGCGCAATTCGTGGCATACCTCGCGCATGACCTGCGGCTTGACGGCCAAGACCACAACATCCGCGTGTTCGACGGCCACATTGTTGTCGGAGGTAGTCTGGATACCATAGCGCGACGCGAGTGCATCGAGTGTCTGGGTGTCGCGCGCGGTGGCGGTAATGGCCTCAGCGGGATAGCCGCCTTCGATCATGCCGCCGAAAATGGCGCTGGCCATGTTCCCGGCGCCGATGAATGTGACTTGGCTTGTCATGGGGTCTCCTGAAATGTCGCGGCGAAACAATGGGATTAGGGCAAGGCGATCATTGGCGCGGTGCGCGTTGCCCGAAAATGGCCGTGCCCAGACGGACCAGGGTGGCACCTTCGAGGATTGCGGCCTCGAGGTCGCCGCTCATGCCCATCGATAAGGTATCCAAAGGCGCCTGGGGGTGTCGCTGGCGGAGCGTTTCGAGCAAGGTGCGCAGCTCGGCGAAGGGGCGCCGTTGGGTCGCCGGGTCGTCGCTCGGTGCAGGCAGTGTCATCAAGCCGCGCAGCCGCAGGCGTGGCAGCGCCACCACGGTGTCGGCCAGTGCCGGCAAGGCCTCGGGCGTCACTCCTGACTTGCTGGCTTCGCCGCTGACGTTGACTTGCAGGCAAACATTCAGCGGCTCCAGCGCTGCCGGGCGCTGCGCATCGAGGCGTGTGGCGATGCGCGCGCGGTCGATGGTATGCACCCACTGGAAGTGCTCGGCCACCGCGCGGCTCTTGTTGGATTGCAAAGGGCCGATGAAATGCCAGACGATACCCTCGAGATCGTCCAGCGAGGCCTGTTTGTCGAGCGCTTCCTGAAGATAGTTCTCGCCGAATGCGCGTTGCCCCGCAGCGAAGGCTTGGCGCACGCTCGCCGCGGGTTGCGTCTTGCTCACGGCCAATAGGCAGGCGCCCTCGCCGTCACGCCCCGCGCTCGCCAAAGCGTGGGTCAAACGCTGGCGAGCGCGTTCGAGGGATTCGGCGATGGTGACATCTGGCATACTGGGAAACCCTGTCCGCGAGCGAGAGAAATGCATGGATATTATCGAATTGCTGGCGTTCTCGGCAAAACAGAAGGCGTCCGATCTGCATCTGTCCGCCGGTTTGCCGCCAATGATTCGCGTCGACGGCGACATTCGCCGGCTCAACGTGCCGCCGATCGAGGATCGTGACGTTCGCAAATTGATCTACGCGATCATGAACGATCAGCAGCGCCGCGACTATGAAGAAGCGCTCGAGCATGATTTCTCGTTCGAGGTGCCGGGTGTGGCGCGCTTCCGCGTCAACGTCTTCCATCAAGGGCGCGGCGTGGGCGCCGTCTTTCGCACCATTTCCAGCGAGGTACTCACCCTCGATGACCTGGACCTAGGCGAGGTTTTTCGACGCCTGGCCTCGTTGCCGCGCGGGCTGGTGCTGGTGACGGGGCCGACCGGGTCGGGCAAGAGTACGACCTTGGCGGCGATGATCGACTACGTCAACGAAAACTATTATCAGCATGTGCTGACCATCGAGGATCCGGTGGAGTTCGTGCATCGCAGCAAGCGCAGTCTCGTCAATCAGCGCGAGTTGCATCGCGATACGCGCAGCTTCTCCACAGCGCTGCGCTCGGCGCTGCGCGAGGACCCCGACGTGATTCTGGTCGGCGAGCTACGTGATCTGGAAACCATCCGCTTGGCGTTGACCGCCGCCGAAACCGGCCATCTGGTATTCGGCACCTTGCACACCACTTCAGCGGCCAAGACCGTGGATCGCATCATCGATGTGTTCCCGGGCGACGAGAAAAGCATGGTGCGTTCGATGTTGTCCGAATCGCTGCAGGGAGTCATCTCACAAGTGCTGCTCAAGCGTGAAGGCGGTGGGCGCGTGGCGGCCCACGAGATCCTGGTGGCCAGCGCGGCGGTGCGTAACCTGATTCGCGAGAACAAGCTGGCGCAGATGTATTCCTCGATCCAGACCGGCGGCAGCCTAGGCATGCAGACACTGGATGCGGCGCTTTCGCGCTTGGTGGCGCAGGATGTCGTCTCGCGCGCCGAGGCGCAGGCCAAGGCGAAGGATGGGCGCGTACTGGGCATGTAAGCCTGGCACCAATCGACAGTCGCGAAGGAGAACGCGAATGACGCCATACGAGTGGCTGACGCAACTGCTGGACATCATGCTCGACAAGCAGGCCTCCGACCTGCTGGTTTCGACCGGGGCGCCGCCGAGTCTCAAGATCGATGGCGAGCTGGTCACGCTGGGCGAGCAGGCGATGTCGGTATCGCAGGTGCGCGAGCTGGTCTCGGCGGCGCTGCCCCAGGGCGTGGGCGAGCGCTTCGAGGCCGAACGCGAGGCCAATTTCGCGCTTAGCCTGCAGGGCAAGGGGCGTTTTCGTGTAAGTGCCTTCTATCAGCGCAGCCAGATGGCGATGGTCGTGCGTCGCATCGCCTTCGACATTCCCGACCTGGCGAGCCTGGCGTTGCCGGATGCCTTGAACGAACTGGTCAATCGCAAGCGCGGCCTGGTGTTCATCGTCGGCGGTACGGGCAGCGGTAAGTCCACCACGCTGGCTTCTATGATTCAGCACCGCAATCAGACGACCGGCGGGCATGTCATCAGCATCGAAGACCCCATCGAGTACATTCATCCGCATGGCCGTGCGATCATCAATCAACGCGAAGTGGGCATCGATACCGAGTCCTTCGAGGTGGCGCTCAAGAATGCGCTGCGTCAGGCACCCGATGTCATCATGATCGGCGAGGTTCGCTCGCGCGAGATCATGGAGCAGGCGTTGACGTTTGCCGAGACCGGTCATCTGTGCCTGGCGACGCTGCATGCCAACAACGCCAATCAAGCACTGGAGCGGATTCAGCATTTCTTTCCCAGCGAGCGCCACGAGCAGGTGTGGATGGATCTGTCGCTCAATTTGCAGGCCATCGTCGCCCAGCGTTTGCTGCCCCGCGAGGATGGAGAGGGGCGCTGCGCGGCGGTCGAGGTGATGCTGCGTTCGCCGCTGGTCAGCGATCTGATCCGCAAGGGAGCGATTCACGACCTCAAGGAAGTTATGCAGCGCTCCCATGACCAGGGCATGCAGACCTTCGATCAGGCGCTATATGCACTCTATCGGCAAGGGCGCATCAGCGAAAAGATGGCATTGGTGCATGCCGACTCCGCCAACGACTTGCGGTTGCGCATCGATTATGGCGATGCTGACAGCCCGCAGTTGGCGCGGGCCAGTGACGCCGCCGAGCGATTCACCTTGAAAGGCGACGATGAATGAACGCCTCAGGGCGCATAGACGCCTCCCAGAATCCGGGGGCCACGGGCCCCGGTGACCTCGGGGAGGTTGCCGGGGCGCTGCATGAGGCGCTGATGAGCGAGCCAAGCGAAGGCACCGGCTTCCAACCAGTCCGCTGACCAGCCGAAACGCTCGCAGGGCGTCAGCGGGATCTCCGGCACGTGCCGGCGTAGACGCGCCAACAGGTCTGCGTTGTGGGCGCCGCCCCCGCAGGGAATGAGTGCATCGCAATTCCCGTCCGAACGCTCTCCGCCTTGGGTAATCGCCATAGCGATGCTGGCGGCGGTCAGCTCGGCGAGCGTCGCCTGGACGTCTCGGGGGGGGGCTTCGTTCCCCGTCAGATGAGTCGCCAACCAGTCGAGATGAAAACGCTCCCGTCCCGTGCTCTTGGGCGGCGAGCGTCGGAAGTAGGGGTCATCGAGGAGGCGAGCGAGCAAGGCCTCGTCGACGCGGCCGCTAGCGGCCCAGGCGCCATCGGCGTCGTAGGCGTGGCCCAGGTGGCGCTGACACCAGGCGTCCATCAGCATGTTGGCGGGGCCGGTGTCGAAGCCGAGGACAGGCGCGGAGTCGTCGCTCGGGGGAATACGCGTGAGGTTGGCGATGCCGCCGAGATTGAGGATCAAGCGCGTATGCTCGGGGGAGGTGAAAAGCGCGGCATGGAAGGCCGGCGCGAGTGGCGCGGCTTGTCCACCGGCGGCCATATCGCGGCGCCTAAAATCGCCGACCACTGCGCAGCCGGTCAGCTCAGCGAGCAGGCTGGGGTTGTCGAGCTGATAAGTATGTGGCGGTGTTGCGTCCGGGGCGTGTTCGATGGTCTGCCCGTGGCTGCCGATGGCCGCGATGTCACTAGGTGAGGTATCGGTCTCAGTGAGTAGGCGGTTGACTGCCTCGGCTTGGCGTTCGCAGAACGCCGTCTCGAGCCGGGCCAGCTCGCCGAAGGACGTGTCGCGGGCGAGGCATAAGGCCAGTAAATCCTCGCGCAGTGTTGCGGGAAAGGCCGCCCCAGTGGCACCCAGCCATTCGGGGCGGCCTTCGCCGCAACGCACTAGGGCGGCGTCGATGCCGTCCAAGCTAGTGCCAGACATCAAGCCGATATAAAGGGGCATGTTCATCTCCATGTGCCGTGGCGCTCAACCGCCGTCGATGAGTCATGCTAACATTCCCCGTTATTGCCCAAGTCACCCCATTTGCGGAGAAAGGATACGATGACCGACGTCGCCGATGCGCTGGCGCTGCTCAAGCGTGGCACCCATGAAATCCTGCTGGAAGACGAGTTGGTAAAGAAGCTCGAATCCGGGCGTAAGCTGCGTATCAAGGCGGGGTTCGATCCTACCGCACCGGATCTTCATTTGGGGCATAGCGTGTTGCTGACCAAGATGCGTCAGTTTCAGGAATTGGGACATCAGGTAGTGTTCTTGATCGGCGACTTCACTGGTCGCATCGGTGATCCCACGGGGAAGAATGTGACCCGCAAGCCGCTGACCGAGGAGGAGGTCAAGGCCAATGCGGAGACCTATAAAGAGCAAGTGTTCAAGGTCCTCGATCCGGCGCTGACGGAAGTACGCTTCAACGCCGAGTGGATGAGCCAGCTTTCTGCGGCTGACATGATCGAGCTGGCGGCGCAGTCGACCGTGGCACGCATGCTGGAGCGTGACGATTTCGAGAAGCGTTATACGGCCAACCAGTCGATCTCGATTCATGAGTTCCTGTATCCCCTGGTGCAGGGATACGACTCGGTGGCGCTCGAGGCCGATGTCGAACTGGGCGGCACCGATCAGAAGTTCAATCTGCTAATGGGACGCGAGCTCCAGAAGCATTTCGGTCAAGCGCCGCAGGTGGTCATGACCATGCCACTGCTGGAAGGGCTGGACGGTGTGCAGAAAATGTCCAAGTCGTTGGGCAACTATGTGGGCGTCGACGATACGCCGGGAGTGATGTTCAACAAACTGGTGTCGATGCCCGATAGCCTGATGTGGCGTTACTTCGAGCTGCTGTCGCTCAAGTCCAACGAGGACATCGACGCCATTCGTCAGTCGATCGAGTCCGGGGCTAACCCGCGAGATATAAAGATGGAACTGGCGCGCGAACTGATCGGGCGCTATCACGGTGATGAAGCTGCCGCTAATGCGCATAAGTCGGCGGGCAACCAACTGGCGGAAGGCGAGCTGCCGGAGGACCTTCCGGAGGTCGAGGTGATTTTCGAAGGCGAGCAGGCGCCGATTGCTGCGGTGCTCAACCGGTCGGGATTGGCCAATAATAGTGCCCAGGCCAAGGACATGCTGGGCAATGGCCGTGTCAAAGTCGACGGCCACGTCGTGGCACGCGATCATATGCTTGCCACCGGGCGAAGCTATGTCATCCAGGCGGGTAAAAAGCGTTATGCGCGGGTGATCTTGGGGTAAGGCCGAGCGCTACGTTTTATCCGTGTAAAAACCCCTTGCGTTCGCGCCGGCGGTTC
>NZ_JAKGAK010000014.1 GCF_023061185.1 Chromohalobacter beijerinckii
GTATCAATATCTGACAGAATGAGATTAGATGGGTATTCCAACTCCATAGCTGCACAGGCAATAGCGCAGTTAGGCAAGGGAATGTTGACCATGCAATGCACTTGCATTACCTTCTCTATATGCCACTGCGTTGCCAACGAGCGGAGACCCATCATGAACACAGCCATTGAGGATGATTCCACCCTGACGGATCGCTACCAGACGACCGTGCCGGCATCGGTTCGACGTGCACTGAAGCTGAAGCGCCGCGACCGGATTCATTACACGGTCCGCCCCAATGGGGAAGTGGTGCTCTCCCGTGCCAGCGATGAGCCCAGCCAAGATCCTGTGATGGCTAGCTTCTTGGCATTCCTGGAACGCGACCTACAGGCGCATCCAGAAAATATTCGTCCTGTCACTGCTGGCACCTTTGCTGAGGCGAAACGCCTGACGACAGGCATCGAGGTAGACCTCGATGAGGCACTACCAGAAGACGATGACGACGCATGAGTCCTCTGGTGATCAACGGGTGGACGATCTACGCACATCCACTCTTCCTGGCGCAGGTCGAGGCGCTGACCGATAAGGTAAAGCGACTACAAGCGAAAGACCCGGTGGGATACCGCGCCAAACCCGCCACCAAACGTCTGGCAGCCATTGTTAAACTGGCCTTGAACGACATCCCACAGGATCCATCAGGCCCACAGTATCGACAGGGGAACACGCTCGGAACGGCTCATACCCATTGGCAACGGGCAAAATTCTACCAGCAGTACCGGCTATTCTTTCGTTACGACCTCGCCAGCAGAATACTCATCTATGCCTGGGTCAACGACGAATCCACCAAACGTGCCTATGGCAGCAAGTACGACGCTTATGCTGTCTTCAGCAAGATGCTCGAGAACGGTAACCCACCAGATAGCTGGGATGACTTGTGGGAAACTGCTAGCAGTGAGGGTGAACACATCAAAGCGCTGTTGGGCTCGAGCGCGTCACGATAAAGGGTGGCTAAAAACCATCGGGAACAAGCCCCCTCCCTCAAAAGCCATAACCGGCTATCAACGCCAATGAAGTTTGTCCGCTATCTGCAAAGCCACGGCTACCTTGGGTAGTAGACGTTCACGACGAGCCCGTGAGATGTATGGCCATGTGTCGTGCATCTCGCCGGTTTTGACACTCACTGAACATACGCAATCCGCCCCACTCCCTATCCCGCCTATCTATGATATAAGGGGCCATGGTTACCGTCGGTAACGTATCGGCCCATGCGGCTCGGCAGTGAAAGCTAGCTAGATTAAAGAAATTAAAAATTAAATAAATCTACTATAAAAGAATTGCAACCATCCCAAACAACGCCTTGGCTATGGACTCAAAGGTACGCATATGCTGTCTCACTACTCGGGCAATCACCTGGCGGGTGTGCTTCGCACCCTGATCGCCAAGGAGCACACCATCACGGTGTTTTCCAAGAAGACGACCAATCCGCTTCAAGGCGAAATTCTTAACCTGGATATGGACACCGGGGCTTTTGAGCTTAGCGTCACCTATGACAAGGCCGACATAGAGTCGTATATCTACCAAGGGTATTTGTCCTTCGATATCGAGATTCCCGCGCCATCCGACGAGGAGGTCACGGAGATCTACAATTTCGAAAAAATCAAGGCCCAGCCGCTCAAGAAAGAGACCGGTGCCTACGAGATCAAGTGCCAACTGGCAGATGCATTGTTCACGGAGGAAACGCGCGGGGCGGTACGCATCCCGCTGATTCTCGGCATGTCTGCGCGTGCCACGCTCGAGGTATTTCCCAATGAGTTGACCATCAAGGGGCGACTACGCAATATCTCGACCGGCGGCTGCATGCTCGATATCGACATAGAAGATAGTCTGCCACTTTACGTGAACCAAGTGCTGCCCAGCGTCACGCTGGAATTTCCCAATGGCGAGTATTTCTACGCCCGAGGGTGCATACGCCACATGCGCCCTTTCGGTAGCGAGGGGCATGCGGCCTTGGGCATTCAATTCGTCGAGGTGGAACGCGACATGGAGAATGCGCTATTCCATGTCGTTTCCGAGTCTGAACGTGAAGCCGCTTACCGGGCCGGCGTCGATGGCCGCAGTGTCAGCCAGTCAGCCGTTTACATCCCCCGGAAAAAGGAAGATAGCATTCTGAAACATGCCAGCCAGAAGTCGAACGAGTCGCCCAACACGCCGCCGATGGTCAAGGGCGTGCGCACCATCGCGCGTCAACTTCAGGCCGTTCTGATCTTCATCAAGAACTGGAATGCCTTTCCTGAAGAAACGCTTTACGACTGCACCGATTCGTTGCTTTATCTCGTCAGGCAGAATCGCAAGGAGTTTTTGTACGCGCTTTCCTTCCTGCGCGATCAGCCGGAGTGGGTACGACATGCCATCCAGGTCGCCGGCCTCCTGGCAGACATGGTCACGTCGCGTGATCCTCATTCACCCCACTTGCGCGAGGCCCTGGCAGGCACTCTGATGCATACCATGGGCAAACCGCTACTCATGAGCGACAAGCTGCCCTCGCTGAAGACCAACATGACTCCTCAACAAAAGGAAATATTGAGAGGCCATGTCGACAAGCTGCTCGAAAAGATCGCGGAACTGGGCTGGCAGCCCTAGCGAAGGGTGCTTGGATGTCATCCAAAACGCCAACGAGCTGCTCGATGGTAGCGGTTATCCTGCGGGCAAGACGGGGGATGAGCTCTCGGAGTTCGTCAAGCACACCGCTGGATGCATACCGCTGGGCACATGAGAATGGAGATAAGTATGAGCGCACGGTCATCATCGACTATATCCAACAATATGGCTTATATCCCATTGGCAGCCTGGCTAAGTTCTCCGGCGGATTTCTTGCATGGGTGATGGATATCGACAACAAGGGAATGCCCAACAAGGTGCATGTCGTCAAGAACCTGGCATTCATCGACGCCAGTATCGACACGCATTTATCATCCAATGATTTCAGTCAAATCGGCAAGTTGGAAGGCACCGCCAATCCCAACGACTATTCGATCAGCCATAAACCATGAGCGGCGGTGAGCATCACCGTTCAGAGGTCGATGGCCTGAAAAAAATGCTGACATAGCCTCAAGGCACAGCGGGGTGTGCCGATAACTGGAAGGTGGGTATCGTCATTCAAACTTTTTGAATGCCTCACTCGCTGCGTATGACGCTTGCTCAGCAAGCCTTGGGCCAGCTTAGCTGGCCTTTTTTCTCGTCGTTTGTTTATGGCCTTACCTCACTAAAGGCAACGTCATGTCTTCTCCCCATACCCAAATCACCGTTAATGAGCTGAATGACGAGATCGTGCCGCGCCTCGATCTGGTCGAGAAGTTGATCAATACGACCCTGGCGTCGCTCATCGAAACCACCGAATCCGTCGAGGAACGCGAACGGCGCGAGGATCAAAAACGCCGTTTCGAGCTGATGCTGCTGTCCATTCGCATGAATGTCGCCAGTGTATCGCGTCGTCATGCAACGGTGATCCGCGCCGCCCAGAACGGCGACCGCACTGGCGGTTCTCTCTTGCAGTTGGATGAGAACGAGGCGATTGCCCTGGATAATGCAAGGTCGTTGTACGATCAGGTCAAAGCGCATGCACGCTAGTCACGCTAGTAACGTCGCGGCGCATATTATGGCGGGCTCATATCGCGATGGTCGCTCGTACTTTAGGCGGGGGAGACTTGATTTTTTCTTGTAATGCGTTAAACCTGCTGAACTTCTTTGAACGTGGCTAGCACACCATGCGGACATTATTACGCAGTCAAATCTTTCTCATCGTGCTATGGGGCGTGGTCATGGCGACCCTGCCTTACACGACGTACAAGATATTGCTATTTCAGCGCCAGGCACCGTCACTACTCAGCGCCCACTTGCCCGCGTTGCTCTTTGCCAATATTGCCATGATCGTGCTGCTGGTCGGCCTATTGCTGCTAATCACCTCCGCTCATTCACAGTTGCGTCAAGGGCGTTCGCGGAGCCGGCATGAAGCACCATCATCACCGCGGCCTACCCCCAAACCCAAGGCGCGCTCCTCACGCTCGTCCAGTCCAAACACCGAGCCCCCCGCCGAGGCCGCTACCGCAACTGGCCTGCAATTAGTCGAGATCGGGGCGGAGAGCCCGCTACAGAGTCGTTTGCCCATCGGCGCAGTAGTGGAGTCGGTCAACGGTACGCCCGCGACATCGCTCGCCGCAGCGGAGTCAGTGCTCAAACCGGGGGTCAATGAACTCGACTGGCGGGATGATACCGGCAAGCGCAATATGGCGTATGTCATGGTTCGCGATGGCAAGCTACATGCTGAGTTTCGCCCTGTTTGATACTACGTCGTTAAAAACGTCGCTAAAAAAGCCGTTAAAGTCTGGCCTATCATGGCCGATAACTGCTAGGCAAGGACGTTACTGACTTTTATTACGCTAGCGAAAGCGAAGAAAAACAAAGCGAGGCACCCGATGACCCATATCGGCACATTCATCACCGAATCCGACACCAGTATTCACGAGAAGCTGAACCACGCCCTCGAAACGCTTCGCGCGACGCCTCTCTGCTCAAGGCGTCGGCGACGGAGCGTTCGCTCTCCTTCCGCTTGGCCATGTACCTGCAGCAAGCGTTTCCCGATTGGGATATCGATTGCGAATACAATCGCTGGACGGGCCCCTGCAAGCGCACCCGCCATATGACGAGCGTGACCAATACCGCCGATACCGACGCGCGTACCGCCTACCCCGACATCATCATTCATCATCGCGGAACCCACGAGAATCTCGCCGCCATCGAGGTGCAGAAAAGTACCAATAGCTTCGGTAAGCATCAGGACATCAAGAAGATCCAGGCTTACAAGCGCGATAGCAACTTTCGGCATGCCTTCTTCGTCGGCATCGGTGTCGGCGACGATGCCGGGCATACGAACATCGACATGATGACGTGATTTCGCGAGCCACTATGTCTTAAGTCTCAACCACCTGTCTTAAGCCTCAACCACCTGAGCGCTATGCCACGCTCAACAACAAAAGCGATAACAACGCAGGGGAACGCATATGTCGTCGAACATTCCTGAATTTCCCGTCAACAGCGGTCCCGCCACCGCCAACATCACACCCAACCCGCTGAGCGGTCGCCAGCGATTGGACATGGCCCTGGCCCATATCCAACCCAACAATGACGCGCAGGGAACCTCAGCGCCATCGGCCTTGACCATGAGCGAACTCGCCAAGCCCATCGATCGCATCAACGACGTAATGCGCGCCTATAACGTCCAGTTCGAGCTATCGGAATACGAGGGGCGGATCGTGACACGTATCGTCGACCGCGACAGCCAGGAACTGATCCGTCAGATTCCCAGCGAGGAAGTGCTGCGCATCGCCGAAACCCTGGAGCAACGCCAGGGCCGGCTGGTCGATTGGGAAGTGTGATTAAGAAGGCCGGCACCGAGAGGCATGCATAGCTTCGCCGGTGTCGCGCTTGCAGCTCGGCATCAGTAATACCCTTCTCCCCTACCCCACCAATAAACAAAGCCTTGAGTCAGCCCCCGCGCTTGCACACACAGCCCGCAAACCGCACCATTAGCGTCTAGTAGAAACACTTCTAGCGTTATATCTTTTCGCTCAGAAATCTGACTTCCTTGCATACCAACGAGACCCGGATGCTCAAGCGTTACTTTCCCATCGTCGAGTGGCTGCCAAGCTATGATCGCCACACGCTATCCCAGGATCTCTTCGCCGCCGTCATCGTTACTTTGATGGTCATCCCACAAGCGCTGGCCTATGCCTTTCTCGCCGGGTTGCCGGCGGTGACGGGCCTGTATGCCAGCATGCTGCCGTTGGTGGCGTATACGGTTTTCGGCACCAGCCGCACGCTGGCGGTGGGCCCCATGGCGATCGTCGCCCTGATGACGGCTGCAGCGTTATCGGGCATCGTCGCCACGGGGACCGTCGCCTACAGCGAGGCCGCCGCCACACTGGCGTTCCTTTCCGGCGTCATGCTGATGCTGATGGGCATCTTCCGGCTGGGCTTTTTCGCCAATTTCCTGAGCCATCCGGTCGTTTCCGGCCTGCTCAGCGCCTCGGGCGTGTTGATCGCCACCAGCCAGTTGGGCAATCTTCTGGGCATCACGATGTCCGGGTTCACACTGATCGAACAGCTCACCGGGCTGGTCGCGCATTGGCAGGATTTCAATGTACTCACGGCGTTGATCGGTCTCGGCTCGCTGGTGTTTCTGATGGTGATGCGCCGCGCCGGCCCCACGCTGCGCCGCCTGGGCATGACCGCCACGTTGAGTGGCTTCATCACCAAGGCGGGGCCGATCATTGCGGTGATGATCTCGACCCTGCTGGTATGGGCATTCGACCTGGAGGCGCACGGCGTCGCCGTGGTCGGCGAGATTCCGCGCCATCTACCGCCGCTCGCGCTGCCTTCGCTCGACCCGAGCCTGATCGGCACGCTGCTCATGCCGGCGTTTCTGATCAGCTTGGTGGGCTTTATCGAGTCGGTATCGCTGGCGCAGATGCTGGCCGCCAAGCGTCGCCAGCGCATCTCGCCCGACCAGGAACTGTTCGCGCTAGGCGGCAGCAACCTCGCCGCCGCCTTGAGCAGTAGCATGCCGGTGACGGGCAGCCTATCGCGCACGGTGATCAACTTCGATGCCGGCGCGCGTACACCGGCCGCAGGCAGCTTCGCCGCGCTGGGCGTGGCACTGGTGACGCTCTATCTCACGCCGCTGATTCACTTTCTGCCTATCGCCACGCTCGCCGCCAGCATCATCGTCTCGACCTTCACGCTGCTCGATGCGCGCGGTCTCAAGCGTACTTGGCGTTATTCGAAGCGCGATTTCGCCGCCATGCTGGCGACCATCGTGCTGACCTTCGTCAGCGGCGTCGAAGTCGGCGTGATGGCCGGCGTGGGGCTGTCACTGGCATTGTTCCTGTATCGCACCAGCCGCCCACATAGCGCCTTGGTAGGCCGCGTCCCCGGTACCGAGCATTTCCGCAACGTCGAGCGCCACACCACCGAGCACGACCCCACCGTGGCACTGCTGCGCGTCGACGAGAGCCTGTACTTCGCCAACGCGCGTTACTTGGAAGACACCGTTTACGCCATGGTCGCCGAACGCCCGGCGCTGAAGCATGTCGTGTTGATCAGTTCGGCCGTCAACTTGATC
Source organism: Chromohalobacter beijerinckii (assembly GCF_023061185.1). Classification (GTDB taxonomy): domain Bacteria; phylum Pseudomonadota; class Gammaproteobacteria; order Pseudomonadales; family Halomonadaceae; genus Chromohalobacter; species Chromohalobacter beijerinckii. The sequence goes on from NZ_JAKGAK010000014.1 coordinate 7,157, forward strand.
GACGCCTCGGCGCTGGAAAGCCTGGAAGCGATCAACGCTCGCCTCGACGATTCACAGGTCAAACTGCATCTCGCCGAGGTAAAAGGCCCGGTGATGGACCAGCTCAAGCAAAGCGATTTTCTCGACCATCTCACCGGCGAAGTCTTCCTCAGCACATATCACGCCTGGGAAGCGCTACACGACGAGAAAACCGCGGTGAGACCGTTGGGAGACGACGCTCCCCGCTAGGCCGCTTTCTAACGTTTTCGAGCAATAGCCAAGCCAGATAAGGAATGAGTGCACAAGCCATAGCGACGCATAGCAGCTTGCTATATATAGCAGTTTGCTATACTCTTGCCATCATACAGGGAGCATCATGCAGTGCATGTGATTACACAAAGGCGCATATGGGACGCCAAAAAGGCACATCCCAACACAGCTAATGCACTGGATGCATGGTATCGGCTAATCAAAGCGAACGATCCCAAAGACTTCGACGCCATGAAACGCTTGTTTCCCGCCACCGACAAAGTGGGAAAGTTCCATGTCTTTGACATAGGCGGCAACAAGTTACGCTTGATTGCGATCGTTCATTATCAAGCCAAGAAAGTATATATCCGCCATATTCTTACGCATGTGGAATACGATAAAGGCAAGTGGAAATAGGAGTGACCATGCAAACGCTCGTAGAACAGGCCACAAAGCATTGGGGCTATCTTGCTCCGCTTCTCAGCATGCCATCCGACGATGCCGCCTATGATGCACGCGTTGACGCGTTGGACGAACTTCTTGAGCTTATCGGCGACGATGAGTCACATCCTCTCGCAAGCTTGGCCAGCCGCCTGGGAGATGTCCTCGAAGCCTATGATGAAGAGCACCGCCCCATACCCGATGTGGCAGGCAGCGATGTGCTTCGTTACCTCATGCAGGAACATCAGATCTCGCAAAGCGGATTACCCGAAGTCGGCGCCCAGTCAGTGGTCTCAGCCATTCTCGCCGGGCGTCGCCAGCTGAATTGGCGCCAAATTTGTGGGCTGTCTGAACGCTTCGGCCTCTCGACCGATACGTTCAAGGAGCCAAACCCCACGCGCCGCGTTGCCGGTTGAGTATCTCCCGTCAAGGGAGGTACTTAGCCGTCCACCAGCGCCTTCACCTGGTCGACGATATGCGCACCGATGGGAATCGCCGAGGTGGCGGCGGGCGATGGCGCGTTGCAGACGTTGACACTGCGGCGCGTGTTGACGAACAGGAAGTCGTCGATCATCTTGCCGTCCTTGGCCACGGCTTGAGCGCGCACGCCTGCCGGGTACGGGCGCAGGTCGTCGCGGGTCAGGCGCGGACAGTACTTGCGCACTTCTTCCAGATAGCCGCCCTTGAAAAGCGAATTCTTCATTTCGTGAAGCCCCGGCTTGAGGTTGGCACGCAGCACCTTGCGAATGCCCGGATCGCCGGCCATGGCCGCCAGATCGCCGAACGACACGTCGCGCTTGCGATACCCCTCGCGCTTCAAGGCCAGTACGGCGTTCGGCCCCACGGTGACGCTGCCGTCGATCATGCGCGTGAGATGCACGCCGAGAAACGGCATCGACGGATCGGGAATCGGGTAGATCAGATGATTGACGATGCGATTGTGCTCGGGCGGCAATCGATAATATTCGCCCCGGAACGGGCAGATGCTGAACTCCGGCGTGACACCCAACATGCGCACCACGCGGTCGGCCATCAACCCCGAGCATGAGACCAGGTGCCGTGTTGTGAACGTGCCCTGATCGGTGGTGACCACAATCTCTTCGCTGCGTTCTTCGAGGGCCGTCACCGGCGCCGCGTAACGTATCTCGCCGCCGGCGTTCTGGAACACCTCAGCCATCTTAGCGGTGACCTGACGGTAGTCGACGATGCCACTGGCGGGTACGAAAATGCCGCCCTGCCCGGTGATGTTGGGCTCACGCTCGCGGAGTTGGTCGGCATCGAGCCATTCGCGCTCCAGGCCATTGGCGGCGGTGCGTTCCCACAGCGCCTGCATGCGCTGCATTTCCACCTCGTTAGTGGCGACTAGTAGCTTGCCGCAGCTCTCATAGGCGATGCCGTGAGTGTCGCAAAACGCCTTGGTGGCGCGATTGCCTTCCAGACAGAAACGCGCCTTGAGGCTCCCCGGCGTGTAATAGACGCCAGCATGGATTACCCCACTATTATGGCCGGTCTGGTGACGCGCCGGGCCGCTTTCCTTCTCGACGAGCAGTATGCGCTTGTCGGGATAGGCCTCGATCAGTTGCATGGCGGTGGACATCCCCAGGATGCCGCCGCCGATGATGATGAAATCGTACACCGCATTCTCGCTTGTCAGAGTCGAATCGTTATAGCCTGCGCAACGCCCCCTCGGCGTTCAAGACATCCCTCACTCATCTCGCACTCACTACCCTCAGGCGTACTTGACCACTCACAGGCGTTGGCCACTCAAGCGTTCTTGGGGTTGGCGAGCGTCTGCCGCTGTGTGAAGTAGCCGCGTTGGCGCATCAACTCGCGGCGGAGGTCGGGATGCGGCGTGAAGCGGTCGCGCCCGTGCAGCCAGAAGTGATTGTTGAGCAGCAGGAAGCTGCCGATGGGGACGGGTACTGAAAGCCGCGCCTCGCTACTTTCCAGCGACTCGGAAAGATCGCACAGCCAGTTGCCCTCCTCGAAATCGCGCGGCTGCACGAACTGGTCGATGTAGGACATCACCGGACGCCCCTCGGCATCGACATCGAACACGGAATGATAGACGTCCTTGCCGACGTTCTTGCTCGGCGGCGCCGCCCAGCGCATTTCGCGACACGCCATGGGATGCGCATGGAAACGCTCGAGACCCGCCCAATCATCGAGATGCAGCAACAGCGAATTGCCACCTTGCATGTGCTGCTCGTCGATTTTCATCATCAGCACGTAGTCGGTGTCCTGCTCGACGAAGGTGCCGTCGTTATGCAGTTCCATTACGCGATGCGGCTGACGCAGATAGCTGTCGGATTCATCGACGTTCTTGACCACGAAGCGTGCGTAATACTGACCGCTCATGGCATCGAAGTTGGAACGTCCGATGCAATGCGCCACCGCCGTGGCCACCTTCACCATGTCATCGGCTTGCGCCACTTCATCGAGCCCTTCCGGCGTTACCAGCAGGCCACCGGTGGCACGATCCACCAGGGTATCCGCCAGCCACGGCTTGAGCGTATTGGCGCACAGGTCATCGAGAATCTTGGCGACGCGAAAACGCAGCATCGACTTGTACTCAAGCGCCTGAATCGGCCATTCGGCGGTCGCATCGAGGAAGGCTCGCACGGTCGCCGCATCCAGGGTCAGCTGCAACAAGCGCGGCGATTGGGCGGAAGGCGCGGCGCTGAATCCCTGAGGAGCGCGGTCGGCAAGCGTATCGAGGACAGTCATGGGCGGTCTCCGTGTTGTTCTAGATGTCCTCTAAAAAATATCTATATTTTTATAAAACGTCAAAATTATTCCCATGCATCGACGCAAGAACGTTCCCCGCTTCCGGTGACGTCCGGTATCATGGTGCCCACATATCTGGTGGAACCGCCCCATGACCAGTGCCTTGCCGCGCCCTAACCTCGCCATCGGCGCGTATCGACATCTCAAACGCGACATCATCCGCGGCGTCTACGCGCCGGGCGAAAAGTTGCGCATGAGCGATCTGAAGACACGCTACGATCTTGGCGTGGGACCCATGCGCGAGGCCCTGTCGCAACTGGTCAGCGAGCGTCTGGTGACGGCGGTGAGCCAACGCGGCTATCGCGTCGCCGAGATGTCGATCAAGGAACTCGAGGATCTCTACGACGCACGCGCGCAGCTGGAAGGCTTGGTACTGGAACTGGCCATCGCCCGGGGCGGCGACGACTGGGAAGCACAGATCCTGGCTAAGGCGCATGCCTTGAGCAAGGTCGTGGAAGTGCATAGCGCCGACGACATGCTGGATATCTGGGACGCCCGTCACCAGGCCTTTCACGGCGCAATCGCGGCGGGCTGCGACTCGCCGCACTTGCTGCAGACACGAGCCTGGCTATTCGATCAAGCCGAACGCTATCGCCATCTATGGCTGTGCCAAACCGTGTTCTCGGCAGAGGCGCTTGACGCCAAGCGCCACGAGCATGCGGCGCTGACCGACGCTATCCTCGCCCGCGACGCAGCGACAGCCTGCACGATGATGCGCGAACATCTGATGACGCCGGTCCCGATTATCAAGGAGGTGTTACGCGAACAGGGGCTCGTATAAATCCTTGAGTCGACCACGGCCGGTCAGCGCACGGTCGTAGTGCGAATCTGGCAGCAATGTTCTTATCCGAATCTCGAATTTTCACATCGCTCCACTTTTTCACTGGCGAACCCTTCCCATGAGCTGGTTGTAGCTCTACCAGACGGCTTTTCGATCCATTTGGCCGACCTCAGCCATAGAACGAAATAGCTTCTACGACTTTTTGCCTAATTAAAAATGTTCGAATCCGCGCCACAATGATCTATCTCGAACACAGGTGAGCGGATCCGAACATGCGCAACGAAACCTACGATCTGATCGTCATCGGCGGCGGCATTAACGGTGCAGGCATCGCGCGTGATGCTGCAGGCCGTGGACTTTCGGTGCTCGTCATCGAGGCAGATGATCTCGCCAGCCACACATCATCGGCTTCGACCAAGCTGATCCACGGTGGCTTGCGTTATCTCGAGCAGTACGAATTCAAGCTCGTGGCCAAAGCTCTCTCCGAGCGCGAAATACTGCTCAAGGCTGCGCCACACATCATCTGGCCGATGCGGTTCATCTTGCCTCACCAGAAGCATCTACGGCCGGCCTGGATGATCCGAACCGGGCTTTTCATGTATGACCATCTCGGGGGCCGACAGACGCTAGCGGGCTCGCACGGCATCAAGTTCGCCGATCATCCGGCCGGGACACCACTCAAGCCCGAATTCACCAAGGGCTTCGTCTACTCGGACGCCTGGGTACAGGATGCCAGGCTGGTGGTGCTCAACTGCATGGATGCGGCCAGCCGTGGCGCCTGCATCATGACGCGCACGCGTGCCGAGGCTGCGGTACGCGGCAGCGACGGATGGACCGTCACCCTGCGTACCGCCGAAGGCGATACTTTCCAGGTCGCCGCTCGCGGACTGGTCAATGCGGCCGGGCCCTGGGCCGTGCGTTTTCTCGACGAAATCGCGTCGCTGGATCACACGTATTCGCTGCGCCTGATCAAGGGCAGTCATATCGTCGTCAACAAGCTGTTCGACCACGACTACTCCTATATCTTCCAGCAACCCGATGGCCGCATCGTGTTCGCCATTCCCTACGAGCGCGATTTCACGCTCATCGGGACGACCGACGTCGAGCATGAGGGCGCTCCCGGCAATATCGCCATCGAGGAAGACGAGATCGGCTATCTATGCGAGTCGGCCAATCGCTATTTCGAACAGCCCATCGGGCCCGACGATGTCGTCTGGAACTACTCCGGTGTACGCCCCCTCCTCGATGACCGTGAGGACAATGCCAGCGAGATTACCCGCGATTACCGCATCCAGCTCGATACCTCCGGCGGTGCGGTGCTGCTCAACGTCTTCGGCGGCAAGCTGACGACCTATCGGCGGCTGGCTGAAGACGCCGTCGATCAATTGGCACCTGAGCTCGGCAACCAGGAAAAAGCCTGGACCGACAAAGGCCATCCACTCCCCGGCGGCGAAGAAGCGAAACCACAGCACCTGTTCGAGTCGCTACAGGCCAGTCACCCCTTCATTCCACTGGGCATGGCCAATCGGATGGTCTTCAACTACGGCACACGGGTCATGAACATCGTCGGCGATGCAAAAAGTCTGGGCGACCTGGGTGAGCATTTTGGTGCCGACCTGTATGCCGCCGAGGTCGATTACCTGCGCGATCACGAATGGGCGCGCACGGCCGAGGACGTTCTCTGGCGGCGATCCAAGCTGGGGCTGCGTCTCGATGACAGCGAACAGCGCCGACTCGCCGACTATCTCGACCGTTCCTTAGCTGAGCCGACTAAAGCCGGTTCAGCTACTTAAAATGCATCTAAAGATTTAGCAACGAACCCAGCCGTCGTGAATAACGACACAACCCAACTGCCATCGATGCGGATGGCGCAACAAAGAGGAGGAATACCATGACTCGCCACCCCATTGCTCACATTCCCATCAACATGGCAGGACATGCGAATCCCGCCTCATCCGACCGTGACACTCATTACCGCAAGGCATATTTATGGGAATCGTAGAAACGATACTGGTCCACGAGATCGCTGGCACGGCGTTCCTGACACTACTGGGTTGCGGCGTGGTGGCCAACGTCCTGCTGAACAAGACGAACGGTAACGGCAGCGATGGCATCGTGATCTTCTTCGGCTGGGGGCTTGCCGTGTTCTGCGGTGTTTACGTCGCCTACGATACCGGTGCACATATCAATCCAGCAGTGACGCTCGGTTTACTCATTGGCCCAGCCAAAGAGTACGCCGACGGCATTCCGATCAATTTCGTCACCACCCTCACCTACTTTGTGGCCGAACTCACCGGTGGTTTTCTCGGGGCCGTGGTTTGCTATCTAGCCTACAAGAAACAGTACGATGACACCGACGACCGCGCACTGAAACTCGCCACGTTTTCCACGGCACCGACCATCCGATCCTATGGCTGGAACCTGATCAGCGAGATCATCGGCACCTTCGTGCTGATCTTCGTCATCATCATGTTCGGTCACACGCCGTCCGGCCTCGGGCCTTTGGCGGTCGCCCTATTGGTGGTCTCGATCGGGGCGTCGCTGGGCGGTCCCACCGGTTATGCCATCAATCCGGCGCGCGATCTCGGCCCGCGCATTGCCCACGCCATACTGCCAATCCAGAACAAGGGCTCTAACGACTGGCGCTATGCCTGGGTGCCAGTGGTCGGCCCTGTCATCGGCAGCACGTTGGCGGCGCTTGTTGCTTACATCTACTAACCCGTTCAGATTGACCGATTTTTTGTAACGAACACGAGGAGTGACTTGCCATGAGCAATGCAAAGAAATACATACTCGCAATCGACCAGGGTACGACCAGTTCCCGCTCAATGCTGTTCGATCATGACGGCCAGATCGCCGGCATCGCCCAGCGCGAGTTCGAACAGATCTTCCCGCAGCCGGGCTGGGTGGAGCACAACCCGCGCGATATCATGACCAGTGTGCTGACGACGCTTACCGAAGTGATCAATAACACGCAGGTCGATGTCTCGGAAATTGCCGGGATCGGCATCACCAACCAGCGTGAAACCACCGTCGTCTGGGACAAGCACACCGGCCAGCCGGTCTATAACGCCATCGTCTGGCAATCACGTCATTCGGCCGAGATCTGTGATGAGTTGCGTGAAGCCGGGCATGCGGAGATGGTCCGCGACAAGACCGGGCTGGTCATCGATGCGTATTTCTCGGGCACCAAACTCAAGTGGATCTTCGATAATGTCGAAGGCGTCAAGCAAAAAGCCGACAACGGCGACCTGCTGTTTGGCACCATCGACTCCTGGCTTGTATGGAACCTGACCGGCGGCAAGGTGCATGTCACCGACGTGACCAATGCGTCGCGCACCATGATGTTCAACATCCGAACTCGCCAATGGGACCCGGAACTCCTCGAGCTGTTCGGCGTACCCGAATCGATGCTGCCCGAGGTCAAATCCAGCAGTGAAGTCTATGGCAAGGTGCTGCCGAAATATTTCTTCGGCAATGAACTGCCGATCGCCGGCATGGCCGGTGACCAGCAAGCCGCCCTGTTCGGCCAGGCCTGCTTCAACCCCGGGATGGCCAAGAACACCTATGGCACCGGTTGCTTCACGCTGATGAACACCGGTCCGGAAGCCACGCCCTCTGAAAACGGGCTGCTCACGACCGTGGCCTGGGAGATAGACGGCCAGCTCGAATACGCCCTGGAAGGCAGTGTGTTCGTGGCCGGTTCGGTGATCCAGTGGCTGCGCGACGGCCTTCGCATGCTGGGCAAGTCTTCCGATTCAGAAGCCTATGCCGAGCGCGCCGGCGACAACGATGGCGTCTACCTCGTACCGGCTTTCACCGGTCTGGGCGCGCCCTACTGGGACTCTAACGTACGCGGCGCGATGTTCGGCCTGTCGCGTGGCACGAGTAAGGAGCATTTCATCCGTGCGGCGGTGGAATCCATGGCCTACCAGAGCGCGGACGTCCTCCACGCCATGCAGGCCGATGCCGGTCTCGAGCTTACCGAACTGCGTGCCGACGGTGGCGCCATCGCCAACGATTTTCTCGCTCAGTTTCAGGCCGACATCCTGGGCGTGGATGTTCTGCGTTGCGCGATCAATGAGACCACCGCACTGGGCGCAGCCTACCTGGCCGGCCTAGCACTCGGCTTCTGGGAATCGCGTGAACAGATTGCCAAACAATGGGCCATAGACCGCCGCTTCACACCCGCGATGAGCGTGGAAAAGCGCGACGAGCTCTATGCGGGTTGGAAGCATGCCGTCCACGCGACCATGGGCTTTCATGTCGCCTCATAAGACACCATTGCCGCGCTTATAGCTATAGCACTAACGCCCTATCGCAACGCGGTAGGGCGTCGCGGCGGTGGGCGAACATCAGCACAGTGCGCCCGTCTAGCCAGGTGTCGAGACGTTCGGCCACCATCGCTGCCGTTGCGGCATCCAGTCCCGCCAGCGGTTCGTCGAGCAATACCAGCGGTGCATCGCGGAGGATCACCCGGGCCAGCGCCACGCGGCGTGCCTGCCCGCCGGAAAGCTGACGCCCGGCTTCACCGACCCAGGTCTCGAGCCCATGCGGCAGCTCGCGTGCCCAGTCATCCAGATCGACGATCCATAGCGCCTGCCATAGAGCACTTTCGACGGCCGCTTCCTCAAGGTCATGGTCAACAGGCAGTCCCAGGTGCAGATTGTCACGCAGCGACGCATGAAAGAGCTCGGTGTGCTGGGTCAGATAGGCGAGCCGCGAACGCAATGCCTGCGACGCCAGGCTGCATAGATCCTTCCCTGCCAGCTGCACGCTGCCCGTATCGGGGTCGAATGCGCGGACGACGAGCTGGGCAAGGCTCGACTTGCCGCTGCCCGAAGGGCCCAGCACGGTAAGCCGCTCGCCGGCGGCTACATGCAGATTGACGTCTTCCAGCGCAGGCGTGGTGCCCATACCCGGATAACGTAGCGTCACCGCCTCGAAGGTGATCGAAGGCGACTCGGCGCTCGCCAGGGAGCCCTCAGCTTCGTCAGCTAGAGAACCCTCACCTTCATCACTCGCAGGCGCCGCCTCGGCATTGAGCCGCGCGGCAGCCGTGCGCGTGGCTCCCAATTGCACGAAGGCGCCCGGCAGCATGGCGAGTCCTTCATTCAGCGCCAGCACCGCCAGTGGCAACATGCTCGCCACCGGCGCCGAAAGCTTGCCCGCGGCGAATGCAAGCAGCGCCAAGCAGAGTATCGCCACGGCGGCGCCTTGCACGGTCAAGGTAACCAGCGCATTGCCCAGCGCGGTGCGGCGGCCCAGACGCCGCTGATCGTCAAGCAACGTCCGCTGCTCGCGTTCCACTCTCGCTCGGTGGGCACCGAGTACGCCGAAGGTGCGAAGCTCGGCCAGGCCCTGTAGATGCTCCAGGGCTCGGACGCGCAGGCGTTCCAGCGTCTCGACGCGTCGCGCACTGGGGCCGCGCCCCGCCACCGCCATGCCCAGCGTGACGATCACCCATAACGGCAGCATGATCGCCAGCAGCACGCCGCCGAGCGCTGGCATCGCCAGCGCCAGGATGCCGCTTACGACGAGAACCGCGAGCAGTCCCACCAACGGCGGCGCCAGCAAGCGCAGATAGAGATTATCGAGCGCGTCGATGTCGGCGGTCAGCCGGTTGAGCCATTCGCCGGCGCGGTAGCGCGCCAGTTCACGGCCCGACAACCGTGACAAGCCGGCAAAGGTGCGCCCGCGAATATCCGCCAGCAGGCGCAGCACGGTGTCGTGGTTATAAAGGCGCTCGGCGTAACGCGCAGCGGTGCGCCCCACGGCGAAGAAGCGAATGCCGCTACCCGGCGTGAAGACATCGATCGTCGCCGCGCCGCCCGCCGCGAGTGTCATCCCGGTCAGCGCGGTCGCGGTGATGAACCAGCCCGACAGCGTCAGCAGCCCGATTGCGAACAGCAGCGTCGCCAACATCAGCAACGCCCCGAACATCAAGCGTGCACGCCGCTCGCCCATCAGGCGCAACCAAGGGCCTAGCGCTTTTATCGTAGCCCCCTTCATGCTAGTAGACCCCTTCATGTTAGTGGGCTCCTTCATGACAAGGCCTCCGACGATGCCGGTACTTCGTGTGCATGCAACTGCCCCGCCTCGAGACGCAGCACGCGGTCGGCCATACCCATCACGGCGGGATGGTGTGTGGCGATGACCAGAGTGCGGCCTTGTGCGGCCAGTTGCGTCAGCCCCTCGATCACGCGTTGCTCGCTGTCGGGGTCGAGGCTGGCCGTGGGTTCGTCGAGCAGCACCAGGGGCGCATCACTGAGAAATACCCGGGCCAGCGCCAGGCGGCTGGCCTGCCCGCCGGAAAGCCCCAGACCGCGTTCCCCGAGGGACGTGTCGAGTCCTTCGGGCAAAGCGCTCAGCAAGTCACCGAGCTGTGCCGCGCTCAGCGCCTCGCGCAACCGGTCGTCATTGGCATCGGGCGCGACCAGGCGCAAATTCTCGGCCAGCGTGCCCTGCATCAAGAACGGACGTTGATCGAGCCAGGCCACGCGTGTCTCCGTACGCAACGCAACTTCGCCCGCCTCGGCATCGACGAAGCCGGCGAGCACCTGTAGCAACGTCGACTTGCCGGTGCCCGAGGGCCCGACCAGCGCCACCACCTCGCCATCGGCGATATCGAGATCGAGCGGCCCCAGCACCCGGCCGCGTCCGGCATGCGCCACACTGACATCGGTCAGGCGCGCCCGCAGTGGCAGCGTGTCGTCGAGCTCACTGTCTAGAGACTCCATTCGCGGACCCTGTGGTGGCGTCTGCGACAACAATGTGCGCAAGCCCTCGGCAGCCCCCAGAGCACTGGCGCGGTCATGATAATGCTGGGCCAGCAAGCGCAGCGGCTGGAAGAAGTCCGGTGCCATGAACAGCAAGAACAAACCGCTGAACAGTGTCAGTTGATCGGCGGGGCCGAACTGGATATAGCCCAGCAATCCAAAACCGATGTAGATGGCGATCACCGCAATCGACACCGAGGCGAAGAACTCCAGCACCGCCGAGGAGAGAAACGCCACGCGTAGCGTTTTCATGTTGCGCCGCCGGTAGTCGTCGGCCACCGCCGTGACCTCCTCGGTGGCCTGACGGGTGCGCCCAAACATCTGCAAGGTGGTCAGCCCGCGCACGCGGTCGAGGAAATGTCCTGCGAGACGCGTCATGGCCTGGAACTGCTGCTCGTTGAGGCGCTGGGCGCCCATGCCGATCAGCGCCATGAAAAGCGGAATCAGCGGCGCCGCAATCAGGAAGAACGACGCTGCCAGCCAGTCCAGCGAGAACGCCACGCCGAGAAAGATCAGCGGCAGCACCACCGCCAGCGTGGCCTGGGGCACGTAACGCGCGATATAGCCTTCCAGCGCTTCGACCTGATCGACCAGTTGCGCGGTACTCCCGGCGCTATGCCGCTCGGCGAGATGCACCGGCCCCAGCGCCGCGAGTTGATCGAGCACCTGAGCGCGCACGTCTGCCTTGACACGCAGTCCGGCTTCCATACCACTGGTCTCCTGCAGCCACTGCGCGAGCCCGCGCACGATCACCGCGCCAGCCAGCGCCACCGCATAGGGCCATAGCATCACCAAGGCCGTGTCGTGGACCACGACCGCGCTGATCAACCATGCCATCAGGCCCAGTTGCGCGAGTGTCGCGAGTCCGCCGATGACACCGGCGGCGATGGCGAGGCTCAGCCAGCCGCGCACCTCACGGGATTGCGCGGCCAGCCATTGGCGCGACGCGCGCGCCGAGGTTTGGGCTTGAGATCGAGACACGGCTCAGTGATACCCATCGCCGACACGCACCTTGCCGCGGAATACCCAGTACGACCAGGCGGTATAGGTCAGAATGATGGGCACCACGAACAGCACGCCGATCAGCAGGAAGAACTGCGACTCGGGTGCCGAAGCGGCATCCCACAAGGTGTAATCAGGCGGAATGACATACGGCCAGCGACTCACCAGCAGCCCCAGGTAGGTAAAGATGAACATCCCCAGAGTGAGCAGGAATGCCAGCAGCTCACGCCCCTTGCGGTTGGCGGCATAGATGCCGATCACGCAGGCCAAGGCTAGCGCCGGCAGCAGCCAGATCACCTGCATGTGGTCGAACCAGCGTTCCCAGACGCCGGGATCGATCCATGGCGTCCACAGGCTGACGACGGCGAAGACGACCACGACCCCGATGAGCAACTTGGGCACCAGGCCACGCGCCCATTCACGCACATGCCCTTCCGACTTGAGCACCAGCCAGGTCGATCCCAGCAGCGCATAGCCGGCCACCAGCCCCAAGCCGGTGATCACCGAAAACGGCGTCAGCCAGTCGAGCGCTCCGCCGGTGAACACGCGATCGGCGGTTTCGAAGCCTTCAATATAGGCCCCCACCACGGCGCCCTGGGCGAAGGCCGCCACGAAGGAGCCACCAGCAAAGGCGGCATTCCACCAGTTACGCGTGCGCCGCGACTTGAAGCGGAATTCGAAGGCCACGCCACGAAAGATCAAGCCCGCCAACATCAGGAAGACCCCAATGTACATCGCCGGCAACAGGATCGAATAAACCAGCGGGAAGGCCCCGATCAGCCCGGCGCCCCCCAGTACCAGCCACGTCTCGTTGCCGTCCCATACCGGCGCGACGGAGTTCATCATCACGTCACGCGCATCTTCGTCCGGGGCGAAGGGAAACAGAATCCCCAGCCCTAGGTCGAAACCATCCATGAGCACGTACATGATCACGCCGAAGGCGATGATGACGGCCCAGATCAACGAGAGATCGAATATTTCCATGGCTTAGCTCCTGTTCGGGGCGCGGTCGTCGCGCGCATCATCGAAGGGCACGTGGGCGGCGGACATGGGCCTCGCCGGGCGGTCGTGGCTATCCAGATCCTCTGTATCGTCGTGCTCATCAAGGCCCTGATTGATTACCTTGCACAGGTAATAGACACCGGCGATGAAGATCACGGCATAGACAGCGATATAGCCCAGCAGCGTGAACAGCACCATACCGCCACTCAGCGAGGGCGTGATGGCATCGGCGTAGTCGAGCACGCCGTAGATCAGCCACGGCGAGCGCCCGGTTTCGGTCACGACCCAGCCCGCGACCACCGCCACGAACGGCGCCAGGCTCATGCCCTGCAGTCCACGCAAGAACCAGCGACTGCGATACACGCGCCCGCCCTTGCGTAGCACCAATCCGGCAACGGCGAAGGCAATCATCAAGAGCCCTAATGCCACCATCACGCGGAAGCTATAGAAGGTGATCCACACCGGCGGCTGTTGCGCGCGGTCGATTTGATCGAGCCCGGGGACGACGCCGTCTGGGTCGTGTCGCAAGATGAGGCTGGCGCCGTTGGGAATGCCGATCTCGAAACGGTTAGCCTGCAGATCGCGATCCGGCAACGCGAAGAGCAACAACGGCACGTTCGACTCGGTTTCCCAGTTACCCTCCATGGCAGCGATTTTCATCGGCTGGTGTTCCAGCGTATTGAGACCGTGCTCGTCACCGACGAAGGCTTGTAGCGGCGCCAGAAATAGCAGCAGCCATAGTGTCATCGACAGCGCGCGCTTATGAGCATCGACCTCACGACCGCGCAGCAAGAACCAGGCACTGACACCGGTCACCACGAAACCACCGGTCAAGAACGCCGCCAGGGCCATGTGCGTGAAGCGATACGGGAAGGACGCGTTGAAGATCGCATCGAACCAAGAGGTCACATGGATCACACCCTCGCGGATCTCATAGCCATCGGGCGTCTGCATCCAACTGTTGGTGGCAAGAATCCAGAACGCCGAGATGAAAGTCCCCACGGCGACCATCAGCGCGGCAAAAAAGTGCACCGCCGGCGAGACACGATGCCGGCCGAACAGCAATACGCCCAGGAAGCCAGCTTCGAGGAAGAACGCCGTGACCACCTCGTAACTCAGCATCGGACCAATGAAGTTCGCCGCCATCTGCGCGAAGTTGCTCCAGTTTGTCCCGAACTGGAACGCCATCACGATGCCGGACACCACGCCCATGCCAAAGACCACGGCGAAGACCTTGGTCCAGAACAGGCCGAGGCGATCCCAGACGCGGTTCCCCGTGGTGACGTAAAGGCCCTGCAGCACGGCGATATAGGAGGCAAGCCCGATCGTGAAGACCGGGAAGATGGCATGAAAAGAAACCACGAATGCAAACTGCAATCGCGACAGGAGAATCGGATCTAGCGCCATGGCTGACTCCTTGAAGCCCACGTAGTCGGAATGTCATCGGAAAGAGGTGGTCATAGCCGAAAAAGGCCCGCCGCCTGGATCTTCTTGTTTCGTTTCCAATACCCCTACATCGTAGAGGGTTTATATAGACTTAAAAAGCGCCGTGGCGGGATTTCGTATGTGTCGCGTTGCCGCAAGGCAAATTGCCGCATGCGCGCCGATGTCGCAGCCGATTTAATTCTGCGTCGTTCGTCTAACGGAGAATGCCATACATCTTTGGTAGGATAGTCGTACCAACAAAGCATGGTCGGCGCCCGGCGCGACCGCTCTCGACAAGGATCACTCATGAACGCTATCTGGATCGCCATCTTCGGCGCCGTGTGTTTCGTGATGGGCTATCGCTTCTATTCGAAGTTCATCGCCGAACGCATTTACCGGCTTGACCCCGATTTCCAAACGCCCGCTCACACTTATCAAGATGGCGTCGACTATGTGCCCACCAACAAGTGGATTCTGTGGGGCCACCACTTTACCTCAGTGGCTGGCGCAGCCCCCATCGTGGGGCCGGCCATCGCCATCTACTGGGGCTGGCTACCGGCCATCTTGTGGGTCGTGCTAGGGACCGTGTTCGCAGCCGGCGTGCATGACTTTGGCGCGGTAGTGCTTTCCAATCGCCACAAAGGGCACTCGGTCGGCACACTAGCCAACAAACTGATCGGCCAACGCGCCAAACTATTGTTCCTGTTCATCATCTTGATCCTGGTATTGATGCTCAATGCGGTCTTCGCCTGGGTCATCGCCAAGCTGTTCATCACCTTCCCCGCTAGCGTGCTCTCGGTGTTCATCCAGATACCGCTGGCGGTGTGGATCGGCTACCGCGTCTATCGCCACTCCGGATCGATGCTCCTGCCCTCGGTCATCGCCCTCGCCGTCATGTATGGCGCAGCGCTCCTGGCCAGCGAGGTCCCCATACTTCAACTCGATCTGGTCAGTTGGTTCGGTGGCGGTGACACCGAGGTGATAGGTAACTTCGATGCCACCTCGATGGCCTTTTTGGTATGGATCGTAGTGTTGATGGTGTATGTGTATATCGCTTCGACACTCCCCGTCTGGAAGCTGTTGCAGCCGCGCGATTATATCAACTCGCACCAGCTCGTCGTCGGCCTGGCGCTTTTGTATCTGGGGCTACTTTTTGGTGCGCCGGAAATGACCGCGCCCAGCGTCAACGGCGAAGCCGAGGTTAGCTGGTATCCGCTGCTGTTCATCACCATCGCCTGTGGGGCCATTTCCGGCTTCCATGGTTTGGTCGCCTCGGGCACCACCTCCAAACAGCTCGACAAGGAAACCGATGCACGCATGATCGGTTATGGCGGCGCTTTGGGCGAAGGCATGCTGGCGATGATCGCAATCATCGCCGTGGGCACGCTGTTTGCGTCCGGCACCGACTTTACTGCTACCTATTCAAGCTTTTCGGCAGCAGGATCCAGCGGTTTGAGCTCGTTTGTGGAAGGCGCCGGGCAATTGGCCGGCAACCTCGGCATCCCCGAGCACATGGGCTCGACCCTGGTCGCCGTCATCGTGGTCAGCTTCGCCGCCACCACCCTGGATACCGCCGTACGTCTGATGCGTTACATCATCGCCGAACTGGGTAACGAATACGGTATGCCAGTGATCGCTCGCAAGCATGTCGCGACCAGCATCGCCGTCATTACCAGCGCGGCGTTGGTGATTCTGCCGGAAGGCCCCAATGGCTTCGGCTCGGGCGGTTATCTGCTGTGGCCACTGTTCGGCACCAGCAACCAGTTGCTGGCCGGTATCACCCTGATGCTGGTCTCGGTGTGGCTCAAACGCCAGGGCCGCCCGGTGGTCTTCACGCTGGTGCCGATGCTATTCCTGCTGGTCATGACGCTGTGGGCCATGGGCCAACAAGTGATCTTCACCTGGTCGGGCTTCGGCGATGCCGACCGCAACTTGCTGCTGTTCACCTTTGGCAGCTTGATCATGGTGTTCACGCTATGGATCCTGCTCGAGGCCTCGCGCAGCTTCCGCCAGGGCCCGACAGCCTCGCAAGAGTCGTTGAGTTCCGATGACTCGCGCTGATGACGAACGAACCGCGTCCGCCGGTTGGCGGACGCGGATCAAACGTCTCATCGAGGGCTACGACGCGGTTCTGAGCCTTCAGCACCGCCGTGAGATCGTCCGCGAACTTCAGGATGAAGAAGATCTTTTCATGCTGTTGTGCTTCTGCGACATGATGGGGATCCCCAACCCCGTCGGCGACATGACCCTGGAGCTTTATCCCTACATGCTCGAACGCTTTCACGAATGGCATAAGCGCCAGGGCATGCCCCGCTCACCACTGGATGGTTTTCGCTGTTGCTGAACGACGCCGATGGCGTGGCACAACCGAGGAGAAACAGCCGATATGGCCAAAAGCCTTTTTTTCGGCGGCAAGGGCGGCGTCGGCAAAACCAGCTGTGCGACCGCTTACGCGCTAAGCTGCGCGGATGCCGGATGGAACACCCTGCTGGTGTCCACCGACCCCGCCCACAACCTGGCCGATCTATTCGGCCGCCAACCCGGCCCGACGCCAACGCGCATGCGCCCTGGCCTGGATGTCGTCGAACTCGACCCCGATCATGAGACGAAACGCTATCTGGACCAGGTCAAGGCCAACATCAAGCCCATGGTGAGCGGCGAACGCAGCGCAGCGGTATTTCGCCAGCTCGACCTGGCTCGCCATGCTCCGGGCACCGAGGAAGCTGCCTTGTTCGATGCGCTGGTCGGCTTGTTGCTCGATACCGGGCAACACTACGACCGCTTGGTCTTCGACACCGCGCCAGGCGGCCATACCGTGCGTTTGCTCGCGCTGCCGGAGATCATGGGCGCCTGGGTGGACGGCTTGATGCAACGTCGCCATAAAGTGCGCAGCGATTACAAAGCCTGGCTGGGAGACGGCGAGGTGGTCGACGACCCCATTCAGGAGGTACTGATGCGTCGCCGAGGGCGTCTCGCCGCCGCTCGCGAACATCTGACCTGCCCTGAACACTCGGCGATGATCTTGGTCGCCAACCCGGAACGCCTGCCAGCGCTGGAAACCGCGCGCACGCGTGACCTGCTGGAAACCAACGGCCTTAATGTGGGCGCGGTGGTCATCAACAAATGCCTGCCCACGACGGTCGATAGCCAATGGCTCGCCAATTGGCGCGAGGAGCAACGCCCCTGGATCGAGCAGCTCGAGGCGTCATTCGCGGATCGCACATGTATACGCATCGAACATCAGCCCCACGCACCCGCCTCGATCGAGGACCTACGCCCGCTCTGCGAAGCCCTTGGCGACCTCTCGCCCTGGCATGCGCACGCCTGAGCCAGTTGCTTGTCGCAGATTCACCTAGCGCCCACCGATGACCGACATGACCAACCATGCCGTATAAGCGATAAACGTCGCCAATAACAAGGCCGCTTCCAGACGGTTGATGCGCCCCTGGCCCTTCCAGCCGATGCCAAACACGGTCAGCGCCAGGGTCAGGCCCGCCATGACCGGCCAGTCCCGGACGAGCACCGCACTATCTACATTGATCGGATCAATGATGCCCGCTAGCCCCACCACGGCGAGGGTGTTGAAGAGGTTGGAGCCCACCACGTTCCCGATGACAAGATCATGCTCGTTCTTGCGCACCGCGCTGATCGAGGAGGCAAGCTCGGGTAGCGAGGTCCCGATGGCGACCACCGTCAAGCCGATGATCAGATCGCTGACCCCGAATGCCGAGGCAATATCCACTGCACCCCACACCAACAAACGTGAACTGGCGATCAGCATGACCAGACCCACCAGGGTCCAGGTGATTGCACGCTTGAGTGTCATCTCCTGAGCATCAAGATTAGCCGTCGTATTGTCAGCTAGCGCGTCACTTCCCTTCTGGCGTCCACGCATGACGCTATAGGTCAGCAACGCCGCCAGCATCGCCAACAGCAATACGGCGTCCCAACGCGAGACGTCGCCATCCTGCAGGCACCATAGCGATGCCACCGTCACTAGCATCAATAGTGGCAACTCCTGACGCAGCACTTGGGAGTGCATCGTCAGCGGGCTGAGCAATGCCACCAGGCCTACGATCAGGCCGATATTGGCAATGTTGGAGCCATAGGCGTTACCCAGCGCGAGGCCGGGATTGCCTTGCCAGGCGGAAAGCCCTGAGACCATCAATTCCGGCGCCGAGGTGCCAAAGCCGATGATGACCATGCCGATCAACAGCGGCGGTAACCCCAGGTGGCGCGAGGTCGCCGCTGCACCATCGACGAATCGATCGGCGCTCCATACCAGGACCGCCAATCCCAACGCTACGGCAATGATGGCCATTAGCACGATACTTCTCCTTGAATGTCGTTGTCCTTGAATGTCGTCGTGTCATGCATGTTATCGCGAAGCCGCGCTATTCTAACGCAATCCACCGAGCACGCTACTGACAAACATACGCACGTGAATGTACGCTGTTCGCGCTCCTGATTTTTTCAGGCAAAAGTCTGTCGGAATATCGTCGCACCGAATTGCTATAGTGCATGCATCATTCGGCACCACAAACCTATGAGCGAGACTGAGTTTGGCAGAGAACGTTTCGTCACAAGCGCCTCATCACTCGCCATGCGACGCGACGACGGTGGCGACGACGCGCCACTCAAGGCGACGTCTGCGTGCCTGTCACGAATGCGATTTGCTAGTGGCGCTACCGCCCTTGCGGCCGAGAGAAAAGGCTGACTGCCCGCGTTGCGAACATACGCTGGCCACGCGTCACGACAAGCCTGCCGAGCGTAGCCTGGCGCTCGCCGTCGCCGCCTTGATCATGTTAACGCTGTCGGTGGCTTTTCCCTTCATCAGTTTCGAGGCCCGTGGCGTCACCAACCGCATCGAGCTGACCGAGACCGCCTCGACACTGGTCGGCTTCCATGAGCCGCTGGTGGCGATTTGCGTGCTGCTGACCGTAATCATCCTGCCCACGGTCTATCTATGTGGCGTCATCTGGCTCTCGCTGGGACTTCTCGGGCGCCACGTTCTGCCCTATTCACGTGGTATCGCCCGTACCCTGAAACACTTGACGCCGTGGATGATGGCCGACGTCTTCGTCATCGCCGCGCTGGTCAGCCTGATCAAGATTGCCGGAATGGCCGATGTCAGCCTGGGGCTATCGTTCTGGACGTTTTGCGCCTACGCCTTGTTACTGCTGCTCACCACCCAATCCATCGACACCGACTGGATGTGGTTCGCGCTGGCCAGCGAGCCCTTGGCACCGGAAGGCGCCCGCTCGGGTGAACTCGCGGCGCCGCAAGGGCTGAGCGGATGCACGACCTGTGGGCTGGTCAATCGTCTCGATGCGCAGGGCCGTGGGCGCTGTCGACGCTGCGGAGAAACGCTCCACGCGAGAACACCCGTCAGCCGCCAGCGCACGCTGGCCTTGCTGCTCGCTGCGGTGGTGATGTATATCCCGGCGAACCTTTACCCGATCATGAGCACGACATCGCTCGGCAACACTTCGCCCTCGACCATCATCGGCGGTGTGATGCTGTTTCTGCAGCATGGTGACATACCCATCGCCGTCATCATCTTCACCGCCAGCGTGGTAGTGCCCATCGGCAAGATTCTCGCGCTCGGCTGGTTGTGCTACGCAGTACGCCATCGCGGCGAGCCATTGAGCAACGTTACCCGCGTACGCCTCTATCGCATCACCGAGTTCATTGGCCGCTGGTCGATGGTCGATGTTTTCGTCGTCGCCATCCTCGTCGCGCTGATCCGCGCGGGCGAGTTGATCTCGGTCGAACCAGGACCTGCCGCGCTCTCCTTCGCCAGCGTCGTGATCATCACCATGTTGGCGGCCCACAGTTTCGACCCGCGCATGATCTGGGACGACCTCCCCCAGCGCCCTCGACGCGCATGGCGGGATCGCCTGCCGCGACGTATCGCTACCGTTTCATCACGCAAGGAATCCGACGATGCCTGAAGCTCCACAGCGCGCGACACGCCAATATCGCCGACGCCTATCGCCGATCTGGATCGTGCCTTTGGTGGCGGTCCTCATCGGCTTATGGATGCTTTACGACAATCTTTCCGGCCTTGGCCCCACGATCACACTGCAGATGGAAAACGCCGAAGGCATTGAAGCCGGCAAGACGTTGATCAAGACACGCAATGTCGAGGTCGGCCGCGTCGAGGATGTGACACTCTCCGACGACATGTCGCATACCGTCATTACCGCGCGAATGCAGCCCGATACCGAGCGCATGCTCAATGACGATGCGCGTTTCTGGGTGGTCAAGCCACGCATCGATCGCGAAGGCATCAGCGGCCTGGGGACCGTCCTATCAGGGGCTTACATTCAATTGCTGCCCGGTCACGGCGGGGAGCCCCAACGCGACTTCGATGTGCTCGAACAGCCCCCGGTCGCGCCCCCCGACGCCCCGGGAATCCGCATCAACCTGGTCAGCCAGGTAGGCAGCTCGTTGAGCGCCGGCGACCCGATCACCTATCAAGGCTTCACGGTGGGACGCGTGGAAAACACCGAGTTCGATCCCGACAAGAAGGAAATGCGCCACCGTCTTTACATTCAGTCGCCTTATGATGTGCTGGTCACCGACACCACACGCTTCTGGGTCTCGTCGGGAGTCGACCTGCGTCTGAACTCGCAGGGCTTCCGCGTCAATATCGAGTCAATGGAGTCGCTCATCGGCGGCGGCGTGACCTTCGGGGTCCCCGAGGACGTGGAGATGGGGCACCCCGCCGAACCGGAGGCGACCTATCAATTGTTTGGCGACGAGGAAAGCGCCCGTGAAGGGACCTTCGATCGTTATCTCGACTATGTACTCATGGTCGACGATACCGTGCGCGGGCTTAGCCACGGCGACCCCGTGGAATATCGCGGCGTGCGCGTCGGTACCGTGGAAACCGTGCCGTGGCGTTTCGCAGCGCCGCAGCCCAACACCTTGGACCGCTTTGCGATTCCTGTGCTGATCCGCATCGAGCCACAGCGCTTCGACAACACCTTGCAAGATTTCGACGCCGATGAATGGCGTACGCGCCTCCAAGGCATGTTCGAACACGGCCTGCGGGCGACGCTCAAACGAGGCAATCTGCTGACCGGGGCGCTTTTCGTGGACTTGAACTTCCACGACGATCCCGAGCCTTACGAGCCGCTCACCTTCGAGGGCAAGAAGGTCTTCCCGACGACCACCGGTAGCCTCGCGCAGATCGAGGAGAAGGTCTCGAACCTGCTCGACAAGCTCAACGACGTGCAGATCGAGCCTGTCCTCGACTCGCTGAACGAGACGCTGGCAACCACGCAGAATACGATGCAGCAAGTCAACGAGATCGCCGACTCAGTGGATGCGCTGCTCGACGATCCGGCCACGCGCGAGCTGCCTGGCAATCTCAACGAAACACTGCGCCAGACTCGCGACACGCTGGAGGGCTTCTCTCCCGACTCGCAGGGTTACCGTGAACTCAACGATACGCTCTCGCGGCTCGAGTCGTTGATGCGCGACCTGCAACCCGTGGCGCGCACGCTAAGCGAAAAGCCCAACGCCCTGATCTTCGACAGCGAAGACGCTCCAGATCCACAACCGAGGGCCCCTCGCCAATGACCGAGATGACCGTCCTTCATGCTCAACGCCCGACACGCCCGGTGCGGTTTCTCGCCGCCGCCGGGCTGGGAGTTTTCCTGTCGATGCTGATCGGCTGTGCCGGACAAAGCATCGACGAGTCGCGCTATACGCTCCCCAGTGAAACGCAAAACGTCGACGTCGCCAGCGACTTCAAGGGCAGAGTCTCGCTCGCGCCGCCACGCATGGCGAGCTACCTGAAGGATGACGGCATCGTCATGCAGCTCAATGACATTCGTATCCATCAGGCACGCCACCATCTATGGGCCGAACCCCTTGATCGTCAACTGCAGGAACGCATGCGCCAGCATCTCAGCCAGGCCTTGCCCAACGCCGACGTGCTACGTAGCGGTCAATCCTCCGAGGCATCTACACCGGCGCTGCATGTCCAGCTCGACGTCGACCGTTTCCAGGGTCGCGACGACGGCATGGCCGTGGTCGACGGCCAGTGGCGTATCCGTGACGACAACGACCGCACATTGTCGCGCGAATCCTTTGAGATCGAGCGCCCGCTGGAGGACGATGGCTATCCTGCGCTGGTAAGGGCGCTGGGGGCGGCCTGGGATACGCTCGGCGAACGCTTGGCCGATACCCTGGCAGAGGTGGCCGTCACAGCGGAGACGAACTGACACGGCGCTTTATGAAGCCAGGTCACATGGTCGCAACCGGACGGACGGTCATGCTACAGCCGTTACCCGTCGCCGCGGATGAGGAAGAGTGAGCCTCAGGCCGCGAGCCGCCCCCTGAGGCGTGCAACGGCCTGGCTATGCAATTGGCATACCCGCGATTCGCTGACACCCAACACGGCGCCGATTTCCTTGAGGTTGAGCTCTTCCTGGTAATAAAGCCCCAGCAATAGCTTTTCACGTTCGGGGAGTTGTTCGATGGCCTCGACTAGATGGGTACGCGCATCGCCTTTCAGCAATGCATCGAGCGGGGTCGCTGGCGCGGTCTCTCCCGCCGGGGGCTCGCCGAGTTCGGACACGACCTCGTCGAAGCCCAGCAGATAGCCGTTGTTGGCATCCAGCAGCAGCTGATGATATTCATCGACGCTCATATCCAGAGCACTGGCGATCTCGCGCTCGTCTGGGGAACGTCCTAATGACTGCTCGAGCTTGTGTACCACCTGATCCAGCGCCCGCACGCTGCGCCGCACGCTGCGCGGCATCCAGTCACGACTGCGCAGTTCATCGATCATCGCGCCGCGCACGCGCTGATTGGCGAAAGTGGAAAAACTCGCCCCTTGAGCGGTATCGAAGCGTTCCAGCGCGTCGAGTAACCCCACCATGCCGGCTTGAATCAAATCATCGAGTTCGACACTGGCCGGTAAGCGTACTTGCAATGCCAGCGCATGACGCCGTACGAGCGGCATGTATTGTTCCAGCAGTGCGCGTTGGTCGATTTTGCCCTGTGCCGTATACATCTCTATCGCCTCGGATGTTCGGGTCGACGCTCGACGCGACGCCCGCTGACATTATCGAGCTTCCGGCCCGATACCCAAGGCCGGAATAACCCCCGCTTGATAGGCCTTTTCCCGAATTCGTCTATACCGCCTTCTCTCAGCGGTAATTCACGATCAGTTGCAAGTCTTCGATGCGTACGCCCGCGCGCGGGGCGTTCCGCGAGGCGGCACGCCGAAAGCGCAGGACAAAAGGCCCTTGCGCGGAAAGGCCTTGCAAAGCCCGCGTGCCCCCGCGACGCGTCGCCATTTCGACACAACGACGCGGATGACACAGCCACGCCCGCACATCGCTCGGTCTCTTCGTGACGTAACGCCAGGACACCCGCGTGATATGGCCATCGCCGACCGTGTGAGCCTCAGGCGGACGCAGGGGCGCCGTTCGCTCGTCACGCCCCGGCGTCGTCAACAGCGGCCCACGCGGCAACGTCACCGCCCAACTGCCGGCTTCGACGGCTTTCGCGAACGGTGCCATGCTCAGCGTGGCCCCTAACGCCACCAGCAATGCCAGGACGCAACCAAGGGATTTCACGACCGGCGCTCGCTTGATGGTCGCGTCTGCGCCAGCCACTCGGCGGGGTCGACGACAAGTTCGACTGCAAGGAAGCGGCGTGCCGTATCCACCAAGTTGCCAAGCGGCATATCGCCCGCGCTGGCCGGATCGCGTATCACCAGCAGACGTGGCAGACGTTCGCGCTGCGACCATTGTTTGAGTTCGCGATAGGCGCGCTGTAAACCTTCCGCACCGGAGGCGACCCAGATGCCCCAATGCGGCGAAGAACGCTGGGTGGCGGTCACATCACCGACGGCCAGCGGCAAGGTCTCCCAGGCAAGACCGCTGAGTGACGCAAGGCGTTCGCAGATCGCCGTCACCGCCTGAGGCGACGGATGGCCGATCGTCACCAGCGCCGCTTTGTCGCGTCGTTGGCTCGCATAGGCGCGCAACCCTGCCGCTTGATCGTTCATCGTCACCTCACGCGGCCTGTGACAGCGCCGCATGCGCCGTCAGCAAGTGCAACAACCCATGCAGCAGGGTATCGGGACTGCGTCGCTTGCGCTCACCGGCAAGACGCCTCACCACCGGGCGCGCATCCACCGCCCAGCCATCCTCGCTCAAGTCCATCCGTAGCGCCAAGGCCGCCAATTGCGCTGCAAGATAGACGCGCAGTTCGCAATCCAGAGGTGCCGATGCGCCCAACTGTTGCCACGCCGTGCGCATCAAACGCGATAGATCATCCTGTTCGAGCTGGCGATAAACGAAGGCGCGCATGTCGATATCCAGCGCGTCGCCCCCATGCCCCAACCAGTGATAGACGCCCCGCCGACGCCCGCTTTCGGAATCATGACTCATCGCAATCCACAGTTGCAGGGTGTCCGCGTCGGTCTCGGCCAAGGCCACGGGCAAGCGCGACAGCGTCACGCGTCGTGCGCGGCCACGCAGGCGACAGGTATGCTGGCCACAGGGTTCGGCTAGATCGACCAGCTCGCCGATCGCCAGACGTTCCCCGGCATGCCAGACGCGCTGCTGCACTCGTGTGCGTGCTAGCCAGGGGCTATCCGTCTCGCGCAACTGTTTCCTGACGTCGGCATCGGGTACCCGCGCGAACACATGCCAATGACTGCCCAGATGGCGACGCGCCAGGGTCAGGCGCTGCGTGTCGGACGGCGGCCAACGATGGAGAGGCCAGGCCAGCGGCAAGACATCGCCATTGGCGTCCAGTGGGAGCATCGGCGCCGCCCAATCCATTCCTCGCGGCTTCCCACCCGGCCAGAACAGGCCAGTTGCCTCGGCGTCATGCCACGCCTTGATCATCGACGGCGGTGCGAGGTGCTCTTCGAGCCAGGCTTGCTGTATGGCACGTGGCGACTCGCGACGGCGCCACGCGGCATCGAGCCAGGCCACCCCCGGTACGCTGCGCTGCAGCGTTTCCATCACCCGCACCAGTTGATCGCGCTGTGCCAAGAGATCCCGCGATAGTGCTTGCAGCCCCTGTCCGGAGGCAGTGGGCCGCAACATCTCGGTGAGCACACCTTCGTCGAAGGTGAACGGCGAGCCTTGCCCCACCGCCAGCGCTTCGTCCAATAATGCTGGCGCTTCGGCCAGGCGAATGTCTTCGGGCACGCGCTGACCATGCAAGACGTAATAAAGGCGCAGCCGATGGCGCATCACGACATCCAGCGCGGCCCCCAGGCGTGGCGCTTCATCGACCTTGGTCAACAGGCAACCATAAAGCGGCGCACCGGCGTCCCGCGAGGCTCGTTGATAGGTCTCGACAACCTCTTCGAGCGTATCGCCGTGGCTGGCCGCATTCAGCAGCAAAAGACGCCGTACCGGCCGGGCGGCACCGCCGAGTCGCGCGATCTGCCCCGTCACCCGCTGATCGCGCTGGCTCATGCCCACGGTATCGACGATCACCATGCGCTTGCCTTCAAGGCGCGACAGCAAGCCTTCGAGGTCATCTTCATGGTGTACGGCATGCACATCGACACCCAGCAGCCGGGCATAGATACGCAACTGTTCATGCGCACCGATACGATAATCGTCGGTGGTTACCAGGGCCACGTCATCCCCGCCGAAGCGCATCACGTAACGCGCCGCAAACTTGGCGGTGGTCGTGGTCTTGCCTACACCGGTCGGCCCCACCAGGGCGAACACACCGCCCTCCTCGAGCATCGTCGCCTCGTCATCGAGCACCGCGAGCCGGGTCTCGAGTTGACGTCGGCTCCAGGCCAGTAAACGCGGGTCATCGGCATCGACATCGGCGAGTTCGTCGGGCAACGTCTCGAGCATTTCGCGCACCAGACGGGCGCTGAAGCCGGCGGTGATCAAGCGCTGGCGCAAGACGCCGCGCACGCCGGGACTTGCACTGCGCGGGCGTGGTGTCTCGGCGATATGCGACATCAACAATTCGCGCATGGCCTGCATTTCAGCATACAGGCGATCTTGCCCCGGCGCGGGCGAGGTCTCGACTGAAGGAGCACTAGCCTGCGCGGGCGCGGCGACGTCCTCTGCCTGCTCGACCAGTGACGACTGGGCCTCTTCGGCCACGGCCACGACCTCGACACCGTCATCCACGCGCCGGTTGGAGAGGATCAGGGCGTCATCCCCCAACGCGTCTCGTACCTGTCGCATCGCCTCGCGACTAGTAGCACCGAGAAAACGCATCACGCTCATGAACGGGCTCCGACGGTAGCGGTGACACGCAAGGTGCGGTCATCGGGAATTTCGGCATTGGACATCACCACCAAGTGGGTGATGCGGCGACGCAGGAAGCGGGCCAGCAACGCGCGCAGACCATGCTGGACAACCAGCACCGTCGGCTCGCCACGCGCTTCCTGACGTTCCACGGCAGCCATCGACTGCTCCATGAGGGTGTCGGCCAGGCCCGGTTCCAGGCCACCGCCATTGCTCAGCGCCTGGGTGAGGACTTGTTCGAGATTGGCTTCCAAGCCGATGACATGCATCTCTTGGTCCCCGGGGAACCACTGCTGGGTGATCGAACGTCCCAGCGCCACACGCACCACCGCGGTCAGCTCGTGGGGATCGTTCTGTTGTGGCGCATGCTCGGCCAACGTATCGAGGATGGTACGCATGTCGCGAATCGAGACCTCCTCGGCGAGCAGATTCTGCAGGATGCGCTGCATCGCGGTTAGAGTCAGAAGCTTGGGCACCACGTCCTCGACCAGCGACTTGTTCTCGGCGGCAATCTTGTCGAGCAATTGCTGTACTTCCTGACGCCCCAGCATGTCATTGGCATGACGATGCAGCAGGTGGTTGAGATGCGTGGCCACCACTGTACTCGCATCGACCACGGTATAACCGTAAACCTGGGCACG
This sequence comes from Chromohalobacter beijerinckii, assembly GCF_023061185.1. Lineage (GTDB taxonomy): Bacteria > Pseudomonadota > Gammaproteobacteria > Pseudomonadales > Halomonadaceae > Chromohalobacter > Chromohalobacter beijerinckii. The sequence continues at coordinate 34,506 of NZ_JAKGAK010000014.1, forward strand.
TTCACGCTGCGCGGCGTCGATCCACACGGCGGGCAGGCCGAAGGCCGGGTCCTGAGTCTCCGAGCCTTCCACCTTGCCCGAGACCTGCCCCGGGTCGATGGCCAGCCATTGCCCCGGATGCGCATCGGCGCGCCCCACTTCGACTCCCTTGAGCGTGATGACGTAGGTCGACGGCCCCAGCTCGAGATTGTCGCGAATATGTACCACTGGCGGTAGAAAGCCGACATCCTGGGCGAATTTTTTGCGGACGCTCTTGATGCGCCCCAGCAGTTCGCCCTTCTGGCGATGGTCGACGAGCGGGATCAAACGATGGCCGACTTCGAGGCCCAGGGTATCGACCAGTTGCACGTCATCCCAACTGGCCTCGGGCACCTCGGGCTGCGGTGGCGGTGTCTGCGGTGTCGACGCCGAGGGCTCGGCCTCACGCTGGTTGCGCCGCCACATCCACCACGCCAAGCTGCCCAGCAATACCGTAAACAGCAAGAAGACCAGATTGGGCATCCCCGGCACGAGACCCAGCAACCCCATGACGCCTGCGGCCAGCATCAATACCTGTGGGTTGTTGAACAGTTGGCTGATCAGCTGTTGGCCGACGTCCTGGTCGGTATTGACGCGCGACACGGTGACGCCCGCCGCCGTGGAGATCACCAGCGCCGGAATCTGCGCCACCAGGCCATCGCCGATGGTCAGCAAGGTGTAGGTGTGCGCCGCCTCGGAAAAGCTTAGGCTGTGCTGCGCCATGCCGATCGCCAGGCCACCGATCAAATTGATGAGCATGATGATGATGCCGGCGATGGCATCACCGCGCACGAACTTGCTGGCCCCGTCCATGGACCCGTAGAAATCGGCTTCTTGGGAGGTCTCTTGGCGTCGCGCCCGCGCATCTTCCTCGCCGATCAAACCGGCGTTGAGGTCGGCATCGATGGCCATCTGCTTACCGGGCATGGCATCCAGTGTGAAGCGTGCGCCAACCTCGGCAATACGCCCGGCCCCCTTGGTGATAACCATGAAGTTGATCACCACCAGGATCATGAACACGACCAGACCGACGGCAAAGTTACCCCCGATCAAGAAGGCACCGAAGGCCTCGATCACTTTGCCAGCTGCATCGCCGCCTTCATGGCCCTCCATCAAGACCACACGCGTGGAAGCGACGTTCAACGACAACCGCAGTAGGGTCGAAAACAACAAGACCGCCGGGAAGGCCGCGAAATCGAGCGGCTTCTGCGTGAACATGCTCACCAGCAGCACCATGACGGCCAGGGTGATATTGAAGGTAAACAGCAGGTCCAGCACAAACGCCGGCAACGGCAGGATCATCATGCTCAGGATCATGATGATCAGCACGGGGCCGGCCAGCACCTTCAAGCGGGTGTCGTTCAGCCACTCACGACGGCCCCATAACTGACTCAACGCATTCATGGTGTGTCCTTGGCGTCGGCAACGTTTTGCCGAGACGGGTCTAACTCGTCGGGCACGGGCAGGTCATATGGCGTTTGCGGCCAGTCACCCCCTTCCTCGCGCACACGTTTCAAGCGGTAGGCCCAAGCCAGCACCTCCGCCACGGCGGTATATAGATTCGCGGGGACTTCGTGATCGATGTCCACATGCTGATGCAGGGCACGCGCCAACGGCGGCGCTTCCAGCAAGGGCACACCATGCGCTTCGCCCAGCTCACGAATGCGCGTGGCGACCATATCCGAGCCCTTGGCAACGACGCGCGGCGCCTCCATTTGACTCCCCTCGTACATCAGCGCCACGGCATAATGCGTGGGGTTGGTCACGATGACATCAGCATCCGGCACCTTGGCCATCATCCGCCGCCGTGCCATGGACTGCTGCTGGGCGCGCATGCGGGCCTTCACCTGAGGGTCGCCTTCACTTTCTTTGTGCTCTTTCTTGATCTCGTCTTTAGTCATGCGAAGCTTCTTGGTAAAGCTCCATAACTGGAAAGGCACATCGATCAACACCACTACGATGAGTGTCGCCACACAGAAAGCCAGGCATAGCGCGGCGAGCTCCATGCCCTTCGCGAGAGCTTCGCTCAACGGCAGGTTCATCAAGCCTAAAAGGTCGCCACGATGCCACCATAGAAAGATCACGGCGACACCACCCACCAGCGTCGACTTGGCGACGGCCTTGCCCAATTCCGCTACCGCCTGCGATGAAAACATGCGCTTCAATCCTTTCAGGGGATTGAGCTTGGACACTTGGGGCTGCAACGACTTCGCCGTCATCAGCCATCCCCCCAGCATTACCGGTGCTGCCAGCGCGACGACCGATACAATGAGAAACAACGGCAACAAGGACACCAGCGTGTTTTTGCCCAACGCCCAGACATGCGACATCAGTACGGCGGTATCGAACGCTTCAGCGCGTGAAAACATGAATGACTGCTCCATGACCCCTCCTAAACTCTCGTAGAGGTGGCCACCCAGCGACCATAGCGCCATCACCCCCGCCGCCAATAGCATGAAGGTGGTCAGCTCGCGCGAGCGCGCAACCTCACCGTCTTCCTTCGCCTTGTCGAGTCGTCGAGGTGTCGGGTCTTCAGTCTTTTCCTCGTCGCTGTCGCTACCCTCGGCCATGGGCCCTCTGACGTCGTGGCGCTAGAAGCCCTTCGCCAAGGCAAATACCCAGGCGCCGAACAACCGCATTCATCGAATGCGGGCTATTTTCTCGGGAACGTGAGACAGCCGATCACTGGAATAGCGGCTACTTAGCCTTGCTATTCAGGGGACGCGAGACTGAAACGCTGCCGGCGGGCACCGGCAGCGCAGGGAGGGATCAGAAACCCAGGCTATCGAGGAGGTCGTCGACCTGGTTCTGGTTATTGACAACATCGGTACCTTCGGGCTTGATCTGCGGCCCGTTGAGCAACGCCTCATCGCCCTTCTGAGATTTACGCGAACGCTCGTCGGCAAGTTGCTGCAGCTCTTCCTTGTCATGGCTCTCAGGAGCGGTATCGATCAGCACCTGCACCAATTGCTGCTCCATCTCACGAATGACATCCATCATTTTCTTGATGACCTGACCGGTCAAATCCTGGAAATCCTGGGCCATCATGATTTCGAGCAACTGCGCATTGGTTGCCTTTGTCTGAGTCGGCACATCACGCAGGAAGTCACGCGTATCCTTCACCAACTCCTTGGCGTCGTCCAGTTCGACAGGCGCGGCGAACCATTCTTCCCAGCGTTGATCGAGTTTCTCGGCCCCCGACTCCATACGCTCCTGCAACGGCTGTGCCTGATCGATGGCGTTCAGTGACCGTTCCGCTGCTTGCTCAGTCATGGCCGCGACGTAACTGAGACGATCCCGTGCATCGGGAATCGCTTCAGCTGCCTTTTCGATCTCCTTGTCCAGCCCCAGCTCACGCATACTCTCGTGGAGCATGCGTGTCATCTTGCCGATCTTGTGGATCAGATCGTCAGCGGGGGTGCCATCCGCACTGTTCTCCGGCTGCGTTTCACCGCTCATGGCCTGCCCTCCTCGTGCGAACTTACTTGCCCAGTTTCTCGAAAATCTTGTCCAGCTTCTCTTCCAGCGTTGCCGCGGTGAACGGCTTCACGACATACCCATTCGCTCCGGCCTGTGCAGCGGCAATGATATTTTCCTTCTTGGCCTCCGCCGTCACCATCAATACTGGCAGTTCCGACAGCGCATCATCCTGGCGGATCTCCTTGAGCATCGCGAGACCATCGAGGTTGGGCATGTTCCAGTCAGAGACCACGAACTCGAAGCCGCCGGCACGTAGCTTATTGAGCGCTTCCTGGCCATCTTCCGCTTCATCGACATTATTGAAGCCCAGTTCCTTGAGCAAACTGCGCACGATGCGCCGCATGGTCGGGAAATCATCCACGACCAGAATGCGCATATTCTTGTCTGCCATACATCCTCCGATTCATTCAATCTGGCTAATCATTCGCTGCGCGAGCTGGTGCTTGACGGGGCGCATCCGACACGCCCCCCGGCGACATGGCTTAGGCGCTTTTCAGAAAGGGCCTAGAATTCTTCCCACTCGTCTTCTTCCTGCCTCGTCGAGGCTTGCTGCGACGGTACTTGACGCGTCGACGCCTGAGTCGAGGCACCTGATGTCGATCTTGGTGCGGAGACCGACGCTCTGGTCGCCGTCGCACGTGTCCCCGGCAACGCTTGGTGCGATGCACCGCCCGGCAAACGGAAGACCGAGACGACGTCTTCCAAGCGCTGCGCCTGCTCTTCCAGCGATGCAGAAGCACTCGATGCTTCTTGGACGAGAGAGGCGTTCTGCTGTGTCACCTGATCCATCTGCGTCACGGCCTGGCTGACCTGCTCGATGCCATCGCTCTGTTCCTGCGAGGCAGCGGAGATCTCGTCCATGATATCGCTGACGCGCTTCACCGCCTGGACGACATCGCGCATGGTGGTTTCGGCGTTGCCCACCAGCTCGGAGCCCTGCTCGATCTGAGTGGTCGATGTATGAATCAAGCCTTTGATTTCCTTGGCGGCCTCGGCACTGCGGCTGGCCAAGTTACGTACTTCACTGGCGACCACCGCGAAGCCACGACCCTGTTCACCGGCACGCGCCGCCTCGACCGAGGCGTTCAGTGCGAGGATGTTGGTCTGGAAGGCAATCGAATCGATCATGCCGATGATGTCGGAGATCTGCTTTGAGCTTTCGGTGATGCCTTGCATGGTCGTGGAGACCTCCTGCATGACATCGCCGCCGCGTCCGGCCGTGGTCGAGGCATCGCTGGCCAGGGAACTCGCTTGACGCGCATTGTCGGCGTTCTGGCGCACGGTGGAGGTCAGCTCTTCCATGCTCGAAGCGGTTTCCTCGAGCGAGGCAGCCTGCTGTTCGGTGCGCGACGACAGGTCGGCATTACCGGAGGCGATCTCGCGAGCTCCGCCATGAATCGACCCGCTGGCGTCACGTACGGACGTCACCGTACCCACCAAACCACTTTGCATGTCACGCATGGCAGCAAACAGGCGACCGATCTCGTTCTTGCCACGCTCGGCGATGCGATGAGAAAGATCACCTTTGGCGATGTGCTCGCAATGCTCGACGGCTTCATCCAGCGGCTTGACCACGGACTTGACGAGCACCAGACGCACCAGAATCGCCACGACGATGGCGAGAATCAGCAACACGATGGACAAAATTTCCATCAACTGGCTGTTATCGGCATCGGCTACGATAGCGTTATCGACACGTGCTTCAGCGTATTGGATGAAGTCACGCACGCTACCATCCAGATTATCCATCAGGGAATTGATACGCTGATCGTCCTCGGCACGCACAGCATCTTCACCTTCGTTCATCTGGCGACCGACTTCATCGCGGAATGCCGCATAGGCCTCACCAATACGTGCGGCGTATTGCTCCCCGGTATCGGTCTTGGAAACTTGCGAAAACTCGGTGAAACGGGTCTGGGCGCTATCCAGGGCATCCTCGACTCTTCCCTGTAAACTTGCCGCCCGATCGCTATCGCCGTCCTCCACGGCATTGCGATAGCTGGCCAGTAGGCTGCGCGCACGCACCAGGTTCAAGGTGGCCCGGTTGACGGTGTTGGTCTGCTCGAAACCAATGGTACCGATGGTATCCAGTGCCTCGGCACTTTTTTGGTTGGAGTAGAACCCCAATGCACTGATGATCGCGCACATGACGACCATGATCGTCAGCGCAATTGTCAGACTAGCCCTGACCGAAAGGTCGTTCAGCATTTTTCCCATGTCGTCTCCTGATGAGTTCCCTGGCGTCGGTTGCAGTGGTTGAATCGGTGATAAGTAAGGATTGCCCCGGTTTATTGTCTAGATCGCGGTCATACCCGCTGCGCGCGCCCGGAGGCTTCGGCGCGTTTCATCAGCGCAGCGGGGATATCGGAAAGTGCAATGGTATCGGCGGCACCACCGAGGATGACCGCTTCGCGCGGCATGCCAAAGACCACGCAACTCGCTTCATCCTGGGCAATCGTATAGGCGCCTGCCTGATGCATTTCGAGCAGACCCGCCGCACCGTCCTTACCCATGCCGGTGAGAATCACACCGATGGCATTGCGACCTGCGCTTTGCGCGGCGGAATGAAACAACACATCCACCGACGGACGGTGCCGGTTGACAGGCGGCGCAGCGTCCAAGCGAATGACGTAGTTGGCGCCCGAGCGCGCCAGCTTCATGTGCCAGTCCCCCGGCGCGATATAGACGTGGCCGGGTAGAACACGCTCACCGTCCACTGCTTCCTTGACCGAGATGCGACATAGCTTGTCGAGACGTTCGGCGAAGGATTTCGTGAATCCGCCCGGCATGTGCTGGGTTATAAGAATCGCCGGGCAATTGGCTGGCAGAGGCTCCAGCACATGGCGGATGGCTTCGGTGCCGCCCGTCGAGGCCCCGATGATAATGATTTTCTCACTCGAGAGGATCGGCGCCTTTAGCGGTGCCTGATCCTTCGCCGGCGGTTGCTTGGCCACGGCTTTGGGACGCGAGCGTGCTGCCGCGCGGATCATGTCGGCGATCATCTGAGTGTATTCAAGCATGCCTTCGCGGATGCCCATTTCCGGCTTGGCGACGAAATCGACCGCACCGAGTTCCAGGGCACGCAGGGTGATTTCTGAGCCCTTCTGGGTCAGCGAGGACACCATCAGCACCGGCATGGGACGCAAACGCATCAAACGCTCGAGGAAATCGAGACCGTCCATGCGCGGCATTTCCACATCCAGGGTCAATACGTCGGGGTTGGTGCGCTTGATCAGATCCCTGGCCACTAGAGGGTCGGGTGCCGTGGCAACGACCTCCATATCCGGCTGACTGTCGATGATCTTGCTCATCAGGTCGCGAATCAGCGCCGAATCATCGACACATAGCACCTTGATCTTGTTCGAGGTCAACGCCACTACTCCTTAATCTTCATGCACACATGTGACGCGGGGCCACGCACGTCACGTCGGCCGTCACGATGTCGAGCACGACACACTCATATAGATCCACTATCGGCCAGTACCATGTACGCTGAAGGGTCAGCGCGATAATTCGTACACGGTCTGCCCTCGCAACTTGAAGCGCTGCGTCAGGTAGGAGAAATTTTCCGAGTGGCCGGTAAACAACAGCCCATTGGATTTCAACAACGGAGCGAAGCGCTCCAAAATGCGCGCCTGTGTCTCCTTGTCGAAATAAATCATCACGTTACGGCAAAAGATGGCATCGAATGGCCCCTTCGCCACCCAATTGCCCGATGTCAGGTTGAGTGATTGAAAGTCGATCATCGAGGCCAGTTCAGGACGAATCTTCGCCATCCCGGCACGTGCACCACTGCCCCGCAGGAAAAACTGCCGACGGCACGCTTCGGAAACCTTCTCAAGCTGGTCCAGCGCATAGATCCCCTTGCGCGCTTTGGCCAGCGCGTCGGTATCGATGTCGGTGGCCAAAATCTGCGCCTGAGAGGCCCGGCTACCCAGCGCCTCACTCAGGGTAATCGCCAACGAGTAGGGTTCTTCTCCCGTCGACGCCGCAGCACACCAGATCCGTACGGGAGAGGTCGCTTGCTTGACGTGCTCCGCGAGCAACGAGAAGTGATGTGCCTCGCGGAAAAAAGACGTCAAATTCGTCGTCAGTGCGTTGGTAAACGCCTCCCACTCTGGCGACTCAGGATGTTGGTCCAGACGCGCCAGATAATCACTGAAGCGGCGCATACCATGCAGCCGCAGCCGCTTTGCCAAGCGGCTGTAGACCATTTCACGCTTGTGCGACGCCAGCACGAGGCCGGCGCGCTGATAAATGAGCGTGCGTATCTTGTCGAAATCCGCCTCCGTGAATTCAAGATCCCGGTCGGCGGCTCCGAACAAGCTAGGATGCTCTTCCTGCGGCGCAGGGGACTGACGAAATTCGCTCAAAAGGACTCCCACTCTTCTTCATGTGATGCCTGGTGAGCGCCCGCCTCCTGTGATTCCTGACGCCGAGACACCAGTGAAGTCTCTTGACGCTGCGCTGAATGTGACGTCGCCTGCTTGTCGCCACTGGTACTTGCGGAGGCCTGCGGCTTGGCGAGACTCGCCGAATTCTTGTTGCGACGCACCGTTTCAACACCACTGCCGGCGAGGCGGAAGACAGCCACGGAGCGCGACAGCTCGTTGACGCTTGACTCGAGATCGGCAGCCACCGAGGCCGTTTGCTGTACGCGATGAGCGTTCTGCTGGGTGACATCGTCCATCTGCGTGATGGCCTGATTGATCTGTTCGATACCGCTGCTCTGCTCGTCGGACGCCGCAGTGATCTCGTTCATGATGTCGTTGACACGCGTGACAGAGTTGACCACCTCCTCGATGCTGCCCTCGGCCTTGCGTACCAGATCGGTACCGCCTTCGACTTCCTTCGTGGAGTTGTCGATCAGCTCGCGAATTTCCTTCGATGCTTGGGCGCTACGGCTCGCCAGGTTACGGACCTCGCCAGCGACGACGGCGAAGCCACGCCCCTGCTCACCCGCACGGGCTGCTTCGACTGAAGCGTTCAAGGCTAGGATATTGGTCTGAAAGGCAATCGAGTCGATCATCCCGACGATATCGGCTACCTGATGAGAGCTGTCGCGGATACGCCCCATGGTACTGACCACCTGCCCCATGACCTCGCCGCTCTGCCGCACCGTCTCGCTCGCCGTGCTCGAGAGCTGGCTAGCCTGACGCGCGTTGTCGGCATTCTGCTTCACGGTGGCGGTCATTTCTTCCATGCTTGAGGCCGTCTGGGCAAGCGATGCGGCTTGCTGCTCGGTCCGCGAGGACAGGTCTTCGTTGCCTTCGGCAATGTTGCGGGTCGCCGGTGTCACCACGCCCACGTTTTCGTTGACTTCCTTGACGATATTGCCAAGGCTGCGACGCATGGTATCCAGCGCACGGGTGAGGCGACCGATTTCATCTTGCTTGCCGCCTTTGAGACTGGCGCCGAGGTTACCGGCTGCGATCTGTAGTGAGAAATCCAGGGCCTCGCGCACCGGGCGCAGCGTCGAGCGCACCGTGATGATCCCTAGCACCACCAGCATGAGCAGCCCGAAGATGAAGACACCCGCCTGCCACAGCAGCATATCGTGCTGTGTCTCGGCCGCTTCTTTGGCCATGCTCATGGCATCGTTGCGCTTTTCGTCGACCAGGCTATTGAGCTGCTCGCTAACCTGATCGCGTTCGCCTTCCAACACATCGTTGTAAGCCACATAGGCTTCATAGAAGTCGCCGGCATTCAGAGTATCCAACACTACCCGCAGCCCATCGTCCAGATAACGCTGGACGGAAGCATCGAAGCTTTCTGCGGCATCACTGTGATTGGCGGGACGGCCGTCGTAATACGCGCTCCAGGTTTCGGAAAGCCGGGTCATCAGTGCTTCGGCCTCGGCCGTTACCGCTTCCATGTCACCCGACATCGGGTTGCTCACGGGCTTATCGACCAGGTTTCGACCGCTGGACATCAGCTGATCGATTTTCTGCAAGCGGGCAACGTCTTCCAGGCCTTGCTCTGAGTGTGCCTGCAACTTGTCACCGGCGCGCTGCAAGCTGACCATGGACAGGACACTGCTGACCGCTAGCATCAGCACCGCCGCGACGATCATGGTCACCAGCCGGCCCTTGAAGGTATTGAACTTGAGACCCTTGAGACGCGCCAAGACACCGGTATGCTGAATCTGGCCATGGTCGAGCTTGACCCCACGACGTTTGCCCGCTGACATGGCCGCATAGGCGCGCTCCGCATCGGCACGGGCCTTGGCAGTGGGTTTGACGCGCACCGAGGTATAGCCAACGATCTCGCCGCCTTCGAAAATCGGCGTCACGGTGGCATGCACCCAGTAGAAGTCACCATTCTTGCAACGGTTCTTAATCACCCCGCTCCAGATCTCTCCCTTCTTCAGAGTGACCCAAAAGTTTTCGAACGCCGGCGGCGGCATGTCCGGATGACGTACGAGATTGTGTGGCGCCCCCACGAGCTCTTCATAGCTAAAGCCGCTGATCTCGACGAAAGCCGGATTCGCGTAGGTGACGACCCCTTTCAAATTGGTGCGGGACAACAGGTAATCTTCATCCGCGAGCTCATGCTCGCGCTGAGTAACGGGCTGGTTATTGCGCATGATACGGTTCCCTGGTGTTCGTTTTTATTGGTTGGCGTTGGCGTTTTCTCGTGACGCCTCGCGACAGCGTTATTGTGCTTGTTGCTCGACCAATGCCATTTCCTCGCTGGTCAGCAGTTTCTCGATATCGACGATGACCAGCATGCGGTCCTCAAGACTGCCCAGGCCGCTGAGATAATCGGCGGATAACGTCTCACCGAACTCGGGCGCAGGCTTGATCTGGTCGGAGGTAAGCGTCATGACATCGGATACCCCATCAACCACGATGCCCACGATCCGGTCGGCGACGTTGACCACGATCACCACGGTCTGTCCTTCGTATTCGATCTTGTCGAGATGAAACTTGATGCGCAGGTCGACGATCGGCACGATCACGCCGCGCAGATTGGTTACGCCCTTGATGAAGTCGGGGGCATTGGCGATACGCGTTACGTTTTCATAGCCACGGATTTCCTGAACTTTCAGGATATCGACGGCGTATTCCTCGCTACCCAGCGAGAACACCAGGTATTCCTGACTTTGCGTATCGATAGCCGCTTCGGCGGCTTGGGTCATATCACTCATGAACTACGTCCTCCTGGCGTGATGCGGTTAGTTCAGCGTGCCTGGGAGCGTTGGCACGCTGACAGTGCAAGCGGTTGACATCGGCGACGTCGAGGATCAGCGCCACGCTGCCATCCCCCAGAATCGTCGCGGCGGAAATGGCCGGCACCTTGCGATAGTTGGTTTCGAGGTTCTTGACCACCACTTGTTGCTGACCGACGAGATCGTCGACCAACAAGGCATAGCGCCGCCCCTCGGCCTGCAGGATGACCGCAATGGATTGGGTCGGATCCTGCTCGGAGCCGTCTATGTTCAGGATGTCGTGCAAGGCGATCAGCGGTAGGTACTCGTCGCGTACCTTGAGCAACTTGTCGTTGCCCGCCATCGAGTAGATATCATCGTTGCTGGGCTGTAGTGACTCGAGCACTGCAGAAAGCGGCAAGATGAAGATCTCCGATCCGCTCTTGATCGACATGCCATCGAGAATGGCCAGGGTCAGCGGCAATACCACGCGGGTCGTGGTGCCTTTCCCAGGCCAAGACTGAATCTCGACGTGGCCGCCCATGGCCTGGATATTGCGCTTGACGACATCCATGCCCACGCCACGACCGGAGACGTCGCTGACCTGATCGGCGGTCGAAAATCCCGCCGCGAAGATAAGCTGCCAAACCTCGTCGTCGCTCATGCTATCGGAAACGGTCAGCCCGTTATGGGCCGCCTTGGCGAGGATCTTGTCGCGGTTGAGACCGCCGCCATCGTCCTTCACTTCGATGAGGATGTTGCCACCCTGGTGTTGGGCGGAAAGCGTCAGCGTGCCGGTGCGCGGTTTGCCGGCGGCCTCACGCGCATCAGGCATCTCGATGCCATGGTCGAGGCTATTGCGCACGAGGTGCGTCAAAGGATCGATGATGCGCTCGGTCAGGCTCTTGTCGAGCTCGGTGGACTTGCCCTCAGTGACCAGCTCGATGTCCTTGCCCAGCTTGCCGGTAAGATCGCGCACCAAGCGAGGAAAGCGACTGAACACGTAGTCCATCGGCACCATGCGGATCGACATCACCGACTCCTGCAAGTCACGCGCGTTGCGCTGTAGCAGGTTCATGCCATTGACCAGCGGCCCATGCGCGGCCACGTCGAGTTCACTGGCGGTTTGATCGAGCATGGACTGGGTAATGATCAGCTCACCGACGAGGTTGATGATCTGATCGACCTTTTCCACCGGCACGCGAATCGTCGCCGATTCCCCGCCCGCCTTTTTCTTGGCACCGCCGCCCTTGTTTCCTGGCGCCGCATTCGCAGGTTTATCATCGGCCGCTGCCTGGGCTGGTGCTTTTTCTGCGGGAGCCTTCACCTGCTCGGCAGGGGGCGCCTCGGATGCCGGTGCATCGCCCTGCGACACGGCAGGCACCGAGGCAGCCTCGGCCTGCGTCGTCTCGGTCGGTGCGGCGATCGCAGCGATGTCTAGTTGCTCAGGCTCGACGATGAAGCACATCACGGCTTCGATATCGTCGCGGCTGGAGGCACTTTCCAGCACCACCTCATAACGTGCGGCATCACCGTGCTGCTCTTTCACGGCGCCCAGATTCCCGAGTTCCTCGACGAGAAGTTCACGGTCCTTGTCGGAAACGTTCAAGAGCACGACGCGGAGCCAGCCAGTATCGGCCTCGGCGGCCTGAGCTTCATGCGCTTGATCCTCCGACGCGTCCTCACCAACCGTATTCCCGGCAGTCAGGCCTTCGGTTTCATCCGCCGCCCGCTCGGGGGGCGCGATATCGGCCTCGGGCTCGCTGCCCACGCCATGTCCCAGCTCATCCAGCGCTAGCTGTTTCAGCGTCTGACAAATACGGGCATAGGCTTCCGGATCCGGTTCGGCGCCATTGCGGTAGGCATCAAGCTGGTCGTGAAGCATATCCTTGGTTTCCAGAAAGAGGTCGACGATGTCCGTGCGTAAGGTAAGCTCGCCCTGCCTGGCATAATCCAGCAGGTTTTCGAGCATGTGCGTGGTTTCTTGCAGCACGCTGAATCCGAAGGTGCCCGCGCCACCCTTGATCGAATGCGCGGCACGAAAAATGGCGTTGAGTTGCTCCGGATCCGGCTCGTCGAGATCCAGCTCGAGCAGGTGGCGCTCCATGTCGCCCAGTAGCTCTTCGGCCTCTTCGAAAAAGGTCTCGTAGAATTCTGTTATATCCATGCTCGTTCCACGTGATCGTGATCGTTAGGGCGATGACTGATCTTGCCCTTCACCGCCACCAGTGGTGCGTTCATACACTTTCGGGAGTGCGTTACGCATTAATGAGTCGGCGCCCTGCGTCGGCGACAATCCATCTCGCCGCGTATCATCCATGCCGCCGAGTATCGTCTCGGGGTTCGCCGCGCCGGCCTCGCCCTGATCGCGGATCTGCTCGGCGGCGTGCTCCGACAACACGACGATGCTTATACGCCGATTGACCGCATCACTGGGCTGTGTCCCCTCGAGATTGACGCGTGACCCCATCCCTGCAACGCGCAGTAGCTTGCCGGAATCAAGCCCGGCAGCGACCAGGGTACGACGCGACGCGTTGGCACGGTCGGCAGAAAGCTCCCAGTTGCTATACCCAGCTTCCCCACCGGCGTAACGCAGGTCATCCGTATGCCCGGTGAGGCTAATCGCATTGGGGACCGTATTGAGCTCCGGCGCCAAAGCCTGCAAGAGATCACGCATATAAGGTGCGAGCCGGGCACTGCCCAACTCGAACATGGGTCGCTTGTCAGTATCGACGAGTTGAATACGCAGGCCCTCGGGAATGAAGTCTGTTCTCAACTGCGAGCTCATCTGACGCAGGTTCGGATCTTCGCGAACCTGGCGTTCCAAACGGTTGCGAAGCACCCTCAGACGGCGCATCTCGTCACTGGGCCGGGATTGCTGGCGAATGTCCAGGCGCCGCTCTTCGCCTTCAGAGAAAGTGGGGTCCGCTCCGCCACCGGGGATCGCGCTGGTACTTGCTGTCGACTTGTCGCCGCCTGTCATTGCCACCGCCAAGGGCGTGCGGAAATACTCGGCGATATGGTTGAGCTCGTTTTTAGGTACCATCGACAAAATCCAGAGCACCAGAAAGAGCGCCATCAATGCGGTCATGAAATCGGCGTAGGCAATCTTCCAATTACCGCCATGATGTCCCTTGCTGACCACTTTCTTGCGTTTGACGATGATCGGGCGACGCTCGCTGCTCATGCTTATCCCGTCCCGGTGCCGCGCGTGGCACTACCCTCGGCTCGAACGTGCTCCTCGAGCTCGGTAAACGAGGGGCGTTCGGCAATGAACAGTGCCTTACGCCCGAACTCTACCGCCAACTGCGGCGCCATGCCGTTGAGACTTGCCATGAGTGTCACGCGGACGCACTGCAACATCTTGATCGCTTCGGTGACTTGCAACTGCAAACGTTGCGAAACGGGAAGCACGAACCCGTACGCGAGCAAGATCCCCAGGAAAGTCCCCACCAGCGCCTGGGCGATCATTTGCCCCATCGCTGCGGCGCCTTGATCGGCCGCGCCCAGAGCATGTACCACACCCATGACGGCTGCCACGATGCCGAACGCAGGCAAGCCATCGCCAACACTGTGCAAGGTATGCACGGGGATTTCCGCTTCGTGCTGAAAGGTGTCGATCTCGTGCTCCATGAGCGTATCGATCTCAAAGGGATCCATATTGCCGCTCACCATCAGGCGCAAGTAGTCAGTGATAAACGCCATGATCAAAGGGTCATTGGAGATCTTCGGATAGTCCGCAAAAATCGCACTATCCTCAGGGGCATCGATGTCGCGCTCGATGGCCAGCATGCCGTCTCGCCGAGCCTTGGCCAGCAAGCGGTACTGTAATGCCATCAGCTCCATGTACATCGTCTTGTTGTACTTATTGGTACGTCTGAGCTTCGAGAATGTCCGTAGGGTAGCCTTGATCGCCTTGCCATTATTGGCGGCGATGAAGGCGCCTACGGCGGCACCGACGATCATGAGAATTTCGGATGGCTGGAACAGCGCACCGAAGTGGCCCCCGACGAGGGTATAACCGCCCCCGACCGATGCGATAACAACCAAATAGCCGATTAGAATCAACACAGCAGAAAGCTCCTAGCGGCATGCATGACTGGCCCGTTGATATCTCTATCGGCAGGAAGCGACACGCCTTGAATGAAAAAACGCAGAAATGCGCGTATCGCTTCCCGGTTTCGGTCGTTACCCCGGCAATCGCGACGACACTAGAGACGAAAACGCCTATCTAGCGACGAGACGTCGCGCTGTCATACCATCCGCCTCAGAAGCCGACACAGGCTGAGGACGCGGGACTGTCACCCGCTCTTCGGCCTGACGTTTCTTGCGTGTCTTGCCGGCGCGCGAAGGCGGCTGACAAATACCGCACACGAAGTCGCGATCGGGACTGTACGCGTGCGCGACGAACTGGCCACCGCAACTGGTACAGGCCGATAGCTGCATCATGCCGCTTTCGAAGAAGCGAATGAGCGTCCAGGCGCGCGTCAACCCCAGCACTGGCTCACCTTCTTCAAGGCTGACTTGCTCTAGATAAAGCTTGAAAGCCTTGACGAAGGCCGACATTCGCTCGCAACCGCAGTCTTCGAGAAGACTCCAGTAAATGTTGTAAAACAACGAGGAGTGGATGTTCGGCATCCAGGTAATGAACCAGTCAGTCGAAAACGGCAGCATGCCCTTGGGGGGCGACATGCCACGCACTTCTTTATAGAGCTTGATCAAGCGCCCACGACTCAAATCCGTCTCGGTCTCGAGCACCTGCAGGCGTGCCCCTAGATCGATCAATTCGATGGCGAGCTGCACCTGCAGCATTTCGCCCACTAGACTTTTCTCGCTCACGACGATACTCCTCAGTTCGAAGAGACGGACGGGCACTCGTTATGTGCGCTCGCCATCAACAGGGCAGCATGCGTCTGCCCCAACCCCTGCTCCCGCTGATTGTGGGTCAGCTTGCGCAGTTGCTCCGGCTCGTCATAGCAGAGCCGGCAGAGCAGTTGATTCGTTCGCGCGAGTTGTGTCAGTTGCTTGATCGACAAGGAAGCGATGAGATCCGCCATTTCGTCGTCCATCTTGAGACGAAAGAGCGCGGTGGTGCGATCTTCGCTGATCATGCGCTGCGTAAGCAGCAGGTAGGACAGGTTGATATCTTGGATATCATCCAGAAGGCTATCGGTTTCCATATAAATCCCTGCGTACGACGTTATTGTGGCGAAGGAGGCTTCTACGGCCTCTCTTCGATGAGCCAGTTTTTTGCTTTTTTCGGCTGACTCGGTACTTACTGTCGCATCATTTTGAGACGTTTCTATGAAAAGATTCAACATCTCCTACATGGAAACCAACAAAAACTTACAAAAAAAGAATGAGGTTACTCACCCATTAGTACGGCATCGACCCTGCTCAAGGGGCGGTAATACGCGAACGGCAAGGGTTGCCGGTGAATTGAAGGCCCGCCACAGCAAGTTAATTATTAACAAGCTATGTAATACGGGGTGCGTCAATAAACCGCATCCCTTCGTCGCAATTCAACGACGTGCGGACGTTTCTGACTCGGTATTCAAGCTTGCCTCTTCACGCTCCAGGTCATAGACCCAGGCCAGCAGTTCGGCAATGACTTGATACAGCATGGGCGGGATTTGAGAATCCAGATCGACCTGCATCAAAAGTGCCACCAACTCGGGGGCATCATGCACGAAAATGCCATCATTCTTGGCCGTCGAGACAATACGTTCAGCCAGGTCACCGTACCCCTTGGCCACCACCACAGGCGCCGCCGAGGTATCTTGATAGGCTAACGCAACGGCGCGTCGCCTTTCGTCGGACGTATCATTCATGACGCTCCTCACTTGGGTCGTTGTCAGGCGTACGATGCACGTCGATCACTGCCTGTACCCCTAGGGCATCCAGGCGCTCATGCAACGCCGACGCCTGTTCAGAAAGGCGCTCCAACGCCGTCCCTTCAGGCGCCGAAATCGACAACGAGGCCTGTTCGGCACGCAGCGTCATGGCGATATGCACATCACCGAGATGCGGCAAGGAAATATTCATCTCACTATGCCAGGGCGATGCGTCATGCCCCGGCGATTGCTCCTGCCCGTCGGCATCTTGACCGTCGCCTCCCGACCATTGCTGTAGGGTCATGGCTAGCATGATGCCCGGCCACAGCATGCCTTCCCAACGTAGTGTCGGCGTCACCAACATCTCCAGTTGATGGCGGACGACAGACTGCAAGGTATCGCTTTGATCCGTACCGATTTGCTGCAAGGCCGAGCTCGCCAGGGCATGGCGCTGTTCGCTCCCCAGCATCTCCCCACGCGCCGACAGCACTTCAGGAGAAGCGCCTTGCTGAGCGAGCAAGGGCGCCTCGGCGAAACGATTGACAGCGGTCGCGGGGCGCAAGGAAGTCAACGTGACCGGTGATGCCATCTCAGCCATAGCCGCACGTGAAGCGGGCGGTCCCGCGTCCCCCATACGCGCCGCATGAGGCGTTTCGGCCGTGGCAAGACCGGCTGCCGCCGACATACGCGGCGCCAACGCCATCTGCGGTTCGCGCGCCAACGCAGCCGTCGACCATTCGCCCTTCAGCCAACGCGCCAGATGCGACTCGTAGAACACGCCACTTTGTTGAATATTTTGCTGTAACTGAGACGCTAGAAGCCTCGGCGACGCCTCTCCCTCCTGGAGTAACGGCTGCGGAGAGGTAATCGATGACGGCGGCGCGGGAAAACGCGCCAGCACATCGGCAATGGTGCGCGCGGCGGTACTGAAATGCGTCGTGGATGAACCGGGCGTCGTCGCCGTATGCTCTCCCGCCTTGCCTGAAGACACGCCAGATTCGAGAAGCGCCGAGGCACGCGCCGAGATGAACTCGGCTTGTGAGGAGCCTCGCTGCTGAAAACCGCCGCCTTCACGGGTCAATGATTCGACGGCATTACTAGAGAGCACAGGCTTGACCGGTGCGGGCAGGTCGCTCGTTCGAGGCGCGTCGATACGCTGTCCCAGCACCTGATGGAGCAGCGTGTCGATAATGGGCGTGATGCTACTCACGTGTGCCCTTCAGTGCCCCGAGAGGGGCGCGTGCGCTGTGATAGCGTGCCCTGCCCTTGATTATAGGCACGTACCACCGCTTGTTGGCGCCGAGAGCTGCCGATCAATTGCGTAAGTTCCTCGCAGCGGGCATCGAGCTGGTCACGAATGGCGTGATCGTGCTCGAGAATTTCCTCGATCATGCGTGCGCAATACTGACGCTCTTGCGCATTGAGCTGTTCGCCTTGAGGTGCGCGCCGTAATGTCTCGACATCGGCCACATAGCGGGCACGCTGCTGGATCAGCGCATCCCACTCTTGGTGACGTGCGCTTTCGAGCATCGCCCGAGAAAGCTCGAGCATATTCTCATAGATGTCCAGACGCTCCGACGCCTTGCTCATGTCACGATCCATCCACTTGCGGGGCGATTTCGCGCCAGGCCGAACCGATATCTTCCAACAGATGCGCGGCCTCGTCGAGCGCGGCTTGATCGTTGCGCAAGTTGGCTCTCAGCAGTAACCGCGCGATATAGTCGTACAGACTTCCCAAGCGCTCCGAGAGTTCACCGCCTCGCTCATGATCAAGCGCCGCCGCCAACCCGTTGTTGACGATATTCAAGGCCTTGGAAATTGCCTGTCCCTTGGCAGAGATATTGCCATCCTCCATGTGCATCTTAGCGGCCCGGATAGAGGCTTGCGCGCCGTCGAAAAGCATCACGATCAACTGATGGGGACTGGCCGACATCACCCCGGATTCGACGCCAACACGGGCATAGGCCTGGGCGCCTCGCATCATATTCATAATAGTTCCCCTACTGGTTCATTTGTGCGTTCAAGCTGTCGAATTGCTGGGTCAGATAAGAACTCGTCGAGTTCATTTGCGATACCAGTGCGTCCAGATCGGCGAATTGTGTGCGGTAGCGATCTACCGTCGCATCAATGGAGGCTTGCATACTGGTATAACGCTCGCCGAGACGTTCGATAGAGGTATCGATACCACTGGTAGCCGTATCCAGCGTTCCTCCCTCATCCAGCAGGTTGCCCAACACCGTGTCCAGACTGGCGGCGAATCCGTCACTTTCTTCATCGCCGACGAAAAACGCGCTGACACTGTCGAGATTGCCTTCGATCGCTTCGTCCAAGGCCTCGTCGTCTACCTCAAGCGTTCCATCGAGCGCCAAGGAAATTCCCATGTTGGACAGCAACGCAAAATCACCGTCCCCGACATGCCCCATGGCATTGCGCAGTTGTGATTCCACACCTCGCAGGGTGGAGTTGCCGAGCAACTCCCCTGCTACTCCGGACTCAGCATCAAACGACGTCAAGCTCGACATGCTCTCTTGCAGCGAATTGTAGGCTTTGACGAAATCATTGAGGGAATCCTTGATCGCGCCGTCGTCGCGACTCAGCGTCAGGGCATCCGACTCGCCTTCATTGGTCGCTTGCAGGTCGAAAGTCACCCCTTGCAGCGCCCCCTCGACATGATTCGACGCACTGGTGATGGCGATACCGTTCACGCTCAACTGCGCATCCTGTGCGGCCACCGTTTGACGCATGTCGCTGGCCTCGGGGGCGGCGGCGTCAAAACCGAAAGCCGCCTGCAACCCCGCCTCTTCGGAGGAGATCGCGATTTGATTCGCTTCACCCGTCTCGGTGGCCGTCAGCACCAGACGCTGTGGGATATCGCTGCCATCGTTGATAATCGAAGCGCTGATGCCGGCGTCTTCTGCATTGATTGCGTCCCGCAAGCCTTCCAAAGTGTTGTTGCTATCGTCGAGGGTGATGGAAAACGCCTCGTCGCCAACGTTGAAAGAAAGTTCGCCGATGTCGAGCTCGGCCTCTGTTTCAAATCCCACAGAAGCAAGCGTCTGTGACCGGGCCAAGGCGCTGACTTCAACCTGGTAACGTCCCGGAACAGCCGTATTATCGGTCGACACGCTAACGGCATCGCCCTGCATTTTGCTGCTCAGCGCCTGGAAGGTCTCGGGATCATTGAGCGCAGTTGCCGACTCGCGTAGCGAATCCAGCCTGCTTTCCAGGCGCCCAAAGGCTGACAGCTTGGCTTCGTAGCTTTCCTTCTGTTCGGTAATCGGCTCTAGCTTCGCGCTTTCGGCCTCTTCCAGTTCGTCCAGCAAGCCACTCAAATCTAGCCCCGAGCCGACACCCAGGGAAGTAATCGTTGGCATGACATGCCCTCAGCGAATAGGTTGATCTTTTTACCATGAGGCTCGCCGACGCTAGCGCCGAAAAGACTAACTTTACGAGCGTTATTCATACATCGGCCCCACGTGCGTAAACTTTAGCGCTGGCTCGTCATCATTTCACGCGGCTTAAGGCAAGGCGACGCGTCCCGCGCCCCCGTCGACGCTGGCAATATCACGCCTCGATGAGCGATGATAGGCAATTCGAACCGACCCAGGAGCCACAGCCACGATGGACTCGACATCGCTTTTCGCCGACTACGCACGTTGGCAACGCTTTCAACGTCAAGACCAGCTCCATCGCGAACATAACGCTGCCGTGCGCAAACTGGCCGAGTCAGGCGCAATGGCGTCGCGCGTCGCCGAGGGCTACCGCAGCATGGCGGAAAAAGGTGCCTCCGAGGGCGCTTGTTACCGTACTCTCTTCCTGCGCCAGCGCCCCCATGAAGCCTGGCTGACATGCGAAGGCTGGCTCTTCGTACGCCGCGTGCTTTCAGAAGGCGGTATTACGCGCGTACGTGGGACGCTGCTTGAAAGTTTCACGCTCGAAGATGGCAGTCTCACACCTGGCGACAAGCCAGCGCTCAAGGTCACACTGGATATTTACGATGAAATTCTCGTCAAACGCACCATGAAGATGGGGTGCCGCATCGACCGTCAGGACGATGATAGAGACCTCCATTTCATTACTTTTCTCGACAGTGTACGTGGCGATCTTCGCCAGCACATGTGAATCCTGTCGCCAAGGCCTCGTTCCACGAATTCCGACGCGGCCTGGCGGCTCAGTAAGCGAGGCACTTCACCATGACGACATCCCCCACCCCGCGCCTCTATTCCACGCTGACCCTGTCGGAGCTCGACGGCGTCACCGGCATAGCTCAGCCGCGCGTTGCCCAGCACAAACTGACGCTAGACAGCCCGGCGGCGCGGCTCTTGACCGATTTCAGCACTCAGCGCGCCCAGACCATCCTGACCTCCAATACCATTTCACAGGCCCTCAACACCATGAAACAGGCAGGCGTGCGCTTGCTCATGGTGATGGGGCCGGACGGGCGATTCACCGGTGTCATCAACGCCCGCGAGCTGGTCGGAGGACGCAAGATCACCATCGCTATGCAGAAACATGACGTGCCGCGCGAGGAAGTCACCGTGGACATGATCCAGACACCGCGCGCGCAATTGCACTCACTGGCGCTAGCACAGTTGGAAAGCGCACGCGTCGGTGATCTCGTGGAAACGCTCAAGGCATCCGGTGACCAGCACTTGCTGATTACCGCACCCGGGGAGCAGGCTCCGATCATTCGCGGTTTGGTGTCGGCCTCCGATATCAGCCGGTCGTTAGGGATCGACCTCGATCATCCACCGGAAGCGCGTAGCTTCGCCGCCATTTGCCAAGTCATTCTCGGGCACGACCTGTAACGCACGCCCCACCGGTCGAAGGAGCTGTGCATGCTCGAGTGGTTGCAAGATCGCCTGTCCCGCCAACAAGGCATTGCCATCTGGGTCGTCAAACAAGTCGACGATACGACCTTGCATCTTTGCGGCAAGGGGATGGCAGAGGGAACGGAGCGAGTGTCGCGTCGCCGACGCGCATTGGGTCGCGGCACTTTCGTGGGGCCGGTGCGCATCGGTGAGCACCACGAGGTCTTGCATTCCAATCTTTTCGCATGGCTACCGCTACGCGACGAATTACGCTTGATCGATGACCGTGAAGTCGAGTACGCCGGTCGTCGTTACCACGTTTCCTGGGTCCCCGAGCGTTGCTGGCGCTTCCAGGGCCCACTGATTTCTCACCCTCAGCGCAACGACGGCAAATTGCGCTTCGTCAGCCATGAAGACGTCGCTGCGATACGCGAAAAGACCACCGCCCCGAGCGCCTCGACAACGCCATCGCGCAACGTCGATGGGTGGTCACTGGCCGCACGAGACGACGACTAGTTATCATCGCGCCATACCGATATCTTTCCGGACACCCGTGACACCATGACCTCCAACACCGTTCTCGTCCTTTATGCCGGCGGCACCCTCGGCATGTTCGATGGGCCTCAAGGACTTCGCCCCGGTAGCGACTTCGAGGCGCGTCTGCGCCAAGCCTTCACGCACCTCGCAGCGTACCGGCGCGATGCCATACCACCTTTTGAAATGCTCGAATACACGACGCCCATCGACTCGAGCAGCGCCACGCCCGCCGACTGGCAACGCCTGGCACGTGACATTGCCGACCGCTATGCGGACTATGCCGGCTTTGTGGTGCTGCATGGCACCGATACGTTGGCGTGGTCGGCTTCGAGCCTAGCCTTCCAATTACAGGGCCTAGGCAAACCCGTCGTTGTCACGGGGGCGCAGAAACCGCTGGAAGCGCCCCACAGCGATGCACTCGACAACGTCGAAACGGCGCTACGCTTCGCTGCTCGGACGGATCTCACTGAAGTCGCCATCGCCTTCGGCGGCAAACTCATGCGCGGCTGCCGCACCCGCAAATGGGATACTCAAGCGTTCGATGCCTTTCACGCCCCCAACTGGCCGCTGCTGGGCGAGATCATCGATGACGAGCCGGTCCTCTATGCCGCGCGATGCCTTTCACCCGCTGGCGCGCCACGCTTCGAGCTCCCCGACTTGGCACCCACGTCGGCGGTCATACGCCTGCCATTGTGGCCTGGCATTAAGGCACGCCAGATCGCGCAATTGCTCGACGACGACACGATACATGGCGCCGTTCTCGAAAGTTGGGGTAGTGGTAATATCCCCGAAAACACCGCACTGGCAGGCGAACTGGCCACCGCCAGCAGCCGTGGCATGTTGCTCGCCGTCATTAGTCAGTGCCCGCACGGCCCCGTGACGCTAGGCACATACGCCAGCGGCAATGTGCTCAAGGATATCGGCGCGCTCGCCGGCGACGACATGACGCCAGAAGCAGCCTTTACCAAGCTCGTCCACCTGGTCTCACAATCGCTGCCCGAGGCCCAGCGCCGCCGCCAGTTCCTGACCTCGTTATGCGGCGAGCGCAGCGCACTGGCTTGATGCCACGCTGGCCGGTGAAGGGCTCGCCGGTTACACTGTGCGCGCTTCGTCCGGACCGGATCCCGGGCGTGTCTCTCGCAAGTGTCGCGACACTTGCGAGAGGCTACAAATTCTCCGCTCAGGACAAATTTCATGACCGATACACCGCACCATGCACCTCAGCCCTCCGGCACTGAGGCAAGCGCCCTGACCGCGCTCACCACACCCGACGATACCGCCAAGGCCGTGGTCATATACTCCGGCGGGATGGACTCCTATACCGTTCTGCATCGCGCCTTGCGCGCCGGCTTCGACGTCCACGCCTTGTCGTTCCACTACGGCCAGCGTCACTCGCGTGAACTCGAGACTGCAAGCCAGGTCTGTCAGCAGCTGGGCGTCGCCCATCAAGTGGTCGACATTCGCGCCATTCACGGCCTGATCGGCAATTCCGCCCTTACCGATGCCGATCGCGACATGCCCGGGGGCGATTACGACGCCGACAACATGGCCGCCACAGTGGTGCCCAATCGCAACATGATCCTGCTCTCGTTGGCCATCGGTCACGCCATCAACATCGGTGCCAATGTCTGCTTTTATGGCGCCCACGGCGGCGATCATGTGCTGTATCCCGACTGTCGTCCCGAATTCGTCGAAGGCGTCAACGCCGTCGCCGCCGTCGCCGATTTCAATCCCGTACGTATCGCCGCCCCCTATTTGCATGACAGCAAGCACACCATCCTGGCCGACGGGCTGTCGATGGGGCTCGATTACGCCCAGACCTGGACCTGCTACCTGGGAGGCGAGTATGCCTGCGGACAATGCGGTAGCTGCCGAGAACGTCTGGCGGCCTTCGCCGAGCAGGGAGTCGATGATCCCCTGACCTATGCCGCACCGGAGAAGATGTCGTAATGTACAGCGTCAAGGAAGCCTTCTATACGCTCCAGGGCGAAGGCGCCCGAGCTGGGCGAGCGAGCGTGTTCTGCCGCTTCACGGGCTGTAACCTCTGGTCGGGACGTGAACGCGACCGCGCCACCAGCCACTGCCGCTTTTGCGATACCGACTTCGTCGGCACCGACGGGCAGAACGGGGGACGTTTCGAGAATGCCCAAGCTTTGGCGGCGCATCTCATGAGCCTCTGGCCTCACGCGCAAGAGGCCGCCGTGCCCTATGTGGTATTTACCGGCGGCGAGCCGCTGCTCCAGCTTGACACCCCACTTATCGAGTCCATGCATGCTCAAGGTTTCGAGATCGCCGTCGAGACCAATGGCACGCTCCCACCGCCCGGCGGCATCGATTGGTTATGCGTCAGCCCAAAAGGCGACGCAACGTTACGCATCACTCAAGGCGATGAGCTGAAGCTGGTGTTTCCGCAGTCTGATGCGATGCCCGAGCATTTCACGCATCTCGCCTTCAGGCATTTCTTCCTGCAGCCGATGGATCTCGCGCCACGCGGCGGACAAGGTACGACCATGCGGGACACCGTCGCCTACTGCCTTGATCATCCGCAATGGCGCCTCGCGCTGCAAACCCACAAGATCGCGGGAATCGACTGATGACCCTTTTCGTCAATCACCTCACTCACATCGACGCGTCGCTGTGGTCGCCCACACACGGTCTGATGGGCGCCAGCTGGCATGTCGATGCCGAACTCGATGGTGAGCTGGGCTCCGATGGCATGCTGTTCGACTTCGGAGAGGTCAAACCCTGGATCAAATCACGGCTCGACGAGGGCCTGGACCATACCTTGCTAGTACCGACCGAAGCACCAGGGATCCAGGTATTCGACTGCACTGAGGGGCTCTGCCTGCGCACGCAATTCCCCTACCCCATGGAGCTTCGGGGCCCACGTCAAAGCTTTACCTTGCTGCCCTGGTCAGAGATCACCCCAGAGCAATTGGCCACGCACCTCTCCGCCGAACTCAGCCGTCGACCACCCGCCAAGGTAGAGACGATTCGCCTGCGTTTGCGCGATGAAGACATCGAGACGGCTGCCTATACTTACAGCCATGGGCTCAAGCACCATGCAGGCAATTGCCAGCGTATCGCCCACGGCCACCGCTCGCGCCTGCATATCTGGCAGGACGGTCAACGCGCTCCCGAACTGGAGCGCCAATGGGCACAGTCACTGGATGCCTCCTACTTGATCCACGACGAAGATCTCGCGCCGCAAGGCGATGAGTCTCTGGATACGCTGAGTGTTGCCTATCGCGCCGATCAGGGGCGCTTTCATCTGACACTCCCCAGCGAGCGCTGCCATCTGCTCTCCACGCCCACGACCATCGAACATATCGCCGCATGGCTGGCGGAGAAGATCGCCGAAGAGACGCACAGCCGAATTCGCGTGCAGGCTTTCGAGGGAATCGACAAGGGTGCCATCGCCGAGTCAACGTGACCGAGACGTCAAACACACCCCCCATTATTTGCTATACGGAACACCTCCATGTCTTGCCGCGTCGGTTGCGGCGCGTGTTGTATTGCGCCGACTATCAGCTCTTCTATTCCCGGCATGCCCAACGGCAAACCGGCGGGCGTGCGCTGCGCTCAACTCGATGAAGATAATCGCTGCCGCCTTTTCGGTGATCCTCGACGGCCCAGCGTTTGCCATTCCTTCGATTACGACCGCGCTGTTTGTGGCGATAGTCGCGAAGAGGCGCTGACCATTCTCGAGGATCTGGAACGACATACTGGCACGTCTTGCTAAGCCTCTTGCCTTGATCGGCAATCTATAGGCAATATCCTGTACAAATAAAAAAGCGCGACTCTTAGAGTCGCGCTTTTTATCTTTACCCGTGGGTGTCGATCAATGACGCTCGATATCAGCTTCTTCGCGCAATGTCTCGGTCAAGCCTTGGATCGCGGCCTGAGCACGCAACCGCTGGGTCATTTGCGTGCTGTCACTCGCGCCACCGGTATCGCCGTCACGTACGTCGGTCAACTCGATGATGGCGACCCCCTCATCGGTAGGAGCTTGCCCGAAGCTGCTCCCCTGATCGGGATGCGGTAAGCGGAAAGCCTGGCGCAGCACGCCGTCGGGCGCGTCGTTTCCGTCGCGCGTGGCATCTACAACGCTCTGCCAGTCGAGTGACACTGTTTCCCCTTTCTTGAGCGCCTCGATCAATGCTTGGGCACGGGCTGCAAGCGCTTCGCGTGTCTTGACGGCCTGGGTCGCTTCACGCACCTGGCCTTTCACCTCATCGAGCGGCAAGGTCGTGGCGTCACGATGATTGGTGACACGCACCACGGCACGACGTTGGTCGTCGAGTTCCAGCACATCACTGTTATAGCCATTTTCCAGAACATCCTCGCTGAAGGCGGCATCCATCACACCAGGCTCAGCGAGTACGCCATCGACGCTGTCTCTGGAGACCCAGTCGCTCGTCTGCATCTCAAGACCGAGCTCGTCGGCAACGCTCTGTAAGTCCTCTGCCGCATAGCTTTGGTCTTCCAGCGCCTGTACGCGCTCGTTAAACGCATCACTGGAGTTGTCGAGACGCACTTGCTCGGCGAGCTGATCGCGCCTTTCATCGTAACTGGGGAAATCGATGTCGGTGACTTTGATAAGATGCAAGCCATCGCCGCCATCGACGATCGACGACACGTCGCCTTCACCCAGCGAGAAAGCGGCGTTATCGAATGCTTCGCCCAAGAAACCACGATTGATCACGCCGAGATCACCGCCCTGGTCCGCAGAGGCCGAGTCGTCAGAGTATTCAGCCGCCACCGCTGCAAAGTCTGCACCGTCGTCAAGCTTGTTCTGAGCTTCCTCGATACGTGTCATGGCTTCGTCGCGAGAACGCTCATCGCCGTAATCGACCATGATGTGTGCGACTTCGCGAGGAGCGTCCTGGCGCTCTTCTGCATAAGCGTCTCGCAATTGCTGCTCATCGACGTCAACATCTTGGGCCACTTCTTGCTGATCCAGCACGACGTAGGCGACCTTGACCTGCTCAGGCCGTTGATATTGATCTTGATGCGCGTCGTAATAGGCCTGCATGTCGTCTTGGCCCACCTCGACCGGGGCATCGAGATCCTCCTCAGTCAGTGCAGCATAGCGGAAGTCACGCGTCTGGTTCTGGAGAGCCTGCAGGCGATTCGCTTCGCTAGGTAGAACAAAGGTCGACAACGCCAAACCTTGCTGAAGCTGCTGACGCTTCATGTCCCTGCGCAGTTCCCTGCGAAACGACAACGGCGTGTAGCCTGCTTGCGAAAGACGGTTGGAGAAGACGTCTTGGGAAAAGCTTCCTTCCGAATCCTGGAACTCGGGACGGCTGACGATGAGCTGATCAATCTGGGCATCGGAGAGATGCATACCCCCTTCCTCGGCGTATTGATCCAGCAATTCCGTAGAGATCAGTTGGTCGGTGACCTGTTTGCGTAGCTCGCGCTCTTGGTCGGGCGGTACTTGCCCAGAACGAATCGCACGCTGGACCTGCATCTCGACCGCTCGCTTGCCGATCGATTCGCCGTTCACGGTCGCGGCGTCATTACTGCCGGAGGTGAAGACCCCGACCAGGGACTCGGCCCCGAAGAGTGCGAACGTCACGATGATCGCGCCGACGATCATTTTGGCGGCCCACCCTTGGGAACCCTCTCGAATTCGTTGCAGCATGCTTGCCTCGACGTGATGGAGATTCTTGAAACCAACGGGGATTATACCGGCATCGAGTGTGTCCCGGTCAAAATGGGCTCACACTACCAGCACGGCCACCGGCATGACCAGCACAGCCACCGGCATGAAAAAGGCGCACCGCTTACGCGATACGCCTCTTTGGCTGGACCGAACCGACACGACATCTCGCTTTAGACACGGCTTTCATCATGCGTCGCGCTCATGACGACCACCTCGGTCCCGCTCGACCGGTCTTAGTTGACCGAATCCTTGAGCGCCTTACCTGCCTTGAACGTCGGCACCTTAGCGGCGCTGATTTCAATCGTCTGACCTGTCTGAGGGTTACGACCAGTACGCGCGGCACGCTCCTTGACGGAGAATGTGCCGAAGCCAACCAGTGCAACGGAATCACCCTTTTTCAGACTATCGGAGACGGTCTCAACCATGGCATCGAGCGCACGGCCTGCAGCCGCCTTGGGAATGTCGGCAGATGCAGCAATGGCTTCGATCAGCTCGGACTTGTTCACACTTCACCCCTTGACTGTTTCGGTAATGACTGGAAATCGGCGCGAAACTTCCACTTCCTGAAGCGTCACAACAAAGGCTGGAATTTATAGCAATGCCACGAAACTCTTGTCAAGAAAGCTTCGCGCCGAGCCGCGCCATGCGCGGGTTCATACCACGACATGGTCGCTAAATTCTGTCAATGCGTACTGATATTGGAACGCGAAGGCTGACTAGTTTCCGCTAGGGAATCCCCGGTTTCAACCTCTGCCTTTCCGACCAGCGCCGCATCGAGAACTTCATCAATCCATTTAACGGGCCGGATATCCAACGCATCCTTGATATTGTCCGGCACTTCCTTGAGATCCCGGCGGTTTTCTTCCGGTATTAGCACCGTCTTTATACCACCGCGTCGCGCCGCCAGCAATTTCTCCTTGAGACCGCCGATCGGCATCACCTCCCCACGCAGGTTGACTTCACCGGTCATCGCCACGTCACAACGGACCGGGCGCGCGGTATATGCCGAGACCATCGCAGTGACCATGGCGACGCCAGCACTGGGTCCGTCCTTGGGTGTCGCCCCTTCCGGCACATGAATGTGCAGGTCTTCCTTCTCGAAACGATCAGGATCGATGTCCAGCGCTTTGGCACGCGCCCGCACCACGGTATGCGCGGCATCCACGGACTCCTTCATGACATCACCCAGCGAGCCCGTCTTGTTGAGCCGTCCTTTGCCTGGGGACACCACCGATTCGATATTGAGCAACTCACCGCCCACCGATGTCCAGGCAAGCCCAGTGACACGCCCCACCTGATCCTGCTGATCGGCCAGGCCATAGCTGAAGCGGCGTACGCCAGCGTAGGCTTCGATATCCGATGCGGCAAGCAATTGAGGGCCTTGCGCGCCTTGCTGCTTCTCGGCTTCGACACGCTCGCGCAGTACCTTACGGCTGACCTTGGCGATTTGGCGCTCCAGTTCGCGTACGCCCGCTTCACGCGTGTAATAGCGCACCAGCTCCAGTAGCGACTCGTCGGAGAAGCTGAGCTCTTCCTCCTTTAGACCATTGGCCTTAAGCTGCTTGGGTACCAGATACCGCTTGGCAATCGCCAGCTTCTCGTCTTCCGTGTAACCGGGCAGACGAATGATCTCCATGCGGTCGAGCAGCGGCTCGGGAATGTTCATCGAGTTCGCGGTGCAGATGAACATGACATCAGACAGGTCGTAATCCAGCTCCAGATAATGATCGCTGAAGCTATTGTTCTGCTCGGGGTCGAGTACTTCGAGAAGAGCCGACGATGGGTCGCCACGGTGATCCATACCGATCTTGTCGACCTCGTCGAGCAGGAAAAGCGGGTTGCGCACTTCGGCCTTGCTCATGCGCTGAATCATCTTGCCCGGCAGTGAGCCGATATAGGTACGCCGGTGGCCACGAATTTCCGACTCATCGCGAATCCCGCCCAATGCCAGGCGTACATAGCGCCGGTTGGTAGCCCGCGCGATCGATTGCCCCAACGAAGTTTTACCGACCCCCGGGGGGCCTACCAAACAGAGCACCGGCCCCTTGAGCTTCTTGACGCGCTTCTGGACGGCAAGATACTCAAGGATCCGCTCCTTGACCTCTTCCAAGCCATAGTGGTCTTCATCGAGCACTTTCTGCGCATGCACTAAGTCGTGCTTAACACGTGAGCGCTTTTTCCAGGGCACCGCCACCAACCAATCAAGGTACGAACGCACCACCGTCGCCTCGGCCGAGGTCGGCGCCATCATCTTGAGCTTGCCCAGCTCCTGACGCGCTTTCTCGGCCGCTTCTTTGGGCATGCCCGTGGATTCGATCAGCTGCTCGTACTTGTCGGCCTCGTTGGGCGCATTCTCGAGCTCACCCATTTCCTTCTGGATGGCTTTCATTTGCTCATTGAGATAGTACTCGCGCTGCGACTTCTCCATCTGGTCCTTGACGCGCGAGCGAATGCGCTTTTCCACCTGCAGCAAATCGATCTCGGATTCGATCAACGCCATCAGGTGCTCGATGCGATCACGCACGCGATCCATCTCGAGCAATTCTTGCTTGTCGCCGATCTTGAGCGACAGGTGGGCACAGATGGTGTCCACCAAGCGGCTGGGATCCTCGATTCCGGACAACGAATTGAGTACTTCGTTAGGAACCTTCTTGGACAGCTTGACGTACTGCTCGAACTGATTGAGTAGCACGCGCACCAGCGATTCTTGCTCACGTTCGGTCAGCGTCTCGCTTTCGCGGCGAACGGCTTCGGCCGAGACGTAACCCGCGTCGTCCTCATGAATATCTCGGACATCGGCACGGTAATCACCTTCAATCAATACCTTGACGGTACCATCAGGCAGCTTCAGGAGCTGCATGATTTCGGCCACCGTGCCGACATCGAAGAGATCGCCGAATTCCGGGTCATCTTGACCGGCCTCGCGCTGGGCAACGAGTAATATCCGCTTGTCGTTTTCCATGGCCGTCTCGAGCGCGCGAATCGACTTCTCGCGCCCCACGAACAGCGGAATCACCATCTGCGGATAGACAACCACATCCCGCAGCGGCAAAAGGGGAAGACTCAAGGTCTGTTCAGCGTTCTGCTCCATCGCAGACGTTCCTCAACAAATTCGGTGGATGGGCCGCGAGACGGCACTAATGCCAGAGAAATGGGGGCGCATCCAGCATGATGCAACCGTGCAGCCCTTCGGTTTCATGGCGCAAAACAGGGACACATACGAAAAGGGGGCCCTTAGGCCCCCACGGTGACTCAGGCTAGAGCTCAACCGTCCTTGCCAGCTACCTTGCTTTCTTCCTGTTGGGAATAAATCAGTAGCGGCTCACTGTCACCGGTGATGACAGAGGCGTCGATGACCACCTTGGTGACATCCTCCAGCGATGGCACCTCGTACATGGTATCGAGCAGCACGGACTCGAGGATCGAACGCAAACCACGTGCCCCCGTATTGCGTTCCATGGCCTTGTGAGCCACGGCACGCAAGGCATCCTCGCGAAACTCCAGCTCGACACCTTCCATGTAAAACAGGTGCGTGTACTGCTTGATCAGCGAGTTCTTGGGCTCGGTGAGAATCTGGATCAAAGCTTCTTCGCTGAGCTCGGTCAGCGTCGCGATCACCGGAACACGACCCACGAACTCAGGAATCAAACCGAACTTGACCAAGTCCTCAGGTTCGACACCCGCAAGGACATCCCCCATCGATTTTTCAGAGTCCTTGCTCTTCACTTCTGCGTTAAAGCCGATACCACCTTTCTCGATACGGTCCCGGATCACCTTCTCCAGCCCTGCAAACGCCCCGCCGACGATGAACAGCATGTTGCTGGTATCGACCTGCAGGAATTCCTGCTGGGGATGCTTGCGACCACCTTGTGGCGGTATCGAAGCTGTCGTACCTTCGATCAGCTTGAGAAGCGCCTGCTGAACGCCTTCACCGGAGACATCGCGCGTAATCGAGGGATTGTCCGACTTACGCGAAATCTTGTCGATCTCGTCGATGTAGACGATCCCACGCTGCGCCTTGTCGACATCGTACTCGCACTTCTGCAGCAGCTTCTGGATGATGTTCTCAACGTCTTCACCCACATAACCGGCTTCGGTCAGCGTCGTCGCATCGGCGATCGTGAACGGAACGTTAAGCAAGCGGGCCATGGTCTCGGCCAGCAAGGTCTTACCACTACCGGTCGGGCCGATCAGGAGAATGTTCGACTTGCCGAGTTCGACATCGTCGGTCTTCACATCGGCACGAAGACGCTTGTAGTGGTTGTAGACCGCCACCGACAGCACCCGCTTGGCACGGTCCTGCCCGATGACATAATCATCCAATGTATAACGGATCTCGCGCGGTGCCGGTAGGCGCTCGTCATCGCCCTCGGCATCGGCCTCCAGCACTTCTTCGCGAATGATGTCGTTGCACAGATCGACACATTCGTCACAGATGTAGACGGAAGGACCCGCGATCAGCTTGCGCACTTCGTTCTGGTTCTTGCCACAGAACGAGCAGTACAGCAATTTGCCGCTCTCGTCTTTGCCTTTGCCGTCAGCCATTCGTGTACCTCGTGATAGCGGCGGCCCTGACGAACCGCCGGTAATAAATGCATGTCTCGCTAATCGCTACCATGTTTGGTTAAACGCTATCAGGATACAGGGCGCTTATCCAGCATGGCATCGATGAGGCCGTACTCGGCCGCCTGGGCGCCGTTCATGAAATTATCGCGATCCGTATCTCGTGCAACCGTTTCCACATCCTGGCCGGTATGCTTGGCGAGAATCTCGTTGAGCTGCTGGCGGATGTTTAGAATTTCCTTGGTGTGGATCTCGATATCCGCGGCCTGACCCTGATAGCCGCCCAACGGTTGATGAATCATCATCCGTGAGTGCGGCAGGCAGTAGCGCTTGCCCTCGGCGCCGCCGGCAAGCAGCAAAGCGCCCATGCTGGCGGCCTGGCCGACACACACGGTAGACACATCAGGCTTGATGAACTGCATGGTGTCATAGATAGACATCCCTGCCGTCACAGAGCCGCCCGGCGAATTGATGTAAAGGTGGATGTCCTTGTCGGGGTTCTCGGATTCGAGAAACAACAACTGAGCCACCACCAGATTGGCCATATAGTCCTCGACCGGGCCAATCAGAAAGATAACGCGCTCTTTGAGCAGGCGAGAGTATATGTCGTAGGACCGCTCGCCACGCGCGCTTTGCTCCACCACCATGGGGACCAAACCGCCGGCGTTGCTGATATCGAACTCGTTGCCCATTGCGTGGCTTCCTTAATTCGGTGACTGATTGCTCCAGTGACTAGAGACCCGGCCGTAGCCGGGTCCAGGCACTTGCGACGGCACGCGGGAGAACGCTTAGGCGCTGGTCTCTTCCTGCGCTTCGTCCTCATCATCTGCTTCTTGCTGCTGTTGTGCCGCTTGCAAAGCCTGCTCATAGGACATCTCGACGTCCTTAACCTGAGCTTGCTCCAGCAGCTTGTCAACCGCCTTGTCTTCTAGAACCGAGGATTTGACCTGGTTCTTCATTTCCTCGTTTTTGAGGTAATGCTCAACCACTTGCTCAGGCTGCTGATACTGCTGCGCCAGCTCTTCGACGCGTGCCTTGATTTCGTCGTCGCTGGCGTCGAGTTCATTGACCTTGACGACTTCGGCCAGCAGCAGACCGACCTGAACGCGCTTCTTCGCCTGGTCGGCGAACAGCTCGTCAGGCAGTTGGGAAACATCGAAGTCTTCCCCCAAACCGAACTGCTGCGCGGCCTGGCGTTTGAGTCCCTCGGTCTCCTGCTGAATCAATGACTGCGGGACCGGAATGTCGTTGGCCTGCTGCAACGCTTCAAGCGCCTGCTGCTTGACGCGATTGGTCACGGCCTGAGATAGCTCGTGCTCCATGTTCTTCTGCACGTCGGCACGGAAGGCAGCGACACCGCCCTCTTCGATACCGAAGCGCTTGATGAACTCATCATCGACTTCGGGCAGCTGCTTGCCGGCCACCTTGTGCACTTTCACTTTGAAGGTGGCTTCCTGACCTGCCAGGTGTTCCGCCTGATAATCTTCAGGGAAGGTCACCTTGATCTCGAGATCGTCACCGGCCTGAGCACCCACCAGCTGCTCTTCGAAACCGGGGATGAAGCTATTGGACCCCAGTTCCAGCTCATGGCCCTCGGCGGCGCCACCTTCGAACGGCTCATCACCCAGGAACCCTTGGAAATCGACGGTCACCTGATCGCCATCGGCCGCGGCATGCTCGACCGTTTCCCACTCGGCATTCTGTGAACGCAGCGTGTCGATCATTTGATCGACATCGGCTTCGGTCACCTCTGCCTGTGGGCGCTCGATTTCGGTGTTTTCGATCGTATTGAGCTCGAACTCGGGATATACCTCAAGGGTCGCGACGAACTCCAGGTCCTTACCGTCTTCGTCGACGGTCGGCTCTACCTGCGGAGAGCCCGCCGGGTTGAGACTTTCCTGAGTGATCGCCTGCACATAGTGCTGGCGCATCATTTCGCCCACCACTTCGTTGCGGACTTCTTGGCCGAAACGCTGACGCACGACCGCCTGCGGAATCTTGCCACGCCGAAAGCCGTTCAGCCGCACGTTCTTGGCGGTTTCCTGGAGACGGGTAGCCACGGCTTGATCGACTTCGGCAGCCGGCACTTGGACGGTGACACGACGTTCGATCTGGGAAGTCGACTCAACGGAAACTTGCATGAATGATCCTCTACCGACTGGGGGCGTTCTGAAAATACGTATAAGACGAGGATTCTATGAATCCCCATTCGCGCTGGCAAGCGCACTGCAAAGTTTATGGGGCTGTATGCCTCATCTTACAAGGGAGAAAACGCGAAAAAAGGGCGAATAGTCATCGTGACGACGTAAGAAAGCCAAACGAGGCACCTCGGCACATGCGTGCGGAGTGCGAACCACGAAAGGGAGATTATACCAAGGGAGAAACAAACACGGGGGACAAAAGGAAGAAACCATCGCTGGGGTGGATGATGGGGATCGAACCCACGACCACCGGAGCCACAATCCGGGGCTCTACCACTGAGCTACATCCACCACGACGACGATTTGTTGCAGCCTATTCAAGCATGGGGTGGATGATGGGGATCGAACCCACGACCACCGGAGCCACAATCCGGGGCTCTACCACTGAGCTACATCCACCACAACTTGATACGCACGGGAATAATCCCGACATCGATACTCTTTTTGGCTTTAGCCTGGTGCGTTTTGGCTTTTAGCCTGGCGCGCCCAGCAGGACTTGAACCTGCAACCTACGGCTTAGAAGGCCGTTGCTCTATCCGGTTGAGCTATGAGCGCTTAATAACGCCGGCACAGACCCAACCTAGAACCGACCCTCGAGAGGATTCGGAGGTTGGTCGGGGTAGAGGGATTTGAACCCCCGACATCCTGCTCCCAAAGCAGGCGCGCTACCAGACTGCGCTATACCCCGTTACTCCGAGACCGCTTGGGCATGGCCAATCGAGCCCGTCGATGCGCAGCGTATTCTACGCATCTTCCTTGCCAGGTCAAGCCCTTACGTTTCACCTTCTGTCTTCCTCACGTGAGGGATACATTGACTGCGCCTCCCAGCGTGCGAAAATTGCGCCTCTTTCTCTAACGCCGCCCGAACGCCGCCTGGCACCGGGCCACGCATGTCAAAGGAACGAGTCGATGACCGCTCAGTTGATCGACGGCAAGGCGATTGCCGCTAACGTCCGCGAACAGGTATCTCGTCAGGTCCAGGCACGCCGCCATGACGGTAAGCGCGCGCCGGGGCTCGCGGTCGTCCTCGTTGGCGAAGACCCCGCTTCCGAAGTTTATGTCCGCAACAAGCACCGCGCCTGCGATCTAGCCGGCCTGTATTCGGTGCAACACCAGCTTCCCACCACGACCACTCAGACGGAACTCGAGGCATTGGTCGACTCGCTGAACGCAGATGCCGATATCGACGGCATCCTGGTACAGCTCCCCCTGCCCGAGCATCTCGACGAACGTCCGATTCTCGAACGCATCCGCCCCGACAAGGATGTCGATGGTTTTCATCCTTACAATCTCGGCCGCCTCGCCCAACGACTCCCCGTACTGCGCCCTTGCACCCCCAAAGGCATCATGACGCTTTTACAAGAGAGCGGCATTCAGGCACGTGGCTTGGATGCCGTCATCGTCGGCGCCTCCAATATCGTCGGGCGCCCCATGGCCATGGAGCTGATGCTGGCCGGCAGCACGACCACGGTCTGCCACCGTTTCACCCGGAATCTCGAATCGCACGTACGCCGTGCCGACTTGCTCATCGTCGCCGTCGGCAAACCCGGACTCGTCAAGGGCGAGTGGGTCAAGGAAGGGGCCGTCGTCATCGACGTGGGTATCAATCGCCAGGCCGATGGCAAGCTCGCGGGTGATGTCGAGTTCACGCCTGCTGCAGAGCGTGCCAGTTTCATTACCCCCGTACCCGGCGGGGTCGGCCCCATGACGGTCGCCTCACTGTTGGAGAACACCCTACATGCCGCCGAACTCCACGACGGCATGCACGCCTGACATACAGACGTTACAATGAATGATGCTACCGAGATCGCGAGAAGGAGTGGATAGATGAGCGATAAAGAAATGAACGTCGAAAGCTTTAACCTCGACCATACAAAGGTCAAAGCACCTTATGTACGTCTGGCTGGCATCAAGACAGGCGAGCAAGGCGATGCGATTCACAAGTACGACCTGCGCATCTGCCAGCCCAACAAGGCACACATGGAAATGCCCGCGCTGCATTCTCTGGAACACCTGATGGCCGAACTGTCGCGCAACCATACCGACAAGATTCTCGACATCAGCCCCATGGGTTGCCAGACCGGCTTCTATGTATCGTTAATCAACCACGATGATTACGACGATGTACTCGATCTGATCGACAAGACTCTCAACGATGTCCTTGTCGCCGAGGACGTGCCGGCCTGCAACGAAATGCAGTGCGGCTGGGCCGCCAGCCACAGCCTGGAAGGCGCTCAAGCCCTGGCCCGCGATCTGCTGGCCAAGCGCAATGAATGGAACCAGGTGTTCGCCTGATCGAGAAAGAGGCCACACCCCCCATGCGCAAGATCGCCATCATCGGTGCCATGGCCGAGGAGGTCGAACTCCTCGCCTCGCACCTTGAAAACGGCCAGACCCGCCAGCACGCCGGTTCGACCTTTCACACCGGCTACTTGCACGGTGTCGATGTCGTTATCCTTCAATCGGGTATCGGCAAGGTGAATGCCGCCGTTGGCACCACTCAAATGCTCGAGCTTTATAAACCCGACGTGGTCATTAACACCGGCTCGGCTGGCGGCTTCGGTGCCGATCTCGAAGTCGGGAACGTGGTCATCTCCAGCGAGGTGCGCCACCATGACGTCGATGCCGTGGTCTTCGGCTATGAGTACGGCCAGGTGCCGCAGATGCCAGCCGCCTATCTCCCCGACCCTCGCCTGGTGAACGTCGCCCGCGAGTGCATCGAGGGGCTCGGTGAGTTGCGCGTCACGGAAGGCCTCATCTGCACGGGTGATGTCTTCATGGCCGATGAGGCCATGGTGGCAAAGGCACGCGAGCGCTTTCCGAGCATGTTGGCCGCCGAGATGGAAGCGGCGGCCATCGCCCAGACGTGCCACCTTTACGACTGTCCGTTCGTCGTCATTCGTGCGCTTTCCGATATTGCCGGCAAGGAGTCCGACCTTTCCTTCAAGGCCTTTATCGATAAAGCTGCCACGCATTCGGCGCTGATGGTCGAAGCCATGGTCAAGCGCCTGGGCACGACATCTTGAGCCAATAACGATACCTGTCGGCAAGAAACAACAAAGCCCGCGACTATAACGTCGCGGGCTTTGTGTATCGGGTTTCCGATTGACGGAAATCAGCCGCCTTCGACCACCCAAGTCGTGCCTTCGCGGCTATCTTTCAACACAATCCCCAGCGCCGCCAATTCATCGCGAATGCCATCGGCGGTGGCGAAATCCTTGGCTTTCTTGGCCTGCGCCCGAGCCTCGATGCGCGACTCGATTTCTTCCTCGGTCATCGGCAGTTGCCCCGCCCCCGCCTGCAGAAAATCAGCAGGCGCTTGCTCGAAGAGGCCCAGCACACCGCCCAAGGAGATGAGCTCGTAAGCTAACGCTGGCGCACGTTCCGGAGCCTCCTGCTTGGCGCGGTTCAGCTCGCGCGCAAGATCGAACAACACCGCCAAGGCCTCAGCGGTATTGAAATCGTCATCCATCGCGGCCACGAAACGCTCGCGATGACGCGCGTCCACATCGCCCTCGACCGGTGTGACGCTCTGCAACGCGTTGTAAAATCGCTCCAGAGAACGGCGCGCCTCGCCCAGCGCGTCGGGGGCATAATTGATGGGACTGCGGTAGTGGCTGGCCAGAAGCAGATAGCGCACCACTTCAGGGGCATGCACCTCCAACACCTCGCGAATCGTGAAGAAGTTGCCCAGAGACTTGGACATCTTCTCGTGATCGACACGCACGGCGCCGGCATGCATCCAGGTGTTGACGTAGGCCTGTCCGGTCGCAGCCTCGCTTTGCGCGATCTCGTTTTCATGGTGAGGAAAGACAAGGTCCGGGCCACCGCCATGAATATCGAAGGTATCGCCCAAGCAGCACGTCGACATCGCCGAGCACTCGATATGCCAACCCGGTCGCCCCGCGCCCCACGGCGACGGCCAACTCTCCTCACCGGGCTTGGCGGCCTTCCACAGCACGAAGTCCAGCGGATCTTCCTTCGCGACTTCGACTTCGATACGCGCGCCCGAGCGCATGTCATCGAGATCGCGATTGCTGAGCTTGCCGTAGCCCTCGAAACGCCGCACACGATAATAGACGTCGCCGTTGGCGGCCGGATACGCATAGCCTTTGTCGATCAAGCGCTGGACCATGGCAACGATATCATCGACATGGGCCGTGGCACGCGGCTCGCGATCCGGACGCAATACGCCAAGGCGTCCTTCGTCTTCATGCATCGCGTCGATCATTCGTTCGGTCAGCGCCGCAATCGGCTCGCCATTCTCCTCGGCCCGCTTGAGGATCTTGTCGTCGATGTCGGTGATATTGCGTACGTAATCGACCTCAAAGCCGCGCCAGCGTAGATAGCGCGTGATCATATCGAACGCCACCATGACGCGAGCATGGCCGATATGGCAGTAGTCGTAGACGGTAATCCCGCAGACATACATGCGCACCCGTCCCGCGTCGAGCGGCGTGAACGTTTCCTTGCGTCGCGTCAGCGTGTTGTAGATCTGCACGGTAATCCCCTCTCAGCCTTTCTTCTGCGCCTTGGCCCAACCATCCTTGAGCCCCACCGTACGATTGAAAACGCGTTTGCCATCACGACATTCATGTCGATCGGCGCAGAAATAGCCTACGCGCTCGAACTGGTAGCGGCTTTCAGGTTCGGCATTGGCCAGACTCGGCTCGGCGTAGCCTTCGACGATACGCAGCGACTCAGGGTTCAAATGCTCGAGAAAATCGCCGTCGCGGTCTCGATCCGGCGCCTCGACCTGGAACAGGTTATCGTAGAGACGCACTTCGACGGGCACGGCGTGTGAAGTGCTCACCCAGTGGATGACGCCTTTCACCTTGCGCCCTTCGGGGTTCTTGCCAAGTGTGTCGAGATCGACACTGCAGCGTAGCTCCTGGATCTCGCCGTCGGCGTCTTTAATGACCTCGTCGCAACGAATCACGTAGGCATTGCGCAGACGCACTTCCTTGCCCGGCGCCAAGCGGAAGAACTTCTTGGGCGGCTCTTCCATGAAGTCGTCATGGTCGATCCACACCTCACGCGTCAGCGGCAAGTGACGCACGCCCATATCGTCACGTGCTGGATGGCCAGCCACCTCAAAGGTTTCCTGATGATCCTCGGGGAGATTGGTCAACACCACCTTGAGCGGCTTGAGTACGCACATCGCGCGCGGGGCGTTGTCTTCCAGGTCGGAGCGAATCGCATGGTACAGCATGGCGATGTCTACCATGCCGCCATCGGCCCGCGTCACGCCGATCATCTCGCAGAACTTGCGCACCGAGTCCGGCGTGTAGCCGCGCCGACGCATGCCCGAAATCGTCGGCATGCGCGGGTCGTCCCAGCCATCCACGATGCCCTGATCGACCAACAGCTTGAGCTTACGCTTGGAGGTCACCGTGTGCGCAAGATTGAGACGTGCAAATTCGATCTGACGCGGCTTGGCTGGCACCGGGAGGTTCTCGAGAAACCAATCGTAAAGTGGACGGTGATCCTCGAATTCCAGTGTACAGATGGAGTGCGTGACGCCCTCGATCGCATCCGACTGACCATGCGTGAAATCGTAAGACGGGTAAATCTTCCACTTATCGCCCGTCTGATGGTGGTGGGCGTGTCGAACACGATAAAGGATCGGGTCACGCAGATTGATGTTGGACGCCGCCATGTCGATCTTGGCGCGCAACACCTTCTCGCCCTCGGCAAACTCGCCCGTGCGCATGCGCTCAAGCAGATCGAGG
Organism: Chromohalobacter beijerinckii; assembly: GCF_023061185.1. Classification (GTDB taxonomy): domain Bacteria; phylum Pseudomonadota; class Gammaproteobacteria; order Pseudomonadales; family Halomonadaceae; genus Chromohalobacter; species Chromohalobacter beijerinckii. Next base: position 74,503 of record NZ_JAKGAK010000014.1, read on the forward strand.
TTTTCATCCGGCGTGCGATCACGATACGGACTCGGCGTGCCGGACTCGGTCAAGGTGCCGCGATACTCGCGAATCTCGTCTGGTGACAAATCATCGACGTACGCCTTGCCCTCGCGCACCAAATACTGCGCCCAGGCATACAACTGATCGAAGTAATCCGAGGCATAGCGTACTGCCCCATCCCACTCGAACCCTAACCACGTGATATCGGCCTTGATGGCGTCGATATAGGCTTGCTCTTCCTTGGCGGGGTTGGTGTCGTCGAAACGCAGATGGCATTGACCGCCAAACTGCTCGGCAAGCCCGAAATTCAGACAGATCGACTTGGCGTGGCCGATGTGCAGGAAACCGTTGGGTTCCGGCGGAAACCGAGTGACGATGGTATCCTGGCGACCGGCCTCGATTTCCTCGCGAACCTGATTGCGGATGAAATTCGGGGCGGAGTGGCTATCTACGCTCATGGGCTGTCTAAAGAACCTCTGTTCGTTCGCGAAGTGACCGGAGGGCACGTCAAAGCACTGGCTGGCGCCTCGACACGGTTTCGCCCGCGGGTGCAAAGCCGCTATTATAGCGCGACGCCAGCGCGCGACGCCAAGTCGCGCTCAGTTCTCTTCGCCAGGATACGCCCATGATCGTTCTGCAAACCAATTACGGCAGCATTCGTCTGCGCCTCGACCATGATAACGCGCCCAAGACCGCGGCCAACTTCGAGCAATACGTGCGCGACGGCCATTACGACGACACCCTGTTCCATCGCGTCATCGATGGCTTCATGGTCCAGGGCGGCGGCTTCGACACCCAATTCGAGCAAAAGCCCACCCGTGCGCCGATCGACAATGAAGCGGATAACGGCCTGAAGAACGTCAAGGGCAGCGTGGCCATGGCGCGCACGCAGGATCCGCATTCCGCCAGCGCACAATTTTTCATCAACGTCGCCGACAACGACTTCCTCAACCATCGCGACAAGTCCATGCAAGGCTGGGGCTATTGCGTCTTCGCCGAGGTCGCCGAAGGCATGGATGTCGTCGAGAAGATCAAGAACATCCGCACCACGCGCCGCGGCATGCATGCCGATGTGCCCGCCGAAGACGTCATTCTCGAACGTGCCTACATCGAGGATTGACGACGCACAGCGTCGCGCCGAATAACGGTGCGACGCTGAGGTACCTGACTCCAGCCACAAGCACGCCCATGAGGACGCCAGCACGATGACCACCCTGCTGATTTCCGATTTGCACCTCCACGCAGGCCAGCCGGACATCGCCCACGGCTTTCTGAATTATCTGGAGACCGAGGCGCGCCACGCCGACACGCTCTATCTGCTCGGCGATATCTTCGAAGCCTGGATCGGCGACGACTACCTCGGTGATTTGGAGCGTCAAGTCATCGATGCGCTAAAGCGCCTCAGCGACGCCGGCACCCAAATTTATTTCATGCATGGCAATCGCGACTTCCTGGTCGGTAACGCCTTCGCCGATGCCGCCGGTGCCACCCTGCTCGATGACCCGAGTCTCGTGACCCTGGGCAACCAGCGCGTCCTGCTGATGCACGGCGATAGCCTGTGCACCGGCGATGAGGAGTACATGAAGTTTCGTGCCATGTCGCGAGATCCCGAGTGGCAAGCTCAGATTCTCGCCTTGCCCGTCGAGCAACGCCTGGAACTCGCCAAGAGCCTGCGTCTGCAATCCTCGGACGCCAACACGCAAAAAGCCGATGCAATCATGGACGTGACGCCAGCGGAGGTCGAAGAGGTCATGCGCGCGCACGGCGTCACCACACTCATCCACGGTCATACGCACCGCCCGGCGGTACATGACTTCGACCTCGACGGTCAGAGTGCTCGACGCATCGTACTCGGCGACTGGCAGCCTGGCAGCGGCTGGGAAATACGTGTCGAGGACGACGCCGCGCCGCGGCTACGCGAATTCGCGATCTGATGACACTGGGCTTGCGATCATGACCGCTCGTGCTGAGGCTCGAAGGCACGATCCAGTTGCAAGCGCCAGCGCACGAGCATTGGGGCGTCGGTCAACGAGACCTGGCCCAACAATTGGCGGAAGCGTTGCCGCATATCGTCATCATCGGGATCGACAAGCGTTAGCCAGACTTCGCAGGCGTTGATCTGATGATGCCGATTCTCCTGCTCGCTCGCCACGCGATAGGCTTGTTCGGCCAAGCGACGCACGTCCTGAGGCGCATGCCCAAGGGCGTGGCGAACGCGCACCATTTGCAGGGTCAGCTCCGGCAGATACAACGAATCGCGTTCACGCGCGACCATCAAGCATTGGTCCAGATAGTCCTCGGCCCGAGCATATTCTCCCAACGCCACGCAAGCATCGCCGTACCACAGCAAAGGACGCTGATAACGATCTTGTCCCGTGGCCTCGGTCACCCGCTCCATGCTCTCTTCGAGCAGCTCCAGGCCCTGCGGGTCGCCGCTCATCGCCTTGTACCAGCCGAGAATGCCTTGCGCCGAGTAATGCCAGAGGTGCAGATCCGGCGTCGACGTCACCTCGTGCGCGCGTTGGGCGCGTGTCGCCGCCATGTGCACATGCCCCAACTGGCGATACAACGCCGCGGCGAAAATCAGCGACAACGCTAACGAGCCGGGATGCCTAATCGACTCGGCCAGGCGTATCGCCGCCTCGATCTGTTGTTCGGCACGCAGATAGTCGCCGCGCAGGCACAAGGCCCAAGCATGGTAACAAGCCGCAGCAACCTGCGGATGATCGGAAAACGGCAACCAATCGAGCACCATTGGCTGATGCAGCGGATCGATTTCCTCGAGATGCTCGAAAGCATGGCGCACGCGTCCCGCCCAATATTCGCAATGCGCTCGCGCATAATCCGCCAGGCGCTGATAACGCGGATCGACGAGGCGCTCGGCGAATGCCGACAAACGCGCCGCCAGGGCAAACGCATCGGCATGTGCATGGCGCTGGCTGCAGCCGACCCATAGCCCCCAAGTCACCAAGAACGGTTGTTCGTCATCCGGTTCGTCGTCTTCGACGCACCGCGCCTCCAGCGCCCCCAACATATCCTTGGCGCGCACGAAGCTCTCATGCGCCGTGGGCGAGCCATGCCCTTCGAGCGCAAAGGCAGCCTGGCCACGCACGGTCAAGAGGCTGATGTGACGCTCTTCCTGCGAGGCGAGATCTTGCAGGCAATCCAGCCCCGAATCGGCCATCTGTAGCGCCGTGCGGTTGGCACTCAGTTTGAGGGCGGCCCGCGCGGCAAGCTCGAAGTAGCGCGCCGCCCGCGCGTGGTCGCCACTACGACGCAAGTGAGATGCGAAATACCCCGGATGCTGTCCGATCAAGGCCGGGAAACGTTCCTCAATGAGCGTGACGACCTGGTGATGTAGCCGCTCCCTAATATCGCGAGGACAGGAAAGGTACGCGGCTTCCTGCAACAGCTGATGAACGAACTGGTAGTCGAACGGGCTATCGCCATGGCAGGGCTCGATGATCTCCAGGCGCTGCATATGATCGAGCACCTGCTTGAGACGTGTCTCGCCGAGCCCGGTGCATTCGCGCAGGAAGACGACCCGGAATTGACGCCCGAGCACCGCCGCGACATGTGCCACATCGCGGTCGGCATCGAGCTGCTCGATGCGACTGGAAAGAAGTCCCAGTAACCCGCGTGGCAACTCATCCACTTGGACGCGACGCCCCTCGCGCCGATCCATGTCGAGCCGCCGGCAAATTTCCTGCAAGTAAAGCGGCACTCCGTCGCAACGCTCGATGAGCTGCTCGCGCAAACGCGGGCTGATGTGCAGTCGATAATGCTTGGCCAATTGCACCAGCAAGCGCGACGACTGCATGCTATCCAGACGCCCCAGCACGATGTGCTGGTCCCAGTTGAGCCGCACCGGCAATGCCTCGCGCCCATGGTGACTGGCAATCAGCATGAAGGGGACATTGATCGGCAGGCGGGCCTGCAATGCCAGCAACACCTTGAGCGAGAGCTCATCCAGCCATTGCAGGTCATCGATGACCAAGGCCAGCGGGCGACTCGCGGTGATACGCTCTATCAGCGAATGGAAGAGTTGCGTGACCGGCTCGAGACTCTCACCCAGGTCACCGTCACCGCCATCGCTCAGCGCATGGTAGAGCACCTCACGTCGCGACTCGTCCAGCGCCGGTTCATTGGCCAACCAGGCGGCCAGTGTTGAGCTATCGACATCGCGGTCGAGGTACCAACGCAACAGTGCTCGCACCACTCCGTAAGGGGTCTGGGTCGACAAGCGGGTCGTCGGCTGCCAACACAGGGCGATCTCCTGGCTTTGCTCCAGTTGCCGGAAGCTTACCAGCAACGCCGACTTGCCCATGCCCAGCGCACCTTGCACCAGCACGCTCTGGCGCAACCCGATGACCACCCGGGCCAACGCATCACGCAACTGTCGCAGTGCCGCTTCGCGTCCAATCAAGCTCGGCGGCGTGGCATCGCGTCCGCCTTCGTCGACCCCCAGTACCAGCGCACGCAGGCGCACCCGTCCATCGGCAGCTAGCAAGCGTGTCGTCAGGCGCGGCTGCAGATCCAGCGCAGGCGGCATGTGCTGGCTCGCCTCTTGCGAAATCACCAGCTCGCTGCCCTGAGCGGCACTCATGAGCTCGAGCGCTGGTTGCGTCACCTGTCCCAGTGGGTCGGCCAGGCGGCGTTCGGGCAGATACAACCCACGTCCACTGTTGAGACCCGCGGCTAGTTCGAAACGTGGCGCCGGATCGCCCCCCGACCAGTGACGCTGTACCTCTTCGGGTAGCTGACGACGGCAATGCTCGTACAAAGCCACCAACTCGGCCAATTGGTGCGCCGGCCCATGGGTGCCGAAACAGGCTAGCCCTAGCCCGCCGGTGGCGCCAGGCAGCCAGAACCCACCCAGTAGGTGGCATTGGCGCTCCAGCCAACGCATCAGCTCCACCTGCAGGAGCAGGCAGGCATGCCCCTGGGCACGCTCCTGCCAATCGCCCTGCAAGTGCAGACGAATCGCCATCACCGATAGCTGGCGATAGTCGATTTCGTCTTCGCGCACGGGGGCACTATCAAGCGCTACAGCCCGCGAAAAAGCGCCCTGGGGCGAGGTAGGCGCCGTCGGCTGCGCACCACCCGACCAGTAGCGCGCCAGCTGTAAGAACTCGGCATCGGGCTGCTGGCCAGACAGTGCCAGCAGTTCCAGATAGGCATTGAACTGCTCATGCGCGGCGGCAATTTGTCCCTTTTCGGCTAGCTGGCGAACCAAGCGCTCATGAAAGGGCCCATACCCCGAGAAACGGCTCACCAACTGACGCAATACGTCTTCGGAAACGTCATCGACGCCATCCAGCGCATGCTCGATATAGGCGATCATGCGCTGGCGCCATTCGCCGCGCACCTTGACCAGCCAGCGCTGGAAGTCACTGCACTGCGGCAGATGCAGCTCTTCGACCAAATCACCGCGATACAAGGTGAGCAACTCGCCGATGGTGCCGATCTCGGGCGGTGCCTGCAGCAGCGTCTCGAGACGACGCACATCCATCACCCAATGCGATTCCAGATGCAACTCGATGCTTTGACGCGAGACCGTCAAGGCTGACTCAGCCTCATCGCCAAGACGTTGCCGCAGGCAATGCAAAGCATGGCGCAAATTGGTGCGCCCCGACGACAGGCCTTGATCGGGCCACAGCATCTCCGCCAGCCCAGCACGATTGGCCGCTTGCTCATTGAGCAACAGGTAGACCAACAACGCCTTGACCTTGTCATAGCTGAACTGGGTGAGCGTGGTGCCCCCTACCGTCATCGAAAAATGCCCGAAAAGCGTCAACCGAGGCGGTACCGGGGTGTCCTGAGTCATCGTCGTCATACCCTAATTGGGCCGGTACCACCGGCGAGCGCGATCACGCTGCCGACGGCACACCGCTGTGGAAACGAAAGCAGGTATCCGGTGATTCGATCAGTTCGCGCTCACGCTCGGCGAAGAAAGCGATACGCGGCGCGATATCCTGCGTGGCGTACTTCTGCGCCAGCGCCAGATAATCTTCGTAATGGCGTCCTTCCGACTTAACCAGAGCGCGATAGAACTTGGCAAGCTCATCATCCAGAAAAGGGATCAGAGACGCGAAACGTTCACAGGAGCGCGCCTCGATGAAAGCGCCGACGATCAGGGTATCGACCAACCGTTGCGGATCGTCCTTGCCGACATGCTGCCGCAACCCTGCTGCATAACGCGAGGCGCTGAGTTGGCGATAGCGCACGCCACGTTCGCGCATCAAGGTCACTACTTGCTCGAAGTGCAAGAGTTCCTCACGGGCTAGCTGCGACATCTTGGTCAACAATTCCGTATGCTCGACATAGCGATACATCAGATTCATCGCCGTGGATGCCGCTTTTTTCTCGCATTGAGCGTGATCTATGAGCAATAGCGACGGATGCGCCAGCGCTGCCTGGACCCAGGCATCCGGGGTCGCGCACGGCAAGAAATTCAAAAGTTCCTGGGGTAGCAAGGCGTTTGCGTCAGTGGACATGGCTTTCTTCTATCAGGTGAGCGGTCATGGAAGTTAAACGGAAGGCTCGATAGGCGCTGTCGTCAGGCGTCGAGGTGCCTCTTGCATCAACGCTTCCTGCAGCGCCGCGTACAAGGCATCGGGCGCAAGGCAAGCGGCGCTTGCGTGGCGTTGTAGTCCATAGCGACTCAAATCCTGCATACGCGTACGCCCCACGCGCAGCAGTTCTATGGCGCGTGACAACGCTGGCTGCTCGCTGCGAAAGCGAATTCGGTGACGTATCAGTTGCGCCTCCAGGCATGCCGGATCGTCGACACGCAGGAAACGCGAGGCGACCCGCACACGCAGCGCATCCAATGCCTGCATGCGCGCTGCCCGGGCCTCGGCATCGAGCACGAACCAGTCGCGAATTTCGTCCTCCGTGCGTTGGCAACCACGGCATACGCGATCACCGACGGTCGTCGAGCACAATCCCACGCATGGCGACTGGATACGCTTTGCCTTGCTCTCGTTGGCGGCCATCTTACCTCCCCTTTACACCCGAGCTCTCATGGTATCGCAAGCGCCACTACAGCGACCATCATGCATGAGCTGTCTTTGATCATCCTCTCAGCGCCCGGCACAGAAGGCCTTCTTAACATTGTCGACAGTTTCGAGTAGAATCTCGCTGCCTATTTAGACCGGTGACAACCTGCCCCAGGTCGTGTCCGCCGTGCGCGTGCATAAGCAGTGATTATCGCCACGCGCATCGCCCCGCCCTGGTTTCGATGACTGACGAGGGTCCCAACGTGCTTGAAGCCTACCGCCAACATGCCGAGGAGCGCGCGCGCGAAGGCGTGCCGTCCCAGCCGCTCAACGCCGAGCAGACAGCCGAACTGGTCGAGTTGCTCAAGGCGCCGCCCGCCGGCGAGGAAGAAACGCTTCTCGAGCTGCTCACCAACCGCGTCCCGCCCGGCGTGGACGAAGCCGCTTACGTCAAGGCCGCGTTTCTGACCGCCATCGCCAAGGGCGAAGCCACATCGACGCTGATCGACAAGACGCATGCGGTCAAGCTGTTGGGCACCATGCAAGGCGGCTACAATATCGCCACCCTGGTCGAACTTCTCGATGACGAGACGCTCGCCCAGGAAGCCGGCGAACAGCTCAAGCATACCCTTTTGATGTTCGATGCCTTCCACGATGTCGCCGAACGTGCCAAGAACGGCAACGCTATCGCGCAAGCCGTGCTCGAATCCTGGGCCGGTGCCGAATGGTTCCTGGCCAAGCCGGCCCTGCCCGAGAAAATCAGCATCGCCGTATTCAAGGTGCCGGGCGAAACCAACACCGATGACTTGTCGCCGGCGCCGGACGCCTGGTCGCGCCCCGATATCCCGCTGCACGCCAACGCCATGCTCAAGAACCCGCGCGAGGGCATCACACCGGAAGCGCCGGGCAGCAAGGGTCCTATCGCACAGATCGACGAGGTCAAGGCGAAAGGTTTCCCGGTCGCCTATGTCGGCGATGTCGTGGGTACCGGATCATCGCGCAAGTCGGCTACCAACTCCGTGCTTTGGTTCTTCGGCGACGACATTCCCAACGTACCTAACAAGCGTGCCGGCGGGTTCGTGTTCGGCAGCAAGATCGCCCCGATTTTCTTCAACACCATGGAAGATGCCGGCGCCCTGCCCATCGAAATGGACGTTTCCCAGCTCGAAATGGGCGATGTCATCGATGTCTACCCCTATGAAGGCAAGGTGACACGGCACGACAGCGACGAGATCGTCTCTACTTTCGAGCTCAAGACGCAGGTGATCCTCGACGAAGTCCGCGCCGGGGGCCGCATTCCGTTGATCGTGGGCCGTGGCCTGACCGAAAAGGCGCGTAACGAACTTGGCCTCGGCACCTCCGACATCTTCCGTAAGCCGGAACAACCGGTCGATACCGGCAAGGGCTTCACCTTGGCGCAGAAGATGGTCGGCAAGGCCTGCGGCATGGGCGGCGTACGCCCGGGCATGTACTGCGAGCCCAAGATGACGACCGTCGGTTCGCAGGACACCACCGGCCCGATGACCCGCGACGAGCTCAAGGACCTGGCCTGCCTCGGCTTCCAAGCCGACCTGGTGATGCAGTCCTTCTGTCACACGGCGGCTTACCCGAAGCCGGTCGATGTCGAGACCCATCACACCCTGCCTGACTTCATCATGAACCGTGGCGGCGTTTCGCTGCGCCCGGGTGACGGCATCATCCACTCGTGGCTCAACCGCATGCTGTTGCCAGACACCGTCGGTACCGGCGGCGACTCCCATACCCGCTTCCCGATGGGAATCTCCTTCCCGGCAGGCTCGGGCCTGGTGGCCTTCGCGGCGGCCACCGGCGTCATGCCGCTGGATATGCCGGAGTCTGTACTGGTGCGCTTCAAGGGCAAACGCCAGCCCGGCATCACGCTGCGCGACCTGGTGCATGCGATTCCCTATTACGCCATTCAGGACGGATTGTTGACCGTCGAGAAGTCGAACAAGCAGAACTTCTTCTCGGGCCGCATTCTGGAAATCGAAGGCCTCGAGGATCTCACCGCCGAGCAGGCGTTCGAGCTCTCCGACGCTTCCGCCGAACGCAGCGCCGCTGGCTGCACGATCACTCTGGGCGAGGAGCGGGTCGCCGAGTATCTGAACTCCAACGTCACTCTGCTCAAGTGGATGATCAGCAATGGCTACGGCGACGCCCGCACGCTGGAGCGCCGCATACAGGCCATGGAAGAATGGCTGGCCGACCCCAGCCTGATGCGCGCCGATGCCGACGCCGAGTATGCCGCCGTGATCGAGATCGACATGAGCGAACTCGACCAGCCCGTGCTGTGCGCGCCCAACGACCCTGACGACGCGCGCCTGCTCTCCGATGTCGCCGGCGAGCAGATCGACGAAGTCTTCATCGGCTCGTGCATGACCAACATCGGCCACTTCCGCGCCGCCGGCAAACTGCTCGAAAAACAGCCCCCCGGCAGCCTGAAAACCCGCCTGTGGCTTGCACCGCCCACCAAGATGGACCAACATCAATTGACGGAAGAGGGCTACTACGGCATTTACGGGCGCGCCGGCGCACGCATGGAAATGCCGGGCTGCTCGCTGTGCATGGGCAACCAGGCACGCGTGGCGCCCAAGTCCACCGTGGTTTCGACCTCCACGCGCAACTTCCCTAACCGTCTGGGCGATGGCGCGAATGTCTATCTGGCCTCCGCCGAGCTGGCCGCCATCGCGGCCGTCGAGGGACGTTTGCCGACCGTCGAAGAGTACAAAGGTTACATGAGTGAGTTCAACGCCATGGCGGGTGAAATCTACCGCTACATGAACTTCCATGAAATCGAAGAGTTCCAGAACGCGGCCGCGAACGTGATTCCGGTCGCCGAGGAAGCCTGACCACTCGTCTCCAATGCTCGCCTATTGAGGAAGAGTGCAGGTCACCGAAACGCCCCGCCACTGCGGGGCGTTTTTTATGGTGTCGCCATGTACCAACGTTCATGTACGTTTTTTAACACTGTTCGCCTTGTCAGTGAGCCGGACAAACGCTTAGATATGAAACGCTCGTTCGCGCCCCATTCCATACGGGTATGGGACGAGACGGCAGGATGCCATGACATTCCGACCGCCCAGTGTCGCGCCTCGAGGCCGGCACACCAGGATACGTCGTGATGAGAAAATCAAGGAGAACACCATGCAACTCAAGGCTTTGATCACCGCTTCCGTGGCCACGTCGAGTCTTCTCGTCCTCGCTCCCAACGCCATGGCCGCTCCCAGCCCCGAAGGCTTGTACTTCGGCGTCGGGACCGGCTTCAGCTCGCTGGAAAACGATGACGATGATGTTGACGATTTCATCGAGTCGGGTAGCGAGGACTTCGATGTCGACGATGACGACAACAGCTTCAAGGGCTTCGTCGGCTACAACTTCAACCGCTACTTCGCCACTGAGGCGTTCTATGCGGACCTCGGACGTGTCGAACTCAAGGGCAACGACACGGCCAATACCGACCTCGAGTCAGAAGCCTACGGCGTCAGTCTCGTCGGCAAGCTGCCCATCACGAATTGGTTCGAGCTTTTCGCCAAGGCAGGCATGGCGAAGTGGGAAACCGACGTTGACGGTAATCTCGGTGGCGCCAGCACCGACCTGAAGGACAACGATGGCGTGGACCCGGTCTACGGCGCCGGCGCGCAATTCAACTTCACCCCTTTCCTAGTCCGCGCTGAATACGAGCGCTACGACTTCGACAGCGACTACCAGGTGGATTCCTTCACCGCATCCGTGGGCTGGCAGTTCTAAACAACGCCTCGTCGTGCACCGCTGTACAAGACGCCGGGCCCCGCCCGGCGTCTTCCTGTCATTTTGCTAGTTCTTCTTCCCCCAAGGCCGCAATGGCGCAACGTATAAGGCATGGCATGATGACATCTGTTCCAGCGAACGCCGCACAGGCGAGGAGACAGCATGCCCACTATCATCACCCCCGATCTCTGTGACGCCTATCCCGACGTCAAGGTGATCGAGCCATCGTTGGTCAATGTCGGCGGACACGACGCCTTCCATGGGCCGGTACGCACGGTCAAGTGCTTCGAGGACAATTCGCGTGTCAAGGAAGCAGTCAACGACCCCGGCGATGGCGCCGTTCTGGTCGTCGACGGCGGCGGCTCTTGGCGTTGCGCACTGCTAGGCGACATGTTGGCGGCCAAAGCCGTCGACAACGGCTGGGCCGGTATCATCGTTAATGGCTGCGTGCGCGATATCGACATCCTCAACGAGACTCCAATCGGCATCCAGGCGCTTGGCACGCATCCCCGCAAGAGCGAGAAACGCGGCGAAGGCCAGCGCGATATTCCCATCACTTTCGGCGGCGTGACGATCGCACCGGGGCAGTGGCTTTACGCGGACAACAACGGAATCGTGATTGCCCATGAGCCGTTAACGCTAGATGACTGATAGCGCTGCTATTTGCCAGTAGCGAGCGGCGATGCGAGGCTTGCAATGTCCTGATAGGAAACGAAGGAGTTGTCATGCTCGCCACCCGCACGTTGCTGGGTGACATTGCGACCCAATTGCGCGCTCAGGGACGAGCGCTACTGGTTTTTCACCTATTCTTCACCGTCCTCGCCACGGCCGTATTGGTGCCGCTGACGACTTGGACCCTGACCAGTCTGCTGCATGCCTTTCATCAGCAGGCGCTCAGCAATGCCCAGATCGCCGACATGGCGCTTTCCCCTTTGGGCCTTGCCTGGGGTCTCGTGGCACTGGGCCTGAGTTTTCTGCTGATCTTCCTGCAGCAAAGCGGCATGATGCGGTTGGTCGCCGCGCCCGGGCCGGGGCGCTACCGGGCGACGATGAACACACTGTGGCAAATCGGCCGCCACTTTCCGAGTATCGCCGGGCTCACATTCCTTCAGGTCGGCGCCCACTTGCTGCTCGTCGCCCCGTTCGTGCTGCTGATCGCCTATTGCTACGACGCCTTGCTCGGCGATGCCGAGCTCTACGTCGTGATACGCATGAAGCCCCCCGCCTTATGGTATTTCGCCACACTCAGCGGCGGCCTCGCGCTCATCGCACTGTGGTGTCAGGCATGGCTCTATGCGCGCTGGTTTTTGGCGCTACCCGCCCTGGTGTTGGACCGACTGTCCCCTCTCCAGGCGCTAGCACGCAGTCGTACGCTCACACGGGGGCGGCACGCGCGCATCACGGCTCTGGCACTAACATTCGCTCTGAGTGTCGCCACGCTGCCGGTCCTGTTCAGCATCCTATTCAATAGTCTGGCATCGCCGCTGATCAGCCACCTTCCGGATCGTATCTCGCTGCTGATTCCAGTCATGCTGGTCTACGTGGCGGCCTATACGCTTTCGATCATCGCCGTGACGTTTCTGGGGGTCGCGGCCAATAGTCTGCTGGTGGCCAATCTCTACCGACGTTTGGGGGGTGGCATGCTCGGTGTCGCGGACTCGCCGGCACCTACGCAGTCGGGCTGGTGGGCTTGGACCGCCGAGGCCGTCTTGCTGGTCTTTGCGCTGCTCCAAGCGGGATGGGTGCTGGGAGACTTCCAACTGCGCGACGATGTCACCGTCACCGCCCATCGCGGCAGTTCGATGGCGGCACCGGAAAACACTCTAGCGGCGATGCGCCAGGCCATTCAGGAAGGCGCCGACTATCTTGAGCTGGACGTCAGGCTGTTGCGCGACGGCAATGTCGTCCTCTCTCACGACCGCACGTTGGAACGTCTCACCGGTCAGGCACTGAATATCAACGACCTGACGCTAGAAGAAACGCGCGATATCGATATCGGCAGCTGGTTCGGTGATGACTTTTCCGATGAACGCTTGGCAACGCTCGATCAGGTGATTGGCCTGGCACATGGCAAGTCGCGCCTATACGTCGAGCTCAAGCCCACCCCAGGCAACGAGCAGGCGCTCATCGAAGCGGTCGTCGAACGTTTACGGCGTTACGGCATCGCCGACAGCGCAGTCATCGCGTCGTTATCGCCGACGGTGATTCGCGACGTCGAAGAATACGCCCCCGATATCGATACCACGTTGTTCGTTCAATTCCTGCTGCCCGGCGCTCTGACCTCGACCCAGGCCGATATCATCGGCCTGCGTCATACCCGTGCCGATGCCGGTACCGTCAGCATGGTGCATGACAGCAGCCGCGAATTGCACGTCTGGACCGTCAACAGTGCCCGTGACATGTCACGCTACATCGATATGGGCGTCGACAACATCATCACCGACCGCCCCGCGACGCTGATCGATTTGCTTACCGAACGCGCCAGCCTCAGCGATGGCGAATTGCTACTACTCAAACTGCGCAACTGGCTGCATCAGTAACGCACCGTCCGGA
>NZ_JAKGAK010000015.1 GCF_023061185.1 Chromohalobacter beijerinckii
CCGATGGCACCCAGTCATTCAAAAAAGCCCAAGGCACTTGAGTAATGGCGCTAGCCAGTATCAGCAGGGGCCTGGCGTCAGGAAAGAACGTTCATCATGTGCGGTGGGAGTTGGTGAGGCAGGTAGTGAATAGCGATGCTGGAAACTCAACGTCAGGCGAAATCTCGCGTTTCTGGCACGCAGAAACACCAAAGCCCGCCGAAGCGGGCTTTGGTGCTCGAAGCCTTGCGGCTCGACAGCGCGGGCTAACCCAGAGTTAGTCAGCCTTTACGTTTGAAGCCTGAAGGCCTTTCTTGCCCTGAGTCACGTCAAACGAGACTTGTTGACCATCCTGCAGGGATTTAAAGCCTTCAGCTTGAATTTCGGAGAAATGGACGAACAGATCGTCACCACCTTCGGCGGGAGAAATGAAGCCAAAACCTTTTGCGTCGTTAAACCACTTAACTGTACCAGTTGCCATTTTCGAATTCCTTAGCGCGAAAGCGCTTTTACTACGATTGCCGGGTACTACCCCAGATGAAGTGGATAAAACAAGGGGATATAACCAGACTACCGAACGATTCGAGTACAACTGACATATGCGACTTGCTAACCAACGGGACACATCGTTTCATGCTGGCTAGAGATCGTCAATGGGGTTTAGGGCCACCGAATTGAGATATGCGGATTCACCCGGAGTCCGCTGCGCTCACCGGGTCTACGAGAGGAACACGAAGACTGACATAGTCTAGCCCCCTACTTCGCCAGTCACCCAGTGCGCGAAAGCCTCGGCCTGAGGATCCGTCTCCTGTACGGCATAGACCACTCAATCTCGCCGAGATGGCGCTGGTCGCGACGCGCGGGCCGGCGGGCTTGACCCGTGCCGCCTTGTTAGCCGAGCAACTGCGCGCGTGCGGCCGCAAAGCCATCCCGTATCGAGCTATGCGCGACGCCGAGGCCTTCGACGCAGTAGCTGTTCAAAAACTGACGGCCGGCGAAAAGCCTGCGGTCGGTCTCGGTCAGTTTGGCTTGCTCGCAGACCCCGCCCCATTCACTGGCGATCGTGACGAGTTGGTTCTCGATGATGGCCTGGGCCTGTTCGTCATTGAGCAGGAAGTCCGGGGCGGCCGCGAGACAGCTGTGCAGCGTACTCATACGGTTTTCGCCCTTGATCAGCATCGCCTGCGTCGCCTCGTTGCCCGCTCGCCCCTGCGGGCAGATGTCATAGGCCGGGGTCAACGAGAGCATCCTGCCGTCCCAGAACGCGGCATGGTTGCGGGCATGATCGTCCGTGTTGCCGCACAGGATATTGAAGACGATCCGAGCGTAGAGCTCTCGCAGCGTTGGCTTCGGGTCGGTGAAGCGGTGACGGATGACTTCGGCAAGGTCTTCGTAAGACGCATAGCGCACCATCATTTCGTCAAGGCCGAGCATCGTCAGCGCTGACACCATCGCTTTGCGCTGCCAGCCAGCCCCTGACTTGATGCGATCAAAGCGGTCGATGAGCAGCACATCCTTGCCGGCCGCCGCGGTCATCGAGACCGGGGCGACATCGAGCTCACATGCAGCCGCCAGCTTCATGGCGATAAATTCCGCCTTCACGACGCTGTAAATATCCGTGCTCGACGAGAACTTGGCGATCATTTTGCGATCGCCATGGTCGATCAGGGCCTTCGGGCGGGCGCCGCCGATCGAAGTGCCATGGTTCAACGCCTGGTCGAGGGCTGGCGTCAGCGGGACACCCTTCTCGATCCGTTCAGCCGCTTCCAGCAACTCTTCATAAGACGCCTCGGCCTTGAGGCGAGGCACGTATTCCGTGGCGGAATGCTGGAAGTCGAGGGCACCGATCCGGTCCGACCCCGATTCGAGCCAATAGGTGAGTTCGGAGATGTCGTCAGCTGCGGCACCACCAGTCTTGCCCCCCATCATACGATTGATGATCACCCGGCGCCCCCAGGCATCGGGCGAGGCGTCACGCAGGCAACTGGCCATCGACAGGCCAGCGGTCGGTTCGATTAAGCCGCGGCGCAGTGGCAGTTCGGGGCCATAGATCGGAATCGCACCATCGCGTGCCAGGTAGCTGGCGCCATAGTTGAAGCTGTAGCTATCGCCGTGCTGCGTGACGCGACCGGCCACCACGGGTTGTGTCTCTCCCGGCAACCAGATCCAGACATAGGCCTCTCGTGGCTGCGCCAGTCTAGAAGTCATCATCGACCTCCTGCCTGCTCGGGCGAACCCGCTTCGGCAGCAGCGTCAGTTTTTCCTCGAGATGGGCGTTATGCATCGCACCTGCCCGGTCATCGACATCGAACAACCGCACGCCAACGAGTGTGGCGACCTCGAAGACGATGCCGATCTCGGTGCCGGCTTCGCCATTTTCGATGTTGCGGAGGGTCTTACGCGAGATGCCTGCGCGTTCAGACAGTTCGGCAGCGGTGAGCTCCCGCTCCAAACGGCCAGCCTTGATCAGCTTGCCGAGGATCGAGAGTGTCTGCTTGGTGACACGGGAGTAGCTGCGCGGCCGTTTCATTGCCATCTCGTCAGATTAGGTATTTAAAGACTCATTAGGCGTCTTGTGAGTATTAAAGTACTCACTATGGTGCGGTCTGCATGAGATAGCAAGATAATGGGTATTTTATTACCCACAAGGCTATGAGATGAAACTTTAAATGCTCATTACTCAGGCAGTTGGTGATCACCACCTGGATCAATCGTGCTATGGGCGCCGTCGGCACCTCGCTCAGTGGGCTCGCCCTCGCGCTGCAGATGCCTGTCGATATGCTATCCATCGTCGCCGGCCTCATGGCGCTATCGGTCATGGGCGAGCAGGCATGGCTGTGTCAGCCAGCCCATGCACGCGGCATGGCCTGCCCCGATTCGTGAACTCGCCACACTCCGTGGTACTGAGCGCCGCCGACCGAGCGACGCTTGGTGCTACCATTGGGGTTCGAGGTTGTCGGTCAGCATAGTGGGCAGCAACGTAGCGTCTAGGGGTTGCCTCGACTCCAAACCGCCCGATGCCTCAATCGAACAGCAAATCACCCTCGATCGGACTCGCGGCGTTGATAAGGGAATTGGCGGTGAGCTTGGGCACGCCGTAGACCTCAACGCGCTTGCCATGCACCACGCGGATTTTCCGCGCCAGCAGATCGAAGTCGCCATCGCCGGGAGGCGAGCGTTGGCTGGCGTGCATGGTACGTGATAACCGACGCGCCCGGCTTCAGAGAAGAGGCCTGATGGTCCGCTGGATTTCATCAACGAAACGGTCACCATTCAGCGACTTACTGGCAGAGGCTCACGCACATTGAGGCCGAGGCATTCAGGCTTCACTGGGCTACGCCGCTGTCTTTTGGATCATTTGGCGCAGACAAGCGACGATGTCGCTATTTGCTGGCTGACTGCCGGCTTCGTCAAGAGCGGCCTCAAGAAAAGCATCGTAGTCCTTGCCAGCTTCTTCTTGAATTTGCCTTCCTCGACTAGTGATTACGGTATAGACCCCTCGCTTATCATTAGGACACATGTCACGGATCGTATACTGGTTGCGTTCCATACGTTCAACCAAGCGCGTAACGGAACTCTGGTTCAGCCCTAGGCGGTTGGCCAACTCTTGCATGCGAAGCTCTGAGTCCGGCGCCGTAGATAACAATTGCAGGGCGCGATACTCGGTCAGGCCGAGTCCATGCTCACGTTGCAGTGCCTTCGCCACCTGATTTTCGACCGACTCGAAAACATTTCTCACCTGCTGCCAAACTACCGATTTCGGTGGCATCTCTGTTCTCATCCTAAGCTGTCAAAGTTGTCGCTATCCAATTACGCAATTACTTGTACATGCATACACTATCTGAATTCCAGCCTTCCGGCCAGTCTGAGGCTCTGTACTTGTAAGCGATTTACCACACTCCACGTGCGTAATAGCTGAATTTTTCTTCTACCACAGCCTTGTCGCCCGGCACCACATAGCGCAGATACGCGATATTTTTCAATTAGATATGGTTAATGTTTATTCATACCACCATGCTTTGAAAGGTAGCTGATTTACAAAACTCCATGTATTTGCATGCGCAAGCATATTGACAGCGACACACCCCTGCCCTACCTTAATAATACTTGCACATACAAATACATGTGCCATCAGCTTACAATTCCACGGGGCACGCACATGAAATTGTCTCTACTACTCACCTCGCTTGCGGACAGTGCTACTCATTATCCCAATGACATCGCCTTTCTCACGGATGCGGCCGCTTGGAGCTACGAGCAGCTATGGGCTCGAGTCTCACAATATGAGTCGGTTCTGGCCAAGATCGCCTTGCCTGATGGTGTTGTTGTAGCAATCACCGCATACAAAACCGTAGACACCATTGCGCTGATGCTGGCGCTGGGCAAGCAGGGCCACACGCCGTTGGTGGTTTCGCCCGGATTGGGCACCTCGGTCAAACCCACGATGTATGCTACCGCTGGCGTATATTGTGAGCTGGCTGCGGACAGTGCTCTGGGCAGGCCTGAGGTTTCTTTCGAAGTGCCGACTGTACTGCAAGTCAATTCGATTCCTAGCGCCTATACAACCACAACCTCCCCACTCATGCTGACCACATCTGGCTCCACGGGCACTCCCAAAGTAGTCGAACTCACTACCGAGGGGATAAACGCCTTCGTCGGCTGGGGTGCCGAGTATTTCCAGTTGACCCGTGGCAGCCGAGTCCTCAGCTACGCCCCGCTTAATTTCGACCTGAGTCTGCTCGAAATTTGGGCACCCCTGCTACAGGGCGCCACGGTGATCTTGGTCGATACCGCTCGAGCAACCCAGGCCGACTACCTTCACGGCTTGGTCCGTGAACAGCGCCCCGATCTTCTTCAAGCCGTACCAATGTTTTATAACCTGCTCTGTCCGGAAGATGACTCTTACATGCTGAGCATGGATAGCGTACGGCATGTCGTGTTCACCGGTGACACCATGCCCAAAGGCCTGTGTAAACGCGTCGCCACTGCTTTCCCTCAGGCAACATTCCATAACATCTATGGATGTACCGAAACCAACGACAGCTTCGTCTATTCCGGCGATGCCCTAGCGATCGTACAACACGAGCGGTTACCACTAGGTGGCCCAATCTCAGGCGTCCACTATCGCATCGTAACCGAGGAAGGAATTGAACTAGCCGGTGCCGGCGAAGGCGAACTGCATACCTCCACACCGTTTCTCGCTCATGGCTATACCGATCCCAGTTTGACGGCCAGCGTCTTTTACCGTGAGCCGGACGGTTATCGCATTTATTACCGGACTGGTGATCGGGTCGCACGCGACGAACAGGGCCAATTGACCCTTCTCGGCCGCAAAGACTGCATTGTCAAGGTCCGTGGCGTGCGTACCAACCTACAGGACATCGAGCAAGTCTTGGCCAAGATGCCTATCGTCAAGAATGCCGTTGTAATCCCAGTGAATGACGAGCTGGCCGGTGTCGTCCTGCATGCAGTAATCGAACTCACTCAGAGCCAAAAACTGGATGGCATGGCCATGCGGTTGTTCTGTGCCCAGTATTTGCCACAAACCTCCGTTCCACGCCGCTTCCATCTGCATGAAAGCCCGTTACCTACGACCTCGACCGGCAAACCGGATCGAAAAACCATCGCTCTATCCATCCAGCCCAAAGAGAGTGAACCCGCATGATTCATGAACAGAACATCAAAACGTACATCTGTGAGGAACTCGCCCCAGATGTGGATCCGGCCGCGTTGCCTACCGATGTCGACCTGCTGACTACCGGCGTTACCGACAGCCTTTCCCTGGTGCGCCTGATCGCCTGGATTGGCGAGGAGTATGACATTCCGATCGCTGACATGGAGATCGCCCCTGAGGATTTCAGTTCGGTGGAGAAGGTCAACGCCTTTATCGAGCGCCATACGGTCTCCGGGGTCGCCTGAGACACGAGCTTCAGCAACGAAACTTGCAGTAACACCACCACAGCACTGATCACACAAGGAAGAGACTCATGTTTTCACGCAAGCGCAACGACATCGCCGGTATCCAGTGGGGCAACGGCACCAGCCATCGCATGCTAACCGAGAAGGACGGCATGGGCTTCACCGTGGCGCATACCGTCGTCAACGCAGGATCGGAGTCGCGCCTGCAGTACCGCCGTCATCTCGAGGCATGCTACTGCATTTCCGGTCGAGGCTGCGTGCTCTCAGCCAATGGTAGCGAAGAGCATATCCTCGAGCCGGGCTCCATCTATGTCCTGGATAAGCACGACCCACACGTCCTGAAGGCCGATGATGGCGAAGATATGCATCTGGTTAGCGTGTTTAACCCACCGCTCACCGGTAAAGAGCGCCACCAGTTGAGTGCCGACGGGTTCTCTCAATACTGAGCCGGGTCCGACTTTCAAGCTGCCATTGTAAGGAAGAAACATGCACCCCCAGGACAAACAGATCGCCAAACAGGCCCGTGCTTCGATCGATGCCATTGCACGTGCCCTGGATGCGGAATACCCCACCGGGAGCGAATTTCCCCGGGAAAAATGGCTGGCGGTGTCCAGTACCGGAGTCTTCCGGCGTGCCGCCAATGCCGAGTCCAAGCGTGACGCCATCTTGTCAACGATGACCGCGCTTGAGCGATTGGGCGAGGTCTGCAAGGATTCCGGCCTAACGTTCTCTGTCGCTACACACTTGGCCAGCACGATCACTGCCCTCGACAAGTTCGGAAGTCCCGAACTGAAGGCCCGGTATATGGAGGAGCTGGTCGCAGGTCAATTGATTGGCGCCCACGCCATCAGCGAGCCCAATGCAGGGTCCGATGCGCTGAGCATGACCACCACCGCCCTCGAGGATGGTGATGACTTTATCATCAACGGGCATAAGGCCTTCGTGACTAACGGCTCGGTGGCCGATGTGATCGTGGTCTATGCCAAGACCAGTCAGGCGGCCACTGCTGATTGCGTCTCCGCATTTCTGGTAGACACTCGCTCCTCTGGGGTACATCTCGGCCCCACCATGGAAAAGGTCGGCTTAAGCACCTCGCCGCTGTGTGAGCTTACGCTAGACAATTGCCGGATACCGAAGGAAAACATGGTCGGCCGCCGCGGCGCTGGGTTCTTCGTGCTCAGCCACGTGATGCAACGGGAGATCCTCTACTCATTCATTATCAGCGTGGGAGAGATGCAGCGACGTTTGCAGCGTTGCGTGCGCTACGCCAACTCCCGGCGCCAGTTTGGCTCATCCATCGGTGCGTTCCAGTCCGTCGCCAATAAGACCGCCGACATGAAGATCCGTTATGAGTTAAGTCGGCAATGGTTGTATTACGTCGCCGAGCGCATGATCGCCAACAAGGACGTAACGACCGATGTTGCGATCGCCAAGGTCTTCGTCAGCGAAAATGCCCTGGCTACCTCCGTCGATGCCCTGCATATCCATGGGGGGTACGGCTACATTGCCTCGAACGGCCTAGGTACCGAAGTTTGCAACGCCCTGGCAGGCCCAATCTACTCAGGCACGAACGAGATCCAGCGCGGACGCATCGCGGCCATGATCGGGGTCAGTCAAAGTAAGACAAAGCCGACCGGGGTTAGCACGGATCAAGAAGTTGTTCGCCCGGAAACTCGCATCGTGCACCAGGTGGATATCGAGCGCACCCATAGCGAGTTGCTCGATTTCATGCATGACGATGTGCAGAACTTCGTGAGCGCGGCCCTGGGTGACGAGCCTTTAGACGAACGCGACACGGCTGTGAAGCTCTACTACGCCGTGCGCGACAAGATTGCCTACGAGGTATTCAATACCGACATCAGCAACACGGGGCTACGCGCCAGCAAGATCGTCAACGACCGTCGCGGTTTCTGTCTGCATAAAGCGTTGCTCTACGCTGCGGCTTGCCGATCGCAAGGCTTGCCATGTCGTCTGGTTGCAAGCCGCGTAACCAATCACATTGCCACACCGGAACTGCAGGACTTGGTAGGCGGTGATGTCTTCCTGCATTGGTACAACGAGGTCAAGGTGGGCGACGCTTGGCTGCAGGTCTCACCAGTATTCAACAAGCTGCTTTGCAAGCTGTATGGCATTGAGCCATTGGAATTCGACGGTTACAGCAGCGCAATTCACCAGCCTTTCAGCGGTGGTGCAGCGATGAATTACCTCGATGACCCGGTGGTATTCACCAACCCACGCTATGCCGAGCTGATCGAGCTAGTGAATACCTATCACCCGAACATGGTCACGCCGGTGGGAAGGGTTCCGCAAGCCAAGTCCTCTAAAGCAGCTCTTTAATGTTCAGTATTTGTATGCACAACCATAGGTGAGAGTATGACCCAGCAAATCATCATCTACACCGATTACGTCTGCCCTTATTGCCTACTGGCGGAGCATATTGTCGAGGACGTGATCCAGGGACAGGACGTAGAGATCAATTGGCGTCCCTACGAGCTGCGGCCCGAGCCGGTGCCCACCCTGCGCGTTGAAGACCCGTATTTGCCACAGGTCTGGAAACAATCGGTTTACCCAATGGCCGAGCGTCTCGGCGTTCCGATCAAACTGCCAGCTATTTCACCCCAGCCACGCACCGACAAGGCCTTCGAAGTTTTCGCGATGGCGGATGAGCAAGGGCTTGGCCACACATTTTCGATGGCAGCGCTGAAAGCGTTCTTCCAGGAAGAAATGGATATCGGCAACCCGGAGATTCTGGCCGATTTGGGAGCCGAGGTGGGCCTCGAGCGCGAGTCCGTACTGAACGTACTGGCCAAGGGTACGTACCGGGAGCGTCACCGCGAGGCCCTGCGTCATGCCCGGGAGGACATGGTCATCACGTCCGTACCCACCATTGTGGTGGGCAAGCAGGTGTTCCGTGGCGTGCCGTCACCAGTAGAACTACGCCGGGCCCTCGACCAGGTCACGACCGAGACCGATCACGAGCAGCACCAGCCTGATGCCAAGGCCGCACACAACGCCGCACGCTAGGCCCACGACAACGGGGCCAAACCCAACGTTCAAATAGAATGTTCAACAACCGTAGGAGTAAACATCATGATCAGCTGGCTATACCTCGGCGTCGCCGTTCTTTTTGAAATCGCCGTCGCCTTCTCAGCAGGAAACGCACAGGGATTCACCCGCCTATGGTGGACGATCGCAACGCTTGTGAGCGGGGCCATTGCCACCTTCTTCCTCAGCCTCGCGCTTCTCGAGTTCGACGTCGGCGTGGGCTACTCCATCTGGACCTCCGTTGCCGGGGTCGGAATCGTCATCCTGGGTGCGGTGTTCTTCCAGGAACGGCTCAACCTGAGAAAGCTCTCGGGCATTGCCATGGTCATTGGCGGTGTCATCGGGCTTCGGCTAAGTGGCGCAGCATAAAGATTAATCAAGCAGTTACCGCAGTAGCGGTACCGAAGACATCAGCACTAGACCAAAGGAAATCGACATGACTAATACAACGTCAAACCAAGCTAACAACGGGCGTGCATGGATCGCGCTACTGCTCGCCGGCGCCTTCGAAATCGTTTATGCCCTGAGTGTCGCCGGTAGCGAGGCCTTCACTGTTCTGAGCTGGTCGATCTCGGCGATCGTGTTCTTCCTGCTCACGCTGTACGCGCTCAGTGTTGCCCTGAAGACGATCGATGTGGGGATTGGCTACGCCGTATGGGCGGGCATCGGCGCGGTAGGTTCGGCTGTGTTCGGCAGCGTGCTGTTCGAACAATCCCTCACGCTGGGCCAGGCCTTTTGGCTGGCAGTCATCATCGCGGGCGTCATCTGGCTGAAACTGGCCAGTAGCGAGAAGCTGCAAGCCGACGAATCAGGCCTCACAGCATCTTGAAAGATGCGCAATCACGCCCGGAGGGGCAAGCCGCCGTCATCCGCTTGCCCTTTCAGAACCACTCCATCGGAGACATTGATGTCCACTAGCCCAACTGATCGCTTCTCGCAGCTCATGGATGATGTTGTTGCCTACTCCACTGAGCATGTCCGTAGTGGCGGCATACCCTTCACGGCCTTTGTCGTTGATGCCTCCGGAACGGTTCTGGGGCGTGGCGTAAACCGCGTTCTTGAACATCACGACCCGACCGCGCATGCGGAGGTAGAGGCAATCAGAGACGCGTGTCGTAACGTCGGCACCAGCCAATTGCGGGGAAAAACGCTCTTGGCATCAGGAGAGCCCTGCGCCATGTGCTACCTGAACGCACTCTTCGCAGATATCGACGAGGTGATCTATGCAGTCGATCGGGACAGTGCCGCCGAAGCGGGCTTCGATTACCGAGGTTCGTACCAACTGTTGGCACATTTCCCCGACCAGTGGCCCATGAAGGTACACAAGCACGCCACCACTCAAGCCCTAGAACCGTTCAACCTTTGGAGAAGAAAAAGGAGCTCCCTGTGAATATCCCGATGAATCCGGCCCAGGCCGGTAACAATCCTGCCGCCCTGTTCCGCCCCGATGGATGGAACCGTGCGATCCGCATTGGCACTGTGGTTCCGCATGCCGATGTTGGGCCGGAAGCCGAACTTCAGGCGATGGCCACCGATGACATCACCATCCATGGCAGCCGCCTGTATTTCTCAGCCATGCGAGCTGGCGGTGAAATGGATGAAAAAATCCCGCATGCTCCAGTGGCCTCGTTTGCTGAGCCGCCATATGTCGATGAAGCAGTAGAAAGTCTGGCCGCGTCGCCGCTGGATGTGGTGGGCCTGGCTTTCACCAGCTCAGCCTACAAGCACGGGCCAGACGGTGAACGTGCCCTTATCGAGCGGCTGCGTCCCCGGGCTCGCGAACTTCCGCTTGTCTCGACTTGCCTATCCGCAGAGCGAGCTTTGGCCAAACTGGGGACCAAGAGGCTAGCGATCGTCAACCCACCGTGGTTCGACGCCAACCTGGATAGACTGGGGGCACGTTACTTCGAGGAAGCGGGGTTCCGAGTGGTGCACCATGCCCCATGTGGGCTACCCAGTGGTCAGAAGTACATCACCCCGCAAAGCCTATATGACTGGATCGCAAGGATAGTCAACGAATCGGATGCAGACGCCGTCTTTGTCGGTGGCAACGGCCAACGCTCAGTGGGCATCATCGATGCCGTAGAAAAGACCCTCGGTATATCAATGCTTACCGGTAACCAAGTCATACTCTGGGACGCCCTGCGTTCCATTAGTGCCAAAGTGAACATTGAAGGATATGGCAGGCTGTTCCACGCGTAGCTCGTACAGGACTCGATACAACGAAGAGCCCGTCTGTTTGAACCGTCCAACAATTGTGGCTCAGTTCAAAGCTTGCCATCGATCACCTCAAGGCCAGATGAACGCTCGGCCACGGATCTTACTCACGCGTGGTGCGGGAAGGATCGGCGTGCCAGCCTGGCGGTCATCATCGACTGCTGCACGCGTGAGATCCTCGGTTGGCGGTTATCGGACAATGGCAGCAGCAAGACAGCGGAGGCTGGCTGCCCTGGAAGAAGCACTGATTTATCGACTGGGGGCACTGGGGCGCGTTCAGCAACTGCTAGCACTTCGCTCTGATAACGGGCTCGTCTTTAGCAGTCGCCACGACACGGGCACGGGGTGAAGGCCTATGGCCTCACGCAGGCGTTCACGACACCGTATACACCGGAACAGAACGGGCTCGTGGAACGCTTCTTCCGCTCTTTGAAGGAGGAGTGCATCTGACTTCACCGTTTCGAATCGTTGGGCCAAGCCAGGGTCGTGATCAATCGCTGGATCCGGTATTACAACGAAGAACGGCACATCAGTCTCTGGACTACGTGGCACCCCGAGCATACCCAGGGTTGCAGCAACCAAGGGGCATACAGAGCCTCAAAAAAGTCGTTTTCATTTCCACCGACCTTCTCAATCGCAACTTCAAAAACAGGTGCCTACTTCCGGCACCTTCTATTTTATCAGGAAGATGAATTAAGAGCTCCCTCTTACCTATTTTAAAAATAAGCCATCAAAAAAGATCAACTTGATCTTTTAGAGTTGAGTCAAGGATATTGAAAAGCTTAGCCTCCCCACTTGTGCCCGGAGGAAATGTCTCAATATTAAAATCAGAATCGACCATCTCAACCTTATCGAAGATATTAAAAAACTCTTCAACACCAGGAATCCTCAAGTCACTCATGTAATATGGAACAACCTCTTTATATGCTTTCCTAAGAAAGCGCATCAAGGCCTTTACACCATTGGACTTAGGAAGAACATTACCTTTTTTGTCAAAATCAGACCAAGACTCCGGCCATTTCCTCTCTACAGCCCTAAAATAATTTATTATAATAGCCACAATCTTATGATCTTCTTCGGCGATCCAGAAAGGCCTAAATATATACTTCTCCTTAAGCTTTGTTTGCGAATAATTATTCGCAAACATTCTTTTCAGGAATTGATTCCTATCTTCCCAAGGGTCATCCGCAATAAAATCAATAATTGACTCAACAATAACCGCCTGCGTTAGAAGCTCTTTGCTTCTACCAGGGGTCGCAGTCCCAAGCCTTTTTATTCTTTTGAAGAAAGGACTATCTTCATACGAATCCAACGCCACAGCTATTTCATGACATGACTTCTGGGGACTTCTGGAAGTTTCGTACTCAAAGAGATCATAAACAAGACTTCTATTTACTTTTGTTTGCGCCAAATTTACAGTGGCAAAAATATTTGCTTGCGTAGGCATATCAGCACCAACAAATATTGTCACTGGAAGATCAAAAACTTCACGCGAAAAATTTTTAATCCCCTCAACTCGATGCTGACCATCCAAAATTTTTGCCACCGACTCTAGCCCATTACCAGCACCATCAAATATTCTTAAAACCCGTTCATCCTCGAACCACTCTATATTATCCTCATCAATTGCAATGACAATTGAAGTCGGAAATGTAGCATCAACATTTTCAACGTATTTGACTATATCTTTTATTCTCTTTTTATCAATCTTTCTCTGAATCCCCATATAACGATCAAGTTTTCTTTCATTACCCTCTTCAATTGCTCTAACATCAGCATAAGAAATTTCAGAAAGGAGGCCCCATGGAATAACTGCTTGGTAAAAATCCCCTACAGGCTGCCTGACCTTAATTGCAGAAACTTTTACTTCACTAATATCACTCATGATCAATACTCCTCCCTCTTAACCTTTTCCAAAACATCATTACTTTTTGCCTTAGAAAAATTTTGTTCTTGCAGCGATCGGTAATATACGATTGAAAAATACCATAAGGAAAGAGACACCACATATAAAGACAGGGAGACCATATCCGCAAAATCATTTTCAAAAAACTGAAGACTTCGGTACCTGAGGAAAAGATGAAGCCCTACCATCAAACATGCAAAAATAAGAATAAAATAAAGAGAGTGCCAAACCATATTTGCATCTTTATACCATGCGAGAAAAGTGTATATCACCGGAGCCAAGAAAGCAGATATGTATATAAATATCTCACCTGGACGACCTTCCTCCGCTAAAAAACCAACCAAACCCACTGATTCTTTCTGCAAAGAAAGATCAAATGCAAGAATCAAGAAAGGCAAGTTACCCACTATGTAAGTAACAAGAAATTCAGCCATCGACAGCCCATAAGTTTTAAGAGTTGGACTATAATCTCTCAGATTCCAAACAGCAAACGCAACAAATAAAAAATATGCAAAAAAACCTTCGAGCAGCATACCTATTTACCTCATCTCTAAAACATGCTCTATCAGCTAATGAGCAACTCGGTCGTCCTTGACCGGAAGTCCTTATTAGCTGAAATAACGCTTGCTCTCTCAATTTCTTGTATATCAAAAAACCCTTCATATAAGGACAATATTGAGGAATGATTA
Source organism: Chromohalobacter beijerinckii (assembly GCF_023061185.1). GTDB lineage: Bacteria > Pseudomonadota > Gammaproteobacteria > Pseudomonadales > Halomonadaceae > Chromohalobacter > Chromohalobacter beijerinckii. Next base: position 13,756 of record NZ_JAKGAK010000015.1, read on the forward strand.
GCGTTTGTCAACATTATCTTAACCCCCCTTTCTTTGGCACGCCTCAGTGAATAAAACAACCTTTCCTGATCATCCCATGAAAATATTTTCTCATTATATTTAACAAAGCCATTCAAGTTATGCTTAACTGTATACGGGGGATCTACAAACAAAAAGTCTCCCTCAACAGCCAAATCTACAACCTTCTCAAAATCTACATTTAAAATATTTGCATTCGACAAAATCTCGGATATCTCTAGAAACCCATCTTCTAGTAGAACATTACTCTTAGTCCCAATGGGAACATTAAACTTCCCACTAAGATTAACTCTAAAGAGCCCATTCCAACATGTTCTATTTAGATAGATAAACTGCGCCGCCCTTTCGATCTTGTCTTCAAGGGAAAACGCTCTCATTTCATAATAGTAATTTTTTGAATGCTTATGCTGATGCTTTTTCAGCAACTCAAAAACAGACTGCCAGTCATCTCTTAATGCAACATATGTGTCGATCAGCCACGAATTGGAATCTGAAATCACCGCATCTTCTGGCTTGAGGTGAAAAAAAACCGCTCCACTTCCCAAGAATGGCTCTATATACCTACCTGAAAAATCTGGAAAAAGATTCCCATGCTTGTGCACTAGCCAACGTTTCCCCCCCGCCCACTTCAGAAAAGGCGCTATTGATCCTGAGCAAGCACTACTAACATTGCTATTCATAACGCCTCAATAAAGCTTAAAACACATCGAGAAAACTAACAATAAATAACATACACATATGGTTAAGTCTATAAAAACCCGCGCGGTAGCGGGTCTTAGTTACTGCAGTTGCGACAGCTAAACCTCACTCCCACTCGATCGTCGCGGGCGGCTTGCTGCTCACATCGTACGTGACGCGGGAGACGCCACTGATCTCGTTTATGATGCGGTTGGAAACTTTCTCCAGCAGCTCATACGGCAGGTGGGCCCATCTTGCGGTCATGAAGTCGATGGTTTCGACGGCGCGCAGGGCGATGACCCATTCGTAACGGCGGCCGTCGCCGACGACGCCGACGGATTTCACCGGGAGGAAGACGGCGAAGGCCTGGCTGGTCTTGTGGTACCAGTCGAAGTTGTGCAGTTCTTCGATGAAGATGGCGTCGGCTTCACGCAGGATGTCGGCGTATTCTTTCTTCACTTCGCCTAGGATGCGCACGCCGAGGCCCGGTCCCGGGAAGGGGTGACGGTAGACCATGTCGTACGGCAGGCCGAGTTCAAGGCCGAGCTTGCGCACTTCGTCCTTGAACAGCTCGCGCAGCGGTTCGACCAGCTTGAGCTTCATGGTCTCGGGCAGGCCGCCGACGTTGTGGTGCGACTTGATGACATGCGCCTTGCCGGTCTTGCTGGCGGCGGATTCGATCACGTCCGGGTAGATGGTGCCCTGGGCGAGAAAGTCCACACCGTCGATCTTGGCGGCTTCACGGTCGAACACGTCGATGAAGGTGTTGCCGATGATCTTGCGCTTGGCTTCGGGGTCGCCCTCGCCTTCCAGTTTGGTGAGGAACTCGTCTTCGGCGTCGACACGCAGCACCCGCACGCCCATGTGGCTGGCGAAGGTTTCCATCACCTGGTCGCCTTCATTCTTGCGCAGCAGGCCGTTGTCGACGAACACGCAGGTGAGCTGATCGCCGATGGCCTTGTGCAGCAGCGCGGCAACGACGGAGGAATCCACCCCGCCGGAGAGGCCCAGCAGCACGTGGCGGTCGCCGACCTGCTCGCGCACGCGCACGCAGAGGTCGTCGATGATCTGGGCCGGGGTCCACAGGCGCTCGGCCTGGCAGATACCCAGCACGAAGTGCTCGAGGATGCGCTGGCCCTGCTGGGTGTGAGTCACCTCGGGGTGGAACTGCACGCCGTAGAACTGCTTGTCTTCCCACGCCATGGCGGCGATCGGGCAGCTCGGTGTGGAGGCGGTGACGGTGAAGGTCTCCGGCACCTGGGCGACCTTGTCGCCATGGCTCATCCAGACGTCGAGCAGCGCGCGCCCGGTGTCATGGTCGACATGGTCCTTGATGTCCGTGAGCAGGGCGTTGTCGGCGTCGATGCGCACCTGCGCATAGCCGAATTCCTGTTTCTGCGAGCCCTCGACCTTGCCGCCCAGCTGCTCGGCCATGGTCTGCATGCCGTAGCAGATCCCCAGCACCGGCAGGCCCATCTCGAACACGCACTGCGGAGCGCGCGGCGAGGCCAGCTCGGTGACGGATTCCGGCCCGCCGGCGAGGATGATGCCGTTGGGCTGGTACTCGCGGATCTCTTCCTCGCTGATGTCGAAGGCGCGCACTTCGGAGTAGACGCCGATCTCGCGCACGCGGCGCGCGATGAGCTGGGTGTACTGGGAGCCGAAGTCGAGAATCAGGATCTTGTGGGCGTGAATGTCGGTCATCTGGCGTTCCTTTGAGAAGCAACAAGGGCCGAAAATGCGAAAGCTGGAAGCGGCGTAGCCACTTCCAGCTTCAAGCTTCCGGCATCAAGCTTGAGTTAGCCCGCCCGGTAGTTGGGGGCCTCTTTCGTGATCTGCACGTCATGCACGTGGGATTCGGCGAAGCCCGCGCCGGTGATCTTCACGAACTCCGGCTTGGTGCGCATCTCGTCGATATCGTGGCAGCCGGTGTAGCCCATGGAGGCGCGCAGCCCGCCCATCAGCTGATGAACGATGGCGCTCATCACACCCTTGTAGGGCACGCGGCCTTCGATGCCTTCCGGCACCAGCTTCTCGACGCCGGCGCTCTTGTCCTGGAAATAACGGTCGGACGAGCCCTGGGTCTGAGACATGGCGCCCATGGAGCCCATGCCGCGATAGGCCTTGTAGGTCCGGCCCTGGTAGAGCTCGATCTCGCCCGGTGCTTCCTCGGTGCCGGCCAGCAGCCCGCCGATCATCACCGTGCTGGCGCCGGCGGCGATGGCCTTGGCCAGGTCGCCGGAGAAGCGGATGCCGCCATCGGCAACGAGCGGGATATCGAACGGCTTGAGCGCGTCAGCCACATCGGAGACGGCGGAGATCTGCGGCACGCCGACCCCAGCGACGATACGCGTGGTGCAGATGGAGCCGGGGCCGATGCCGACCTTGACGCCATCAGCACCGGCCTCGGCCAGCGCCTTGGCGGCGGCGGCCGTGGCGATGTTGCCGCCGATCACCTGCACCTGCGGATAATGCTCCTTGACCCAGCGTATGCGCTCGATGACGCCCTGGGAATGGCCATGCGCGGTATCCACCACGACCACGTCCACCCCGGCCTCGGCCAGCGCGGCGATGCGATCCGGCGTTTCCGCCCCGGTGCCCACGGCGGCGCCGGCGAGCAAGCGGCCGTCGCCGTCCTTAGCGGCGTGCGGGTAGGTGCGCGCCTTCTCGATATCACGCACGGTCACCAAGCCACGCAGGCGGAACTGATCGTCGACCACCAGGATCTTCTCAATGCGGTGTTCCTGCAGCTTGGTCTTGATGATGTCCAGCGAGGTGCCTTCGGGCACGGTGACCAGCTTCTCGCGCGGGGTCATGATTTCCGCGACGCTGTCTCCCTTGTCGGGGCGGAAGCGCATGTCGCGCCCGGTAACGATGCCCATCAGGGTGTCGCCCTCGACCACCGGAAACCCAGAGTAGCCGTACTCGTTGGCCATCTCGAGCAGGTCGGCCAGCTTCGCCTTGGGGCTGACGGTTACCGGGTCCTTGACGATCACGCTCTCGTGCTTCTTCACCTTGCGCACTTCCGTCGCCTGCGCGGCGATGCTCATGCTCTTGTGAATGATCCCGATGCCGCCTTCCTGCGCCATGGCAATCGCCAGGCGGGCTTCGGTCACGGTATCCATCGCGGAAGAAAGCAGCGGGATGTTGAGGTAAAGGTCGCGAGTCAGGCGGGATCTAAGGCTGACGTCTTTGGGCAGGACGTCGGAATAGCCGGGGACGAGTAAAACATCATCGAACGTAAGAGCTTCTTGCGCTATACGTAGCATGTTGCGACACCTGTGGGGAAGCGGGTGCGGGGAAGATTAATCCGCCATTATAAACCCCTATCCCCGTCCTCTCAACGTTTAGGAGATTTGTCAATGCGCGGTTCGGTGATGGCCGCGCCCTGGGCCGGTGCGGGTTGCGACAGGCGACGGAATTCCCGCTGCCAGCGGTCCATGAACGCCGTGCGCCGCGAGGGGTCGACGAACGCGAGCAGCGAGGCGTTCAGCGGAATCGGGTACAAGCGCTCTCCGACCTGGTCGCGCAGCCGCTGGGCGGTATAGGGGCCCACGACATCCGAGCGCACGCTGAAAAGCGGTGTCTCGCCAGCGATGACACGCTGCCCTTCGCGACCCAGCAGAAAGTCGAGAAACGCCCGGGCTGCCGCGGGGTGCGGGGCGTCGCGATGAATGAACGCCATGCGCATCATCACCAGCGAATAATCCTGCGGCACTTGTACGATGACCTCGGGATGCGATTGCGCCCACACCATGGCGTACGAGCCCAGCAGATTGTAGCCGAGCCAGTAGCGCCCTTCGCTGAGGCCCTCGAGCATGGACCGGGTGTTGGCCTCGAGGTTGGTGTCGGCCGCTCCCATCGCGGTCACCAGGTCCCAGAACCGGGTTGTATAGCGTGCGTCCTGCTGAAAGAGCGAGTAGCCGACGCCACTGCGTGACGGCGAATAGGTCGTCACCTTGTCGCGAAGCGTCTCGCGGTGCTGCGTGAGTAGCGTATGCATGTCGGCATGGGTCTTCGGCGGCATCATATGGCGCGATAGATCCAACCGATACGCCATCACGATGGGCTCGAAGGTGAAACCGAACACTTCGTCGCGCCACTTGGCCCACTCCGGCCACGCCTGTGCCGCCGGTGAGTCGAGACGCTGGGCATAGCCTTCATTGACGCGCGACATCTGCCAGGGCATGGCGGAACTGATGACGACATCGGGCGGGTCGTCCGCATCGGCGACACGGGCATCGACTTCGAGTGTCGAGCGATCGCGAAAGGTCAACTGGATGTGCGGATGGGCCGCCTCGAAGGCGTCCAGCAAGGGGGCCGCGACCTCCCGGTCGAGCGCGGCCTCGACGATGAGCGGATTGTCGGCCCAGGCGAGGCTCGGCGCCATGGCTCCCAAAAGCCAGACGAGCGCCACACGGCGAATCGACATCACCTCTCCTCGTGTCGGGTGAGATAAGGAAACAACAGACGGACTCTCAGCCCGCCCTTCTCCGCCGACTCGACCTGCATCCGCGCTTCGTGACGACGCACGATCGAGTCCACGATGGCCAGCCCCAGACCGGAGCCTTCGGTATCCTGACGACCGCCGCGTTCGAAGGGGCGATGCAAGTGCTCTAGCGTCTCGGGCGACACACCAGGCCCATCATCCTCGATATATAACTCCAACATCTGCGCATGACTTACCGCGCCCAGGGTAATAACGCTACCGGGAGGCGTATAACGCAAGGCATTGTCGATCAAATTGCCTAACAACTCGCGCAGAGCCCATGCCTCGCCTTGGATGTATTGCGGTGCTGCTGGAAGAGGCGCCAAACCGATGTCATGGGCTTGCGACACATCACGTTGCGCCCAGTCGAAAGTCGTTTCATGCAGCAGCGCCATCGCGTCGATACGCGATGTCGCGCTTGCTTCCACGGCATGGCGTAGGCGTGCCAGGCTCAATAGCTGGCTGGCTAGACGGCTCGTACGTCCCGCACTGCCATGGACCTCGGTGAGCGCCTGACGCCAGGCATCGGGGCTATCGCTTTTCAAGGCCAACTCGCTCGTAGTCTGCAATCCCGCGAGTGGCGTCTTGAGTTGATGGCTGGCATCGGCGGTGAAACGTAACAGCGCTTCTCGGCCTTCACGCTGGCGCGTAAAGAGAGAGTCCAAGGTTTCTGCCATTTCACGCATTTCCTCGGGTACCCGGGTCTCCAGTGGACGCATGTCGTCGGCATCGCGCTGGCGCAACTGGTGGCGCAGTCGGCGCATCGGCGCGAGGGCCACGCGCATCGCCAGCAGCATCAGGATGCCCGCCAGCAGCACCATGACCACGAAACGAGTGACCGCATGCTCGAAGAGCGTCTCGGTCAGGGCGTCGCGCCCCGACATTGTATGGCCGACCCAGATCTGCACCGGGTCCTGGGTTTCCCAGCCGGCGGAGTCGAGCTCCCGCCCATAAAGACGCCACTGGGTCCCATGGTATGAGTCATTCAGCCATGTCGGTTGTGAGGACACTCGTCGGCGCCAATCGGGGGAAATACCGAGATCCAAGTTACCCGACACCGTATGGCCGTCGGCGTCCAGCACGGCATAGAACACACGTTCCTGATGACGCGTCGCCAGGATCTGCAACGCCGCCGAGGGAATTTCCACCACCGGCTGGCCCTTTTCCCACTGTATGGCCTCGGCAATGGTCAAGGCGGCGGCTTCGAGCTGGCTATCATAGGCACGCTCGGCCGCGCGTTGCGAGCTGAAATAGGCTTCGACCAGCAGCAAGACACCAAGTGCGCTGACGGTCGCCAACAACCAGAAAGCCAATCGGGATTTCAGCGTGCCATCCACCTCGATCACAAGGACGCTTCCTCGAGCCGATAGCCGAGGCCGCGAAACGTGCGGATGCGCAACCCACTGCCGTCGAGCCGTTTGCGCAAGCGGCTGATGTACACCTCCAACGCGTTGGGCCCGACATCGCCAAACCCGAAGAGACGATTCTCCAGGGTCTCGCGCGGCGTGATGCTGCCAGCATGCAGCAGCAGTCCTTCCAACAAGAGCAGCTCACGGCGCGGCAAGTCGAGAACCTGCTCGTTCAGCGTGGCGACGCCCGAGGCGGCGTCGAAGGCCAGCGGCCCGAACGTCAGGCGGTTGTCGGCGCGCTGCTGGCTGCGGCGCAGCAAGGCACGCACCCGGGCCTCCAGCTCGGCGAGCGAGAACGGCTTGGCCAGGTAATCGTCGGCGCCGAGATCCAGCCCTTCCACGCGCGCGTCGATGCCGTCGCGGGCCGTCAGGATCAGCACCGGCGTGGTATCGCCGCGCTGGCGCAGTTCCGCCAGCAGCGTCAGGCCGTTGCCGTCGGGCAGCCCCAGGTCGAGCAGCACCAGATCGAACTGCCCGCTCTGCAGGGCCTCGCGCGCCTGCGCGTGGTGCGTGAACACGTCGACGGTGTTGCCCAGCGGGGTGAGCGCTTGCTCCAGCGAGCGCGCAATCAGGGGATCATCTTCGATGACGAGCAGGCGCATACGACCAATGTCTCATGTAGGCGAACGTAAGATGACAGGTTGATGAAAGGTTACCTCCCTAGCATCGATACCCGTCATCCATGGCGATGACATCAGCCACCATCGGCATTATTCCAAAGCAGCGCAAAACAAGAGAACAGGAGTTCGCCATGAAGATCAACAAAGGGCTTTCCACGTACGCCGGCATGCTGGCGCTGGCGGGTGGCCTGCTGGCCGCCGGCAACGTCCAGGCACAGTCCGAGGCCACCGAGTGCATCGCCCCCGCCAAGCCGGGCGGCGGCTACGACCTCACCTGCCGCCTGGCCGCCAACGGCCTGGAAAAGACCGGCATGATCGACAAGCCCATGGCCGTAAGCTACATGCCGGGCGGTATCGGTGCGGTGGCCTACAACCACGTCAACGGCGTGCGCGACAGCGACCCCAACCTCATCGTCGCCGCCAGCACCGGCGCGGCCGTGAACCTGGCGCTGGGCAAGTTCGGCCAGTACGACGCCGACGACGTACGCTGGCTGGGCGCCCTGGGCGTCGACTACGGCGCCATCGTGGTCAACGCCGACGCCCCCTGGCAGTCGCTCGACGAACTGATGGAAGACCTCAAGGCCAACCCGGGCGATATCGCCTTCGGGGCGGGCGGCACCGTGGGCAGCCAGGACTGGATGAAGGCCGCGCTCACCGCCAAGGCCGCCGATCTCTCGCCGCGCAAGCTCAAGTACGTCTCCTTCGAAGGCGGCGGCGAAGCCCTGGCGGCGCTGCTGGGCGACCACATCCAGGTCTTCACGGGCGATCTCTCCGAGCTCAAGTCGCAGCTGGAAAGCGGCAAGATCCGCGTGCTGGCCTCGCTGTCCGAAGAACGCATGGGCGGCCCTTACGCCGATATCCCCACTGCGGCGGAGCAAGGCTATGACGTGCAATGGCCCATCTGGCGCGGCTATTACATGGGCCCCAACGTCAGCGACGAGGCCTACCAGAAGTGGGTGGATCGCATGTCCCAGCTCGCCCAGTCCAAGGAATTCGCCGAACTGCGCAAGGACCGAGGCCTCTTCCCGATGTCGCGCTTCGGACCCGAGTTCAATGACTACGTGCTGGAGCAGGTCGACCAGTTCGAATCCCTGGCCAATGAAGTAGGGCTGAAGCAATGAAACTCGCCGCCGACCGGTTGTTGGGCATCGTCCTGATCGGTCTGGCGGCGTTCGTCGCCGTCCAGGCCATGCAACTGGAAGTGCCCTTCAGCTACGACCCCGTAGGCCCCCGCGCCTTTCCGCTCGGTCTTGCCATCCTGCTGGCGGCACTGGCCAGCGTGTTGATCGTGAAACCCGGCACCAACGAGGCGTGGCCCGGTCGCCAGCTCGGCGTGAAGTTGCTGCTGGTGCTGGCCACGCTCCTGGTCTATGCCCTGCTTTTTACCAAGCTCGGCTTCATCATCACCTCGCTGTTGGCCGTCGCGAGCCTATCTCGCATCTTTGGCGCGCCATGGGGCAAGGCACTGCTGACCGGCGGGCTCATGGCCGTCGTCAGCTATTTCCTTTTTGCGCATGCCTTGGGGATCTCGCTGCCTAGTGGTTACTGGGTCGAGCCCTTGCTATAACGGAGCCCCACTCATGTTCGATTTCCTGATTCATGGCTTCGACGTCGCGCTGAGCCCGCTGAACCTCGGTTTGGCGTTGCTCGGCGCGCTTCTCGGCACGCTCTTCGGGGCGCTGCCCGGCATCGGTCCGATCAACGGGATCGCGATCCTGATGCCGTTGGCCTATACGCTCGGCCTGCCCGCCGAGTCGGCGTTGATCCTGCTCGCCGCCATCTACACGGGGGCCGAGTACGGCGGACGCATGTCGAGCATCCTGCTCAACGTGCCCGGCGATGCCGGGGCCGTGATGACCACACTCGACGGCCACCCGCTGGCCAAGAAAGGTCTGGCCGGACCGGCGCTCGGCCTGTCGGCGGTCAGCTCGTTCGTCGGCGCGACCATCGCCATCATCGGCCTGACACTGTTCGCGCCACTACTGGCGGAAGTGGCGGTGATGTTCGGTCCTGCCGAGTTCTTCGCGCTGATGGTGTTCGCCTTCGCCTCCATGTCCGTGATGATGGGCAAGGATCCCGTCAAGACCGCCATCGGCGCCGTGCTGGGGATCTTGATCGGCACCGTGGGCGTCGATTCAAGCACCGGCGTGCTGCGCTATACCTTCGGCCTGCCCGAGCTTTACGACGGTATCGATTTCGTCGTCATGATCATCGGCTTGTTCGCGATCAGCGAAATTCTTTTGATGCTGGAACACGCCAATCGCAAGGACGGCAACGACGGTCTCCCACCTCTTGGGCGCGTCTTCGTCAGCCTCAAGGAAGTGCTGGCCTGCAAGTGGACGATGGGACGCTCGGGCCTGATCGGTTTTATCATCGGCATATTGCCCGGCACCGGTGCCTCGGTGGGCGGCGCGGTCGCCTATACCACGGAGAAGCGCCTGAGCGACAAGGACAATTCATTCGGCACGGGCAACATGCGCGGCCTAGCGGCGCCGGAGGCGGCCAATAACGCCTCGGCGGTGGGCTCGTTCGTGCCCATGCTGACGCTGGGCATTCCCGGCTCCGGCACCACGGCGGTGCTACTCGGCGCGTTGATGCTCTACAACATCACCCCCGGCCCCATGATGTTCAGCGAACGCCCGGAAGTCGCTGGCGGCCTGATCGCCTCGCTGTATATTGGCAATATCGTACTGCTGGCGCTCAACCTGCCGCTGGCCGGCGTCTTCGCCCGCGTGCTGACGATCCCGCGCTGGGTGCTGGTGCCAGGCATCGCGATTCTGGCCTTCGTCGGCGTTTTCCAGCTCCATTCCAATCTTGCGGCCATCTACCTGATGCTCATCATCGGCGTGTTCGGCTACCTGCTGCGCAAGCTGGGCTTCTCGCTGGCGCCCGTCATCCTGGGCTACGTCCTCGGCGGGCTGATGGAGCAGAACCTGCGGCGCGCGCTGTCCATCAGCGGCGGCGACCTGGGCATCCTGTGGCAATCCGGCATCTCGCTCGGCCTCTGGATCGCCGCGCTCGCCCTGCTACTTCTGCCCTGGCTGCTGCCCAAGCTGTGGCAAGCCAAGACCAGCAAGGCTTGAAGCGGCAAAGCAACAGGCCCACGCATCAGACATCGAGATGCGTGGGCTTCTTTTTTTAGGCCTCTTCCCGGGAATTCGTCGACGACTTGCCACGCATCAGGTGTACACATAAACTATTTATAAATAGCATTTGTGTAGACTTGATGAATCAGATCACCGCCCGTGAGCGTCTCGACTACTGGGACCGCCAACACCGGTATGTATTTACCCTCTCGGACCTGGCCAAGATCTTTCCCGAAGACAGCCCAAAGACGCTTCAGGAGGGGATCAATCGACTACGTCGACATGGCATGCTCGAGGCAGTCAGTCGCGGCGTGTATGTCTACAAGCTGTCACGGAACCATGACGCCGACCTACTCGAACGAATCGCCAAAGCCATGCGCCGCGGCGAGTACAGCTATGTCAGCCTCGAGTCCGCACTCTCGGAATATGGCGCGATCTCACAAATTCCTGTCGATCGGCTGACGATCATGACCACAGGCCGCAAGGGGGAATATCGAACCCCTTATGGCACCATTGAATTCACCCATACCAAACGATCCGTTCCCCAATTACTGGATCGGATGCGCGACGTCGGGCGTCCCTTGCGGCTCGCGACACCCCAAGCTGCCTGGGCCGACCTCAAGCGTGTCGGGCGCAATACCCACCTTGTCGACCAAGCGAGCCTGCCGCATGAACAATGAACGCGTTAACTTCGACGAACTGGTCGCTCGGGCGATGGCCCAACCCGGCCGTGCCGCCATGCGCCCGGTAATCGAGAAGGAGCTGTTGCATCTCGACATCCTGTTCGCACTCGAGCGAGAACGGCTCCTGGACCAGCTGACCTTTCAGGGAGGAACGTCGCTTCGCTTGTGTCAGGGCTCACCACGCTTCAGCGAAGACTTGGATTTTGCCGGCGATTGGAATTTCTGCAGCCAAGACCTGTCCCGCATTCGCGAGTGTATCGAGGATTATGTCAGCAAGCGCTATCAGCTCGAGGTCAGCGTCAAGGAACCGAAGGAACTGCGCGAAGAACCCGGCTACCGAGATATTCGCGTCGACAAATGGCAGGTTTCCGTCGTGACAGCACCGGCCCGAAAGGACATTCCCAAGCAGCGCATCAAACTGGAAGTGGCCAGCCTCCCGGCGTATACGCGGGAAGCGCATGCGATCCAGGTCCACTACCCTTTTCTACCGGATGGCTACAATGACTTACTGATCATGACGGAAAGCCTAGAGGAGGTCATGGCAGACAAGCTGATCTCACTGGTCAACACAAAGAAATACGTGCGGCATCGTGACATCTGGGACCTGGCCTGGCTCAAGCAGCAAGGCGCATCTCCCGACGTCGAACTCGTCAAGCGCAAGATTCAGGACTACACCATAGAACACTACCCTGACCGAGCCAGGGATATGCAATCACGTCTAGCCGGCATTGTGTCAGGTACGACTTTTCAGGGTGAAATGGCCCGCTTTCTGCCCACAGAGACAGTCGACCGGACGATAAGGAATCCCCGCTTTGCCGACTTTCTCACCCGCGAGATCACCGCCATGCTGGAGCAGGTAATCACCACACTCGAAGGTCCGGCGCCCGGATCATCCAGCCCGGAATTTACTCTCTAGGGAGCACCGCTCCCAAACACCTCTAGCCACCACGCTGACCGTGTGAGAGTCGGCGTGAAGTCCCCGATAGCGATGGCTCGTAGCCACAATGCTAGACTATCCCTCTTCCAAACTTACCCGATCTTGCGAGGCCTGCGATGGACGACACTGGCACCCCCAACGCCCTGTCCGTCAGTGAACTCAACCGCCAGGCCCGTCTGATGCTGGAGCGTGGCTTCGGCGAGTGTTGGGTGGAGGGCGAGATTTCGGGCGTGGCGCGGCCGGCGTCGGGGCATATCTATTTCACGCTCAAGGACGACCGCGCGCAGTTACGCTGCGCGTTCTTCCGCAACCGTGCGCGCTTGATGCGCGCGACGCTCAAGGATGGCGATCGGCTGCGGGTGCGCGGGCGCGTGTCGGTGTTCGAGCCGCGTGGCGACTACCAATTGATCGTCGAGGCGGTACAGGCATCGGGGGAAGGCGAGCTGCTGGCGTCGTTCGAGCGGCTCAAGGCGAAGCTTTCCGCTGAGGGCGTCTTCGTCAATGCGCGGCCGTTGCCCTGCCCGCCGCGCCATCTGGCCATCATCACCTCGCCCACCGGCGCGGCGATTCGTGACGTGCTGGCGGTGTTGCGCCGACGTTGGCCGTCACTGGAGATGACGATCCTGCCGGTGCCGGTGCAGGGGCGCGAGGCGTCGCCGGCGATCATCCGCGCCATCGCCCAGGCCAATCAGCGCGCCCAGTCGCCGGACGACACTGTCGATACCCTGCTCGTCACGCGCGGCGGCGGCAGTCTGGAGGATCTGTGGGCGTTCAATGACGAACATCTGGCGCGGGCGATTCATCATTCTCGCCTGCCGGTGATGTCGGCGGTGGGCCATGAAGTGGATGTCACGCTGGCGGATTTCGCCGCCGATGAGCGTGCGCCCACGCCGTCCGCCGCCGCCGAGCGCCTGGTGCCCGACTGGCGCGAGTGGCGGGCGCAGTTGCAAGCCGCCGCGCGTGGCCTGGCACGTGCCATGCAGGCACGCCTGGAGCGCGACGGCCAGCGCCTCGATCATGCCCGGGCGCGATTGCGGCATCCCGGCGAGCGTCTGGCCGAACAGCGTCGGCGCCTGGAGAGTTGGGAAACGCGTCTTAAGCTTGCCATGCAGCGACGTCTCGACCGCGAGCGTCAGCATCACGAGACGCTGACTCGCCGCGTGGAACGCCAGGACCCACGCCTTGCCATCGAGGCGTATCGGCAACGCCTGACGACGCTAGAACGTCAGCTACATACCGCCCTGCCGCGCCGCCTCGATCAGTCCCGGGAGCGCCTCGAAGCCCTGGCTCGCGAGCTCAACGCGGTGAGCCCGCTGGCGGTATTGGGACGCGGTTATGCGATTCTCGAGGACGACGAGCGCCATATCGTGCGCCACGCCCATGACACCCAGCCCGGCCAGACCCTCACCGCGCGACTCGGCGAGGGGCGGTTGAAGGTGGAGGTGAAGCGCCGTTTCAAACGTTGAAAACGTGGCTCAGCGTTGCACGCGACGCGGCTGGGCGTCATCGTTCTGCGCCGACTGCGGTTGAGTGCTGGGCTTGAAGCTGCTCGGTTCCAGGTCGTGCCGAGCCAGTAGCTTGTAGAAATCGGTGCGATTGCGCCCGGCGATGCGCGCGGCCTGGGTGACGTTGCCTTCGGTAATCTTGAGCACCTTGACGAGATAGCTGCGTTCAAAGCCCGCGCGCGCCTCGTTGAATGACGGCAAGGCGTTTTCTTCGGCCGCCAGCGCCTGCGCCACCAACGCTTCGGGGATGATCGGCGAGCTGGTCAGCGCCACGCACTGCTCGACGACGTTGACCAGCTGGCGCACGTTGCCCGGCCAAGCGCTGGAGGCCAGCAAGTTGAGCGCTTCCGACGAAAAGCCCTTGACGAAGGGCTTGTGGCGCTCGGCGGCCTGCCCCACCAGGTACTTGGCCAGCAGCGGTACGTCCTCGGCACGCTCCTTGAGGGCCGGCAACTTGAGATTGACGACGTTGAGGCGGTAGTAAAGGTCCTCGCGGAAGTCGCCCTCGTGCATGGCACGGTCGAGATCGCGGTGCGTAGCGGAGATGATGCGCACGTCGATGGGCACCGAGGTGGTCGAGCCTAGTGGGCGGATCTGACGTTCCTGCAACGCGCGAAGCAGCTTGACCTGCAGCGTCAGCGGCATGTCGCCGATCTCATCGAGGAACAGACTGCCCCCATCGGCGGCGAGGAACAGCCCTTCGTGCTGACTGACCGCACCGGTGAAGGCGCCCTTGGCGTGGCCGAACAATTCGCTTTCAAGCAATTGCTCGGGCAGTGCACCGCAGTTGATCGCCACGAACGGCTTGTCGGCTCGTCCACTGGCCTGGTGGATGGCGTTGGCGAGGAGTTCCTTGCCCGAGCCGGAGGCACCGGTGATCAGCACGCTGACATCCGAGGCGGCCACCATGCGGGCCTGCTCGAGGATGCGTTCCATCTGCGGGCTGCGGGTGATGATCTCGGCGCGCCAGGCATCGTCGCCGGCGCCATGCGTGCCCGGCGTCTGCGATAGAGCTTCCTCGATGGCGGCGAACAGCTCGTCGCGGTCCACCGGCTTGGTGAGGAAGCTGAACACGCCTTGGCGCGTAGCGCTCACCGCATCGGGAATCGAGCCATGCGCGGTCAGAATGATCACCGGCATGCCCGGCGCGCGACGCTGCAATTCACGGAACAGCGCCATGCCGTCCATTTCATCCATGCGCAGATCGGAAAGCACCAGGTCGGGGCGGTCCTCGGCAAGGCACTCCAACGCCTGCCGTCCACTTTCGGCAGTGGTCACACGGTACCCCCGGCTTTCTAGGCGCATGCCCAAAAGCTTGAGGAGGCTAGGGTCGTCATCGACCAGCAGAATATGGGCGGCGGCGTGCTTCACGAATCTCTCCTTGGTAACCATCGCGACATCATGGCGATTGCTCATGGCGCGAGTTGATGCTCTGTTCAATGGCCGTCAGCGCGTCGAGTTTCTCGGCGAGATCATCGCGCTCGCGTCCTAACGCTTGGCGGCGCGATTCACTCTTGGCGAGATCGCTGGCCAAATCGCGGCGTGTCTCGAGCTCGTTGAGCCATTGCCGCAGCAAGGGCTGCAAACGGCTCGGCGCCGCTGAGATATCGGCCTTGTAAAGCTCGGATGCTTGCTCCCAGCCATCGCGTTCCCCCCATGCCAGCACTACGGCGCGTGCCAGCTTGAGATGCGGCATATCGCCCTTGAGGCGCGTCAGCATGGTGTCGCGCCACTCGCTGTCACCGCGTTGCGAGGCGAGCCCGAAGGCGATCCAGTCATCCACCAGGCAGACATTGTCAGCCAACTTGGGGATGTCGTCATTGCAGGAGGTGACCGGGGCTGCCGGAGCGGACGTCTCTTGCGTCATCCACTGGCACCCGGTCAACAGCGAGCCAGCGCACAATGCCACTAGCAGCATCCGGATGTTCATGCGTTCGAGTTCCTTGCGTTTAGCGCCGGCTGCGTCGTGGCCGGCGTCGTTATGGAAGCGTCGTCGCCATCGGCTCCTTCCTCCGGCGACGTCACCTCGGGTAGTGTCAGTCGGAAGCAAACCGGGAAGGTGTCATCCTCGACCAACTCCAAGCGTCCATCTTGAACCTTGGCGCAATCGGCAGCTACCGACAAGCCGATGCCCGAGCCCTTGAGGGCACCCTGGCGCCGCATACGGCCTTGATAGAACGCCTCGAAAAGGTGCGCGCTATCATCATCATCGATGGGCTCGCCGGTATTGGCGACCTCGACGATCAGCGAGGCGTGATGTTGTCTAGCACGCAGTGCCAGATGGCCGCCGTCCTCGCCGTATGCGATGGCGTTGGAAATCAGGTTATCCAGAATGCTGGCCGTACGTTCGCGATCAGCCTGCCAGGGCAAGGGCGTGTGCCGAGGCCAGTCGACATGCATCCCCTTTTTGTCGAGCGCCAAACGATGTTTGGCGAGCACTTCCTGGATCACCGTGACCAGATCGAAACGCGTCACCTTGAGCCCTCGGCTGTGCTGCAACAGATTATAGTCGAGCAACTGCTCGATCAGGGCCTGGAGTTCCTGACCACTGACATCGATCAAACCTACGATTTCCCGCTGACGCTCGCTGAGTTCGCCGACCACACCATCGGAAAGCAGCGCCGTGCCTTCCCGCACGCTGGCCAGCGGGGTTTTCAGCTCGTGGGACATATGCCGCAGGAACTGCTGCTTTTGCGCCTCGAGCTCGGTGAGGCGCCCGGATAGCCAAGTCAACCGCTCGCCGAGCCTGACCAGCTCCGCCGGCCCCTGGATATGCTGCGGCGAGGCCGGCTCCATGCCACTGCCCAGGCTGAAGATGCGTCGCTCGAGCTGGCGAATGGGGCGGATGATCAGCCAGGTGAAGATCAGCATCAGCCCCAGGCTGACCGAGACCAGCGCTGCGGTCTGCATCCACAGCTGCCCACGTACGGTACTGGCACGCTCGCGAATGTTTTCGATACGCTCATCGATCAGTTGGTTGGTGGCATGGCGCACATTATCGGTCCGCTGGGAGAAGTCACCGAACGCCGCCAGCTGATCGCGGAATTCCTCGATGGGCATTTCCGGCAGGGCCTCGAGTTCGCCCAGTTGCTCACGCAGGCGCGGGATATCGGGGTCGTCGGGCAGCAAGGGGGCATGCTCGTCGAGCAGTTCTGCGTAGCGTTGAGCTTTCTCGGTATAGATGCTGAGCAATCCTTCCTGCTCGAGCACCGCGTATTGACGCGCGCTGCGCTCCATTTCCAATGCTAGATTGCTCAACGTGCGCGCACGGCGGGTTTGCTCCACCGCTTGGCGTGCGCTGACATCGGCCAACGACGAGAGCTCGGAGAGTGCCTGGCCGGCCTGAAACATGAGCACGGCAATTGGCAGCATCACCATCACAAAGGCGAGCATTACCAACTGCAGTAACGAACGAGGACGCCAGCGGCGGGAGACCTGAGTGGTCATGAGCGCGATTCTATGCAGAAAGAGAGTGGATGCCATGTCATCTTATCCGCACAGGATAACAGAGTTGCGTTCGCATGCCGGTTTTCGCATCGCCGCACCGATCGAAAGCGAGGAGTAAGTCCCATTCAGCAATGAGCACCCGACGCATCCGCTAGACACACCACGGCGGCCACAAGACGCGCAAAAAAATGGGCCGGAAAGACCGGCCCAAGGTACGCAGGGAACTGAAGGGTCAAGTGAACACTCTCGAACATCCACCTGGCTGAATTCTCGAGAGTGATCGAGGGGCTCGAAAGCCCACGAAGCCATGAGGTCCACACATTGCCAGGAAAAGGCCCTCATGTTGACGGCGCAGCCGCCACTTCGTTTCGTGTGCCGCGTCGCCAAGGGCGGCGCGGCGAAGTTAGCCCCCGAAGGGGTGGCATCCATGCCTGAGCATCCTTGCCCTTTTGGTACCTTTCCATGCCCGTAGGCGGTACCCGTCTCATCGCAACCTAAGTCACACATCGCGTGGAGCAGACGCTGATCAATCCAGCCGGGACATTGCGCACAGGGTTGTGGTCGAAACGCCCTGGCTTGATCGATCGAGAAACGGCTCGAGCCGTATTGAACCGTTTCCCGTTGCTCACCCTATATATTGCGATAGCCGTGCCAGTTTTTAAAAAACCATTTAAAAACATGAAGTTAAAAGCATAGCTTGCAGGCCAAAACCGCACGAAAGGTTCTTACATCGAAAATCGAGGGCATTACGGCGCTCATAGTGTCGCTATCCACCAACGCTATTCCGAACGTATAAATAAATATCAACAAAAACATGTACTTATTGCGTATCTATTTGGCGACACCCTATCAGATGGGAGCGACACTGCATGCCGCCGGACAGGCGAGTATCGATGCCGCCTTGCCGTTGAGCGGCGGCACAGGGCTGGCGTTCAACCGAGGGGTTTGAGCAACACCTTGGATTGGCGCGCATGGTTATAGGAATCGCGCCGCAGATGCGGCAATACGTCCAGGCCGTCGAGTCGGAAGCCGTGCTCGAGGAACCAGTGCGTGGTGTGGGTGGTGAGAGCAAACAAGGCGCTGTAGCCACGCCGACGGGATTCACGCTCGACCTCGGCCAATAGCAGATCGCCGCGCGCACCACCGCGATAATCGCCATGCACGGCGACACACGCCAGTTCCCCCATACCCGCCTCGGGATAGGCATGCATGGCACTGCAACCGATGATCATGCCGTCGCGTTCGATCACCCAGTAGTCGTCGATCTGATGTTCGAGCCGCTCCCGCGAACGCGCCACGAGCATGCCGCGCTCCTCGAGCGGACGCAGCAGTTCGAGCAAGCCGCCCACGTCTTCCAGCGTCGCGCGGCGCAACTGCTCGTAGCGATGCTGAGTGATCATGGTCCCCACCCCATCGCGGGTGAACAGCTCACCAAGCAAGGCGTCGCGATCGTGCCAGGAAAGCAGGTGTGTGCGGGCTACGCCATGCCGCGCCGCTTCGCACGCCGCACCCAGGTGCCGCGCCAATTCGCTGCCCGGCGCCGCCTGACGCCGTAACGGGTCCGCCTCCAAAGGGGTAAGTTGGCGCTGCAACATGCCGCTGGCATCGTGCAGACCTGCCGCATCGCCAAGCAGAATCAGTTTGTCGGCGCCCAGCCCCATGGCAACGTGTTGGGCGACATCGGCCGCGTCGAGATCGAATACCTCGCCGGTGCTCGAATAACCCAGCGGCGGTACCAGTACCAAGGTTTCCTTCGCCAGCAAGTCGGCGATGGCCTGGCTACGCACGCGGCGTACCTCGCCACTGTGGTGAAAATCGACGCCATCGCGCACGCCCAGCGGTTTGGCGGTCACCAGATTACCGGAGACCACCGTCAGCTCGACGCCATGCAGCGGCGTGTTGGGCAGCCCCAACGAGAGACGCGCCTCGATCTTGAGGCGCAGCTCGGCAGCGATGCGTTCGACATGGCGCATGATCGCCTCGTCGGCCACCCAACGCCCTTCGATCCGGCGCGGCTCGATCCCCGCTTCGCTCAGTGCCTCGCCCACCTGCGGACGAATTCCGAAGACCATCACCAAGCGCACGCCCAGGGTATGCAGCAATGCCAGGTCCTGAAGCAGTGGCTCCCATCGCTCGGATGCCAATGCCTCGCCTTCGATGAGCACCACGAACGTACGCCCGCGATGCGCATTGATATACGGAGACGAATTGCGAAACCAATCGGCGAAGGGGAAACGCGTGTTCAAGGCCCGCTCCAGCTGCAGGAAGAAAGAGATACTGACTATATCAGAGGCAATGAAAAGGCGGGACCGGTGTTCTCCGATCCCGCCTTGCGTACGCGCCCGATGCTCGGCGATGCGTTAGCCGAAGAAGCCCTTGAACATGAAGAAGAACATGATCGACAGCAACGCCCCGGCCGGCAGGGTGATCACCCAGGACAACACGATAGTGCCCAGCACGCGCATGTTGAGTGCCGTGATGCCACGGGCCAGGCCGACGCCGAGCACCGCACCGACCAGCGTCTGCGTGGTGGAGACCGGCAAACCGGTCCCCGAGGCCAGCACCACGGTCGTCGCCGCCGCCAGGGTCGCCGCGAAACCACGACTCGGCGTCAGTTCAGTGATGCCCGTGCCCACCGTGGCGATGACCTTGTGGCCATAGGTGATCAAGCCGACGACGATACCGCCGCCGCCCAGCACCAGCACCCACCACGGCAATGCGGCGGCGCCGCTAACATCGCCGCTCGATTCGACGACGCTGATGACCGCTGCCAGTGGCCCCACGGCGTTGGCGACATCGTTGGAGCCATGCGCGAACGCCATGGCGCAGGCAGTAAACATCATCAGCACGCCGAACACGCGTTCGACGCTGTTGAAATCGAACGCCGAGCTGCCGCGCTTGCGTTTGGCGCGGTCGACGCGATTTTCCATCAGGATGCCGACGACCATCACCACCAAGCCAATGCCGATCGCGATCAGCAGGCTATCGCCAAAGCTCATTTTCAGCCCGACATGGGAGAGCCCCTTGACCAGGGTGACCATCGCCACGATAAAGCCGACCAGAAAAATATAACCAGGCACATAACGCTTGGCGGCCGCGAAGGGGTCGCGGTTCTCGAAGATCAGGAACTGTACCGACTTGAACAACGCGAAGGCGATGGACCCCGCCAATAACGGCGACACCACCCAGCTTGCCGCGATCTGCCCCACCTTGGGCCAGCCGACGGAGTCGACGCCAAGCCCAGCGACCGCGAAACCGACAATGGCCCCGACGATGGAGTGCGTGGTGGACACTGGCCAGCCGCGCATGGAAGCGATGAACAGCCACACGCCCGCCGCCAGCAACGAGGCCAGCATGCCGTAGACCAACAACTGCGGGTCATCGGAAAGCAAGCTGGGGTCGATGATCCCTTTGCGGATGGTGTCGGTGACCTGGCCCCCCGCCAGCCATGCCCCGAGAAACTCGAATACCACGGCGATGAGAATCGCCTGACGAATGGTGATGGCCTTGGACCCCACGGAGGTCCCCATGGCATTGGCCACATCGTTGGCCCCTACCCCCCAGGCCATGAAGAAACCGAAAATGCAGGCGAGAATGATGAAGACATCGCCGTACTGCGCAATGATGGACATAGGCAAGTTCTATCTGGCTGGCGTGAGACGGAAAATCACACGGCCCGCGTTTAGCGGGCCGTGAGGATTTGGAGACGACTGCCGACGCGCTCGGCGCGGTCGGACAATTCACCGATCCATTCGATGATCTTATAGAGGAAGATCACATCGACCGGCGGCAACTCGGCCTCCAGCTCGAAGAGCTGGCGACGAATATGCACCTGCTGATCGTCGGCCTGATGCTCGAGATCATGAAGCTCGCGGATAAAATCCTGCATGAGATCGCCGACGTTACGCCCAAAGCCGGAATCGAGAAGCTCCTGGAGCTCTTCGAGTGCCTTGCGCGCTTGGCCCACGGTGGCGATAGCGGTTTCGAGATAGGCGCGCATCGAAGGTGCCAGCGACTCCGGCACCTGCATCTGGCGGCCCAGCATGATGCCGGTAATATCGCGCGCCTTGTTGGCGATCTTATCCTGTACGCTGATCAACTCCAGCAGATCGGAACGCGAGACCGGCAAGAACATGCTGTTGGGAAGGTTGAGACGCAATTCGGTCTTGAGGGTATCGGCCTCATGCTCGAGTTCGGTGATCGCTTCTCGATGCGTGGCGGCGTCGTCCCAGTTGCCCGCCTGCGTGGCATCGAAAAACGGCAGGAGTCGTTCGGCGCATTCGCTGGTCTTGACGATGTGCGCGAGCAAGGGCTCGAAAGGCGAGCGCCCGAACAAGGCCGAAAACGGATTGGAAGTCACCATAATGTCAGATTCGATGCGTTGGGGAATGGCGGCGTCAGTATAGTGACTGCACCCCTTCTCGTCATGGAAAATTCACCCTCTTGTCATCAACGCTCAAGGACAGGCATGGCTCAGGAAATCGAACTCAAGCTCGCCCTCGGCGCTAGCGGCCCGCAGGCGCTGCGCCAGCATCCGCGACTCGCGCACCACAGCATGCAGCGTGCGTGGCTCGCCAACACCTACTACGACACGCCAGGACGCGCCCTGGAGCGCGCGCGTATCGCCTTGCGCATTCGCCGCACGCCAGACGGCTACCTGCAGACTCTCAAGACGGCAGGTAGCGGCCAGGGCGGCCTGCACGCACGCGGCGAATGGGAATGGCCGATCGATGGCGACGAACTGGATATCGACGGCATCCGTCAGCATGCGCCGGACACCATCGACGAAGCGGATCTCGCCCAACTTGCTCCGCGCTTCACCACTGACTTCACTCGCGAGCGCTGGGACATCGTCGAGGCAGACGCCACCATCGAGGTGGCGCTAGATATCGGCACTATTCATGCCGGTGACCGGCAAGTACCGATCCGCGAGCTGGAGCTCGAGCTCAAGGCAGGCAGCGCCGAGGCTCTATGGCAACTGGCTGCCTCCCTCGCCGACGGCGTAGCACTCCGCCCCGCCAATGCCAGCAAGGCCCAGCGCGGCGCCGCCCTGCATGACGGCTGGACGCTCACCGACAACGCCGCAGACGCCCAAAGTCACTGGAACGCGGCGCTCGAGGCGCTGGATGCTTGGCAGGACACGGGGCATGCGGACTATCGTTACCGCGCCGGCAGTCATCTGGAGGCACTTGGCGGCAGCGCCGCTCACCGCTTGGCGAGCGCCTTGCGTGACGCCGACGACGCGCGTCTCGATACCTGGCTCACGCCCGAGATGAGCCGCGACTGGCTCGCCGCCTGGCACCACGCCACCACCTGACTGACGCGATGCAGGAGACCGACCTTTGACGTTGCCTTTCGAACCCGCCGACACAGGCCTGCGCAAGACGCTGTTCCACATCATCTTCGAGTCCGACACCAGGGCCGCGAAGATCTTCGACATCGTCCTCATCACGCTGATTCTCCTCAGCGTGGCGGTGGTGTTCGTGGACAGCGTGCCGAGCCTTCACGCCCGCTTCGGTGGGGCGTTCTACCTGCTCGAGTGGGGCTTCACGCTACTCTTCACATTGGAGCTGGCGGTACGGCTTTACTGCCTGGAACGCCCGCTACGCTACTTGAAGAGCTTCTATGGCATCGTCGATCTACTCTCCATCCTGCCCACCTGGCTCAGCCTGCTGATACCCGGCGCCCAGTCGCTTCTCGTGGTGCGTGTGCTACGTGCACTACGCGTCTTCAGAGTACTGCGCTTGATGGAATTCGTCGGTGAAGGCCGCATGCTGACGCAGGCACTTACACGCAGCTATCGCAAGATCATGCTGTTTTTGTTCACAGTGCTGTTGATCATCACCATCTTCGGCGCTCTGATTTACATGATCGAGCCACCGGAGGCGGGCTTCACCAGCATGCCGCGTGCGATGTACTGGGCCATCGTCACGCTAACCACGGTGGGTTATGGCGACATCACTCCCACCACCCCGCTCGGCCAGTTCATCTCGGCGTGCATGATGATATTGGGGTACTCGATCATCGCCGTGCCCACGGGTGTCTTCTCGGCGGAGGTGATCCGCTCGATCCATGAAGAACGCTACTCCGAAGAAGCCTGCCCTGGCTGCGGGCACGAAGGGCACGAGCGCGACGCCAAGTATTGCCGCAAATGTGGCACCTGGCTCGACGAAGACACCCAGGACCCCCGCCAGAGAGACGAGGCAGATGGCGCCTCCCAGTAGAGGCACTGAAACCATAGTCGTTTCGTGAGAGCCATGCCGGTGACAAGCCGGCGCGAGGGTCATTCGTCATGGATGACGAATGTAGCGCCCAAGGAAGGGTTCATAGCGCCCTCGCGAAGGCTTGTTACCGCAGCTTTCCACCTTGTCTCCGTGCTTACTGGAACGGCGCCGTGTCGCCGCGCCCTTCACGGACGACAGTAGGCGGCATCTCGCGCATATCGACCACCGTGGTCGGGTCGAGATGGCAGGCACCGCCGTCGATGACGGCATCGAGATGCGCGCCAAAGCGTTCGCGGATCGCCTCGGGGTCGGTCATTGGTAGATCGTCGTCGACTGGGATCAACGTCACGCTCATCAACGGCTCGCCCAGCGCCGCGAGCAACGCATGGCTGATGCGATGATCCGGCACGCGAACCCCGATGGAGCGCCGCTTGGGATGCAAGAGCAGACGCGGCACCTCGTTGGTGGCGTTGAGAATGAAGGTATACGGCCCCGGCGTATGCGCCTTGAGCAGGCGGAACACGTCGTTATCGACCTTGGCGTAAGTGCCGATCTCGGACAGGTCGGAACACACCAGCGTGAAGTTATGCTTGTCATCCAGCGAGCGCAGCCACTTGATCTTCTCGATGGCCTTCTTCTCGCCCAGGCAGCAACCGAGCGCATAGCCCGAATCGGTCGGATAAGCGATCACGCCGCCACCGCGCAACAACGAGATCGTCTGATCGATGAGCCGTTTCTGCGGGTTGTCGGGATGAATCTGAAAGAACTGGGTCATGCCTGCCTCCTTGGGCCGGAAGAACGAACCGGAAGAACCGAGGACCGAACGTGCTGAGTAGCGTAGGTGCTGGGCCGCACGACGTGCCTCGTCCCCAGCATAGGGCCTGTTGCCGTTTCGGCGCGAACCGCGTTGCTGCGCCAAATGGCGCCAGGCAAGGCGCAGGATGCAGAGAAGGGTGGTTCCCTTTTCCAATCCTGCAACGCCGCATGGCGCCATTTGCCGCGCAACCCGAAGGGCCGGTCCAGTTTTTGCACAGTGCTGCGTTATTCGTCGTTCATTTGGAACGACCAAACATCTCGCCTCATGCCTTGCTCCGCACAAAAACTGGCTCCGGCGCGGCCGTGCCTGAAACGGCAACAGGCCCTAGCCTTACGCGGCGAATCTCGCAAGCCTGGGGTGACGCCACACTGGTGTCACCGAACAGCGTGGCGGCGCACTCATCACGCCCGGTGCCAGCGGTCCACCCGGATAGTGAAAATCGCTGCCTTGCGAGCCCATGAGATCGCGCGCCTCGAGCTGGCGGGCCAGATCGCGTCCCACGTCGGCATTCTGGTGGCCGCTGATCAACTCGGCGGCCTCGCCCCCCGCCTCGCGGAAGGCATCCAGCAGCTGACCGCGCTTGCGATGCGTCAGCCGATAACGCAAGGGATGCGCCAGCACCGCGATGCCCTGGCTGTCGCGAATCCATTCGACTACCTCGCTGAGATAAGGCCAATGGGTCTTCACGTCGCCGGGCTTCCCGGCGCCCAGATACTTCTTGAAGGCCGTCGGCATGTCCGGGACCAAGCCCGCGGCCACCAGAGCCTTGGCGAAGTCCGGCCGCCCCAGAGGACGCTCGCTGCCGGCCTGCTCGCGGGCACGCGCCAGGGCGTCTTCGAGGCCGATCTTTTCGAGGCGCCGGGCGATTTCCTCGGCGCGCGCGTCGCGCGCTCGGGCCTGCGCCTCGAGCCCGGACAACAGGGCACCGCTGGCACCCTCGGGTAACAGCGCCACCACGTGAATGCCGATGCCACGCCACAAGGTGGATAACTCGCTCCCCGCCAGGCAACGCATGCCTAAGCTTTCAGCATGGCGCTGGGCCTCGGTGACACCGGCCACGGTGTCATGATCGGTCAGGGAAAAACGCGTGACGCCCTTGGCGTGGCAGACGTCGGTCAACGCTTGTGGCGAGAGCGCGCCATCGGAGGCGGTCGAATGCATGTGCAGATCGAGCCCAAGATCGGTCTCGAAGGTCTCGGGCAAGGGGGGGTAAGGGTTGGCTCATGGGCATGACGCGGTGCGGCGTCTTTGTCAGAATAGGCTCGCCATAGTGCTCGCTCGCGCCGCGCTGGGTCAATTCCCGTGCCGCGCCGGCACCTCACAGGATGCTCGCCGATGAAAATGTTCTTGGATTTTCTGCCCATCGTATTGTTTTTCGCGGTGTATCACTTCAGCGGCGATATTCTGCTCGCCACCCTGGTGCTGATTCCCGCCACACTGCTGCAGGTCGCCTTCATGTGGTGGCGCTACCGCCGTGTGGAAAAGATGCAACTGGTGACCCTGGTACTGGTCGTCGTTATGGGTGGGGCGACCGTGCTGTTTCACAACGCGGCGTTCATTCAATGGAAACCGACCGTGGTCAACTGGCTGTTCGCCTTCGCGTTTCTGATCGCACCGCTGTTCGGTGGCAAGACCCTCGTGGAGCGTATGATGGGCAAAGCCATCACGCTTCCCGCCGCGACCTGGCGCCGCCTCAACCTCGCCTGGGCGCTCTTCTTCATTGTGCTGGGCGCGATCAATGTGTATGTCTTCAAGACCTACGACGAGGCCACTTGGGTCAACTTCAAGCTGTTCGGCATGCTGGGGCTGACTCTGTTGTTCGTGATCGGCCAGGGTCTCTACCTGGCGCGTCACATGTCCCACGATACGCTTCATCAAAACGACCACCAGAAGGATGACGTCTGATGCTTTACTCAATCGTTAGCGACGATGTGCAAGACAGTCTCGAACGCCGCAAGGCGGCGCGTCCCGATCACCTGGCGCGTCTCGAGAAACTCCGCGACGAAGGGCGCCTGGTCCTCGCCGGCCCCAGCCCCGCCGTGGATGCCAACGACCCGGGCGAGGCCGGCTTCACCGGCAGCGTGGTGATCGCCGAGTTCGACAGCTTGCAGGATGCCCAGGCGTGGGCCGACGCCGACCCCTTCGTGATCGCCGGCGTCTACGCCAAGGTCACCGTCAAGCCGTTCAAGAAGGTCTTGCCGTAACCGCACGTTTATCCACACCCGGAAGACAAACTCTTATGCACACCAGGTGTGGATAACACTGTGAAGAGGCGGCGGACGACTTTCTCGATAGCGGTCGTCACGCCGCCTAGCCAATTTCGATCATTTTTTAACCAGTTTCCACGTCCTTGCCGAGAGCCATGTCGCCCCCTCCGTCTCCCTTGCCGCCATTGGCCACGCTAAGCGCCCCCGACCTGGAATGGCGCGCCGACGATGTCAGTGACGCGCCTTATTCAAGCGTCTACGACGATGTGTATTTCTCGCGTCACGACGGCCGCGCCGAGACCATGCATGTCTTTCTCGACGGCAATCACCTGCCCGAGCGCTTCGCCGCGTGGCAGGAAGCGCGCCCCTTCGTGATCGGCGAAACCGGCTTCGGCACCGGCCTCAACGTGCTCTGCGCCTGGACGTGTTTCGAACGATACGCCCCCGCCCAGGCGCGCTTGCATCTGGTGTCTACCGAGAAATATCCGCTTCCACGTAATGCCCTGGCGCGGGCACTGGCGATCTGGCCCGATCTGGCTGCGCATGCGCGCCCGCTGATCGATCAATGGCCCGAACCGCTCAGCGGCGTGCACCGGCTATGGCTTTCTGAGCGCGTCACCCTGGATCTGCACTTCGGCGACGCCGCCGAGCGCCTGTCGCGTCTCGATGGCCGTGTGGACGCCTGGTTCCTGGATGGCTTCTCGCCGGCCAAGAACCCCGACATGTGGCAACCGGCACTTTACAAGGCAATGGCCACCGTCAGTCGGCCGGGAGCGAGTTTCGCCACCTTCACCTGCGCTGGCGTGGTCAAGCGCGGCCTGCGTGACGCAGGTTTCACTTGGCGCAAGGCGCCCGGCTTCGGCCGCAAACGCGAGATGCTGTGCGGCGAGATTGCCGAGCCGCCGGATGATACCCGTCGCGCGTCGACGCCCTGGTTCACG
Organism: Chromohalobacter beijerinckii; assembly: GCF_023061185.1. Classification (GTDB taxonomy): domain Bacteria; phylum Pseudomonadota; class Gammaproteobacteria; order Pseudomonadales; family Halomonadaceae; genus Chromohalobacter; species Chromohalobacter beijerinckii. Next base: position 40,817 of record NZ_JAKGAK010000015.1, read on the forward strand.
CCGCCGCGCGCACGTCCCGCCCGGCAGGTGGTGGTCATCGGGGCGGGGCTCGCCGGCACCAGCGTGGCCGCCGCCCTGGCCCGCCGCGGTGTCGCGGTCACGCTGCTCGAGCGCGACGCCCCCGGCGCGGGCGCTTCCGGCAATCGCCAGGGCGCGCTCTACGTCAAGTTGGCCGCCGAGACCAATCCGCAAAGCCGCGTCTACCTTTCCGGCTTGCTGCACACCCGGCGCTGGCTGGCCACGCTCGATCCCGAACAACGCCTATGGCAGGACTGCGGCGTTCTGCAACTGGCTACCGGCGCCAAGGAAGCCGCCCGCCAGCAGCGCTTTCTGGCCCATCACGCCCTGCCCGAGCGCGTGGTACACGGCGTGGATGCGACTACCGCGAGCCAAGCCGCCGGCACACCGCTCGACGCCCCGGGACTCGACTATCCCCAGGCCGGTTGGGTGCGTCCCGATCAGTTGTGTCGGCACCTGGTCGCAAGCCCTGGCATCACCCAGCGGCGTGGCGAGGCGCGCGACCTCGACTTCGAGGCCGACGCCGATGCCTGGCACATCGCGCTGACCGACGGCACCACCCTCGCGGCCGACCATGTAGTCGTTGCCACCGCCCACGAGGCACCGCGCTTCACGCCACTGGCCGGCCTGCCGCTCAAGCCGATTCGCGGCCAGCTCACCCACGTGCCGGTGCCCGCCGACGCGCCGTCATTGGCACGCGTGGTCTGCGCGGGCGGGTATGTTGCCCCGGCGATGGACGGCGTGCTCAGCCTCGGCGCGACCTTCGCTCCCGGCAATACCGACACCGCCGTGCACACGGCCGATCACGCCCGCAATGTGGCCGAATTCGAGGCCACCCTGCCCGCCTTCGCCGAGGCGCTGCGCGAAGCCGGCGTCACGCTCGACCCGGCCGCTTGCGAGGGCCGTGCCAGCCTGCGCGCCGCCAGCCCTGACAAGTCGCCCTATGCCGGCCCGGTGCCCGTACGCGAGGCCTGGCTCGACGATTACGCCGTGCTCGGCAGCGATGCGCGTCGCGTACCCGACACACCGGGACAGCATCACCCCGGCTTGTGGGTCAGTACCGCGCACGGCTCGCGAGGGCTGGCCAGCGCACCGCTATGCGCCGAGATCATCGCCTCGCGGCTGTGCGACGAACCCCTGCCGCTGGAACGCGAACTCGCCGACCATCTGCATCCCGGGCGGCGATTGGTTGCCGATATCATCCGGGGAAACGCTACACTGTCGGCATCATCCATGCGCGACGAGCCCCCGACGTCACCGAACACGACCGAGACGCCATGAGCCAGATTTCCCCAGCGACCCGTGAGCGGGCCGACACCCTGCGCCAGCAGTTAGAAGACGCTAACCATCAGTACTATGTCGAGGACGACCCGCGCATCACCGACGCGGAATACGATGCCCTGCTGCGCGAGCTGCAGTCATTGGAGGCCGAGCACCCCGAGCTGAAGACGCCGGACTCTCCCACGCAACGCGTCGGGGCAGCCCCCGCCGAGCGTTTCGAGGAAGTGACCCATGCCGTCCCCATGCTGTCTCTGGACAACGCCTTCGACGACGCGGAGCTCGCGGCCTTCGTCAAACGCGTCGCGGACAAGCTCGAACGTGACGGCGACACACTGGCGTTCTGCTGCGAACCCAAGCTCGACGGCCTGGCCGTGGCGCTGGTCTATGAAAACGGTCAATTGGTGCAGGGCGCCACACGCGGCGACGGACGCACCGGCGAAGACGTGACACTCAACCTGCGCACGGTGCGCTCCATTCCGCTCAAGCTGCGCGGCGACGCAGTGCCCTCGCGGATCGAAGTGCGCGGCGAGGTCTACATGCGCCATTCCGGATTCGAGGCGCTCAACCAACGTGCCCGCGAGCGCGACGATAAGGTCTTCGCCAACCCCCGCAACGCCGCCGCTGGTAGCCTGCGCCAGTTGGACCCCACGATCGCCGCCCAGCGCCCGCTGGAGTTCTGCGCCTACCAAGTCGCCCGGCTCGAGGGCGAGGATGACGCTCACTCGCATTCCGATTATCTCAAGCGCCTGCGGACGCTGGGCTTTCGCACCAGCCCACTGCTCGACGTGGTCAAGGGCGAGCGCGGCGTGATCGACTTCTGCCACCGTCTCGGCGAGCAGCGCGACGGCCTCGACTACGACATCGATGGCGCCGTGCTCAAGGTCGATAGCCTGCGCGATCAGCGCGAGTTGGGCTTCGTCGCCCGCGCCCCACGCTGGGCCATCGCCTACAAGTACCCCGCCCAGGAGCAGGTGACGGTGCTCAACGACGTGGCTTTCCAGGTCGGCCGTGTTGGCACGCTGACGCCGGTGGCCAAACTGGAACCGGTCCAAGTCGCTGGGGTCACCGTCTCCAATGCCACGCTGCATAATATGGACGAGGTCGCGCGTCTCGGCGTACGCATCGGCGATACCGTGATCGTGCGCCGCGCCGGTGACGTCATCCCGCAGATAGTGGGTGTCGTCGACGCCCAGCGCCCGACCGAAACCCGCGCCATCGAGATGCCAACCGAGTGCCCGGTCTGCGGCTCGCAGATCGAGCGTGCCGAGGGCGAAGTCGCGGCACGCTGCTCGGGGGGGCTCTTCTGCCCCGCGCAGCGCAAGGAAGCGTTGAAGCACTTCGCCAGCCGGCGCGCACTGGATATCGACGGCCTGGGCGAGAAGCTGATCGACCTGCTGGTAGAACGCGAATGGGTCAAGACCCCGGCGGACCTGTTCCGGCTCGAGGCCGACAAGCTCGCCGAACTGCCCCGGCTGGCGGAAAAGTCCGCCAACAACCTGGTCAACGCACTGGAAGCCGCCAAGCGCACCACGCTGGCGCGCTTCATCTACGCCATCGGCATTCGTGAAGTGGGCGAAGCCACCGCCGCGAGCCTGGCACGTCACTTCGGCTCGCTGCAGGCACTGTCGGAGGCGTCTCTGGACGCGCTGGAAGCGGTCGAGGACGTGGGCCCGGTCGTCGCCCGGCATATCCACACCTTCTTCCGTCAGCCCCACAACCAGGAAACGCTCGCGGACCTGCAAGAGGTCGGTGTCACGTGGGAGGAGGTCGAGATCGCCGGTCGTCCCCAGCCACTCACCGGGCAAACCTGGGTGCTCACCGGTACCCTCGAGAGCATGACCCGCGATGACGGCAAGGCGCGCCTGCAAGCCCTTGGTGCCAAGGTCTCGGGCAGCGTCTCCAAGAAGACCGCCGCGCTCGTCGCTGGCGAGGCAGCGGGCAGCAAGCTCGACAAGGCGCGCGAGCTCGATGTGGAAGTGCTCGATGAGAGTATGTTCCTGCAACGACTCGCCGAGTGGGAAAACGCAGAGGAAAACCAATGAGCGGACGTTTCATCGAAGTACCCTACCGCATGCTGCCGGCCGACACTCTGGATACGTTGCTGGAGGGCTTTGTCACCCGCGAAGGCTACGACACCACCGATGAAGGCGAAGGCATGCCGGCCTGGGTGCGTGAGCTCAAAGGCCAACTCGAGCGCGGCGAGTTACTGATCGCCCATGACCTGCAAACGGAGACCACCGAGGTCATGACGCTGGCACAATGGCATGCGTTCGGACGCCAGCTAGCCGACGACGAGGAAGAGGGCTGAGTCGCTTCCCGGCGTACCCCGCTTAAAACTCAAACGGCGCCCTCCAAGGGGCGCCGTTGATCGTTTCGCCGGACCGAATCCGGCGAAGAACGCTTCAAGTAAAGAACATTGGCACGAGGATGCTGGAGATCAGCAGGATCAAGGCGCCACCCAGCCGCGAGGAGATCTGCGCGAAAGGCATCAGCTGCATGCGCTTGGCGGCGGAGAGTACCGCGACATCACCGGTGCCGCCCATATTGGCCATGCACAGCCCCGCGGTAATCGCCGACTCGACGGGATAGAAGCCGACCAGCTTGCCGACCAGCCCGGCGCCAAAGGCGGCCCCGGCCACTACGGCGAGCACGATCATTACATAGGTCGGCGTGATGGCATCGATCACCTGGCCGAGATCGGTATAGGCAATGCCGATCCCGAACAGCAGTGCGAAGGTCCAGTTCTTGGCGACGAACTGGAACCACTGCGAGGCGGACTCGTTGATGCTTTCCGGCACTACGTTGGCGATCTTGAGCACGGCGACCAAGATGATCATCAGCGCATAGGGGTGCAGCGGGATGAAGCTACCCAGAATCTGCCCGGCGGTGAAGAACGTCAGCGCAGCGACGACACCGATGCCCAGCTTGGAGAGATCGAAGGTGCTCTTGCGCTCCTCGATTTCCACACCCGGCATCATCTGACCGTTACCCGTCAGTTTCGGAAAACGCTTGGCCAACCCGTTGAGCAGGCCCGCGATGATGATCGCGAAGACGTTACCCAGCGCCAGCGCCGGCACCAGAATCGAGATGTAGTAGCTCGCCGGCTGACCGAGAAGCTGCTCGTAGATCTGACTCAAGGGCACCGCGCCCGCGCCCATGCCGCCACCGAGAATCGGCAGAGTGATGACCACCAGGGCGTCCTGCGGCGAAAAGCCCATCAATGCGCCAACGATCACCGCGAACAGCCCCGCGAAGAACACCGCGCAAATCAAGGGGAGCGCGTAACGCGAGCCGACCTTGACCAACACCTTGGAATCCATGCCCAGGATACTGCCGGTAATCAGAGCGGCGATATAGAAATTGAGGAAGCCTCCGCCTTTCATGAACTGGGTGACATTCTCGGAGATACTGGTAGGCAGCCAACCCACATAGACCAATGCGGCCGCGCCGAAGATGGCCAGGATCGCGCCACCGCCCAGGTAGCTTTTGACGATCGGCAGGCGATCACCGATGAAGCCCAGTAATTCACCGAGTATCATCATGACCAGCAGGGCACCGATCATGCCGCTGGGCAGCGTGTCGGTGAACATGGCCACGACCATGACAGCGAAAGAGATAAAGAAAACCGGCAGTGGCATGCCGAAGATGCGCAACGTACCCAGCGCGCTCGAAGCGTGCTGGGTATCGTCCAGGCTTTGTGTAGCGGCACTGGTATTCATTGGCGTGCTCCCATGTGTTGGAATCCACCCGCGCGGGCGGAGAACGTGAACGCCGCCGAGGATAAGCCGCACGTGCCGTGAACCAAGCTTTGCCAACTTATTAAAGCGTTTTGAAATTATTGAAAACGACGATCTTGTATCCGGCATAGCACGTCATGCTTGGGTATTACACCAAGGTCGAAAATCACCCCATATGGCCCGATGCGCATGCCCCGCTTGCCGACTGTTCGTCTCAATGTGCTGATCTCGCTACTCGTTGCCTCGACGGTGATCGTTACGCTGGGCGTGGCGTTGTGGATGTTCGATGCCACCTTGCGCGACACTCAGGAAGAGGCCCAGGCGGCCCGTGTCACCGATATCGCCCAGGTCGTGGCGTCGCGACGGCGTGTCGTCAACGTGCTGAAGGAAGCAGGAGACAAGCGCGATTTCGCCGCCGATAGCGACGTTCAGGGGGAAATCGACGCCTTGCGCCAGCGTCTGAACGTGGACTTCATCGTGGTGATGAATCCCCATGCCATTCGTCTCACGCACCCCGATCCAACGCGTATCGGCGAGCATTTCCAGGGCGGCGACGAAGGCCCGGCACTGCAGGGCGAGCATTACGCCTCGCGGGCCGAGGGAACCCTGGGCGTCAGCATTCGCGGCTTCGCACCGGTACGCAATGATGCCGGCGAGGTGATCGGCGCCGTCTCGGTAGGGGTGACACTGGATACGCTGGGCGCCCGCCTGTCCGACAACCGCCTGCACATGGTGCTGGGCATCGGGCTTCTAATGATTCTCGGCACCCTGGGTGCCAGCTGGCTGGCCCGTTACATCAAGCGTGTACTGATGGGTCTGGAACCGCACCAGATCACGCGTCTGGTGGAAGAACGCCAGGCGATTCTCGGCTCGGTGCACGAAGGCATTCTCGCGGTGGATGTCGCCGGGCGTATTACCCTGACCAACGCTGCCGCCTGCTCGCTGCTAGCCCAAGCGGGTCTTGAAGCGCCGGCGCTGGGCACGCCAATCATCGACTACCTACCGCAGAGCGGGCTGCCGGATGTGTTGCAAAACGGCAAGGCGTCGCTTGACCAGGAAGTCTTCATCAACGGCCAGGCGCTGCTCGCCAATCGCATGCCGATTCGCCACCAGGGCCAGGTGATTGGGGCAGTGGCGACCTTCCGCGACAAGAGCGAAATACGTCTGCTTGCCGAGGAGCTGACCGGCGTCCGACGTTACGCCGAAGCTCTGCGCGCAGCGACGCATGAGTTCAAGAACAAGCTGCATGTCATGCTCGGTCTGATGCAACTCGAGGAATACCCCGCACTGCACCGCTACCTGCGCGACGTGGCGGACCACCATGTCGCGCCGGGGGCGTCCCTGGTCGAAGGCATCGGCGAGCCGGTGTTGGCGGGCTTCCTGCTCGGCAAGCAGAGCGAGGCCCGCGAACGCGACATTACCTTGATGGTGGACGTCGAGGACGCCATCCCCGCGCCGCGAGACCCCGCCATGATTCACACGCTGGTCATCGTGCTGGGCAACCTGCTGGAGAACGCCTTCGATGCTGTCGACGAACAACACGAGCGCCACGTCACGCTCACCATGGGCGTCGATGCCGCCCTGCTATCGCTGCATGTACAGGACACCGGCCCCGGCATCCCCGAGGCCATGCGAGAGCACATCTTCGCCAGCGGCACCTCGTCCAAGGGGCACCAACGCGGCCTCGGGCTGGCGATGGTGCACGAGCATGTCGGAGCACATGACGGTACCCTGGCGCTGTATTCCGAACCCGGGCGCGGCACCTTGATCGAGGTCGCCCTGCCCTATCCCGTTTCGTCCACCACCGAGAATTGAGCGAGCAATGAGAACGCCGGCATGAGCGATACGCCACTGCAAGTACTCATCGTCGAGGATGACCCCATGGTCATGCGCCTCAACGTCGAATACCTCAACCGACTCGATGACGTCGCGCTGGTCGCGCAATGCGGCGATGTTCCCGGTGCCCTGGACGTGCTGGAGCGCGACGCCGTCGACGTCATCCTGCTCGACGTCTATCTGCGCGGCCGCAACGGGCTGGAAATCATCCGTTACCTGCAGCGGCTGGGCCGCGACATCGATGTCATCCTGATCACCGCCGCCAGCGAGACCGAGACCGTGCGCGCCGCACGGCGCCTCGGCGTGCGCGATTATCTGGTCAAACCCTTCGAGTTCGAGCGCTTCAAGGTCGCCGTCGATGCCTGCCGACGTGTGCGTGCCACACTGGAGCACCTCCCCGAACAAGCCGACCAACGCGACCTCGACCGGCTTTTCCAACCCGCCAGGCCACGCCAGACGCGTAGCGATGGGCTGCCCAAGGGACTGACGACGCCCTCATTGGCGCAAATCGCCCAGGCCATTCTGAGTCTCGACGAGGAAACCTTCACCACCGAAAGCCTGATACCGGCCACCGGCATGTCTCGCGTCTCGGTGCGCAAGTATTTGAAATACCTGACCGAGCACGGCTATCTCGGCGAGTCCTTCCACTACGGGCAGGTGGGGCGCCCTTCGTTTACCTATCGCTGCCTGGATACGGCCGCCCTGCAAGGAATCCTCGCAGCTAATCGCACGACACCATGAAATCGACCATCGACATGCATAAAAACGGTTCTTTGCTCACCGCTATCGGGAATAAATTCCCTCCCACAAGCACAAGCTAACCGGCAGGGGGCTGTGGGAGCGAACTTGTTCGCGATGATCTGTGCCGCATTTCCCGGCAAAGTGCGATGAACCCAAAAAAACGAGGCCCCGAAGGGCCCCGCTGGTTTTCAAGAGTGGCCGTCTTAAAGAACAAGCATCAGCGAGAACAGGCAAGAATCGCGATGCTAACGCTCTCAATTCGCCTGATAGCGATGCAGGCGATGGCGGCGCTCGAATTCCTGCACGCGCTGCCGGGCGAACTCCACCGTCTGCGCGGTCATCACGCTGCGGTTTTCGTCCTTCAACTCGCCGCTGAGATTGCGTACCAGCACCATGGCGGTTTCGAACATGGCCTCGAACGCCGCCGCGCTGTCATGCGCGCTGGGCAACGGCATCAAAAACGTCACCCCCGGCGTCGCGAACTCGTCCATGTCATCGAGATCGAACACGCCCGGCTTGAGCACGTTGACCATCGTGAACTGCAAGGCGCTGTCGTCCGACTCGGTCTCGAAACGGTGGAAAACACCCATTTCATGGCAGTAACGCAACCCGCAGGCCAGCATCAGATTGAGCAGGTCCGGGCCTTGGAAACCTGCCTCATCGCGTGACAGCACGCTGATGACGATGACTTCTTCGGCGTCGGACAACGCCTCGCGTGCGCGATCGGCATGTACCGGGTTACGCTTGGCACGCTCTATTGCCGGATGATCGGTGACTACCTCGCGGTGTGCCGTACGTTCCTCGGCACGCGCTGGCTGCGAGGGCGGCGCCTCGGCCTCTTCGTCCGTGGCACGAACCGCCGATGGCTCGTCAGGCATTGCCCGTCGCGTGGACGCTTCCTCACGACGCTGCGGGGCCTCGTCCATTGCCGGACGCGCCGCCTCGGCACGAGCCGAGTCGGGCGCAGGCTCACGAGCTGACGATGACTCAAGCGTCGGCTCGTGATGCGAATGCTCGTCATCAGACAGGTACTCGTCATCGTGGTCACGAGACGCCGTGAAGCGCTGGGCCGAGGCGCTCATACGCTGAGCCCCCGCGCGCACGGCATCCTTCATGCCCTGCATGCCGGAACGTTTGCCCTCCTGAGCGTTATCATTCCGATGTGCATTGCCCTCCTCATAAGCGTGGTCCTCATAAGCATGGTCCCGGCCACGCTTGAGCACGCTGGGCTTGAGCTTTTCCTCGGGGATTCGCTCCTGGCGCAAGGGGGATTCCGGCCGTACCGGTTCACGCTCCTCGCTACGATCGAAGGTGGCATCGCGCACGACACGCGCACCTCCATTGGGCAACTCCCGCCGGACCTCAGCCTCGCGGGCCGCTTTTTCCGGATCCTCTTCCTCGGCGTCCCTGCCCTCGGATACCCGACTATGCGCTGCCTGGTCGAGGCGCGGGACGCGGCGCTGGCGCTGGAGCCGACGCACACCGTCGATCACGATGGTCGTCACCAGTACCAGCCCCAGGATGATTAGCCACTCTCTTAGTTCCATGGGTCGTCTTGCCTGTTCGCTATTGGCGCCATGATTAAAACTCGTTCGTGAAGAAGCATAGCGCGATTAACAAAAAAAGGGCCACTTTTTTTGAATGTCAAGTAGTACCCTTAGCTCAGAGCAATCACCCTTCAATATCCCTGTCGAGGCTCACACAATAGTGTTGGTAACCCTTTTGGCGATTTTCTGCAAGTCGTTCATGCGTCTGCCAGGGTCGCCGCCTCGTCGATTCCTACCGATACCAGCCGGGATACCCCGGCTTCCTGCATGGTCACGCCCATCAATCGTTCGGCCGCTTCCATGGCAATCTTATTGTGTGTGATGTAAATGAACTGAACACTCTCGGACATTTCTTTCACCAGCTTGGCGTAACGTCCCACGTTGGCATCATCCAACGGTGCATCGACTTCGTCGAGCATACAGAATGGTGCCGGGTTAAGCTGAAAGATAGCAAATACCAGCGACAATGCCGTCAGTGCTTTTTCACCCCCCGACAGCAGATGAATGGTGGTGTTTTTCTTGCCCGGTGGGCGCGCCATGATGGCTACCCCCGTCTCTAGCAAATCGTCGCCGGTTAGCGTCAACCATGCGGCCCCACCGCCGAAGACCTTGGGAAAAAGCTCGCCGAAGCCGGCATTGACCTGATCGAAAGTCTGCTTGAAACGCGTCCGCGTTTCCTGGTCGATACGCCGAATTGCCTTTTCCAGGGTCTCGATGGCCTCGCTCAACTCGGCATGCTGGGCCTCGAGATAGTCGCGACGCTCGGCCTGCTGGTCGTACTCCTCGATGGCCGCCAGGTTGATGGCGCCGAGGCGGCGGATCTTATCGCCGAGCTCATCAAGCCGGGTCTGCCATGCCGATTCGGTGGCGTTGGGGTCGAGCCCTTCACGCAGCGCGTCGACATCGTGCCCGAGTTCTTCGAGGTGTGAATCCTGCGTATCGGCTTTCAGTGTCAGGGCCTGCACCTGCATGCGCGCTTCTTCGAGCTTGCCACGTAGACCATCGAGATTGCGTTCGTGTTCCTGGCGCTTGGCTTCGGTGTTGCGTAGCGTTTCGGCCAGTTGGTGGGCGCGATCGCGCGAGGCGTTGAGCGTCGCTTCCTCGCGACTGCGGCGGTCGAGCAATTCGTCGAGCCGTTCCCGCGTTTCCTCTTCCGGTTCACACAGAGTCGCGCGCTGCTCTTCGAGCATGGCGAGCTTCTCGGCCAGGCGCTCGCGCTGATCACGCGAGCGCGCATGCTGCTGATCGAGCCCTGAGCGCTCCGTCTCCAAACGCTGACGCTCCATCGCCAGATGTTGCTGGCGCTCGCGCGCAGGCGCTACCTGCTGGCGTAGGGACTGGGCTTTTTCCCGCGCATCGCGACGCTGATTTTCCAATGCCTCGCGCGTCTGGCTATTGGCGTCCACGTCACTCATCGCCGCCTGCCAGCGCTCACGCGTTTCCTCGAGTTCCAGGCGTCGCTCGGCATGGCGCTCGACGAGCTGCGCCACATCATCATCGAGCTCACGAGAGCGTGCGTCGAGCTGTTCCAGGCGGCTCGCCAGCCCAGCCTCGCGCGAGGCCAGCTGCTGCCGACGCTGTCCAAGGTCACGCTCCTGAAGACGCAGCGATTCGAGCTCCGCCACCGCGTGTTCCACCGCTTCACGCGCGGTATGCAACGTTTTCTCGAGGGTCTCGAGCGAGGCTTCGAGCGCCGCGAGATCGGCTTGCAGTGTCTCGCGTCGACGGCGCTGAACCAGCACGCCATCATCGGATGCCGACTCGCCACGCCGGCGCACCCAATCCGGGCCCAGCCACAGCCCGCCAGGGGTGACCACGCTCTCGCCTGCCATCAAGCGCGTGCGCGTCGACCAGGCGGCCTCCTCATCGGCGGCGCAGTGAATGCCATTGAGCCAAGTGCCCAGCGCCCCGGCGCCATCGACTTGTGCTCTCAATGTGCCGGCAACCGGCACCACGTCATCGCCACCTAGCAAGGCCAATTCAGCAGGCGGGGCGTCGGCGACGATCTCGGCCATGGTGGAGGTCGTCGCGAGGCGCGCCTTGAGCCACGGCGACAAAACCCAAGCCACGACCGTCTCCCAGGGCGCGGCGACTTCCAACCGTTCGGCCAGACGCGGCGCCTCGGCCAGGCCATGGCGCTCGAGATGCGACTCCAGGGCGGCGTCGTCATCGGTCAGGGCGGCATCGAGCAAGGCCTCTACCGACGCCAGCTCGCCCTGCAGGCGGCTCAGCTGCGAACGCTGGGTATCGCGCTGAGCTGCTGCTTCGTCGAGGCGTGTCTGGGCGTCCTCGCGTTGTTGTTGCAGGCGCTCACGTTGACTTTCTAACGCCTCCTGATCGAGATCCAGCGCCTCGAGTTGCTCGCGCAGTTCACCGCGCTCGCCGCGCAACGCTTCGACATCAGGCAGCTCCTGGCGTTGCTGGCGACGCTTGCCGATCTGATCGTCCAATTCGGCGATGGTGTTTTCGAGGCGACGCACGTCGTCCTGGGCACGCTCGGCTCCGTGCGCCACATCACGATCGCTTTCGTTGAAACGCTCCCACTCTTGTTGCGCGGTGGCAGCTTCTTCGTCGGCGGCGTCTAGAGATTCTTGCAGCATCTCCAGCGTTTCCTGGGCCTCTTCAAGCTCGGGAGCGATGCTCTCAAGACGCTCGTCCAAGGCCGCACGACGCTCGTCGTCCTGGGATCCCAACTGTTCGAGTTCGTTCAGCTCACGGCGCGCATCCTCTATATCCTGCGCCAGTTGCTGATCGCGCGAACGCGCATGCTCGATGGACTGCTCGATCCGCGCTATCTCGGCACCGGTCTCATAGAAGCGAGCTTGATGGGTCTCCAGCTCGGCGGCGACCTCATCGTGCGCCAGCCGCGATTCTTCCAAACGACTTTCGCATTGGCGCTGGCCGAGGATCTCGTGCTCGACCTGATTTTCCAGCTCGCGGACGTGCTGTTCCTGGGTATGCTGCTGGGTACGAAACGCCCGTGTGCGCAGCAGCGCCAGCTCGCCCTTGAGGCGATATTCCTCGTCTTTCAGAGTCTGGTAGCGCCGCGCGGCATCGGCCTGGCGCTTCAGACGCTCGAGCTGCTTGTCGAGCTCTTCGCGAATGTCGTCGAGGCGGTCGAGGTTCTCCTGAGTGCGGCGCAGGCGATTCTCGGTTTCGCGACGGCGTTCCTTGTACTTGGAAACGCCCGCCGCTTCCTCCAGTGTCGAGCGCAGCTCCTCGGGGCGCGCCTCGACCAGCCGCGAGATCATGCCCTGGCCGATGATGGCGTAGGAACGCGGCCCCAACCCCGTACCCAGGAAGAGATCGGAAATATCGCGACGTCGACACTTCTGGCCGTTGAAGAAATAGTTGGATTGGCTGTCGCGGGTGACCTGGCGCTTGACGGAGATTTCAGCGTACTGGGCGTAAACGCCGCCCATGGTCCCGTCACTGTTGTCGAAGACCAGTTCGATGGACGCCTGCCCCACCGGCGAGCGCCCGGTGGAGCCGTTGAAGATGACATCGGTCATCGACTCGCCGCGCAGCGTCTTGGCAGAGGATTCACCCATCACCCAGCGCACGGCGTCGATGATGTTCGACTTGCCGCAGCCATTGGGGCCGACGATGGCGGTCATATTGCCGGCGAACGGCACATTGACCGCATCGACGAACGACTTGAAGCCGACCAATTTGATGGACGTGAGGCGCATGCGCTGCCGGAATTCCCCAGGATGAGTCGCGGCCCGATGCTCGAGCCATGCATGAGAGCCCGCAGTCTATCCGAGGCGCGGGCGCGGCCCAAGCCCCTTTACCAACTCCATATCGCCACCGGGATTTGCCGCCTCGCCCCGCCTTGCTATGATGCCGCAGGATCATCCGAGGGAGAGGGTCATGTCGCACGTTACGCCGCACTACCTGCAGCGCCTGCCGAACCTGCCACTATCGGACGCCGCCTGGGAAGAGATCGACCCGACCGATTTCGTCGAGATTCCCCTGTTGGGCGTGGTCGCCGCCGGTCTGCCCATGGAGGCCTGCCTCGACGATGAGGCGATTCATGTACCGTCGCGCATGGTGCGACGCAATACCTACGCCTTGCGCGTGCGCGGCGACTCGATGATCGACAGCCACATTTTCGATGGCGACATCATTATCATCGAGCGCTTCGAGTCCGCCGAAAACGGCGAAACCGCCGTGGTACAAATCAACAATCAGGAAGTCACGCTCAAGCGGCTTTACATCGAGAAGTCCGGTGTGCGCCTACAACCCGCCAACGATGACATGCCGCCCATCTATCTCAAGAACGACGATGTACAAGTACTGGGGCTGGTGATGGGCGTGATGCGTCACGCGCCCACGAGTCACTGATGCGTTACGCAATTCCCGATCTCGCATCCGGTGAGCATCGCTACCATGAGATCGAAATCGAGAAGAGCCGCTTCATTACCTGGACGGCTTTTATCCCCGATATCGCCAGTTTCGACACGTTACTGGCGCAAGCGCGGGCCGCTCATCCCCACGCTAGCCATCACTGCACGGCCTATATTGCCGGTGCTCCCGGTGAGCAGAACGCCATCGGCTTTTCCGACGACGGTGAGCCCGGCGGCACCGCGGGGAGGCCCATGTATCAGGCGCTAGAAGGCTCGGGACTGGGGCAGGTCGGCTGCGTGGTGATTCGTTACTTCGGCGGCACCAAGCTGGGCACCGGCGGCCTGGTCCGCGCCTATACACAGGCGGTCATCCAGGCACTCGAGGACCTACCACGACGCCCTTTCATTGAGCGCCGAACGCTGCGGATACGCATCGATTTCGCCGGTGAAGCCATTGCCCGCGAGTGGCTCGCCACACAGGATGCGATCATCGAAAACGCCGATTACGAAGCCGACGGCGTGACACTCGACATCGCCTGGCCCCGCGAACGCGCAAGCGACCTGAGCGAGCTGACCTCGCGCCTCAAAGGGCGGCTCACCCAGCTCGACGTTTCATTGTAGGCAGCGAAATCTCACCCTCACCGCTCTCGCGGCAACTGGCGTTTTTCTTATCGTCCGGGGGTAATGACATAATACCCTGCCCGGTTCAGGGGATTTTGTAATGACACCAAGGGTGATGGCGCAGACATGACGCAAGTGGCCAGCGGGCGCATCGGCCTGGCACCGATGGAAGGCGTGATCGACGTGGTCACGCGAGATTTGTTGAGCGCCGACGGGGCGCTCGACTGGACGGTGACCGAATTCGTGCGCGTGGTCGACGCACGTCTGCCGGCGCGTGTGTTCCTGCGTCACTGCCCCGAGCTCGAACACGCCACTTGCGCGACCTCGAACGGTACGCCGGTTCATCTACAGCTACTGGGTTCCGACCCCGATGCCCTAGCCGCAAACGCGGTGCACGCCCAGGCACTCGGCGCCCGTCAAGTCGATCTCAACTTCGGCTGCCCGGCCAAGACCGTCAATCGCCATGACGGCGGCGCCTCGCTGCTGCGCGACCCTGAGCGCGTCTACCGCGTCGTGCGTGCCGTACATGAGGCGCTGACGCCCCTGGGGATCGATGTCACCGCCAAGGTGCGCTTGGGCTTCGACGACAAGCAACTGGCACTCGCCTGCGCCGAGGCCGCCGAAGCCGGAGGCGCGGCACACCTGGTGGTGCATGCCCGCACCCGCCGCGAAGGGTATCGACCACCGGCGCATTGGGAATGGATCGGACGGATTCGCGCCCGACTCTCAATTCCGGTGATCGCCAACGGCGATATCTGGACACTGGAAGACTATTGGAAGGCCCGTACGCTATCGGGCTGCACGGATGTGATGCTGGGACGCGGCATGCTTGCCGACCCTTGGCTTGCGCGGCGCATCAAGCATTGGCAGCGTACCGGCGAGCACTTGCCGGAGACACCCTGGGCGGCGCGTGCCGAGGTGCTGGCGGCCTATGCCCAGCGTATGCGCATGCACCTGCCGGAAAAGATCGTCGTCTCGTTGCTCAAGCAGTGGCTCAATCAGATGCGTGGACGTGACGATGAAGCTGCCAGGCGCTTCACCGCCCTGCGACGCCGTACCGAGTTGCAGGCGTTTCTTGACGGTCTAACACCCGTCATGCAGGACGACATCTCTGCCCGCCAAGAGGTCGCTATCGGGATGAACGGCTGAACCTCGAGTTATCAAACGCTGTTCACAATGATAACGAAGCGTTAGAATCCAAGGTTCATCCACCCTACTTTCACGTCCATGAAAATCACCCGCATCGCTTGCTACAACATACTGGGGTTGGCCTTGCTCCTCAGTTGGTGGCTGCCTCATTTCCCCTTCTGGTCGACCCTCGATGACGACATTTTCTGGTTCTTCAATCAGACGCTGTCGATCACCGATCATCCGCTTTGGACGACACTGGTCGCCGTGCTCAACAACCGTGATTTCGATATCGCCAGCTTCCTGGCCCTGGCCGCCGTTTTCGCATGGGCCATGCGCCTGGACACACGTCCCGAACGCCTGAAACGCTGGAGCGCCATCGGCGTGAGCATGCTAGTCACTGCTGGATTATTAAGCTTACTGGTCAATAAACTGGTGACCTACGGACACCCCAGTCCGACCCTGACGCACAGCGGAATCCATCTGTTGTCGCAGGAGGTGAGCTTCGCCACTAAGGATCGCTCAGGCAACAGCTTTCCCGGCGATCATGGCCTGATGCTGATGACCTTTACAGCGTTCATGTGGCATTTCGCGGGACGTCGCGTCGGCCTCGTCAGCGCCGTATTGGCTGTCGCCTTGAGCGCGCCACGCATCATCGGCGGCGGCCACTGGTTCAGCGATGTTTACATGGGGGCACTTGCCATTGCCCTGCTGTTCCTGCCTTGGGTGTTGTGTACCTCATTGGCCAACCGCATGGTCGCCTGGTGTCAGCGCGGCCTCGAACGTCTTTCTTCACGCCTTGACCACTGAATCGTCATGCCGCCGAGGCGATTCGAACGGGCACGCCTCGGCGCCTTCGACGACACACCGGGTCGGCATGGGGGGCAATGTATCGAATGCCTCCCAGGACATGACGCGATCGCGCCCTGCGCCTTTGGCGGCATACAACCGTCGATCGGCCAAGGCGATTATGGCGCTTAGCGTCGCCGCCTCGTCTTGGGTGGCGAGGCCTTGACTGACGGTCATTCCGAGCGACTTGTCGGGTAGCACCAGCGGCTGGTCGCGCACGAAGCTCGCGACACGCTCGGCAACCGTCATGGCGGCGACACGCGACGTTCCCGGGAGCAACAGCATGAATTCCTCGCCGCCGTAACGCCCTAACATATCGCCGTCGCGCAAACCCTGGCGCAGGCACTTCACGAGGTGGCAGAGCGCCGCATCGCCCGTGGCATGCCCATGTAGATCATTGAACCGCTTGAAATGATCGACATCCAGTAACACGATCGCAAAGGGTCGCTTGGCGCGCTGCCAACGTTCAGCAATGGCGATGATCGCACGACGATTGAGAGCGCCGGTCAGCATGTCGTGCAACGCTTCACGGCGATACGCACGTTCAAGCCGCTCGGTGACACCTTCCAGCCCCATCAGTACACCGCCGAATAGCACCCCCGTCAGCACCAGGTTGACCCACAACAGCCACGTCGCCACCGTCGGTGATAGCTCAACCGAGGGTGCCCCCTGGTGCATGCTCATCAACAACACGCCGACCACGCCCAGCAGCAACAGCGACAACACGATCTTATAACTACGCGGGATCGCGCTGATGTGCAGCACTAGCAATGCCAAACCCACGTAGAACTCAAAGCCGACGCCGGCTCCGTAGAGGCGAATCGACTCGCCAATCAGCAGCAGCATCATGCCCCACAACAAGGTCGCGCCCCAGGCCATGTAGCCTCGATGATGCAACCCGCGCGCACCGAGCGTCATCAAGACACTGAATAGGACGATCAATATCGGGCCGGGACGTCCTAGCCACACAAACAGCGGTAGCATCAAGCCGGCATAGGCCACCAACGCCATGGCGTAAAGGTGGGCGAAGGTATCGAAATAACGACGATATTCCGGCGGCAGGGGGCAATATGGAGGCAACGATGTACCTCGGCTTCCCCAGAGGCGGTAGGCGCGTAGCGGCATGATGAACGAATCCCTTTTTATTGCGTTAGGCCACGTCATACGACGGGCCTCCCCCTGCATCGATTCCCTAGCAAGGTTAGCCATATTCGGCGTATCAAAAGGACGATTCGTGTATGAATTTAGCCGCTTTGCAGCATGAAATTCGTCAAACGCCAAATAAGCAAAATGCCATGTTGTCGCTTCGTTGCGCTAGGGTGTCCGTATTAGATAAAACGCTATCCACAAGGCGTTCCGAGACATGTCACAACACCGCCGCCGGCCCGATGATTTCCAGGTCACTCATGACCAACTGATCGCGCCCGGCGGACTTGGCGCGATACAGGCGGCGATCGGCCATGTCGATGAGCGCTTGCAATGAAGTGGCTTCCTGGGCCGTGGCCATGCCCATGGAGAACGTCACCGGGAGAGTCAACGCTTCCATCCGACACGGCTGCTCCACCAGGCATCGACGTATGCGCGATGCGACCGACAGCACCTCGTCCCGCGTGCTGTCGGGGAATATCATTAGAAACTCCTCGCCGCCTACGCGCCCGAGCCGGTCGTCTTCACGCAAGGCGGCCCGTAATATATACGCTAGGTGACGCAAGACTTCGTCGCCTGCGGTGTGGCCATGGGTATCATTGACTTGCTTGAAGTGGTCGGCATCGAGCAGCAATAGCGTGAAATCCCGCCCCTGCTGCCAGAGCATGCTGGCCTCGTGAAAGATAGCGCGCCGGTTGAGCACCGTGGTGAGGTAATCATGGGTGGCGTCACGCCGGAAATGGTGTTCGCAGCGTTCGGTGATCACGTGCAGCCGCCACAGGATCAGGCTCAGAATCAGGAAGACCATGACCAGATTGGTCAGGCGGATGTCCTCGCGAAACTCCTTGGCTTCCAGCATCCAGGGGGTGGAATGCGGGGCCATCAGCAAGGTCGCCAGCGCCACGCTGCCGACCGTGGCACTCATCACGATCTTGTAACGCGCCGCCATGTCGCTGATCAACATCTCGCAAAGCAGCAGGAAAAAGTAATATTCGAAGCCGGCATCGGGGCCGATCAGCCACACACTCGACGTGATCAAAAGCAGGGTGGCGGTCAGCTTGACGGTCATCGCCCAATGCAGCTGCAAACGTCGGTGCAACATCAATGCTGCGGTATTGGTCGCCACGCAGGCGAGATTCAAGACGATCAGCAGCGAAGTCTGTAAACCGATCAGCACACATGCAAACAGCAGATGCCCCAGGCTTGCGAGCACAAACGTCTGTGCTATCACCTCATAGCTTCGTCGTTGCTCCAGTGGCAGTGCCCCTGGAGCACTGCACGACCAATCCCAGAGCCGCTGCAAGGCCCTTGAAGTCATCTTGGATATCCCTTTGTACCCGCGTACCGTTGCGTGATTCGCAACGTAGCATCTTCGCCTCCGCCCCCTTTTCGTTGGACCTCAGGGCAAGGATCGTTATTTGACGCCACCGGATGACGGCCTTATCCGCCAGTATCGGTGCCAATATCTGCAAGGATCCGCTTCCAGCGACATTTGCTAAGAAAGCTTAGTTAATGCGCACCAAAGTGTTAGTAAAACGTAAATAAATGTTACTAAGTATCGTGACTGGTGAGCGACGCGCGAACATGCGAAGGTTCACACGCCTTGCCCGGCTAGATGCCGGTTTCATACGACTAAAGGATGCCGAGCCTATGCAACGACTGCTGCATCATGATGACCTGGGAAAACTGATTCTGCGCCTGGCCGTGGGTGGGCTGATTCTGTTGCACGGCATCGACAAGCTCTTGTCACCTGCCAGCATCACTGACATCGGCAATATGCTCGACGCCATGGGCGTCCCGGTCTTTCTCGCGTATGGGGTACTCATCGGGGAGATCGTCGCGCCGTTGATGGCCATCTTGGGCTGGCAGGCACGCATCGGCGGCCTGTTGATGGCCGGCGACATGCTGGTGGCGTTTATCCTCGTCCACCACGACGAGTTGCTGACGCTCAATGCGCAAGGCGGCTGGACGCTAGAGTTGCAGGGCATGTTCCTGTGCGGTGCCCTGGCGATCATGTTCATGGGCAGCGGGCGCTTGGCGATGCACCCTGACTAATCCGGCGCCTTATACCACTCCTCACACTACTCAGTGGGCGCACTCCAGAGCAGCGAGGCGTGCCTCCAACAATGCCGGAAAGCGCTTGAACCAGGTTTGATTGAGAGGTGAGGGATGCGGCAGCGGCGCCAGCTGGAACTCGGCACTACGCCCGTCAGGGAGTGACAGCATGGTGGTATGCAGCGCCTCAAAGCGGTCCTCGCGCGCCCAGAACGCCTCCAGTTCACGCTTGATCTCGCGCGACTGGCCGATGGCGAACCACAAGAACGCCTCGCGCCCCAGAGTAATCAAAGTGCGACCCTGCCAGTGCGCGATCAACAGCTCCGCCATCAAGGGCTGAAAGCGCTTCTTGACCGCCATCGACCACGCTTTATTGCCGGTCGGCTTGTAGGGCACGGTATTGGCCCAGAAATAACGCCGCCCCACGGCGAGTGACGCTTCGAAATTGGGCAGTGCCTCCCCGTGCAGATGTTCATATAGCCCGGCCCGCACCTTCTGACCGCCGCTACCCACGAAGGGCGCACCATGCGCGACCTCCTGACGGCCGGGGTCGCGGCCGAAAAAGCCCACCGGCGCATTGCGGGGGCCCAAGCCGATGATCGGTTCCAATGGGTCACGCCGGTTGGCGAGGTAGACATCGCGATCGATGCCGTCGAGCTTGTCGGCTTCACGGCGAAATGCATCGCGCAGCGCCGGCGTGAGGGTCACGTCTTGTGACATGCTTGGCATCCTTTCCAGCTCAAAGGGTTCGTTCAGCCTCCAACGATAGTCGCGCCCCGTTCATCGCGAGAATGGGGCGCGGCATTTGGTGACTTACCAGCTGCCGGTATTTTCCATCGACGACCACGGTTCCTGAGCGGGCAACGCATCGCCCTTTTGCAACAATTCCACGGAGATGCCGTCCGGCGAACGAACGAAGGCCATGTGGCCGTCGCGCGGCGGGCGATTGATGGTCACGCCGTTATCCATTAAATATTGGCAAAGTGCGTAGATGTCGTCGACACGATATGCCAAGTGGCCGAAGTTGCGACCGCCGGTATAAGTCTCCGGATCCCAGTTGTAGGTGAGCTCGACCTCCGGGGCCTTTTCCTCGTGCGAACGCTGCTCGTCTTCCGGCGCGGCGAGGAACACCAGAGTGAAGCGGCCTTTTTCGTTCTCCTTGCGCCGCACTTCCTTGAGGCCCAGCAGGTCACAGTAGAAACGCAGCGAGGCGTCGAGATCGGCGACACGGACCATCGTATGCAGGTACTGCATGGTAAGCTCCTCATGATGTTATGCAGGCTAAATGTCTATGGTAAACCAGCCCACCGGTCACAGCGAATTCATCCCCGGCGTGGCGATTCGTCAACACTTCGCGAGGCACTCCCCATGAGCACGTATTGCGACCATGCCCCCGGCCATCCCTTTCATGGTCCTTACCATGATCACGAGTATGGGTTTCCCGTGCGCGACGACGACCGACTCTTCGAGCGCCTGATCCTTGAGATCAACCAAGCCGGCCTTTCCTGGCTGACCGTGCTCAAGAAGCGCGAGGCGTTCTCGGCAGCCTTCGATGACTTCGTCGTGGCACGCGTCGCCGCTTACGACGATACGCAAAGGGCGCGCCTGCTCGCGGATGCAGGTATCATCCGTAATCGGCGCAAGGTCGACGCCGCGATTCACAATGCCAACGTCGTGCTCGCCTTGCAGGAGTCTCACGGTAGCTTCGCCGTCTGGCTCGATGCGCATCATCCACGCCCGCTGGACGAGTGGGTGCGATTGTTCAAACGCACTTTCCGTTTCACCGGCCCCGAAATCGTCAACGAATTTCTGATGAGTACCGGCTATCTACCGGGGGCCCATCGCGAAGACTGCCCGGCCCAGCACCAGGTACGCGCACAACGGCCACCGTGGCTCAACACCGAATGAATGATCATCGGAAACACGCCGCCGCAAGGGGAGATCACAGCGCATGGATTCACTGACGCAGGCCTGCCTCGGCGCCGCCATCGGCGGTACCGTGCTGGGCCGCCGTCTAGGCCGAAAGGCCGTCATCGCCGGCGCCGTGCTCGGCACATTGCCCGATCTCGACGTAGTCATCGACTATGGCGACGCCGTGGCCGATTACACCTATCACCGAGGGTTCAGTCACTCCCTGTGGGTACTCGGCGCCCTCGCCGTCCTACTGACCGGGCTGGCTCGAGCAGGCGAACGTTGGCGTCAGGTCTCGCCTCCCATCGGCACATGGCGCTGGGGCCTACTGTTTGGCGGCTGCCTGCTGACACATCCAATGCTAGATGCCTTCACCACCTATGGCACCCAGCTCTGGTGGCCGATGACGACGCCACCGGTGAGTTGGCACAGTATTTTCATCATCGACCCGCTGTTTACGCTGCCACTGCTGGTGGGCGTGGTCGCCGCCCTGATCAAGGGCTACTCACCGCGCCTGCTGGGCTGGGGGCTGACGCTCGCTTGTTTTTATCTGACGTTCGCCGTCGCCGCGCAGAACACAGTGAACGCGCGCATCGGCCCGAGCCTGGCCAGTCAAGGGCTCGAGAACGCCCCGCGCCTGGTCCAGCCAACGCCTTTCAACACCCTGCTCTGGCGCATCACAGTCGTCCAGGACGACGCCTACTACGAAGGCGTCGTGAGTCTCTTCGATGGCCACACGCCGATGGCGCTGACCCAGCTGCCACGTGGCGGCGAATGGCAGGATGCCGCTTTGGAAACGGCGGCCGGGCAGCGTCTTGCGTGGTTCGCCGGTCCTTTTCTGCGCTATCGCACCGAGAAACACCACGGTTCGACCCGACTGATCGCCACCGACCTGCGTCTGGGCACGCCCGGCTATCACATGTTCAACTTCACGCTGGCCGAGCGCCGCGGCGATGATTGGCACCCCATCGACAGCGAACGTATCGCAGGCGCGCGTCCCGACAGAACAGCCTTCGCCGCACTTTTTCAACGCCTGATCGCTCCGCAAGCCAGCGCCTGCCTGCCGCTGGATGACCGTCAGGCGCGGTGCCTCACGCCGGGGGCCTCGCTCTAGTACGAAGAAGGCGGCTCATTGTGAGCCGCCTTCGCCTTTCTACCGTGTGCCGCTGTCTGTGTCAGAGACGCTCCGCCGTGTAATTCGCCACCGCCTGACGCGCTTCACCCATGGCCTGGTCACGCACCCCCTCGCCCATGTTGAGACCTTCCGCGTAGATCCAGTCGATGTCGCGAATGCCGATCAAGCCCAGCAGGCTGCTGACATGGCCGGTCTGAGTATCCATCGCAGTACCAGCATACTGGCCGCCGCGTGCCGCGAGCACCAGGGCGCGCTTGCCTTCGACCAAGCCTACCGGACCATTTTCCGTATACTTGAACGTCTTGCCGGCCCGCAGGATACGGTCGAACCACGCCTTGAGCTGGCTCGGAATGCCGAGGTTGTAAAGCGGTACTGCCAACACGATCAGATCATGCGCCAGCACCTCCTGGATCAACGTCTCGGAACGCGCCGCCAGCTCATGCTGGGCCGCATCACGCTCGTCGGGAGCGGTCATCCAACTGGCCATTTCAGCGCCATCGAGATGCGGAAGGTCGAGGGACACGACATCGCGCTCGGTGAGTTGGATATCGTCGCGCGCGCCGAGCTGCGCTTTGAAATGCGTCGCCAGCGCACGTGACTGGCCATTTTCACCGAGGATGGAAGCGGTCACCAACAAGATATTGCGAACGGCCATGCGAAAGTCCTTTCATTGGTTTCAGAGCAAATAATGCGAATAGCGCTATTATTCGTTGCCCTTTTTGAAAAGAAAAACGCAAAAAAGCCCATGAACCGTTCTACAAAAACGAATGCTTGTACCTCCCCGCTTTCTTGGCTGGCGGGCTTGGCTGGCGAGGGGGACCGAGACTCAGTCGCTCCGCTCCACGCCCTGGCCACAGCCCACCAGCGTTTGATCGCCCTGTTCGACACGTACCCGGACGGGATACGGCTTGCCGCTCATGCTGTCGAAACAGGCCCGTGCCTTGAGTTCGACGGTCACCGGCGCGTCGGCATCGCCAGCCTCGAGCGTCATAGCAGCCTGGTGGCCGTTGTCGAGCCGCGTGACCCGATAATCCAGCGTGCGCTTTTGCTCACCGTATTGCGTGATCAACGTCAGTTGCGGCGTCTCGCGATCGAGCTCGAGCGTCCATCCAGGTTCGTTGCCCTGTCCCTTGAAGATCGCTCTCGGGGCATCGGCGCGCGTGATCGCATCGCGACGAGTCTCTTGCTGACAGGCGAGCTGGCCATTGTCGCTTTCGACGTGCGCCTCGTCGCCCTGCTGGGCGAACGTCAGGGTACCTTTCCGATAGCGCTTGCCCTCCGCGACCACGCTACGCTCGAGCCCATAGTACCCCTGCGCCGACCACAACCGCAGGTTGTCCCCGGGCGAGGCCGAGATGAGATCCTGTGCCGGTGTGCAACGCCAGGACACGAATGCCTCCGCGCCATCGGCAAAGAAGGCGCTCGGCAACAGCGGCGACTTGGGGGTGTCGTCGCTCTCGTCCGGCTTATCGAGACGCGGCGGCGGGTTGAAATCACTCCCCGTGGCGTCGCTCACCTGTGGCGGCTTCTCGACACTCGCGCAACCGCCCAACACGGCAACGCATACCACACCCGACAAGACGTGCCGCGCACGCCGAGACATTCTGGGAAACATTCAGCTTCTCCTTGCTGGTCAGGACCCACCCCGCATCAGCGGGGCATGTTGCATGCAATATCGATCAATCAATGAAGGCCGATAGCATACCAGTCCTCATGCCATGAGAAACGCTGGCGCTACGAGAAACGACTGCACCATAAGAAACGCGCCGCCGAGCGGTGGCTCGGCGGCGCGTTCATGGCGTCAACGCAAGAGACTTACCCGTGGCGGCGGCGCAGTTCCTTGGCCGCATCGACCATGTTGGCTAATGCCGGCTCGACTTCCGCCCAACCGCGCGTTTTCAGGCCACAGTCCGGATTGACCCAAAGCCGCTCGGCGGGGATCTTCTCGGCGGCTTTTTCCATCAACTGCACCATCCATTCCACTTCGGGAATGTTGGGCGAGTGGATGTCGTACACGCCCGGGCCGATCTCGTTGGGATAGGCGAAGTCCTGGAAGGCGTCGAGCAGCTCCATGTCGGAACGTGACGTCTCGATGGTGATCACGTCGGCATCCAGGGCCGCAATCGCCGCGATGATGTCGTTGAATTCCGAATAGCACATGTGCGTGTGGATTTGCGTCTCGTCGCGAGCGACGGCCGCGCTCAACTTGAAGCTTTCCACCGCCCAGTCGAGGTAGCGCTGCCATTCGCCCTGCCGCAGCGGCAGCCCCTCTCGGAGTGCCGGCTCGTCGATCTGGATGATCTTGATACCCGCCGCTTCGAGATCGGCGACCTCGTCACGCAAGGACAGGGCGATCTGACGGCAGGTGGCATCGCGTGGCTGGTCATCGCGTACGAAGGACCACTGCAGAATCGTCACCG
The DNA here is from genome assembly GCF_023061185.1 of Chromohalobacter beijerinckii. Taxonomy (GTDB): domain Bacteria; phylum Pseudomonadota; class Gammaproteobacteria; order Pseudomonadales; family Halomonadaceae; genus Chromohalobacter; species Chromohalobacter beijerinckii. The sequence goes on from NZ_JAKGAK010000015.1 coordinate 65,591, forward strand.
GCCCGGTGAGCATGCCCTTCATGGGCTTGTCAGTCAGCGATTGCGCGTACTCGCTCCAACGCACCGTCATCGGGCCGGGGCGGCTCACATCGCCGAAGATCACCGGCGGCTTCACGCAGCGCGAGCCGTAACTTTGTACCCATCCAAAACGCGTGAAGGCAAAGCCATCCAGCAGTTCGCCGAAATACTCGACCATGTCGTTACGCTCGGGCTCGCCGTGGACCGGTACGTCGATATCCAGTGCTTCCTGACGCTCGACAGCGTGGACGATCTCCTCGCGCATGCGGGCCTCGTAAGCATCGCGGTCCAGCTCACCGTTCTTGAAGGCGCGGCGCGCGGCCCGGATGTCCTGCGTCTGCGGGAACGAACCGATCGTGGTGGTCGGAAACAGCGGCAGGTCGAGATGACGACGCTGAGCCTTGGCACGCGCGCTGTAAGGGCTCGGGCGCTCGGCGTCGTTGGTGGAAATGCCCGCCAGACGTTCCCCCACGGCGGGCTTGTGAATGCGCGGAGAATTGCGGCGTGCCTCCAGCGCCTGTGTGGCGGCCTCCAGGCGCGCCGTGTCTTCCGGGGCAGCACGACCATCGAGCAAATGCGACAGCGTGACGATTTCATCGAGCTTTTGCCGCGCGAAGGCCAACCAGCTCTTGAGTTCGGCATCGAGGTCGGTTTCTGCCTCGAGATCCACCGGCACGTGCAGCAGCGAGCAGGAGGCCGAGATCCACAGACGTTCGCCGAGACGCGCGCGGGCCACTTGCAAGCGCTCGCGCAGTGCCGCCAAGTCGGCGCGCCAGATGTTGCGTCCATCGATGGCACCAATGGATAGCACCTTGTAGGTGGGAAGACGGTCGAGTACGGCGTCGAGCTGTTCGGGCGCGCGTACCGTATCGATGTGCAACCCGGCGACAGGCAATCCGGCGGCCAGGCCCAGGTTGTCGCCCAGGGCGCCGAAGTAGGTCGCCACCAGGAGCTTGACCTGCGCGGACTGCAACTTGTTGTAGGCGGCTTCGAAGGCCTGACGCCAGTCACGAGGCAAGTCCTGCACCAGCGCCGGCTCGTCGAGCTGTACCCATTCCACGCCCTGCGCCGCCAAACGTTCGAGGATCTCGCCATACACCGGTAACAGTGCATCGAGCAGGGTCAGACGGTCGAGCCCTTCGCTTTTTTCCTTGGCCAGCCACAACCAACTGATGGGCCCCAATAACGCCACCTTGACCGGGTGCCCCTCGGCCTGGGCTTCGGCGACTTCATCGAACAACCGCGTAGAGGCCACCCGGAAGCATTGATCGGTATGCAGCTCGGGGACCAGGTAGTGGTAGTTGGTGTCGAAATACTTGGTCATCTCACAAGCCGCCGCTGGCTCGCCGGTGGGTGCCCGGCCACGCGCCATGCGGAACGTCGTATCAAGATCGACCTCGCCTTCGACGGCCCCGAAACGCGGCGGCACCGCACCCAGCAGCGCGCTGACGTTGAGCACCTGATCGTAGAAAGCGAAGTCGCCCACGGTCACGAGATCGAGCCCCGCATCGCGGCTGGCTTGCCAATGCGCGGCACGCAGCGCCTTGCCGCTCTCCTCGAGCGTGGCCTGATCGATATCGCCTTTCCAGTAGGCCTCGACGGCCTTTTTCAACTCACGGTTCGCGCCAATGCGCGGATAACCCAGAATGTGTGCCAGCGCCATCGTGTTTCCTCTTGCGGTATGCGGCTAGAATGAGTGACTTTCAGTAATAAGTGACTTCTTGGTCACGGCGACGCCGTGATGTGCTGGCAGGCAGTCTCGCTGGCGGCAGTGCGTGAATCAAACTAAATTAACTAATCATCAAAATGAACGGCTCTCATATATCATGCTCGAGCTTCGCCATCTCCGCACCTTGATCGCACTACGTGACGCCGGCTCGCTCGTCGAGGCCGCCGAACGGGTGCATCTCACCCAATCGGCGCTCTCGCATCAGATCAAGGATCTCGAGGAGCGCCTGGACACGCCCCTGTTCCAGCGCAAGACACGCCCGGTCACCTTTTCGCGGGCGGGCGAGCGCCTGCTCGCACTGGCCGAACAGATCCTGCCACAGATCCGCATGGCGGAACGCGACCTGGCACGCCTGGCCGGCCATGAACAAGGGCGCTTGCACATGGCCATCGAATGCCATAGCTGCTTTCAATGGTTAATGCCGACTATCGATCACTTTCGCGATCACTGGCCGGAAGTCGAGGTCGACATTCCCAGCGGCTACAGTTTCGATGCTTTGCCGTCGCTGGCGCGGGAGTCGCTGGATTTGGTGATCACCGCCGACCCCCAGCCGTTGGCCGGCATTCATTACGAGCCGTTGTTTCGCTACGAAGGACTACTTGCGGTGGGCAAGCAGCACACCCTGGCACGCCGCGACTGGGTGACCCCCGAAGAGCTGGCGCACGAAACATTGATCACCTATCCGGTGGAGCACACACGCCTCGATGTTTTCACTCAGTTCCTGACCCCGGCGGGTTTCACGCCCGCCGAAGTGCGCACCGCCGAGTTGACGATCATGATGATGCAGTTGGTGGCCAGCGGCCGGGGGGTCTGCGCACTTCCCAACTGGGCGCTCACCGAGTACCTGGAGCGCGGTTATGTGCGCGCCCTGCATCTCGGCGAGCAGGGAGTGTGGAGCACGCTGTTCGCAGCGATTCGCGAGGAGAGCCGTGACGAGCCGTGGATGGAGGACTTCCTGCGCACCGCGCGCGAGACCTCCTTCTCGGTACTCGAGGGGATCAAGCCGGCGTAGCCACTTCTCGTCGCCACGCTTTCACGCCAGCGCTTGCGGCATGCAAGTCTGCCGAATGCGATAGCGGTCACGCATCGCCTATGCGGCGTCCCCACGCGTGGCGTGGCTCACCCTGGAGCATATCCGGCGTCGGCAGCAACAGGCTGAAGCGCGCCCCGCCGAGCCGTTGGCTGCGTTCGACCACGACGCTGCCGCCATGCCAGGCCATGATTTTCTGTACGATGGAGAGCCCCAGGCCATAACCGCCTGAGCGCCGCGTTCGACTGTCGTCGAGACGCGCGAAGGGTTTGAAGATCAACAAGCGGTCGGCTTCGGGAACCCCCGCGCCATCGTCTTCGACATCCAGCCGCACGGCCCGTGCTTCCCGCGTTACGCTCACATGGATATGCCCTTCCGCATGGCGACAGGCGTTGGCCACGAGATTGGAAAGCGCACGCTGCAGATAACGCGGATCGGCCTCGACATCGACACCCTCGCCTTCCAAGACCTCCAAGCGCAAATGCGCGTGCAGCGGCGCCAAGGTATCGACCACGCGATGGGCCATGGCACGACAGTCGGTGGTCTCGGTGGCGAGCTGGATGCCCTGGGCGCTGTCACTCCCCAGGCGGGCGTAGGTCAGAATCTCGTCAACGAGTTGATCGAGCTCTTCGATATCCCCATCGATGTCCTGCAACTGGCGCCGCACCACGGGTTCTTCGGTCATGTCTTCGACCATCTGCACCGCGAAACGGATACGTGCTACCGGAGTGCGCAATTCATGAGAGACGGCACGGATCATTTCCTGCTGCGTACGCAACAACGATTGCACCTGCGCTGCCATGCCGTTGAAGGCCATCCCCAGCCGCCCGAGAAAGTCGTTGCTCTCGACCTTGACGCGGGTATCCAGGTTACCCCCGGCGATGCGTGTGGCAGCGCGCTCCAGGCGCTCCACACGCCCTTCGACACCGCGCACCACGAAGTAGATGGTACCCGCCAGCACCAGCAACATGATGCCCAACAGGACCAGTGCCAACGAGATAGGCATCGGTTCGAAGGACGGGATGGGGCCGATATTGAGCCAGCGATCCGCCCCCAGCCGCGCATGCACATACAACACGCCGAGTCCTGGCTCGAGACGCACGACGACTTCCCCGCCCTCAAGGCGCGACTGCTGGATAGGATCGACACCCGAGGGTGGCGTCGGCGAGACCTCCAGCGGGATCTTGAAGACACGCTGAAGGCGCGCCAGACGCTCGGCGCGCTCATCTTCCGAGACGCCACTGAGCCACGTTCGCAGCGCCTCGGTCGCACCGCGTAACTGCATCTCCTTGAGCCCACCGACACGCACTTCCAACAGCCAAGGTGTATCCGGCAGACGCCGCAGCACCGACCATGCCGCATCATGACGCTCGACCAGCGGACGTCCTTCGTTGAGCCTCGATCGGTCGAAATAACTCAGCGAGACGTCATCGATGGGATGCAACGTCATGGGAACGCCCAATGTCGATGACATCGATGCCAGCCATTCGTCGCGCTCGTCGACCGGTTGCTCGGCGGCCAGATGCGCAAGCACCTGCATCGGGCCACTCGCCAGGCGCTCGCGGTAATTCTCCTGGCGCACCTGATCGACCGCCAGGTACCCCAGCAATGCGAGTCCGAATGTCAGCACCAACGCCAGCAACAACAAGGCGTAAACGCGCAGGAAAGTGCTGTCCGACAGGGTTCGCCGCATCAACGTTAGCTATCCTTGACGAACAGATACCCTTTACTGCGCACGGTCTTGATCCGGTGCGGTTGGTTGGGATCGTCGCCGATCTTGGGCCGAATACGCGAGACCCGCACATCGATCGAGCGATCCTGGCCGTCATACTTGATGCCCCGCAGCTGCGAAAAGATTTCCTCGCGGGTCAGCACACGGCCGGCATTGCCGGCCAACAGCCACAACAGGTCGAACTCGGCACTGGTCAAGTCGATGCGCTCGTCGTTGAGCCAGGCTTCGCGCGTGGCGCTATCGATGAGCAGGTCGCCGAAGTTCAGCCGGGTAGCACCGCTGGCGGCGTCCAGAGCATCGGCACGACGCAACAGGGCGCGCATGCGCGCCAGTAGCACGCGCGGCTGCACCGGCTTGGGCACATAGTCGTCGGCACCCATTTCGAGCCCCAGCACCTGGTCCATGTCGTCGGTACGCGCGGTCAACATGAGAATGGGGCCGGCATAGTGGGCACGCACGCGTCGACAAATGGAAAGACCATCCTCGCCGGGCAACATGAGGTCGAGAATGACCATATCCGGCTGCTCGTCGAGAATACGCTCCACGGCACGTGCACCGTCGTATTCCAGATCGACCTGGAATTCATTCGCCTCGAGGTACTCCCGCGTCAGATGCGCCAGCCGCTCGTCGTCCTCTATGATCAGGACGTGATCGTGATGTCTGCTGCTGTCCAAGCTGTCATCCATCCCTTTACATTAATGCCATGAAGCCCTGCCTACCTTCGGCCTTGTCGTGCGAGTTCCGTTCGTCTTTATTTTGTATTCTTCACGCTATCCAGAGAGACTCCGCCGGAATAAGCGGTGCGACAAAGGGGTGCATGCCGCCACTCCCTACCATAGCGGATAGCAAGCGATGATACCCGAATTCACTCTCGAGTAGCTGTCGAGCATCATAGAGATCGCCACGCTGATTGAAAAATCGTCGCGTGGCAGCGAGTTATAGATTTCTTGACGGAGCGCAAGAATAGCCCCCAAGAGAGACACAGACTATCCACAACTTATCCACTTGCGACCCCCGCGAAACAGCTCTATCTTGTGCTCATCATCAAGACCTACCCCATATCTAGGGATCACAGTATTTCGCGTGCTCGTCCCGAATGGGCCTCTTCAGGCACGAAAATGCCGAGACAAGACGGCTAATTCGGCCATCGTCGCCATAACGTTCGACTTCTCGCGATGCGACATGAACGGCGACACCTTTTCCCTTGGACCGTAACGACAGGAAGGCGTCATGGATACCACTCTTTCTTCCCCTGACAAGGCGTCAGTAGACATCACCGCGCCGCAGCGACTGCGTGTCATCAAGCGAGGCGGTGATGTTGCGGCCTTTGATGGCAGCAAGATCTCGGTGGCGATCACCAAGGCATTCATCGCCACCGAGGGCGATAACGCCGCAGCATCGTCACGCATCCGTGACTTCGTCCATGAGGCGACCCAGAGCATCGTCGACACCTTCCTGCGTCGTATGCCCGATGGCGGCACCCTGCATATCGAAGACATCCAGGACCAAGTCGAGCTGGCCCTGATGCGCGCCGGCGAGCAGAAAGTCGCCCGCGCCTATGTGCTGTACCGCGAAGAACATGCCCGTGCCCGTCAGCCCCAGAACGGCGATATCGCCAAACCGCACCCCAGCCTCAACGTCACGCAGGCCGATGGCACCGTGCGTCCGCTGGATCTGGGCCGGGTCGAGACACTGGTGTTTGACGCCTGCGAAGGGCTCACCAACGTCGAGCCACAGAAGATCGTCGATGCGTCGCTGAAGAATCTCTATGACGGCGTTTCCATCGATGGTGTATCGCAAGCGCTGACGATGACCGCGCGCACCTTGGTCGAAAAAGAGCCCAACTATACCTACGCCACCGCGCGACTCTTGCAGGACAACCTGCGTCGCGAGGCACTCTCCTTCCTGGATATTGTCGACGAAGCGACTTACCAGGAAATGGCCGACCTCTACGCGCCGGCCTTCAAGGCCTACATCGCCAAGGGCATCGCATTCGACCAGCTCGATCCGCAGCTTGCCGAGTTCGATCTCGAGCGCCTCGGTGCAGCGCTGGATCACACCCGCGATGCCCAGTTCACCTACCTCGGCCTGCAGACGCTTTACGACCGCTACTTTCTGCACCATGACGACATCCGCTACGAACTCCCGCAGGTAATGTTCATGCGTGTCGCCATGGGCCTGGCGCTCAACGAGGACGATCGCGAAGCGCGTGCCATCGAATTCTACGAGCTGCTCTCGAGCTTCGATTACATGGCCTCCACGCCGACGCTGTTCAACGCCGGCACCGTCAAGAGCCAGCTCTCTTCATGCTATCTCACCACCGTGCCCGATCAGCTCGATGGCATCTACGGTGCGATTCGCGACAACGCCATGCTCTCCAAGTGGGCCGGCGGCCTGGGCAACGACTGGACCCCGGTGCGCGCGCTGGGCTCCTACATCAAGGGCACCAACGGCAAGTCGCAAGGCGTGGTGCCGTTCCTCAAGGTGGTGAACGATACCGCCGTGGCCGTCAACCAGGGTGGCAAGCGCAAGGGCGCGGTCTGCGCCTATCTCGAGACCTGGCATCTCGACGTCGAGGAGTTTCTCGAACTGCGCAAGAATACCGGCGACGACCGCCGCCGTACCCACGACATGAACACCGCCAACTGGGTGCCGGACCTGTTCATGAAGCGGGTCTTCGACGACGAAGAATGGACGCTATTCTCGCCGTCCACCTGCCCCGACCTACACGACCTGTACGGCGCCGCCTTCGAGAAGCGCTACACCGAGTACGAGGAAATGACCCGCAACGGACAGCTCAAACTGTTCAAGCGCGTCAAGGCCAAGGACTTGTGGCGCAAGATGCTGTCCATGCTGTTCGAAACTGGCCATCCGTGGATCACCTTCAAGGACCCGTGCAACCTGCGCAGCCCGCAGAACCATGCCGGCGTCGTGCATAGCTCCAACTTGTGCACGGAGATCACCCTCAACACCTCGGCGGACGAAATCGCCGTGTGCAACCTGGGCTCGGTCAATCTGGCGCAGCACATCGTCGACGGCGAACTCGACGGCGATAAGCTGAAGAAGACCGTCAAGACGGCCGTGCGCATGCTCGATAACGTCATCGACATCAACTACTACGCCGTGCCGCAGGCAGAGCGCTCCAACTTCAAGCACCGCCCGGTGGGGCTGGGCTTGATGGGCTTTCAGGACGCACTCTATAAGCGTGGGATCGCCTATGCGTCTCAAGAGGCCGTTGAATTCTCCGACACCTCGATGGAGCTGATCAGCTATCACGCCATCGAAGCCTCCAGCGATCTGGCCGCCGAGCGTGGGCGCTATCAAAGCTTCGAAGGCTCGCTATGGAGCAAGGGCGTATTGCCCATCGACTCGATCGCGAACCTGGCCGAAGAGCGCGGCGCCGACTATATCGAGGTGGATACCTCCACCACGCAAGATTGGGCACGTCTGCGCGACAAGGTCACCAGCCAAGGAATGCGCAACTCCAACGTCATGGCGATCGCACCGACCGCGACGATCTCCAACATCTGTGGCGTGACGCAGTCCATCGAGCCGACCTACCAGAACCTGTTCGTCAAATCGAACCTTTCCGGCGAGTTCACCGTGGTCAACGCCTACATGGTCAACGACCTCAAAGAGCGCGGCCTGTGGGACGAGGTCATGATCAACGATCTCAAGTATTACGATGGCTCCGTGCAGCCCATCGACCGTGTGCCGGACGACCTCAAGGCCCGCTATGCCAGTGCCTTCGAGGTCGAACCCAAGTGGCTGGTCGAGGCCGCCGCCCGTCGCCAGAAGTGGATCGACCAGGCCCAGTCGCTGAACCTCTACATCGCCGGCGTTTCGGGCAAGAAGCTCGACGTCACCTATCGCATGGCCTGGTTCCGTGGTCTCAAGACCACCTATTACCTGCGTGCGCTGGGCGCCACCTCGGTGGAAAAATCCACCGTCGATCGCGGCAACCTCAATGCCGTGGGCAACGCCGATAGCGGTGCGGCGCCATCGACTCAGCCCGCCGCCAGCCCAGCGGCCAGTGGCGCCTCCGGCGAAGCACGCGGCATCGACGACTTCCTGAACGGCAAGAGTGGCAGCGGCTCGCGAGCGCCTTCGGCAGGCGATATCGACGAGCTCGGCTGCGAGGCTTGCCAGTAAACCCGGCTACGGGCTACGAGTTTCGGGCAGCGAGCCGCTCGAAGCTCGAAGCGAACACAGTCTAGCCACCGGCGTCATGCCCTGACGCCGCCAGCGAAAGAACAGGACAGACATATGTTGAACTGGGACGAATTCCACGAAGACACGGTTGATGACGAGAGTGCCGCCGCCAAGCCTCAGAAGCCCGCGCCGGCCACTAATCCGGCAGCGCAACCTGCGGCCCCGGAACCCGAGCAAGTGCGCGAAAGCGCATCACGCTACCAGGTAGCCGATGAAGATCGGCTAGCGCGCGCCCGCAAGTCCCTGGACGAGCTCGATGTCGCTGCCGGCTTGGAAGAGCTGGAAATGGGCGCAGCGCGTATCGAGGTCGACGACAAGAAGATGATCAACGCTCGCGCCGACCTCAATCAGTTGGTGCCTTTCAAGTATGAGTGGGCGTGGCAGAAGTACCTGGACGGCAGCGCCAATCACTGGATGCCCCAGGAAGTGAACATGAACGCCGACATTGCACTGTGGAAAAGCAATGACGGCCTGACCGAAGACGAGCGCCGTATCGTCGAGCGCAGTCTGGGGTATTTCTCGACCGCCGACTCGCTGGTCGCCAACAACCTGGTGCTGGCGCTTTATCGCCTGATCACCAATCCCGAATGCCGCCAGTACCTGCTGCGCCAGGCGTTCGAAGAAGCGATTCACACTCACGCTTACCAGTACTGCGTGGAATCGCTGGGCATGGATGAAGGCGAGGTCTTCAACATGTATCGCGAGGTGCCCTCGGTCGCCGCCAAGTCGGCGTGGAGCCTCAAGCACACCCAGTCGCTGGCGCGTCCGGACTTCCACACCGGCACGCCGGAAACCGATCAGGAGCTGTTGCGCAATCTGATCGCCTTCTACTGCGTGACGGAAGGCATCTTCTTCTATTGCGGCTTCAGTCAGATCCTCTCCATGGGTCGGCGCAACAAGATGACCGGCGTCGCCGAGCAGTTCCAGTACATCCTGCGCGACGAATCGATGCACCTGAACTTCGGCGTCGACATGATCAATCAGATCAAGATCGAGAATCCGCACCTGTGGACGCCCGAATTCCAGGACGAGGTCACCCAGATGATCATCGAGGGCACCGAACTGGAAATCGCCTATGCGCGCGATTCCATGCCGCGTGGCGTGCTGGGCATGAACGCCGCGATCATGGAGGAGTACCTGCACTTCATCTGTAACCGCCGCCTGGCGCAGATCGGCCTGAAGGAGCAGTACCCTGGCGCAGAGAACCCGTTCCCGTGGATGAGCGAGATCATCGACCTGCGCAAGGAGAAGAACTTCTTCGAGACGCGCGTCACGGAATACCAGGTCGGCGGCGCCCTGAGCTGGGATTGACACCTCACATGTAAGGTTTCGAGTGGGCCGTGTCATGCGACATGGCCCGCTTTGCGTCATGTACTCGGTATCGGTAGGCTTGCCGCCGTTCCCACTCCCTACCCGACATCGCGAAAGGTAAGAACATGCAACTCGGTATCATCGGACTCGGCCGCATGGGCGGCAATATCGCCCGACGCTTGATGCGCGGCGGCCACGACGTCGTCGCCCATGACCGCGATCAATCCATCGCCTCGGCGTTGATCGAGGACGGTGCCGCCCCGGCGGACTCCTTGGCTACGCTGGTGGATCAACTGGAAACGCCACGCGTGGTGTGGGTCATGCTACCTGCCGGCGACCCCACCGAGGAAACGGTCAATGCCTTGGCCGAGCGGATGGACGCCGGCGACATCATCATCGACGGCGGTAATACCTTCTACAAGGACGACATTCGCCGCGCCAAGGCGCTAGCGCTCACGGGCATCCATTACGTGGACGTGGGCACCTCGGGCGGCGTTTGGGGATTGGAGCGCGGCTACTGCATGATGGTCGGCGCCGAGCAAGAGATCTTCGCTCATCTCGATCCACTGTTCGATACCCTGGCGCCCGGTCACGGTAATCTGGAGCGCACGCATGGCCGCAACGCCCCGCATGACAGCGCCGAGCGTGGCTATATCCATGCCGGCCCGGTAGGCGCCGGGCATTACGTGAAGATGGTCCACAACGGGATCGAGTACGGCCTGATGCAAGCCTACGCCGAAGGCTTCGAGTTGATGCAGAGCAAGTCATCGCCGGACCTTCCGGAAGACGAACGTTTCGATCTCAACCTCGCCGACGTAGCCGAAGTCTGGCGTCGCGGCAGCGTGGTCTCATCCTGGCTGCTCGACCTCACCGCCCAGGCCCTGACCGGCGACCCCAAGCTCGATCATTACTCCGGCGCCGTCGCCGACAGTGGCGAAGGCCGCTGGACCATCGACGCCGCCGTCGAGCAAGGCGTCTCCACCCCGGTACTAGCCAACGCCCTGTTCGCGCGTTTCAACTCGCGCAAGGACAGCACCTACGCCAATCGTTTGCTCTCAGCGATGCGCTTCGGTTTCGGCGGCCACGTCGAACCGCCGAAGTGAGCGCTGATTGAAAGCCGTGGAGCCTGCCGCCGGAAGCGCCGGCGGCAGGCACTAGCGCAACGCCCCGGCTGGCGCATCCACCTCGGCACACGTCAGCACATGAGTGACGAAACGGCGCACACGCACGAGTTCGCCGAGATGCTCGGGGTGCACCAGGTAGTAGGCGTCGGGTCCCTTGAGGACGTGCGGCCAGGCCAGAGACAGTCGGCCTTCGGCCAGCTCGGTGTCGACGAAGAAACGCGGCACCAGGGCAAGACCACCGCCACTCATCGCCGTGCGGATCAGCATCTGGAAGGTCTCGAAGCGAGTGCCGTGGTAACTGCGCTCGGTGGTGATTCCCTGGCCGGCGAACCAGCGGTGCCAGGCATCAGGGCGCGTGGAGAGGTGCAGCAGGCGGCACTCGGCCAGCTCTGCGGCACTCGCCGGCTGCTGACGAGCTAGAAATTCGGGGGCGCCGACCGCGACCACCTCCTCGTCGAACAACTTGTGGCACTCCAGTTTCGGCCAGCGACCATGCCCGTGGAAGACGGCCACGTCGATACCTGCCTGATCCAGGTCGAAGGGCTCGACATGGTCGCTAACGCTGAGGTCGATGTGCGGGTTGGCGTTCAGGAAGTCGGGCAACTGGCGGGCCAGCCAGCGGGCCCCGAAGGTCGGCAGGCAGGCCACTCGCAACACCTCGCCCTGCCCGCTGTAGCTCATGATCGCGTTCGCTGACATCTCGATCCGGGCCAGAATCTTGCGTACTTCAGTAAGGTACAGCGCGCCCTCCGGCGTCAGCACCAGGGTGCGGCGCACACGCCGGAACAGCTTGTGCTGCAGGTACGCTTCGAGTTGCGCCACTTGCTTGCTGATGGCGCTCTGGGTAATGCTCAGTTCGTCGGCGGCACGTGTGAAACTCATATGCCGTGCAGCCGCCTCGAAGCACTGCATGGTGATGGTCGAGGGCAGGTGGCGTGCCGTCATGCGTCTTCTCCGCGACGGAATGAATTCGCAACGCTCATGCTGAAATCTCATGCCCAGGTTTTATTCAAAGCGTTCAAGCGTAATACATGAGCTAAAGGAATGGGTAGCGCGCTTTTTTTCGTTTGCCGATGCGATGGGGCTCTGGTCTCATCACCTCCATGATGGACACCGCGCTCACGAACGGCGCTGGGCCCTTGTTCGACTTGAGAGGTACCTCCGATGACAACCCTCGTTTCCCATCACGAGATTCGTGACCGTTTTTCCAAGGCCATGTCGGCCATGTATCAGGACGAGGTGCCACAGTACGAAACCCTGCTCGAGCTGGTGGCGGAAGTGAACCGCGAGACCCTCGAGCGCGACCCCGAACTGGCCGAGCGACTCGCGACCCACGACGAACTGAATCGCCTCGGCGTCGAGCGGCACGGTGCCATTCGTGTCGGCAGTGCCGAGGAACTCGCCATGCTGCGCCGGTTGTTCGCGGTGATGGGCATGGTCCCGGTGGGCTACTACGACCTCTCCGAAGCCGGCGTGCCGGTACATTCCACCGCCTTCCGGCCCATCGACGACGAGGCCCTGGCGCGCAACCCCTTCCGTGTCTTCACGTCCTTGCTGCGCCTGGAACTGATCGAAAGCCCCGAGCTGCGCGAGCGTGCCGCCGGTATCCTCGCCAAGCGCGACATCTTCACGCCCGGCGCCCGGGAAATGATCGAGCTCAGCGAACGCCAGGGCAGCTTGACCGACGAGCAGGCCGAGCGTTTCGTGGCCGAGGCGCTGGAGACCTTCCGCTGGCACCAGGACGCCACCGTGGACCTGGACACCTACGAGGCACTGCATGCCGAGCATCGGCTGATCGCCGATGTGGTCTGTTTCCATGGGCCGCACATCAATCATCTGACGCCGCGCACCCTGGACATCGACGAGGTCCAGCGGCGGATGCCGGCGGCGGGAATGAACCCCAAGGAAGTCATCGAAGGTCCGCCGCGTCGCGCCTGCCCGATCCTGCTGCGCCAGACCAGCTTCAAGGCCCTGGAGGAGCCGACCCGCTTCGCCGGCGATCGCCAGGGCACCCACACCGCACGCTTCGGCGAGATCGAACAGCGCGGCGTGGCGCTGACGGCCGAGGGACGCGCCCTCTACGACCGGCTGCTCGGCGAGTCGCGCCGACGCACCGCCGGCCTGACCAACGAGGCGCACCAGCGCGTGCTGGCCGAGGTCTTCGCCGACTTCCCGGATAGCGAGGCTGAGCTGCGCCGCCAGGGCCTGGCCTTCTTCGAATACCGGGCGACCGAAGCGGGACGCGAGGCTGGCGCGGTCGCCGAGACCGAGGTCGAGCGGTTGATCGAGCAGGGACTGATCACGGCCCGGCCGATCACCTACGAGGATTTCCTGCCGGTCAGCGCGGCCGGCATCTTTCAATCGAACCTCGGCGGTGACGGTAGCCAGGCCTATGCCGGTCACGCCAATCGCGAAGCCTTCGAGGAGGCACTGGGCGCGCCGGTCACCTACGAGCTGACGCTCTATGCCGAACGCGAGCGGAGTTCTCTGGATGCCGCCCTGACGTCTCTGGGCATCCCGCCAGTCCGCTAGGCGCTGTCTGAAAAGTCGACGAGCGAAGGTCAGACAAGGCAAAAATCAGCGAAAAGGCGGAGTTTACGGAGTGTAAATGAGCATTTTGAGCTGATTTTTAACGCAGTATGGCCGAGCGCAGACAGTTTTCAGACAATGCCTAGGCGTCCTGCCCCAGCGAACGCCGCCAGCGAGCCTCCAGGCTATCGGGGCCGCTGGGCCCGAACAGTGCGCGGGATTCGCCGCGATACCAGGCCCACATCTGGTCGCCGTAGCTGTAGTGCCACCACTCGCTGGGCAGGTTGGCGAAGCCGGCATCAACCATGGCGTGGTAAAGCACTCGCCGCCGATCACGGTAAGTCCGCGTCGCGGCGTCATGGGCATGATGCTCGAAGTAGACGGTATGCGAGGCGGGCCGCGCTTCATCGAATGCCGAGCCCATCTCCAGCAGCATCCCATCAGCATCGCATAGCGCTACATCCACCGCCCCACCGGTGAGATGCGGGCTAGGGCACTCTGGTCGATCGCTGGGCGGCGAGACAAATGCCCGAGTCATCGCCCACAGGTCCGCCTCGTCGAGATCCGCGTAGCGCGCTTCCACCATTCCCAGCAGAGTGTCATACAGATGACGCTGCACGACATAGGGCCGCCAAGCATCCAGCACCACCAGTCCCAGGCCGTCCGGCAGGCTCTGAGCCACCTTGAGAAGCCGCCGATAGACCGCCTCCCGCGCCCAGCACTCGGGCACCGCCCCGGGGACCCCCAGGGCATGATAGAGGGGCAAGGTGCGCAGCATCGGCGCGGCGAGGCTGACCGGGTGCAACGCCCCGCCCTCGTCGACGATGGGAATGGCTGCGATCGCCTCCCACGGCGGCTCGGCGATGGGTTCGATGGGACAAAGCGTCGAGTCAGTCACGTTCAAGGGGTTCGTTTCCAAGAAGTGGCCATCATACGAACGGCCATGGGGGATAAGATTGATTCCAATCCGCAACCGGCGTAGCGTGAAGGCGTCGAATTCACAGGAGACTGGATCATGGCGGAAGCCAAGAGTGTCATCAAACGTGTCTACGTTCCCACCTATGTCCGCGATCTGCCCAATGGCGAGCGCGTGACGGTGCCCGGACACTACAAGAAGACACCCACGCACTCGAGCTGACGTCAGTGATCGGGGCACGCCTCGCCCTTGCGTGGGCAAGGAACGAACCATGAACGCCCTGCCGGTTGGCAGGGCGTTTGTCATTGATCCCATACATCGCGCGTCAGCGGCTCAGGTCGACCTCACGCGTCTGACCGACGCCGACCTCGATTTGCTTCAGGATCAGCGGGCTGCGCGAACCGTCAGGCAGGCGCACGCTTCCGGCCACATAGAACACTCCCGCAGGGATACCGGTAGCCTCGAAATATCCGTTGTCGTTGGTCTTGGCGTAATGCGTATACTCACGGGCACGTGGGTCCGCAGGCTCGATGCGCTTCCCTGCCAGCGCGGCTTCGGCAGCCTCGGCGGAATAGCGCGTAGCCGGTGCGATCGACACGGTTTCGTTTTTGCCCACCAGCGTGCCGGCGGACGAGGACATGTAACGCAGCCGCCCTTTGACGACGCCTGAACCATGCTTATCCAGCTTGGCGTATTCCTCGGCAGGAAACGCAACTTGACGTTCGACGGCGCCCGCCGGCGTGCCTTCGCCGGCTTCCTCGATATCGACGGGCTGCGTCGGTCCACCTGTCGGTAGCATCTCGCAGCCGCTCAGCGCCAGTCCTACCAAGACCAGCCACCATCCCGTGTGTATATATCTCATTCCATGAGCCACCTTTGTGAACGAGCTTAACGTGCTAGCTCGGGATTGAGCGTGTAAGTACCCATCACGCTGGCTTGTTCGATGACATGTCCTTGCATGGCTTCGAGGACTTCATCACCGGTAAACTCGCCCTGAAGGCCCAGCGAGGCGACATCCAACGCATAGACGGTGAAGTGATAGCGGTGTACCAAGGTATCGTTCCACGGCGGGCATGGCCCATCATATCCCCCGTAGATACCTTCGAGTTGTTCGTCGTCGGCGAAGAAGTCCGTGTAGCTATTGATGCCGCGTACGCCCTTGCCGGTTTCGCCCGGCGCCTTGCCCATGGGCACGACTCCGTCGGCATCTTCGCCTTCGTCGATGCCGCTCACTTCCGCCGGAATGTCGATCAATACCCAGTGGTAGAAATCGGCTCGAGGCAGATCGACCGGTACGCTTCGCCCTTCCTGGTTGACGCCGGTAGGGTCCGTGGGTGCATCCGTATCGACCACCAACAACGCGAGGCTACGCGTCCCGGCGGGCACATCGTGCCAACGAACACGCGGGTTGCGATTGTCACTGAAACGAAGGTGCTGCTCGGGATCGGGAATGGCGAACGCAAAGCGTTCGGGAATAGCTTCACCGTCGATGATGTCCTGCACGTCGATGCGCATGCGGCTGCCTCCTGGTAGTCCGTGGCGAAGAAGATGACGTCCCTCAGTTTGGCACATCCATGAGGTGATGCGCATAGGACGAACGGCGCGCCCATACTCGATGCCACTAGTGGCACAACGAGATGCCGCGCATGCCAAAATGGAAATGGTTGGCATGCGCGGCATTGTAATCCGGCCCTAGGGTAGTCCCGAACACGTCACAGGCGCCGTCGCGTACACGATGCAGGAAATTAGCCGCGTCATCATCGCCCTCCCAGTCGTCGAGCACGGACACACGGCGTCCGTCCGCTATCCGAAAAGCCGCTACATCGAGCGCTTCCGCAGTGGCATGGTCGCTGCGTCGGGCATTGTCGCGATGATAGATGTTGCGGCACGCGAAGCTTCCTAGATGACGTACCGACGCCACCGACTCACCAAACACCTCCCGCGCGGCCGGTTGCAGGCGTTGACGCTCGAACAACGCCCAGGCCACTACCAGCGGACAGCTGGCCACGAAGCTGGTATTGAAATCGACGCCGGCATGGCGCACGCGCACCACGTTTTTAAGTGGGCAGCCGGCAACGGGGATGTAATCCTCCAGCGGCGTGTAATTCAGCGTACCGGCAGGCGCGGAGTCGAGAACATTGCGGCATGCCTCGCGACTCCCCTTGAGCTGGCGCAACTTCCACTGCGTGACGGGGGTCAACGGGTCTTCGATGTGCAAGGGCTGAAAGGGATTCCAGGCACGAGGGACTGTCCAGACGTCCTTATCCAGAGCGATACCTGCAGCAATCACGGCGAAACTCAACGCGAGGAAGGCAAGCGACGGTTTCATGGCGCTCCCGGCATGGTGCAAAGCCTACAGTGTAGAGAACGCCAGCGCGCATATGACGATCATCCTGTGAGGCATATGAATTTGACCGATACTGTATGTACCCTCGATCTGAAAGGAGAACCATCATGCCACGCTGGATTCCACTCGCTTTCATCGCTGGCTTCTTCGCCGTGCTGTGCTTCCATCAGCCCATGGCGGGCTTGTTGCACGCCTACGCCATCGTGCCGTTTGCACCCTATGGCATGACAGCCGTCCCACCCCTGGGTATTCCTCAGTGGCTGTCGGCGAGCTTCTGGGGCGGTGTATGGGGGATCGTCATGCTGTGGATATTCACGCGTTTCCACGTCACGACCGGGCTGTGGTGGAAAAGCGTGTTGTTCGGCGGTATCGCCTTGACACTCGTGGCGCTGTTCATTGTCTTTCCGCTCAAGGGGCGCGGCCTCAACCTCGCCGGGTTCCCCATCGGCTTTTTGGTCAATGGCGCCTGGGGCATGGGCATCTGGGTCTTCGCACGCTGCTTCGGGCTTTGGAGAGTCTCACCACGGTCAACATGATCAACCCCACAACAAGGTGACCAGCAACGCCGATACGCCCACGATCAACGCGGTGAGCACGGCGATGCTCACCAGCCGATTCAACCAATCATCGACGCTGCCCCGGGAACGCACGGGGCCTCGTCTCTGACGACGAGTGGCACCTTGACGTCGCCGTCTACCTGCTTTGGCCACTTGGGGCATTCCTCACTCCGTGCATGCAATATTGCTTACCATAAGAGGTGACGCGCGTTTCCACCAGAGCCAACCTATAACGCCCGGCCAAAGCCGGGCGTTATAGGCGTCGTCAAGTGACGTATTATCCGCCTTCACGCGTATTGATACGCCGGTTGACCACATTCGGGGCGCGACGATATCGCTCGGCATCGGCCAATGTTTCGGCTTCAAAGGCGTCGGCGCCGACCGGGGTCTCACCGTGACGATGGTAGAGCGAGGTCAGCATTGCCTTGCGGTCCGCTCGCAACTCCTTGATCAAGACGATAATCATGCCATAGAGAATGAAGGTAAATGGCAATGCCGCCAGCACCGCAGCGGATTGCAGCCCGTTCAAGCCCCCTGCAACCAGCAAGGTGAGACAGATCGCGGCGATCAACACGCCCCATATAATCCGCTTCACCAAGGGCGGGTTCAGCGAGCCGCCATCGGTCATCTGCGAGACGATATACGTCGCCGAGTCGGCGGACGTCACCAGGAAGATGAAGATCAAAAACAGCGCCACCACCGACAGCACGTTGGAGAATGGCATCAAGTTGAACATTTGGAACAGCGCCACGGTGATATTGTCAGCGGTTGCCGAGGCCAACCCGACATCGCCGGTCAACTCCATGTTGAGCGCCGCACCGCCGAAGACACCGATCCATAGGCAGGCCAGCAGCGGTGGCACGAACAAGACGCCGAACACGTATTCCTTGATGGTCCGCCCGCGCGAGACACGCGCCACGAAGGTGCCCACGAACGGCGACCAGGCGATGACCCAAGCCCAGTAGAAAATCGTCCAGTTGCTCGCCCAAGTGTTATCGCTATACGGCGCGATACGCAGGCTCATCCCCACGATGTTTTGCAGGTAATCACCGATGCCCAGGGTGATGGTTTCGAGAATGGCCACGGTGGGGCCCGTGAACAGCACGTAGAACATCAACGCGAAGCACAGCGCCATGTTGAGGTTGGAAAGGCGCTTGATGCCCTTGTCCAGCCCCGACCAGGTGGAGACCATGTAACACAAAAACATCGCCCCCATGATGATGAACTGCCACGTCATGCCCTCTTCGACACCGAAGACCGCATGCAGGCCGCCGTTGATCTGCAGCACCGCCAGACCGATGGAGGTCGCCACCCCCATCACCGTCGCGACCACGGCAAAGACATCCAGCGCCGGTCCCAGCTTGCGCATCTTGGGACGCTTGGCGGTCATGCTCGAAAGCACGTTGGACACCAGTCCCGCCTGACCCTTGCGGAACTGATAATAGGCGATGATCAGCCCGACCACGGAAAACGCGGCCCACTGATGAATGCCCCAATTGAAGAAGCTGTATTGAATGGCATAGCGTGCCGCTTCCTCGGTGCCGCCTTCCATGTCACCGTAAGGTGGCTCGAGAAAGTGTGTCATCGGCTCGGCCATGCCATAAAATACCAACCCGACGCCAAACCCCGCCGCCAGCAGCATGCTGATCCACGAGAAAAAGCTGTAGGAGGGTGAGCTATCCTGTGGCCCCAGGCGGATCTTGCCGTACTTGCTAAAGGCCAGCGTCAGCAGGAACACCACGAACCCGAAGACCGAGAACAGGTAAAACCACCCAAAATAGTGTGAAATGGCTGATAATGCCGTTGATGCCGCCTCACCAAAGCCCTCGGGAAAGGCCGCACCAATGGCGACCAGAACCGCAATGATCAGGGCGGAGACGATAAATACGTATTGCCTTCCAATATTGGCCATGCAGCTATCCTCTTAGTCTCCGACGATACGGTGCCTCATGCACCTCTCGGGTTCTTATCACCGAGCTAGGCAAGCCTGCAATGGCCCATGGAACCAAAGCCAGGCACATGAGACCAAACGACAACGATGGCAAAACCGAAGCTGCACGACCATAACCGTTTTTTATATTTAAGCAAATAAGCCATTAAATTTTCTTGAAGAGCCTGTTATGCCGTCACCGACCCGCCTGGCATCCGCCACCGCTTGGCTTGAACGTCTCTCGCATTCACGGCACGCCTTGTCGCTTTTGTTTTTCGCCTCAGTGCTGGAAACCCTCCTGGTTCCGATTCCCATCGAGACCATTCTGATTCCCTGGATGCTGGCCCAGCCACGTCGCAAATGGCGCCTGGCAAGCGTCGCGCTGGCCGGTAACTTGGCCGCCGCCTGCATCGGCTACACCCTGGGGGCCTGGGCATTGAACACTTGGGGAACGACGCTCATTCCTTTGTTCGGTGGCCAGGAAGCTTATGCCGCCTTTCAGACGCGCATGGACAGCGACGGCTTTATGGCGGTGCTCGCGGTGGGCATTATCCCCATCCCCTTTCAGATCGCCATGCTCGCCGCCGGCTCGAGTGGCTATCCGCTTATACTTTTCTTGCTGGCCGCCTTGCTGGCGCGGGGCGTGCGTTATTTCGGTCTCGCCTTGCTGGTGCATTTCGCCGGCGATGCGGCCCTCTCGCTATGGCGTCGCCATGCACGTCCCATCGGCGCGTTGGGTATCGCACTATTCGGCGCGTGGCTCTGGCTTCAGTTCATGCCATGAGCGCCATGCATGGATTCACCATACCGTGAGCGTACCGGCTAACCTTGAGTTATGCCCTCGCCACCCCCACAGATAGGAAATATTGAGGACGCTAACGTTCACCCTATCCAAGAGGCCATCATGAGCCGACTCTCGCAGATTCCTCTGTCCGTGCTCGATCTCGCACCGATCTCGCATGACGGAACGCCCGCCGAAACCTTCGAACGTACGGTCGATCTCGCCCAGCTGACCGATACCCTGGGCTACAACCGTTATTGGCTGGCCGAGCACCACAACATCGACGGCATCGCCAGCGCCGCCACATCCTTGCTCATCGGCCATGTCGCCAGCAAGACGCAACGCATCCGCGTGGGCAGTGGCGGCATCATGCTGCCGAACCATCCGCCGCTAGTGGTCGCCGAACAATTCGGCACGCTGGAAACGCTCTACCCGGGACGCATCGACCTGGGCCTGGGACGCGCGCCCGGCTCCGATGGTGTGACCATGCAGGCCATGCGCCGCAACCCACGCGCCGGCGTCAATGACTTTCCCGACCGCCTGGCCGAACTACGCGGCTACCTGGGCGATGCCCTGCCCGATCAGCGCGTCAAGGCGATTCCCGGTCAGGGCACGCATGTACCGCTATGGCTGCTGGGCTCCAGCGACTTCAGCGCGCGCCTCGCCGCACAGCTCGGCCTGCCGTTTGCCTTCGCCGGCCAGTTCGCGCCGGGCTATATGCTCGAAGCCATCCAGCTCTATCGGCAAATGTTCCAACCTTCAGAGGTGCTGGACGCGCCTTATGTGATGCTAGGCATCCCACTGGTCGCCGCCGACAGCGACGCGCACGCACAGTATCTGGCCACCACCCAGCAGCAGAAGTTTCTCAACCTGATCCGCGGCAAGAGCACGCGGACTCTGCCGCCCGTCGAAGCACTCGACTGGTCGCCTCAGGAACGCGCCATGGTCAGCCAGAACCTCGGCGCCTCCATTGTCGGCGGACCCGATACGATCCGGGACGAACTCGAGAACTTCCTGGCGCAGACCCAAGCCGACGAACTGATGATCAACGGTGATTTCTACGACCATGACGACCGCCGTCGTTCGTACGAGATTCTCGCCGATGTCTGGAAGGGCTAAGCTAAGCCCCGCCACCCATCTGTCC
>NZ_JAKGAK010000016.1 GCF_023061185.1 Chromohalobacter beijerinckii
CACCGGGCCGAAGGCGCCGGCGGGTGGCGCCCAACTGGGCTGCGTGAGTTCGGCGTAGAACTGCGTGGCATCCACTGATGCGATGGCGCCGATCCCGGCGGTAATGAAGCTGACCACCAGCCAGCCGATCAGACCGAGAACCTGGTGGCGAGTCGAAAATGCTTGCATGGCGGTATCCCTTCCCCGTCGAAACGGTCTTCAGAATGTGCGATATGGCGATGATATGCCAAGCGTTTTTCAGATATTGCGCTGAAACGTCGCAGTGCGTTTGCTTTTCCCTATAAATCGCAAGGGATTGTTAAACCTTGGTTATTCATTCGAAGCATGCTCGCAGAGTATTAACCGCCACGATACTGATCAATCTAGGTTAATTTTTGCTTTATTTTCAGGTAGTTATTGTTATTCAGGGGTGTCGGGTATAGGCTGTTTGAAAAGTTGACAAAAATAATCGGGTTTAGGGAGTGAAGATGCGTTCTCAGCATCGCCTGCTGTGCATTATGGAGACCACATGAATCCTGCGTCGTTGATTCTGTTGGCATTCGCCATGTCGACAGACGCCTTTGCCGCTTCTATCGGCCGGGGCGCCGAGTTGAGCAAGGTACGCTTCATCAGCGCGCTACGCATAGGCATTGTGTTTGGCGTGGTGGAAGCGATCATGCCGTTGGTGGGGTGGGCGCTCGGCCATGTCGCGATGCGTTTCGTCTCCGGTGTCGACCACTGGATTGCCTTTGCCATGCTGGCGTTGCTGGGCGGGCATATGATCTGGGAAGGATTAAAGAACGGCGGTGCCGATGCGATAAAGGTCGCCGGGGTTCAGCAGGAAGACAAGTCCATATGGTTGATTGCCGTCACAGCCCTGGCCACCAGCATCGACGCCATGGCCGTGGGGATTACGTTAGCGCTGACGGATATCAACATCGTCGTGGCCTCCCTGGCCATCGGCCTGGCGACGACCTTGATGGTCACCTGCGGCACGTTGCTCGGTCGTGCTATTGGCACCGTCGTCGGCAAGTGGGCTGAGGTGCTGGGTGGCCTGATCCTCATCGCCATTGGCGTTGCCGTGCTCTATGAGCATCTGGCCGGCGTTGTATCGGCGTGAACGTTTCATAGCCTGTTGGTCGGGGCTACAAGATCTGACCACAAAGACGCGAGCCAATAAAAACGGGGTGGGCCCATTTGGGCCCACCCCGTCTGCTTTCTACGTTACTGCTGTCTTGCCTTCTATCGCTGACCGTCAGACGTTACTCGTCGTCTTCCGGCAGCGCGTAGACGACGACCTGGTCGCCGACCTGATCCTTCAGGATCGAGTTGCCGCCTGCCACGAAGGCGACGTATTCGCGGCCTTCATACTCGTAGACGGCGGGATTGGCGACGGCGGGCGCTTCGGCCTGGTCTTCCCACAGCTCTTCGCCGCTGTCGAGCGAGTAGGCGCGCAGTTTGGCGTCCATCGAGGCACCGATGAAGACCAGGTTGCCGGCCGTGACTGCAGGACCACCGATGGTGGGCGAGCCCCAGCTTTCAGGCATGAAGAAGCCGTACTGCTGCGAGGAGCCGATCGGACGACGCCATTTCACATCGCCGGTTTTCATGTCGAGCGCGACGACTTCGCCGAAGGGCGGTTCCCAGCACGGCATGCCGAGCCAGTTACGTGCCACTTCGAGACGCATACCGTAAGGCGCCCCTGTCTGCGGTGCGAAGCCACTTTCGTTGCCCGAGCCACTATCGGCTTTCTCGTACGCTTCACGCTCGTAGAGCTTTACGTACTGCACGATGTGCGAGGTGTTGACGATGGCCGTCTGGCTGACGGGATCAAAGGCAACACCGCCCCATTGCACGCCACCGGAGCTATCAGGATAGGTCAGTGCACCTTCACCCTTGGTGGTGGGCGGCGTGTACATGCCTTCATACGTCAGGTTGTCCCAGAGCTTGGAACACTGGCCACCGCCAACGACATCGGCGAGTTTCCAGATCTTCGGCTTCTCGGATTGGTCGAGCAGCGGGGCGGGCTTGGTCGGGAAGGGTTGCGTATCCGCGTATTCTTCGCCTTTGACGGAGCCATCACCCTGCGGTACCGGACGCTCCTCGATCGGCCAGACGTCCTCACCGGTCAGGCGGTTGACGACGAACAGGAAGCCTTGCTTGGTGGCCTGGATCAATGCCGGAATTTCCTCGCCATCCACCGTGATGTCCATCAGTGTTGGCGCGGAGTTGATGTCATAGTCCCAGACGTCGTGGTGGACCCACTGGCGTGACCAGACGACTTCGCCGGTATCGACGTCAAGCGCGGTGGTCGAGGTCGCCAGGGGCGCTTCCTCGGTGCGGTTGCCGCCCCAGTAGTTGGGCGACGGTGAGGAGATCGGCAGATACACGAGGCCGTTTTCCTCGTCGGCGGACATGTGCGTCCACACGTTGGCGGTACCGCTCTTCTCACGCATCTCTTCGGAAAGGGCGTTGAAGCTCCATTCGCGCTCGCCGGTGCGGGCATTGATGGAGAACACGGTGCCGGGAGGCGCTTGCTCGAACGCCCAGTCTTTGCCGGCCCAACCGATAAGCAGGTGATCGTCTACCACGGTCGGTGGCTGCAGCAGCGACAGCGGCCACTTATTGTGGGTGTCGTTCCACTGGTTGACGTCGAGTACGCCGTTATCGGCGAAGCTGGTGCACTTCTCGCCAGTGTCGGCATCGACGGCGAAGAGCTGCGCGTCCATGGTGCCGAGATAGACGATTTTCTGGCAGGACTCGCCTTCGACCGGGTCATCCGCTTCCCAGTAGGCGACGCCGCGGCTCTTGAGCGCGGGCTGCGTCATTGCTTCAAGCGTGGACTCGGTGTCGAAGCTCCACTTCTGCTCGCCGGTGGCGGGGTCGAGCGCGAGAATGCGATAGAACGGCGTGCCGATATAGAGCGTGTCGTTGGCGAACACCGGCGTCGCGGACCAGACAGTGGGCGGCAGGTCGCCGGAGCCGTCGGAGACATCGCCAGTGTGCACTTCCCAGACCTTTTCCAGGTCACCGACGTTATCGGCGTTGATCTGGTCGAGGGGGCTGTATTTCTGCGCGTTGAGCTGGCCGTGGAAGCTATCCCAGGTCGGTGTGCCGGGGACCAGCGGTATCGATTCGGACGAAGCTTGTTGGGATGAAGCTTGCGACGTCGCGCCCTCTTGTGCACTCGAGGCGTCCTGATCGGCGTCCTGATCCTGCGCCAGAAGCGGCAAAGGCGTCAGGAAAAGCGCCAGCGCCGTGGCCGTGCCCAGGCGTTGCGCGGTGGTTCTCAATGTCGGCATGGGACGGCTCCTTATGGTTGGGCGGGATGAGCGGTGCGGTTCGCGAGGGCCACATCTAGAATCAGCCCGATTAGGCCGACCACCATGGCGACACAGATCCACCATTGATGTAGGAGGAGGGCTGCGAAGAAGGTGCCGGCCAGGCCCAGCAAAATCAGCACGCGCCACACGTTACGCGAGGCGTTCCCTTTCAATGCAGGCAAGATGAGCGCCATGACGGCCAGGGCGATGTTGGCCAGGATGGCGACAAGCGCGCCAAGTGTGCCATTGACCCCGGTCAGCGGGGTGAAATAGGCATAGAGTGCGATGGCAAACCCGACGATCGAGGCTACCAGCAGCACAATGGCGCCCAACCTTTGCGAGCGAGATTGTGGCATGGCGTTGTTGTCTCCTTGTGGGACAGGAATGATCACCTGGCTCTTTTATTCCGCCGTTGGGCTGGGGCACATAGCGCCAAGCTCAAAGGGGATGAGCGAAATGGTTGAGCCTTGGCTACGTCTTTGGTCGTAGCTCTCGGCTCCCATTTTAGTAAAAAACGTAGGACTTTTGTGGCCTTGTTTCAAAAAATTATTTTTCTGCTAACGAATTTGTGCGTGGAGGCGCCGTAAGGCGGTACATGGGGCTTGATGATCGAGAAGAACTTGACGCGCAGTGAATCTTTTAGCATGCTAATTGTGTAATGCGACAAAACGCCGCATCACCACCAAAATCCAGGAGTGGTCATGAAAGCACTCAACAAGCTGTTCTCGATGTTGGCAACCATCGTCGTCTCTGCATTGCTGCCGTTCTCTATGGTGGCGGAAAGCGAGGCTAATCAAAACGTTAGTGTCCATAACGACACGGCGAACGTCTCCACTCTGAACGCCAAACAGCGTCAAGATGACGAATCCCTGTAAGTTGCGTCGACTCCCGAGGCGCCGCCAATAGTGTAGTCTGTCGCGCATCATTCACGCGTCGTGCTCGGCGTGTCATGTCACGAGGGCTACACCATGCTGAGGATCTCCGATACGGTGACGCTCGCCGATTGGGAAATCGATATCAGCCAGATTCGCGCGCAAGGCGCCGGCGGCCAGAACGTCAACAAGGTCGCCTCGGCGGTGCATCTACGTTTCGATATTCCCCGCTCGTCATTGCCGCCGTTCTACAAAGAACGCTTGATGGCGCTGTCCGATCAGCGTATTAGCAAGGATGGTGTGATCATCCTCAAGGCGCAGCGTTATCGCACGCTTGAAGCCAACAAGGAAGAAGCGCTGGCGCGTCTCAAGGCACTCATCCAGGACGCGGTAAAGCAGCACAAGGTGCGCCGCCCCACCCAGCCTTCCAAGGGCGCGAAGCGCCGCCGTGTCGACAAGAAAACCCGCAAGGGCAAGACCAAGGCCTTGCGTGGCAAGGTAGAGACGTAACACCGCTGTCAGCCGGCGGAGCGCTTCACGCCGGCTAATCTTTCAGAAAATCAGTAAAGGTCTGCATTTAGTGGCTTGATACTGACGTCAAAAAATGAAGGCTCTAGTTTTCGGTCCAGCGGTTCGAACATTGCATGCATAAAGTCCATGAGCTCATGGTTGGCGGAGATAGCAGAGGAGACGTCACGATTGAGGACCGCATCAAGAATTTTAATGTGAATTAGTATGTTCTTGTTGATTGAGGTGGCGTCTCCTAAATGGCTTTGGTAAAGAAAGCCTAAGCGCCGAAATATGGTATGTAATGGTCGTAGTGTGCGTGCTACAAAAGGCTCGTTGGCGGCTTCAAGAATGAGTTGATCCATCCGCTTATCAAGGTCGTTGAATCGACGCAAGTCATTATTCGACTCGGCTTCGTGCAAAGCTTGAATTAAATGGTGCATTTGGTTTCGCACTAAACCGCTTTCATTCTCAATAGCCATCTCAAGTACAAAACATTCAAGATCACGCCGGATCTTGAGTAATCGCTTCTCTCTTGCCAGGTCGATAGGAGTGATGCGTATCCCAATGCCTGCCTGCATCTCCAGCAAGGTATCATCAGTCAATTTGCGAGTAGCTTCCAAAACTGGGGTGCGGCCCAGCCCTACCTGCTTCTGCAAGTCGGCCATGGTCATGAAGGCGCCTGGCTGAATATCCATATGAGCAATGCTTGATTCAAGCCGCTCATAAGCCAGATTTCCCTGGGACTTACTGTAAGTTGCTGATTTTTTTGTATCAGACATTGTTTTACCTGTCCATCGTTAATCTTAAGTATTATGGAATACTTTGAAATTTGGCGATATATTTCTTATTAGACAACGAAATCTAAGGGCATAAAAGCAGCGTTAGACAAAGGTGGCATGTAGTGAATGCTTAGCCTTGGCTGCTCGGGGAATGACCGTGATGCTCCTTCTGAAGCCTTGAAAATTAGGGGTGACGATGCGGTTATTCAACAGCTTTAACTATCCTGATGCAAGGGAGTAAGCGGCTTATGACGCTTTTTGATCTATCGGGCAAGACAGCATTGATCACAGGCTCATCTGGTGGCCTGGGTTTTGCTATGGCAAGGGGGTTGGCACAAGCCGGGGCCCAAGTCATTTTGCATGGGCGCAACCAAGACAAGCTGCATGAGGCTCACTTAGCACTGTCCGGTGAAGGCTTCAATGTTTTGAAGATTTCCTTCGATATTACGGATGAAGCCGCTATCGAAAAGGCCCTTGGTAACCTCAAGGAGGATGGCGTATATGTTGATATTCTAGTCAACAACGCTGGCATGCAGCTGCGAAAGCCGCTGGTAGAGTTGACTCGCAATGAGTGGGATACGGTCATCAATACGAACTTGTCGAGCGCTTTCTTACTTGGCCGCAATGTCGCACGCCAAATGATAGCGCGCGGTCAGGGTGGCAAGGTAATCAATATTGGTTCGCTAATGAGCTCCGTAGCTCGTCCTACTGTAGGCGCCTATACGGCTGCTAAAGGCGGGGTACGGTTATTGACGCAATCGATGGCGGCGGAATGGGCAGAGCATGGTATCCAGTCTAACGCGATTGGTCCTGGTTACATGATTACCGAGATGACGCAACCGCTAGTCGATGATCCCGATTTCAATGGCTGGATCACTGGACGTACACCATCGCGGCGCTGGGGAACGCCTGAAGACTTGGTCGGGACGGTGGTGTACTTAGCGTCGCCTGCTTCCAACTATGTCAATGGACAGATTATCTACGTCGATGGCGGCATGCTCGCCGTACTTTGATGAGCTCCTACACAAGGGTTAGTGAATAGAGCTTACGCTCATGACAATGACAAGTTTCCTAACCTACACGTTGTAATGTAAACATAAGATCAATAGGACGTATCATGAAAATCAAACACTCCTTGCGTGGCCTACCGGTAATTACTGCACTGTTATCGACATTGGCTATTTCCGTTGCTAGCACATCGGCATTGGCAGCCGAGTACAACGCCAAGCTTTCGCTTGACGTGCCAGAGGGTAACACTAAGTACGTTGCGGCTAAAAAGTTTGCCGATATGGTGCGCGAGCGAACCGATGATAATGTCGATATTAAGCTGTTTCCCAACAGTGTCCTCGGCGGTGAGAGCGAATCGGCAGAAGGCATTAGGCTTGGCTCCGTACAGATGGGGATCATTACTAGCTCGGTGCTGACTTCTTGGGTACCCGAAGTTCAGGTTCTTGATCTACCTTATTTGATCAACAGTGACGAACAGGCGGTAGCGATTAACGAGCCTCTCACTGATGAATTGGCGCCCAAGTTTGAGGGTGAAGGTTTCCACCTCATGGGGTTTTCGGTCAATGGCATCCGTCAGTTGATGAGCAGCACTCCAATTCATTCGGTTGATGACGTTAAGGGGAAAAAGATGCGCGTCATCCAGAGTCCACTGCACGTCGCTATGTGGAAAGCCGCCGGTGCTAACCCTACGCCAATCCCAGCTCCCGAGATATATAACTCAATGCAGACAGGGGTGATCGACTTTTTTGATAATACAGCGACCAATTACCTTACCAATCGCTTCTATGAAGTTGCGCCTTACTACGTAAAAACTGGGCACGTTTATGCGATGGGGACTTGGGTAGTGTCACAAAGCTGGTGGCAGCGTTTGCCGGAGGAATACCAGCAAGAGATCACCAAGGCTGCCAACGAAGTTCAGGAGCAACTGCCTGCTATGCGTCAGCAAGATGATAAGGCGGCTCTAGCCAAGACTGTTGAGGATGGCGCCACCATCATTGAGATCGATGATAAAGGTCCGTGGAAAGAAGCCATGCAGCCAGTCAGGGAGGAGTACACCAAGAAAATTCCTAACGGCAAGGCACTCGTCTCGCTGATTGAGAACGCCGACTGAACCTTGGAAGCGATCCCGCCACCATGGCGGGGTCGCACGTTCCATCCCACCTCAATGGCGTTGCCATTCTGGAGCGTATCGAATGTCAGCCTATCGCCTTTCTCACACGCTGCCTTTGCTGAGTCTTGGTCGCGCCGCTGCTGGGCTGGAGTCGGTGGTCCGCCTGCTGATCTTCGTCAATTTGCTGGCGATGACGATAGACGTATTCGCTGGCGTAGTCTCGCGCTATGTATTCAATGACGCCTTTTCGTGGACCGCTGAGTTCGCGGTTTGGTCGTTCACCTGGTTGATCTTCCTCGGGGCGGCGTTAGGGATCCGACAGCAGCGCCACGTCGCTGCTGATTTTTTGACCAAGAATTTATCTGGTTGGTCGTCAGGCCTGCTGGGCTTCATCCAGAGCCTGATCTTGGCTCTGACGGTAATGATGATGATGTTCAGTGGCTACCAGCTTGCCGAGATGGTCGGCGGAGTCAGTGCCAGCTTGGAGTGGCCTAAGGTATATAAGTACGCGGTCATTCCGGTATTTGGCCTGATTGGCTTGGTATTCCTGCTTGCTCGAGATGCTGACAACACGCGTACCTTGGTCCGCAATTTCTTGGCACTTGGTATTGCTGGCCTGCTTTATCTTGGTCTCGATCATGGCTTGCTTGCTCCGTTACAGGGTGTTTCGCCTAGTCTGATCATGCTGGTCGCATTCTTCGTGGCTCTGGTAGTTGGTGTGCCGGTCTCTTTTTCTTTGATGTTCGGGGTCTTCCTGGCTAACTCGGCGTCGTTCATCCTTCCAGCGCCAGCGATCGTTCAGAATATGGTCACCGGTTCGACCAAGTTTATTCTATTGGCAATCCCGTTTTTCCTCTCGACCGGCTATCTACTCAATCTAGGAGGCCTGTCCACACGCTTGATCGACTTTGCCTCTAGCCTGGTTGGCCACTTACGTGGTGGCTTGGCCCATGTCAACGTACTCAATAGCCTGATGGTGGGCGGCATTTCCGGGTCGTCGAGCGCCGACGCTGCTAGTAGCACCAAGATCTTGGTCCCCGAGATGGTTCAGCGTGGCTATTCACCGGCATTCTCCTGTGCGGTCACGGCTTCATCGGCGATTCTGCCCAATGTCGTGCCGCCAGCGATTGCCATGCTGGTTTACGCTTCAGTGGCTAATGTCTCCATCGCTCGGCTGTTTATGGCCGGTATCCTGCCAGCGATCCTCTGTGCGGGCGTCCTGATGGGGGTCTCCTACTTGATCTCGGTGCGTCGTCAGTACCAAACGGCCACTGCTCGAGCCCCTTGGAACGACGTTTGGCGTAGCTTCCTGCGTGCCTTGCCGGTGTTGGTCATTACCGTTGGTGTGCTGGGGGGAATTCGGTTTGGCATTATCACCGCTACCGAGGCGGGAGTCATAGCGTTGCTCTGGACGTTCGTACTCGGCAAATTTGTATTCCGTGAATATGGCTGGAAGAAATTCTACCGTGCCTTCGCCGAGTGCGGGACCGATGCCGCCTTGGTGGGTTTTTTGATCGCCGCCTCGGTGCCCTTCGCCTGGGTCCTGATCGCCGAGCAAGTACCCCAAGAGATTGTCGCTTGGGCGAGTACCATCGTTGATGGCCAACTTGGGCTGTTCATCATCCTGCTGGTGGTCTTGGCCGCTGCGGGGATGTTTCTCGATCTGACCCCGGCGATGCTGATTATTGCGCCACTGTTCTTGCCAATGATGACTAACGCTGGGGTCGACCCTGTTCAGCTCGGTATCATTATGATCATTGTCCTGCAGCTCGGCGGCGTCTCCCCGCCAGTAGGTCTGTTGGTGTTTATCTCATCCCAAATTGCCAAGGTTTCACCTTCGGCAGTGTTCAGGGCGGTGGTGCCATTTATTGCTGGGGCTATGGTGGTAGTGGTTCTGCTATGTTTATTCCCGTTCCTGACGGTAGGCCTGTGGGAGCTTTTGGGATGACCATACAACTTATCTAAAGTATGTGGTTTGCGTACTGTGTGACAAGATAGATACGTGACCTGCTGTCAGCCGACGTGTCGTTTCACGCCGGCTGAGTGGGAAGCGCGAGTAGTTCACGTTCCAGGGCGAAGATGTGCGGGTCGTCGTGGCCCATGTCACGCAGCGCTTGGGCCAGGTTGAGCAGGTAATCGCGATTGGGGCCGCTGGGCCCGTGGGATTCGGCGATCTGCCGGGCGATCGCGGTGTCAGGTGCAGGGCCGAGGAAGGCGGCATTGTCCTCGCCGGCGAGATAGACCAGGCCCTCGCGGTTTTCCTCTTCCTCGACGTCATCGAAGTGCAGCGGCGTGACCACGCGCAGATAGCCATTTTTCTCGCGCACATCCAGCGGGCCGAGCACATCTTGGGTGATGCGGTAGGCCATGCCATGGCAGACCGCGCCAGGGCGTTCGGTCAGCGTGGCGACACGTCCCGGCGCCTGTGGCGTGCCGCGGTGGTCGTGCGAGCCCTGCCAGAAACGTCTTTCCCAGCCGATGATATGTGCAGGCCGACTTTCCAGAAACGAGAAATCCGCCTTCCAGATCAGCGAGCCATAGCCAAAAAGCCAGATCGCCTCATGGTCGTTGAAATGCGTCATTTGCTGGTTGATCGCGGTCGTATCGAGCGTCATGACTCTCTTGCGTACGTCGAGTGAATAAACGGGAATCTCTCCCCGATTATGCACGTTTTGGCGTCGATATGCGGCATACCTCTTTTTGCACCATCGCGGTGCGCATTCGATTCGGCTATGCTCAAGGGCCGATTCTTCGGGCCGTTTCCATTACACGTAGCGGGGCGCATTGTGATAGGCGCCGCGTGGTCTTTCTTCATGGAGGTGGGTATGTCGCCGTCCCTGCTGGGAATCTTGATCATGTGCGCCGGGGTGTTGTGCCTCGCGTTGGGCGATGCGATTTCCAAGTGGCTGGGCGCCACCTACGACCCGATTCAGATCATCTTCTTCCGCACCCTGATCTCGCTGCCGTTGATCGCGCTGCTGGCACGTTTCAACGGCGGCTGGCAAAAGCTCAAGACCCGGCGCCCGGGCGTGCATCTCATGCGCGGGTTGATCTTCACTGGCACGATGTTTTGCTTTGTCACCGGCCTGACTCTACTGCCATTGGCGGAAACTACCGCCATCGCCTTCGCCGCGCCGTTGTTCGTGACGCTGCTGTCTGGCCCGCTGCTCAAGGAACGCGTCGAACGTCTGCCGTTCATCGCCTCGCTGGTCGGCTTCGCCGGTGTTCTGGTCGTGGTGCGCCCCGGCGCGGCGGGCTTCCAGTGGGGTGCGCTGATCGTCGTCGGCGCCGCGGTGTGCTACGCGCTGATGATGATCACTGCGCGGCGCTATGGCGGTAAGGAAAGCCTTTGGGCGATGGTCTTCTACGCCACGCTGGTGCCCTTGATCGTTAGCGCTATGTTGCTGCCCAATGTTTGGCGGATGCCCGAGGGGGCGGCGTGGCTGGGCTTCATCGGGTCCGGCATCTTCGGCGTGGGCGCGGTGTCGTGCATCACGCTGGCGTTTCGTTACGCCCCGGCGGCGTTGGCGGCGCCGTTCGATTACACGGCTATGGTTTGGGCCGTGCTGCTGGGCTGGTGGTTGTGGGATGAAGTGCCGGATATCTGGGTCTTCATCGGCGCGTTGGTGATCATCGGCAGCGGCGTCGCCATCGCCTTGTATGAACGGCAGGTGTCAATCAAGGCCCGCCCGACGACCTGATACTGGCGGCCCATGCCGGTGAATCCTCGCGTACTTGACGTACATCAAGGTTTGCGATGCGTGCCCTGCCACAGTGGTGGAATGGTTTTCGACCACTCAAGAGGCAGGAACTCATGTTGATGACGCTAATGCGCCGTTTCTCGGTGCGCGTTCGCATGGTGGGCGCTATCGTCGTCGTTCTGGTGTTGCTGGGCATGCTGGGAGGAACCGGGGCATGGGGCATATACCGCTTGTACGACGCCAGTCTGGGACTGTTGGATCAGGGGGTCGTGCAGGAGACCCAGTCCGGTATCATGGCCACGCGGCTGGCCGAGGTGGCGCAAGGTTCGCTGTTGTTGTTCGTAGTCGCGGGGCTGGTGACGATCCTGGTCGTGGCGCCGCTGACCTGGCTCAACATGCGGGCGATCTGTGCGCCGGTGCGCGAGGCCAAGGACTATGCGACCGCCATCGCCGGGGGAGATCTCACTCAGCCGATCGCCTGCCAGGGGCGTGATGAAATCAGCGAGCTGCAGGAGGCCCTGGGCACCATGCAGACGGGCCTGGGCGGCATGGTCGCCCAGGTGCGCGACGCCAGCGATAGCGTCGCCATCGCCAGCGAGGAAATCGCCCTGGGCAATCAGGACCTCGCCACGCGCACCGAACAATCGGTGGGCAACTTGCAGCAGAGCGTCGCCTCAATCGCCCAGTTGACCGAGAGCATCCAGCAGACCGCGCAGGCCGCGCAGCGAGCCGACGAGCTGGCCACGCATACCGCCGAGGCAGCCGTGCGCGGTGGCGAAGCGGTGAAG
The DNA here is from genome assembly GCF_023061185.1 of Chromohalobacter beijerinckii. GTDB lineage: Bacteria > Pseudomonadota > Gammaproteobacteria > Pseudomonadales > Halomonadaceae > Chromohalobacter > Chromohalobacter beijerinckii. Next base: position 12,072 of record NZ_JAKGAK010000016.1, read on the forward strand.
GACGTGGTCGCGCGCATGCATGCCATCGCCGAGGCGGAACGGCGTATCGGCGACATCGTCGGGCTGATCGACGACATCGCCTTCCAGACCAATCTGCTGGCCCTGAACGCCTCAGTCGAGGCCGCCCGCGCGGGAGGCCAGGGCCGCGGTTTCGCCGTGGTCGCCAGTGAGGTACGCAATCTCGCGGGACGTTCCGCCACGGCGGCCAACGAGATCAAGACGCTGATTCGCGACAGCGGCGAAACGGTGGCCGCCGGCGTGAGCCAGGCCGAAGCCACGGGAACGACCATCGAGGAGATCGTTGCCGGGGTGCAGCGGGTCAGTGGCGCGATCAGCGAGATCAGCAGCACCGCCAGCGAACAGTCCAGTGGTATCGAGCAGGTCAACCATGCGGTGGAGCGCATCGACCGCATGATCCAGCAGAACGCGGCCCTGGTCGAGCAGTCCGCGGCCGCGGCGGCCTCGCTGCACGATCAGTCATCCCGACTGGCCAGCGTGGTACACCGGTTCCGCCTCATGGAGACGTCGCAGGAGACACCCGCGTCGCGTGACGCAGCACCCCGCCGGGCCTTGCCAGCGCACCACCAGGTCGAGGCGCACGCCGCTTGGGCATAGCCGGCCCGTGCCGAGTATTTCGGCGCGTATCTTGCACCGTTATCGAGATCGATCCGGAACGGAGGCACGACCATGCAGACGTTTTTTCATGCCGAGCAGCGCCGCCACCACCCCCGGCTCTACTTTTCGCGCGGCAAGCTGCGCGAGCCTCAGGAGGTTCCCACGCGCCTCGATGGCTTGCTGGGTGCCGCTCGGCGCCTGGGATTCGAAGTGCGTACACCGCCGGATAGTGGCCTGGCGGCGATTCGCGCCGTGCACCATCTGCCGTACCTGCGCTTTCTGAAAAGCGCTCATCGTCGCTGGACGGCGCTGGGTGATGATTGGGGCGACGAGGTCATGTCCAATGTCTTCGTGCGCTCGCCCAATGCCATGCGTGGCATCTTGGCAGAAGCGGGGCGTTACCTGGCGGATGGCAGTGCGCCAATAGGGGAGGCGACCTGGGATTCCGCGTACTGGGCGGCGCAAAGCGCGATTGCCGGCGCCGATGCGCTCAATCATGGGGCACGCCAGGCTTATGCGCTGACGCGGCCGCCAGGGCACCACGCCCGCGCCGATGCCGCTGGCGGCTTCTGCTTTCTCAACAACACCGCCATCGCTGCACAGCATCTGACCGCACGTTACCCGCGCGTCGTGGTGCTGGATACCGACATGCACCACGGCCAAGGGGTGCAGGAAATCTTCTATGACCGCGCCGACGTGATGTACATCTCGGTGCATGGCGACACCACTAACTTCTATCCGGCGGTGACCGGTTTCGAGGATGAACGTGGTCATGGCGCGGGAGAGGGCTACAACCTCAATCTGGCGATGCCGCACGGATCACCAGAAGCGGTGTTCTTCGAGCGTCTGGATGAAGCCTGCCAGGCGCTTCGGTTGTTCGAGCCGGACGCGCTGGTGCTGGCGCTGGGTTTCGACATCCATGAGCAGGACCCGCAGGCCAAGGTGGCGGTTTCCACGCCGGGGTTTGGCAAGCTCGGGCGCGTGGTGGCCGAGCTCGACCTGCCGACGCTCGTGGTGCAGGAAGGCGGCTATTATCTCGAGGGGCTGGAAGCCAACGCGGTGAGCTTCTTCGAGGGCCTGACCCAAGGCTGATAGAGGGTCGAGTTTATCGGCAGGCATTGAATAAGAAAGTTTTTATAAAAAAGAGGTGTTCACGCTCAAGTATGCCTATGGGATGTCGATATTGGGTACAGCCGTCCACCATGGCGTCAACATTCCTTAACATCCCTCTGATTAACTCGTCGTACTCCTCCCCAATGAGACGCCGAGCCGGGTACGACGATGCGCATCAAGACCAGTTTCAAGATCGCTATCTTGTTGTTGTTCATCACCTATCGGGTGGTGTGTCTGGTGCGTGCCTGCCGTATGAAAGGGCGACGCCTCACCGGGCGGCGCGCCGCTAAACGACAATCGCCCGTGGCCTAGGCCTTGGAGAGCGGCGTCACGCGGGCAAGTGCGTGGCGATGCGTTCGGCCTGCCGATACCGGGATGCCTGCATGTCCGCCATGCCGTCGAGCACATGCGCATGTACGGACGCCGGTGCGGTATCTGGCCGCCCGGCGTCGAAGGGCGGCTCGGGTGCATATTCCAGCGTCAGTTGCGCCGCCTGGGCGGTCTCGTCACCCAGCAGCTCGGCGATGACCGTCAGCGCCAGATCGATGCCGGCCGTGACGCCTCCGCCCGTGATGAGGTTGCCGTCCCGCACGACGCGCCCCGCATCGGGGATGGCGCCGAAGAGTGGCAGCATGTCTCGCCAGGCCCAGTGACAGGCCGCACGTCTCCCCCGCAGAAGGCCGGCCGCGCCCAGGATCAATGAGCCGGTGCAGACCGATGTCAGGTACCGCGAGGTACTGGCGAGCCGCTGAATGGCGTGAAGGAATCGTGCATCCTCTGCGGCGTCGAGGCACCCCAGCCCGCCCGGTACGCACAGCACGTCGCATGCCTCGATAACGTCCAGGTCGGCCAGGTTGGTGAAGGTCAGCCCCTGGGCCTCTACCGGCAGGCCGCCGACGGAGGCGACCACGACCTCGGTTTGGGGCACACGCGAGAAGAATTGATGAGGTCCGGTGAAATCCAACTGCGTGACGCCGGGATAGATCGGTATCACGATATGTATTGTCGACGCCATGGCGGTATCCGTAGGCAAGGGTTGTCTCATACAGAATAGCGCGCATGAAAAAAATCGCCCGTGGTCCAGGAGGCCACGGGCGATCAAAGGTCATGGCACCGGACGGCGCCTGACCCAGTAGGTCACGTGTAACGGGTTACTTCTGCAGCTTGACCATGCGCAGGTACGGCTTCTTCTCGTCCCAGCCTTGCGGGAAGAGTTCCTTAGCCTTTTCGTTATCGACCGAGGGCACGATGATGCAGTCGTCGCCTTCGGTCCAGTTGACCGGTGTGGCGACCTTCTGGCTGTCGGTCAGCTGAAGGCTATCCAGCACGCGCAGGATCTCTGAGAAGTTGCGACCGGTACTGGCCGGGTAGGTCAGCGTCAGGCGCACTTTCTTGCTGGGGTCGATGATGAAGACGCTACGCACCGTCAGGGTGTCGTTGGCGTTGGGGTGAATCATTCCGTACAGCGAGCTGACCTTGCGGTCGGCGTCCGCCAGCAGCGGAAAGTTCAGGCCATGGCCCTGAGTTTCCTTGATGTCGCCTTCCCATGCCTTGTGATCGTCCAGCGGGTCGACGGACAGCCCCATGGCCTTGGCGTTGCGCTTCTCGAATTCAGGCTTCAGGCGCGACACTTCACCCAGCTCGGTGGTGCATACCGGCGTGAAATCCTTGGGATGCGAGAACAGGATGACCCAGTTGTCGCCTGCCCATTCGTGGAAGTTGATCGTGCCGTCGGTGCTATCTTGGGTGAAATCCGGGGCAATATCGCCGAGTTGTAGTGCCATGGCGTCCTCCTTTCACTGATTGGCGAAGCATTGAGCATCGCATCATAGACCAGGGCATGGGAAACAATGGATTTCGCTAAGCAAATGCATCTTGGATATTTGCCCATGCGTGGCGCTTCCCGCGCCCCTTCTTTTTATAAATATGGTGACGTGGGGCGGCCAACACAAGGGGATGGGCAGTGTCACGATAATCAAGCGCGGATATAGGCCCAGCCCTGTGCCTGCAGCTCGGCGAGCGTGACCACCGCGGCCTCGACTTCCTCGAGGCTGCCGGGGTTCTCCAACGACTGGGCCGTGAGGGTATTGCGGCAAAGCCGCAGCCAGGCATCGGTGGTCGAGTCGGGGGTTTCCAGGGCGGCGGCCACGGCGCCGCCATTGGCCACGATCAGCACCTCGGTGTCGGGTCGTGCCCGGGTCAGGTTGAGTGCATTGCGCCGGGCGCGGGCGAGGCCATCGGCGGTGGGGGCATGCAATACGACACGCAAGGCACTCATGACATCGTCTCCTCGGGGGTGGCGGCAACACCGATATGCTGCTCCAGGCGCTGCATGTGTTCACGAAAGCCACTCTGCTCGCGGCGTCGGGCGAGCGGCAGATCGATGGTGACGATCTCACGCACCGTGGCCGGCGCAGCTTTGTCGGGTTTGGCCAGTACCACGACGCGGTCGGCGAGGAGGACGGCCTCCTCGATGTCATGAGTGACGAAGACGATCGCCGCGTCGCTGCGCTGGCGCAGCTCGGTGAGTTCGCTCTGCAGGCGCTGGCGGGTCAGGGCGTCGAGTGCGGAGAACGGCTCGTCCATGAACAACACCCGAGGCCGTACCGCCAGTGCGCGGGCGATGCCCACGCGCTGTTGCTGACCGCCGGACAGCGTGCGTGGCCAGCGCTCGGCGAGTTCCTCGAGCCCGACCAACGACAGCGATTCCATGGCACGGGCACGGCGCTCGTCGCGCGATAGTCCCAGCCCTTCCAGACCCAGCTCGACATTGGCGCGCACGCGACGCCAGGGAAATAAGCGCGGCGCCTGGAAGACCATCGACCAGGCGCGGCTGGCCGACGCCTCGGCGGTGGAGAGATGGACGTCGCCACGCAGCGGGGCTAGCAAGCCGGCGAAAGCGCGCAGCAGGGTGGACTTGCCGACGCCCGAAGCGCCGACCATGGCCACGAATTCGCGCGGGGCCACCTCGAGATCGATGTCGTCGAGCACGACGTCGTCGGCAAAGCCCAGACGTACGCCGCGTGCCGTCAGGACGGGTGCGGACGCGTCATTCATTGCTGCCACCGTAGAACCCTCCGCTGAATGCGCATGAACAGGAAGTCGAACAGGGCGTAGAGCGCGGCGATGGTCAGCATGTAGACCACCACCACATCGGTGGCGAGCAGGCCCGAGGCTTCCATCATGCGCTGGCCGATGCCGGGAATGCCGAACAGCTCGGCGGCGACCACCGTCATCCAGCCTTGGCCCAGGCCGGCACGCAGTCCCCCGAGGATGCCCGGCGCCGCCGCCGGCAGGCTGATCTTGGCCAGCCGCGCGCTGAAACCGCCCTGGCCGAAGGCCCGGGCGACTTCGTAGTAGCCGTCGTCGATGGCGCGCACCGCGCTGTAGCTGGTGAAGTAATTGATCCAGAACACGCCGATGCTGATGATGAAAGCAGCGGCGGTTTCGGTCACGCCGAACCAGATGATCGCGAAGGGGATCCAGGCCAGCGGCGGAATCGGCCGCAGCAGGCGTGCCAGCCAGCTGTGGGCGGCATCGAACCGGGGCAGCAGCGCCGCGGCCATGCCGACCGCAATCCCCAGCACCGAGCCGATCACCAGGCCAATACTGTAATGGGAGAGGCTGGACAACACGACGTCGAGCCAGATGCCGTCCAGCACTTCCGCCCAGAGTACCCCGGGAATCTGCGAGGGCAACGGCACCAGGTTACTCGGCAGCCAGCCCACGCGCAGGGCCGTCTCCCAGAGCGCCACCAGGGCGGCAAGGCTGACGGCGCTGATCAGGGTGCGTCGATGGCGTGCGGGACGCGTCATGGCGCTGCGTTCTCCGTCGAGGACATCACGGCGTCATAGACCGACGTATCGAAGAGCGCATCCACGTCCACGGGCTTCTTCAGCGTGCCGATGCGACGCTGGAAGTCGGCCATGGTACGCGTGGCGTCGATGATCATGTGCGGGTCGGCCAGATAGTTGGACGACGGCGAGGACAAGGCGGCGGTGACAGTTTCCTCGTCGATGAGCCGCTTGCCGACGAACTCGCGCACGTACGGCGCGGCCTTCGCGGGCTCGTTCTCGAGCATCTCGGTGGCGCGGACGTGCTGCGCGACCAGAGCCTGGATCGCCTCGGGATGCTCCTCGAGCACGGCCTCGCGTACTGCCAGCACCGCGCCGGGCTGGTGAGGCAGCATGTCGTTGCCGCGTGCCACGACTCGAGCGTCGGGATCGCGTTGCTGCACGACACTGAGGATCGGCTCGAGGGTCGAGGCGGCGTCCACCGCGCCAGCCAGCAGCGATTGCTGAACCCTTGAGGCCCCCATGGTGACGATATCCACCGCGTCCGCGTCGACCCCGATCTGCTCTTCCAGCCAGTAGCGCAGCACGGTGTAGGGCACCGAGCCATTGGGGAAGGTGGCGATCTTGGGCTTGCGGCCCTGCGTCTCGGTGAACTGGGCGATGGCGGCCGCCGGATCATTGCCCTCGAAGGCATTGGCGAGCTCGCCGCGGGCGATCAGCCCGATCTGCTCCTGGATGCTGGCGGCGAGCACCTTGATCGGCACACCGTTGGCTCGGGCGACCATGGCCGGCCCAATGCCGAAGTTCATCACGTCGAGCTTGCCGGATGCCAGCGCCTGCACCATGGCCGGACCGCTGGAGAAGCGCGTCAACTCGAGATCCAGCCCCGCCTCGTCGGTCCAGCCGGCGCCCTCCATGACGAACAATTGCGCGACCGGCAGGATGGGCATGTAGCCGACCTCGAGAGTCGTCGTTTCGTCGTTCTGGGCCAGGGCCGTACTCGGCAGCAGGACGGTCAGCGCGAGCGCGCCGATCCAGTGAAACAGTCGTCGCATGGCGAGTCTCCGGGGGATAAGCGATAGGTTCGCCACTATAGCGACTTGCTGGGAATAACGAAAAAGACCCGAACGACGATTTGGTTATAAATATATGCGTGCTATCCGCGTAACGCTCACGGCGCCGGGCCGGCCGCGCCCAGGTAGTGCTTGCGCCAGTAGCGGATATCCAGCGAGGACACGGTCACTTCACGGCCGCTGCCGGGCGCGTGGATCATCCGTCGGTCGCCCAGGTAAATTCCCACGTGGGTGGCGCGATCCCCGGCTCCGAAGAACAGCAGATCCCCTGGTCGCGCCTGCTCGCGATGATCGAGCGTCTGGTACTGCTGATTGGAAGTGCGTGGTACATCGATCCCAGCCGCATGGTATGCAACTTGCACTAGCCCGGAACAATCCACCCCAGTCTCCAGCGAATTGCCGCCCCATTTATAAGGTGTGCCCAGCGCCTGCTTGGCGTTGGAAATGATCAGTGCCCGCTCGATGGAGAGGCCCTCCGCCGTGGTCGGGCCGGGATCGTGCGTCTCGATGCGTTGGCTCGACGAACACCCGGCCAGAACGAGCAAGCATAAAAGCAGCGCCAAAGTCGCTTGTAAGCGCGGCGCAGCCACTGCCGCGGACGATGAATGGGTGACAGGATCACTCTCCATGCGAGCTCCTACAGTCGGAATCCGATGAGCGACAAGAATGCCAGCAGTGTAGCCAAAGATGCTACGGGGGTGAGAGCGCCAGCTCATACTGGCGCCGCTTTGTTAAGGTCGACCGTTGATCGGGCCTGAATATGGGCTTGCAGGCTCAACGCGAGCTGACGCGCCGCCTCCTTGGGGCGTCCCGGGCTGCGGTGCAGAGCGATTTCGGTCATGGGCAGCTCGGGGAGCCCCTCGGCGCTATCGATGATGCTCAGGTCCGAGCCCAGCATGGAGGGTGTGAGCACCGTTATAGCCAAGCCCGCGCGTACCGCGGCCGTAAGGCCGGACAAACTGGCGCTGGTATAGGCGATTCGCCAGGGGATGCCTACGGCGTCGAGTGCCGCCAGGGCGCGTTCCCTGAAGATGCAAACCCCATCCGTAGAGACCGCCAGGGGCAGCGGTGTGCGGCGTTGGGTGTCATGTCCGGGGGCGCCGGCCCACACCGTGGGCTCCTGACACAGCACCTCGCCGCCGGGACTCTTGGGCTGACGCGTGGTGATCGCCAGGTCCAGGCTGCCGGCGCGCACGCTTTGCACTAGATCCACGCTGAGCCCGCAGTCCACCTGCAATTCGACTCCCGGATACTGGGCCTCGAACTCGGATAGCGCCTCGGGCAGATAGACCACGTAGTCGTCGGGTATTCCCAGGCGTACCACGCCATCCAGCCTTTGATCGCTGACATCCTGCCAGGCGAGCGCGTTCTGGCGCAGCATCTGCCGTGCGTGCGAGAGCAGACGTTCTCCCGCCGGCGTAGGGATCGGCGCTTTCCGCCCACGCTGCAACAAAGGCTGCTCGAAGGTTTCTTCCAGACGCTTCATGTGCGCACTGACGGTCGATTGCGCCAGGTGCAGGGCGTCCGCCGCCGCGGTGAATCCGCCCTTGTCCACCACCGTGACAAAGGTGTTGAGCACCACGAGATCCAAGGGTCGAAAGTTGGTCATTCAGCACCATCACGAATCATGATCGAAATATCGAAACTCTTCGTTTCCATGATAATTCATGCGGCCCCAGACTGCTCGCGTCACATACCACCCACGCCGATTCGGTATACACAGGAGCAGGCCATGACCAGCACACGCACCACCGCCGGACTACTGGCAGGCCTTCTGACCGTCACGCTTTGGGCCAGCCTGCCGGTATTGCGCGACCTGATCAATCTGCCGCCGATGTTGACGGCGGCCGTCGCCATGGGGGCGGCTGCGTTGATGGCACAGCTCATGGGATGGCGTGGTGCGCCGGCCGGCGCGGCCGCATGGCGCAGAAGGAAATTCTGGTTGATGGGTGTCGGTGGCCTGACGGGCGCGCTGTATTTCTATTTCTCCGCCCTGAGCAAAGGCGACCCGGCCAAGATCACGCTCGTGACGTACCTCTGGCCGTTGGGATTCATGCTCGTGGCAGACTTGCTGGCCGGGCGTGGTCTTAGGGCGCGTACCTTACTGGGGTCGGCCGTGGCGTTTGCGGGGCTGGTGCCGCTGGTGCTCTCGAACGCTCAGGGCGAACCGACCTCGGCACTGGGCTATATGCAGGGCATGGCCTCCGGCGCCTCCTGGATCATGTTCTCCCTCTATCTCCGGGGGCGCGCCGCCTTGTCCTGGGTGGACTACAAGCACCTGTTCGCCGTTGCCGCCGTCGCCTCCTGGGGGCTGCACCGTGCGTTCGAAACCGCTCCCGAGCACGCGACGGCGATGGACTGGGGCGTGGCGGCGCTCATCGGGATCGGCCCTTATGGGCTGGCGTTCATCACCTGGGGGTACGCCCTGTTGAGAAGCTCCTCCACGTTGCTGGGCGTGCTGACGTATTTCGTGCCCGTCATGTCGTCGGTGCTGCTGATCCTGGTGGGGCGTGCCGCGTTCAGTCTGCCGCTGGTCATCGCCTTCGTGGGCGTGCTGGGCAGCGCCGTGATTACGCAGATGAAGAGACGTCCCCAGGGGGCGGTGAGTTCTTGAGACGACAGCCGCTCCGTTCGGGGCGGCTGTCGCCGAGGATGCCGAGTGGCATGCACAGGTCCGGTCAATGCGCCATCATTTCCCGCGCGATGGCGTCACCGTCTAGATGGGAGGGGTAGTAGGTCGGCCAGTTCGTGACCTCGTCCAGCAGGGCGGCGCGATCGTCGCCCCAGTAAAGGTGGTAGTGGTCGGCATCCGTGGGATAGATGGCGTGGTCGCTGAACTGGATGTAGCGAGGCGCGTCGGCGCTGCCGCCGTCACGCTCGAAGATATAGCGCACGCCGCGATTGCCCGCCTCGTAGGTGAGGATTTCATGGCTGTCGTAGGTGTATTCCCCCGTGCGCTTGCCGTCGTCTCCGTAGAACGAGACCTGATCGCCCTCGATCACGATACGGTCGACGTCCGTGCGATAGCCGGTCGTGTAGTACTGCTTGTAGTCGGCCGCCGTCTTGTCATCGCTTTGTGCGGCCTTGTGCGCGAAGACGTCATTCAGCGTGCCGTCCTGCAGATAGGGATAGACCGACTGCCAGCCGCCCTCCCAGTCCGACAAGGCGCGGTCCTCGACCTGATCATCATCGAAGTAACCGGCGTAGATATCGCTGTCGTGATGATCGTGGGAGTGATCGTGCTCATGCTTATGCCCATGATCGTGGCTGTGATCGTGCTCATGTGCATGGTGGTCGTGGTCATCCTGCTGCGCGACGGCCGGTGGCACGCTCGCCAGCGATAGCAGGCCGAGCGTGAGAGCGGCATGAGTGGATAGGTGGCGCATCGTGATCTCCTTGTGTGAATCAGCGTTAGTACAGTGAAAAGCGTTTAATACGTTATAACATATCTTTTTGTGACGCTAGGCAAAAAGCAATGGCACGGGTGGTCGCGCGCTTCCATCAGGCATCGCTCGCGCACTGCGAGACGGCATCGGCAAGCTTGTGCATCAAGTTCGGGTAAAGATCGTCCCCCAGCGCGAGATTGGTGCCCAGCGGATCGATCACGATGGACGTGTTCACGCCGGTATCGCCAAAGACGCTTTTCACCAGTTCCGGGTTGTATTGGGGCTCGCTGAACACGCAGTCGATGTCATGCGTTTCGACGAGCGTATGGAGCGCTGCGATACGCGACGGGCTGGGCTTGCGCGCATCGCCCAGGGAGATGGCGCCAGCGGCATGGACATCAAAGCGGTGTTCGAAATACTGGTAGGCATCGTGAAAGACGATGAAATGGGCATCGCGGGCGTTGGCGAGCTGCTGTTGCAGCGCTTTGGTCAGGGTGTTCAGCTCGTCTTTGCCAAGGCGGGCGTTTTCCCGGTAAGTGGACGCATGTTCCGGATCGAGATGGGCCAGGGAGTCGGCAATGACGCCCAGCCAGGCCTGTGCATTTTCGGGATCGAGCCAGACATGGGGATTCAACCCGTCATGGGCGTGATCATGCTGATGGTCGTGGTCGTGGTCGTGGTCGTGGTCGTGGTCATGTCCGCCATGACCATGATGATGCGCTTCGAAGGTGGCGCCCTGGCGGTATTCGAGTGTCTGCGTTTCGGGTAAGTCCATCAGTTCGACACTGAGGGCGTCGTCACCCAGGGTGTCCATGGAATGCGCCAGCCACGGGGTCAGGTCCTCGCCGATCCAAAAGACGGCATCGGCGTTCTCGAGCGCTTCGGCTTCCGAGGGGCGCATGGCGTAACGGTGCGGTGAGGCGCCCTGCTGAATCAGCAGGGCCGGAGTGCCCAGATCTCCCATGACACGGTCGACCAGCGAGTAGACCGGCGGTATGTCCACTGCGACGGACGGGACGGCGGCGGAAGCGGCGGCCGGCGACATGAGTAGTGCCGCCAAGTAGGGACTGAAACGAGGCATCTAACGGTTCTCCAAGCATGTGTGAGCGAGTATTGAACACCAATATGTTATGTTATAACATATTTATTCACACAAGGAGCAACCCTTCTCTTTCATCCGTGGAGCCATCCATCAGTGGAGTAACGACGCATGTATCCGGAGTCCTCATGAAACTGCTGTCGATCGACGCGCTGGATGTCGCCTTCGGGGGGCACCTCGTGCTCGAGGACATTCATCTCGACCTCGCCCGGGGCGAAATCGTCACCATCGTCGGCCCCAACGGCTCGGGCAAAACCACCCTGCTGAAAAGCATCATCGGCGCATTGACGCCCCGTCGAGGGCGTATCGAGAAGGCTTCGGGCCTGGTCGTTGGCTACGTGCCCCAGCGCCTGCATCTCGATGCCACCTTGCCGATGACGGTATCGCGCTTGATGCGACTCCCGCGTCGGCACTCGGCACACGACATCGAATCGGCGCTCCGCCGAGCGGGGGTCACGCCACAGGCCGATAGCCAGATCAATGATCTCTCGGGCGGACAGTTTCAGCGTGTGCTGCTGGCGCGTGCACTGCTTTCGTCGCCCGATCTCCTGATCCTCGATGAGGCAACTCAGGGACTCGATCAGCAGGGAATGGCCGACTTTTATCGTCAAATCGAGCGGGTGCGCCAGGAACTGGGGTGTGCCGTGCTGATGGTCAGCCACGAATTGCATGTCGTGATGCGAACCTCGGATCGCGTGATATGCCTGAACCGATCCATCTGCTGTGCGGGAACCCCGGAAGGGGTCGCGGCCTCGCCGGCCTATCGCGCCATGTTCGGTCACGATGACGACGACGGCATGGCGCTCTACCGCCATCACCATACGCCGACCTCCCTGGAGCCTTCCCCGTGATTCTCGACGACTTTCTGGTACGTGCCACCCTGGCCGGTGTGGGCGTCGCCCTGGCGGCCGCACCGCTGGGTTGCCTGGTGGTCTGGCGGCGCATGGCGTTTTTCGGTGATGCGACCGCGCATGCGGCCATCCTGGGCGTCGCGCTTGCCCTGTTGATGTCGATGTCGATTTTCGCCGGTGTCCTGGTGGTCTCGTTGCTCATGGCCACGATCGTGTCGCTGCTGAGCGGTAAGGGGTATGCCATGGATACGCTGCTGGGAGTCATGGCACATTCGTCGCTGGCATTGGGCTTGGTGGCAGTGTCCTTCGTTTCCGGCGTGCGTCTCGATCTGATGGCCTACCTGTTCGGCGATATCCTCGCCGTCGGTAAGGCCGATCTTGCCGTCATCTGGGGAGGCGCGGCGCTGGTCATGGCGTTGATGGGGTGGCGCTGGTCGCGCCTGCTGACCGCGACGCTCAATGCGGATCTGGCCTTTGCCAGCGGCATCGATCCACGCCGCGAACAGCTCATCCTCACCTTGTCGCTGGCCATCGTGGTGGCCGTTGCGTTGAAGGTCGTAGGGGTCTTGCTGATCGCCGCCCTGTTGATCATTCCCGCGGCGACGGCACGCACGTTCAGCCGCACGCCGGAGACCATGGTGGTGGCCGCGGCCCTGGTCGGCATGACGGCTGCCGTCGGCGGGCTGCAGACGGCTTATTGGTTCGATACGCCGACGGGCCCTACCATCGTCAGTCTCGCGGCGGCCTTGTTTGCGCTGGCGGGCGTGATCGCGAATGCCCGGCGCTTGCTGTGGCGGGCCATGGCATCCCGCGCCGGGAGGTGAGACGCCGAGCCCGCCTCCATTGGGCGGGCTCGGGAGAGAGGAACTGCACGCCCCGGCATCAGGGGTACGCGGATGTCCAGTTCCATTCGGCATGCGCGACCGCATCATGCGCATGCAGGCTTTCGGCGTGCACGATGCGTACCTGGAAGCCCTGCACCTCGTCGCGCGCTTGCAGGGCATGCCGTACACGGCGCGCCGCATCCTCGCAGAACATCAAGTTATGACCGTTGGCCAGGGCGAACGCCTGCTCATCGACACGTTTGACGGCCGTCTGCAGGGCCGTGCCCAGGGCGTCCTCGACCGTGTCGATCAGCGCCGTCACGGGCAGAGTCTCGAGGTCGTCGGCCAGGCGCAGTGAGAGGTGCGCCTGGCTGCGCTGGCTATGCGGCGTCGCCAGGATACCCTGCTCGCTTCCCAGCCACGTCCTGACGGCATCGTGGCTGATCGGCATGTCGGTAAAGTCCTCGTCGAACGCTTGCTGGATCGATTGGCGCGCGAGGGCCGCCGAGCAAGGACAGGTCGAGGAGTAACCGATCGTCACCTCGAGAATCGCCTGCATGCCCTGTGCATCTTGGCGGCAGCGCAATGCGCAGGGGTACGCCTTCCAGCCGGCGCGTGGGCTGATCAATGCAGGGCGCTTGATCAGAACGTCACCGCTCAGGTCGAGAAAGGCCGTGCGGGCCAAACCATCATGGCTCGTCAGGAAGCGCTGCAATACCGCGCCCAGGCCTGACAGCGTCACCTCCTCATTTTCCAGGGCCTCCAGTGCCAGATAAAGGCGTGACATGTGAATGCCTCGCGCCGAGGTTGCATCCAGGGAAACACCGGCCGAGGCGCGACCGTTGACGGCACTGTTCGCCAGACGAAACGGTAGCGCGATGTCTTCCATTCCCACCCAGGCCAGCGGGCCTTCCAGGTCGGATGCGCCGTTTGCCACGTCGTGCAATGTCTGTGAATTCATGGGCTCTTGCATGCGTTTCTCAGTCCCAGGCTGGAAAGGGGTCGGGCAGTGTCTGCCAATGTGTTTTGCCGGCGAGCATCTCCTCTTCACTCAACAAGCAGGCGTCGAGTGCCTGGCGCATTTGTGCCTGATTCAGGCGTTGGCCGATGAAGACCAATTCCTGGCGCATGTCGCCGAATGGCTCCTGCCATTTCTCCATGATCGCCTCCCGATACTCGGGGTCGTCGGGCCAATGCGATTCGGGTACGGCTTTCCAAAACAGGCCCGCGAAGCCGTAATGGGCGATGCCACCGGCTTGACTCCATTGCCCGACGTGTTGCGGCCGTGTGGCCAGCCAGAAGAAACCCTTGGAACGTAGTAGCGTGGCGTCGAAGCCATCGCCATGAATTAGCTCGTAGAATTTCTGCGGATGAAAAGGGCGCCGGGCATGATAGGTGAAGCTTGAGATACCGTATTCTTCGGTTTCCGGCACGTGCTCGCCGCGCATTTCCTTCAACCACCCCGGGGCCTGCTGGGCGCGTTCGAAACTGAAACGCCCGGTATCCAGGACCTTATCCAGCGGCACTTGGCCATGCGTCATGGGGATCAACTCAGCCTCCGGGTTGAGTGAGCGCAGCACCGCCGTCAGTTCATTGAGCTGCTCGGTATCGAGCAGGTCCGTCTTGCTGATCAGCAAGACATCGCAGAACTCGACCTGATCGACCAACAGGTCGGCGACATTGCGTTCGTCTTCCTCGCCCAGGCTTTCTCCGGCCTCGGCCAATGATTGAGCCTCATGATATTGGGAAAGGAAATTGGCGCCATCCACCACGGTAACCAGCGTATCCAGCCGAGCGACTTGGGAGAGGCTTTGCCCGCCTTCGTCCGTGAAGGTAAAGGTTTCAGCCACCGGCAGTGGTTCGGAAACGCCCGTGGATTCGATCACCAGATGATCGAAGCGCCCCTCGGCGGCCAGACGCCGCACCTCGACCAGCAGGTCTTCGCGCAGGGTGCAGCAAATGCAGCCATTGCTCATCTCGACCAGGCGCTCCTCGGCCCGGTTGAGCGTCACCGCATTCGTATCCGAGTGCTCCTTGTCAGGCGCCCCCCGGACCAGCGAAGCATCGATGTTGACCTCGCTCATGTCGTTGACGATCACCGCCACGCGACGTCCTTCACGGTTGGCGAGGATGTGATTGAGTAGCGTGGTTTTGCCGGCCCCAAGAAAGCCGGATAGCACGGTGACCGGAAGTGTTGGCTGCGATGACGCCATCCTGTTTTCCCTCATGTTTGGTGATAATGCATTTCCCGCGACGTCTCGATGTACGTGGCAGCATATATAGATATGTTATACCATAACATATCTATGGCCCAAGCATTCCAGCGGCCATGCTTTTGAAGCATGATATCGGTTCAGGAATTTGGCTTATCGATATGGGAGCAGGAAGCGCAATGAAAGGATGGCTGCTGGGAGTATCGCTGACGTTACTGGCGGGAAGTGGCGCGGCGCTGGCGCAGGACAAGGCATCGAACAAGCAGGTTCGCGAGGTGCTCGACCCGATCGTCGAATCCTTGATGGAGGCGCAGAAGATCCCCGGCATGGCGGTCGCTCTCGTCGGGCCAAGGGGCACGACGATTGCCCATTACGGCGTCGCCGACCGCGAAACAGGTACAGCGGTCGACGACGACACCCTGTTCGAGATCGGCTCGCTGAGCAAGACGTTCACCGCGACACTCGCTTCCCAGGCCGCCACTCAGGGCGAGCTCGACCTCGAGGCGCCCGTCAGCCGTTATCTTCCCGAACTCGAGGGCAGTGCCTTCGATGAAATCAGCGGCCTTAACCTCGGCACGCATACCACCGGCGGGCTGCCGCTGTTCGTACCGGATGAAGTCACCGACCGCGCGTCGCTGATGAACTGGTTCCGCCAGTGGCAACCGCCGGAAACGATGGGCGAAGTCCGCACCTACTCCAATCTGGGGATCGGCCTGTTGGGGCTGGAGACGGCGGCGAGTCTGGATAGCGAGTTCGTGCCGGCAATGCGTTCGCATGTGCTGGAACCGCTGGGATTGCAGCATACCTGGTACGAGGTTCCCGACGATCAAATGGCGCATTACGCCATGGGCGAGAACAAGGACGGTCAGCCGATTCGTGTGGCCCCCGGTGTGCTCGACGATGAAGCCTACGGCATCAAGACGACGGTCGGCGATCTGGCCAAACTGGTACGAGCCAACCTGCATCTCGCGGATGTCGACGCCGAGCTCCAGCAGGCCATCGACGCCACCCGCCAGGATTATTATCGGGTTGGCGACATGACGCAGGATCTGATCTGGGAGCAGTATCCGCTCCCCGTCGCGCTCGATACCCTGCGCGCCGGCAATGGTTACGACATGATCCTCGAACCCAACGCGGCCGAGGCAATCGCGCCGCCGCAAGCGCCACGCGATGATGTCTGGATCAACAAGACCGGCTCCACCAACGGCTTCGGCGGCTATGTCGTAATGCTTCCCGGCGAACAGATGGGGCTGGTGATGCTGGCCAACAAGAACTATCCCAACGATGCGCGCGTCGACGCCGCGTACCGCATTCTCTCCGGCCTTGATGTGATCGATGCGCTCTAGTGAGTCGGTGCGCGTCTTAGCTCGGCATCAACAGGCCCCACCACGCCACGCCCAGCAGCAGAAGGGCCAGCCCTCGGTTGAACCATTGCCACTGCCGCCTCGTACGGAACAGCCGGCCAACGCCGCTGCCTATCTGTGGCCCAGCTTGGCGTTGACAATGCCAAACTAGGGAGAATTGTTTACACTAGAGGAAGTAAGAGGAGGAGACCCTATGAGTACCCAGCTAGATCCTATTGTCTCGGAGTTTGCGACCCAGGAGCAGGCCGATAGCTATGATCGCTGGTTCCGGGCCAAGGTGCAGCACAGCCTCGACAATCCCGGTCAGGGAATGCCTCATGACCAAGTCATGGCCAAGGCCGACGGGATTATCGCCGCCGCAGAGCGGCGCCAGGATGGCAAGGCTTTGTGAGCCTACTGATCCACTGGCATGACGATGCCATTGCCGATCTGATTGAACTGATCACCTATATCGCCGAACGCGATCCACAAGCTGCCCAACGGTTGCGCACCCGCCTGGAGGTGGCCATTGCCTCAGTGGCTGAATATCCCTATCTGCATCAGGTTGGCCGCGTGCCTGGCACGCGGGAGATTGTTGCTCATCCGAATTTCATCGTGGTCTACCAAGTAACCGACCGCATTGAGGTTACGTCTGTGGTCCACGCTCGCCAGAACTATCCATGATGGGTTCTTCGTCACTTCGCGTCTCAAAGGTTCGAGCAGCGACGTGATTCAGACTCGCTGCGAGACGCGACGGCGGGCTCAGTCCGGCACTGGCGTTTCGAAGGTCTCGCGCCGGCGCACCGTCAGCGTGGTGCCGATCGAGGCGACGATGATCAGGCCGATGGCCATCCACTGCAGGCCACTCAAAAGCTGGCTCAGGAACAGCAGGCCGGAGAGCGCGCCGATCGCTGGTTCCAGACTCATCAGCGTGCCGAAGGTCTGGGTCGGCAGGCGCGGCAGTGCCACCATTTCGAGCGTGTAGGGCAGGGCGGTGGAAAGCACGGCGACGGCGAGTGCCAGCGGGAGGACCTCCGGCGCGAAAATCGCCGGGCCGACATCGATCAGGCCGACGGGCGCGATTACCACCGCGGCGATGGTAATGCCCAGCGTGGCGCTTTGGGCGCCGTTGACCGAGCCCGCCTTTTGCCCAAACAGGATATACAGTGCCCAGCAGACCCCGGCCCCCAGCGCGCAAGCCGCGCCGTAGGGATCGACCGCGCCGTTGCTGTCATCGCCCAGCAACAGAAGACATGTCAGGCCGAGCACGGCGAATGCCACCCACAGCAGATCCAGCCAACGCCGCGAGGAGAGCATCGCCACCGTCAGCGGCCCGGTGAACTCCAGCGCCACCGCGATCCCCAGCGGAACCGTCTGCAGCGCCTGGTAGAACAGCAGGTTCATGACGCCCAGGGCGACGCCGTAGATCACGGTTGACTTCCAGGCACGGCGACTGAACCGCTGGCGCCAGGGCCGCATCACGACCAGCAGTATCAGCGCGGCGAGGATTAGGCGAATCGAGGTCGTGCCGGTGGCGCCGATGACCGGAAACAAGGTCTTGGCGATGGACGCCCCGGTCTGGATGGAGCACATTGCCACGATCAGCATGGCCACCGGCCAAACCCTGGCCACGAATTCGCGCATGGCGACTGACATGACACCTCCTTTGTTCTGCGGCATGCTGCCCTTCTGACGGCGCCAGTCGCATCCTGCCGACATGGTCGGACGCTGGCATTCGAGAGAACCGCGATTGTACGGATGGGCAATATAGTGCACAAGTCTAGCGAGCGCCCCGATGTCCTGGTGCACGTCGCCGCCAACGTGAGGCGTCTGCGTCAGGGGGCGTCGCTGAGCCAGCAGGCATTGGCCGAGCGGGCCGGCGTGAGCCGGCGGATGCTGGTCAATATCGAAAAGGGCGACGTCAATGTCAGCCTGAGCACGCTGGATCGACTCGCCGAGGCGCTGGGGGTGCTGTTCTACGCCCTGGTTCAGCCGCCGGGCAGCGAGGACTCGGCGCGCATCGACGAAGTCGCCTGGGTGGGGCGATTCCCCGACAGTCACGCCCGGCTGCTGGCGAGCAAGCCGGCGCGACAGGAAGTCGAGCTGTGGTCCTGGGCGATGGAGCCCGGAGACACTTACGAGTCCGTCGCCGATGGTACCGGCTGGCACGAGATGCTGGTGGTGATCGAGGGCACGCTGACCCTGGAACTCGCGGATCGCGAGGTGACGATCGAGGCTGGTGACTTTCACGTCTACCCCAGCGACCAGTTCCACCGTTATCGCAACGAAGGCGCGGGGCGGCTACGTTTCATCCGCAACGTGGTGCATTGACGTCAAGTCTCCATTCAAGCACCGGTCCAAGTGCCAATGGCGATCTGTGTAGCCTCGTGACCGGCTGATGGCCCGCGCACGTGCACGCTTACCCGGCGTCCACCTGCACCGTCACCACGCTGTCATCGAAGGCCAGCCGGCCGGCAATCGCTGCCATGCCCGCCAGTGGCTCGGCGTATTGCCAGGCGACGTCGGGATGCTCGTCAGTGCTGTAGTACGTGGCGTCGCCCTTGAAGGGGCAGTGCGTCACGGTGGTGGAGCGGACGAGTTGCGACATCTGCACGTCGCTTTCGGGAAGGTATTGGCGCGCGGGATACCCTTTCTCGCGCAGCTCGACGGCGCGCGTGCTGTCGGCGAGCAAGGTGTCGCCGTCCCATACCCGCACGCGATGCGTGTGGGGGTGCAGGCTGATGCGGTCTTGCGTAGTGTCTGCTGACATGGAGCCTCCCGGGCTATGGAGTGTCTTCCGACAAGAGGGAGCCGGAGAGGGCGCGTTTCACGGCGGCCTGGGCATGCAACGCCGTGGTGTCGTAGAGCGGTACCTGAGTGTCGGTTGCCTTGATCAACATGGCGATTTCGGTACAGCCGAGAATCACCGCCTGCGCGCCCCGCGCATGCAAGGCGTCGATCACGGCGAGAAATGCCTCTCGCGAGGCGGGTTCGATGCGCCCGAGGCACAGCTCCTCGAAAATCACCCGATGCACGTGTTCGCGCTGGGTGTCGTCGGGCACGATCACGTCGATACCGTAATGCTCGCTCAGGCGTTGCTTGTAGAAGTCCTGCTCCATGGTGAAGCGCGTGCCCAAGAGCCCGACTCGGGTGATGCCGTCGGCGACCAGGCTTTCGGCCGTGGCGTCGGCGATGTGCAACAGCGGGATGTCGATGGCCGCTTCCACCTGTGGCGCTACCTTGTGCATGGTGTTCGTGGCGATCAGCAGAAAATCCGCTCCGGCACGCTCGATCTGGCGCGCGGCGGCGGCCAGCGCCTCCCCGGCCGCGTCCCAGCGTCCGTCGCGCTGCAGGGTCTCGATCTCGGCGAAGTCGACGCTCACCATCGCGATCTTCGCCGAGTGAAAGCCGCCCAGCGCCTGTTTTACGCCGTCGTTCAGCGCCCGATAGTAGCTCTCGGTGGACTCCCAGCTCATTCCGCCGAGCAAACCGATGGTGCGCATGATGAACTCTCCTTGCGTGAAAAAGCGAAATAAAGCGCCGCGACGCGCGGTCG
This sequence comes from Chromohalobacter beijerinckii, assembly GCF_023061185.1. Classification (GTDB taxonomy): domain Bacteria; phylum Pseudomonadota; class Gammaproteobacteria; order Pseudomonadales; family Halomonadaceae; genus Chromohalobacter; species Chromohalobacter beijerinckii. The sequence goes on from NZ_JAKGAK010000016.1 coordinate 31,939, forward strand.
ATCCACGAGGCGGATTGTCGCACCCCATCTTGCATCATAACGCTGCAGGCCGTCTCTGGCCCGGGTTGCGTGAAGAGCCCTCGCCCCCATCCGTGAACACGCGCGATCATTCGGCTGTGTAGGAAAGAGGGCTGCGATAGTATGGAATGCGTCTGACGACCCCACGGCCGAGTCCATGCCTTTTTCCCCGCGTACATCCATGCGTCGTTTTACCGCCTGGCTGAGCCTGTTCGCCATGCTGCTGGTGGTGTGCGGCCCGGTGGTCGGGCAGGCCAGTGCCTCCCTGCGGCACGATGCGATGCCTGCGCACGCCGAGGCCGGGCACGGTGATCACTCGCGGGACGGTCACGTCGCATCGGTCGGCCTGCACGATCAGTGCCCCTACTGCTCCCTATTCGGCCATTTCCCGGTCATCGAGGGGGCTTTCACCGCCTCGGTAGTGGACAACGCCGCCGTCATCGCGCCGCATGCGCCAAGAGTGCTCGCATCTCAGGCGGTGACGACCACCTTCCCCAACGCGCTGACCCGCGCTCCCCCGTTGGCGTGCCATCACGCATAAGCGGTCTCGACTTCGAACTTGGTGCGTTTGCACGCCGCGCCTGCGCCGGAGTCGTCGGCCACAGGATGGATTCGGCTACCGAACGGTAGCCATGGCACGCTACTCGGGGGCTTCATGTCTCGTACTTCTGCGCGTTCTTCACGTGACGCCAGCGACCTCTACCGGGCGGTCTGGCGCTGGCATTTCTACGCGGGTCTCATCGCGATTCCCTTTCTGATCTCGTTGGCGGTGACTGGCGGGCTCTACCTCTTCAAGGATGAGATCGACCAGTGGCTCAACGCGGACATCGTGCGCGTCGAGGCGCAATCGTCAGCGGCGGTGTCGCCGCAGCAACAATTGGATGCTGCCATGGCGGCGCATCCCGGCGAGGCGTTTCGTTACGTGCCTCCTGCTGCCTCCAACCTTGCCGCGGAGGTCGACATCACCACCGCCGACGGCAAGCAAGCCGTCTACGTCGATCCTTACACCGGCGAGGTCACCGGCACGATTCCCTATCGCGGCAGCGTGATGTGGATCGTGCGCACCATCCACAGCCTCAACTACTTCGGCGAGACGGCGAGCCTGATCATCGAGATCGTCGGTGGCTGGTCGATCCTGCTCGTGCTGACCGGGATCTATCTGTGGTGGCCGCGTGGCCGACGCGGCGGCGTGATATCGGTACGTGCGACCCCGTCGAAGCGAATGTTCTGGCGTGACCTTCACGCCGTCACCGGCATTTTCGTCGGGGGCTTCATTCTCTTTCTGGCGATTACCGGCATGCCGTGGTCCACGGTATGGGGCAGCAAGGTCAACGAACTCGCCAACGGTCACAACTTCGGCTATCCGGATGGCGTGCGCGTCAACGTGCCGGTCTCCGATGAACGCCTGGCGGAGCGGGAGACGACCACCTGGTCGCTGGAGCAGGCACGGCTGCCGGAATCGACGCCTGGACGCGAGGGCGCGCCGGGCATCGGCCTCAACGGCGCGGTGGCGGAATTCGATGAGCTGGGGCTGGCTCCCGGTTATGGCGTCAATCTGCCGAGCGGTCCTACCGGCGTCTATACCGGCTCGATCTACCCCGACGATCTTTCACGACAGCGGGTCGTGCATCTGGACCGGTATAGCGGCGAGCCACTGCTGGACATGAACTACGCCGACTACGGCCCGCTGGGCAAGTCGCTGGAGTGGGGCATCAACGTGCACATGGGTCAGCAATACGGACTCGCCAATCAGTTGATTCTGGCGCTGGCCTGCGCGGGGATCGTGCTGCTGTGCGTCTCGTCGGGCGTGATGTGGTGGAAGCGTCGACCGAGCGGCAAGCTGGGGATTCCCCCCGAACCCAAGGATCCCCGCCGCTTGCGCGGCGTGCTGGCGTTGCTCGCCATCGGTGGCGTGATCTTCCCGCTGGTGGGGGCCTCGATGATCGTCATGGCGGTGGTGGATGCGCTGGTGCGACGTCGCGGCGCCAGACGCGCCGCGACGACCGCCTAGCCAGGCAGTCGCCGATGACCGTTGCGCCCGCCCGTCTCACGCGGGGGCGGGCGCGGCCGTCATTCATTTCATCTCGAAGCCGCGCGAGACGAGGAAGTCACGCATGTGCGGGCGCACCTTGTGCTCGAACAGCGGGGTGAGGTTCTGCGACCAGGTGGTGTCTTTTTGCGTGTTGCTGCGCGCTTGGTAGTACTCGCGCATGGAAGCGTCGAAGGCGTCGACCTGGGCCTGATCGTCGCGGTAGTAGTCTTCCTTGAGGATGGCCTCGACCGGGAGGCGCGGTTTGACTTCCGAGGTCTGATCCGGATAACCGAGGCACAGGCCGAAGACCGGATAGACGTGCTCGGGCAGGCGCAGCAGGTCGCTCACGGCCTGCGGGTTATTGCGAATGCCGCCGATGTAGCAGATGCCCAGTCCTTCGGATTCGGCGGCCACGACGACGTTCTGCGCCATGAGCGCGGTGTCCACGCTGGCGACCAGCAACTGTTCGGTCATGCCGCGGGTGGCGTTGGCGCCAGCGCGTTCGGCGGCCTCGGCGGGGCGCTTCATGTCGGCGCAGAACACCAGGAAATCGGAACAGGTGGCGATGTAGTCTTGTCCGCCCGCCAGTTCGGCGAGGGTCTCGCGGTTGGCCGGATTCTTCACGTGGATGACGCTGTAGGCCTGAACATGGCTGGACGTCGCGGCGCTTTGCCCGGCCTGGATGAGTTCCCGCAGCAGTTCAGGCGCGATCTTGCGATCGGTGAAGCGGCGGATCGAGCGGTGGGCGTTGAGCAGTTCGATGACGGGATTCATGCAACCTCGTGTCGGATAATTTAATTAGTTTGCTAATTAGTGTACCGCATGTCTTCGTCCTCGCTCAACCGGGAATGGCCGCGTCATGTTCCCCGCCAGCAAAGGGAATTATCCTGAGGTAGTGATGCTATCTCACTGGCCATGGATCGATGCGATGAATGCTACTACTGCCAGCCGCCCTACCACCTTGTCTGCCGCCTGGAGCCTATGGACGCTGCTGCTCGGCGTAGGGCTTCTGATGATGGGCAATGGCCTGCAAGGCTCGCTACTCGGGGTGCGGGCCTCGGCGGCGGATTTCGGCAACACGGTCACGGGACTGGTGATGTCGTCCTACTTCGTGGGCTTTCTGGTCGGCTCGGTGCTGACGCCCCGCAAGCTGCGCGAGGTCGGGCACGTGCGGGTCTTCGCCGCGCTGGCCTCGATCACTTCGGTGGCGATCCTGATTCACGCCCTGTTCGTCGAGCCCCTGGTGTGGGCGGCCATGCGCTTCGTCACCGGCTTTACGTACGCCGGGCTCTACGTCGTCGCCGAAAGCTGGTTGAACGGTTATGCCTCCAACCGGCTGCGCGGGCGCCTGCTGGCGATCTACATGGTGATCAGCTATCTCGGCATGGGCGGTGGGCAACTGCTGCTGGGCAGTGCCGACCCCTCGGGCATGGCGTTGTTCCTGCTGGTGTCGATCCTGGTCTCGCTCGCCCTGGTGCCGATCTTGATCAGCTACACGCCGCAGCCCGAGCTCAGTCAGCCCGAGGCGATGAGCCTGCGCGCGTTATATCGGCTCTCGCCGCTGGGCACGGTAGGCTGCTTCATGACCGGCATCACCAACGGTGCCGTGTTCGGCATGGGGGCGGTGTTCGCCACCAATAGCGGCTTGAGCGTTGCCCAGGTCTCGATCTTCATGAGCGCCTTCATCTTCGGTGGTGCGATCCTGCAGTGGCCGCTGGGCAAGCTGTCCGACAAGGCCGACCGGCAGTGGGTGATCGTCGGCGTCGCCCTGGTCGCGGTGGTGCTGGCGCTGGTCGGTGCGCTCGTCAGCGGCTGGTCGCCGATGGCATTGACGCTGCTCGGGGCGTTGCTGGGTGCGACGACGCTCACGCTCTATTCGATCTTTCTGGCCTGCGCCAATGACTTCCTGACCGATCAGCAGACCGTGGCGGCCAGTGCGAGCCTCGTCCTGGCGTTGGGCATCGGTGCAATTCTGGGACCGGCCAGCGCCGGGGTGCTGATGGAATGGCTGGGGCCGGATGGTTTCCTGTGGGACCTGGCCGTCATGCATATCGTCATGGTGCTGTTCGGGCTTTACTGCATTCGCTATTACCCCACCAGCGAATCGCCCGAGCAGGGCCACTACGTGATGGTGGCCTCGGACACCACGCCGCTGGGCACGGCCTGGACGGAAGAAGCCGCGCAGGAAGAAGGCCAACTGGAACTGGCGCTGGAAATGGAGGCGGAACCGGAAGCCGAGACCGATGATGAAACGTCAGCGGGCCGCTGAGTGCCCCGCTGACGCGATCAATCCACTACAGGGGCAAATCGAGCCTCAAATACTGACCAGCGATTCCCACCAGCGGGTGAGGGTGCGTTGCCAACCGGGGGTGTCGTTGGCGTCCTCGCGGGTCTCGTTGAGGTAGACCGTGGCGGTGAGTCCGGCGGAGAGTTTGACGTCGTCGGGCAGGTGGTCGAACTCGATGCGTACGGGAATGCGCTGCGAGAGTCGCACCCAGTCGAACGAGGCATGCACTGCGGCGAGTCCGCTGTTCTGGTTGCTCAGGCTGTTGTCGGAGATGCCGCGTGCGTAGCTGTCGACGTGCCCCCAGATGGGGGTGTCATTAGACATCAGTTTTACCCGGGCCGGGGCACCGATGTGTACGTCGTCAAGCTTGGTTTCCTCGAAATAGCCCAGTGCATAGAAGCTATTGGCGTCGACCAGCGTCAGCGCATCCTCGCCTGCCGAGACGTATTGTCCCGGGCGTAGCAGCAGGTTGGTGACATAGCCATCTACCGGCGCCCGGACGGTAGCGCGCTTGAGGTCCAACTGCGCTTGCTCGACCTCGACTTTGGCCTGCTCGACCTCGGCCTGGGCGGTTGCCAGGGAGAAGCGCGCATCGTCCTTGTTCTCTTGGGAGACATAGTCCTTGAGCTTCTGGCGGCGGGCATTGGCCGCGCGGGCCTCGTCGCGCTGCTGCTGTAGGCGGTTCAGGTTGGCGCGCGCGTTGTCCAGCGCCAACTGATAGCGCTGGCGATCGATGGTGAACAATACCTCGCCGGCCTCGACGTAGTCGTTGTCCTCAGCTTGCAAGTTCTCGACCAGGCCGGCGACATCGGTGCCCAGATTGACCACATCGGCCCGGATGCGACCATCGCGTGTCCAGGGGTCGTGCATGTAGTGCTGCCAGATCTGCGCGATGGCGACGACGGCCAGGGCGAGTATCACGAGAGTCAGCAGCGGTCGCATGATCTTGCGAACGCTTGCGGGTAGGGTCATAACCTCATCCTTCCTTTGGAGGCGCGATCGGTAGGGCGCCGGCGAGGGCGAGCACCGACCACAACAACAGGGCGTAGAGTGCGATGTCCACGAGCACCGGTTGCCAGAACCAGTGATAGACACCCAGGCGCGTGAACACGCGCCGCAGCAGTAGATAGAGGCCGAGCGTGACGAGAACGGGAACGGCCAGTGGCGGTATCAGAAAACCGAGAAACGTCCATTCAGCGAACATGTGGCGTCTCCTGCCGGATGGGCGCCTCGTGGCGGTCGTGCGAGGCGGTTTGGGGCGCGTCGTCGGCTTGGGCCTCCAACGTGACGCCGGGCGCCTCACGCATGAGATGCCCCAGCATGGCGATTTCCCCCGCCGTGGCGACGGAGAGCTGGGGCGCGTGATAAAAGCGATCGACCCAGTCGCGGGCCTGATCGGCAAGCTCGTGCCAGACCTCGGGCGAGTGGTGTCGCCGCGCGACCAGGCGCTGGCCGATATCGTCCAACCAGGCCTCGAGCTCCCGGCGATGCGGCGCGAGATCCTCGCGCAGCCGCCGGATGCGCCACACGCACAAGGCGAGGGCATGCAGGTCGACGGCTTCGCGCAGCGTGTCATCCGTACCGCCTAAAGCGACGATGCGCCCTAGCCGGTCGTAGAGGCGGCTTTCCAGACGCGCCCGATTGGGTAACGCGGGCTCGCGCATCAAGCGCGCCACGCCTTGCCAATAGGCGCCGAGCAGGGTGCGGATACGCTCGGCGGGCGAGCGCTGGCGCATCAGTGCATAGGTGAACATCGCCGTGGTGGTGCCGATCACCGAGGCGAGACCGCCGTTGATGTAGGTCGCGGGCGCGAAGCTGTAAGTGCTGTGCAGATTCAAAAGCGTCATTAGCGTGACGGCCCCGGAGAGCCCCATGGCTGCCCAGCGGGGACGCGTCGTGAGCAGCGTGCCGACCATCACCGGGATGCCGATGGCGATGGCCAGCAGCGGAAAGCCACTAATGATTGGGAAGATCAGAAACAGCAGTATGCCGCCCAGCGTGACGGCGGCGAGCGTGCCCCACAGGAACTGGTAGACCACCGCGGCGGGGTTGGGCGCCTTGGCGAACAGCATGGTGAAAACGCCCAGCAGCATCATCGCCAGATAGCCGGATTGCCAACCGCTGTGTATCCAGAACAGGCCCAGCAACTCGAAGGCGACGAAGACGCGCAGGGCGTTGAAGCGGGCGACGAAGTGCTCGTTGTGCGTGGTGCGGGTACGCTTTTCTCGCGGCAAGGTGTGCACCTTGGCCGAGGCCGGGTCGTTCAGTGCATGGCGCAGGCGCCGGCCGTGCTGGAGCAGGCCGAGCACCTCCCCGAGACGTTGGCGGACCAGCTCGGCGCGCACCCGGCTGCGGGGGCTCACGCGCTCCGGGTCCCACGCGAAATCCGGCAGCGTCAGTTTTTCCAGCGGCTCGCCGGCCGGCTGTTCGGCGATGGTGGCAAGCAGCGGCGCGGCATGCGCGTTCAATTGCGCCAGCCAGTGCTCGCCGTCCTCGCAGGCGCGCAGGTAGTCGAGGGCGGTTTCCAGTTCGCGGATGGCCGTGATCAGCGCCAGGCTGTCACTGGCGAAGCGGTCCAGCGCGGGAATGAAACGACTCAAGCGCCGGGTTTCCAGGCGGGTGAGACCGCGTAGCTTCTCGAACTGCTGATAGTCGCCGAGCAGCGCCTTGAGACGTGCGTCCTGCGTCGCGCGGGGGCGTGGGCTGTCCAGGGTGGCCAGGGTTTCCTCGGCGGCGCGTTTCAGGAATCCGGAGAGCGCCTCGGGGAGCGCCCGGCTCCCGAAACGCGGTGCGATGAGCAGGTGCATCAAGACGCCGCAGCCGATGCCCAGTGCGGTTTCCGTAAAGCGCCCCAGCGCGATGGTCCAGATGTCCTCGACTCCCGTACCGAGGGCGGTCAACGACACCAGCGTGGCGGTATACCCGCTGAGCATCATCACGTAGCCCAGGTATTCGTCCTGCTCGAGCATCACCCAATACATGCAGAACGCCAGCCAGGCGCCGGAGAACAGCAGATATAACATCGGCTGCTGGCCGAAGAACGCGATCAGTACCAAGCCGGCGATGGCGCCGAACAGGGTGCCGAAGAAGCGTGCCACGCCACGCCCGATGATGATGCCGATGGGCGGCGTGCCGCCGGTGAACATTACCGGCTGCAGGGTGACGATCATCACCGCGAGGATGGCCCAGGCGGGCTGGTACAAGTCCAGCCGCAACGCCAGGAACAGTGCCAGCCAGACGGCCAGTACCGTGCGTAACGCCAATAGCCAATGATCGGTGGAAATGCGCAGCATAACGATATCCGGCCCCGGCCGAGCGGCCGAGGCGATCAGGGAAAAGGTCAGATAAATATTAGTCTGCGAATTATCTCAGTCCGTGCGACATTTGTCTAATGGGTCAGGCTCACGGTAGCCGGCGCCCCCTGGAAATTTCATCCAGCGCCCTCATCTTTCTTCCTAATCAGACACCGACTCATATTCCCGCGATCAGGAGGACGCCATGAGCTTCCAAGGCGAACAGTATCCCGGCGTGCAGACGCCGTCGGCCGAAACGCAGGGCTTTCGCTTCAATCACACCATGCTGCGGGTGAAGGACCCTGAGCGCTCGCTGGCCTTCTATTCGCGGGTCTTCGGCATGCGCGTGCTGCGCAAGCTCGACTTCCCGGAAATGCAGTTCACGCTCTACTTCCTCGCCAATCTCGGCGATGACGAGGACGTGCCGGAGGATCCGGCCGAGCGCAACGCCTATACCTTCGCGCAGAAGGGCATTCTCGAGCTGACCCACAATTGGGGCACCGAAGACCAGGAAGGTTTCGCCTACCACGACGGTAACGCCGAGCCCCAGGGTTTCGGGCATATCTGCTTCTCGGTGCCGGATCTTCCCGCTGCGGTGGCGTGGTTCGACGCCAACCAGGTCGAATTCAAGAAGCGCCCGGAAGACGGCAAGATGAAGGACGTTGCCTTCGTTAAAGACCCCGATGGCTATTGGATCGAGGTCGTTCAGCCTGAGCTTTCCAAAGGCTTGGGGCAGTAAGCCACGCGGTCGCATGAACCTGAAAACCCGATGCCAACGCATCGGGTTTTTTATATGCTAAGGAATGTGGATGGCGGAGATATTACGTTGAAAGTACGCAAGAGGCGCTTGATGCGGGAACCGTTTGCCTCGGGTAACGTCTGATGAAGGTGTTTGGCAAGGAACTCCCACCTTCTTGGTAGAGAAGCCCTATGATGGATCGACGGACCTTACTCAAGCGCTCGCTGGCCTTGGCGGCCTTTTATGGACTGCCCGCCGCGCCGCTGCTGGCGGCGACGCGCGACATGCCCGAGATCGCCGATGGCGAGCCCAGCGACTTCAGCTTCGAATGGTTGCAGCGCCTGGCCAAGGAAATGGCCAATTCCAGCTATCAAAACAACGTACGCGAGTTGCCCCCTACGCTCGCGAATATGACCCCGCAGGATTACAACGCCATCGGCTACGATGCCGGGCACTCGCTGTGGCATGACCTGGATGGCAAGCTCGACGTGCAGTTCTTCCACGTCGGCATGGGCTTCAATCAACCTGTGCGCATGTACGCCCTCGACCCGGATTCCCGACGCGCTCGCGAGATCCACTTCGATCCGTCGCTATTCCGTTATGACAAGGCAGACGTCGACGTCTCTCAGTTCGAGGACGAAGAGACGCTGGGTTTTGCCGGTTTCCGTGTCTTCAAAGCGCCTTCGCTCACCGAGCGCGATATCGTCTCCTTTTTGGGGGCAAGTTATTTCCGCGCCGTGGATGACACCTACCAATACGGTATTTCGGCACGCGGTCTGGCGGTCAATACCTTTGCCGAATCAACGAAGGAAGAATTCCCCACCTACACGCGCTTCTGGCTGGAGACGCCGGCCCAGGATAGCACCACCTTTACCGCCTATGCCCTGCTCGACTCGCCCAAGGTGGCCGGTGCCTATCGCTTCGTCATCCACTGCGAGGCAGAGCGCGTGGTCATGGAGATCGACAAGCACCTCTATCCGCGTGAGGCTATCGAACAGTTGGGAATCGCGCCGATGACCAGCATGTTCAGTTGCGGCACGCACCAGCGACGCATGTGCGACACCATTCATCCGCAGATTCACGATTCCGACCGTTTGACGATGTGGCGCGGTAACGGTGAATGGGTCTGCCGGCCGCTCAACAATCCGCCGGTATTGCAGTACAACGCCTTCGCCGACGATGCACCCAAAGGCTTCGGGTTGTTGCAGACCGAGCGTGATTTCGACGCCTATGAAGATGTAATCGGCAATTACCATGAGCGTCCCAGTCTCTGGGTCGAGCCACGAAATGACTGGGGGGCGGGCGAACTTCAGATGATGGAGATCCCCACCACTGGCGAAACCATGGACAACGTAGTGGCGTTCTGGAAACCCAGCAAAGCCGTCGAGCCGGGGGATTCATTGAATTTCGCGTACCGTCTTTACTGGAGTGCACAGCCGCCGGTCACCACGGATCTTGCGCGTATACGCGCAACCCGCAGCGGCATGGGGGGCTTCACCGAAGGCTGGGCGCCCGGCGAGCACTATCCTGAGGAGTGGGCGCGGCGCTTCGCGGTGGATTACGTGGGCGGCGACATCCTGCGTATTGCCAAGAATGGGCCCCCGATCATGGCGCAGCTGGAAGTATCGCGCGGCAAGACGAGCGACATTCAGATTTTCCAGGTCGAAGAGTTCGAGGGTATCCGTGTGATTTTCGACTGGTATCCCACGGAGGATTCGGTCGATCCCATCGACATGAGAATGGTCCTTGAAGGCGACGGCGACACTCTGAGCGAAACTTGGCTCTATCAGTACTTCCCGCCACCCCCGGATCAGCGCGAGCACCCGCCGCATCCGCTCGATGACTGATCGTTCGACATCGCCGAGGGGGTGGTCGTCTAGAAATCGCACTCACATAAAATAGTGTTATCATGCTGGCCGCTCCCAATAAAAACCAATTAGGCAAGGAGAACTGGCATGAACGCATCACCCTCTCTGGCTACCCGCAGTACGCGTGCCGTACTGCTCGGCGCTTGTCTGGCCGCCGCCCCGCTGGGGATGGCGCAGGCTCAGGACGATACCACCGAGGTGCGCTTTTCGGTGCCGCCGTGGCCGGGGGTCACGGTAAAGACCGAACTCGCCGCGCAACTGCTGGAAACGCTGGGGTACTCCCCGCAGCAGGAACAGCTCGGCACCACCATCACCTATCAGGCGCTCAACGAAAATGAGCTCGACGCCTTCCTGGCGGGCTGGTTGCCAGCGCAACAAGGCATGTACGACACCGCCATGGAAAAAGGCACTTTGGTTGATCTGGGCAATAACGTCGACGGCGCACGCATCGGCTTCGCGGTGCCGCGTTATGTGGCCGAGGCCGGCGTGACCTCCGCCGAGGATCTCGACACGCCGGAAAACGCTGAGCGTTTCGGCCGCACGGTGTATTCCATCGAGACCGGCACGGGTATGAGCGAACAGCTCAACGCCGGCGTCGACAGCGACACATACGGCCTGGGCGACTGGGAACTATCAGAGACCTCCACACCGGGCATGCTGGGCGCCGCCGATAGCGCTATCAACAACCAGGAGTGGATCGTCTTCGCCGGTTGGACGCCGCACTGGATGAACATCAAGTATGACCTCGCCTACCTCGATGACCCCAAAGATCTATGGGGTGAAGACGGCGGCCGCAGCGATGTGCGCACCTTGGTCACGAAGGAATTTTCCGAGGCGCACCCCAACGCCACCAAGTTGCTCGATCAGTTGGACTTCACCGCCGACGACCAGAGCGACATGATCCGCCGCTACGATCAGGACGAAATGCCCAAGGACGAAGCCGCCATCGCCTGGATGCACGATAACGCCGACAAGGTGGAAGGCTTCCTGGATGGCGTCACCACTCGCGACGGCGAGCCCGCCTGGCCGGTGGTGAAAAAAGCGTTCGATCTTTAATCACGCGTGACAAAATGCGACACGCAAAAGGGCGGTGCCACGGCATCGCCCTTTTGCGTTTTCGGGATGGGCTTAGTCGTCGAGGGCTTGCGTCAGCTTATCGACGTTGTGCTTGAACATGCCGAGGTAAGTGCTGGCCTCGCCGTCGCTGGCCAGGGCGCCGGCGTAGAGCGTGCCGCCGATGGCGACGCCGGTTTCGTCCGCGAGTTGTTCGAGTAAGGCGGGGCTGGTCATGTTTTCCAGGAACAGCGCCTTGACGTCGCGTTTCTGGATTTGTTCGATCAGTTTGGCCATATCGGCGGCGCTGGGCTCGGCGGCCGTGGAAAGGCCTACTGGGGAGAGAACGTCCAGCCCATAGGCGTTGGCGAAATAGCCGAAGGCATCGTGGTTGGTGATCAGCACGCGATTGGCCTCGGGAATCTCGCCGATCCGCTGGTGCACCTTGGCATCCAAGGCGTCGATGGCCTCGATGTATTGCCCGGCATTGTCCCGATAGTCAGCAGCGTGCGCGGGGTCCGCTTCGACGAGCGCGTCGCGGATGTTCTCCACGTACTGCTTGCCGTTTTGCAGGTCCTGCCAGGCATGCGGGTCTTCCGGGCCATGATCGTCGCCATGGCTATGATCGTGGTCATGGTCATGGTCATGGTCGTGGCCGGTATCATGGTCGTGCCCATGCCCTTCATGGCCATGGTCGTGTGCCGTACGCTCTTCGTCGAAGCTCAGGGCGTCGATGCCTTGGCTGGCGACAACGATCGGCCCCTCATAGCCGCTGGCTTCCACCAGGCGGTCCAGCCAGCCTTCGAAATGCAGGCCGTTGACGACGAACAGATCCGCCTCACCGACGGCGCGGGCATCGGTAGGGCTGGGCGAGAAGACGTGGGCGTCGCCGTCCGGGCCGACCAGCGTGGTGACGTCGACATGCTCACCGCCGACTTCCTCGACCATATCACCGAGAATGCTGAAGCTGGCGACCACATTCATCGGCGCCTCGGCGCGCGCTGTGCTGGAAAGCGTCAGGGCGGCGGCGCCGAGGAGTAACGTCAAAGACTTGGACATGCAGATTCCCTCTTGTCGATAAATAAGCCGGTCGGGCGTAAGGCGCTCATTACGGCGTACAAGTGTTCTCGTCTGTTTCCAACGGTGTGGCGCGACGGCGCAGACGTGCCAGCAGGCTGCCGTGGTGACCGCATAGCGCAGAGGCGAGATAGGCAATGCCGGCGACTAGGATGATGCATGGGCCGGAGGGCAGGCCCAGATGGTATGAGACCAGCAAGCCGCCGGTGCTCGAGACCATGGCGATGAGGATCGCCAGCCCGATCAAGCCCTCGAGCCGTTGCGACCAGAAGCGCGCAGTGGTGGCGGGCAGCATCATCAGTCCCACCGCCATTAGCGTACCCAGCGTCTGAAACCCAGCCGTCAGGTTGAGCACCATCAGTCCCAGGAAAACGCCGTGTACCAAGCCGCCACGAATGCCCTGGCCGCGCAGGAAGAGCGGATCGAGGCATTCGACCACCAGCACACGAAAGATCAGTGCCATGACCAGCAGTGTGGCGCTGGCCACCGAGGCGATCAGCCATAGCGCGGTGTCATCGATGGCAAGGATCGAGCCGAACAGCACGTGGGTGAGATCGACGCTACTACCGCGCAGCGAGACCAGCATCACCCCCAGCGCCAGGGAAATCAGATAGAAACTGGCCATCGCTGAGTCTTCGCGGTGGCCGGTCATGCGCGACACGCTGCCCGCCAAACCGGCCACCAACAAGCCCGCGACCAGGCCGCCGAGGCTCATCGCGGGCAGCGAGAAGCCCGCCAGCACGAAGCCCAGTGCCACGCCTGGCAGTACCGCGTGGGCCATGGCGTCGCCCACCAAGCTCATGCCGCGCAGCATCAGGAACACGCCCAGCGGGGGTGCGGCCAACGACAGCGCCAAACCGCCGACCAGGGCGCGGCGCATGAAAGCGTAGTCGGTCAGCGGGGCGACGAGCCACGCATCCAGCGTGGTCAATAGGTCGAGCATGGCGGGACATCCGGCAAATTCAGAGAAATAAAGGGCGCATGGGCATGGCGACGCGCCGGTGCATGATGGCGTTCGAGCAGCGTCTCGGGTTCGACCCACTGGCCGTGTCCGCCAGCCAGCAACAAGACGCAATTGGCCAACTGCGCCAATTGTTCCATGTCATGCAAAACCACGATCACCGTGGCGCCAGCACTGGCCATCTCGCGTAGGGTGTCGCAGAGGATTTCCACGGTATGCGTATCGACGTTGGCGAACGGCTCGTCGAGGAGCAGCAATTCCGCCTCCTGCATCAGCGTGCGACCGAGTAGCGCCCGCTGACGCTGGCCGCCGGAAAGCTCACCGAGCGGACGGTGTGCCAGGCCGCTCAGCCCCAGGCGCTGCATGATGGTGTGCATGCGCCGGTAATCCTGCGGCCCGTAGCGCTTGAAGGTGCCATGAGTGGGCCAGCAGCCACTGAGCATCAACTCTTCGACACTCATCGGAAAGGTCAAATCCAACGCCAGTTGCTGCGGTAGCCAGGCGCGGCGCTCCTTGGGCATGGAACAATGCACCTGGCCGGAAAGCGGCGACAGCAATCCCATGATGGCCTGGATCAAGGTGCTCTTGCCGGCCCCGTTAGCGCCGACCAGCGCGGTGATCGCGCCATCCTCGAATGTCCCGCTGATATTCTCCAGCACCGTGCGCCCGCCTTGAGCGAGGGTCAGCGCCTCGAGGCTCAAGCGACTCATGCAAAGACTCCCATGGCCCACGCCACGGCCAACCACAACAGGCCCAGCGGCAGCAGTGCCAAAAGCACGCGGCGCCCGGCGCCCATCGACATCAGTGAAAAGTGACAAGGCCCATCCGGGCGGTGACGATGTGACATAACAACTCCTTTGAATGCCGAGGAGGTTATAACATAACAAAACGCTTGCCAAGCGCTTAGCTCAACTAATTGGCAGGGAGATCGTCGAGGCTGGAAAAGCATCCGATCAAGGACGCGAAAACGCAATAGGATAGCGTTTTCGGCAGGAGAGAGGGAAGTATGGAAAGGCTCTGTCACTGAGTACTGCGGAGCTACCATGTCAGGATGACCAATGGTCCAGCGTGCGGCACAAGGCTTGACTGAGGCATAAAGAATTGTTTTCTTTATACGCCTGTTCAATAAACGGCACTTTTCCGTATTGCTTCTAAGCTAGTAAAAGCGGCGTGCCGAGTCGTGCGTCTGCTGCCGTGAACGCAAACCTTGCCTGAATCAGATCAGGAATTCCTATGACGACACAATCTAATAATGAGGCGCCGTCACGCGATCGCCTCAATGGGCCGGTGTTCTACAGCTCGGTGGTTGGCATCGTCGCCTTCTCGCTGTGGGCGATGATCGCTACCGACCAGGCCAACTCGGTCATCAATGCCATCCTCGGCTGGATCTCCAATACCTTCGGCTGGTACTACTTCTTGACGGTGGTGATCTACCTGGTCTTCGTGATTTATCTGGGGTTGTCACGCTATGGCAATATCCGCCTAGGGCCTGAACACTCACGACCCGACTTCAATATCTTCTCGTGGTCGGCGATGCTGTTCTCCGCGGGGATCGGCATCGGCGTGATTTTCTTCGCGCTGGCCGAGCCGCTGACGCAGTTCTATAACGCGCCAAACGCGCCCGATGATCAAGTCGCCGCGGCACGCCACGCGATGGAGCTGACCTTCCTGCACTGGGGGCTTTCCGGCTGGGGTATCTACACCCTGGTAGGCATGTCACTAGCCTTCTTCAGCTACCGGCACAACCTGCCGCTGACCATCCGTAGCGCGCTCTATCCGATCTTCGGCGACCGGATCTACGGCATGATCGGCCACGTAGTCGATACCGCTGCCGTGATGGGGACGGTATTCGGCATTGCCGCTAGCCTTGGGATCGGGGTCATCCAGCTCAACTTCGGGCTGGACTATATGTTCGGCATCCCAAAAGGCACCTGGACCCAGGTGGTGCTGGTACTGGGCATCGTGCTGTTCGCGACCATCTCCGCGGTGACCGGGGTGGAGCGTGGCATCCGCCGCCTTTCCGAGTTCAACATCCTGCTCGCGGTATTGCTGCTGCTGTTCGTGCTGTTCGCCGGCAAGACGATCTTCCTGCTCAATGCGCTGGTGATGAACATCGGCGACTACCTGACCAACTTCGTCAGCCTGTCGTTCAATACCTATGCCTTCGACCGGCCGACCGGCTGGCTGAACGGCTGGACGCTGTTCTTCTGGGCTTGGTGGATTGCCTGGGGTCCGTTCGTCGGGCTGTTCCTGGCGCGTATCTCGCGTGGCCGTACCATCCGCACCTTCGTGCTCGGTACCATGACGCTGCCGATCATCTTCATGTTCCTGTGGATGTCGTTGCTGGGTAACAGTGCCATCGACATGGCGATGAACGGCGCCAGCGAGTTCGGCGAGCAAGTGATGAACAATCCGCCTGCGGGGATCTACTTGTTCCTCGAATCGTATCCGCTGCCAATCCTGACTACTGCGGCGGTGAGTATTCTGGCGATCGTGTTCTTTATTACCTCCGGGGACTCCGGGGCGCTGGTACTCTCGAACTTCACCTCGAAGCTCAAGAACGTCAACAGCGACGCGCCGATTTGGATGCGCATTCTGTGGTCGGCGGTGATCGGTGTGCTGACCCTGTCGCTGATACTCGCTGGGGGACTAACGACGCTGCAGAGTGCGGTGGTGATCACCGGCTTGCCGTTCTCGGTCGTGCTGTTCTTCATGATGGCAGGACTGCTCAAAGCACTGAAGCTCGAGGCCTTCAAGGAAGACAGCCGGCGTCTGAGCCTGGCCGGCCAACTTTCCGGGCGTACCGGTGGCGGTGGAGAACGCGATACCCGCAACTGGCAGCAGCGTCTCCGGCGCGCCATGAGCTTTCCTGGCAAGAAGCAGGCGCGGCGCTTCATGGACGAAACCTGTAAGCCGGCCATGGAAGCCGTGCGCGATTCGTTGCAGGAGCAAGGCGTATTCGTCGAAATTAATGAAGGCGTGCAGAATGGCGACGACTACATGTCGCTCAACGTCGACTTCGAAGACGAGCAGAACTTCACCTACCAGATCTGGAGTCAGGGTTTCTCGACGCCTGGGTTCGCGATGCATGCGCCGCATGCCGATTCGCGCTACTACCGGCTGGAGGTCTATCTGCTCGAGGGCAGCCAGGGTTACGACCTGATGGGCTACACCCGCGATCAGGTGATCGGCGACATCCTCGACCAGTACGAACTGCACATGCAGTTCCTGCACCTCAACCGGATCGAGCCGGGCAACATCAACATGCCCGACAGCCCGGAACAGCCGCCTTCATAAGGTGTGCTAGGTCGGCCGCCACCGTTAGGCGGCCGGTCTTCTTAAAAAGCCTGAGCCCCCGGTCGCGATGCGGCCGGGGGTTTTTGCGTGGGAGGGGCGAGTAATACCAAAGGCTGCGGATCGTCTGGGCGTGCGGTTACCGAGTACGATCCTTTGTTTTTCGTATACCGAGTCTATACACTATACGAATGATCAAGAGCTTCCGACACAAAGGTCTGCGCAAGTTCTTTGAAACCGGCTCCACTGCTGGCATTCAGGCAAAGCACGCAACCAAGCTGCAAATACAGCTAACTGCGCTGGATAGCGCGACAGGCCCTGATGACATGAATGCGCCGGGTTGGAGGCTGCACCCCTTGTCCCGAAGCCTGAAAGGGCACTGGGCTATCATCGTCAACGGGAACTGGCGCCTCACCTTCACTTTCGAGGGTGAGGACGCCATTTTGGTTGATTATCAGGATTACCACTAGGAGGTCGTCGCATGAAGCGTATGCATAATCCTGCGCACCCTGGCGCCGTCTTGCGCGAGTACATTGGCGATCTCTCTATTACCGAGGCCGCCAAGCGACTGGGTGTAACGCGCGCTACGCTATCTCGGATTCTCAATGGCAGCGCCGGCATCTCGGCGGATATGGCGTTACGCCTCGAGCAAGCCCTGGGTACCAGCGCAGAGATGTGGCTGGAGATGCAGCTCAAGTATGAACTGTGGCAAGCATCGCAGCTGCCTCGCGCCCAGGTGACACCACTGCACGCGACGGGGTGATCGGGAGGTGAAGGACTGCTTGCTCACGCTTATAGGAAGTCTCCCGAATCAATAAAGCCACTGGCGTAGGGCTTCGCGATTGCCGAGTTCGATTTGCTGGGCACGGGGATCGCCTTCCACGTGGCGATGATTGATGCCGTATTCGCGCAACACGTATTGGGCGAGCGCGCAGCGGCAGGTGATCGCCAGCATGTGCTCTTCCATGGCGTAGTCCTGCGCGATGGCAATGCCTCCAATGAGCCGTTCCCCGCAGGCGCAGGGATGAACCGTCTCGAAACATGATCCGGTAGGGTTTGCGGATCCGTTCCCCGCAGGCGCGGGGGTGAACCGTAAGCGCAAAATAGTCGGTGGGATTCAGGGTAGGGTGCGTTAGGCGTCGTCTTCTGGTGGCTGGCTACCTTTGCGTTGCTTTTCCAGAATGCGAGGAGCAACGAATATCGCGACCATGCCCACGAGATCCAGCGTTCCGATGACGCCCGCAGCAACAGAACTGAAGGGTGCGATCACGGTGGCTGCCACGAGGCCGACGATGGCAACGGTCAACCCGTATCGTTGTCCACGTTCATCTTTCTTGATAGCACCCTCTAAACCCTTGCTACGCATGTCGTGCGTATGGTGCTGCTCGTCGACGGCCATATTTACGATGAGGCGACGTGTTTCCTCATCATAGGCATTCAGTTGCTCTGGAGGCGGGAGAGGGCCTTGATAGCTCACTTGCCGCATCATGGCGACAGATTGGTTTTGTGGCTCGGGTGTGGGGGCACTGACGATCAGGTCGCCTAACCGTACCTGCTCTTCCTCGGAAAGCTGTCCATGATGCAACTGCTCAATAAGGCCGACGAGCTCCTTTTGAGTTTCCTCGTCGACCTGTTGCCCGTCTTGAAGGGAGAGGTCGCGTTGAGAAGGCTGCTCACCGTTTGGTGGCGTGGTTGAAGGCATATTGGCTCAAGGCTGAACGGAGGTGACTGCCAACAGTTGTCCAATGTTGGGCAATACGTTCTTGATCACTGCCCTTGGGCATGTATTGGGCGTAGTTTTCGACTGGCCAAACATCCATCACGGAGCCTGCTGCACGCAGGGTACGGCTGCTCGTTACGCGACGTTTCATGACCTTACTCCTGAATAATGTTTTCCAACGCTATACGTTCAGCACGTTATCTTGCCGACGTTGCAGCGCTAGGAAGATAGAATCCTATGTCAAAGATAGCGCAAAATAAACCGTACAGTGCGAGACCATTTTCGCGTGACTTGGCCATATGCGTGTTATCACTGTGCGAATCTCAAAGCGCCAGGCTTCATCGTCCAAGCCCCGCAAACGCAGGTGTCGCTTGCCTCAATAAAGCCACTGGCGGAGGGCTTCGCGATTGCCGAGTTCGATTTGCTGGGCACGCGGATCGCCTTCCACGTGGCGATGGTTGATGCCGTATTCGCGCAACACGTATTGGGCGAGCGCACGTCGGCAGGTGATCGCCAGCATGTGTTCCTCCATGGCGTAATCCTGCGCGATGAGCTCGCGTTCCGCATCGCTGAGGCGTCGATCGGGGATGAACCGTGAGGGCGCGCGATGGCAATGCCTCCAATGAGCCGTTCCCCGCAGACGCGGGGATAAACCGCGCAACATCCTGCTACGCACGTTCGAGCCGCACCGTTCCCCGCAGACGCGGGGATGAACCGATTTTCGGCACCGTCGACGTGCAGAAGAGCCGCCGTTCCCCGCAGACGCGGGATGAACCGCACGCGTAGCAGTAGACTCCCCGTCCGCGAGGCCGTTCCCCGCAGGCGCGGGGATGAACCATCGATCTCGATAGTGCTGGACGAAGCGGCCCGCTGTTCCCCGCATACGCGAAGCCCCATTCTGCTTTATGGTCCTTCAGGTAAAAGGGAGTGACGTGACCAGCGCTAATTCAATCAACGTGCTGCGTCGCCGATAGTCATTGAAAGGAGATGAGTATGCCGCCAGAAAATGACTCGATTGCTTTTTATCACCGCTACGCGGGCAAGGCGATGCCGGGCCAGCCGGGAGACAGCTGCCACCTGTTGGCTTGGCACAGCCTTGATGTCGCGGCCGTCGGCTGGCATTTATTGGCCCCCGGGCGCCCGCTGACGCAACAGCTGGCCGCGCAGCTGGGCATCGAGCCCGAAGCGCTACGGTGTTTGTTAGTGTTTCTATTGGGGCTTCACGATCTCGGCAAGTTTTCCCGGGCCTTTCAGGAGGTGCTGAAGCTCTCGCTGGACGGCATGGCCTCGCCGCAAGGAAAACCTTACTGCCAGCGCCACGACCGCCTGGGCGTCCTGCTCTGGGACGCCTGCTGGAGCACCTGGCGCCGAGACGGCGTATTGCACTGGCCAGAGGACGCAGAGATTTCCGCCAGAAAGCTGCTGCCCCCCATGAATAGCCTGATGGCACCGTTCTTCGGCCATCACGGCCAACCTGTAGCGACCGGGCAACTGACGCTGGCGGACTTCTTCGTCGATGATGGCGAACTCGACGATACCGCCGCCGCGCGGGACTTCGTGGCCGACTGGGCCGCGCTGATCGCGCCTCACTGGCCGCTCGATAGGCTGGTGGACAAGCAGTGGCTGGCGCGTTTCAAGACGCTGAGCTGGACGGTGGCCGGGTGGGCGACGCTCAGCGACTGGTTGGGCTCCCACCGCGACTATTTTCCCTACTGCCAAAGGGCCATGCCGCTGGCTGACTACTGGCTGCGGGCGCTCACCCAGGCTGAAGCGGTGCTCGATGTCACCGGCTTCGGCCGACCGCCCGAGCCGATAGCTTACGCCGGGCTTACCCACTGGTTTGCGGGCACTGTCACTCCGACGCCGCTGCAGCAGAAGGCGGAAAACCTGCCGCTCCAGGCCGGGCCGCAGCTGTTCATCCTCGAAGACGTGACCGGCGCGGGCAAGACCGAAGCCGCCTGTATTCTGGCCCAGCGGCTGCTGGCCGACGGCCACGGAGAGGGGCTCTATTTAGCCCTGCCCACCATGGCGACCTCCAATGCCATGTACACCCGGCTGGGTGATTTGCACCACCGCTTTTACAGCAGCGCCTCACGGCCCTCGCTAGTGCTCGCCCATGGCGCCCGAGAACTCAACGAAGCGTTCGAGCGCGCCGTGATGGCCGCTCAGCCGGAAAACGACAACTACACTGCCTGGGAAGGAAGTGCCTCGACCCAGTGCAACCGCTGGCTGGCTGATTCGAACAAGAAAGCGCTGCTGGCCGATGTGGGCGTTGGCACCATCGACCAGGCTCTGATGGGCGCGCTGCCGTTTCGCCACCAGTCGCTGCGCCTGCTGGGGCTGGCACGCAAGGTGCTGATCATCGACGAAGTCCACGCCTTCGATCACTATATGCAGACCCTGCTGCACCAGTTGCTGGCCCATCACGCCCGCCAGGGCGGCAGCGCCATTCTGTTGACGGCAACGCTCCCCCACGCCATGCGCCAGGCGCTCACGGCAGCTTGGTGCCATGGCTTGGAGGCTGAGGCTAGCCCGCTCGTGACCCACGATTATCCCCTGCTGACCCACTGCGGTGAGGGTAATGTCAACGAGTACCCCGTCGAAACCCGCCTGGCGGTCGAGCGCAGCGTCGCCATCGCATGGCTTGAAAGCGAAAACGAGGCTATCGAGCGTGTGCTGGCAGCGGTGGCGGCTGGTGAGTGTATCGTCTGGGTGCGCAATACCGTCGACGACGCCATCCGCGCCTATCAAGCGCTGGGCGAGCGCCACTCGGACCCCGAGCGCTGCCTGCTCTTCCACGCCCGTTTTGCCATGGTGGATCGCCAGCGGATCGAATCCGAGGTCATCCGCCGCTTTGGCAAGGATTCCACGCCGTCACTCAGATGCGGTCAAGTGCTTGTCACTACTCAGGTTTTTCAGGAAAGCCTCGACTGCGATGCTGACCAAATGGTCAGTGATATCGCGCCCATCGACCTCTTGATTCAGCGCGCCGGGCGTCTGCAACGCCACCAGCGTGGTGAACGCCCCGAACCCGTTCTGCAGGTGCTCGCGCCCGCGTGGAGTGATACCCCCGGTGCCGACTGGCTGAGCCAGGCGCACCGAGGCACCCAGGCGGTCTACCAGGACACCTCGCTGGTCTGGCTGACCCAGCGCGTGCTGCGTGAGCAGGGGGCCATTACCATGCCGGGTGAGGCGCGAACTCTGATCGAAAGCGTCTACGCCTTTCCGGTGGACGACATTCCCGAGGCGCTGGATCAGGCACGCTTCGAACGCACGGGGATGGACAGGCTCGCGGTCTCGATGGCCACCCACAATGCACTAGATCTTGAGGCCGGATACCAGCTCGATAGCGATTTCGATCCGTGGCAGGAGGAGCGCGAGTTTGGCACTCGGCTCAGCGACGAACGCAGTGTCGAGGTTGTGCTGCTCAAACGCCAGGGCGAGTCGCTAGTGCTATGGGCTGAAGACCACCGGCACGCCGACCGCTTGAGCCGATGTCGCCTAAGGGAGAGCCAGGTCAAGAAACTCGCCGCGCTGCCAGGGCACTATGCGGAGCAGTGGGAAGCGATCCAGCAACGCCACCGGGGCTTGCGTTTCGTCCATCCCTGGCTGCCGGAGGAGGATGCCAAATGTGGCTATGACGAACAGTGGGGCGTGAGTTTTGGAAATGAAAATCCCCGCTGACGCGGGGAACGGCTAGCACTGTGTACCTATGACGGTTCATCCCCTGTCTAAGAGGAACGCTTCATTATACAAACCAGATGACTAATGCGCATTTATTTTCATGTGTCCTTATGACTTGTTGATTCCGTTTTGGTGCTTTAAGCTGATCTCCATATTCAGTTGAAGGGGCAGCTATGCGCGACTGGTTTAAAGATCTATTTCGTGAAGCGGGGCATTGGGATTGGACAGAGATCGCTTTGAACGGGCTTGGACGTCTGTTTTTTCAAGCGGTTATTTCGATAGTTCTGAGAAATAAGAGGGACAAATGAATCTACTCACAGCCTCCTGGCTGCCCTTTCGCTGTCGAGGTGGTCGAATCGAGTATCGCCCACCCTCGGCGCTTGCCGACCATGATGTTATCGACCTGGCGCTGCCCCGCGCTGACTTTCAGGGAGCGGCCTGGCAATTCCTGATCGCGCTGTTGCAGACGGCAATGACGCCGGAAGATACCGATGCCTGGCTGGATCGTTACCAGACGCCGCCAAGCGTGACCGAACTTGATGAGTTGTTGGCCCCCTTTGCCTCCGCCTTCGAGCTGGATGGCGACGGCCCGCGCTTCATGCAGGATCTGGATCCGCTTGACGACGTCAAGGAAGCGCCGGTTGCCGGTCTGCTGATCGACTCGCCCGGCGCCAACGGCATCAAGAACAATACCGATTTCTTCGTCAAGCGCGGTCGGGTGGAAACCGTCTGCCCGAAGTGCGCGGCGCTGGCACTTTTTACCATGCAGATCAACGCCCCCGCCGGTGGGGCCGGGATTCGCGTTGGTCTGCGCGGTGGCGGGCCACTGACCACGCTGATTCTGCCGGAAGACGAGAGAAAATTGCTGTGGGCGCGGCTCTGGCCCAACGTGATGCCCGCCGATGCGGTGGGCCAGCCGGGGCAGGCCTGTCGCGCCCCCAGGGTCGATGATAGCGATCTGTTCTTCTGGATGGCCGAGACGCGCATCAGCGACAAGAAGGGCAAAGAGGTGTTGCCCGAACAGGTTCACCCGCTGCACGCCTTCTGGTCGATGCCCAGGCGCTACCGGCTTTTGTTTGACGACACGCCGGGAACTTGCGACCTCTGCGGCCGCGAGGCCGCGCGCCCGGTGCGCCGTTTGCGCGCCAAGAAGCAGGGTGCCAACTACGACGGCCCCTGGCGGCACCCGCTGACGCCCTATCGCAAGCTCAACCCCAAGAAAAACGACGAATTGCCGCTCTCCAGCAAGGGCCAGCCCGGCGGGCTGGGCTACCGCCACTGGCCGGGACTGGTGCTGGAAGATGAAGCCGTAAGCGGTGCGCTGCCCGCTCGCGTGGTGACGCACCATCTGCACAAGTACCGTATGGTAGCGGCCGCGCGAGACGATGGAGAAGCGTTCGAGGCGCTTTTCAAGCGCACTCGGCTCTGGGTGTTCGGCTACGACATGGACAACATGAAGCCGCGCGGTTGGTACAGCGTGGAAATGCCGCTGGTGGGCGTGCCCGACGCTTATCAAGAGACGCTGCGCGGCTGGGCCAAACGCTTCGTCGATCTCGCATCGGAGTTTACCTGGACCCTGCGCAACCAGCTCAAGCGCGCCTGGTTCAAGCGCCCGGAAGACGCCAAGGGCGATATGAGCCAGATCGACGCCCAATTTTTCGAGGCGACCCAACTGGCGTTTTTCTCCGCGCTACGCGAGATGGGCGAGGTGCTGCGCAAGGAAATGGAGACGCCGGAGCTGTCGCCCGAAACCCACCGCCAGTGGTATTTGGCGCTCAAACGCGAGGCGCTGGCGTTGTTCGACGACCAGGCGGTCAGCGGCCCCCTGGAGGGCATGAAGATGCAGCAGCTCGAGCGTATCACCAGCGCGCGGCGCTACTTGCAAGCCTATCTGAACGGCCGCGGCAAGAAAGTCGGCAAAACGGTGCAGACCTTTGCCCAGGTGGGCGGTTTCGAGTTGAGCACCCCGGCACCTGAAAACAATCCGGAGGGGACTACCGTATGAGTGAAGTAGAACAACGGTCAGAACAGCCAGAGTCTGGTGAGAAGACGGCTGCGGCAGAGGGCTATCTGTATGCTCTCGACAAGCAGGAGGCGGTCGAGCTGCGCCAGTGGTGGCGGCGGCTGGTCATGGATCAGCCGGAACTCAAGCGATACACAAAGCAGTGGCCTTACCCTCGCGGTGTTCGTGCCGCGCTGCGCCGTTGCGACTCTATCTCGTCGGTCATGCTGACGGAAGCGTTCCGCCACCTCTGGCAGGCACTCGAGGAACGGGCCTGGCAGGAGGCACCGCCCAAGCCCCCCCGCGATCAGCGCCTCACGACATGGGCGGTCGTTGCTGCCGTCGCGAGCGAGCTGCGCGCCGAGACATTCGATGCCCCGCTGGGCAAACGGCTGGGCGAGAAGCGCCCCAATACCGCCGATACCCCGCGCATGAGCGATTTACGCTTTCAACAACTGCTCGACTGCCATACACCAGAAGAGCTGATCCGGCGCTTTCGCCGGGCGCTCAAGCTTGCTGAGAACGCCGGCGTCAGCGTTGTCCGCCTGGCCGATATGGTTGCGCTATGGGAGCGCGAGCAGCGCGGCCAATACCGCACCAAGGCGCCCCAGCGCTTTGCCTTCGTCATGAGCGACGCCTACTTCCAGGCGCGAGCGTTGAAACCGGCAGCGGGCGACTGAACGTCTGTCGTCGCTTTTCAACAACCACTTTTCGACATTCGTCACATTTGTATTCAGGGGACACACCATGAGTCATTTTATCCAGCTTCATCTGCTGACCTCCTACCCGCCTTCCAACCTCAACCGCGACGACCTGGGTCGCCCCAAGACGGCCTTCATGGGCGGTGCTCGTCGGCTGCGCGTCTCCTCACAGAGCCTCAAGCGCAACTGGCGCACCTCCGACCTGTTCGAAGCGGCAGTCGATGGCCACAAGGGCACGCGCACCAAGCGTCTGGGAGGAGAGGTTTACAAGCGGATGACTAACTCGGGCGCCAACGAGAAAGTGGCGAGTGGCAGCGCTGAGAAGATCGCCGGGGTCTTCGGCAAGCTGCGCAAGGTCGACAAGGGCGAAAAGCACGAGTACGAAATCGAACAGCTGGTTCACGTCGGGCCGGAAGAAATTGCCGCGCTTGAAGAGCTCGCCGATGTGCTAGGCGCCGAGAACCGCGAGCCGACCGATGACGAGCTCAAGGGGCTGCTCGCTCGGCGGCCCACGGCTGTCGATGTGGCGCTGTTCGGACGCATGCTAGCGGCCGCGCCGAGCTACAATGTTGAAGCGGCCTGTCAGGTCGCCCATGCCATTACCGTGCACGCCGCCGA
This sequence comes from Chromohalobacter beijerinckii, assembly GCF_023061185.1. Taxonomy (GTDB): domain Bacteria; phylum Pseudomonadota; class Gammaproteobacteria; order Pseudomonadales; family Halomonadaceae; genus Chromohalobacter; species Chromohalobacter beijerinckii. The sequence continues at coordinate 57,286 of NZ_JAKGAK010000016.1, forward strand.
GGTCGAGGACGATTACTTTACCGCCGTCGATGACCTCAATACTGGTGACGACGACCGTGGTGCGGCGCATATCGGCGAAGCCGGGTTCGCCGCCGGGCTGTTCTACCTCTACCTCTGCATCGACCGGGATCTGCTGGTCGAAAACCTGCAGGGCAACACTGAGCTGGCCGACCGCGCCATCGACGCGCTGGTGGAGTCCGCCGTCAAGATCTCGCCCAAGGGCAAGCAGAACAGTTACGGTTCCCGCGCCCAGGCAAGCTATGTGCTGGCAGAGAAAGGCGACCAGCAGCCGCGTTCATTGGCCGCGTCTTTCCTGCAGCCGGTCAACGGCGAGGCCCAGGCGGTCAGCGCCATCGACAAACTGGAAAGGCAGGCCCAGGCCTTCGATGACGCTTACGGCGCAGGGGCGGATCGGCGCTTTATCCTCTCGGCCACGCCGGATTACGACACGCCTTTCCTGCAGGGGGACATTCAGCGCGGCAACTTGCAAGCGCTACTGGCCTTTCTCAAAAGTGATAATTAAGCGGAGGCGATATGCCACACCACCTGGTTTTTCGCCTCTATGCGCCCATGGCGAGCTGGGGCGAAGCCGCGGTCGGCGAGACGCGGCCGACGGCGACCTATCCCGGGCGCAGCGCCATTCTCGGGCTTATCGGGGCAGCACTCGGCATCCGCCGCGATGACGATGATGGCCAGCACCAACTGCGCAAGGGCCTGCAGGTAGCGGTAAAACAGCGCTCGCCGGGGCTTTTGATGCGCGACTATCACACAGTCCAGGTACCGTCGTCGCAATCGAAAGTGACCCACCGTACCCGCCGCGAGGAGCTGTCGGTGCCCAAGGAGGCGCTCAACACCATTCTCTCGTCGAGAGATTATCGCTGCGACGGTCTGTGGAGTGTAGCGGTACGTCTGGCCCCAGACGCTGCCTGGACCCTAGAAGAACTGAAAGCGGCGCTGGAAAAGCCCCGTTTTCCACTCTATCTCGGCCGCAAGGCGTGCCCCCTGGCCGCGCCACTGGTGCCGACCGTGGTCAAAGCCAGCCACTGGCGCCAGGCACTGGATCACTGTTTTGAAAGCGCGCTGGATCCGGAACGCGCCTGGCTGGCGCTGGTGGGGAATGAGGAGAAGGATAAGCGCCTGCTGCGCCTACCCGACGAGGTGCTTTACGCCTGGGAAGGGTCAGCCGATGCGCTCGATGGCGTTGCGGCCAGTGAGTCCAGCGAAGTCTGGGATGAACCGCTGCATCGGCGCCGCTGGCAGTTCGGTCCCCGCCTGGAAAACCGGCGCACTGAAACGCTGAAAGGAGAGCGCTAATGTATCTTTCAAGTGTCAGGCTGGACCTCAACCGCCTCACCCGCGCCGAGCTGTTCGATGTGCTGGAGGGCGGCGCCTATACCGCCCATCAGTTGCTCTGGCGGCTGTTTCCCGGTGTGCCCGAAGGCGAGCGGCCCTTTATTTTCCGCCAGGAGATGGAAGAAAATTCCAACGGCAAGGGCGCCGGATTACCCCGATTCTACGTCGGTTCGGCGTGCGCTCCAGAGCCGATAGAGGGCTTCGAGGTACAGTGCAAGCCCTTTGCCCCTCAGCTTGCCAAAGGCGAACGGCTGGCCTTTCGCCTGCGTGCTAACCCCTCCATTGCCAAACCGATGGGCCAGGGCCGCCGTTCTAAGCGCGCCGACGTGCTGATGGATGCGCGTTATCCCTTCCCAAAAGGAGAGCGGACGAGCCAGGCATGTACCGAGGCGATGGATGCTGCCGCACGCCAGTGGCTTGCTGATCGGGCGGACGCCTTTGGCTTTACGCTGCCCGTCGCGCCGGAGGTAGGCGCTTACCGTCAGTATGCGCTGAGCAAAAAAGGGGGCGGGGAGCCCATCCGCTACTCCAGCGTGGATTACGAAGGTCTGCTGGAGGTGGCCGACCCGGTGGCGCTCAATGAGGCGCTACGACACGGCATTGGCCGTGCCAAAGCTTTTGGCTGCGGCCTGATGATGTTGCGTCGGCCATAGGAGAGCGTCATGGGCTTCATTCCGCTGAAGCCCATTCCGGAGAAAGATCGCATGTCGATGATCTTTGTCGGGATGGGTCAGATCGACGTGCGAGATGGCGCTTTCGTCGTCATTGATGAAGTGAATGGCGAGCGGATGCACATCCCCGTGGGGTCTGTCGCGTGCTTGCTGCTCGAGCCCGGCACCCGCGTGTCGCACGCGGCGGTCAAGTTGGCGGCGACGGTTGGAACTTTGCTTATTTGGGTCGGTGATGCCGGCGTGCGTCTATATAGCGCGGGTCAGCCTGGCGGCGCGCGTTCGGACAAGCTGCTCTATCAAGCTCAGTTGGCGCTGGATGAAAAATTGCGTCTGAAAGTCGTGCGCAAGATGTTCGAGCTTCGCTTTGGCGAAGAGCCGCCTTCGCGGCGGAGCGTCGATCAATTGCGGGGTATGGAAGGGGCTCGGGTACGCAAGACATACCAGCTTCTTGCCAAGCAATATGGCGTCAAGTGGCACGGGCGTCGCTATGATCCGACCCAATGGGATGCCTCCGATGTGGCCAACCAGTGCCTTTCGGCGGCTACCGCCTGTCTTTACGGCATCACGGAAGCCGCGATCCTGGCAGCCGGTTACGCGCCGGCGATTGGTTTTCTGCATACCGGCAAGCCCTTGAGCTTCGTTTACGACATCGCCGATATCGTTAAATTCGAGACGGTGGTGCCGGCCGCGTTTCGCGTAGCGGCCCGCAATCCGCCGATGCCGGAGCGAGAGGTACGCATTGCATGTCGCGATGCCTTCAAGCAAACCCGCTTATTGCAGCGGTTGATCCCCATGGTCGAAGACGTATTGGCCGCTGGAGAGATCGAGCCTCCGCCTCCGCCGCCGGATGCGGTCCCACCGGCGATTCCGGAGCCGGAATCCGTCGGCGATGCCGGGCATAGGAGTCAATGATGGCGATGCTCGTCGTGGTGACTGAGGCGGTACCCCCTCGCTTGCGCGGGAGGCTGGCCGTTTGGTTGTTGGAAATCAGAGCCGGTGTATATGTCGGTGATGTCAGTAAACGCATCCGCGAGATGATCTGGGAGCAGATTGAAGTGCTGGCCGAGGAAAGCGGGAACGTTGCCATGGCCTGGGCCAGCAATCACGAATCCGGCTTCGAGTTCCAAACCTATGGCGACAATCGTCGTGTCCCCATCGACCACGATGGACTGAGGCTGGTGCGTTTTCTTCCGCAACAAGACAACTAGCTGATTTTAAAGGTTCTTTAATAACTTGGAGTGATCAAATTTTGAACAAAATAGCTGGTGGAAATATCCTCGGCGATTTTGTTCTTTAAAAACAACTGTCTATAATTAGTCCGTTCCCCGCAGGCGCGGGGATAAACCGGAGACTGCCGGCGTCACTCTGCCCGACGGTTCCCGTTCCCCGCAGGCGCGGGGATAAACCGTCAATGACGGTACCCGCACTATCCGCACCGTTCCGTTCCCCGCAGGCGCGGGGATAAACCTGCACGAGGCTGTTGATTTCCTGCCATGTCACCCCGTTCCCCGCAGGCGCGGGGATAAACCGCCTGGGAGGTATTCCGCCCAGCGCTAAAGATGCCGTTCCCCGCAGGCGCGGGGATAAACCGCGAGATACTGGCCGTCGTGACGGTAGGCGTGACCGTTCCCCGCAGGCGCGGGGATAAACCGTCGTTCGGCAGTAGACCCACGGATGCGACGGGCCGTTCCCCGCAGGCGCGGGGATAAACCGATATAGCTGATAAGCTGGAGGTTGAGTCAAAGCCGTTCCCCGCAGGCGCGGGGATAAACCGTCGAGTGCGCAATCGAGCCCCGAGCGATGCAACCGTTCCCCGCAGGCGCGGGGATAAACCGGCCGAGCGATTCAAGGTTAACGTCTGCCGTAGCCGTTCCCCGCAGGCGCGGGGATAAACCGTCGGAGGTCGGCGGCTACCAGCAGCAGGTCGACCGTTCCCCGCAGGCGCGGGGATAAACCGGAGCGACGGACGCTTTCAATGCAGCGATTGATCCGTTCCCCGCAGGCGCGGGGATAAACCGTCATGGATATACCTGATTACAACACATGGTCACCGTTCCCCGCAGGCGCGGGGATAAACCGTAGTCCGAGGCCGCGCCCTTTGGGTGAAGCGTCCGTTCCCCGCAGGCGCGGGGATAAACCGATGCTGGGGCAGGGGATCGACCAGTCGATGCACCGTTCCCCGCAGGCGCGGGGATAAACCGGATGATCCCGAGCACGCCGACCAGTATCGGCGCCGTTCCCCGCAGGCGCGGGGATAAACCGCAAGGGCAGCCGCAGAAGCCGAGCGCCGAGAGCCGTTCCCCGCAGGCGCGGGGATAAACCGCCTTGCAGAGACAGAGCAGCGGCGCAACATGACCGTTCCCCGCAGGCGCGGGGATAAACCGTGGTGATATGGTGGTGAAAAAGTGGTGATATGCCGTTCCCCGCAGGCGCGGGGATAAACCGCTAATGATTAATGTTCTTCTTGCAGTTGGTCCCCGTTCCCCGCAGGCGCGGGGATAAACCGCAAAAATGATCGTGGAGCCGACTTCACTTATACCGTTCCCCGCAGGCGCGGGGATAAACCGACGGTGAACTTCGACGAGATGACCGACGCCATCCGTTCCCCGCAGGCGCGGGGATAAACCGGTAGTCACTCACCGCTTGGCGGCGCGACTCCACCGTTCCCCGCAGGCGCGGGGATAAACCGCGTCAGGACAAGCCCTACAAGTTCACCGACATCCGTTCCCCGCAGGCGCGGGGATAAACCCTCGGGCATCGTCAGTTCGATCTTCGTCATGACCCGTTCCCCGCAGGCGCGGGGATAAACCGGTCCCCAGACAGTATGACCTCTCCCTGCTCTGCCGTTCCCCGCAGGCGCGGGGATAAACCGTACCCTGGGGACGTCTACCGCACCGCCGATTGCCGTTCCCCGCAGGCGCGGGGATAAACCGCATGAGTGGTCAGCTTGGTGACTTTACGGTCACCGTTCCCCGCAGGCGCGGGGATAAACCGGTTCATGCGGATAGACCCGGCTGTAGATCGCGCCGTTCCCCGCAGGCGCGGGGATAAACCGCTAATCTACCCGGATTCCGCTCTAGTCGCGCTCCGTTCCCCGCAGGCGCGGGGATAAACCGGTAAAGGCGTACTTAGTACCGGGTGTGATAGCCCGTTCCCCGCAGGCGCGGGGATAAACCGCGCTCTTCGTTGTCCTGAATAGCCGCTTCGTCCCGTTCCCCGCAGGCGCGGGGATAAACCGTGCTAGACGGCTTCTCGACGACCGTCAGCGAGCCGTTCCCCGCAGGCGCGGGGATAAACCGACAAAATCAGCAACGTCGCCGGCGGCGTGATGCCGTTCCCCGCAGGCGCGGGGATAAACCGAATCTTGGCCGGTGGGGGATGCGATCGAAATGCCGTTCCCCGCAGGCGCGGGGATAAACCGCATCGAGGTTGATAGCGCCGTATCGGGAGCGGCCGTTCCCCGCAGGCGCGGGGATAAACCGCCGGCATCTCATCCCGCTCCATGCGGATAACCCCGTTCCCCGCAGGCGCGGGGATAAACCGCATTCTTGGCATTGGGATCAGAACCTTGCCCCCCGTTCCCCGCAGGCGCGGGGATAAACCGGTCGAGAGCCGATCGTTTATCCGAGAAGGTTGCCGTTCCCCGCAGGCGCGGGGATAAACCGGGCGCTGGGATGAGATCCACTGGATGCGGGCCCCGTTCCCCGCAGGCGCGGGGATAAACCGTGATTACGCTGCCAAGTACCACCGCCAGGCCGCCGTTCCCCGCAGGCGCGGGGATAAACCGTTGGAGGCGGTCGAGTCAGGCATCAGAGGTTGCCGTTCCCCGCAGGCGCGGGGATAAACCGCCCTGGGGTACGGATGGCTCGCCAAGGAATTGCCGTTCCCCGCAGGCGCGGGGATAAACCGTGCGTCAGCGCGGCCTCGGCCTGGTGGTCCGCCCGTTCCCCGCAGGCGCGGGGATAAACCGGCCTGGCGATGTTGAAAGCCGCCACGGGGAGGCCGTTCCCCGCAGGCGCGGGGATAAACCGGCAAGCCCTATCGCCGGTATCAACGAGGGCCGCCGTTCCCCGCAGGCGCGGGGATAAACCGGCGCTGATATATACGCGTGAGGCTGTGGCGGACCGTTCCCCGCAGGCGCGGGGATAAACCGCTGGGCAACTTCTTGGCGGAGCGCTTGGAGTTCCGTTCCCCGCAGGCGCGGGGATAAACCGATATCGCTCGCGCAGGAAGGGCCTGAGATCTACCGTTCCCCGCAGGCGCGGGGATAAACCGAATCTCCAATTGCCGTCATCCGTATTCTCATCCCGTTCCCCGCAGGCGCGGGGATAAACCGAGCACGAAGATAGGCTTGCCGAGATTGAGCGGCCGTTCCCCGCAGGCGCGGGGATAAACCGCAAATGCACGTCCTGGGCTGGGGTAACGGCTACCGTTCCCCGCAGGCGCGGGGATAAACCGATTCAGAATGGCGCGATCGTGCGCGCTAAGATCCGTTCCCCGCAGGCGCGGGGATAAACCGGAGTTCCTGTAGCTAGCATATAGGCATTCCTACCGTTCCCCGCAGGCGCGGGGATAAACCGTACCCTTCGCGCCCCTCAGCGGTCGATTCGAGCCGTTCCCCGCAGGCGCGGGGATAAACCGAGATCATCCGCGTCGACGAGGTCGAGTACCCCCCGTTCCCCGCAGGCGCGGGGATAAACCGCACGTATTGTTGCCGGTGCCGTCGAGGTCGGGCCGTTCCCCGCAGGCGCGGGGATAAACCGGCAACTGACCTTACCGCATCCACCAACCACGGCCGTTCCCCGCAGGCGCGGGGATAAACCGCCTGAAAGCGAGAGCCGGCCTTCGGCCATCAGCCGTTCCCCGCAGGCGCGGGGATAAACCGGCCGGTACCCAGGGCACGCTGAAGGACACCCTCCGTTCCCCGCAGGCGCGGGGATAAACCGGCACCGACTAAGCGCGCTCTCGCAAAAAAATGCCGTTCCCCGCAGGCGCGGGGATAAACCGCGATTGAGCGGCACGCTGCCGATCGTCATGGACCGTTCCCCGCAGGCGCGGGGATAAACCGGCCTGTCAATGGTCGCCGAGCGAAGAGACCCACCCGTTCCCCGCAGGCGCGGGGATAAACCGCAGTTTAACAGCGATTCGACTACTCGAGGGCACCGTTCCCCGCAGGCGCGGGGATAAACCGCCTTGCGAACCCATGTAGGCGACAGCCACCACCCGTTCCCCGCAGGCGCGGGGATAAACCGATGTACCGAACGAAATATTTCGCCAAATGGGACCGTTCCCCGCAGGCGCGGGGATAAACCGGCGAGCCCGACTGGTTGGCCGAGCGCCGCGAGCCGTTCCCCGCAGGCGCGGGGATAAACCGTTCGACAAAGCCCCGACTGCCGGCCTGGAGGTCCGTTCCCCGCAGGCGCGGGGATAAACCGGAACTTGAGGCGGCCATCGTCTCAGGGCGCTTCCGTTCCCCGCAGGCGCGGGGATAAACCGGCGGTAGCTCTATTCTGATTTGCGACCTTGCACCGTTCCCCGCAGGCGCGGGGATAAACCGAACTCCGCCAGCTTACGGTTCGACTTGTAGCACCGTTCCCCGCAGGCGCGGGGATAAACCGCGAAAGACCAGGGCGCATGCACGCCTGGCCAACCGTTCCCCGCAGGCGCGGGGATAAACCGGGCATCGCCGTGCCCGGTACCAACGGCGCCACCCGTTCCCCGCAGGCGCGGGGATAAACCGCCGGCGTGATGATGATGGATCTCGCCGACAAACCGTTCCCCGCAGGCGCGGGGATAAACCGCTCAAAGCTGCGCAGGATCTCAGCGGCACCGGCCGTTCCCCGCAGGCGCGGGGATAAACCGGGGTTAATTTCATGCCGCACCCCCTGAGTCGCCCGTTCCCCGCAGGCGCGGGGATAAACCGCCGTGGCATATGGCCAGGACGGGGCTTCGGAACCGTTCCCCGCAGGCGCGGGGATAAACCGCAAATGGCCGAATACCGCGCCAAGGTCGTCAGCCGTTCCCCGCAGGCGCGGGGATAAACCGGCCACGGCGTGGCCTTGCTTGTCCGACTTGCTCCGTTCCCCGCAGGCGCGGGGATAAACCGGACTATCGGCGAGCAGTGGTGGCTGGCCGAGCCCGTTCCCCGCAGGCGCGGGGATAAACCGTTCGCGAGGCGCTGGCCGAGTACGACCTCCCGCCGTTCCCCGCAGGCGCGGGGATAAACCGTGAGGGTAGATCATGCGTGATTTTCTGCTGGGCCGTTCCCCGCAGGCGCGGGGATAAACCGGCGGCGTAGGCGAGCAGCTCGATGTAGTCGTTCCGTTCCCCGCAGGCGCGGGGATAAACCGTTTCCTGCTTTGTGTGAGCTGAGTGTTGGGATCCGTTCCCCGCAGGCGCGGGGATAAACCGTTGATCGGTTTCGGCCATGTCGTTGCTCCAATCCGTTCCCCGCAGGCGCGGGGATGAACCGTCGGTTCGATGGCCGGTTGTTCGCGATCCACCCCGTTCCCCGCAGGCGCGGGGATGAACCGTGCGCAACCGTGCGTTGCTCGAAACCATCGAGCCGTTCCCCGCAGGCGCGGGGATGAACCGCTGGGCGATCTCGCCACCAACCTCGGAGCTCGCCGTTCCCCGCAGGCGCGGGGATGAACCGGAGCCTAAAGAGGGGCGGGATTTCAAAGAGATCCGTTCCCCGCAGGCGCGGGGATGAACCGCGAGGACGAATTGCGCCGCGCGATCCAGGAGCCCGTTCCCCGCAGGCGCGGGGATGAACCGCCCTGTCCGTTCTGCGGGCAGGAACTGGAAGACCGTTCCCCGCAGGCGCGGGGATGAACCGCTGGCGTGCGCGGTGGCGTAGACGGCGCGGCGCCGTTCCCCGCAGGCGCGGGGATGAACCGAAACGCCCCCCCATATAACCCCGCGCAGCCCCCGTTCCCCGCAGGCGCGGGGATGAACCGTGATGGGGATGGACCCCTTTGGCCCTTCCCGCCCGTTCCCCGCAGGCGCGGGGATGAACCGCCGGTGACAATGTCCCGCGTATAGCCCGTGACCCGTTCCCCGCAGGCGCGGGGATGAACCGTGACCAGACCGGCATAGTGCGCGGCTTGGTGCCCGTTCCCCGCAGGCGCGGGGATGAACCGCGAACGCCCTACTTCCACCTCGTCAAGAACGGCCGTTCCCCGCAGGCGCGGGGATGAACCGACCTGGGCACGAGTCGGGGCGACTAACCCGTGCCGTTCCCCGCAGGCGCGGGGATGAACCGACGTTTCGCGCCGGCAGCTACTTGGGCATCAACCGTTCCCCGCAGGCGCGGGGATGAACCGCCTGAAACAGATCGACCAGCACGGTAGTGCCGCCGTTCCCCGCAGGCGCGGGGATAAACCGTTCGAGGGCACCAATGGTGCGCCTATCTGGGACCGTTCCCCGCAGGCGCGGGGATAAACCGTTGTAGGTCCAATCGCCCTTGAGCTTGTACATCCGTTCCCCGCAGGCGCGGGGATGAACCGCAGGCCATGGCGGAAGTTGCTGGGTCTGACGACTGTTCCCCGCAGACGCGGGGATAAACCGCAGATCGAGTCCGCGATGGTGCCCTGTGGGGCCGCTCCCCGCAGACGCGGGGATAAACCGGCGATGCGTACCGGCATCGCCTCCTTCTGGCTCCGTTCCCCGCAGGCGCGGGGATCAACCGATTCTCGCCGAGCAGCGCCTGCTTGCCCGTCGCCGTTCCCCGCACACCCGGGGATCAACCGTTCGGGGTCCAGAACGATGCCCTGGTCGATGGCCGTTCCCCGCAGACGCGGGGATAAACCGTCGAATTCGTGCAACTGGTCGTCGGCGATGCACCGTTCCCCGCACACGCGGGGATATAGTGCCGTGTCAGCTGCCGCTCAGGCAGCTCAGAAACAGCTCGCCAGCCAGTAACACGCCGCCTAAGGGTTAGCGCTACCCCGCGATCTTGAGTCTTATATCGGCCCGAGCGGTCGCGTTTCCGAAGTGTTGAACCGCAAGCGCAAGCTCAGCCTGCGCCTGATTTTTTTGGCTTCACGATGGGCTCAAGATGCCGTACGAGAGCCTGATGAACGAGACGGCTGCCTGAATCATCACTCTGCTTCTGCCCGCACTTCCTTCAATCGATCGGGGAAGTTGGTGAAGAGGCCATCGGCGCCCCAGTCGAGCAGTCGGCGCATCCGGTCTTTGTCGTTGATGGTGTAGACGTGCACCAGCAGGTCGTTGGCGTGGGCCTGTTCGATGAAGCGGGCGTCGATGACCGGTTCCCCTTCGTACAGGTAGTTGGGGCCGACGCCGTCGGCGTAATCGGCGATCGCCTGGAAGTCGGCGTCGGTGATGTTGGCCGGGCTGGGGGTGACGCCGGTCCATTCCTCGAGGGTGTCGCCGTCTTCGCCGGGGGAGTACCACAGCAGTTGGATCAGCGGGATGTCGGGATTGAGCTTGTGGACTTCCTGCAGGCTGGCTTGGCTGAAGGATTGAATGACCACGGAACCGGATTGCACCAGGCCTTCAGCCTCGAGCCTGCTGACCAGGGCGTCTTGCAGCTCGGGATAGTCCTTGGGTGATTTGGTCTCGATGTAGTAGCGCACGTCCTGGCCGTAGCGGTCGATGACGTCATCCAGGGTGAGTAGCTTGGCGCCGGCGTAGGCGTCGTCGGCGTATTCCGGGTGGGCGGCGTTGAACCAGCTGCCGGCGTCGAGTGCCTTGAGTTCGTCGAGGCTGTGTTCTTTCACTAACCCTTGGCCATCGGTGGTGCGTTCCAGGGTGGTGTCGTGAATGGCCACCAGGCGCCCATCGGCACTCATATGGATATCCAGCTCGAGGTAGTCGGCGCCCATGGCGAGTGCTTTGTCGTAGGCGTACCAAGTATGTTCGGGGGCATAGCCGCTGGCACCGCGGTGGGCGATGACCTGGAAGTGCTGAAGATCCTGGCGTTGCTGTTCGAGCGCATCGGCTTGGGCGGTCATGGAGACCAAGAGCGTGGTGCTGCCGAGCAGGGCCAGCGTGGACGAAAGTGCGGGTCGAAGCGTCGACATGGCTTCAGTCCTCTTCATCCTCGATCGCGGGTTCCAGGGCGCGTTTGTCGTCGGGGAGGCGGACGTAGTCGCCGACGCTTAAATCGTCGTGGGTCTGGTGGCGTTTGCCTTGGGTGTCGATGAGCGCGGCGACCTTGCCGATGCTGAGGGCGTCGTCTTCACGGTAGGCTTCGACCTCGACGCGAACCACCATGCCTTGGTAGCGAGCGGAGAGCATCATGCCGGGGTGGGGTTGAACTTCGTGCTGCTTGTCGCTGGCGTAGTGGCGGGTCACGCTGGCGTTGCCGGGGGCGTCCCAGTCGATGTGCTTATGCATTGGCGGGCTCCTGTCGCATCCGTGTGTTTTTACAGGGTAGCCCGCCGTGCGGGGTATCGCCTAGCCGGGCGGCTCAGAACCGGTAGCTGAGCCCGCCCATGACGACGATGGGATCAATGTCCACGTTGGTGTGATAGTCGGTGCCGCCGAGCGTGGCGGTGGCGTCGCTGTCGATGTCGAGATACCAGGCGGCGGCGTTGAGCGCCCAGTGATCGTCGATCAGCAGGTCGACCCCGAGTTGTGCGGCGCCACCCCAGCTATCGTCAAGTTCGAGCTCGCCGCCGTCGAGTTTCTCGTCGGAGAAGTGGGTGTAGTTGATCCCGGCGCCGAGGTAGGGCTGCACGCGGGCGTCGGTGCCGCCGAGCGGGTAGTACTGCAGCGTCAGTGTCGGCGGTAGGTGCTTGATGGACGCGAGGTTATTGTCATTGAGGGCGACCTGGTGTTCGAAGCGTTGCGCGGCGAGCAGCTCCACGCCGAGCTTATCGTGAAAGCGGTAGCCGAGAGTGAAGGCGAAACCGCTGTCGTCGTCGGCGTCGATTTTCATGTTCAGCGGCGCGCCGAAGTCGCCGTTGTCGCTTTGCGGGGCGACCTTAGCGACGCCGAAACGGGTGTAGAAATCGCCCTGGCCGTAGGCGAGCGCCGAGGTGGCGGGCACGAGCGCGGCGGTGAGGGCGAGTGAGGAAACGAGCAGGGCACGGCGCATGGGACGACTCCTTGGTTTGTGACGAGTTGGTTTGAGACGAGTTGGTTTGAGGTGAAGCGAGAAGCGGCGAGCGCTTCGTATGCATCAAGTCTAAACCTAATACCCACATAAAAAATGTGGTTATATGTCGCAGCCCAGAAGTGACCGGCCGGAAACGACGAAGCCCACCAAAATGAACTGCACCCCGAAAGTTGGACACCCAATCCAACCTTCGGGGTGTTTCTATGAGGAACCAGTACAGCGACCAGTTTAAGTGGCAAGTGGTACAGCAATACCTGTATGGGAAGGTCGGCCTAAAAGAGACCGCCCACCACTTTGGCCTGGACTATTCCATGATCAGGCGATGGGTGGAGCAGTACCAGCAGCATGGGCCTTCAGGATTGCGCCAAACACGCCGTCACTACAGCCCAGCGTTCAAGCGTGAGGTGCTGGAAAAGAGGTGGCGTGACGGCTTGTCGATCCGACAGACCGAGATCTTGTTTGATATCCGTGCCGCTGGCGCTATTGGCAGGTGGGAGCGCCAGTACCATAGTGGTGGCCTAACCGCCTTGGAACCGAAACGTACGGGACGCCGCCCGATGCCCCAGAAGCCCCCATCTCCACCGCCCGAGCCTCCCACCGATGGTGAGCGCTCTCATGAGGAACTGCTCGAGGAGCTGGCCTATCTGCGGGCAGAGAATGCCTATCTAAAAAAGCTCGATGCCTTGGCCCGAGAGAAACGGGCGACGACACGGGGCAAAAAGCCCAAGCCGTCCAAGGGTTAAGGCATGAGCACCCCCTAGCGCTGCTGCTGCGTGCGGCATCGCTGCCGCGCAGCACGTTCTACTACCAGCTCAAGGC